>NZ_FNEI01000013.1 GCF_900099975.1 Arthrobacter cupressi
AGACCGTCAACGATGTCCCGCCACAGCAGTCAACTATCACCCGTCAACGATGTCCCGCCACAGGTGTAAACGATGTCCTGAAATCACACACCCCCGTCTCCGCGTTTGGCCCCGGTCCTTGACCGGGGCCTTTTGCGTACTCGGGGCGGTATGCCCGCCCCGGTCAGCCAGCCTGGAGAGTCATCCCGCCTGGGCCAGCACGAGGGGCAGTACCGCGCCCGCTCCGGCCTGCCTGAGGGCGCGTCCGGCAACCGTCACGCTCCACCGGCTGTCCACCAGGTCATCGACCAGCAGGATGCTCCGACCGGCGAGCGGGCTCAGCGCCTCCCCCAGTTCCGGGCCCACCACCAAGCGGTCCCAGACGCCGGCAAGCCGGTAGGCGCTGTTACCTCCCCGGCCACCGGCCGGTCCGCCATGCTGAAGCTGGAGTGAACCGAGGTAGGGCATCCGTCCGATGCCGGCAATGCCCCGGGCCAGAGAGTCCACAAGCGACGGCTTGCCGCGCGAGGGCACACTGACCACGGCCGCCGGGCGCTCCTGCCCGCTCCAGGCGCCTTGCCCGGCAGTCCCGGTGGCCCACTCCTTGAGCACCTGGACACAGGCCTGCAGCATGGCCGGATCCACTTCGCGGTCCGCGGTGCCCGCAGCGAACAGTTCCCGCAAGGCACCGCCCCAGCCAAGGTCGCTCAGGCGGGCCAGTGCACGTCCCTCCGCTATGGCCTCTTCCGCCTTGATCCGGCCCTTCACAGGCACGCCCAGGCGGTCCATGCCGCTGGGCCACTGGAGGCGGGGTTCGACGGCGACGCCAACGCGGCTCAGGGTGCGGCTGGCTGCGTCGGAGGCCTCGGCTGCGATATCGGAGGGGAACCAGCGCCCGGCACAGTTGTCGCACCGCCCGCACGGGCGGGCGGACTCGTCGTCGAGGACGGCGGTGATGTACTCCATCCGGCAGCCCGCGGTGTCCTCGTAGATGATCATGGAGTCCTGCTCGTCGACCCGCGCCTCGGCAATCCGGGCGTAGCGTTCGGCGTCGTAGAACCAAGGCTGTCCCGTGGAGCGCCAGCCGCCGCCCACCCGTTCCACGGCACCGTCCACGGAGAGGACCTTCAGGAGCAGCTCAAGGGGCGTGCGGCGCAGATCGACCCGGGCCTCAAGGGCCACAGTGGACAGCGCCGCCCCGGCTTCGCCGAGCACCTGCAGCACGGCCGAGGCCTTCTCCTCCGAAGGCATGGAGGCGGTAGCGAAGTACTGCCAGATCTCCCTGTCCTCCTGGCCGGGAAGGAGCAGGACGTCCGCATTGGCTGCGCCTCGGCCGGCACGGCCGACCTGCTGGTAGTACGCCACCGGGGACGATGGCGCGCCCAGGTGGATCACGAAGCCGAGGTCCGGCTTGTCGAACCCCATGCCCAGCGCCGAGGTGGCAACCAGTGCCTTGACCCGGTTGTCCTTGAGCAGTTGTTCGGCCCGTTCACGGTCTGCCGGATCCGTGCGTCCGGTGTAAGCAAGGACTTCGTGGCCGGCCTCGGCCAGCAGCCGTGCAGTGTCCTCGGCCGCGGAAACGGTCAGGGCGTAGATGATGCCGCTGCCGGGCAGGTCCGATAGGTGCGTCAGCAACCAGCCGAGCCGGTCCCGCGAATTGGCCAGGTTGAGTACGCCGAGCCGCAGCGATTCACGCCCCAGCGAACCGCGGATGGTGAGCACCCCTGCGCCGAGCTGCTCCTCGATGTCGTGGACTACGCGGGAATTCGCCGTGGCCGTGGTGGCAAGCACCGGCACGGTGCCCGGCAACCGGCCGATCAGGTCCGCGATGCGCCGGTAGTCGGGGCGGAAATCGTGACCCCAGTCGGAGATGCAGTGCGCTTCATCGATCACCAGCAGGCCGGTGCGGCGGATCAGTTCCGGCAGTTGGTTCTCCCGGAACGCGGGGTTGGTGAGGCGTTCGGGCGAGACCAGCAACACATCGACTTCATCGGCGGCGAGCTGCGCATGCACGGCGTCCCACTCCAACTGGTTGGCGGAGTTGATCGCCACCGCCCGGACCCCGGCGCGGGCAGCAGCAGCCACCTGGTCCCGCATCAGGGCCAGCAGGGGCGACACGATGAGGGTGGGCCCGCTCCCCCGACGCCGCAGCAGCAGCGAGGACACGAAATAGACGGCCGACTTCCCCCACCCGGTGCGCTGGACCACCAGGGCGCGGCGGCCGGCGTCGACAAGCGCCTCGATGGCTTCGTACTGGCCGTCATGGAAATCAGCCGCCGGATTCCCGACAAGCTCGCGGAGGACCGCCAGGGCTTCCTGGCGGGTGTGGGTGACTTCTGCGGTGCGTGGCTCCTGGGACATGGTTTCAGTATTCCAGCCGCCCATGACAGCCATGGGCCGGGTGCCTGGCTATGTGGAAAAGCCATCCTTTTCCCGGAGCCTGTCCACATAAGCGGCCTCCGTGGGTAAGGGACACGCGGCCCACAGTAGGATTGAGCCCGTGACTAGCGAGCAGAACAACACTTTCGACCTCTCGGCTTCCTTTAAGGCCTACGACGTCCGGGGCATCGTCGGAGAGACCATCACGGCGGAAATCGTGCGGGCCGTCGGCGCCGCTTTTGTCGACACCCTTGGCCTTGCCGGCCAAACCGTCCTGGTCGGCGGAGACATGCGCCCCTCCTCGCCCGAGTTCATCAAGGCGTTCGCCGACGGCGCCGCCCGCCGCGGTGCGGACGTCCAGCTCCTGGACCTGATCTCCACCGACGAGCTCTACTACGCCTGCGGTGCGTTGAACGCCGCCGGGGCCACCTTCACCGCAAGCCACAATCCGGCCCAGTACAACGGCATCAAGATGGCCAAGGCCGGGGCCCAGCCGATCTCCTCGGAAACCGGCCTGAAGGAGATCCAGGCCCTCGCCGAGCAGTACCTGAACGAAGGTGCCATCCCTGAAGGCGGGACCCCGGGCACCATTGCCGTCCGCGATGTCCTGAAGGACTACTCGGCATACCTGCGCCAACTGGTAGACCTCAGCGGATCCCGCCCGCTCAAGGTTGTGGTCGACGCCGGCAACGGCATGGCCGGCCTGACCACCCCCGCCGTCCTCGGCGATGCCCTGCTCCCGGCGCTGCCGTTCGAGATCGTCCCGCTGTACTTCGAACTGGACGGTTCCTTCCCGAACCACCCCGCGAACCCGCTGGAGCCGGAGAACCTGCGCGACCTGCAGGCCGCCGTCGTCGAGCATGGTGCGGACATCGGCCTGGCATTCGACGGCGATGCCGACCGCTGCTTCGTGGTGGACGAAAAGGGTCAGCCGGTTTCGCCGTCGGCCATTACTGGCATGGTGGCGCGCCGTGAAATCGCGCGGGCAAAGGCCGCAGGCGAGGAAGCCCCGGTCATCATCCACAACCTGCTGACTTCCAAGGCCGTCCCGGAACTCATCGAGGAGGACGGCGGACGCCCGGTGCGCACCCGTGTGGGCCACTCCTTCATCAAGGCCGTCATGGCCGAGGAAGGTGCGGTCTTCGGCGGTGAACACTCCGCGCACTTCTACTTCCGCGATTTCTGGAACGCCGACACCGGCATGCTCGCCGCGATGCACGTCCTGGCGGCCCTGGGCGAGCAGGACGGCCCGCTGTCAGAACTCGGCCGGCAGTACGAGCCCTATGTTTCCTCCGGTGAGATCAACTCCGAAATCGAGGACAAGGCGGGCGCGATCGAACGCGTCCGCGCCGACTTCGAGGGCGAAGACATCGAGATCGACCACATGGACGGGAGCACGTTCAGCGCCAAGGACGGCAGCTGGTGGTTCAACCTGCGCCCGTCCAACACGGAGCCCTTCCTGCGCCTGAACGCCGAGGCCAAGGACGCCGAAACCATGCACGCGGTCCGTGACCGCGTGCTGGCAATCGTCCGCGCCTAAGGAAGAAGCAGCACTGTGCCTGACACCACCTCACCCAGCCCCGTTCCGCAGGAACCGGCCCAGCAGGAAACCGCCTCCCGCGAGCTCCGCGAAGTCCTGGGCGCCGCCCTCGGCACCGCACAGGAGCACATGGAACAGAACGGCGGATTCCTGCCGTTCGGCGTCACCCTGGCCGAGGACGGCGAGTTGCGGCTCGTGATGATCTCGCCCGGCGAGCCGGACGCCGAAGGAAACATCGACGCCGAGGCGATGCTCAGCGACGTCATCGAACTGCTCCGCCAGGGCCGGGAGGGGTACAAGGCAGTGGCGTTCGCCAGCGATGTCACCCTTCCCGAGCACGGCACGGACGGAATCCACGCCGCCGCCGAGCACCGCGGCGGCGGTCTGATGGCCGCCGTCGTGCCCTATGACGTCACGGCAGAAGGCTTCCGTTTCCGTCCGCTTGAGGCGGACGGCCACGAAGCGACGGTCTGGGCGGACTAGGCCCGTGCCCGCCATCTCCGACCACCCGCCTAAGCTGAAGACATGAAAATCAACGCGTTCGCCGACGTGAGCCTCCGCGCCGTCATGGTGCTGGCGGCCGCTCCGGAGGGCGCGCTGCTGACCACCCAGGCGGTGGCGGACGCCGTCGGAACCCCGTACAACCACGTCAGCAAGGCCTTGGCCAAGCTGCGCGAGCTGGGGCTGATCGCCGTCGAACGGGGCAGGAACGGCGGTTCCCAGCTAACCGCTTCCGGGCGCCGGGCAACGGTGGGCCAGTTGCTGCGCCAGCTCGACAGCAGGCAGGATCCGGCTGAATGCCAGTCGGCCAACGGCGACTGCCCGCTCATTACCGAATGCGCCCTGCGGCACGCCATGGGGCGGGCCCGCGAGGCCTTTTACCGCGAACTCGACCCCGTGGTGATCTCCTCCCTCCCCCACGCCCGGCAGATGGCTCCCGTTTTCCGATCCATCGGCCTGCGGCCGGATTTCCCGGTGCCCACGCCCGGCCGCTGACGCAGCCGCGACACCGATTTGCGCTTCTTTTCTACAAGGAGTAGAAATTGAGGCATTAATACTCGTATTTCAAATATGAGTATTGGCCGCCCGGACGACCCGTCCGGCCCTACCCGCGGGAGAACCCATGCTTTCCAAAAAGTCGCGTCCTGTCATCGAAGCCACCCTTCCCTTGGTCGGGTCAAGGATCGGCGAAATCACCGCCGACTTCTACAAGCGCCTTTTCGCGGCACACCCGGAACTCCTGGACGGGCTCTTCAGCCGCTCCAACCAGCGCTCCGGCGAACAGCAGCGTGCCCTTGCCGGAAGCATCGCAGCCTTCGCCACGCACCTGGTCAACAACCCGGGCACGCTCCCTGAGGCCGTCCTGTCACGGATCGCCCACAAGCACGCCTCCCTGGGAATCAAGGAAGAGCAGTACGGCGTGGTCTACGAGCACCTCTTCGCGGCCATCGGCGCGGACCTGGCCGACGTCATCACCCCGGAAATCGCCGAGGCCTGGACCGAGGTCTACTGGCTCATGGCGGACGCGCTCATCAAGATCGAAAAGGGACTCTACGCGGCGCAGGCCAACGACCGGATGTGGACGCCTTGGCGCGTGACCGCCAAGTCCCCGGCCGGCGCGGACGCGCTGACCTTCACCCTTGAGCCCGCGGACGACACCCCCGTCACCGCCGCACGTCCGGGCCAGTACATCAGCGTCAAGGTCCAACTCCCGGACGGGCTGCACCAGGTCCGCCAGTACTCGCTCTCGGCGGACGCAGGAACCAGCCGGACTTTCACCACCAAGCTCAACGACGGCGGGGAGGTCTCCACCGCGCTGCACAACGGCGTCAAGCCCGGCGATGTCCTCGAGATTTCGAATCCCTACGGTGAAATCACGCTCAGGGACGGCGACGGACCGGTGATCCTTGCCTCGGCGGGCATCGGCTGCACCCCCACCGCATCCATCCTCCGCTCCCTCGCGGCGGCCGGTACCAACCGGGACGTCCTGGTGCTGCACGCGGAACGGTCGATGGACAGCTGGGCGCTGAGCGGGCAGATGACCGCGGACGCCGCGAAGATCGACGCCGAACTGCAGCTCTGGCTTGAGCAGCCCCAGCACGGGGCGAAGCCGGGACTCATGTCCCTGCGCGATGTCGAACTCCCCGCGGACGCGTCCCTGTACCTCTGCGGGCCCCTGCCGTTCATGAAGAAAATCCGCGACGAAGCCGTCGACGCCGGCATCCCGGCAACCCGCATCCATTACGAAGTGTTCGGCCCGGACGTCTGGCTCGCCAACTGACGTTAGCGCGCTGCGCTTAACGCACGACGGCGGTCCGTCACCTTTCCCGTATAAAAGGTGACGGACCGCCGTCATCATAAGTGGTCTAGCCCAACTGTGGGCCCACGCTGCCGAGGGGCCCCAATCGAGTTTGCGAGATTGGGAAGGCAGCGGGGACTAGGCCAACCGGCTCTTCAGCCCGTCCAGTTCGGCCTGCAGGGCCGCGGGGAGGGACTCGCCGAACTTCGCGAACCACTCCTCGATGGAGGCCAGCTCGGTCTCCCATTCGGCGGCGTCCACGCGTACGGCCGCTTCGACCTCGGCCGGCGTCATGTCCAGGCCTTCGAGGTCGATCGACTCGCCGGTCGGAACGAAACCGATGGGGGTCTCGACGGCGTCGGCCTTGCCTTCCAGCCGCTCGATGGCCCACTTGAGCACACGGGCGTTGTCACCGAAGCCGGGCCAGGCGAAGCCGCCTTCGGCCGTGCGGCGGAACCAGTTCACCAGGAAGATCTTCGGCAGGCGCTCCGGATTGGCCTTGGCGGACAGGTTGACCCAGTGGTTCAGGTAGTCGCCTGCGTCGTAGCCAATGAACGGCAGCATGGCCATGGGGTCGCGGCGTACAACACCGACGGCACCGGCGGCAGCAGCCGTGGTCTCGGAGGACAGGGTGGAGCCCATGAAGATGCCGTTGGACCAGTCGCGGGCCTCGGTGACCAGCGGGATGGTGGTCTTGCGGCGGCCGCCGAACAGGATGGCGGACAGTTCCACACCCTCGGGACTGAAGTACTCTTCGGCCAGCATGTCGATCTGGTCGATCGGCGTGCAGAAGCGGGAGTTCGGGTGGGCAGCGGGGGTTCCGGACTCAGGGGTCCAGGAGTTGCCCTGCCAGTCGGTCAGGTGCGCCGGGGTTTCCTCCGTCATGCCTTCCCACCACACGCCGCCATCGTCGGTCAGCGCCACGTTGGTGAAGATGCTGTTGCCCTTGGCAATGGCGCGCATGGCGTTCGGGTTGGTGCCCCAGCCGGTGCCCGGTGCAACACCGAACAGGCCCGCTTCAGGGTTGACGGCGCGGAGTTCGCCTTCCTTGCCGAAGCGCATCCAGGTGATGTCGTCGCCGAGGGTTTCGACCTTCCAGCCCTTGATCGTGGGATCAAGCAGCGCGAGGTTGGTCTTACCGCAAGCAGACGGGAACGCAGCCGAGACGTAGTAGGTCTTCTGCTCCGGCGAGGTGAGCTTGAGGATGAGCATGTGCTCGGCCAGCCAGCCCTCATCGCGGGCCATGACCGAGGCGATGCGCAGTGCGTAGCACTTCTTGCCCAGGAGGGCGTTGCCGCCGTAGCCGGAACCGAAGGACCAGATGGAGCGCTCTTCGGGGAAGTGCACGATCCACTTTTCCGGGTTGCACGGCCACGCCACGTCGGCCTGGCCGGCCTCGAGCGGGGCACCCAGGGAGTGCAGGGCCGGAACGAAGAAGGCGTCGGTCTCGGTGATGCGGTTAAGCACGTCGGTACCGATGCGGGCCATGATGCGCATCGAGGCCACCACGTAGGCAGAGTCGGTGATCTCGACGCCGAACTTGGGGTCCTCGGCATCCAGGTGGCCCATGACGAACGGGATGACGTACATGGTGCGGCCGCGCATGGAGCCGGCGAACAGTCCGCGCAGCTTCTGCTTCATCTCGGCCGGGGCCATCCAGTTGTTGGTGAAGCCGGCGTCGCGCTCATTCTCGGAGCAGATGAAGGTCTGCTCTTCGACGCGGGCAACGTCTGCCGGATCGGAGAACGCCGCGAAGGAGTTCGGGAAGGTCTGCGGGTTCAGCGGCTTCAGCGTGCCGGCCGCGACGAGTTCATCGGTGAGGGCCTTGTTTTCGGCCTCGCTGCCGTCCACCCAGTGGATGCGGTCAGGCTGGGTAAGTTCAGCTACTTCCTCAACCCAGGCCAGCAGGCGTGCGTGCGTGGTGGGTGCCTTCTCAAGCAGCGGCAGTCGCGCCAAGTCGCCCATTGCGGTTCCCTTCGTCGGGGTCAGTGGTGTGTCCTAAATGCTAGGTCTCGCGGAGTAGACCATTTCGGCCTAGGACGTGGGATCTCATGGGCTTCCCGGAGCAAAACCGCGGAAAATCAACGATTGTGACCCAAAAACCGGCCGTTTTAGTGAGCAAGGTCACATAGACCGGTATAGTTGCCTAGATTACAGGCCTTCGATTTGGCGGATGGGCGGATCTCGCGTAAAGTTTATTGAGGTTCGGGGGGCGAGCGAAAAAGCGAAGCCCAACGGACCACGGTGTGAAAGCACAGAATGCGCCCATAGCTCAGCTGGATAGAGCGTCTGTCTACGGAACAGAAGGTCAGGGGTTCGAATCCCTTTGGGCGCACAATCAAGGCCCGTACCGCTTCGGCGGTGCGGGCCTTTTTCGTTGTCTTTTTTCGTCATAGATCCCGACGGCGGCCCGGACTCCGCAAACGCGTCACCGCTCCTGAATACGGTGGAAGCCGGCGGCCGCTGAGCGGCATCACGCACCGACGCAGACAGAAACGAGGCCTGGCCATGCCCGAGAAACTCTCCCAGCGCGCGACACCACCCGCGACGCCACCCGGAACCCGTCCCGGTTCCCTCTCCGGGGACGCGCTCGGCGCCGGACTCAGCGGGCAGCTCAGCGACGAGCTCCGGGGCCGGATGCACAGCATGTACAAGCACCTGCATGCCAATCCCGAACTGTCCATGCAGGAACACGCCACCGCCCGCTTCATCGCGGAGCGCCTCGACGCCCTCGGCATCGGCAACTTCCCCTGCGGCGGCACCGGCGTGGTGGGGGTGCTGCGTAACGGCGAGGGCCCGGTCGTCGGCTTCCGGGCGGACACGGACGGCCTGCCGATCCTCGAAGACACGGGTCTCGACTACGCCAGCACGGCCCGAGGCGTGCTGGCCGACGGCACCGGAGTGCCCGTGATGCACGGCTGCGGGCACGACACCCACGTCACCACGCTGCTGACCGCCGCCGAACTGCTGGCCGGCGCCACGGAGTCATGGCGCGGCACCATCGTCTTCATCTTCCAGCCGGGCGAAGAAACCGCCGCCGGCGCGCAGGCCATGGTCGAGGACGGAATATGGGACAAGGCTCCGCAGCCGGAAATCATCTTCGGCCAGCACGTCATGGGCAACGAGGCCGGCACCATCAACATCAGCGTCGGCAACGCGATGGCGATGGCTGATTCCTTGAAGGTCACCGTCTTCGGCCGGCAGTCCCATGGTTCACAACCCCAGGTGGCCATCGACCCCATCGTCCTCGGCGCCCAGATGGTGCTGCGCCTCCAGACGATCGTGTCCCGGGAGATCCACCCACTGAAGGCCGCGGTGGTCACTGTCGGCACCTTCCACGCCGGCCTCAAGGAAAACATCATCCCGGCCACCGCCGAGTTCACCCTGAACATCCGCACCCTGGAGCCGGACGTCCGCGCCCAGGTGCTGGCCGCCGTCCGCAGGATCATCCTGGCCGAGGCAGAGGCCTCCGGGGCGCCGCAGCCGGAAATCACTGAGCTCTACACCTTCCCGCGCAACTACAACGAGCCTGCCGACACCGAGGAACTCATCACGGCCTTCCGGGCGGCACTGGGTGAGGATCGGGTGGCCGTGGTGGAGCCGATGATGGGCAGCGAGGACTTCGGCGCCTTCGCCGAGGCGATCGGGGTGCCCTCCGTGTACTGGATGTTCGGCGGCATGAGCCGGGAAGTGCTCGACTCCGGCCTGCCAGTGCCGATGAACCATTCGCCGTTCTTCGCCCCGGTGATCGAACCGACGCTGAGCACCGGCGTGCAGGCCGCCCTGGCAGCGATCCTGTCCAAACTCGGAAAGTAGTACGACGGCGGGTGCCCGGCCCGGGTGCCTGCCGGCCGGCGTCGGGCAGGCAGGAGGCCGGGCGGGCAGGCAGGCGGGCGGGCTTAGCGGCCGGCCACGAGCGCGGTAATCCTTCCCCGCAGCTCCTCGAAACGGGAGGCGAGCAGCCCGGCAGCAGCGGCGGCGTCCCCCGCGGCGACGGCGTCGTAGATCTTCCGGTGCAGCGCGGCCACAGCTGCGGCATCGTCCGTGGCGGGACCTGCCTCCAGCTGGATCCTGCGATGGACCTTCCCGAAAACGCCGAGCAATTGCTGCAGCAGCTCGTTGCCGAGGGGTTCGAACAGGCGGCGGTGGAATTCGGCGTCGGCCGCGGCGGAGTGTTCGCCCGCCTGGGCCAGCTGCTCCAGGTGTTCGACGGCTTCGGCCAGCCGCTCCAGGTGGCCGGGCGTGGCCGCGGCGACCGCGGCCGGCAGGAGTCCCGTTTCCAGTGCCTGCCGAATGCCGAGAAGCTGCAGGGCGTCCTCGCCGTTCTGGCGCAGAGACAGCCGGCCGCGGAACACCAGACCGTCCGCGAAGGCGTCGAAGTTGCTGGGCGCCACGAACATGCCGAAGCCGTGGCGGATCTCGATCACGCCCATCGCCTGCAGGACCTTGAGCGATTCCCGGAGCGTGTTCCGGCCCACGCCGAGGGAGGCGGCGAGCTCGTTCTCGGTGGGCAGGGGGTCACCGGCTTCGAGTTCCCGTTCGAGGATCAGGTCCATGATGTCCGATTGCAGGGCCCTGAGCCGGGTCTGTGCGCCGTACCGTGCCTGCCGAACCATGCCCGATTCCACCCTTGCTCCCCTCGCAGTCCGGACGTCGTTCGGGCGGTCTGCGGGTGCGGGGTCCGGACCGGTCCGGTGACGGTGTTGAAGCGAGCTTAGTGCGCTGGACCCGCCCAGCTCAAGACAATATCGGATGTCCCATCTCCGCCCGGAAAACAGCCCGTGGCCCCGGATACCGCGGAGAAAGGAGAGGCGT
This sequence comes from Arthrobacter cupressi, assembly GCF_900099975.1. Classification (GTDB taxonomy): domain Bacteria; phylum Actinomycetota; class Actinomycetes; order Actinomycetales; family Micrococcaceae; genus Arthrobacter; species Arthrobacter cupressi. Next base: position 11,013 of record NZ_FNEI01000013.1, read on the forward strand.
AGGCTTCTCTCATGACTGAGGAGCGCTCCCGGGAATTCGACGTCATCGTGATCGGTGCCGGAGCCGCCGGCGAAAACGTCGCCGATCGCGTCATCCGGGGAGGCCTCACCGCAGCGATCGTCGAGTCCGAGCTTGTGGGCGGGGAATGCTCCTACTGGGCCTGCATCCCGTCAAAGGCCCTGCTCCGTCCGGGCACCGCGCTGCACGGTGCTCAGTCCGTGCCCGGCGCTGCCGATTCCGTCACGAAGGTCCTGGACCCGGCGCCCGTGCTGAAGTACCGGGACTACTTCACCAACCGGTGGCAGGACGACGGCGGCGTCCAGTGGCTCTCCGACACCGGGATCGAACTGGTGCGCGGCGTCGCCCGCATCACCGGTCCGCGCGAGGTCCAGGTGGACGGGGTGGACGGCAACAGCTACGCGCTCAAGGCGCGGCACGCCGTCGTCATCGCCACCGGCTCAACCCCCGTCATCCCGGACATTCCCGGGCTCCGCTCGGCCCCGTACTGGACAACACGCGGCGCCACCTCGGCCCGCGAAGTCCCCGAACGCTTTGTGGTGCTGGGTGGCGGGGTTGCCGGGGTGGAACTCGCGCAGGCCTTTGCCCGGCTGGGATCGCAGGTCTCGATGGTGGCCCGCGGCCGGCTGCTCAGCGCCTTCCCGGAAGAGGCGGCGGAGCTGGTGGCCGCCGGGCTGCGGGCCGACGGCGTCACCCTCCACACGGGCACTGCGGTCCTCAGCGTCCGCACCAACGACCAGTCCTTCTCCGTCACCCTCGACGACGGCAAGGTCCTGGACGCCGACAAGCTCCTGGTGGCGACCGGCCGCAGGCCGTCCCTGGACAACCTGGGGCTGGAGAGCGTGGGACTCGTGGAAGCGGAGGACGAGGACGGCCCGCCGGCGGTGCGCCTCAGCACCGACTCCACCGGCCTCGTGGAAGGCGCCGCGAGCGACGGAACCAGCGGACTGTGGCTGTACGCCGCGGGCGATGCCGCGGGGACACCGCTGCTGACCCACCAGGGGAAATACAGTGCGCGGGCGACCGGCGACGCGATTGTTGCCCGCTCCGAAGGGAAGCTGCACCGCGCGCCGAAGCCCTGGAGCCAGGTCACCAGCACTGCCAACGAACACGCGGTGCCCAGCGTCGTCTTCACCGACCCCGAAGTGGCCAGCGTGGGCCTGAACGTGGCGCAGGCACAGGAGCGCGGACTGCGGGCCGGCACGGTTGAACTGCCCATCAACGTCTCGGGCTCGCAGCTATACGCGGAGAACTACAAAGGGTGGGCGCAGTTGGTGGTGGATGAGGACAGACGGGTGCTGCTCGGCGCCACCTTCGCAGGGCCCGGGGTGGCGGAGCTCCTGCACGGGGCCACGATCGCGATCGTGGGCGAGGTGCCCCTGGAGCGGCTGTGGCATGCGGTGCCGTCCTTTCCCACCCTCAGCGAAGTGTGGTTGCGGCTCCTGGAAAAATACGGCATGTGAGCTCTATTTGAACTGACCAGTCAGTTCAAATAGACTGGTGGTGACATCAGGCTCTCGAAAGGTCCATCGGTGCTCACCGCACAGGAACTCCAGATCAACGGCCGCCGCGCCGACCTCCTGCCGCCCACCTCCCTCGAAATCCGCCGCGGCGGCCTGCTGCTTGCCAGCGGGGACGGGCAGGAGCAGCGCACCGCCCTCGCCCTCGCACTCAGCGGCCGGATGAAGCCGGGAAGCGGCATCCTCCGCTGGGACGGCAGCTCCAAGACCAAGCGGATCCGCTCGGCGAGCGCACTGCTCGACTCCCCCGGCGTCAACGAGCCCGAACAACACCTCAGCGTGCGGGACCTTGTCACCGAGGACCTCGCCCTCATCCCGCGCCGGTACCGCGGCGCCCTGCTCAGCAAGCCCTGGCTGAAGGTGAACAGCTTCGAGGACATCGCCGAGCTGTGGATCGAGCAGCTCCCTGCGCAGCGGCGCCTCGAACTGCTGACCTCCCTCGCACTGGCGGATCCCGGAGTCGACCTCCTGGTCCTCGACTCCCCCGACCGGCACAGCGCCGACCCCGCGGACTGGCTCCCCCGCCTTGAGCAACTGGCGCACGACGCCGGGCGGTCGCTCGCCGTCGTCGCGGTCGTTTCCGCCCTCCCGGACGGCTGGGACGGTCCTTCCGCGGTGATCGGGAACGCCGTCCCGGAGCCGGCCGAGGAGACCGCCGGCGACGAGCCGGCGCCTGTCCCCGCCGACGTCCCCACCTCCACCGATTCCCTGCAAAGGACCGCAAAGTGACTGTTCTGCGGCTGGCCCGCTCCGAACTCAAACGCATGACCGGCGGGCTGCTGCCCAAGCTGACCATCCTCGCCCTGACCATGGTCCCGCTGCTCTACGGCGCCGTGTACCTGTACGCGAACTGGGACCCCTACGGCAACTTGGACAAGATCGATGCCGCCCTGGTGGTGCAGGACGCCGGCGCCACTTCTTCCGACGGCACCGAGTTGCAGGCGGGCCGCAAAGTGGCCGGCTCGCTGGTGGAAGGCCATGTCTTCAACTGGCAGCAGGTGGCCACGGCCGAGGAAGCCGACGCCGGGGTGCAGAGCGGAAAGTACGCCTTCGCGTTGAAGATCCCCCGGGAATTCTCGGCCAACCTCGTCTCGCCGGGCAGTTTCGACGCCGCCAACCAGGCCATGCTCAACGTCACCACGAACGACGCCAACAACTACCTGCTGAGCACCATCGTGGACAAGCTCACCACCGCCGTGCATTCCACCGTGGCCAAGGAGGTGGGCGTGGAGACTGCTAACCAGCTCCTCACCGGCTTCGGGACCATCCATGCCCAGGTGGTGAAGGCCGCGGACGGCGCGGACACCCTGGCGGACGGGGTCGGGAAGCTCAGCACCGGGGCCACCTCGCTGCATGACGGCACGGGTCAGCTGCGCAGCGGAGCGGGCGAGCTCGTCGCCGGGCAGACCAAGCTGCGCGACGGCGCGAACCAGCTCAACACCGGCGCCGGCCAGCTCAGCGCGGGCCTGACCGAACTCAGGAACAAGACCGCCACCTTGCCGGCGGATTCGCAGAACCTCGCGAACGGCGCTGCCCAGGTGGCCGCCGGAAACGCCGAGCTGAACGCCAAGGTGCAGGACGTCGTCGGGCAGCTGGAAGCGTTCGACGCCGGGGCACGGGACCGCGTGATCGCCGCCAACGCGCGGCTCATGGAAGCCGGGATCATCGACCAGGAACAGGCGGACCAGATCCTTGCCGATTACGACGCCACGGCAAGCTCCGCACCGATCACCGACGCGAAGGCAAAGATCGCCGCCGATGCCGCGAAGATCCAGCAGCTCTCCGATGGTTCGGCCGCCGTGAGCGCCGGCGCTGCGAAGCTTGCCGGGGCAACCCCGGCCCTGACCGGGGCGATCGGGCAGGCCTCGGACGGGGCCGGCCAACTCAGCTCCGGCGCCGCCACCCTGGCGGCCGGCCAGCAGACCGCGCTGGACGGGGCCGCCGCCCTGGCCGGCGGTGCCGCGAAACTCGACGACGGCGCGGCCCAGCTCGACGCCGGCGCCGCCAATGCCGCCGACGGATCGCGCACCCTCGCGAGCGAACTGGTGAAGGGCGCGGGCAAGATCCCGAACCCGAACGATACCCAGAAGAACGACGTCTCCGAGGTGATAGCCGATCCCGTGGCCGTCAGCAACGTCTCGCAGGCCAAGGCCGGGTCCTACGGCGCAGGCCTCGCGCCGTTCTTCCTGACGCTCGCCCTCTGGATCGGGGTGTTCATGCTGGTGCAGGCCATGCGGCCCATTACCCAGCGCGCCCTGGCATCGAACGCGCCGTCCTGGAAGATCGCCGTCGGCGGCTGGCTGCCCTTCTTCGCGGTCTCCGTGCTGCAGGCAAGTATCCTGACCCTCGTGGTGAACCTCGGGCTCGGGCTGAACCCGGCGCACCCGGTGCTGATGTGGCTGTTCATGCTGGCCGCCGCGATGGCGTTCAGTGCGATTATCCAAGGCATCGTGGCCCTGCTCGGCACGCCCGGCAAGTTCGTGGTGCTGATCCTGCTGGTGCTGCAGCTGGTGTCCTCCGGCGGTACCTTCCCCTGGCAGACCACCCCGGAACCGCTGCACGTGGTGCACCAGATCATGCCGATGGGCTACGTGGTGAACGGCATGCGGCACCTGGTGTACGGCGGGGACCTGTCCATGATCTGGCCCACCGTGCTCGGCCTCCTCGGTTACACCCTGCTGGGCGCTGCCCTCTCCACGCTGGCCGTGCGCAAGCACAAGTACTGGACCCTGAAGACCCTCAAGCCGGAGATCGCGGTATGAGCACCGGCCATGACGGTGCGGGCGAGGGCAAGCGGCTGCGCCCGGAACGGACCAACGCCACCAAGCAGCGCTTGTTCGAAGCATCGATGGAACTGATCGGCGAACGCGGCGCGGCAGGGGTCACGGTGGACGAGATCGCGGCTGCCGCCGGGGTCTCGAAGGGCACGGTCTATTACAACTTCGGCAGCAAGTCGGACCTCATCGCCCAACTGCTGCGCCACGGGGTGGACATCATGCTGGCCCGACTGCAAGGCATCGCTGCCCCGGATGCCGATCCCCTGGACGCCATGGAGGCAATGCTGGGCCAGGCCATGGACTTCATGGACGACTACCCGTCCTTCGCCCGGCTGTGGGTCAGCGAAAACTGGAAGACCCCGAACGAATGGGGCCCGCTGTTCGCGGAGCTGCGGGCCGAACTGATCGCCGTGATCGGCGCGGCGCTAGAAAACGTGGCACGCAGCTACCCCGTGGACACGCGTGTGGCGCGCGGCAGCCTGGAGGCGGCAATGTTCGGCGCGATCTTCGTGGTGGGCCTGGACCGGCAGACCTACAACCCCGAACGCAGCAAGGAACAAAGCGTGGCCGCGGTGATGACCCTGATGCGCGGCTACGTGCTGCGATAACGGTACGCAACTGCAACCTGGCGGGGTGTGGCGGGAGCGGCCGGGCGGGCATCCGTTCAAGGATGATGGATTCCATGCGTCGTATGGGGAACAGTGGAAAACTCGCGGTCATTTCCGCGGTGGTGGCCGGGGCCTTGCTGGTCCTGGCGGCAGTCACGCTCGAAGAGTGGGTGCTATTCATGTTCTTCGGCGCGGTGGTCCTGGGGTACCTGGCATCCCTCACCGAGGTACTCGCCCGGCGCCGCTACCTGGTCCTGGCCGCGGCGTTCGTGGGGTCCACGCTGTTCATCGCCTTCGGGATCGCCTTCCTGCGCATGTGGGGCCTTGCCTTCACGCTGAGTGAGAACTCCCTCGGCAGCGCGGTCAGCAGCAAGGACTCCGACATCTACTTCTACCTATCGCTCGCGGCCGGCGGCGGCTCCCTGCTCATTCTCTTCGTCGGGGCCATGTGGCCGGGCCGCCGGAAGACCGTTTCGCGCCAGGCCGCCCGGAAGCCCGCTCCGCCGACAGCCCGCCGTCCGGCGCCGGCCGCCCCGGCCCGTCGCACGCAGGCGGGCACCGCCCGGCGTCCCTCCGGAAAGGTGGCACCGGCACCTGCCAAGCGTCCGACGTCGGCAGCTGCGTCCCAGCCCAAGGCGCCCGCCAAGCCGGCCCGGCAAAGCTCCCCCGCCCGGCGCCGCTGACCCAACCAACCAGCAGTTAAGGCCGTCTTGCGCCCTCAAAACGGCCTTAACTGCGAGCCAGTTGGGGGATTTTCAGGGGTGCTGCCTTCCGCCGCTGCAGCACCGCCACGGCAACGCCGGCCAGGAGGATCAGGCCGCCCGCCAGTTCCGCCGGCGTCGGGATCTCCCCGAGGAGCAGCCAGGCGGCGGTCATGCCCACCACCGGAACCAGCAGCGTGAACGGGACCACGGCCGATCCCGGGTACAGGCTGAGCAGCCGGTTCCAGATTCCATACCCGAGCAGTGAGGCGAACACGGCCGTGTAGAGGGCGCTGAGCACGGTGGCCGGCTGCAGCTGCGTGAGGGTCCCGACGACGGCGGCCGGGCCGTCCACGAGCAGGGACAGGCCGGCGAGCGGAAGGGGCACGACCGCCCCGGACCACACCACCAGTCCCAGCCCCGAAGCCGCCCTGGCCTTGCGGACGATCACGTTCCCGATTGCCCAGGACAGAGCCGCGGCCAGGACGATCATCAGCGGCACCACCGGGGCCACGAGGCTCCGGCCGACGGCCACCACCGCCAGTCCCGCCACACCGAGCACCACTCCGGCCAGCTGGCGCCTGCCCGGTCGTTCGCCGAGGAAGCGGGCGGCGAGCAGCACTGTGAGGAGCACCTGCGCCTGGAGGACGAGCGAGGCCAGCCCGGCGGGCATGCCCAGCGCCATGCCGAGGTAGAGCAGGCCGAACTGCCCGGCGCTCATGAACAGCCCGACGCCGGCAATCGCCTTCCAGCCGACGTCCGGCTTGGGGATGAAGAAGATGCAGGGGAAGACCACCAGCACGAAGCGGATCGCCACGAACAGGAGCGGCGGGACTTCGGCGGTGCCGCCGTGGCCGTTGGAGGGGTGCAGGCCGAAATCGATCGCGACGAAGTTGAGTCCCCAGAGGACGGCGACCAGGACGGCGAGGGCGGAGTGGCGAAGGTTCACGATCCCACTGTGGCATCCCTCAACCATGAAGCACCAGCGGTGAAATCTTCATGCCATCATGTACCGTTGCTTCATGATTGACATCGCAGCACTGCGGGCCCTGGTCGCGGTGGAGCAGCATGGCTCGGTGATCGCCGCCGCGGAGACCATAGGCTTCAGCCCGTCCGCGGTATCCCAGCAGATCAAGAAGCTTGAGAAGCAAAGCGGTGTGGCCGTGCTGGAACGCCATGGCCGCGGGGTGCTGCTCACGGACCGGGGCATGGCCCTGGCGGAATACGGCCGCCGCATCCTCGGCGAACTTGAGGAACTGCAGGCCACCCTGCTGGCCGACCCCGCCAAGCCCAGCGGCGTGCTGCGCCTGGTGGCGTTCTCCACCGCCTGCCGCGGACTGGTGGGCCCGATGCTGGGCAAGCTCGGCCGCGCCGCGGCGAACGACGGCGAGCCCGGCCTGGACATCCGCGTCCTGGCCGAGGATCCGCGCGAAGCGGTGCAGCGGGTGGCCTCCGGCGAAGCGGACCTCGGGGTGGTCCACAATTGGAACTCCGTGCCGCTGCTCATCCCCGGCAACATGGTCCACGAAAAGCTGTGCACGGACACGGCCGACGTCCTGCTCAACTCCGCACACCCGCTCGCCGGGCGGTCCGCCGTCGAGGCTTCGGACCTCCTGGGCCAATCCTGGATCAGCACCCCCGCCAACGCCATCTGCAACGAGGCACTGCTGGCGATCTTCGCCGGCCTCGGCCAGGTGCCCGACATCCGCATGTACGATCCCGATTTCTCCACCCACATCGCGATGGTCCGGCAGGGGGTGGCGGTGGCGCTCGTCCCCCGGCTCGGCCGGCCGGAGCTTCCGGACGGCGTGGTGGCCGTGCCCGTGGAGAATCCGCTGCAGCAGCGCGAGGTGGGCATCGTCTACCGCAAGACCATGCGCTCAAGCCCCAGCATCCGCCACGTGGTGGGGCTGCTCCGGGAAGCGGCTGCGGAACTGGACGGCTGAAACTGCTGGCCTGGACCCAGCCGGCACCCAGCCAGTTCCCCGCTTCCGCGCAGTGCGGGCTGGGAACATCAACGGCATGCAGCAAGCCGTCCGGGAACGCGCCCGGCCACGTCCCGCCTCCCCGCCCGCGCCGCGTTGCTCCCAGCGAACCCTGTTCCTCTGGGCGGCCGCACTCCTGCTGGCTGGCGACGCCCTGTTCTGGACCCTGTACGCCCAGGTGCAGACCACCTCAGGCCTTGTCCTGCTCGACGGACCCGTCCACGACGCCCTCCTGGGCATCTGCGGCCCGTTCCTGACAGCCCTGGCCGGAGCCGTATCCGCCGCGACATCGCCGCTGCTGATCTCGGTGGTCTGCGTGGGATTCTGCGTGGCCTGGTGGATCCGCGGCCGCGAACTATGGCGACCGGCCGTCCTGCTGTTCGCGATGGCCTTCACCGAGGTGGTCACCACAGCCGCGAAGGAATGGGTGGCCAGGCCGCGTCCGCCGGCCCGGGATTTCCTCCTTGGCCCGGAGGACGCCCTCTCCTTCCCGTCCGGGCATACCGCCGGGACCACGGTGGTCCTCTTCGCCCTCGCCTATTTCGTGGCGTCGCGTTCAGGCAGGCGTTCGACGGCGGTGCTCGCCCCGCCAGCCGCGGTGGCCGGCACGCTGCTGGTGGCGTTCAGCGGGGTCTATCTGGGCTATCACTGGATGAGCGATGTGGTGGCATCATTCGGGCTGGGACAGGCCGTGACCGCCATCGTGGTTTTCGCCGACGCGGTCCGCAGGGGTTCGGAGGGAGCTGACCCCGGCGGGGCTATTTCGGATCCGGCTGCTTCGCGCGGGGCTATTTCGGGCGGGGCTATTTCGGGCGGGGCACGGCGAAGTGGGTGAGCTTGGCGTCCTGTCCGTCCAGCTCGGCCCAGGGCTTCTCCAGCTCCATGACCGTCAAGGCGCTGGTGGGGTAATGGCTGGCGGCATCCATGTAGGCCTCGTGGTCGGAGTCACGGGAGGCCAGGTGCATGGCGAGGTCCTGGACACCCGGCATGTGCGCGAAGACCATGAGGGTTCCCACGGTGTCGGGCACGTGGTTGATAATCGCCAGCATGCGCACCGCGGAGGCGGCGTACAGGCCGCTCTCGAGTTTCGGCGTCGGGGCCTTTTCGCCCAATTCGTTGCATACCCAGGTGCAGGTCTGGCGGGTCCGCAGGGCCGAGGAGCACAGAATGAAGTCCGGTACGACCTTGTGCTTCAGCAACCATTTGCCCGCCAGCGGAGCTTCCCGGTGGCCCCGCTCGGCCAACGGCCGGTCGTGGTCCGGGACGCCCATGGGCCAGTCCGACTTGGCATGGCGCATGATCACCAGGCGCTTGATGTGGTGCTCACTCATGCCCCAACCTTATAGCCGTGGAGGCACATGCTCTCTTGCCCAGAACGCGCGACGGCTCCCGCCACAACGTGAGGGCGCTGCAGCGAAAGCGGTGTTTCGCGTAGTGCCGCATCGCCGACTGAGGAACGAAGGAGGTGTCTAAGGCACGGCGAAATGCCGCGAAAGCGAAAGCGCCCGCCCCCAGAAAGGAAACGGGCGCCGTCGCGCATTGCCAAGGCTAGATCGAGTATTCCGGAGCGGCCCAGACGATGACCTCGGGGTGCTCGTAGAAACGGTAGCCCTGGCCGCGGACCGTGCGGACGGTGTTGGCGAGGCGGCCGAGCTTGGAGCGGAGGCGGCGGATGTGGACGTCGATGGTGCGCTCGTTGGGCACTTCCTCGGCGTTGCGCCACAGTCCCTCGAGCAGTTCATCGCGGCCCACCGTACGGGTGCCGTTCTCGACCAGGTAGTTCAGGAGCTCGAATTCCTTGAAGGTCAGGTTCAGGGATTCGCCGTCGAGGTGCACTTCGCGGCGGGCGAGGTCGATCAGCACACCGGAGGGGCGGGCTTCCTGCTGCGGCTGCGGGCGGACGGCCTCGGAACGCTGGCGGTTGCCGACGGTAGGATCACCGAAGGTGGAACGAACGACGTCGAGCGCGGAACCCGGGGCGCTGGACGGGGCGACCGCGACGGCGGCGTAGCTCTCGGCGCCGGTCACCAGGGACTGGGCGTAGGCCCGGATTTCCTGGGCAAGCTTGGCAATGGAAGTCCCTGCGGCCGCAGCGGTATCTTCGTCAATGCCCATGTAGAGCACGAAGCCGCGGGCAACGTTATCGCCGGGGACGGGGCGGATGGAACGCTCGGCGGGTGCGAGGACCGGGGTGGGAGCAGTCAGGGGGGCCGACTCGTTGGCCGGAACCGCACGGAGCTGTCCGTAGGAGTTGGGGTTGTAGCCCTGGGGGACGTACCCGGGAGCCTGGCCGGCACCGGCGGGGCCGGGCTGGGCGTAGCCGGGGCGACCGCCCAGGCCGGGGCGCAGGCCGGCGTTGGAGGCCGCCTTGTTGGCGTTTCGGACGGAGATGTGGACGTATCCGGATGCAACTGACATGGGAGTACTTACCTCAAATGTGAATGGCCGTCATCGCGGCTTCGAATGCTTGTACGGTCCCCGCAATGAGTTGGGGAAAGGCGCCCGACGCTGGGCAAGGGACGAATGCCTGGAACTTGTTGGGGTCGGAAGTTAGGCGTGCATTCGACAACAGCTCATCGCGATGCCAGCGGGTGCGCTGGTTCCGATTGCTGCGGCTGCAGATGCTGTTGAGTTCTTGTTCACATTTGAAGTGTGCAACGTAATAAAGGGAACTTGCAAGTAACAAAGCGCCGATCCGTCCACATCCTGAGACGCTCCGGACTATTGTGTGCCAAATCACAATTTCAGAATGTCCAAATGTGACCGGTTTCGCTTCGTCACAATCCCACCCCTAGGCGCAATAATCGAATATTCTTCGAACAAGCTGCCCTATTTGGAATCCTGTGGCGCATTCTCGGCGCCTGGCTGAATCTCAAGATATGAAACATCTCTTGTCCAATCGGGATTCGGCCCCGTCCGGAAAATTTTCCCGGAAACCTCTGCTAAAAGCCCCGAAGGTGCCTTTCCGCGAGTGTCTGGAGGTGCTGCGGTGGCTGGCGGGACAGGTGTAAAAGGAGAGGCGGAAACCGCGGCTTCGCGGTGCCTGCCCTTTAGGCTTAGGACTCACAGGGCGTTCACAGGAAGCGCATAGCTGCGGCAAACGGCCAGATCGGAGGCTTGTCCCATGGCATCCCCGCACTCGAGCACCAACAACCTTCCGCACCTCACCCATCCGGACGGTTCCCCCATCCGCGCCCTCGTGGTTGACGACGAACCCAGCCTCGCCGAACTCATGAGCATGGGCCTGCGCATGGCCGGCTGGTCCGTCGAGGTGGCCGGCGACGGCCCGGCCGCGGTCAAGCTCGCCAAGGACTTCCGCCCGGATGTGCTGGTGCTCGATGTCATGATTCCAGGGTTCGACGGGGTGGAACTGTTGGGCAGGATCCGCGCCTTCGCGCCGGAGGTTCCGGCTCTCTTCCTCACCGCGAAGGACGACGTCAAGGACCGCATCACCGGGCTGGCCGCCGGCGGGGACGACTACGTCACCAAGCCCTTCAGCATGGAGGAAGTGCTGCTGCGCCTGCACCGCCTGGTCCAGCGCTCGGGCGTGGCCGCCATGGACACTGCGGAACTGGTGGTGGGCGACCTGACACTGAATGTCGATACCCGCGAAGTGACCCGGGGCGGCCAGGACATCGCGCTTACCGCCACCCAGTTCGAGCTGCTGCGCTACCTCATGGAGAACCCGAAGCGGGTCATCAGCAAAGCCCAGATCCTGGACCGCGTCTGGGACTATGACTTCGGCGGGCAGGCCAACATCGTGGAACTGTACATTTCCTACCTGCGGAAAAAGATCGACGCCGAGCACCCGCCGATGATCCACACAGTGCGCGGCGCGGGCTACGTCATCAAGCCCGCCGACTAGGACAGGCATGTCCAATCTTTCTGGAGCTACACGGCCGTCCGGCCGCCGCTGGCTGAACCCTTCCACCTGGCATCTGCGCACCCGGCTAATCCTGGTCTCGATGGCGTTGCTCGTGGCGATCTGCGGCGCCGTCGGGATCGTCAGTTACGCCTCCATGGACCTTTTCCTGACCAAGCAGTTGGACGAACAGCTGTCGCAGGCGGCGCACCGGGCCACCGAGTTCGGCAGGCCGCCGTCGGGAGGTCCCAGCGGACGGCCGGACCCGCTCGAGGCGCGCGGACAGGGTGCCGGGACGCTCAACGCCCGGATCTTCGGTTCGACGGTCAGCAGTTCCGGTTTCATCGACGCCGACGGCGTCCGGGCCGATCTCTCGGACGCCGACGAGCAAGTGCTCCTGAGCCTGCCCCGAAACGGCGCGCACGTGGACCGCAGCCTGTCCAACGGCGATTACCGACTGGTGGCGACGGAGACCCCGTATGGCGACATCATCGCCACCGGCCTTCCACTCGCTGCCAAACAGGGCACCGAGGCCTCGCTGGTGTGGACCATGGTGCTGGTGTCCCTGGGCGGCCTGGTGCTGATCGGCCTTGCCGGGACAGTGGTGATCAGGCGGACCATGCGCCCGTTGGAACAGCTGTCCGAGGTGGCCACCAAGGTTTCGCGGCTTCCGCTCGACGCCGGCGAGGTGGCCCTGGCGGTGCGCGTTCCGGAAACCGCGGCACACCCGGGTACCGAGGTGGGGAGCGTGGGGCACGCCTTGAACCTCATGCTGGACAACGTTTCCAACGCCCTCGAAGCGCGGCAGCGGAGTGAGACCAAGGTGCGCCAGTTCGTCGCCGACGCCTCGCATGAACTCCGCACTCCGCTGACCGCCATCCGCGGCTATACCGAGCTGCTGCGCATGACCGAGGACTTCAGCGAGGACGGCCGCAAGTCCCTAAGCCGGGTGCAGAGCCAGTCCGAACGGATGACGGCCCTCGTGGAGGACCTGCTGCTGCTGGCGCGCCTCGACGAAGGCAAGCCGGCGGAGTTCGGCGATGTGGACCTCACCCAGCTCGTGGTCGAAACCGTCAGCGACGAGAAGGTCATGGCCCCGGGGCACATCTGGCAGCTGGAACTCCCGGACGAACCCATCACGGTCCGCGGCGATGCTTCCCAGCTGCACCAGGTCCTGGCCAACCTGCTCTCCAACGCCCGCAAGCACACCGCCGGCGGAACCACCGTGACCACCGGGGTGATGCGCTCGGCCGACGGCACCGCCGTGATCACCGTGACCGACGACGGCGGCGGCATCCCGCCGGGCTTCCAGGACCGGATCTTTTCCCGCTTTGCCCGGGCCGACGCCGCACGCGCCGGCACCGAAGGCAGCTCCGGTCTTGGCCTGTCGATCGTTGAATCGATCGTGCAGGCGCACGGTGGTTCCGTGGAGGTCAGTTCCCGCCCCGGGCGGACCGAATTCGCGGTGCGGCTGCCGATTCCCTGAAAGAAGGCTGAAGACGCGACGGCGGAGCGCATCTCCGCAAGGAGACTCACCGCCGTCGTGATGTCCGTTACCTAAATGTGACTTAAGCGCCAGGCTCCTGTACCGTCGAAAGGGTGCGCCGGATAGTTCAGGCCACCGCCGGGCAGACGCCGAGCTCTGCCACTCCCCGGCGCCCCAACACCCAGGCAGAGACGGGGGACCCAGAGTCTCCGGACCGCTTCGCGTTCACGAACCGGTCCTTGGGGTGAAGCCGCAGACCAGAATCTTTCACTGGTGCGGCCGGATGACCTCATCCGAACCCGACAGCTAACTCCGCAGGCGTTGAGAGGTAACCACCATGTCTCCTGCCAAGGATCTGTCGCGCCTGCATGGGCGCCGTCGTGCGGAGGTTTCTGCTCCGCGCACCGTTCTGAAGAAAGCCGCTGCCCTGCGCAGCACCAGCCAGCGCCTCGCCGTCACTGCCGGCGTGTTGGCCCTCGTCCTGGGTGCCGGCGCCGCCGGACAGGCCACCAACCAGGCGTTCGACGCCAGCCGGGCCGCCAACTCGACCCCGGCCGAAGCAGGTGCCACCGCAAGCCCGAGTGCCACGGCTTCAACCCCTGCTGCCAAGCCGTCCGCCGCTGCGAAGCCTGCCGCCAAGCCCGCCCCCAAGGCAGCTGTTGCCCCACAGGCAGCGAAGGTGGCCCCGGCCAAGCCCGCCGCCCCGGCAAAGCCGGTCGCGGTAAACGACCCCGCCGGTGCCCAGGCCTACGCGGCAAGCCTGCTCTCCTCCTTCGGCTGGGGTCCGGGCGAGATGGATTCGCTGCGGATCCTGTGGACGAAGGAATCGGACTGGACCACCACGGCCACCAACGCCTCCAGCGGCGCGTACGGCATCGTGCAGTCCCTGCCGGCCGAGAAGATGGCCTCCGAAGGCGCCGACTGGCAGACCAACTACAAGACCCAGATCCGCTGGGGCCTGAAGTACATCAAGGAACGCTACGGATCGCCGTCCGCAGCGCTGTCCTTCCACTACGCCAACAACTGGTACTGAGCCGGACTTTCCCTCGTGATTGTTGGGGTGCTTCCCCGGCAGTCCGCACAGAGTCCGCAAGATTCCCAAGGACCGCAGACATCATCCGTGATGCTGCGGTCCTTGTCTTGCCTTCGGCGGTAGGCCAGAGGCCACCCAAACTGTAGGTGACGGGTGGCAACGTCTCATATGTCGACTTAATTGCGATCGTCAAATATGCTCACTGCGCAGAGAGGTCAGGCGCGAGGGCCGTTCCGAGTTCCCGGCGCTGGCTTCGAAGCTTCCGAAGCCGAACTAAAGGAGACAGCGTTGTCACACAGCTTCGATCAGATCAAGAACCGCGAGCACGGGCTCAAACGTGAACTGAGCAGTCCCCAGCTCACGATGATCGCCTTGGGTGGAGCGATCGGCACCGGGCTCTTCCTCGGAAGCAAATTTGCGATCTCCTTCGCCGGACCCAGCGTGCTGTTGAGCTACGCGATCGGCGGGCTGATCGCCGTCATGCTGATGGGCGCACTCGCAGAGATGACCGTGGCACATTCGACCACAGGCTCCTTCGGCGCTTTCGCCGAACACTACATATCCCCACTGGCGGGCTTCCTCGTGAAGTACCTCTACTGGTCCTGCATCGTGCTCGCGGTTGGAACCGAGGTGCTGGCCATTGGGGACTACATGAAACTGTGGTTCCCTGGAGTACCGCCGCTGCTCTGGGTCCTGCTGTTCTCGGGCGTCCTGATCGCCGTCAACATGTTCAACGTCAAGGCCTTCGGCGCTCTGGAATACGCCTTTTCCAGCGTCAAAGTCTTCGCCATCCTGGCTTTCATACTGCTCGCCGCCTATCTGGTGTTCGGCAGCCGCAACCCGAACTACGGCGTCCAGAACTACACAGCCGGCGGCGGCCTCTTCCCCAACGGCATCTCCGGCATGTGGTTCGCTGTCATCGTCGCGATCTTCAGCTATCTCTCCGTGGAAATGATCGCTGTTGCCGCCGGCGAGGCGAAGGACCCGGCAACCGCCGTCAAGAAAGCCTTCAAGGTGACGGTGTTCCGGCTGTTCCTTTTCTATATCCTCACCCTGGCCCTGATTCTGGCTATCGCGCCCGTAGGCCAGATCCTCGCAGGCGACAGTCCGTTCGTCACGGTCATGCAGGTCATCGGCATCCCCTTCGCGGACTCCCTGATCAATGCGGTGGTGATCATCGCCGCCCTGTCGGCCATGAACTCACAGCTGTACATCTCCACCCGCATGATGTTCAGCCTGTCACGGGCCGGGCAGGCGCCGGCGGTGTTCGGCAGGCTCAACAGAAACGGCGCCCCGCTAAACGCGTTGATCCTGTGCACCGGTGGCATCGCGGTGGCGGCTTGCGTCTATGCCCTGAACCCGGAATCCGGCTTCACGTTCATGATGGCTTTGTCGATGTTCGGCGCCATGGCCACCTGGTTCCTGATCTTCGTGACGCACCTTGCTTTCCGCAGGGTGACCAAACGCCAGGGCGAGGCACTGTCCTACCGGCTGCCCTTCTACCCTGCGGCGTCCTGGATCGGCGCGGGCCTCATGGTGGCCGTGATGGTCACGACGCTCTTCGTGGACGCCTTCCGGATGACACTTGTCTTCGGCCTTCCCTTCGCCCTAGGTATCGCGGTCCTCTACTTTGCCCTGAAACGGCGACGCCCGAGTACAGCCGAGAACGCCAACTATGCAGGCGCCGGAGAGAACGTAGCGTTGGAAGAAACGCCGATCTGAAGGTTTCCGCATTAGTCTCCGCCTCAAAAGGGGCAAGCTGTCGAAGCAGCCACAATGGCAATTCGACATGACCCCAGGCCTTGACGGCCCGTCCCTACCGGGACGGGCCGTCCTTGTGTTCCGGTGACGATCCGGCGGGCGCCGCGTGGGGTACTTCCATTCGTGGACCCCAGCCGGGCGGCGTTCTGCGCCTTAGCTCCGGTCGTGGAGCGTGATGTGATAGCCATCGGGATCGGCAAAGGTGAACGTACGACCAAATGGACCGTCGATCGGAGCCGTGACGATCGTGTGGCCGCCCGCGGCGAGGGCGTTGTGAATCGCCTGGGCGTCAGTGGCATGGAGCCAGATCGCAGCGCCGATGCCAGGCTGAGCAACGGACGCGAGCTCCATACCGGGAACGATGCCTCGGAGGGCGAACGCGATCGGCGTCGTCTCGAAAACGACGGCATGGGGAGGGCCCGCATCTGAGGGATCACAGCTGTAACTTGTTGCCGGGCTTGACACCCTTTGCAATAGGCGCAGTGCGTGCGTACCAGGAGCGAGGACTCGTTCGGATGCGGCCCAGCAGGTTTCCCGAGGGATGGAGTCCGCCTTCGAGGGGCAGCCGGGCCAGCGTATACGAGCCGGGGTCCTAAGTGAGTTGGATCCGCAGGCTGCCGTCGGCGTCGAGGGTGACGGTGACTGCCGAGTAGTCCTTGATGCGCGGCAGTCCCTCCGCGGCCTGGCCGCCGCCGTCGCCCACCACCACGGTGCGCATCCCGGCGGCCCGCGCCGCGGCGATCCCGGCCCCGGCGTCTTCGAAGACCACAACGTCTGCCGGGTCGGCGCCGAGCAGGGCGGCCGCCGTCAGGTAACCCTCCGGGTGCGGCTTGCCGCGCGTGACGGACTCGGCGGTGACCGCCGTCGCCGGCATCTCCAGGCCGGCCGCCCGCATGCGGATCTCCGCGAGCATCCGGTCCGCCGAGGTGACCAGCGCGACGGCGTCCGCCGGCAGGGCGCGCAGGAACGCCTCCGCCCCGGGCAGCGCCACGACGCCTTCGGTCCTGGTGCGCTCCATCTGGCCGAGCTCTGCGGTGAGGGCCTCGACGTCGGCCCCTTCCGGGGCGAAACGGCGCACAGTATCCCTGGCCTGCACTCCGTGCGCGGTCCGCAGGATTTCCGCGTAGTCCAGGCCGTAGCGGCCTGCAAACTCGCCCCATACCTTTTCAACGACCGCCGTCGAATCCACCAGGGTGCCGTCCATGTCGAACAAGACAGCGCGGACGGAGAACGTCATCGCGTTAGCGGCGGTGTTGGTTTTTTGGCTTGTCTCGGCGGAGGCGGGCAGGCTCATGGGTCCATCCTGCCCGCCGGAATGCCGTCCGCCCAAGCGGAAGCCGTATGTGTCAGTGGTTCGCCGGGGTCAGCCGTTCGGCCGCTGCGGGATGTACTGCACCGCCCACTTGTTGCCGTCCGGGTCGGCGAAGTACACGAAATGTCCCCAGGGCTGGATGTCGATCTCGCTGACATCGACACCGTTGTTCTTGAGCTGGTCGTGGGCGGCCTGGATGTCGCTGACCACGATCTGCAGGCTCGGGGCCGATCCGGCGGGGGCTTCGCTGAGGCCCTCGCCGATCGCGATGGAACAAGCAGAGCCCGGCGGAGTCAACTGGACGAACCGGAGGCCGTCCATGGGTCGTTCGTCGAAATCGGCGTTGAAGCCGACTTTGTTGACGTAGAAATCCTTGGCGCGGTCCACATCGGACACAGGGACAAATACAAGTTCCAGTTTCCAGTCCATGCGCCACAGGCTAGTGGGGCCCCCGGAAAAACGATAGGGGGCTTCGGCGCGGCAATTCCCGGGTTAACGGAAGAATCCCTGCCCCGTTCGGCGGTGAATGTTCCGCAGGGCAGGGATTTTTCGGGCTTCGCTAGCCGGCCACGCCGTAGAGGCGGTCGCCGGCGTCGCCGAGGCCGGGAACGATGTAGGCCTTGTCGTTGAGCTTCTCGTCGATGGAAGCCAGTACCACCTTGACGTTCGCTTCGGAGAGCTCTTCCTCCAGCTTGGCCAGGCCCTCCGGGGCGGCGAGCAGGCAGATGCAGGTGACGTCCGAGGCCCCGCGCTTGAAGAGGAACTTGATGGCCTCGCGCAGGGTGCCGCCGGTGGCGAGCATGGGGTCGAGCACGAAGATCTGCCGGCCGGTGAGGTCCTCGGGCAGGCGCTCGGCGTAGGTGATGATGTCCAGGGTTTCCTCGTCGCGGGCCATGCCCAGGAAGCCGACCTCCGCGGTGGGCACCAGCTTGGTCATGCCTTCGAGCATGCCCAGGCCCGCGCGCAGGATCGGAACCACCAGCGGGGTGGGCTTGGTGAATGCGGTGCCTGTGGTCCTGGTGACCGGCGTTTCAATGTCCACGGGCTCCGTGCGGACCTCGCGGGTGGCCTCGTAGGCCAGCAGGGTGACGAGTTCTTCGGTGAGCTGGCGGAAGACCGGTGAAGGGGTGTTCTTGTCCCGCAGAACGGTGAGCTTGTGGGCAACGAGCGGGTGGTCCACGACGAGTGTGCGCATGGGTCCAAAACTATCATTGAAGCCATGAGCATCCCCGAGCCGTATCACGCCGAACACGCGGCCTGGATGGGCCTTGCCCTGGACGAGGCGCGGCGCGCGCTGGACACCGAAGACGTGCCGATCGGCGCCGTCGTTCTGGGGCCCGACGGCGGCGTGCTGGGTGCCGGGCGCAACGAACGCGAGGCGCACGGGGACCCCACCGCGCACGCCGAGATCGTGGCGATCCGCGAGGCGGCCGCCGCCCTGCAGCGCCATGCCCTGGAACTGGGCGAGGGCGGGGACGGCTGGCGCCTGGAGGACTGCACCTTGGTGGTCACCCTGGAGCCGTGCGCCATGTGCGCCGGGGCAATCGTGCTGGCCCGGATTCCCCGCGTGGTGTTCGGGGCCTGGGACGAAAAGGCCGGGGCTGCCGGCTCCGTGTTCGACATCCTCCGCGAGCGCCGGCTCAACCACTGGGTGGAGGTCTACCCGGGAGTCCGGGAAGCCGAGTGCGCGGCGCTGCTGCGGGACTTCTTCGCGGCGCACCGGACATAGCGGCGTGGGCGCAGCTGCTTAGGCGTCCGCAGTCGAGGCGGCGGCCGCCGGTACAGCCCCGGTGCCCTCGAACAGGGTCCCCTCGAGCACGCTCCCCCGGAACGTCCGCACCGCCACTACCAGCCAGGCACCCACCAGCAGGACATACGCGACGGCGGCCATCGCCTTGAACGCGCCCAGTCCGGTGTGCGCGGCGAGCCCGCTGAGGCCGGTGACGCAGGTGCCCACGGGGAAGGTGAACGACCACCAGGCGAGGCTGAAGGGCAGGCCGCTGCGGGCGGTGCGCAGGGTGATCGCGGCAGCCAGGGCAGCCCAGAGGAGCGCGAAGCCCAGCACCGGGACGCCGTACAGCACGCCGAAGGCCTCGAGGGCATGAAGCAGCGTTCCGGACACCGCGAAGCGGGCGTTGGCGCCCAGCAGGTTGGCCGCCGTGATGGACTGGCCCAGCGGACCGAGCACGATCCAGAGAGTCGGCACCGCGGCCGCGGCGAGGTTCTTGTGCACCGCCAGGCGCTGCCATACCAGCGGAATGATGAGCAGCGAGGCCAGCAGGCTGAGGCCGAACATGGCGTAGCAGGCCATGAGCATGCCGGTCCGTGTGTCGCCTGCAGGCAGGTAGGGCAACAGCAGTGCACCCGTGGAGGCCGAAACCATGGGCGGCACCACTGGCATCAGCCAGCCCCCGAAGGCATCCGCTGCAGTGACCTGGTGGCGCGTGAACTGCAGGTATGGCACGGCGAAGGCACTCGCCAGGCCAAGGAGGGTCCCGAGCGCCCAGAGCACGGCGTCGATCCCCAGGGCCAGGCGCTCCCCCAGCACGTCCTTGCCCAACAGCAGGGTGCCGGCGCCGACCGTCAGCAGCGCCATGGGCGGGGCGCCGTAGAAGTGCGCCATCACCGGGTGGCGGTGGTGGGAGCGGGCCGTGTCCCGGTGCCGGATCCAGTGCACCAGCGTGGACGCGGCCAGCAGGATCAGTAGGAGCGAAGCCGCGGCCCAGAACAGCGTGGCCACGGCGTGCAGGGCCGGAAACTGCGTCGGCAGGGTGGCGCCCGCGGTGGCGATGACGCCGGTGCCCATGATGGTGGCGAACCAGTTCGGGCCGAGGTTCGCGAACAGCTCGGACGGCCGTTCCAGGCCGCGCAACACCCGACGGCGGCCTAAGACCTTAGGTGGACGCGCCTCGCCGAGCATCAGAATTCCCATGCCATCCATGCTTCCGTGCCCGCATGCATCCAAGTAGGGGGCATACACTTGTCAGGGTACAAGCCGGACTTGTACCCCCAACCCGCCCGCCGACGCGCGAACCAGTGCGATACCAGGAGAACCCGTGCTCAGCTCCCGCATCCCCGACCTGTCCGCGCTGGAGATGCTCGCCGCGGTGGACGAGCTCGGCAGCCTGTCCGCCGCCGGAAAGAGGCTCGGCCTCTCCCAACAGGCGGTGTCCTCGCGGATGCGCTCGCTGGAGTCCCGGATCGGCGCCGCGCTGCTGACACGCACGCCCCGCGGCTCCTCCCTCACCGAGGCCGGCGAACTCGTGGCCGGCTGGGCCGCCGATGTCCTCGCCGCGGCCGAACGCCTCGACGCCGGCATCGCCTCACTCCGCTCCGACGCAGTCCGCCAACTGCACGTCGCCGCGAGCCAGACCATCGCCGAGCACCTGCTCCCGCACTGGCTGGTGGCCCTGCGCCGGCAGCAGGAGTCCCTGGGCCTCATCCCCACGGTGGTGGAACTGGCCGTCTCCAACAGCGAAACGGCCGCCGTGCGGGTCCGCTCCGGCGACGCCGACATCGCCTTCATCGAAAGCCCGCAACTGCCCGCCGGGCTGAGCACCGCCGTCGTGCAGGAAGACGACCTGGTCCTGGTGGTCTCCCCCGGACACCCCTGGGCCCGGCGGAAGGCGCCGGTCACCGCGGCCGAACTGGCCGGCGTCGGGCTGGTCACCCGCGAGCACGGCAGCGGCACGCGGGACGCGCTCGAACACCTGCTGGCGGCGGCCGGCATCGGGGAGCAGGCGGCTCCCCTCGTGGAGCTGCCGACGACGGCGGCCGTCCGTTCCGCCGTCGCCGCCGGGACCGCTCCTGCCGTGCTCAGCGCGCTTGCCGTCCGTGACGATGTCACCCTGCGCCGGCTCGTGGCCGTGCCCGTGCGAGGGCTGGATATGCGGCGCAGCCTCAGCGCGGCGTGGCTCTCCGGGAACACCCCGCCGGCCGGAGCGGCGCGGGACCTCGCCGCGATCGCCGCCCGGCCGATGCCGCAGGTGCCGCTCGGCTAGGCCGGCCAGCACCCCGGCGGCACCCCTTGCTTTTGCCGCGACGGGGCAGTCAGATGGACCTGTCCGGATGGATCCAAGGAGGTCCCCCATGGCCGTCGAGTTCAACCACACCATCGTCTATGCCCGGGACAAGCACCTCTCGGCGGAATTCCTCGCCCGGATCCTGGGCCTGCCGGCGCCCACGGCCATGTGGTCCTTCATGACGGTTTCACTGGAGCACGGCGTGGCCTTCGACTTCGCCACAGCCGGTGGTGAGATCGCCCCGCAGCACTACGCCTTCCTGGTCTCCGAGGACGACTTCAACGGCATCCTCGCCCGGATCGCGGCAGAGGAAATCCCATACTGGGCCGACCCCGGCCGGACCCGGCCGCAGCAGATTAACCACAACGACGGCGGCCGGGGCGTGTACTTCAAGGACCCGGACGGGCACTTCCTCGAAGCGATCACCCGGCCGTACGGTTCGGGGGCGGCATGACGGAGGAGCAGGTCCGGCTCACGGCGACCGTCACGGGACGCGTGCAGGGCGTCGGTTTCCGCTTCCGGACCATGGCCGAGGCCCGCCGCCTTGGACTGACCGGCGAGGCCGTGAACCGCTGGGACGGCTCGGTGTTCGTGGTGGCCGAGGGCACCCCCGAGGACGCCGAGGCGCTGCTCGCCTGGCTGCGCTCGGACAAGGCCCCGGGCCGGGTGGACCGCGTGCAGGCGTCGCTGGGACGGGCCACCGGGGAATTCTCCGGCTTCGAAGTGGAGTAGCGCACCCCTAGGACCGGATCGCGGCGAGGACACTCTGGGCGGTGCTCTTCCAGTCCGGGAGGGTTTTCCTTTGGGCAAGCGCGGCAGCGCGCCACCGGGCGGCCAGCTGTGTGTCCCCGAGCCAGGCGGCGAGCGTTTCCGCCAGGGCCGCCGGGCCGCCGTCGAGGTCCACCGCCGCTCCGGCACCGCCCGCCCCAAGCGCTTCCTCGGCTCCCGTGCCTCGCCGCACAATAACCGGGACCCCGCGGGCGAGCGATTCCGGCACGGCCATGCCGAAGCTTTCCTGCGCCGAGACCAGCACGCTCAGGTCCGCGGCGTGCCATTGTTCCTCGAGCGCGGCGCCGCGGAGTTCGCCGGTCAGGCTGACTCGGTCCGCCAGTCCGGAGGTCCCGACGGCGGCCCGCACTTCCGCGGCGTAGTCAGGGTCCGCGTCCGGCGAACCGATGAGTGCCGCCGTCCACGGGAAGCTGCCCAGCCGGGCCAGTGCGTCAACGAGCAGCAGCTGGCTCTTGTTCGGCAGCAGGGCCGCCACACAGACGATATGCGGCGGCTGCGATCCGGCGGCCGGCTCCGCGGGCAGGGTGCCGGGCAGCGCCACGTGGATCCGCTCCAGCCCGTACAGTTCCTTGAGCTTCGCCGCGGCAAAGGCGCTGGTGCAGATCACCCCTCTGGCGGCGGCCAGGGACCGCGCTTCAAGCGCGGCGTGGTCGGTGAAGGCCATATGGGAGAGAATCCAGACGGGCGTCCCGGCCTCCACCGCCGCGGCGATCTCTGCCGGAGCACCGGCAGAGATGAGCCCGTCGACGATCGCCGGCTCCGGGCCGCGGAGGGCCAATCCGAGGGACTCCCGGTCCTCGGGCCGCCCGGGCGGCCACGCGCCGTCGAGCATCACCACCTCGGTGGGGACGCCCAAGGCGTCGAGTTGCTCCACCAGCCGGGCGTTGTAGAGGTTTCCGCCGGAGCGGTGCTCGATGTTGCCGGGCACGATAAAGCGGATGGCGCTCATACCTGACTGGGCCCCGGGAGCTCGAGCGAGTAGCCGGCCCAGGCATCGGGGTTTTCTCGGAGGACGACGTCGAGCCCGGCTATTGCGGCGGCGTCGGGCAGTTTCTCCGCGAGCCGTTCGGCGATGTACCGGGCGAGGACCTCGGTGGTGGTCAGCTGGCCGGCGAACTCGGGGAGCTCGTCCAGGTTCTTGTAGTTCAGCTGGTCCAGGACCTGTTGGAGCAGTTCTCCTGCCGCGCCGATGTCGATCACGACGGCGTCCTGGTTCAGTTCCACGCGACGGAAGCTGACCTCGGCCACGAAGGTGGCCCCGTGCAGGCCCTGGGCCGGGCCGAAGGATTCCCGCGGGAGGCTGTGGGCGATCATGAAATGGCGGCGGACGGTGAGGCTGAACATACTTATCCTTCCGGGTAGCGGACCACGTGGCAGGAGTTCCCGCCGCTGTCTTTGGAGAGCGCTTCCATGGTGCGCGGCAGTTCGGTGAAGCTCGTGTCCGGGCTGAGGAAGAGGTCGAAGGCGGGGTCCTCCAGGAGCTGCACCGCGAGGTCGAGGCGTTCGGCGGTGCTGCGCCGGTGGCGGCGGGCGCGGGCCACCACGCCCACTTGGCTGGCCGTGATCGAGAGGCGCCGGGCGTGGAAGTGCTCGCCGAGCGGGACGCTCACCGGTGAATCTCCGAACCAGGAGAGTTCAATGACGCGGGCTTCGTCGCCGGCCAGTTGCAGGCTGCGCCGCAGGCCTTCGGAGGTGGCCGAGCAGTGGAAGACGATGTCGCAGTCATTTTGGGCAGCGCCCGGCTGCGCGAAGCCGATCTTCAGCGCCTTGGCCGTTTTCTCCTTGGCCGGGTCCACATCCACCAGTTCCAGGCGCTGCAGCGGGAACTTCCGCAGGAGCGTTGCCAGGGTGCCGCCCAAGAGCCCTCCCCCGACGACGGCGACCCGGTCTCCCAGCCGCGGCCCGGCTTCCCAGAGCGCGTTGAGCGCCGTCTCCACCATGCCGGTGAGGACCGCGCGGCGGGGCGGGACGCCGTCGGGAATTTGCGTGAGGTCAGCGAGCGGCACCACGTAGCGGTCCTGGTGCGGGTGGAGGCAGAAGACCTTTTTGCCCTGCCAGTCCGCAGGTCCTTCCTCCACGACGCCGACCGAGAGGTACCCGTATTTCACCGGCGAGGGGAAGTCGCCTTCCTGGTGCGGGGCACGCATGGTTCCGGCGACGCTTTCCGGGACGTGGCCCCCGTGGACCAGGAGTTCCGTGCCCTTGCTGATGCCCGAGTAGAGGGTTCGCACGAGGGCCTCGTTGGCCTTGGGCTCCGGCAACTCCTCTTCGCGGAGCTCGCCCTTGCCCCGGCCCACGGTCCAATAGGCGGTGGCATGGTTGTGGTCTGCCGCTTCGTTGCGGTTCTTGGGAGCTGTCATCCTGCTCATGAATCTAGCCGTGGGCGGAGGGCATGGGAAGGACCGCCTTCGGCGGTGCGCGGGTTCTTCCGCGGCCGTCCTCCCTCCTTCGGCGTCCGTACACAGGGGCCGTTTTGGGGAACTGCCGCCACCTCCGGTACCCTAGACCAGTTGGTGACGTGTCCGAGCGGCCGAAGGTGCAACACTCGAAATGTTGTTTGGTGTAACAGCCAACGTGGGTTCAAATCCCACCGTCACCGCCACATGAAAAGGCCCCGGTTCCCTTTGTTTACAAGGGAACCGGGGCCTTTTGCTTTGTCCGGATCACGGGTTTGGGTGCCGCCAAGCCCGTCCGCAGGGAACGGTCGTCGCCCGTGGCCCGTCCGGCAAAAGCAGGGCCGACCCTTTAGGGAATTCCTTGGGCACCCTGTACGTTGTTCCTTCCTGGATTCACCCTTGAGAAAAAGTGAGGCTTTGAGAGTTGGCAGCTGATTACGACGAACTTCGCTCCGACGTGAAGGAGTCGCAGGAACAGTCCCTGCAAGCACTGCAAACAGCCGGCGCACCGACCGCCAAGAGCGTCGTGCTGGAGCTGGACGAAACAGACGGACTCGACGCCGGCGGCCCCGGCGGTGAGATCGTTGCAGAGGAACTCATCGTTCAGGTCATTCCTCAGGGCAACGACGAATTCGTGTGCAACTCCTGCTTCCTGGTGCGCCACCGTTCCCAGATCGCCAGGGAAAAGGACGGCCTCTCCTACTGCGTGGAGTGCGAAGGCTGACTGCGGCCCCAAAAGAAGCGGACCAAGGATTCCGGGAGCTGAACGAAGGAGACCCACCGTGCTGAACGCACTCACCGCGCAGGTAAGGGCCGCCCATCTGCTGGTCCGACCGGAGGAAGAATGGGACGCACTCACCGATGACCTGTGGCGTGCCTACGACAGCAAGGACAGCGACCTGGTCGAACAGCTGTCCGAACCGTATCTGGCGAGCTGGCGGGTGGTAACCCGCAACCTTCTTGCCGAACCGCTGGCGGCGGCCGGCATCCGCGTCGCCCGCCCGGCCCATCCGTGGGCGATCGCCACACTGGAGCGGGCCGGCGTCGTCCGCGAACCACTGCTGTGCTCCCTCGACCAGGACATGTCCGACCCCTGGGAGGCGGCCGCCGCCGGCGGCGGTCTGCAACTGCAACACTTCAACGACATCATGGCCGGCTACGAGAGCTGCCTGAAGGAACTCCTAAGCACTTCGGCGGCATAGCGCTAGGGTGAGCGCTGCCCGGGCTTGGGGGTCTTGAACGACGGGACGGACGGGTCACCGTAGTTGACGCCAATCGATCGTCCCCTGGCGAAATGGGCATTGGCAATCTCACTGATTTCACGGCTGCTTTTTCCCGGGAAAGCCAGCAGGATCCACTCGTAGTCCCAATCCTGCATCGCCCGCACGCGACTTGCGTGCTTGAGAGCGCGCATGTGCGCCGCAAGTTCGTCACCGGCCAGGGGGATCGGTTCGGGTGTCCGAGCTGGCTTGGGCTTCCGAACCGGCTTGGGCTCGGGCGCCTGGACCGGGGCCGGTGGCCGCGGGGTGGCCAGAGGTCTCGGGGTTTTCGCGGATTTGACCAGTGCCACGATCATCGCGACCACAACGCCCGCGACCACGAGAACCCACCAGTACTGGACGAGAAGCCAAATCAGGCCGAAGAAAAGGAAGATGCCGAAAGGGCCACACCCGGCGGCACCGCCTGCGGTCGCACGAATGGATTTACGACGCTTGCTAGCCATGCTTGAGGATCCCACCGGGCGCAGACATTTTGTAGGGTCAGGCCGGGGTTCCCGCGGGCCGGGATTCGCAGCCGCTGACCGGGCCGCGGGACCACTTTTTTCAGGGCTTCCGCATGCCTAACACTCTGGTGTGAAGGACCCCCTGGGAGTACTTTTTTCAAGCAAGGGAAAATCGGCGTCTGACGGTCTCCAGACACACTTTGTGATGTGGAGGAGTACCGGTGAACGGCACGGGAGCGGCCTTGCTGCCAGCTCCGGAAGCGCAACATCCCGACATGCCGCAGGCTGCCCCTGCACACCCTTCAACGGATTTCCCTCAGCCGGACCTACCGGTCACTCGACCGCCCGGCACACCTCTCGGAGCAAAACAAAGCCACAGCCGTGGCTCACGCCCGCGAGCCACCAAATGAGGAGGAACGCATGAAGCACAAGCCAGTTTTCGCTGCCGGGGCAGCCGTCTCGGCAATCGGCCTCGCCGTCGGCTCGGCCGCTCCTGCATCGGCACAACCTATAGTGCATGAGCATTTTTCCGAGTCGAGAACGGTCATCGAGCAGGAGGTGTTCCCGGAGTTCTGTGCCGGGATCGTTGACTTCCCAGTGCTTCACAGTTGGGACGCCCGGGGGAATTTCCTGCTGGTCCAGCGCGGTGACGGCCTCCCGTACGCATTGGCTACCTTCCAGCGGGCAGACGACTACACCAACACTCTCAACGGCAAAACCTTCCACCAAACAATGGTCGCCACCGAGAAGGATCAACGCATCATCGACAACGGAGACGGTACGTTCACCATCATCTTTTCCGCGTCCGGCGTCCAGAAGTCCTACGGTCCGGACGGCACACGCCTGTTTATGGACTCGGGGATATTCAAAGGCGAGGTCCTAATTGATAACGGTGGAACGCCCTCGGACCCTAACGACGACCAGTTCCTCGAGTTTGTGCGCGTAATTACCGATACCGGCCGTTCGGACACAGAGAACCGTGATTTCTGCACAGACCTTGCCGATTTCATTGGCTGAGCTGAGCCAAGTGAGTGCCTACTTGTGGTAACCCAATCCTTGGACCGCCGCTGTTGTCAGCGGCGGCCGCCGGCGGATCTGGTAGATCTTTGACCCTTCGCCTCAGACCTTGGCTTTCCGGTAGCCCGCCTGTTGTGCCGCACGCTCGGTGGCGAAGCAGACTTCCGGAGTTGTCCGGGTGTAATACCGCTGGCCCGGGAGGTGGTAGATCCCGCTCGGTGCGTTGCCCTTGATCGGCGCCCACGCCGGGCAGTTCCACGTGCTCGCGGGCCGGGCCGACGTCGGCTTCGGCGCCGGCGCCACCACCCGGACGGTCACTTGGCCGGAACTGCTGCCCTTGAGGGCACCGGCGGCGGGCATGCGCACCGACCACTTGCCGGTGACCGCCACGCCGCCCAATAACCGAAGAGAAACTACGCCCGGAACTTCACCTCTCCCCCCACCACGGTGAGCGCCACCGAGGACGTGAGCAGTGAGTCCACGCCGGCCACGAACGGATCGGTGTCCAGCACCACGAAGTCCGCCAGCATTCCCGCAGCCAGGCGGCCGAGTTCGTGCTCGCGGCGGCAGGAGAAGGCGGCGTCGCGGGTGGCGTGGCCCAGCGCGGCGGCCAGTTCCAAAGAGTACTTGGGCAGGTTCGCGGGAAGCTCCGGGTCCAGCGCGGACTTCCTGGTGGTGGCAATGTACATGTTGGGCAGCGGCGGGTGCGGTGCGGTGGGCGCGTCCGAGCCGAGCGCCAGCACGGCACCGGCGTCGGTGAATTCGGTCCACGGGTAGGCACGCTCGATCCGGTCATCGCCCAGCATGGCCCGCCAGTTTTCCTGGACGGCCGGGTCGGCGTGCACAGGCTGCATTGACGCGACAATTCCCAGCCGGGCGAGCCGCGCGATGCTCTCCGGCGTCACGGTCTCCATGTGCTCGATCCGGTGCCGGCGGTCCCGCGGTCCGTTCACCGAGTTGGCGTGCTCAAATGCGTCCAGCGCCACCTCGGAGGCGAGGTCGCCGATGGCGTGGATGGCAATCTGCAGCCCCTCGGCGTCGGCCGCAGCCACCACCGGGTTCAGGTACTCGGGCGCCCAGATGAGGTCGGCGTTGCTGCCGTCCGAATACGGTTCCTTCATGGCGGCCGTGCAGCCGTCGATCACGCCGTCGGCGATGATCTTGATGCCCACCACCCGCAGCCACGGCGTGTTGACCTCGCGGCTCAGTTCGGCGGCCCGGGCCACCTGCGCCAGGTTTTCCTCATGGTTTTCCGACGGCGCCACCAGCCAGTGCGCGTTGATGCGCAGCGGCAGCGTCCCGCCGTCGGTTTCCAGGGCCCGGCGCATCGCGGCCAGTTCGTCCTCGCCCAGGGCCATGTCGATGCCGCTGGTGACGCCGGTGGAAAGGTAGTGCTCGAAGGCAGTGGCCAGTTGGGCGTCCCGTTCCTGGTCCGAAGTCAGCGAAGCCAGGGTTGGCCAGGCGTACTGGTGCATGGCGGTTTCGTGCAGCAGCCCCGTGGCCTCCCCCGTTTCGGGGTCGCGTTCGATGATGCCGCCCAGCGGGTTGGGGGTGTCCTTGTCGATGCCCATTTCGGCCAGCGCAGCCTTGTTCACCCACACCGAGTGCAGGTCGTTCGCGTCCAGGTACACCGGGCGGTCCGGCACGACGGCGTCAATCATCTCCGTGGTCGGGGTACCGCCGGGGATGGCAGAGAACAGCCAGCCGCTCCCGAGGAGGCGCGGCGCGGCGGGATCCGCGGCCACCGCGTTCTTGAGCCGGAGCTGGATCTCCTCAAGGTTGCCGGCGTCGCGCAGGGCCACCTTCTGCATGGTTTCGCCCATCATCACCATGTGGGTGTGGGCGTCCACGAAACCGGGCATCACGAACGCGCCGCCGAGGTCCGTCTCGGAAAAAGCGTCACCCCCAAGCACCTCACGCGCGTCCGCCTCGCTGCCCACATGGGCCAGCCGCTCGCCGTCGACGATCAGCGCTTCAGCCAAAGCGGGACCGTCTGCGGTGAAGATCCGGGCATTGCGGTAAAGGGTACGGGTGGTCACAGGAATTCCTTTGTTTTCGGTGGACACGTTCTCGGTTGGTTGGGGCTAGACGATCGCTGCCTGGTTGAACTGGCCGTCGGAGTTGAACTGGTCGGGGGCGCCGACGGCGGCGCCCTCCTTCTCCACCCGGGCCGCCACCCGGGAAATCACCAGGAACGGAACCAGCAGCAGGAAGCTGAAAGCGCAGAGAATCACGGTCAGCGGGAGGTACCCGAAAGTCTCGGCGATGGCAGTTCCAAACAGGGGCGAGAAGGCCGAGCCGATCAGGTACGTGCCACTGAGGGCCGCCGACCAGAAACCGCGCACGTCAAGCGCCACGGCAACGGACACCACGTACATGAACGCCAGCGCGTAGACGGTGTTCCAGGCGATGATCACCAGCATGTAGGTCCCGGGATCGTGGACCAGGCCCGCGGCGAGCTTCAGTCCGCCGCCCAGCAGCAGGAGCACCAGGAGCGGGACGGTGCGGCCGAGGCGGTCGCCAAGGTAGCTGGCGATGGCGCCGAAGACCAGACCGCCGGCGGTGGAGATGCTGAGCATGAGGCCGATTTCCTGCTCGCCGATTCCGGCCTGCTCGGCGCCCATGGAGCCGGCCACCGCCCAAAGCGAATCCTCGCCCAGCGCCCACAGGCCGAAGCAGGCCAGCAGGCTGAAGCCGGCAATCGTCACCACGAGCGGCGCCTTGGGTGCGGGAGCAGCGGCAGGTGACTGCCCGACGACGGACGCTCCAGTACCGCCCGAAAATCCAGTACCGCCGGACGCAGCGGCGGCCGGCATCCAGCCGGAGGTCAGGGCGAAGGCGAGCGCCAGGAGCGCCAGGATGCCGAAGGCGCTCAGCATTCCGGTGCCGAACAGGGGGATGAGCGCGAGGACGACCGTGACGATCGCACGGTTGGCCAGGCCGCTGATGCCGGACATCCGGTTCGGGTTGTGCAGGGCGGCGAGCGCGGCGCCGCTGGCGGAAATGGCACCGCCGCCGCCCAGTCCGCCCAGGATGATGCCGGCAATCGCTACGGGAGTGAGCGGCACGAGGGCTGCCGCGCCGAAACCGGCGGCGGCGAGCAGGAGGCCGCCGCGGGCCACCAGGTAGCGGCCGGAGCGGGCCGACCAGCGCGAGGTCACCAGGCAGCCCACGGCCGTGCTCAGCAGGCAGGCGGTCATCACCGTTCCAGCGGCAGTGGGCGTGAGCCCGTGCCCGTCCATGAGGGCGATGATCATGAAGGGCACCAGGTTGGCGGCCATGAAACCGATGACGCCGATGCCGAAGGTCGAGAGGCCGCGGCGCCACGTGAGGGGAACGCGGCCGCTGGCGTCCAGGGTTGGGGAAGGGCTCAAGGAAATCTCCGGGTCTTGACGGGGCCGCGCCGTTGCGGCCTGCGGGGAGGATCCGGGCTGAGAGCCGGATCACTAAACGAAAGGCTTTCGTTTAGTATGCGGGCTGAGGCCCCGGGCACACAAGCCTTTGCAGGAAATCAGCCCTGTAACGGGTCGGAAGATCCCCGCCGTTCAGGCCAGGGAATCAGAGTCCGGCAGCCCGCCGTCGGAGCCCTTCGATGAGGATTTCGAGGCCGAATGCAAAGGCCGTCCCGGCCCTGTCGGCCAGTCCGGAAGCGTTCTCTACGGCACGGCCCAAGGCGCTCCCGCCGCCCGGCTCCACCTCCCACACGTTGCCCGGAGCGGCGAGGTCCAAGGCGGCACCGATGGCAAAGCTGTCGATCAGCGCCAGGGCCGAGGCGACGTCGGTCCCCGCGAAGCCTGCCTCCTCCAGCGCCGTGGACAACCGCTCGTAGAAGGCGATGACCTTGGCGTGCCGGACGGTTTGCATCACCAGCAAAGGAGCCGTGCGCGGGTGCCGGGCGAAACTCTCGCGGTACTCCCGGATTTCCAGGCGGAGCACCTCATCCCACGGCGTGCCCGCGGGAGGGACCGGGCTGCCTTCCGTGATCCGGCCCCGGATGAGTTCCAGGATTTCCTCGCGTCCGGACACGTGGTTGTAGATGGAGGACTGGCTGACGCCGATCTTCCGCGCCACCTTGGGCAGGCTGAAGTCCCCGCTTTCGTCGATGAGTTCGAGGGCGGCCGTGACCACGGCGTCGACGGAAATCAGCGGCTGGGTGGGTCGCGCCATGCAAGGACTCCTGGGGGTTCGGCTGGTCCCCAAGGTATCAGCGCGGGGTACCGGAGCCCCGCCATGGCGCCCATACTTGGTGCATGAGCGTCGAGTCCCGGCCCCAGCCGGCGGACACCGCCGGAACCACCGCTGCCCGGCCAGCAGCTGCTGCCTCTCCCCTACCGGGTGCGCCCACGGACGGACCCCTCACCCGCGAAGAACTCCACCTCGCTTCGCGCAACCATGCCCAGCCCCTGGAAATGCTCCAGTGGCCCGTGACCCCGATCGGCATGCACTACCTGCTGATCCACTTCGACATCCCCAAGCTCGATCCCACGGCCTGGCGCCTGCGCATCGGCGGTTTGGTGGAGCACCCGCGCGAATACACGCTCACCGAGCTCCGGCACCGTGAGCGGCGCACTGTTCCGGTCACCCTGGAATGCGCCGGCAACGGCCGCTCCCTGATGGAGCCGCGACCGGTCAGCCAGCCGTGGGACCGGGGCGGCTTCGGCACCGCGGAATGGACGGGAACGCCGCTCGCGCCGTTACTGCACGACGCCGGGATCCCGGCTGACGCCGTCGAACTCGTCTTCACGGGGGCGGACCGCGGGATCCAGGGCGGGATCGAACACTCGTACGCCCGGAGCCTGAGCGTCGCCGACGCGATGTCCGGCGACGTGCTGCTGGCCTACGAGGTCAACGGCCAGCCCCTGCCGCCGCAACACGGCTACCCGCTCCGGCTCCTGGTGCCCGGCTGGTACGGGATGACCAGCGTCAAATGGCTGAGCTCGATCGAGGCGATCGACCACGCCTTCGAGGGCTACCAGCAGACTCCGGCCTACCACCTCACCCAGTCCGCGGAGGAACTGGGCGAGCCTGTGCAGCGGATCAGGCCCCGGGCGCTGATGGTGCCGCCGGGCATTCCGGACTTCTTCACCCGGGAACGCTTCGTCGACGCCGGACCGGTGCAGTTGCGCGGCAGGGCCTGGTCCGGGCACGGCAGCGTGGACAAGGTGGAGGTGCGCGTAGACGGGGTCTGGGCGGAGGCTGAGCTGGAGCCTGCCGTCGGGCCGTACGCCTGGCGCGGCTGGACCTTCCCCTGGATCGCGTCCCCCGGCACGCATGAGCTGGCCTGCCGCGCCAGCGACAGCTCCGGCCTGACCCAACCCGAACAGCCCGAGTGGAACTACCAGGGCCTGGCGAACAACGCGGTCCAACGGCTCACCGTCACGGTGCGCGGGTAGCTCCATGACTGCCGCCCGGGGTGCCTCCAACGAGTACAGATTCCTCACCGTTTGGCGCGTGGCGGGGACACCCCGGGAAGTGGTCGACATCCTGGGCGACGCCGGGACGCTGGCCCGCTGGTGGCCCTCGGTGTACCTGCGCGTGACGCCCTTGGACCCCGGCAACCCGGACGGCACGGACAAGAGCTTCATGCTGCATACCAAGGGCTGGCTGCCCTATACCCTGCGGTGGAAACTCACCGTCACCGAACCCATCACCGAGCACGGCTTCGCCCTGACCGCCACCGGCGACCTGAGCGGCACCGGCCGGTGGACGTTCGAACAGGACGGACCAGAAACCGTCATCAGTTACGACTGGCGGGTGACCGCTTCGAAGCCTTTGATCCGGCGCCTGGGTTTCCTGTTCAAGCCCGCGTTCGCGGCGAACCACCGCTGGGCGATGGCCCGCGGGCAGGAAAGTTTGGCCCTGGAACTCCGGCGGCGCAGGCCCGGCTCGAACAAGACCAGGATTCCGCCTCCCCCGCAGCCCACCTTTGCGGGCAAGTACCGCTGGCCGCGGAGCACCACCCATGCCTGAGCTTGCCCGGCAGGCTTCCGCAGTCCCGCCGCCCGGGGCCGCGGACGTTGATTCAGCAGCAGACAACGGCCACGGTCCGGCGCCCCCATCCAGGGTTTCGCTGCGCACGTGTGACGCCTGCGCAACGAAAGTCCGCGTGGATGCGCACGACTGAACCCAGCCCGGCCACACTGTAGAATCGACGGGTCATATTGAAGCCGCCAGACAGGGAGGACCACGTGCCCACTGCTGCCACGGCATCCTCCCGGACCGTTCCCGGCAAGGCTCCATTCCACGTCCTGCGCTCGGGCGTCCTGGCGCTGGCAGTGCTGTCCCTTGCAGCCGGCGCCCACGTGATCGCCGGCGGCGTCCTGCCGGCCCTGCCGATCCTGCTGGGAATCCTGGCCCTCACCGGGCTCGCCACCACCCTCGCCACCCGCTTCAAACTCGGCTTCCCGGCCTTCGGAGCCCTGCTGGGCGGCGGCCAGGTGGTGTTGCACGAAGCCTTCACAGCCCTCGGCCCCGTCACCTCGGCCAGCCCCGCCATTGAGGCAGCACATGTGCACCACACTGCGCAATTGCCGGTGGTCGGCGACACGGCACAGCACCTGCACGGCCTGGACACCTCGCTGGGCTGGTTCATGCTGGCCGGCCACGTCCTCGCGACCGCCGCCTCGGCGCTGCTGTTTGCCAAGGGCGAGCAGGCCCTGTGGCAGCTGGCCGCGTGGCTCCGCCCGCTGTGGCGCGTCCTCGCGCCCCTCTTCCTGCCCGACGCCGGCACGCGCCCGGCGCCGGCACGCGGATCTTCGGCGTTCGTCCCCCGCCCCTGGCGGAACCTCAGGCAGGACAGCAGACGCGGCCCGCCCGCCGTCGTCGTCCTCTCCTGACTCCGCCCGGCACCCCCTTTCACGGTGACGGGCACTCCCCCGTATTTCGGCGCATCCGCGCATCCTGAAAGGCACAACCATGACCACTTCCGTACTTCGCCGCACCCTCTCCGCCGCCGCAGTTGCCGGCGGCACCGCCGTCCTGATGCTCGCCGGCATGCAGGGCGCCTCTGCCCACGTCTCGGTGAACCCGGACAAGACCGCCGCAGACTCCTACGCACTGCTGACCTTCGGCATCCCGCACGGCTGCGACACCTCCGGCACCACCAAGGTGACCATCACCCTGCCGCAGGAACTGAACGACGCCCAGCCCACGGTGAACCCGAACTGGACGGTCGAGAAGGTCACGGAGACACTCGCGGAGCCCCGGAAGCAGGCGGACGGCACCTCGATCACCAAGCGCACCAGCAAGATCGTGTACACGGCCAAGGCCCCGCTGGATCCGCACCTGCGCGACGCGCTGGTCCTCTCCGTGAAGCTTCCCGACACCGCAGGCAAGACCCTCTACTTCCCCACCCTGCAGAACTGCGTCAAGGGCCAGACCGACTGGAAGGAACTGCCCAAGGAGGGCCAGGACCCGCACAGCCTGGAGGCCCCGGCGCCGTCGTTCACGGTCACCGCGGCGGCCGGGCACGGTGACCACGGCGCTGCTGCAGCTTCGGGCGCAGAAGCCGAGCAGGCAGCCTCTGTGTCCGGTTCGTCCGACTCCGGTTCGTCCGCTGGCGGCGCGGACGCCCGCAGTTGGGCCGGGCTGGTTGCCGGGCTGGCCGGGCTGGGGCTGGGCGGCGCCGCGTTCTTCCGGAAGAAGAAGTCGGCCTGACTGAAATAGCCCGTCTTTCGCCTCCCGAAGCCGAAAAACAAGGACCAGGTCGCGGTTAGGCAGGCAAAAGGTGGGCCACTTCGGTCACGCCTGCAAGGATGGCGCCCGGAACATCACGATCCGGGCGCCATTTCCGTGCCCGCAGCCGTGGCGTGGTTGACTCAGGCAATTGCCGCCGCAAGGCTGGGCGCATGACTACTGCGCGTGCCACGAAGGCCTTCCTGTTCACGACGGCGGCAGCCACGCTCCTGATGTTGGCCGGGTGCGGGCAGGGCCAGAACCCAAGCTCCGCCACCTCCTCGACCACGACCCCGAGCACCTCGCAGAGCCCCTCGGACAACAGCCCCTCCGGACCGGCCAGCGCCACAGGCTCGGCTTCGGGAAGCGCCTCCGCCACGGCAGCCACTCTGTGCAAGTCCACCTCGCTCACCCCGAGCGTTGATTCGACAGGCGGCGGCGCAGCGGGCAGCGTCTACCAGAAGCTCATCCTGACCAACTCCGGCACCACCCCCTGCATCCTCAAGGGCTACCCCGGCGTCTCCCTGGTCACCGGGCCCACCGCCGGCCCGATCGGGGCACCCGCCGACCGCGACACCACCAAGGCCCCGGTGGAGCTCCTGCTGCAGCCGGGCGAGTCGGGCGCCGCCGTGCTCCGCTACACCCAGGCCGGCCTCTACCCCGACTGCACGCACGCCGCGGCTGCCGGGTTCCGGATCTACCCGCCCGAGGACACGGGATCCGTGTTCATCGCGCAGCAGCACGAGGCCTGCAGCAACGCCAGCGTCAAGCTGCTGACCATCCAGGCGTTCCAGGCGAACTAGCGGCCGCTCTATCTTGTCGGCCCCTTGCGGCATGATGGAGAAATGCAGGAGCAGTTCGGAGGGGACCGGCACGGCGGGAACCAGCACGGCGGCGTGATGGCGGCGTTCAGCCGCGCCACCCGTGAGTGGTTCCTTGGCGCGTTCACTGCCCCGACCCCCGCGCAGGACGGCGCCTGGCGTGCCATTTCCTCGGGTGCCCAAGCCCTGGTGGTCGCGCCCACGGGCTCGGGCAAAACCCTCGCCGCGTTCCTGTGGGCACTGGACAGGCTGCTGGCGCCCGCCGCTGCCCCGGTGCAGGACGCCCCGCAGGAAGACGAGACGCCGCCAAAAGGAAAGCCGAAGCGCGGCACCCGCGTCCTGTACATTTCCCCGCTCAAGGCCCTGGGCGTGGACGTCGAACGAAACCTCCGTTCGCCCCTGATCGGCATCACCCAGACTGCCAAACGCCTGGGCCTGCCGGCGCCGATCGTGAGCGTCGGGGTCCG
Source organism: Arthrobacter cupressi (assembly GCF_900099975.1). Taxonomy (GTDB): domain Bacteria; phylum Actinomycetota; class Actinomycetes; order Actinomycetales; family Micrococcaceae; genus Arthrobacter; species Arthrobacter cupressi. The sequence goes on from NZ_FNEI01000013.1 coordinate 46,985, forward strand.
TTCGGGGGATACGACGGCGGCCGAGCGCCGCACGCTGCTCAGCCACCCGCCGGACATCCTCATCACCACGCCCGAATCCCTGTTCCTGATGCTCACCTCGCGGGCACGGGAAACCCTGATGGATGTGGACACCGTGATTGTGGACGAGGTCCACGCCGTGGCCGGTACCAAGCGCGGGGCACACCTCGCTGTGTCCCTGGAGCGGCTCGACGCCCTGCTTCCCAAACCCGCCCAGCGGATCGGGCTGTCCGCCACCGTGGAGCCGCGGGAGCTGGTGGCCCAGTTCCTGTCGTCCTCCGCGCCGGTGGAAATCGTGGCCCCGGCGTTCACCAAGAACTGGAAGCTCGCCGTCAGTGTTCCTGTGGAGGACATGTCGGACCTCGCGGGCGCGGCCGGCGCCTTCGATTCCGGTCCGGCGTCCGGGCTGCAGCCGCAGGCCTCCATCTGGCCGCATGTTGAGGAGAAGATCGTTGACCTGGTCCTTTCCCGGCAGTCCACCATCGTCTTCGCCAACTCCCGGCGCCTGGCCGAGCGGCTCACGGCCCGGCTGAACGAGATCCACGCGGAGCGCCAGCTCATGCCCGTGGACGTGTTTTCCGATGCCGGCAGTTTCTCCGGTGCGGGCGGGTACGCGCCGGACTTCGGGGAGCCGCCCGGGACGCCGCCGCTGCAACCGCCGCTGCAACCGCCGGGGACGCCGCCGCTGCCCGGCACGTCCACCGCCACCCCGGCGCACATGATGGCCCAGGCCGGCAGCACCCAGGGCGCGGATCCTGTGCTGGCCCGGGCGCACCACGGCTCCGTGTCCAAGGACCAGCGGGCCATGATCGAGGACGACCTGAAATCGGGCCGCCTGCGCTGCGTCGTAGCCACGTCGTCCCTGGAGCTGGGCATCGACATGGGCGCAGTGGACCTGGTGATCCAGGTGGAGTCGCCGCCGTCGGTGGCCAGCGGGCTGCAGCGCGTGGGCCGGGCCGGGCACCAGGTGGGCGAGATCTCCGAAGGCGTGCTGTTCCCGAAACACCGGGCGGACCTCGTCCACACCACGGTCACCGTGGAACGGATGCTCGGCGGCAAGATCGAACGGCTGCACATCCCCGCGAACCCGCTGGACATCCTCGCCCAGCAGACCGTCGCCGCCGCCGCGCTGGGGAGCATCGACGTCGAGGACTGGTTTGCCACGGTGCGGCGCTCGGCGCCGTTCGCCACGCTGCCGCGCTCCGCCTTCGAGGCCACCCTGGACCTGCTCTCGGGCAGGTACCCGTCGGACGAGTTCGCCGAGCTGCGCCCGCGCATCATCTGGGACCGCAACGCGGGCACCATCGAAGGACGCCCCGGCGCCCAGCGGCTCGCCGTCACCTCCGGCGGCACCATCCCGGACCGCGGCCTCTTCGGCGTGTACATCATCGGTACGGAAAACGAAGGAACCGGCGGCTCGGGTTCAGGGTCCGGGCAGGAGCCGGGAACGGCGTCGAAAGCTCCCAAGGGCGGGCGCCGCGTGGGCGAGCTGGACGAGGAAATGGTCTACGAATCCCGCGTGGGCGACATCTTCGCCCTCGGAGCCACCAGTTGGAAGATCGAGGACATCACGCACGACCGTGTGCTGGTCTCCCCCGCGTTCGGCCAGCCCGGGAAGCTGCCGTTCTGGAAGGGCGATTCCCTGGGCAGGCCGGTGGACCTCGGCAGGGCGCTGGGTGCCTTCGTCCGGGAACTTTCCGCATCCGATCCCGCCCCGGCGCTGGAGCGCTGCAAGGCCAGCGGCCTGGACGACTTCGCCGCCGGCAACCTGCTCCAGTACCTGCGGGAGCAGCAGGAGGCCACCGAAGTGGTCCCGAACGACCGCACGCTGGTGGTCGAACGCTTCCATGACGAACTGGGCGACTGGCGGGTGGTGCTGCACAGCCCCTTCGGCATGCCGGTGCACGCGCCGTGGGCCCTCGCCGTCGGGCAGCGGCTGCAGCAGCGCTACGGCCTGGACGGTTCCGCCATGGCCGCCGACGACGGCATCGTGCTCCGGGTGCCGATGATGGAGGACGAACCGCCGGGCGCGGAGCTGTTCCTCTTCGAACCGGACGAGCTTGAGCAGATCGTGACGGCGGAGGTGGGCGGCAGCGCCCTGTTCGCCTCGCGTTTCCGCGAGTGCGCCGCGAGGGCGCTGCTGCTCCCACGGCAGAACCCGGCCAAACGGCAGCCGCTGTGGCAGCAACGGCAGCGGTCAGCCCAGCTGCTGGACGTGGCGAAGAAGTACCCCCAGTTCCCCGTGGTGCTCGAAACCGTGCGCGAATGCCTGCAGGACGTCTACGACCTCCCGGCACTGAAGGACATCGCCGGAGCCATCGAGCGCCGGGAGCTGCGCCTGGTGCAGACCACCACCCAGCAGCCCTCGCCCTTCGCGAAGTCGCTGCTCTTCGGTTACGTGGCCCAGTACCTGTACGAGGGCGACTCCCCGCTGGCCGAGCGGCGCGCCGCCGCCCTGGCCCTCGATTCGACCCTGCTCAACGAACTGCTGGGCCGGGTGGAACTGCGCGAACTACTCGACCCCAAGGTCATCGAAAGCACCGAACTGGAACTGCAGCGTCTCGCCCCGGACCGCCGCGTCCGCGGTGTTGAAGGGGTCGCGGACCTGCTGCGGCTGCTCGGGCCGCTGGACACGGCGGAGGTGGCGGCGCGCCTCGAGGACGCCGGTTCTGCCGGGACAGTTGCAGACGTGCGTTCCCTGGAGGTGGCCGCATCGCATCTTGCCGCCCTGCGCAAGGCAAACCGTACGCTGACCGTGGCGCTGGGCGGGGTGGAACGCCACGCGGCCATCGAGGACGCGGCCCGGCTCCGGGATGCCGTGGGCGTTCCCCTGCCGATGGGTGTGCCGCTGGCTTTCCTTGAGCCGGTGGCCGATCCCCTGGGCGACCTCGTGTCACGTTACGCGAGGACCCACGGCCCGTTCACCGCGGAAGAGGCCGCCGCGCGCCTTGGGCTTGGGCCCGCCGTCGTACGCACCGCCCTGAAACGGCTGGCCGCCGACGGCCGCGTGGTGGAAGGCGAGTTCAGGCCGCACCCGGTGGCCGCCGAACCTGCGGGAACTCCCGGCCCGGGGGCCGCAGAAATGCCCGACGGCGGCGCCTCGCCGGAAGCTGCCGGCACCCCTGCGGCGTCCCTGCTTCCGCCGCCCGCCAGCGAATGGTGCGACGCGGACGTGCTCCGCAAGCTTCGGCGTCGTTCCCTGGCGGCGTTGCGGGCCGAGGTCGAGCCCGTGGAGGCCGCCGCGTACGGCCGCTTCCTGCCCGACTGGCAGAACGTACGCCAGCCCGGCAGGTCCCGCGCCGGCACGGCGTTGCGCGGCCTGGACGGCATCATGACGGCGGTGGACCAGCTTTCCGGTGTGCCCGTTCCGGCGTCGGCGTGGGAGCCGCTGGTGCTGGCCAGCCGGGTGTCCGACTACCAGCCGGCCATGCTGGACGAACTCATGGCAGCCGGCGAACTCCTCTGGTCGGGGGCCGGTTCGCTGCCCGGCAACGATGGCTGGGTCAGCCTGCACGTTGCCGATTCCGCCGAGCTGACGCTGAGCCCGGACCCCGAGTTCGAGCCGGCGGATGCGCAGCTGCGCCTTCTCGGGCACCTGCGCGACGGCGGCGGGGCGTACTTCTTCCGCCAGCTCACGGACGTCGCGGGTGGCATGGACGCGGTGCTCAGCGATGACGCCGTGGTGGCTGCGCTGTGGGACCTGGTGTGGGCCGGGCGCATCACCGGCGACACCTTCGCGCCGGTGCGGGCCCTGATCGCCGGCGGCCGGACGGCCCACAAGCAGGTCGCGCGGCCGCCCCGGGCCCGTTCGCTGCGGCTGGGCCGGATCGGCCGCGCCCACGGCATCGGTGCGGGCGGCGGCTTTGCGTCGCCCGGCCTGACCGGCGGCCGCTACGGGTCGCTCTCCGGAGCGGCAGCGGCAACGCCGCCCTTGGCCGTCGGGCGCTGGTCCGCCCTCCCAGTCCCGGACCTCGACCCCACCCTGCACGCACGCGGCACCGCCGAACTCCTGCTGGACCGCTACGGCGTGGTCACCCGCGGCTCGGTGATGGCGGAGAACATCCTGGGCGGCTTCGGGCTGATGTACAAGGTGCTGGCCCGGCTGGAGGAAGCCGGCCGCTGCCGCCGCGGGTACTTCATCGAGCACCTCGGAGCGGCCCAGTTCGCCGTTCCCGCCACGGTGGACCGGCTGCGCTCCTTCGCCGAGGACGCCCGCGCGGAGAAGCAGGAACCGTCCGCATTGGCCCTGGCCGCCACCGATCCCGCCAACCCTTACGGCGCCGCCCTGCCGTGGCCCGCCCTGTCCGCCGACGCCGCGTCCGGGCACCGCCCGGGCAGGAAGGCCGGGGCACTGGTGGTGATGGTCGACGGCGCGCTGGCACTGTACGTGGAACGCGGCGGCAAGACGCTGCTTACCTTCAGCCATGACGACGGCGTGCTGGCGGCTGCCGCTGCGGCGCTGGTGGACGTGGTGCGCCGCGGCGCCGTGGACAGGCTCTTCATGGAAAAGGCCAACGGCCAGGACCTCTTGGGAACGCCCATCGCCGAGGCCCTGGCCGCGGCCGGCGCCTATTCCACGCCGAAAGGCCTGAGGATCCGTGCCTGAAACAAACACCGAAGCCGTGGAGGGCGGCCGTGCCTGAGGGGGACTCCGTCTGGCGTGCCGCCAAGGAACTGCACCAGGCCCTGGCTGGACAAGTACTGCTGTCCTCGGATTTCAGGGTGCCGCGTTTTGCCACCCTGGACCTCTCGGGCTGGACCGTGCATGAAGTGGTGCCGCGGGGCAAGCACCTTCTGATGCGGGTGCTCGAATCCACCGCCGGCAACCCGTCACGCGCCCTGACCATCCATTCCCACCTGAAGATGGAGGGCAGCTGGCAGGTCTATGCTCCGGGAGGCAAGTGGCGCAAACCCGGCCACACCGCCAGGTGCGTGCTGCGCACGGCCTCGGCCGACGTCGTCGGCTTCTCCCTGGGCATCCTGGAAGTCCTCCGGACCGAGGACGAAGACCGCGTGGTGGGGCATCTCGGACCCGACCTGCTGGGTCCCGACTGGGACCCGGACGAGGCGCTGCGCCGGTTGGTGGCGTCACCGGAAACACCCGTCGGGATCGCTCTGCTGGACCAGTCCAAGGTGGCGGGCATCGGGAACATCTACCGCTGCGAATCGTGCTTCCTCTCCAAGGTGCACCCGGCCGTTCCCGTGGCGGCCGTGCCTGAACCCGCTACGATCCTGGCCGACGCCAAGCGGCTGCTCGAAGCCAACCTCGGGCCCGGGCCGCGCTCCACGCTGGGCCCGCGGGCCCTGCGCCCGGGTTATTGGGTGTACGGACGCGAACACCAGCCGTGCCTGCGCTGCCGCACGCCGGTCCGCCGCGGCACGCTCGGGAAGTCCCCGGGCCTGGAGGAACGGACCATCTACTTCTGCCCGCGCTGCCAGCCGGCGCCGTGAGTCCAGGCGAGAAATACCGCGCCTAAGCACCAAGAACGGCGAAATGTCCGCCACTATTGTGATGGCACATGGATTCTGGGGGAATGTCTTTCATTGGCTGCCGCCCGGTCGCCCTGGCTGCACGATCATTCTTCCGAAAGGCATCAACATGAGCACGCCACTCCCCGGTCAAGACCCGGCCCCGCACGAAGGGCACGCGCAGCCGCCGGCGGCCCCCTACCCCTCAAGCCAAAGCCAGCCGCAGTACCCGGCTCCGCCAGCCATGCCCCAACCGCCGCAGCCGCACTACGCCGCCCAGCAACCCGTGCCGCAGCAGCAGTACTATGTTGGCCAGCCGCAAATGCCGAACACGGCCTACGGTTACCCGCAGCCCAAATCGAAGATCGCTGCCGGCCTGCTGGGCATCTTCCTCGGCGGACTTGGCATTCACCGCTTCTACCTCGGCTACACCACCATCGGCGTCATCCAACTGGTCCTGACGATCGTCGTTGGCATCTTTACGTTCGGGCTCGTCGGCCTTTGGGGTTTCGTCGAGGGCATCATGATCCTCGCCGGCGCCAGCTACTTCCAGCGCGACGCCCGGGGCGTACCTCTCCGCGACTAGTCCCGGAAAGCGTGATTGGAGGGCGGCCGGGCGGCCGCCCTCCAATCCGAAAGTCCGCCCGGACGTTGAAGCGCGGGCGTTGAAGAGCCTTGCTTACGGGTCAGGGCTTGGCGGGCTCAGCCTCGACAGACCCCCGGTTGTCAAAAGTTCCTGCCATCTCCCGCACGCTCTTCTCCGGGACCACAAACACCGGCAGCAGCAACTGCACCAAAGGCCCGATCGCCAGGGCGTAGACCACCGTGCCCACGCCCACCGAGCCGCCCAGCAGCCAGCCGGAGCCCAACACCACCACTTCGATCAAGGTCCGGGAAAGCCGCACGGACCACCCGGTGCGCCGGGCCAGGCCCGTCATCAGCCCGTCGCGGGCACCGGGGCCAAGCCGGGCGCCGATGTAGCAGGCGGACGCGATGCCGTTGAGCAGCACGGCCCCGCCAAGCATGGCGATCTGGCCGCCGAGGTGCGAGAAAGCCGGGATCAGCGCCAGGCCCAAGTCCGCGAAGACGCCCACCAGCACGGCGTTGGCGAGGGTTCCGAAGCCTGGCATCTGCCGCAGCGGGATCCACAGCAACAGCACCAGGAAGCTGACAACCACCACCACAGTGCCGATGCTCCAGCCGAGCTTCCCGGCAAGTCCCTGGTGGAACACGTCCCATGGATCCAGGCCAAGGCCTGCCCTGATGAACATGGCCAGGGAAATTCCGTACATCGCGAGGCCGATCAGGAGCTGGGTGATTCTGCGGGTCATCATGGCTCCATGATTCAAGAAAACTGGCATTGCTTTCCATAGCCAGTTTGAAATACTGGTCTGGTGCTTACCCCATCGAATCCCTCCGGATCCCTGAGCCCCGCAGCGTTGGCCCGCCTCCTCGGCGCGTGGAACACCGGCGGGTCGGCAGCCTACCGCGAGCTGGCCGACGTCGTACGCCTGCTGGTACTGGACGGCCGCATCGCGCTGGACGTCGCACTGCCCAGTGAGCGCGCCCTCGCCGAAACGCTCGGCGTCAGCCGGACCACCGTCACCGCCGCGTACGCGGGGCTGCGCGAGCAGGGCTTCCTGAGCAGCGGCCAAGGAAGCCGGGCGCGCACCCAGCTCCCGCACCGCATGGCCCCGGCCCAGGCTCCGGGAATCGTGGCTCCGGACGGCGTCCTGGACCTCGCATACGCGTCCTTACCGGCTACCGGCGAGGTGGTGCACCGGGCGTTCGCGGACGCCCTGACCGAACTGCCGGCGCTGCTGCCGGGCTTCGGCTACGATCCCGTGGGCGTCCCGGTGCTGCGCGAAGCGATCGCCGCGCACTACACGGCAGCGGGCGTCCCGACGTCGGCGTCCCAGATCCTGGTGACCTCCGGCGCGCAGCACGCGCTGAACATCATCCTGCGCACGCTCGCGGGGCGGCAGCAGAAGGTCCTGGTGGACCATCCGACATACCCTAATGCGCTGGACGCCATCCGGGCCTCGGGCTCGCGGACGGTTCCGGTGCCGCTGCCCGCCGCCGCTCCGGGCACCCAGCTGCCAGGCAACGGGTCACTGGCAGGCAACGGGCCGGGCTGGGACGTGGACGCCATGGTCGCTGCCATGCGGCAGCAGCGCCCAGCGATGGCGTACCTGCTCCCCGACTTCCATAACCCCACCGGACGCGTCATGTCCGATCTGCAGCGCCGGCGCCTGGTCCGGGAGGCGGCGGGCACGGGAACGGTCCTGGTGGTGGACGAGACCCTGCGCGCCCTGGACCTCGACGGCGTCGGGACCACCCCGCTGGCCGCCTTCAGCCCCGCGGTGGTCTCTATCGGGTCGCTCAGCAAGTCCCACTGGGCAGGGCTGCGCACCGGCTGGATCCGCGCGGAGGAAGGGCTGCTCGCCCGCTTCGTGGCGACCCGGACCACCATGGACCTCGGCGGTCCCGTCGTCGAGCAACTCGCCGCCGCCCGGCTGGTACGCGACTTCGCCGAACCGCTGGGCGCCCGGCTCGAGGCGCTGCGCCGCAACCGCGAAACCCTGCTCCGCCTGCTGGCCGAGCACCTTCCCGAATGGAGTTTCGAACGCCCCCGCGGCGGCCTGACAGTCTGGTGCAGGTTGCCGGCGGCGTCGAGCACCGCCCTGGCAGTCCTGGCGCCCGAGTTCGGGCTGCGGGTGGCCGCGGGGCCGCGTTTCGGCGTTGGCGGTTCCTTCGAGCATTTCCTGCGGGTGCCGTACACCCTCCCGGAAGAGCAGCTCACGACGGCGGTCCTCGCCCTGCGTGCCGCGCAGGACCGCCTGGACGCCGCGCCCCAGCTGCGCCGCACCTTGAAGGAACCGGAGGCCGCGGCGATCGCCTGACCCAAGTAACTCGCAATTGTTGTCGTTATGAGGCCTCAAAACGACATCAACTGCGAGTCAGTTGGGCAACACAGCCTAGGCGTACACCTTCTCCAGGAAGGCACTCCATGCCTTGGCGGTGGCTTCGGAATCGCCCCTGCCGCTGAAGTCGTGCACGGTCATGCCCACGGTGGAGCCGAAGTAGTTGCGGCCGAAGAAACGGTACAGGGCATCGGCGGTGCGCAGGCCCAGGAAGTGCTCGTTGGAGAAGTCGAGTTCCCCGCTGAGCCGCCCGACGCCGTCGACGTCCACCTCAACCGGGGAACCCTGCGCCACGCCGTCGACGCCGAGGGCCTTCTTGAGCCGGTCAAAACCGTCGGGGGCCTGCGACGCCGCCGGGGCCTGGACGTCCGTGAACACCACGGGCTTGCCGTCGAAGTGCTGCAGGTACTGGCCCAGGGTGTGCAGGTAGAAGGCGGTGTGCTTGCTGGCGCCGTCGTACTGCTCATCCCAGTTCTCTTGGAAGATGCCGCTGTGCACGTAGTGGAGCTTCGCGCGGCCGCCGTCCAGCGGTTCGACGACGTGCTCAAGCTGGTTGAACCAGCCGTCCGGGCCGTCCATGCGGTTGACCAGATGGTTCGGGTACTCCTCGACGGTCTTGACGGAGGGCCACTGGTCCGTGGGGAACATCCAGCCAGGAGTGCCGTTGGTGACGGCCTCCCAGACACGCTCAGGAGTGCCGGGGATTTCGCCGTCGAAGACGATTTCAAATTCGCGCTGGTCAGTCATTGCCTTGGTCCTTTTCCTTGAGTTCCGTGGGATTTTTGGGTGCCTTGAGTGCGGGATGGAGTACGACGACGAGCCGGTGCTTGCGTCCGCCCGCTGCGGTTGCTCCTGCCCCGGCTCGGCCCGCTGGGGTGCCGCTGCCGCCGTCGTGGTATTTGTCCACAAGCCGGGTCACCGCGACGCCGAGCTCCTCGGCGAAGGCGGCGCGGTCCGTGGCTGTGCGGAAAGTGATTTCGCCGTCGATCGCGAAGCTCGCGAGCTTCTTCTTCGCCGCCGCGGCGCCGGCGATGAGCTTGCCCATCTCCTGGACCGTCCGGCCGGCGAGCGCCAGCAGCCAGAACGCGGAGAAGCGGTCGGCGAAGCGGCGCGGGTCCGGCGCCACCGAGGCCAGGGCGGCCGGCGAGATCAGGTAGGAGGCCGCCGTCGCCCGCAGGATGCGCTCGGTGACGTTGCCCTTCTTCCTCTCCTCCACAAGTTCCACCAGCCCGTGGCTTTCGAGGGCCTTGAGGTGGTAGTTGACCTTCTGCCGGGGCAGGCCCACCTTGGCGGCGAGCTGGGTGGCCGAAGCGGGCTCGGCGAGCTCCTGGAGGATGCGGGTGCGGATCGGATCCAGCGACGCTTCCGCGGCGGCAGGGTCCTCGATCACTTCGATGTCCAACATGCGTCCATCATCCCCGCCGACAACTTTTTTTGTCAAGAACTTTTTTGTCGTCGGAAGACGCGGGCCCCGGATCTCCCGCTTACAGCGCCTGCGCCACCTCGACGAGCAGGCCTTCCGGCCCGCGGATATACGCCAGGCGGTAAACGTCCTGATAATTCACGAGCTCCCGGACCAGCCCGTAGCCGGCGTCGCGCGCCCGGGCGATGACGGCGTCGACGTCCTCCACCTCATAGCAAACGTGGCTGAAGCCGAAGGAGTTCACCGGCCGGTCCGTTTCCCCCACGGGGTCCGGCGAGATGAACCGTGCGAGCTCCAGCTTGGTGCCGCCGCCCGGCGGAATCATCATCGCCATGTCCACCTCGGTCCCGTCCAGGCCGTTGACCCGGTCCGCCCACGGCCCGCCGACTTCCTGCCGTCCCTCCATTTCGAAGCCGAGGGCCTTGAAGAAGGCGATCGCCCGGTCGAGGTCCTGCACGGTCACACCAACATGGTCCATCCGGAAAGCAGTCATGCGGCCAGCCTACGCCCGGGCGGGCGGTGCCAGGAGGGGGCGCCGGGCGGGCGGCGTCAGGCGCGCGGCGCCAGGCGCGCGGCGTCAGGCGCGCGGCGTCAGGAGGGGCGCCAGTGGGCTCGGGCAGGCGCCGGACCACCACGTAGAATTGTCCGGTGATGCAATCCCCCCTTCCCGTGCGCGACGGCGTGAACGCCACCCGCTTGCGCCTGCCGGACGAGGGGCCGTGGGACACCGCGATGGACTACATGATGCACCGCTGGGGCCACATCGATCCGCAGGGCATCGAGGACCGCTTCGACGCCGGCGAGATCGTGGGCGAGGGCGGGGTTCTGCTGGACCGGCACACGAGGCTCGAGGACCACACCTTCATTTGGTACTACCGCACGCTGCCGCAGGAGACGCGGCTGCCGGTGGAGATCAACATCCTGCACCAGGACGAGCACCTGCTGGTGGTGGACAAGCCACACTTCCTGCCCACCACCCCGGGCGGCACCTACATCCAGGAAACCGCGCTGGTGCGGCTCCGGAACCAACTGAGCCTGCCCGACCTCATCCCCATGCACCGCTTGGACCGCATGACCGCCGGCGTGCTGCTGCTCTCCACCAACCCGGATACCCGCGGCAAATACCAGGTGCTGTTCGAAAAGCGCCAGGTCCAAAAGGAGTACGAGTGCGTCTCCGCCGCGGAGCCCGCGGCGGGACATCCCGCCGTCGTCTTCCCCGCCCTGGTCCGCAACCGCATGGTGAAGTCGCGCGACTACCTGCTGGCCGAGGTGGTTGAGGGCGAGCCGAACACCGAGACGCGCATCGAGCAGCTAAAGACGTTCGACGCCGGAACGCACGGGCGCCGGGCGCTGTACCGTTTGGAGCCGCACACCGGAAAGACGCACCAGTTGCGCGTGCACATGGCGTCGCTGGGTTTGGGGATCGTGAACGACGCGTTCTACCCCGAGCTCCTGGACAAGGCACCGGACAACTACTCCAAGCCGCTTCAGTTGCTGGCCCGCGGCATCCGTTTCGTGGACCCGATCAGCAAGCAGCCGGTGGAGTACCGCAGCCGGCTGGAGCTGAGCGAGGCGCGGTAGGCGCAGGACCACGTGATGTTCCAGGTTCTCGCGAACTAAGAACTTGCGCGGATAACAAGGACCTGGAGTGAAGGACGAACGTTGTGGCCGCGCTGATATCGGTCCCGGATGGCCACGCTGGTTGTTGTGGAGGCTCCGAGGACCGCGAGCCGACGCTCCTCCCCACTTGCTTCCGTCTCACGTAAGCCGAAACCCCGGAATTCCGCGGAAACTGCCCCGCGCCTTGCCCCGGGTTCGGGATGCAACCGGGAAGGAACGTCGCGACCGCCGTCAGGGACATCGCCATATCGCCTTCCACCGATAATCCCCTGCCCATCCCCCACACGCAGGAATACCATGGGACTGCTGGGGTCCGTCCATCGTTTGCGGCCAGCGCCGCACTGGATTCCAGGAGGATCCATGCAGGACCACAGCAGCGCCCAACTCCCCGAACTTCCCGGCGACCGGACCGCGTCCGCGTTCGCGTACACCGCGGCTGCGGCCGGAGTGGCGGGGGTCGCGACCCTGGCCGCCATGTACGCGATCGAAGTTCCCAAGGGCGGGCCATACATTTTCGGCACCACCAACGACGCGATCGGCGGCGCCTTCAACCTCCTCGTCATCCCGGTGATCCTGCAGGTCCATCGCAGGCTGCCGGCCGGAAGCGGCAACGACACCTTGAAGTGGGTGGTCGTCGCCGCGAGCGTGGCGGGTTCGGCCAGTTCCTTCCTGCTGGTCTTCCGGGTGCTCGAATTCGTGCCCTCCACCATCGCCTCGGTCTCGGCCATGACCGTGCAGGCGTTGTGGTTCTTCCTGGCCCACCGGCAACTCCTGAAGCGCCGGAACTTCCCGCGGAGTTTCGGCCGCCTGGGCAAGTTCATCGGTGCTGCCCTGTTGCTCGGCCTGCCGCTCACGGGATTGGGATACGTGTTGCCCGGCCCGGACGCGCTCCGCTGGACGGTCACCGGAATCGGCGTTGCCCTCGGCGCCACCGGCTGGGTGCTGTGGCCTTACTGGTATTTCCGGGCGGGCCGGCTTCTGAGCCACGCCCAGGCCACGACGACGGCCGGAAGCGCGGCGCCGCAGGCGGGTTAAGGCGTGCGGCAGGCAGTCAGCCAGCGGCCCGTCGGGCGAGGACAACCAGGTCTAGCCCCACACAGGGCCGCCTTCCCGCACCTGCCGGAAAACATCCACCATCTCCGAACTGAACAGCACGAACTCCACGAGGTCCACGGCGGTGTCCTCCCCGCTCTCCTCAAATGAGGCAGCGAAGGTGGTCACGGCGTCGAACGCTGTTTCTGCGACCTCACGCGCATCCCAGCCGTACACGCCGGCACTCACCGCGGGGAACGCCACGGACTGCGCGCCCAGGGATTCGGCGAGCTCCAGGCTCTCCCGGAAACAGGAGGCGAGCAGAGCGGGATCCGTCTGCCCGGCGTGCCGGTTCGGGCCCACTGTGTGGATGACCCAGCGGGCGGGGAGCCGGAAGCCCGGGGTCGCGACGGCGGCACCCACCGGCAGCCCGTCCGGCAAGTCCGTGCGGCGCAGTTCCCTGCAGGCCGCCAGGAGCTCCGGCCCGGCCGCCCGGTGGATGGCTCCGTCCACTCCCCCGCCGCCGAGCAATGAAGAGTTGGCGGCGTTGACGATTACGTCGACGGCGCGCGTGGTGATGTCGCCTTGTACAAGTTCAATGCGCATGTTCCCAGTCTTGCACCGCATGCCCCGAAGCGAACTGGCAGCAGATGACCAATACTTGCGGATTTGGGGTCATCTGCTGCCAGTTCGCGCAGGCCCGGCGACCCGGAAGTGCGGTAATTTGTGCGCATGGACATGAGCACGGCCGAGGGCTGGGGAGCCGCGATCTATCTCTGGATCATCCCCATGGTGCTGGGCGACGCCGTGTTCCCGCCCGTTCCCTCCGAAATGGCGGTCATCACGGGAGGCGCGCTGGCCGCCGAAGGAACCGTCAACCCCTGGCTGGTCGGCCTGGTGGCGGCGAGTGCCTCGTGGCTGGGCGACATCGTGGTCTTCCAACTGTTCAAGCGCCGCCTCAGCCACGTGTTGGACCGCTGGAGATGGGGGCGCCGGGTCCACCGCGGCATCCATGAGGCCATCGCCAAGGCCGGCCGTTCCTCCACCTATGGCGCGATCATCGGCGCCCGTTTCATCCCGGGAGGTCGGCTCGCGACGTCGGCCGCGGCCGGGATTGCCGACGTCTCCGCCCGCGGGTTCAGCCTGTGCGCCGCCCTCGGCGGGATGCTCTGGGCAGTCTGGCAGACCGGGCTGGGTTACTTCGCCGGATCCACCACGAAATTGCCGTTCTGGGCAAGCTCGCTGATTGGGGTCGGCGCGGGGCTGGTGATCGGCATCGTGGTGGGCGTCATCGTTACCCGCAGGCGCGGCAACCGTTCCCCCGTGGACGAGCCGCTGGATATTCCTCCGGAACCCTAGAACGCCGGTTTCCAGACCTCGGCGCCGTCCGCCGCCACCGCGATCACCTCGCGCCAGCGGTCGAACACCGAGCAGGGGTGGGAGATGCCGAGGTCCACTACATCGCCCACCGCGAAACCGTCGGCGCCGTCCACGATCGCGTGGTGGTCGAACAGTTTGGTGAGGATCGCCGCCGAACGCTCCCCGCCGGAAAGCAGCTCCCCGCCGCGGTAATGCGCCACGATCACCGGCAGCCCGGCGTCGTACGCCAGTTCGCGCTTGCCGGCGTTCAGAATCACACGGCCCGGCTCCGGAGCGGACACCACGAGCGCCCGGACCACGGCGGCCGCCTCAAGGCCAGGCACCGGGGACACGCCCGCGTAGGTGCCGTGGTCGTGCACCACGTAGCAGCCCGAGCGCAACACGTTCACCGCGCCCTGCGGCAGGAACATCGCGGCACGGTCCTGGAACGCGGACCCGCCCACGGTGAAGACCGGCTGCTCCACCTCGAATTCAAGCGACTCGAAGATATCGCGGGCCAGGCGGCAGTGGGAGTCGACGGCGGCCAGGTTCTCCTCGGTGCGCGCGTTCGGGGCCACGCCCTCGTAGGCGCTGACACCGGCCAGCAGCAGGCCGCCGGCTTCCGACACCAGCGCCGCCAGCGGCCCGGCCTCCTCCGCCGCACGGATACCGGTGCGCCCGCCGGTGATGCCGACGTCGATCAGCACTTTCAGGGGCCGGTCAGCTTTACGGAACACCTCCGCCGCGGCGGCAACCCCCGCCGCCGAGTCCGCCAGCGCGTAGATCTCCAGCTCCGGGGATCCTTCGAGCATGGAACGCAACTGCTCAAGGTGCCCGCGGAACAGCACCTCGTTGACGATCAGGATCCGGGTGGCGCCCCACTCCACGGCCTTCGCGGCCTGGGCTGTCGTGGCGACGGTAACGCCCCAGCACCCGGGCAGCTGCCGCCGCACGATCTCCCCGGTCATCGTGGTTTTGATGTGCGGTGCGAGGACCATGCCGTGGCGGCGGGTCCAAGCCTCCTTGATGGCGATGTTGCGCTCGATCGCGCCCACATCGAGGAGCATCTGCGGGAGGGTGTCGAGCGGGAGGGATGGATCAAGAACGGGCATTCTTGAGATCCTATCCGACCTCAGACGGGCGCCCACTTGCCGCGGCTGCGACGCAGCACGGACAGGGAACCGGTCAGCGCAACGCGTTCGACGGCGTCGCGCATCATCTCGGCCGAGAGCCGGGCTTCGCTGTTCTCGCCTTGGTAGTCGCGCGCCTCCACGAGGAAACGCAGCACGATCTGCGGGACCCCGCCCACGATGCCCAGCTGGTCCGATTCCACATGGTGCCGCGTTCCAAGCGCCTCTTTGGCAGCGGCCATGACGGACTCGGGAGCATTCCCAGGCCGAAGCCCGGTGATCTTCAACTTGGCTTGGAAAGACGGCACCGTTCAACCCTAATAGCCACCGCTGCATGAGCGCGAACGTACAGTTGGGGCCCAGAAAACGCGGAAAAGAGGGCCCCAACTGTACGTTCGCGCTTGAGAGCGGTTACCCCGTGTTCCGCAGGCCGGCAGCCACGCCGTTCACGGTGATGAGCATGGCGCGCTGCAGGCGTTCGTCGATCTCGGCGCCGGAGATGGAGGCTTCGCGGACGCGGCGCAACAACTCCACCTGCAGGTAGCTGATGGGGTCGAGGTACTGGTCGCGGATTTCCAGGGAGCGCTTGAGCGTCGGCTGGGCTTCGAGCAGCTCGGACTCGCCGGTGAGGCGCTCCACCTCGGCCACGGTGAGCTCGTACTCCGCCCGGATGGCCTTGAACAGGTGGTGCAGCTCGGCCGGGACCAGGGAGGAGACGTAGTGGCCGGCGATGTCCATGTCCGTCTTCGCCAGGGTCATTTCGACGTTGGAGATGACGGAGCGGAAGAAGTGCCAGCGGTCCATCATCTCGGCGAGTTCGTCGCTGCGTCCGGCGTCGCGGGCGGCCTTCAGGCCGGATCCCACGCCGAACCAGCCCGGCACGATCTGGCGGGACTGGGTCCAGCCGAACACCCACGGGATGGCGCGCAGGCCGCCCAGCCCGGCGCCGGAGTCGGGGCGCTTGGAGGGGCGTGAGCCGATGTTCAGGGAGCCGAGCTGCTCCACCGGCGTCGAGGCCAGGAAGTAGGCGGGCAGTTCGGGGTCGTCGATCAGGGAGCGGTAGCGTTCGAAGGCGGCGTCGGAGATGGTCTCCATGACCTCGCCGTAGCGTTCGCGCTGGTCGTCGGAGGTGCGCGGGGTGCGGTGCAGCGCGGAGCCCTGCATGACGGCTGCCAGCGACAGTTCCAGGTTCTCCCGGGCCAGCTCGGGCAGGGAGTACTTGTCCGAGATGACCTCGCCCTGTTCGGTGAACTTGATGGCGCCTTCGAGGACGCCGTTGGGCTGGGCCATGATGGCGTCGTAGGTGGGTCCGCCGCCGCGGCCCACGGAGCCGCCGCGGCCGTGGAAGAGGCGGACGCTCACGCCGTGCTTGGCGGCGACGTCGCGCAGCTTGCGCTGGGTCTTGTGGATCTCCCACTGGCTGGTGATCACGCCGGATTCCTTGTTGGAGTCCGAGTAGCCGAGCATGATTTCCTGCACGTCCCCGCGCAGGCGGACCAGCTCGCGGTAGGACGGGTCGGAGAGCAGCTCGTCCACGATTTCGGCCGAGGCCCGCAGTTCCTCCACGGTTTCCAGCAGCGGCGCGAAACCGATCTTGGCGTGCGGGGCTGCGCCGAAGAGGTCCACCAGCCCTGCTTCGCGGGCCAGCACCGCGGCGGCGAGCACGTCGTCGGCGCCGCGGGTCATGGAGATGATGTAAGTTTCGACGACGTCCGGACCGTAGGTCTGCAAAGCCTGGCGGATGCTGCGG
Organism: Arthrobacter cupressi; assembly: GCF_900099975.1. Lineage (GTDB taxonomy): Bacteria > Actinomycetota > Actinomycetes > Actinomycetales > Micrococcaceae > Arthrobacter > Arthrobacter cupressi. Next base: position 63,710 of record NZ_FNEI01000013.1, read on the forward strand.
AAGACGTCGTACGTGCCGTCCGCGGCGCCGTCGAGCCTGATCGGGTGGCCGGACAGCGGACGGCGGGACGCCAGCTCGATGCTCAGGCGCTTGAAGCGCTCCTCCCGGCTGAGCTCCGCGTACGGTCCCTCGGTGCCGAGCCGGTCGATAAGCTGCCCGACGGCGTCGTGATGGTGGTCGGCGTGCTCACGGATGTCCAGGGTGGCCAGGTGCAGGCCGAAGGAAGCGAGCGTGCGGCGGGCGCGGGCCAGGGCACCGTCGGCCACGAGCGAGGCCGAGTGCTTCCGCAGGGAAGTTTCCAGCAGCTCGAGTTCGCCGAGGAGCTCCGCGGTGGTGGCGTAGTCCCGGCCGGGCTCGTGGTAGCTGCCGGCGGCCACGCGGCGGCCAGTGTTGATCAGCTTGGCCTTGATGCAGGTCAGCTTGAGGCGGTACGGCTCCTGGGCGTTGAGTTCCAGGATGCGCTTATCCAGGCCGGGAAGCTTCTTGAGGTCGACGGCGATCGAGTCCAGCAGTTCCTGCTCGGCGCCCACCAGTGCGGTGGAGTTGGACAGCACAGAGATCAGCTCGTCCACCAGGGAAATGCTAAGGCGGACGGCGTGCTGGTTTTGCAGCTGCAGGATCTCGCGGGTGACGGCGGCGGTGACGTTCGGGTTGCCGTCGCGGTCGCCGCCGATCCAGGAACCGAAGCGCAGCGGGGCACCCTGTGCGGGCAGCGTGACGCCGTGTTCGCCGAGCAGTTCGGAGAGGTCCGTAAGCATTTCCGGCATGGCGTCGCCGAGGATGCTGTTGAGGTAGTAGATCGCGTTGCGGGCCTCGTCCACCGGCGTGGGCCGGACCTGGCGCAGCTCGTCGGTCTGCCACATCTGGTCGATGATTTCGGAGAGCTGGCGGTCCTGCCGGCGGCGGGCCGAGGTGCCTTCCGCGGTGGGCTCGGCGAGCACATCCGAGAGCTTGCGGATCTTGTCCAGAACGGAGCGGCGCGAGGCCTCGGTGGGGTGGGCCGTGAAGATCGGCCGGACGTCCAGGCCGTTGACGACGTCCTGCAGCACGCCGGGGCCGGCCTCGCCGGCGATTTGCGCCACGGCCTGGGCCAGCCAGCCGTCCTTTTCCTGGCGGGTGCGCAGCCCGCGGACACGGTGGACCTGCTCGGCGGCGTTGGCCAGGTGGAAGTAGAAGGCGAAGGCGCGGACCAGTTCGGTGGCTTCGTCCAGCGGCAGGGAGGCGAGCAGTTCGCGGACCTGGGCGACGACGTCGTGCGCGCTCCAGGGGCCGGTGGCGTCGGCACCGCCGCGGGCGGCTTCCTTGGATTCCTTGGTGAGCAGGCGGACCTGCTCCACGAGCTTCAGCAGCTCCGGACCGTGCTGGCGGACCAGCGATTCGCCCAGGAGCGTGGAAACCCGTCGGACGTCCGCGCGGAGCTCCGCGGCAAGATCGGCGCTGGAATGTGCAGTGTCAACCATAAGAAAAAGTACCCTTTGGACATGGTGGTGGCCCGTACACTGCGCTGGATACTGTGAGCCGGATTACTGGTTTAAGATCCTACCCGCAGGGCCCGCGGCCTGCCGCAATGTTTCTTACTAAGGCCGCTTGCTATTGGGTTCCGGCAGCGTCACCTTACCGCCGATGAGCTCCACACCGTGCCCGCCCGGACCTTCCGAGTACACCTGGTGGCGTTGCTGTTTCATTTCCTCCCGGGCAGCCGCCGCTTCCACTTTGGTGGGCGCACCGGTAGCCGGATCGATCATGCCCAGCACACTCCCGAAGGTGCCTGTGGCTCCCTTGGCCAGGCCGCCGCGCGAAACCATCCGGGTCCCGGACCAAATGGCCGCGAACACCACTCCCACGCAGATCAGCACGGTCACCAGCACATCGATCCCCATGCTCCGAGCGTACGCCGGGGTGCCGTTTTCGGGAATGCCGCCGGCCGGTGCAGGGTTGTAGGCAGCAGCCAGCCCCAGCAGACCGGAGGAACCATGACCGCAGCAGCACCCGCCACCGACGCCCAGATCGAACGGTGGCAGCGGTTCCGCGGCAGCCGCAACACCGCCCTCGCGACCCCGCACGGCTGGCTGACCCTCACGTCCTTCCAGTGGCTCGAGTCCGAGCCGTCCGCCGTCGAACTCGTCCCGGGACTCTGGTCAACAAACGGCACGACGGCGTCCCTCACCGCAAGCGCCGCGGACGGGCTCACGCTCGTGGAGACCGGTGAACCGGTGGACGGCACCATCACGGCAGTCCTCCAGGACGAGGAATCCCTGATGTGGGTGCAGTTCGGCGGGGCGGACGGCACGCAGGTGGTGGTGGAACTGGCCATGCGCGCGGACAAGTACGCCATCCGCACCCGGGACAACGGCTCCCCGGTATTGACCGAGTTCGACGGCGTCCCCACCTTCGACTACAACCCGGACTGGGTCATTACGGGCCGCTACGAGGCCTACCCGGAACCTGTGGATGTGCCGATCAGCACGGCGAACCCCCTGGTGGACGGCGTGCACCGTTCGGTGGGCGAGGTGGTTTTCCATGTCCCGGGCCGCGAACACGAGGTCCGCCTGCACGCCGAGGAGGAGAAGCTTGGCGCCCTCAACGTGACCTTCCACGACGAGACGAACGGCAACACCACGGACGAATGGCGGAAGGTCTTCGTGCCGCGCCCCCGCCCGGACGGTTCCGTGGTGGTCGATTTCAACCGTGCCATCAACTACCCCAGCGCCTTCACGCCGTACGGAACCTGCCCCATGCCGGTGTCCGGGAACTCGATCGACGTGGCCGTGGAAGCTGGCGAAAAGCTGCCGAAGGGACGCATCATCTGACCCCACTTATCCTTGGAGGGTGACCCTTCAGGAATCCCTTCTCGGCTACGCGGCGCTGGCTGCCCTCATCACCATCATTCCGGGCACGGACACCGCGCTGGTGCTGCGGTATTCGATCGCCCAGGGCCGCCGCCACGCTTACATGGCGGCTTTCGGGATGATCGCCGGCGCCTTCGTCTGGGGTGCTGCAGCGGCCACCGGGGTTTCGGCCCTGCTCACCGTCTCCACCGTGGCCTACGACGTGCTGCGCCTGGGTGGCGCCGCGTACATGCTGTGGCTGGGGATCGGACTTTGGCGCGCCTCCCTGAAGAAGTCCGACGCCGACCTCCCGCCGGGCGCCCTCCCTCACCTGAGCTACTCTCCCCACTTGAACATCGAGCCGCTGCGCCGCACCTGGCTGAAGGGCTTCGTGTCCAACCTGCTCAACCCGAAGTACGGCATGTTCTGCATCGCGGTCATCCCGCAGTTCCTCGTGCCCGAGGTGCCCGCCGTGTGGATGGGCCTGCTGCTTTCCGTGGTGAGCAACGTGGAGGCCGTGGTGTGGTTCGTGGCCATCATCTCGGCGGCCCAGTTCTTCCGGAAGTGGCTGCAGGGCGCATCATTCCGCCGCTGGATCGACCGGGTCACCGGCACCGTGCTGGGGACCTTCGGCGTGGTGGCCGTTGTGGAGACATTCGCGCCGCGGCACGCCTGAGGCCGGCAGTATTACACGATCGCCGATACCCCGGTGACGTTCCGGCCCACGATCAGCGAGTTGATCTCGAAGGAGCCTTCGTAGGTGTAGATGGCCTCGGCGTCGGCGAAGATCTTGGCCATGCGGTAGTCCGTGACAATCCCGTTTCCGCCCAGGATGGACCGGCCCATGGCCACGGTCTCACGCATCCGGGCACTGCAGTAGGACTTGGCCAGCGCCACCTGGGCCATGCTCGCCCCGCCGTGCCGCTCCCCCTTCGCGTCAACGTAGGCGTCCTCCTGGAGCTGCGCGATCCGGGCCATCATGCCCATGCTGGCCACCGCGTTGCCGAGCATGTCCACCAACTGCTGCTGGATCAGCTGGAACTTCGCCAGCGGCCTGCCGAACTGCAGGCGTTCCAGCGCGTACTGCCGCGCGACGTCGAACGCCGCCAACTGCTGCCCCACGGCCTGCCAGGCCACCATGAGCCGGGATCCGCGCAACAAATAGTTGGTGTCCTCGAAGCTGTTGATCCCGGCGAAGCGGTCGGCCTCGGCGATCCGCACGTCCGTGAAGGTGATGTTGGCGTTCTGCACCGTGCGCAGGGCGATCTTGTTCTCGATCTTGCTGCGCGCCACCCCGGGCAGGTTGCCATCCACAATGAAGGCCCGGATCACCTTGCGGCCGGCTTCGAGTTCGGCCTCGTCAAGGGCCCAGACCAGCATGTGGTCGCAGAACGTCCCGTTCCCGATCCAGCGCTTGGCGCCGTTGAGCACCCAGTGCTCGCCGCCGTCGTCGGGGCTCCCGGAAGGGTCGCCCAAAACCCGCCGCGCGGTGGTTTGCAGGCCGCCGGCCACATCGGATCCGTGCTCCGGCTCGGTTAGCGCGAAAGCGCCGGTGGCGCGCAGGTTGGAGGCGTCGTCGAGATAGCGGTCCTGCTGATCCTTGGAGCCGAACTCGTAGAGGGACTCCACGAAAAGGTCGTGGTGGACCATGAAGAAGGTGGCGATGGAGGTGTCCACCCGGGTCATTTCCGCGATGACCAAACCGGCAAAGAGGTTGCTGTAGCCGCGGTGGGTGGGGGTGCTGAGCCGCAGCCCGCCAAGCTTGGGCAGGATGTGCAATGGGAACTCGGCCTTGTCCCACCAGTCCTTGGCGTACGGGGCCACCTCGTTGGCCAGGAACTCGCGCACCTCCTGGAGTTTGCGCTGCTCCTGGACGCTGAGCAGGGATTCGAAGTCGAAGAAGTCCGCCGTGGGCAGTTCCCCGGCGAGGTCTTCCGCCGCGTTGCCGGCCGGGCTCATTTCGGCGCCATCCGGATCGCACCGTCCAGGCGGATGGTTTCGCCGTTGAGCATGGCGTTCTCCACGATGTGCGCCACCAGGCTGGCGTATTCGGCGGGGCGGCCGAGCCGGGCGGGGTGCGGGACCTGCTGGCCCAGGGAGTTCTGGGCGTCCTGCGGCAGCCCGGCGAGCATGGGGGTTTCGAAGATGCCCGGAGCGATGGCCATGACCCGGATCAGGGACCGCGCGAGCTCGCGGGCCACGGGGAGGGTCATCGCGGCTACGGCACCCTTGGACGCGGCGTAGGCGGGCTGGCCGATCTGGCCGTCGAATGCGGCCACCGACGCCGTGTTGATGATGACGCCGCGCTCCGGGCCGCCGAGTTCGGTGGTCACGGGCTCGGTGGCGGCCATCGCTGCCGCGGCCAGCCGGATGACGTTGAAGGTGCCCACGAGGTTGACCTGGATGACTTTGTTGAAGCTTTCCAGCGGCAGCACGCCGTCGCGGCCCAGCACCTTGCCAGGGGTCGCGACGCCGGCGCAGTTCACCACGATGCGCAGCGGGCCGAGATTCGCGGCGGCGTCGACGGCGGCCTGCACCTGCGCTTCGTCGGTAACGTCCGCGGGGACGAAGACAGCCTTTGGATTGGACGCGGAAGCGGAGCCGGAAGCGTTCAGCTCCGCGGCAAAAGCCTCGCCGGCAGAGGACCGAAGGTCGATCAACACCACGGAAGCTCCGGCGTCGAACAGTCTCCTGGCCGTTGCGGCCCCCAAACCTGACGCCCCGCCGGTGACCAGTGCCACCGCTCCCCTGATGTCCATCCATCCTCCTTGATGCCAGCCATTGCGTTAATGCATGTTAACTGAATCACATGGATTGCGCAGCGTTTTGCAGGCCGGATGACTACCCTTTGACCATGCCCACCGAAGACACCCAGGACCTGGTAGCCCGCGCCGACACCGCCGCCCGTTCCGTCACCCGGGCGTTCGGCAAGCGGCTCCTCTTCCTCCCCGGAACGCACCTCGGCGCGTCCGTCCGGCCGCAAAACCCGCTCCGGGCCCTCCTGGAACCGTGGAACTATTGGTGGCAAGCGCACTACGTGGACTGCCTGGTGGACACCGGCCGCCGCGAACTCGCCGCGGGCGTGAAGTTCGACGGCGCCTCCCGCCCGAGTGCCGGGCGGCTGGCATCGCGGCTGGTCACCACCGTCCGGCTGCGGAACTTCCTGCGCTTCGTCAACAGTTATTACGACGACATGGCCTGGCTGGCCCTGGCCACCCTGCGGCTGGAGGACCTCGCCGAGCAGAGCCGCCACACGGGCCGCGGCTCGGGACGAAGGCGCAACGCGAGGGTCCGCGAAAGCCTCACGCTGCAGTTCGATTCGGCCTCCACGGAGGACCTTGGCGGCGGCACCTTCTGGAACATCGCGCGCGACTTCAAGAACACCCCGGCCACCGCGCCGGTTGCCCTGTACTACGCCCGCACGGGCCGCCGTGAGAGTGCACAGCGCCTCCTGGACTGGCTTAACGCCAGGCTGTTCGACCCGGAGCGCGGCCTGTACCAGGACGGCCTGCGGATCCAGGGCACCGGGACCGTGCTGGTGGCCGACATTTACACCTACAACCAAGGGCCCGTGCTCGGCGCATTGCTGGAACTCGGCGGCGAGGAGAACATGCAAAGGGCCTCCGCGCTCATCGAAGCCGTCGCCCGGGCCCTGACCCTGAACGGAACCAACGTTGTGAAGTGCCACGGTGACGGCGACGGCGGACTGTTCACCGGGATCCTGCTCCGTTACCTGGCACTCGCCGCAGCCGACAACCGCCTGCCGGAAAGCGGCCGGCAGCAGGCACGGCAGATGGTGCTGGATACGGCGGACGCCTTCTGGGCGGGCCGCGCCGAAACAGAGCCGCTCACCTTCTCCAGCGACCCCCTGCGACCGGCAGACAAGACCTACCCGCCGGGCTCCGCCGTCGAGCTGTCGACCCAACTGCAGGCGTGGATGGCGCTGGAGGCGGCCGCCAGCCTGGCAAACTAGCCGCGCGGCGTCTCCGGCATCTTCTTCTGCGGGTACGGCGTCTCGTGCCGGGCCAGCATCTCCACGAACCCGGAGATCTTCCGGGCCCGGGTTTCCGGCCGTTTGACGGACGCGGTCCGGTAGATCAGGGCGAAGCGGTTTGTGCCGGAGAGCACGTCGAACATTGCCTGCGCTTCCGGAACCGCCGCGATCGCCGCGGCGAGGTCATCGGGCACCTCCGCGGACGCCTGGCCGGAATACGCCCTGTCCCAGCGGCCGTCCGCCTTCGCGGCCTCGACGGCGGCCCGGCCGGCGGCGTGCATCTTCCCCGCGGCTTCCAGCCTGGCGATATGGCCGGTGTTCCGTTCCGACCAAGGGCTGCGCGGACCACGCCGGGTCATCCGCTGGAACATGCTTTCCGCGTCGCGCCGCCTCGCCTGCCCGTCGATCCAGCCGAAGCAGAGGGCCTCGTCCAGGGCGGCGTCGTAGTCGAGTTCGGTGACGTTGCCGCCCTTCTTGTGCAGGACCAGCCAGACGCCTGGGCTGGTGCTGTGGTTTGCCTCCAGCCACGCCCGCCATTCGGCGGCGTCCTTGACCAGCAGTTCTTCGAGTTCAACGGCCATGTGCCCATTCTGCCCCCGGCCACCGACATCCGGGCTGCCGCGTAGGCTGGTGGCCATGCTGCGAGTCCGACCCATCGTTTTCACGTCCCGCCCCGAGGCCTGGGAACCCCTGCTGGCTGCCCTGGGCATGATCAAGACCGTGGACGACGGCGGCCGCCGGGAGTTCGACGCCGGCTCCGGGCGCCTCGCCCTGCAGCAGGTTTCGCCGGGCGCGGTGGAGGACGGCAGCACGGTGTTCGGCGTCGAAATCGGCGACCCGGCGGAGTTCGCCCGCCGCACCGTGGCCGACGGTACCCGGGCCGAGGTCATCGACACCGCGCACGGCACCGCCGTGCGCGTCACGGCGGAGGACGGCTTCAGTTTCCTCGCGGACAAAGCCGCCCACGGCGCGGTCTGCGCTGACGCGGACCCGGCGCTGGCCGTCGTCGGAATCTGGCTGACCCCCGCCGTCGAACGGGCCACGCAGGAACTGCGCCACATCGGCGCACGGCCCCGCCGGGACACCCCGGACGGGCCGGACTTAAGCACCAAGAACGGCGGGATCCTTACTGTACGCGCGGGCGATCAGCCGGCGGGAGGCCCGCTCGAATTCGAGTACGACGGCGGCCTGGACGGTTTGCGGGCCCGGCTCGCCTCAGCGGGGGTTGCGGTCCGGGAGGACGGCGGAACGCTGCTGGTGGGAGCGCCGGACGGCGGGGAACTGGCGGTGCGGCGGGCCTGAGCCTTGGACTTGGTCGCCCCTGTTTGTACGTGGATAAATTGTCGTAGCCCCTTGCTTGAATTAGTGCATGGAGAACAGCACGGGGTTTGCCCAGGCAGCGGGGAGGCAGGTCCTTCCTGTCGATGCGCTGGCCGATCTCGTGTCCTCGCTGGAGTCGCTGGAGCAAGTGCAGTCGCGTTTGCACGCGGTGCGTGAAGGGCTGCTGGTTATGGCCTCGCAGTTGGCGGACGCGATGGAGAACGACGGCGGCGGGCCGGGTTCCGGGTGGCGGGTGCCTGCGAGGGAGCTGGCTCAGCGGTCGGTGGCCGCCGAGATCGCGGCGGCGACGCGGATGAGTGATCGGACGGTGCAGCGGCAGATAAGCCAGGCCGTAGAGCTGGCCGCCCGGTTCCCAGCAACGTATCAAGCGCTTTCCGATGGTCGGATTAGCCTGGCCCACGCCCGGGTGATCCAGGAAGCCGGGATCGCTCTGATGGATGACGATGGCCGGGGCCGTTACGAGGCTGCAGTGGTGGGCTGCGCCGAGCAGCAGGCACCAGGGCGGGTGCGGCGCCTGGCGGTGCGGGAAGCAGAAAAAGCCCAGGCCGAGCCCTTGGCCGCCCGGCACGAACGGGCTGTCGCCGGCCGCTGCGTCCGGGTCATACCACTGCCGGACGGGATGGCGGAACTCGCCGCGACCTTGCCCGCGGCGGTGGCCTACGGGATCCACGACCGGCTCACGCAGATGGCTAAGACGCACATCGAGCTGGCCGCCGTTGAACACGCTGCCTCCGGCCGAATCAGTGAAAGCGGTGCCACCGCAGAGCCAGGCACCGGCGCCGGAGAAAACCGTTGCATGGACCAGCTGCGCGCCGACCTCTTAGCTGACCTGTTGTTGTGCGGTGCACCGACCGGGCACGACACCCCGGACGGGCTGCTTGCAGCCATCACCGCCCGGGTGGATGTCACCGTTCCCGTCCTGACATTGATCAACGAGGCGGGCCCGGACCACGGCGAACCAACTTCGAAGACCAGCGGCCAGACTTCGGGATACGGGGCGTCAGCTGCGGGCAATCGTGCCCGGGAGAACGCCGTCGGGAATGACTGGATCGCGGCCGAGCTGGATGGGCGCCACCCGATCGACCCCGCCACCGCCAGGATCCTCGCCGGACGAGCCGTCGCGTGGAACCGCGTCCTAACCGACCCGATCATCGGTGCCGTGCTTGCCGTCGACCGGTACCGCCCCGGGGAGGACCTCAAACGCCTCCTCACCGCCCGGGATAGCAGGTGCCGTTTCCCTGGTTGCGGCGTCCCGGCCCGTGACCTGGATCTGGACCACACCCACGACGCAGCCCTGGGCGGCGCCACCGAAACCGGGAATCTTGCCGGGCTGTGCCGGCGTCACCACGTGCTCAAACACCACAGCCGATGGACTACCAGGCAAACGGGAAACGGAAACCTGGAATGGAACAGTCCCACCGGCCGGAGCTACACCGACAGGCCGCCCACGCCGCCGGCAACCACTGCATGGACCGGAAAACCACCCGATTCCTGTCCACCCGGGGAATGGTCTCCTATGGGATCCAAGCCGCCGCCCTTCTAACACGGAACGGGATCACACGAGGGACGCGTTAGTCCTCCAAAGCCCCGTCGCAGAGCCGCCCGACCACCTCTGTGAGCATGGCCAGGCCCGCCACGATGTCCTCGTCCGTGGTGTACTCGTGCTCGTTGTGGGAGATGCCGTCCACGCTCGGCACGAACAGCATCACCGTGGGCACCAGGTCCTTCATGTTGGTGGAGTCGTGCCCGGCGAGGGTCATCACTTCCTTGTAGGGCAGGCCCAGGTCCGCGGCGGCCTTGGCGGCCAGCTCCACACCTTCGGGCTGGTACGGGGTCACCGGCCAGGAGTGCGATGTGCGCCGCTCCACCTGCACGCTCGCGGCCTTCTCGGCTTCGGCCACTCGGCGGTGCAGCATGGCGTCGGCTTCGGCCAGGGCGTCCTCGTCGGCGCTGCGCAGGTCCAGGAGCAGCTGCACCCGGCTTGGCACCACGACGGGCGAGTTCGGGTGGACGTCCAACTGGCCCACCGAAGTGTGGACCTTGCCGGGGAAGGCGTCCGCGATCTCGCGGGCGGCTACCACCAGCAGGGACGCACCGAGGAGCGCGTCGTGCCGGTCGGCGATCACGGTGGAGCCGGTGTGCGCCTGCTCCCCGTGCACCACGAATTCGTACTTGTTCGCTGCCCAGTTGGAGTGGACCAGGCCGATCGTCACGCCGTCGCGTTCCATGGAGCGGCCCTGTTCGATATGGATCTCCGCGCAGAACGCGGCCTCCGGGCCCTCCCAGTCGGAGAGGAAACCGTGAGCTCCCAGCGCCTCGCCCACGGTGACGCCCTGCGGGTCTGTCACGGCCAGCGCGTCGGCGAGCGCGAGCTTGCCGGTGTAGACGGAGGATCCCATCATGGACGGCTTGAAGCGGCTGCCTTCCTCGTTGAACCAGTTCACCACCGCCACGTTGTACTTCGGCGCGGTGCGCTCGTTGCTGTCCCAGGCGGAGGCGAGCCGGAACGCGGCGTGCGCCGCGGCGAGGACGCCGTATGCGCCGTCGTACCTGCCGGCGGTCGGCTGGGAGTCCATGTGCGAACCGACCACCACGAACGGGGCTCCCGGCACCCTCTCCAGCAGGCCCCACTGGTTCCCGATCCTGTCGAAGCGGACCGTGAAACCGCGGGCCTCGAGGATGGAGCGGAACCAGGTGCGCTGCGCGGCGTCGGCCTGGCTGGCGGCCTGCCGGTCCACGCCGCCGTTGGCGGTGGCGCCGAAGCCGCTCATGGTGCGGAAGTCGGCCAGGAAGTCGTCGGCGGAGGGGGCGGTGCGGGTAGTCATGAGTGCAGTTCCTTAATGCGTGAGTAGCTGGAGACGCCGCCAAGCAGCGTCGCTTCAACGGTGAGGTCGGTGAGCTCGGAGGCCTCCAGGGGGCTGCCGGAAAGCACGACGGCGTCGGCCAGCTTTCCGGGGGTGAAGGAGCCTTTTGAGGTGGAGGCGCCGGTAGCTGCCGCCGCCTGGGTGGTGTAGAGGCTGAGGGCCCGGCGACGGCTGAGCCGTTCGTCCGGGTTCCCGAAGATCCGTCCCGAGCCGGTGCGCCGGTCCACGTAGGCCTGCATGCCGCGGAGCACGTCGCCGTCGGCCACAGGCCGGTCGGAGCTGCCGGCCACCATGGTTCCGGCGTCGAGGAACGACGCCGCCCGGTAGGCCCAGGCGGAACGTTCCTCGCCCAGCGAGGCGGCCATGTTGTCCCCGCCCTCGGCGAAGAAGCTCGACTGCGGGGTCACGGCGATGCCGGCCTCGGCGAGGCGCGGCAGCTGGTCCGGGCGGACCACGGAGGCGTGCTCGATCCGGTTGGGCAGGGCGTTGCGGCCGTACCGGGACTGGAGCTCCTCGAACAGGTCCAGGGCCAGGTCGATCGCGCGGTCTCCGATGGCGTGGGCGGCCACGGCCCAGCCGGAGCGGTATGCGGCCTCGATGCGTTCGCGCAACTGCTCCGGGTCTTCCTGGAAGTAGCCACTGGTTCCGTGACTACCGGAACCGTGCGGGTGGTTGCAGTACGGTTCGGTGACGGCGGCGGTCCGGCTCAGGAGCGAGCCGTCCAGAAACACCTTGACCGGGCCCAGGGACAGCATGTCCGAGCCGAAGCCGGAATGGATCCCCAGGTCAAGGCCCGTTCCGAGGCCGTCCGTGGAGTGCCCGTGGACCGGTTTCAGGGCATCCAGGACGGGCATCAGCTGCGCCCTGGCCTTGAGGGTTCCGGCCGCAGCGGCCCGCTGGAAGGCTGCCAGTTCCACGGGGCTTTGCCCGATCCAGCCGGCACCGATTCCGGCGTCGGTGAAGCTGGTGATGCCCTGGGAGGCGTAGATCCTGGTGGCTTCCTCCACGGCCTGCTGGAGCCGGGAAAGGGGCCGGGGCTGGAAGGCCTGCTGGAAGATTTCCTGCGCGGTTTCCTCGACGACGCCGGTGGGCAGGCCGTGCGGGTCGCGCACGATCCGCCCGCCCACCGGGTCCGGGGAACCCGGTTCGTAGCGGCCCACCAGTTTCATGGCGGCCGTGTTCACCAGCGCCTGGTGGCCGGAGTTGTGGCGCAGGAACAGCGGCACGGCACCGGTGGCGGCGTCCAGTTCGGCCAGGGAGGGGAACTGCCCGCCGAAGCGGTCGTGGTTGAAGCCGGAGGAAATCAGCCAGCCGTCGTCGCCGGCTGCTGCGGCGGGTGCCGCCGCAGCCAGGACCTCCAGCACCTGGGCGAGGGTGGAACACCCGTCCACGGACGGTTCCAGCAGCCCCAGCCCGAACCACGGTGTGTGGCAGTGGGCGTCGATGAAGCCGGGCACGAGGGTCCGTCCGCCGAGGTCCACGGCGTGCCGGGCACCCAGGCCCGCAATGTCGCCGTCGAGCCCTACCACCCGGCCGTGCAGCACACCGAGGGAGCGCGCCGACGGCCGGGCCGGGTCCATCGTGATGATGTCCGCGTTGTGCAGGACAAGGTCCAGGTCCACAGGATTCTCCAGTTACTTCAGCTTGCCGTCCGGTCCAGGCAGCTCAGGCCTTCAGGCCCTGCTGCTTGATGCTCAGCGAGGGGATGGCCAGGCCGGCCACGGCGGTGAGGAGCGAGATACCGATCAGCAGCCAGGCACTGGGGACCCAGGAGTTGCCGCTCGCGGCGAGGGTTGCGGTGGCGACCATCGGGACGAAACCGCTGAGCAGGCCGGCAAGGTTGGAGGAAATGGCCACGCCTGTGTAACGGGTGCGGGTGGGGAAAAGCCCGGTGAGGACAGCGCCGGACACCGCGTAGGGGATGGACAGGGCGCACACGCCGAGGGTCACGCCGAAGATCACCAGGAAGGGATCCTTGGACTGCACGGCCAGGAAGACCGGGAAGGCCAGGATCGCGGAGAGGAGGCCGCCGGTGATCACGACCCGGCTGGCTCCGAACCGCTCGGCCATGCGCCCGCCGCCGATCAGGATGAAGACCTCGAAGACCGCGGCGATCAGGGTGGCGGCAAGCAGGAGGTTGCGGTCGAGCTTCAGGACGGTGGTGCCGTAGAAGACCACGAAGGTGGTGACAAGGTAGAAGCCGCCCACGCCCAGCATGGCCGTGGCCGCGCCGACGAGGACCTGCTTCCAGGAGCTGCCGAGCACTCCGCGGATGGGGGCGTGTTCGGTCTCGCCTTCCTCCATGAGGGCCTCGAACTCGGGCGATTCGGAGAGACGGGAACGGATCCACAGGGAGACCAGCAGCAGCGGGATGGCCAGCAGGAACGGGATGCGCCAGCCCCAGTCGTCGAAGCTGTCCTTGCTCAGCAGGAAGGCGAGCAGGGCGAATCCGCCGGAGGACAGGATGGTGCCGATGGGCGAGCCGAGCTGCGGCATGGCGCCGTAGCGGCCGCGCTTCTCCACCGGTGCGTTTTCCACTGCGATGATCATGGCGCCGGACCATTCGCCGCCGACGGCGAGGCCCTGGACGATGCGCAGCAGGATCAGCAGGACCGGGGCGGCGACGCCGATAGCGGCGTAGGTGGGCAGCAGGCCGATGAGGCCGGTGACCACGCCGATGCCGACAATCGTGATCATCAGGATCTTCTTGCGGCCCACCTTGTCGCCGAGCGCGCCGAAGATCAGGCCGCCCACGGGTCGGGCGACGAAGCCCACCGCCAGCGTGCCGAAGGAGAAGATGCCGGCCAGGATGGGGTCCTTGGTGGCGAAGAACTGGATGTTGAAGACCAGCGCCGAGGCGGTGGTGAAGAGGAAGAAGTCGTACCACTCAAGGGCGGTGCCGACCAGGGCGCCGAGGGCCACGCGTTTGGTGACCTTCTCGTCGATGACCGGGGTCGCAGAGGAAATACTCATTGGGGGCTCCAGGGAGTTCAAGGCCTGTGATTCGGGTCTCAGGCAGGTTCTCCCTCCATGCTTGCAGGTTGTTTACCCAAAATCTCTAGGGATTCGCCGCGGGAATGACCGCATAGAATGTGTAAATGCACAATTCTTCGAAATTGGGCCCGTCACGGTGGAGCCCCGACGAGGGCTGGGACGGGCTACTGGTCCGGCTGGCCGCGCACGTGCCGGAGATGGCCGCGGGCTTCGTGGACAAGGTGTCGGGGATACCGGAGTACGCGAGCGGCGGGGTGACCAGGGAGGAACTGCTTGCCACGGCCGAGCGCACCTTCGAGCAGTTGGTGGCGGCGTTGCGCCGGGGCGGCACGGAACTCGAGGGCGAACTCGCCGGGGCGGCCCGCGAACTGGGCGGCCGGCGGGCCCGGGCCGGCATTCCCCCCGAATCGCTGATGTCCGCCGTCCGCCTGGACTTCCCCGTGATCTGGGCGCAACTGCTGGCACTGGTGGATCCTGCGGACGGAGCGGCACTGAACTCCCGCGTGGAGGAGGTCTGGAACCTGGTGGACCAGTACGCCACTCAGACCCGCAACGGCTACCTCGACGAGCGGGTGCGCATGGCCCAGGAAGAGGCCGTGGTGGAGCGGGACTTCATCGCCCAGCTTTTCGCCCCCGGCGGGCATGGACCGGAGACGCTGCAGAGAATCGGGACAGCGCTCGATCTGGCCCCCGGGGCAGAACTCTCCCTCGCGGCGGCCAGGGGCGAGGCCGGCGCCGTACTCCGCACCCTCGGGGTGGCTCCGGCGGCGCGGTTCAGGGTGTATGTCTACGAATCCGGCGACGTGGTCTACGGCTTCTGGAAAGTTCCGGCCAGCGGATCTCCGCTGCCTCCGGGACTGTCGAGGATCCCGTGTGGCTTGGTCTCCTCGATACCGGGGCTGGCCGGCGTCCGCGAAGCAGCTGTCGAAGCCGAGGCGCTTGCCCGGGTGGCGCATGAGGGCGACGACGGTCCCCTCGACACCGGGACAGCGTGGCCGCGGGTAGCCCGGCGGCTGCTGGACGACGCCCGGCTCCCGCTCCGGGCCGCCGTCGACCGCTCCCTGGAAAGCTGCCGTCCCAACGAGCGCGAGCGCCTCGAGGAGACGGCGCGCTCCATCCTTGCCACCGGGAACGTGACCGCCACGGCGGCGGCGCTTTTCTGCCACCGCAACACGATCCTGAACCGCATGGCCAGGTTCCAGGAGGTCACGGGCATCGATCTCACAGTGCCGGAGCAGGCGGCCCGGCTCGTGGTGGCCTGGGCCTGACCCCTTCCCGTCGGCACCGGGCAATCCATGCCGGATCGGCATGGAGATGATCCAAGTTAGGTCTTAGACAGCATCTGACGGCTCCGGGAATAGTGAGGTATCCCACTCCCAAACCCCTGGAGTTCCCAATGACATCCCCTGCCCCCTCATCACCGGTGCTTTCCGGCACGGTCCGCGCGGAGCGCCTGGACCAGCGGAAAATGAACAAGATCGCCTTCGCCAGCGTCATCGGCACCACCGTCGAGTGGTACGACCTGTTCGTCTTCGGCACCGCCTCGGCCCTGGTCTTCAACAAGATCTTCTTCCCCAGCTTCGATCCCATCGTGGGCACCATGCTGGCCTTCGGCACCTTTGCCTCGGCCTATGTGGCGCGCATGGTCGGCGCCATTGTCTTCGGACATTTCGGCGACCGCCTGGGCCGCAAGTCCATGCTCCTGGTTTCCCTGCTGACCATGGGCGCAGCCACCTTCGCCATCGGCCTCCTGCCGGACTACAGCGCCATCGGCGTGATGGCTCCGCTGCTGCTGCTCCTGCTCCGGGTGATCCAGGGCCTGGCCCTCGGCGGCGAATGGGGCGGCGCCGTGCTGATGACCGTTGAGCATGCTCCCCCGGCCCGCCGCGGCTTCTTCGGTTCCCTTGTCCAAGTGGGTGTCCCCGCCGGAACCCTGATCGCCAATGTCGCGTTCCTGCTGGTCGCTTCCATGGTCAGCGAAGACGCCCTGCACAGCTGGGGTTGGCGCATCCCGTTCCTGGCTTCCGTGCTGCTGGTGGCTGTGGGAATCTACATCCGCCTGAACATCGAGGAAACCCCGTCCTTCCAGGCCGTCAAGTCCCAGGGCGCCAAGGCCAAGATCCCCTTCGCGGCCCTCATGGCCAAGTACTGGAAGCAGGTGGTCCTCGGTGGCGTCGCCACGCTTTCCACGGGCAGCACCTTCACCCTGCTGGTGGCCTCCGGCGTGTCCTACGGCAAGAAGACCTTGGGCCACTCGGAAACCCTCATGCTCTGGGTGGTCCTGGCCGCCTGCGCCCTCGGCCTGGTCCTTATCCCGTTCTTCGGCCGCCTCTCCGACAAGTACGGACGCAAGCCGATCATCTACGCCGGCGTCGCCGCCGAGGCCGTCCTGGCCTTCCCGATGTTCTGGCTCATGGACACCAAGTCCGTGGCCCTGCTGTTCGTGGCCTACCTGGCCATGATGACCGCGTTCTGCGCCAACTACGGCCCGATCGCCACCTTCCTGGCGGAGCTTTTCGGTTCCAAGGTCCGCTACTCGGGCCTGTCCGTTGCCTACATGCTCTCCGGCCTGCTGGGTTCGGCTGCCACGCCCTTCATCACCACCTGGCTGCTGGGCCTGACCGGCCAGAGCTCATCGATCGCCTGGTACATCCTGGCCGCCGCAGGGCTCTCCCTCGTGGCATTGTTCATCCTCAGCGAGACCCGCTACGGCAACATCGACGCCGTGGACGAAGCCCCGGCCGCCAGGCAGGAAGCCTGATGCAGCGCGTCACCGGGACACCCGGGCTCGCGCCCGCCGTCGGCCCCTTCTCCCAGGCGGTCGCCGCCAACGGCTTCGTGTTCGTCACCGGGCAGCTGCCCTCCGGCCCGGGCGGCCTGGCCGACCAGCCGGAGGACTTCGAGGCGCAAGTCCGGCGGACCCTGGAGAACCTCCGCTCCGTCCTGGCGGAGGCCGGATCCGGGCTGGAACACGTGGTCAAATGCAACGGCTACCTGACCGCCCCCGAACAGCTGGAACCCTACAACCGGGTCTACGCCGAGTTCTTCGGCGGGCACCGGCCCGCCCGGACCACCGTGTGCGTGAGCCTCTGGGGCGTCGCCCTGGAGATCGACTGCGTGGCCGTGCAGGCGGGCGCCGTGCGGGCGGGCAGCGGGGGCGCGGCATGACCGCGGAGTTCCTGGACCGCTTGTCCCGCATCAGCGTCCCCACCCTGGGGCACTTCCTGGAGGATGGTTTCCTGCCTCCGGTGATCCGCCGCTTGGCAGGACGCGGGACGGTGGCCGGCCGGGCTCGGACCGTGCGGATTGCCGGGCAGGACGCCCTCGCCGTGAACCGGGCCATCCTGGGCCTGCAGCCCGGAGACTTTCTGGTGGTGGACATGTCCGGCGACCATGGGCACGCCCCGCTCGGTGCCGTCACGGCGGCCGCGATCGGCGCGCAAGGCGCCGTAGGCGTGGTGGTGGACGGGTCCGTGACCGACCTGGCCGACCTCAAGGCTTCCGGCCTGAGCGTCCACGCCCGCGGCACCAGCTGCCTCACCACCAAACGGCACGGGACCACCGGCTCGACGTCCGGCGTCGAGCTGGAAATTGCAGGTGTGCGGATCGCCTACGGCGACCTGGTCGTCGCGGACGACAACGGCGTGGCGGTTTTACCGCCCGAGGTACTGTCCGGGGTGCTGCCGCTGGCCGAAGCGTCCGACGCCGCGGAGCCGGACCTGCTCGCACGGATCCGTTCCGGGGAGGCACTGGATGGCCTGCTGGCCACCTGAGCGGCGGGCTGAGGCAAGATGGGCTTCATGAATCTTCGCCGGCTGCAGTACTTCCTGGCCGTGGTGGACCACGGCACGGTCACCGGGGCGGCGGACAAGCTGCACATGGCCCAGCCCGCCCTGAGCCGCCAGATCAAGACCCTGGAACGGGAACTCAAACTGGAGCTCTTCGAACCCCAAGGCAGCCGCCTTGCCCTGACGGCGGCGGGCCGGGCCCTGGTGCCCGCCGCCCGCCGCCTGGTGGTGGAGGCCCTGGACTTCGAAAGCGCCGCCACCCTGCTGCGGACCGGCAAGGTGGAACGCCTGACCGTCGCGGCAACCAGCGCCTCCCTCCGGACCTTCCTGGCTCCGTTCATCGCCACCATGACGCCGGCTGATCCGCAGCTGGTGGCCCGGGAGACCAGCCATTTCGAGATGACGGAGTCCCTCCGCCAGGGCTGTGATTTCGCAGTGTCCCCGCAGGCGCCGGACGGCGACCTCCGGCATGTTCCCCTGGGCAGGATGCCGGTGCGCGCCTATGTCTCGAAGGACCATGAATGGGCGCGCGACGGCGTCCGGCAGCTTCCGTTGTCCGCATTCGCCGGCGTGCCCGCCATCCTCACCTCGCACCACAGCGTGAGCCGCTTCCTCCTCGACGACGCCCTGAGCAGGCACGACGTCACTTTCAGCAGCGTCACCGAATGCGACGACGGGCAAAGCATCATGGCGCTCGCCGTGGCCGGGCACGGCGTCGGATTCTCCACCGAGCGGCCGCTCTACGGCGCGCACCCCATCCTGGTGCTCGACGACGATGACTCAGGAGCCCGCCCCCTTGGCCTGGCCCTGCACGTGGCCTGGCTCCCGGGCCACTACGCCGAAGCCGTCATCGAGGAACTCGCCCTGCGCATCCGCGACTTCCTCCAAGCCGAGGGGATCGCGCTGGGCGCGTGAGCCCCTCCCCCGTCGATTGCTCCGTAACTGTCGTTTTGGACCCTCAGAACGACACTGACGGAGCAATCGATGTTCTAGAAGCCCGGTCTCATGCCAAACAGGCATGAAAACCCTGCGGAATAGGTATTGGACGGCATGGTTTGCGGCTCCAGATACTGGTTGGGAACAAGCATTCCCCCAGTGATGTGGAGCAGAACCCCGTGAGCCCCAAACCCCAGCACGCCGGCCAGGCGATCGTCGATTCGCTCGCCCTGCACGGCGTCAAGCGCGTCTTTGCCGTTCCCGGTGAAAGCTACCTCGCTGTCCTTGACGGCCTGCACGGCGCGGACATCGAGACCGTCGTAGTCCGCCAGGAGGGCGGTGCCAGCTACATGGCCGAGGCCCACGGCAAGATCACCGGCGAGCCGGGCGTGGCCATGGTGACCCGCGGCCCGGGCGCCGCCAACGCCTTCATCGCCCTGCACACCGCGTGGCAGGACGGCACGCCGATGGTCCTGTTCGTCGGCCTCGTGCCGATCGCCGACCGCATGCGCGAGTCCTTCCAGGAATTCGACCCCAACGCATGGTTCGGAACCCAGGCCAAGCGCGTCTTCACCCTGGACGAGCCCGGACGGGCCTCCGAAGTGGTGGCGGAGGCCTTCTTCGCCGCGAAGTCAGGCCGGCCGGGCCCCGTGGTGGTCGGCCTCCCGGAGGATGTCATCACCAAGGAGTTCAGCGGAGCGCTGACCCCGCCGGTCCCGGTGGCCGAAGGCGCCGTCTCCCCCGCCGAACTGCGCACCCTCCTGGACGCCCTGCGTGGCGCGGAGAAGCCCCTTCTCTTCGTCGGCGGCCAGCGCTGGACCACCGAAGCCGCCGCAGCCATCACCGCCTTCGCCGAGCGCAACGGCCTGCCGGTCGCCCAGGACTGGCATGCCTCGGACCGCATCCCGTTCTCGTCCCCCGTCAACCTGGGCTCGCTCGGCTACAGCCGCAACGGCACGGTGGCACGCATGTTCGAAGTGGCCGACGTCGTCGTCGCAATCGGTGCCGTGCCGGGCGACGTCGCCACGGACGGCTTCACCCTCCGCCAGCGTCCCGACGCCGTCAACCACCTCGTCTCCATCGATTCCACCCTCCGGGGCCGTTCCGGCGCGATCAGCTCCCACGTCCTCGCCTCCCCGGTGGCTGTCGCTGCAGCCCTGGAGGTACTCGGCGACGCCGCGGATCTGGGCCGCCGGGGCGACTGGGCGGGCTGGACCGGCGCCGGGCACGCGGCGCACCTCGCCTACGCCGAAATCGCGGACGACGCCGCCCTGCCGCCCACCGCCGAAGGCACCGCGCACATGAGCACGGTCATGCGGGAACTGGTCGCGCGCCTGCCGCATGACGCCGTCAACACGCTCGGTGCCGGCAACCACACCCTCTGGGCGCAGCGCTTCTTCCCCACCGAGGTGTTCCCCTCCCAGCTGGCCACCCGCAACGGCTCCATGGGCTACTCCATCCCCGCCGCCGTCGCCTCCGTCCTGGAAAACCCGCACCGCCTGGCCGTGGCCGTCTGTGGCGACGGCGAATTCCTCATGAACGGGCAGGAACTGGCTACCGCCGCCCAGTACGGAGCGCCGCTGCTGGCCATCGTGCTGGACAACAGCCAGTACTCCACCATCCGCGCCCACCAGGAAAAGCACTTCCCCGGCCGGGTCAGCGGCACGCAACTGGCGAACCCCGACTTCGCGGCCCTCTCCCGGGCCTTCGGCGGCCACGGCGAAACGGTGCGCAGCGACAAGGAGGCGGCAGACGCCGTCGAACGCGCCCTGGACGCCGTGCTGACCCGCCGGGTGAGCGCCCTCATCCACGTCGTCGCCGACCAGGCCCTCCTGGAACCGTAATTCAGCGCGCCGTGAGACAGAGCACCATGAGCACCGTAACCCCCTCACGAAAGGGAACCAGCATGTACAAGGTGACCAACCCCGCCACCGGAACGGTGGAAGCCGTCTACCCGTCCGCCACGGACGCCCAGATCGAAGAAGCCGCAGCGCGCGCCGAGGCTGCCCGGGGTCCGCTCAAGGCGCTGAGCCCTGCGGAGCGTTCCGCACTGCTGCACCGGGTGGCCGGGCTGCACGCCGAGCGCCGGGAGGAGCTGGCGTCCATCATCACCCGCGAGATGGGCAAGCCGATCGCCCAGTCCCGCGGCGAGGTGGACATCGTGGTGTCGATCTACCGCTACTACGCGGACAACGGCCCCGGCTTCCTCAGCGAGGAGTCCATCGACGCCGTGGCCGGCGGCCGCACCGTGGTCCGCAAGGAACCCTTGGGCGTGCTGCTGGGCATCATGCCGTGGAACTTCCCGTACTACCAGGTGGCCCGCTTCGCGGCGCCCAACCTGATGCTCGGCAATCCGGTGCTGCTCAAGCACGCGCCCCAATGCCCCGAGTCCGCGCTGGCCATGGAGGAGATCTTCCGCGACGCCGGCGCCCCGGACGGCGCGTACGTGAACCTCTTCGCCAGCAATGAGCAGGTGGCGGCCCTGATCGCGGACCCCCGCGTCCAGGGCGTGTCCCTCACGGGGTCCGAGCGGGCCGGTGCGGCGGTGGCCGCGGCCGCCGGTGCGGAGCTGAAGAAGGTGGTGCTGGAGCTGGGCGGCTCGGACCCGTTCATCGTGCTCGACGGCGGCAACCTGGACCAGGTGGTCAAGCTCGCCGTGGGCAGCCGGACCTTCAACGCGGGACAGGCCTGCAACGCGGCCAAGCGCTTCATCGTGGTGGACGAGGTGTACGACGAGTTCGTGTCCCGTTTCGTCGCCGCTACCGCCGCCCTGGAGCCGGGCGACCCCACGGATGAAGGAACCGCTCTTGGCCCCCTGTCCTCCGCGGCGGCCGCAGAGTCCCTGCAGGTCCAGGTGGACCGCGCCGTGCTGCAGGGCGCCGAAGTGCTCCTGGACGGCGGGCGGCAGGACCGGCCCGGCGCCTACTTCAAGCCGATGGTCCTGGCAGGTGTCACCGAGTCCATGGACGCGTACCGGCAGGAACTCTTCGGTCCCGTGGCCATGGTGTTCCGGGTGCGCGACGAGGACGAGGCCGTCCGGGTGGCCAACGGCACCCCCTTCGGCCTGGGCGCCTCCGTGCACTCCGTGGACGAGGACCGTGCGGCCCTGGTGGCGGACCGGATCGAGGCCGGCATGGTCCACATCAACGAGGCCGGCGGCAGCTCGGCGGAACTGCCGTTCGGCGGCGTCAAGAGGTCCGGCGTCGGGCGCGAACTGGGCCGTTACGGAATGGACGAATTCGTGAACCGGAAGCTGGTCCGCGTCCGCGAAACGGCGCGGGCATGAGGACAACCGCCAGCACCATCGCCGGAGAGCTGGAACGGCTCCGCGGGCCCTTGACCATCCGGCGTGGCGGTGACGTAATGAAATTGTCCACGGTGCGGCACCGGATCCCTGTGGCGCGCGTGGCAACCATGGCGGAGGGTGCCATGCGGGCAGCAGAGGAGGACGATCGTGGGCATACTGGATTCCATTTCGAAGGGGATGCCGGTGGTTGATGGCTCGGGGAAGGTCATCGGCCGGGTCGAGGAAATCGTTCCGCCCAACGAGAAGGCGGAGTTGTTCGAAGAAGCCGTGGTCAGTTCCGAGCCGGATTTGCTCACGCTCGGGCTGAACTCCGTCTTCGGCCGGGAGCCCAAAGTCCCTGAGCTGATGGCGCGCCGGCTGTTCCATTCCGGCTACATCAAGATTGATGCCCGCGGTTTCCTGGCCGGCGATGCGTACGCGGCTGCGGACACCATCAGCCGCGTCGAAGAAGGGAAGGCGTACCTGAGCCTGACCCGGCACGAACTCTCCACCCAGGTCTAGGACCGTTTCCCCATGACGGGACATTTCGTCCATGAAGCCACCGTGATGCTGAGTTCAGATTCGGATACGGGAGCACCGGGAGCGAAGATCACGGTGGCCTTGTGTGGACGGTGGGAGCATCCGCCGCCGTGCCCGCTTGCCGCGCATCACACCAGCCAGGACCTGGACGGGCCGAGATTGCGGCTGCGGACGGTCTTCACCACCGAGCCTGCACATGAAGACGAAGTCCGGCGCCTGATCGAAAGGGCCCTGCGCCAAGGCACCATGGAAGGACCCGACGGCAGCCAGTCCCGGTGGACCCTGCTGACAAGCCAAACAGCGGAACTCACCGCCGCGGAGCACCGCCTGGCCAAGCGTCTCTCCGCTGACGGGTTCCCGGCGTCCCCGCAGGACTGACGGCATGGCCCCCCCAAGACCGTTCGCTTTCGGCACGGCCTGCCGCCAAACACGGCCCGCCGGGCGGCGGATACGGTAGAAATTAAGCATGAGCGTGCGCACCCCTGACCCCAACCCCGGCTGGCTGTCCAACGAGGACCTGTTCGAGGCGCGCGGCCGCCTCCCCATGGTCTACGTGGAGGCGGTGCCGGTGCGGCTGGATCCGCTGGGCTTCGTCAACGAGGTGGGCACGCTCCTGCAGGGCGACGCCGACGGCAACATGGTGCGCTACCTCGTCTCCGGCCGTGTGCTGTACCGCGAAACCATCCGGGCCGCGCTGCTGCGCCACATCGAAAAGGACCTGGGCCCGCTGGCCTTCCCTCAGCTGCCCATCAGCCCCGTGCCGTTCACCGTGGCCGAATACTTCCCCGCCCCCTCCCAGACCGGCTTCACCGACGACCGACAGCACGCGGTGTCCCTGGTCTACGTGATCCCGGTGACCGGCGAATGCGATCCCCGCCAGGACGCCCTCGAGCTGACCTGGATGACGCCGGAGGAAGTGCTCAGCGAGGAAGTCCAGCAGGAGTTCGAGGGCGGCCGCGGCAACCTGGTGCGCCAGGCCCTCGCCTTCGCCGGGGTCGGGCTCTAACCGCCGCCCCTCCCATTTCCGCGGCTTTCCACATGGCCGGAAAGCCTCCCGCGCCCGGGGGTGCCCGTTCTATAGACTGGTGGGCGGACCCCAAGCAAAGGATTTTTGGCGATGACCCACAGCCCGGCCGATCAGCAATACCGTGAAAAGCAGGCTGGGGCCCTGCAGACCGGTGACTACCTCTACCTCCCGGGCAACGGCCCCGCGGAGGAGATCACCGGCATCGAGCTCGAACACGACGACTTCGGCGTGCCGGCCCTCGTCATCGCGACCACCGCGGACGGGGTCCGCACCCGCATCGCCTTCGGCTCGGCCGTCCCGGTGGACGAACCCGGCACTGTTTCCGCTGGCACTGTTGTCACCGGGTCCGCAGACGTTGTCAACGAACCCGCCGGTGAGGCGCCCGACGCCGGCAGCGAGGCTCCCGGGGACGACCCACCTGAGGATGGGCTCACCGCGGACTCGGCGACCGCCGTCGTCGTCCCGCCGCTTCCGGCCGCACCCCCGTCGCTGAACGGCCCGACGGCGGCTCAGCTGGCCCTGATCCCGGCACCTTCCGGCACTCCGGAGTCCGTGATCGCCGCCGCGGCCGAGGCGCACCCGGGCCGGAACGGCGTGGCCGTGCTGAGCGAGCGCCTGGTCAAGGGCGTCAACACCAAGTCCGGCAGCTGCCTGCGCGACATCAGCGACCTCGCGCACGATCTGTTCATCCAGCTCCAGGATCCGGACAACGCCCTCGCCGTTGCTGACCTGCTGAACGTGCTGCCTTTCGACGGCAACCGGGACCGCTGGGCCTCGGTGGAACGTGCGCTGGCCCTGTCCAGCTTCATCTGCCGCGAACTCGGGCAGGAGGAACGCGCCGCGGTCTACGCCCAGTTGCTCCAGGTCCCGGATTCGCTGGAGACCGATCCTTTCCGGGCCAGGATCGCCGCGCGCGTCCGTCAGCGGGCGCTGAACGAGCCGAACCTGTACGACAAAGAAATCTTCCGCTCCATCGACAACGGCAACCGCGAAGCCGAACGCGAATGGCGCCTGCTGCGCTTCGAATCGCTGCTGTTCCTGCGGGCCCACGGAGGTTCGGAGACGCTGCGGCCGAGCGAACTGGACCACCGCCTCGCCAACGAGCTCGAAGCTGTCCGTACCTAGCCGTGCTCATGCCAGGCCGGGCTACCCCGGCGGCCGTGTCAAGGCTGTTGCCGCCACCGGATCGGGAGTAGATTCGGGGCCATGACGAACAATCTGAGCGTTGTGGTTAATGCCGACGCGCAGCAAGTTTGGACCATGCTGCGCGAACCGTCGCGGGTAGCCCAGTGGCACGGCTGGGAAAGCGATGAACTCAGCGATGAGATCAACCAGATCTATTTCAGCCCCGATGTGGTCGAGGGCCCGGACCACACCAGCCTCACCGTGAACGGCGGGGACGAGTTCGAGCTGCACCCGGTCTCCGGCGGCACCGAAGTGCGGGTCACCCGGACCGCCCTGGACCACAATTCCGAGTGGGCCGACTGGGACGAGGACATCACCCAAGGGTGGCTGACGTTCCTCCACCAGCTGCGTTTCGCCCTTGAACGGCACCCGCACGGGCACCGGCGCACCCATGTGGTCACCCTGGGCGGCGGCGGATCGGCGATCGAAAAGCTTGGCCTGAACGAACTCCCCAAACCGGGCGAGGAGTACGACCTGACCCTGCCCACCGGAGAGGCAATCTTCGGCAAGGTCTGGTTCCGCACCCGCCACCAGGTGGGGGTCACCGTGCACGGCTACGCCGAGCATGGAGACGGCCTGCTGATCGTGGCCGAACAGCAGGCGATCCCGGAGAAGAGGCCCGACGGCGGCGCGCTGGTAATTGCCTCCACGTACGACCTCGGGGCGCGCCAGCTGGAATCGATCCGTTCCCACTGGGATGCCTGGAAGGCTGAGAACTACCCCACAGAGGTGCCCGCGCACTGACACTTCCCGGCAATCGGCTGGCAGACTGTAACGGTGCCAACCGATTCCGTCCTGCCCGACGCCCCCGCCGTCCCCGGTTCTCCTGCTCATGGGTCTCCCGCCCACGGTTCCATGGGGTCCGTTCCGTTCGCGAAGCACCAGTCAGCGTTCTCGTTCACGGTCGGCACGCGCCTCTCCGAAAGCTGCGCACCGTCACCGGAGCAGCGCGACGCCAACGGCGGCGAATTCCTCGGCCGCACCGGAACCATCACCACACCGCACGGGACCATCCAGACACCGGCGTTCATCGCCGTCGGGACCAAAGCCACGGTGAAGGCCGTGCTGCCCGAGTCCATCCGCGGCTTCGGCGCGCAGGCCGTGCTGGCCAACGCCTACCACCTGTACCTGCAGCCGGGCCCGGAGATTTTGGACGCCGCCGGCGGCCTGGGCGCGTTCATGAACTGGGACGGGCCAACTTTCACGGACTCCGGCGGCTTCCAGGTGATGAGCCTGGGCTCGGGGTTCAAGAAGGTCATCGACATGAAGTCCGTGGACGCCGCCGGCCCGGACGACGCCGTGGCACCCGGCAAGGAACGCCTGGCCCACGTGGATGAGGAGGGCGTCTGGTTCAAGAGCCACCTCAACGGAGACAAGCACCGCTTCTCGCCGGAGATTTCCATGCAGGTGCAGCACCAGATCGGCGCGGACATCATGTTCGCCTTCGACGAGCTGACCACCCTGCAGAATTCCCGCGCCTACCAGGAAGAGTCCCTGGAACGCACCCGCCGCTGGGCCGAGCGCTGCGTGGTTGAGCATCGGCGGCTCACGCTGTCCCGCGCGGGCAAGCCGTACCAGGCCCTGTTCGGCGTGATCCAGGGCGCCCAGTACGAGGACCTGCGCCGCAAGGCGTGCCGAGACCTCGGTGCCATGGACTTCGACGGCTTCGGGATCGGCGGCGCCCTGGAGAAGGAGAACCTGGGCACGATCGTGCGCTGGTGCAACGAGGAACTGCCGGAGAACAAGCCGCGGCACCTGCTGGGCATCTCCGAGCCGGACGACATCTTCACGGCCATCGAAAACGGCGCGGACACCTTCGACTGCGTCTCCCCCACCCGGGTGGCCCGCAACTCCGCCTTCTACACGGCGGACGGCCGCTTCAACCTGTCCGGCGCGAAGTACAAGGCGGACTTCGGGCCGCTGCAGGACGGCTGCGACTGCTACACCTGCCAGAACTACAGCCGCGCCTACATCCACCACCTGTTCAAGGCCAAGGAAATGCTCTCGGCCACGCTGATCTCCATCCACAACGAACGCTTCGTAGTGAGGATGGTGGACGACGCCCGCCACTCCATCGAATCCGGCGACTTCTTCGAGTTCAAGGCCGAGACCCTGGCAAGGTACTACCACTGAGTGCTCACTCGTGGCGGGTTCTTCCCGGAATAGGCCGCCACGAGTGAGCCCTCAACGGGGGAATCAAGCGGCCCCGTAACTCGGTTCGCGCTTCTTCACCCAGCGGATCACCAGCGAGGTTACCGGCACGAAGAGGAACTCGACGGCGGTCTTGTAGACGAAGCCCACCACCACGTAGTTGGTGAACGTGCCGAAGTCCGCGATGCCGATCACCGACGCCGCGATGCTGCAGAAGATGAGGGTGTCCACGAATTCCCCGGCACCCGAGGACCCCATGAGCCGGGCCCACAGGGACTTTTCGCCGCTGCGTTCCTTCATCTTCACGAGGACCCAGGAGTTGATGGTCTGTCCGGCGAAGAAGCCCAGGAGCGAGGCGAGCACGAGAAGCGGCACGGGGCCGAGCGCTCCTTCAATGGCGGCCTGCTTGGCTGTGCCGTACTCGTCACCGAAACCCGGCAGGACGATGATGATCCAGTAACAGAGGGACGCGAAGACTGAGAGCGCGAAGGTGGTGATGATCGCCTTCCGGGCAGCCTTGAAGCCGTACACCTCGCTCACCACGTCACCGAGGATGTAGGCCAGCGGGAACAGGAAGAAGCCGCCGTCAGTGACGATCGGGCCCAGGACCACGCCCTTGGATGCGCCGATGTTCGACAGGATCAGCACCACGGCCATGACCGCCAGCATGATGGCGAAATACGGGGAACCGATCGAGGCGAAGCGCGGCGAGGCTTTTGCTTGAATGCTCGGGGCAGGGCTGTTCAAGGAGGAATTGCCGGAAGGCGAGGTCACTGGATATCCGTTCGTAGTGGTTCGCGCAGGCACCGGTCGACGTCACGGCGCCCCGCTGTATTAGCACTGGACGTCCCAAGGTTACTGTGCGCCCCGGGATGTGGCACAAAAGGATCCGGCCCTAAGGTCCGCCGCCAAAACGGCGGACCGTTCCTCCCGAATCCTCGCGGGCGTATCCTTTGGGGAAGGGGTAAGAAGTGCAAGTTGCAGAGTGTCGCACTGCCCCGCGATCGGGTGAACATGATGGAAAAGACACCTTCCCGGGCCGATGATCCTTGGCGCCAGTCCCCGAACCACATGGTCAACAGTTACGTCACGCTCCTGAAACAGGTTCGGCACGACGGCTTTCTACGGCGCCGGCGGGGCTTCTACATCGCCCTGTTCATCACCTTGCTGGCCGCGTGGTCCGGCACCTGGGTCGGGTTGATTCTCCTGGAGGACACGTGGTTCCAACTGCTGACTGCAGCTGGTATGGGAGTGGTGCTGACCCAATTTGGATTCCTGGCGCATGAGGCCGCGCACCGTCAGATCTTCGCATCAAAGATCATGAATGAATGGTCTGCGCGACTGATCGGCACCGGGCTGGTGGGAATCAGCTACGCCATATGGACGCAGAAACACACCCGCCACCACAACCACCCCAACATGATCGACAAGGATCCGGATATCCGCACCGGAGCGATCGCTTTCCATCCGCAGACCGCGGCTACCCGGTACGGTTTCATGGTTCGGGTGACGCGCAGGCAAGGGTGGCTGCTTTTCCCGTTGCTGCTTTTCCTTGGTTTGAGTCTTCACGTCGACTCGCTCAAGTACCTTTTCCGCCGCGGGAGCGTGGATCACCGCTGGGTCGAGATCCCGCTCATCGTGATGCGGCTGCTGGTGGTTCCCGTGTTGGTCTTCTTGATGCTGCCCCTGGGCATGGCGTTCGCGTTCCTGGGCGTCCAAGTGGGTGTCTTCGGGTTCTATATGGGCGCTTCGTTCGCTCCGAACCACAAGGGCATGCCCATCCTGGCGGCATCCAGCAGGGCAGACTTCCTCCAGCGGCAGGTACTCACCGGACGCAACATCTCCGGCGGCTGGTTCATGGACGCCCTCATGGGGGGGCTGAACCGTCAGATAGAGCACCACCTGTTCCCGGATATGCCGCGCCCGTACCTCCGCCGCGCCTCGGCGCTCGTGCGTTCCACCTGCAGGCAGCTCGGAATCCCCTACACCGAAACAAGCCTCATCGGCTCCTACGTGATCGTGGTTCGCTACCTGAACTCCGTCGGCCTCTTCGCCGGCGGTCCCTTCGAATGTCCCGCGGCCGGCAGCTCCAGACCACGCTAAGCCCGGCAAGACAGTATCCGCCACGTTGCAGCAAAGGACCGACTGCACTGAGAGGAAAGTGATCAATCATGGCATCGGAACCGGTCACGCCTGGACGGAGGCCACCGAAGCGGACACCTCCAAAGGGATCGCCGCCAGAGACTGCCATTCCTGGTTCTTCCGAGGCAAGGCCCAAACCAACCCGATTCGGAGTGGTCTGGGTGGCCGTCGTCACCGCGCTGATCCTGCTGGTGTTGCTGATCATCTTTATCCTGCAGAACCAGGAGCCCGCCAGGATAATGTTCCTCGGCCTCGAGGGCAGCCTCTCCGTGGGAATGGCCTTGTTCATCGCAAGCGTCACCGGAGGGATACTCGTAGCCATCGCCGGCGCAGCACGGATCATCCAGCTCCGCTCCAACGCCCGCAAAGTGCGGATGCTCCACAAACGGGGCTAAGCCCTGTTCATGGAGCCAGCCTTGGAAACACCCTCGGTGCTGAGGCAGTTCCTTAACCCGCGAAAGTTGCACGTACTGGCAGGAGAAGATGAGCAATGAACACTAACGTTTCAACGCAGGGGCAAACGAAGGACGATTCGCCGGGATCAACACTGCGGCTCACATCGGTGGTGGCCGTGTCCCGGGAAGTGTATGGGCATGAGGTTCCGCCAAGGTACACCGTTTCGGCGGTTTTTTCCCGGCGGGTCAATCCGGCTGAGGCCCGCTCGATTCAAGGTCCGACCACGCACGAGCGGCTGGCGGAGCTGGGCTACGGTCACATCAGCCTCGTGATCGATGACCGTCGGCTGGAGATCGTAAACACCAGCCTGGAAGAGCTGAAGTCCGGCTTGGCTTCCGTGCTTGGCTCCCTTGTCCGGGAAATCAGTGATCAGATGCGACTTGAGCAGGAGCAACGCGACGACGCAGCCCTATTGAAGAGCAAGGCTGACGATGCCAGACGGAAGGAAATCGAGGCATTGGCGCACGAGATTTCCTTTGACTAAGTCCGTTCGCTGGGCTGGCGCCCTGGGCCGACGACGGGGCGGGTGGCCTACCCTAGCGTGAGCAAGGCTTGGTACCGGGCCTCGATCAGTACGGATGTGTTGGCGTCGATCTGCAGGATTTCACCGTCGATCTGGAGCGGAATCGGATCAAGAGTGACGAATTCGTATCGGCTGACGCTTTGTTGCGCACCCAGGCCGATCGTGACTGCCCGGAGAGCCATCAGGACAATCCGCCACTTGCGGGCATGCGGCAGCATGATGACCTCGAATCTTCCGTCGTTGGATTCGGCCGTCTGGCTGATCCTGCCGTATTTGGCCATGTGAGGGATGTTGGCCAAAACCAGGCTATCGAAACTGGCGCGGGCGCCATCCATGCGGCCGATCTCCACGGGCCTCAGTCCGGAAAAGGAACGAATCACCGAGACCAGCTCCCTGAAGCTTCCCTTGCTCCCTTCCTTCATACCAATGGCCATCGCCGGCGTCAGTCCAAATCCGATATACGAGTGGGCATACCTCGACCATGCCTCAGGCCCTTCCCCCACGAACAACCGCAGAAGATCGATCCGGCGCAGTTCGCCGGCAACGATTGCCTCGATCAGCGGCATCTGGCGGGTACTACGGCGGTGATCGTTGGCATTGCCGCCGGCCATGACAGCGCAAACTGCACTGCCACCGGCATCCATCACGCCATTGATTACCTCGTTATACCCGCCATCGCCACTGACTGAGACGATCAAGGGACGGCCTGAGGAAGCTGTTTCGCGTGCCAGCACCCTCCCATGCCCGGCGAAGGCCGTCTCCTCAAGGCTGAGCGGCATCCCGGGCAGCCTGCGAGCCAGCTCCTCGCACAGCGCTCCGGCCAGATGTCCCGAACCACGGCCACTGGCGGGATTGAATATCACGACGATCCGGTCAAACCGCACCGGACGGGAAGTGCCGGACGGTGCTTCACCGCCAAGGTTCCGGCCCACGGGCAAACCTGCGGCCGGTGATCTGATCCGGCGTGATCTCGACAAAGACATACTTGATCGTGGGGATCCAGGAATGCAGCGGCAGCTTCGCCGCCACGTCAATGTCAATATCCCGGTCCAATGCACGCGCGGTTCCCTTGACGACGACGCTCCAAGCCGTATCTGCGGTGTAGCCGTCGGTCTCAAGCGCCACATAACGGTTGATTGTCAGGCTGACGAGTTTGCTGCCCTGGGCCGTTCTGAAGAGAACCACTCCGTCATGAGCCAGATAGTTGATAGGGAAGATTTCCGGCTGGTCTCCGACACTGACAGCCAAACGGCCAAGTTCTGACCCGGCCAGCAGATCCCATGACTCGGCCGCGTCCAAAATGACCACCGGGTGCTCCTGATCAGCTTGCATCATGTCTCCGTTCTGCGGGCTGGAATGGTCCACAAGCGATTTGCTTGAGCTGCACGCTTGAACGTTACGGCGCAGTTCATTGTCTCCCTGTTCGCCCAGCCGGGGAAGAGCGGCGTATGCCTATTCTGAAGGGCGTCCAAAACACACAAATATCTCTGACCAACTCCACGGCGGGACGCGCGGCATTCGAAGAGTAGACTTGGTACATGTCGGGACGTCGCGACGAAACATCCGGTTCCCCGAGCAATGAGCCCGGCCCTAAAAATGCGCCCGTGAAGACCATTGATGAGACCTCCGGTCACATCAATGAGGACGCTGTGGAAATCTGGGACAACGAAGGCGGCCATGACCGTACAGCAACCGCTGAACGACCTAAGGGTGGCGCCCTCCCCTAAGTGGTCCGGCTTCGGACCCCTAATTGAAGCCGCCGCCGTACCCACGTTTTCGCGGATCTGACAGCGCATCCCAGAGAAACTTTGGCGCAGCCATGACCACCACCCAGTCCCAGCCCGTTCAATCCGCCAGCCTCCTTAGCCTCAGCGGCGTACTCGCTTCGGCCCTGCCGCATGACCTCGGCACCGCGAAGGGCCCCGCCCTCTACACCGTCCCGGCGGTTTTCTCCCGTCGGCCGGAGCCCAGGGAATTGGACCTTCTTCACGGCATTGACGTGTCCCGGCGCCTCGACGAATCCGGTTACGGTGACGTCGAACTGCTCGTCTCGGACCGGCGGCTCCTTATAACCAACACCAACCTGGAGGAGCTCAAGGCCGGCTTGGCACGCCTTGTGGGCACCATTCTCCGCGAAATTTCCGAACAGGCTTTGCTTGAACGGATCAGCCGGGCAGAGGAACTGGATGCCTTGAGCCTTATCGAGGAACACCGCCTCGAAGCGCTGCGCTCATCTGCCGCGGAAATCCACTTCGACTGACTATCGGCCGGTAGTCCGCGCTGCGGCCACCATCGAAAACACGGGGGATAAGAGCGTGAATGAGTACGAAGCTTCACTCATCATCAAGTCCGGTGCGGAACAGCTGCGCCTTGCGTCGTCTGATCCGCGTTCGGATGAAGGCTATGCCGCGGTCAAGGCCAATCTCTCAGAGGCATTGGAGAGGATCGCGGAAGCCCTTTCGAACTTTGAAGCCGGACTGGGGGTGCCGAGTCGCTCTCCTGGCTGGGTTCGGGACCTTCACCAGGTGGCGGACGACCTGGGGCAAGGGAGCCCGGACAACGGCACCGTAGAGTAGCGCTCGGACCCCACTCAGGCGTTGACCAGATCCTTCTTGTCGTCGTCGCCGTCGCGGACGCCGTCGCTGCGGCCGGAACGCGCACCGAAGGCCTCGCCCTGCTCCGCGTCCAGGTGCGTGGACTTCTTGTTCTTCAGGGCGAAGACGTAGACCAGCAGGGACAGGAAGATCGCCACGGTCACGTAGGTGAAGAAGAGGTCCTCGCGGCCGGTCTTCTGGAACGCGGCCCCGATCAGCGGAACCGTGCCGCCGAAGAGCGAGTTGGCGATCGCGTAGCCCAGGCCGACGCCGAGGGCGCGGATGGACGCCGGGAAGAGTTCGGCCTTCACCAGGGCGTTGATGGAGGTGTAGCCGCCGACAATCAGCAGCCCGCCCATCATCAGCAGGAATGCCGTGAACGGATCCTTGGTGCCGGCCAGGGTGGAAAGCAGCGGCCAGGTGAAGAGCACGCCGGTCACGCCGAACCACACGAGCAGCGGCTTGCGGCCGATCTTGTCCGAGATGAGGCCGTAGACCGGCTGGAGCAGCATGAAGATGAACAGGGCCCAGAAGTTGATGACCGAGGTGTCCGTCTTGGCGATGCCGGAGGTATCGTTCATGAACTTCAGGATGAAGTTGGTGTAGGTGTAGAAGGCCATGGTGCCGCCCATGGTGACGCCAATGCAGACCAGCAGCGGCTTCCAGTGCCTGGTGAACAGCAGCTTCATGGTCCCGGGCTGGGCTTCGCCCTCCACCCGGACATGCGCGGCACGGATCTGATCGGCCGAGACCGTCTCCTCCATGGAGCGGCGCAGCCAAAGAACCACGAGCGCTGCCACGCCGCCGATCGCGAACGGAACGCGCCAGCCCCATTCGGTGAGGGCGTCCTTGCCGATGGTGTTCTGCAGGATCACCAGCACCAGCAGGGCGAGCATCTGGCCGCCCACCAGGGTGACGTACTGGAAGCTGGAGAAGAAGCCACGGCGCTTGGCGGTGGCGGCCTCGGACATGTAGGTGGCGCTGGTGCCGTATTCGCCGCCCACCGAGAAGCCCTGCAGCACCCGGATGAAGATCAGCAGGACCAGGGCCCAGATGCCGATTTCCTGGGTGGTGGGCAGGATGGCTATGCCGAAGGAACCGATGGACATCATGGTCACGCTGAGGGTCAGCGCGGCCTTGCGCCCCTTTCGGTCGGCGTAACGGCCGAAGAACCAGCTGCCGATCGGACGCATCAGGAACGACGTCGAGAAGACCGCCATTGCTTCGAGGCCCGCCTGCAGCTCGTCCTTGGAGTTGAAGAAGTGGGCCTGGAAGTAGGCGGCGAAGACCGTGTAGACGTACAGGTCGTACCACTCCACCAGGTTGCCCGCGGAGCCTTTGAGGATGTTGCCAACGGCGCGGCGGGTTTGTGCCGATTCGTTCTGGGCCGACTCGTTCTGCGCCGATTCGCCTAAGGGCGCTGTGTGCTGGGTGCTCATCGATGAACCTTCCTTGCCTGGCGCCGCCATCGGCAACCGTTTGCTGCTTAAGTCCATCCGCCAAGCTAGTGCGTGATTCCGGGCACATCCAACGCCGGAGGGCTTTTCCTAACACTTCCTTAGGAATCGCCGCCAGCCCGGACGTCCACCGTCCCGGCAGCGAAAACGCAGCGGAAGGGGTAAGGTCCAAACGGAGCGCCCTGCGGAAGAATCCGCGGAAAACCACCCGAATACAGAGGACCCAGGCAATGCACGTGCTGATCGTCGAGGACGACGATGCGATGGCATCGGCACTGGTCGCGGCCGTCCTTTCCGCCGGGCACAAGCCGCATCGCGTGGCGCGCGGCTCCGACGCGCTCCTGGTCCACCGGGACTACGAAGTGATCCTCATGGACCTGGGCCTGCCGGACATCGACGGCCTCGAGCTGCTCCGCAAGCTCCGTCAAGTGACCGACTCCCCCATCCTGATCCTCACGGCCCGGGACGACGAACGCAGCGTGGTCCTGGGCCTGCGCCTGGGCGCCGACGACTACCTTGTGAAACCGGTGAAGCTCGTCGAACTCCTGGCCCGCATCGAAGCCGTCACCCGGCGGGTCGCCCGGGCGGCCGGCACCCGTCCGCATTCCCTGGTCATCGGGGAACTCGACGTCGACCTCGACCGCCGCGTCGCCGTCGTCGGCTCCCGCGAACTACAGCTGACCGCCACGGAGTTCGACCTCCTGGCACTGCTCGCCCGGAACGCCGGCTCGGTGGTAACCCGGGAACAGATCCTCGACGCGCTCTGGGGCGACGCCTTCCTCGCCTCATCCCGCTCGCTGGACGTGCACCTGACCGGGCTGCGCTCCAAACTGGGGCTGCCGGGCTTCATCATCAACGTCCGCGGCGTGGGCTACCGGATCGAGGCGGAACCGGCGTGAGGCTGCGGGTTCTGGGCACCCTGGGAGTGCTGGCCGCGCTCCTGGTGGTAGTGGTCGCCGCGGCGATCCTGAGCTCGGCGAGCCGCGAACTGGCCCAGGAGGTGCAGATCAACCGGGTGTCGGCGCTCAACCGCTTCGCCCAGCTCGCCTACGACGCCGCCCTCGACGGCGATTCCAGCCAACTCGAGGGCGACATGGACCGCTACTCGGCCCTGTACGGCGAGGGTGTCCTCATCCGCCTGCCGTCCGGAACGCTGCAGTCCGGCGGCCTCGGCGAGGACCGGGCGGAGGTGCGCAACGCCGTCGGGCAGGCCAGCCTGAACCTCAGCCACACCACCCTGCCGCCGGTGCAAGCCTTCGGCTCGGGCCCGGCGTACATTTCCCGCTCCTTCGGGCCGGCGAGCCAGGTGCTCGGCGAGGCCGTGCTGGAGGTGAAGCTCGACGCCGCCCGGCAGCAGCTGCGCGAACGGTACCTCCTGGTGGGCCTGGGCGCGGTGGTGCTTTGGTTGCTGCTCCTGCTCGGCGCCGCCCGGGTGACAGCCTGGGTGCTGCGTCCGGTGCATCGCCTGAACTCCGCCGCGCAGGAACTCGCCGCCCGCGGGAAGACCGAGCGGCTGCCCGAGGCGGGACCGCCGGAACTGCGGGAGCTGAGCCGCAGCTTCAGCCGGATGGCGCAGACCGTCAGCGAGAGCATGGAGTCGCAGCGGCTGCTGATCGCCGACACCTCGCACCAGTTACGCAATCCCGTGGGCGCCCTGCGGCTGCGCCTGGACCTCCTGCAGCTCAAGCTCCGCTCAGCCGAGGAGCAGGCCGCCGCGGCGGACGTCACCGCCGAACTGGAACGGGTGGAGGAAATCCTCGACGGCGTGCTGCGGCTCGCGTCCGCCGAACACCGGGCCTCGGAAGGCGCCGCTTCCGCCGGGCCGGACGCGGAGGTCCCCGACATCGATCCCTTCGCGGTGCTCCAGGAAGAGACGGACCGGGCGCGGCCCGCCGCGGAAGCGGCCGGCGTCGTCCTGCGCCTGCACCCCGGCCCCGGACTGGACCGCCCA
Organism: Arthrobacter cupressi; assembly: GCF_900099975.1. GTDB lineage: Bacteria > Actinomycetota > Actinomycetes > Actinomycetales > Micrococcaceae > Arthrobacter > Arthrobacter cupressi. Next base: position 99,767 of record NZ_FNEI01000013.1, read on the forward strand.
GCGCTGAGGCTGCATTGCAAGCCCGCCGAACTGGCGCACATGGTGGACGAACTCCTCGCCAACGCCATCAAATACGCCCCCGGGTCAACGGTCACGGTGGCCTTGAACAGGCGGGACGGTGCGGTCTCGATCGAGGTGTCCGACGGCGGCCCCGGCCTGAGTGCCGAAGACCGGGCTGCTGCCACCTCGCGTTTCTGGCGGTCGCCGGAGCACCTGGGCGTCCGCGGCACCGGGCTGGGCATGACGATCGTGGACCGGCTGGCGAAGGCCAACGGCGGCCGGCTGGTGCTGGAGGAGAACCCCGGCGGCGGGCTCCGTGCGCGGCTTGAGTTCCCGGGGGCGGCATCACATTCAGGGGCCGGCGATGGCTGAGCCAACAACGCCTGAACCACGAGCGGACATGTCCCGCCGGGCCGCGCTGCGAACTGCGCTCAGGGCCGGCCTCTCCGCATGGCTGGCCGGGCTGGCCTTACCCGCGCTCGCGGCCTGCACCCCGGGCGGCGGACTGCAAAACATCACGGTGGCCGGCGGCGAAAGCGGCGGCTTCTACCTTGAGTTCGCCACCTTGCTGGCCGCTGCCCTGCGGCGGGAAGGCGTGGCCGGAGAGGCGGAACCGCTCGTCACCGGAGGAAGCCTGGAAAACCTGGAACTGCTCCGCGCAGGGAAGGCGACGTTCGCGGTCGCCCTGGCCGACGCCGCCGCCCAAACCGCCCCCGCAACGGACACCTCGGAGGCGATGGCCGCCGTCGGGAAGGTCTACGAGAACTACGTGCACTGCATCGTGCGCCAGGACAGCGGGATCCGGAGCCTTGGCGAGCTCGCCGGCAGGACGGTAGGCACGGGCGAGACCCGTTCGGGGACGTCGTTGACGGCGCGCAGGATCCTGGAAACCTTCGGGGCAGGCGCCGGGCGGGAGGCGTTTTCGAAGCACCCGCCCGCGGAACGGAGCCTGGGGCTGAACACGGGTCTGGCGGCGCTGCGGGCGGGAACGGTGGACGCTCTGTTCTGGTCCGGGGGCGTACCCACTGCGGCGATATCGGCACTGAACGAAGACCTCGGCCTGTCCTTCCTGGACCTCTCGGCGCTCATCCGTCCGATGCGCTCCCGCTATGGACCCTTCTACGACCGCGTGCTCATCCCGCAAAACAGCTACGCCGGTGCCCCCGGGGTGTGGACCGTGGGCGTTGCCAACCTCCTGCTCTGCCGGCAGGACCTGGACAGCCGCACCGTGGAGCGGACCGTGGAGCTGCTCGTGAACCACGCTGCCGGCCTTGTCCCGCAGACCAGCGCCGGAGTGCAGTTCCTTAGCCCGGACACCCTGATCAACACGGCGGGCATCCCCCTGCACCCGGCGGCGGAGCGCGCGTACCGTAGGCTGCACGGCTGAAACCGGGCGGCGCGCGCTAGCGGCACGCGGGCTACCGCGGGTCCGCCACCTGACCCATGAACAGGGGCAGGCCCGTTTCGAGGTGCACGATCTGGTAGTGGAACGGCCGGTCGAAGCTGATGCTGCGCGGCGGCATCACGGCGGCGGAGTCCCGGGCGTTGATCTGCGTGACGGCCGCGGCAACCGTGCCCTTCTCGGCCACCGTGATGTTGGCCGCCTGCGCCGCCGCCGTGAGGAACATTCCCGCCTGGATCGCGTTGAAGCCGGTGTCGGTGCTGAAGGTTTCCTTCAGCCCCATCCGGATGAGCATCTTCTTCAGGTCGAACTTGCTCTTGTGGTCCCATTTGGGCAGCTTGACCTCAACCGGCGACGGCGATGCGTGCTCCAGTGCCGCCGCTACCTCGGCGAGCGTCCCGGCGTCGAGGGTGGCTGAAGGGAGCGCTGTTCGCCCGGGCGTGCCGGCATCCGGCAGCACGAGCCGCATCGCGAAGCCCTCGGCGTAGGGCAGGTCGACGGCCTGCCAGCCCGTGTCCTTCGCGTACGCCACGTTCACGGTTCCTTCCATGGTGGGCACGTTGATCATTTCGCCGCCGGCCTTGGTGAAGGGGCGGTCACGGGTGTTCTCGGGGTCGAACGGCATGTTCCAGGCCGCGGCGAAATAGGCGGCATTCAGGAGGCTGAAGGTGTCCTCCGGGTCGAACTTCACCGGGGCCTTCTTGATGCGTCCGCCGGTGTTCTTGTCCACCCAGGCATCGATCGCCGACTCGGTCACCGCGGCGTTGCGGAAGTCCACAGGGTAGACCCCGGTGCCGTAGTGCCGGGCCAAGGTGTCCAGGTAGGCCTGGCCCGTCGGGGTGTCCTTGTGGATGAACAGTCCGTTGGCCACATGCATGACCGGTTTGCGCGGCGGGTTGTCCTCGTCCACCGAGCCGGGATCGCCGTCGTACTTTTCCAGGGAGGCGAGCAGCGCATTCATCGACTCGTCGCGGGCGGCGGCGGGCAGCCCGAGCACCGTGTCCATCTCCGCGGCGGTGGCCCCTGACGCTCCGGCGCGGAGCATGGACAGGGCGATCAGCAGGCTGCCGGGCGAGGAGACGACGTTGCCGTTGCGTTCCTCGCCGCCGTCGGCGATCAGCGTGGTGCCGAGTTTCAGCGAGGAAGCGCGGTGGGCGGCCAGTTCCCCGGGGTACGCGGAACTGCTGACGGCGGCCCTCCCGACGTCGGCCTTCTGCAGCGCCGGGGCCGACGGCGGAGCGCAGGAGGTCAGCAACGCTGCGGTAAGCAACCCTGCGGTTCCCAAGGCGAGCAGCCTGGCAAAGGGCTTGGTTTTCATGGTGGACCTCCCGCGATGGTGGCTGCTTTCAGTCAAGCAGCCACCACCCGGCGAGGCCATGGAAAGCCGGTCACGTTTGCGGCTCGCTTCGCTTGCAATTCCGCATACCCCGGCCCGCCATCGTTACTTCGAGGCGCCCACCGGGTCCTCGTCCTTTTCGGCCGCCTCGTCCTTTTCAGCCGCGGCGCGGCGGGCCTTGAGCTTCTTGTTCACCAGCGGCCAGAAGATGGCCAGCACGGCCACGGACACCAGGGAGGTCCACACCTGCGTGCGTCCGGAATCGCCGGAGAAGAGCATGACCACCACAATGCCGACGACGGCGGCGATCACCAGGATGCCCAGCCAGGGGTGCAGCCACATGCGCAGCTTCAGGGCCGCGGTTTCCTCAGGGGTCATCCGGGCCCGGGTGCGGAGCTGGGTCAGGGCAATGAAGGCGTAAACGAACAGTGCCACCAGGCCGGCCGAGTTCATGATGAAGTCGAAGATTCCCGAATCCGGTGCCGCGAAGTTGATGATCACGGCGGCGTATCCGCCCAGCGTGGAGGCGATCACGGCGGCCACCGGGATGCCGCCGGCGGACTTGCGGGCGATGATCTTCGGAGCGTAGCCCTGCTGGGCGATGGAGGAGAACATGCGGGCCGCCGAGTACAGGCCGGAGTTCAGCACGGAACACACGGCGGTGAGGATGACGGCGCTCATCACGACGTCGGCACCGGGCAAGCCGTAGAGGCTGAAGAGGTGGGCGAACGGTGCCTTTTCCTTGGGGTCGGGCAGCTGGTTCCACGGCACGATGGTGACGATCAGGAGCACAGCGCCGACGAAGAAGATCAGGATCCGCCAGATCACCGTGCTGGTGGCCTGCCGGACGCCCTTAGCCGGGTCCTCGGATTCGGAGGCGGCCATGACTGCGATTTCCGTGCCGAAGTAGGAGAAGATCACGATCGCCACGCCGCCGATCACGGCGCCGAAGCCTTCGGGCATGAAGCCGCCGTGCTCCCAGAGGTTAGGGACGGCGAACTGGGCATTGGGCCATAGGCCGAGGGCGAAGAGCGTGCCCACCACCAGGAAGACCACGATCGCTGCCACCTTGATGCTGGCCAGCCAGAATTCGGTTTCGCCGAAGGAGCGCAGGGACACCAGGTTGGCGCCGGTGAAGACCAGGAGCAGGAGGACCGAGAAGATCCACTGCGGAATCGAGGGGACCCAGCCGTGCAGGATGGAGCCGCCCACCACGGCCTCGTAGGCGATCACGCCCACCCAGAAATACCAGTACAGCCAGCCCACGAAGTAGCCGGCCCAGTCGCCGAGGCCGACGCGGGCGTACTCCATGAAGGAGCCGACGGCGGGACGGGCCGCCGCCATTTCGCCCAGCATGCGCATGGCAAGGAAGACCAGCAGGCCGCCGATCAGGTACGAGATCACGGCGGCGGGACCCACCGCGTGAATCACGTTGGCGGAGCCGACGAAGAGGCTGGAACCGATGATGCCACCGAGGGTGATCATGGTGACGTGTCTGGAACGGAGCTTCTTGGGTCCGTGGCTTTTTGCGCCGGAGGTGTCGGCTGACATGGGTACTTCTTTCTTTGGGGAGTGCAGCGCCCGGAGGGCACACGGCATCCTATGTGAAAGAAGCACCCGCCGTACAAACGGGAGCTTCCCTTTGCATCCCCCGCGCGAACTGGCAGATAATGCCCTGTTTTCGCGGATTTAAGGGCAACAACTGCCAGTTCGCGCGAATCGCCGTCCGAAGACGAGCTACCCCGAGTGGGCCTGCAGGAAGGCGTACACCTCGGTCTCGTCCACACCGGGGAAGGCGCCAGGCGGCATCGCGGCGAGCAAGTGCGAGTGCGCGCGGGCCGAGGGCCAGGCGTTTCCGGCCCACTCGGACGCGAGCGCCGCCGGCGGCCGCTTGCAGCAGACCGGGTCCGGGCAGGTCGAGGTGGCGCGCGCCGTCGTCTCCCTCCCCCGGAACCACTTGACGTGCTGGTACGGCACGCCGATGGACAGCGAGAACTGGCCCGACGCCGAGCGCTCGGTCCGTGCGGTGCACCAGTACGTGCCGGAGGGCGTGTCCGTGTACTGGGAGTAGGCGCTGAACTTGTCCGGCACGTCGAACACCGCTCGCGAGGTCCAGGCCTTGCACGACGGCTGGCCCTCGATCGCCCCGGTGTGGTCCTGCGGGAAGTTCACGCCGTCGTTCTCGTAGGCCTTGTAGATGATGCCGCTCTGGTGCGTCTTCTGGAAATGCGTGGTGATGCCCAGGTGCTTCGTGGCCAGGTTGGTGAAGCGGTGCGCGGCCGTCTCATAGGACACCGCGAAGGCGTCCCGGATGTCCTCGACGGCGATCTCCTTCGCAGCTTTCGCGCGCTGCAGGAATTCCACCGTGGTTTGTTCGGGCAGGAGCAGGGCGGCGGCAAAGTAGTTGGTGGCCACCCGCTGGGCCAGGAAATCTCCGTAGTTGCGGGGCGTCTCGTGCCCCAGGACGTAGTGTCCGAGGGCCTGCAGCAACACCGAGCGCGGATCGTGGTCCTGGCGCTGGTTCTGCGTGAGGTAAATTCTGCGGTTCTTCAAGTCCGTCACGGAGCGGGTGGAATGCGGCAGGTCACCCACATGGTGCAGGGTGAATCCAAGCTTCTCGGCGATGTCCGCGATGACGTGCTGGCTCAGCGGCCCGCCGCTGTACCCCACCTGCGTGAGGACCTTCTGCGCCTCGGCCTCGTACTCGGGGAAGTAGTTCCCGCGCTCACGCATCATGGCACGCAGCTCGCCGTTCGCGCGGCGGGCTTCTTCCGGCGTCGCCACCTGCTCGTTCATCTTCCGTTCGAGCTCATGCAGCAGCCCCACCTGCGCCTCCAGCACATCGAGGGGAAGCCGCGAGCTGACGCGGATTTTCGGCAGGTTGAGGGACTCGTACAGCGGCCCGCGCTGGTAGCGTTCCAACTCGATTTCCAGGGCCGCGCGGCGGCTGGGCGGCTCGGCCCCGAGCAGCTGTTCGATGCTCACGTTGAGCGCTCCGGCCAGGCCCTGCAGCAGGCCGAGTTTGGGTTCCCGCTTGCCGTTCTCAATGAGGCTCAACTGGCTGGCGGCGGTCCCGACGGCGGCGCCCAGTTCGTCCAGCGTGAGCCCGGCCTGTTTGCGCAGATGCCGCACGCGGCGGCCCAGGCTGATGACGTCCACTTCCGTAGTGGCAGCGGACGACGGCGGGACGGCAACTTCGCGGTTCCAGCTCGCAGGCGACATTTTTTGAGGATACGCGAAGAACTGCGTTTCTTTCCATCATTTTCCTCTGGAAACCCCTTGGAAAGTCCAGAAAAGTAGTTGTCACGGAAAAGTTCCACGGCAAGAAACCCAGTCAGCGTCAAAGGAGACAGACCATGACCGCAGCATTTGAACCAGAGCAGACCACCCCGCCCACCTCCTCCAAGGAAGACATTGAGCAGCAGGCCGCAGCGCTGGAACTCGAATGGGCTGCCAACCCGCGGTGGGAAGGCGTCACCCGTGATTACTCGGCCTCCGACGTCGTCCGCCTCCGCGGCCGCGTCTCCGAAGAGCACACCTTGGCCCGTCGCGGCTCCGAAAAGCTGTGGAAGCAGCTCACTGAAGAGGCTCCAACGGGCGGTTACACCAACGCCCTCGGCGCCCTCACCGGCAACCAGGCCGTGCAGCAGGTCAAGGCCGGCCTGCGCGCCATCTACCTGTCCGGCTGGCAGGTCGCCGCGGACGCGAACCTCTCCGGCCACACCTACCCGGACCAGTCCCTGTACCCGGCGAACTCGGTCCCCCAGGTTGTCCGGCGCATCAACAACGCCCTGCTGCGCGCCGACCAGATCGAATTCGCCGAAGGCATCCAGACCGTGGAGGACTGGCTGGTTCCGATCGTCGCCGACGCCGAGGCCGGCTTCGGCGGCCCGCTGAACGCCTACGAACTCATGAAGTCCATGATCGCCGCCGGCGCCTCGGGCGTTCACTGGGAGGACCAGCTGGCCTCCGAGAAGAAGTGCGGCCACCTGGGCGGCAAGGTCCTCATCCCCACCCAGCAGCACATCCGGACGCTGAACGCGGCCCGCCTGGCTGCCGACGTCGCCGGCACCCCCACCGTCGTCATCGCCCGCACCGACGCCGAGGCCGCAACCCTGATCACCTCCGACGTCGACGAACGCGACCGCGAGTTCATCACCGGCGAGCGCACGGCCGAAGGCTTCTACAAGGTCCGCAACGGCATCGAACCCTGCATCGCCCGCGCCAAGGCCTACGCCCCGTACTCCGACCTCATCTGGATGGAGACCGGCACCCCCGACCTCGAGCTGGCCAAGAAGTTCGCCGAGGCCGTCAAGGCAGAGTTCCCCGACCAGATGCTCTCCTACAACTGCTCGCCGTCGTTCAACTGGCGCAAGCACCTGGACGACGCCACCATCGCCAAGTTCCAGCGCGAGCTCGGCGCCATGGGCTTCACCTTCCAGTTCATCACCCTGGCCGGATTCCACGCCCTGAACTATTCCATGTTCGACCTCGCCCACGGCTACGCCCGCGAAGGCATGAGCGCCTACGTCGAACTCCAGGAAAAGGAATTCGCCTCCGAATCCCGCGGCTACACCGCAACCAAGCACCAGCGCGAAGTCGGCACCGGCTACTTCGACGACATCGCCACTGCGCTCAACCCGAACGCAAGCACCCTGGCCCTGGTGGGATCCACCGAAGAAGGCCAGTTCCACTAACCAACTTCCGACGACGGCTGGTTGCGTTCTGCGCCTCGCGTCCGGCCTGCGGACCGGCACTGCTCTGCCTGCTATTCCCCACGTCCCGGTTTTCGACCTCGCTGAGCGAGGACGGACCGGGACGCAGGGCCCCTTTTACGCAGGCTGCCGCAATACCGGCCTCTCCGGCCTCGTGCGTAAGGCGCCTTTCCGGCGGCCGGGCAAAAGTGATCCGGAAGCGTGCGTAAAAGGGGCCCTGTCCCCGTCCTCGGCCGAGCCTTGCGAGGCCCCAGGACGGGGATGGGGAATAGCACGCGGAGGATCGCTCTTGCCCGGCACCCAAGCCAACCGAGCCGCCGTCGAACATTTGCTTCTCAGAGGAGAGATCGACATGAACAGCTTCACCGACAGCTTCACCATCAATGGCATCACCCTGACCGCGCAGCCGATCTGCCGGCAGGGCGAGGTGCTTACTCCGGACGCCCTGGATTTCGTCGCGAAGCTGCACCGGGCGACGGCGGAGCGGCGCCAGGAGCTGATGCAGGCCCGGCACGCGCGCCGGGCACAGATTGCTTCGGGCCAGGATCCGCGGTTCCTGCCCGAGACCGAGGGCATCCGCAACGACCCGAACTGGCGCGTCGCTCCCCCGGCGCCGGGCCTGGAGGACCGCCGGGTGGAAATCACCGGCCCCGTGGACCGCAAGATGACCATCAACGCGCTGAACTCGGGCGCCAAGGTGTGGCTGGCGGACATGGAGGACTCCTCCACCCCCACGTGGCGCAACGTGATCCAGGGCCAGCTCAACCTGACCGACGCGCTGGAACGCCGCATCGACTTCACTTCCCCGGAGGGCAAGGAGTACCGGCTGCGCGATGACCAGGAGCTGCCCACCATCGTGGTCCGGCCGCGGGGCTGGCACCTGCCGGAGAAGCACATGCTGATCGACGGCAAGCCGATCGCCGGCGGCATCGTGGACTTCGGCCTGTTCTTCTTCCACAACGCCCGGCGCCTGCTGGCCCAGGGCCGCGGACCGTACTTCTACTTGCCGAAGATCGAGAACCACCTCGAGGCCCGGCTGTGGAACGACATCTTCGTGCTGGCCCAGGACCTGCTCGGCATCCCGCAGGGCACCATCCGCGCCACCGTGCTGATCGAGACCATCACGGCCGCGTTCGAGATGGAGGAAATCCTGTACGAACTGCGCGACCACGCCGCAGGCCTGAACGCCGGCCGCTGGGACTACATCTTCTCCCTGATCAAGAACTTCCGGACCCGCGGGCCGCGCTTCGTCCTGCCGGACCGCGGACAGGTCAGCATGACCCAGCCGTTCATGCGCTCCTACACCGAGCAGCTGGTGCGCGCCTGCCACCGCCGCGGCGCCATGGCGATCGGCGGCATGGCTGCCGCTGTCCCCAACCGCAAGGACGAGGCCGCCAACACGGCGTCCTTCGAGAAGGTCCGCTCGGACAAGACCCGCGAGGCCACCGACGGTTTCGACGGCTCCTGGGTTGCCCACCCGGACCTGGTGCCGGTGTGCCGTGAAGTGTTCGACGGCGTCCTCGGCGACCAACAGAACCAGCTGGACCGCTCGCGGGAGGACGTCACACCCGACGACCGCGCGCTGATCGACATTTCCACCACCGAGGGAAACATCACCGAGCAGGGAATCCGCATCAACATCGAGGTCGGGATCCGCTACATCGAATCGTGGCTGCGCGGCAACGGCGCCGTGGCCATCCACAACCTGATGGAGGACGCCGCCACCGCGGAGATCTCCCGCTCCCAGCTGTGGCAGTGGATCCACTCCCACGCGATCACCGAACACGGCGACATCATCACCCGCGAATGGGTGGAGGAACTGCTGGATGAGGAGTTCGCCCGGCTGGAACGCTTCGACGACGACCGCTTCACCGATGCCCGCAGCATCTTCGAAGAAGTCACCCTCGCCGAGGACTTCCCCACCTTCCTGACCATCCCGGCCTACGCCCGCTTCCTCACCGAAGCCAAGGAAAAAGCCAGCGAGGAAGAACTGATCGCCGCCTAGAAATTTCCGTCAGCCGGGCTGCCTGCACTCTTCGCAACAAGTGACCCCGAAGGCCGGGGAGGCAGCCCGGCGGCGGAACCACCCTTTTCATACAGCGCGAACTGGCAGCAGATGCCCCTAAGACCCAATTCAGAGGGCATCTGCTGCCAGTTCGCGCTTGGGTTTAAGAGGGGCGGCGCTTGCCTGCGCTCCGCACCGAGAGGGTGGTGCAGATGGCGAAGGCCAGCACGGAGCCCAGGATCACCAGCAGCGGCGGCGTCCAGTTGCCGGCCTGCTCGTGTACGAAGCCCACGGCGCTCGGGGCGATGGCCGCGAAAAAGTAGCCCACGCCCTGCACCAGGGCCGACATCCGGCCGGCCGTTGCCATGTCGGGAGCCACTTTGATCAGGGCAGAAAAGATGATGGTGAAGCCGCCGCCCTGCGCGATCCCGGCGCCGATGCACCACAGCCACCACCACGACGGCGCCAGCAGCAGGCCCACGGGAATGGTCGCCCACAGCGCACTCACGGTGAGGGCCACCGCCGTCGGGCTCCAATACTTGGCCAGCAGCGGAACCCCGAGCGATCCCACGATCGCCAGGACCTGGAAGATCGAGGCGCCGGCGCCGGCCTGGGTGGCCGTCATCCCGAGGGTGTCGCCCAGGAAGCTCGGCAGCCAGGTGGTGACGCCGTAATAGGAGAAGGCCTGGCCGGCGAAGCCGACGGTCAGCCCGGCGGTGATCCAGAAGACGCCGATCACCGGCACGGCGCCGGCCGCCCGCATCGGCGGCAGCGGAACGGGAACGAACGCGCGCCGCGGCCCGAACGCCATGGCCCACGCCGCCGTCGCCACCAACGCGAAAATCCCGACGGCGGCCAGCGCCGGCCGCCAGCCCACCACTTCCGCGATGGGTGCTGTGACCACCGAGGTCAGGAAGGCGCCGACGTTCAGGAACGCCGAGTACAGACCCATCGCGGTGCCTTGCCGCTTCGGCGAGACGTCGCGCCGGATGATCAGCGGAATGCAGATGTTCCCCACGGTGATCGCCAGGCCGATCAGCACGGTTCCCAGGAGTACGACGGCGGGTGCCCCGGCCGAGCGCAGCACCACGCCTGCCAGGACGCCCAGCAGGGTGAGGGTGACGGCGAACTCTGCACCGAACTTCCGCCCGGCCACGGCGGCGGCCGGCGAAGCGAGGGAGAAGCAAAGGACGGGGATGCTGGTCAGCAGGCCCAGGACCACAGGCGGGAAGCCGAGTTCGGCCTGCATGGTGTCCAGCACCGGCGCCACGGAGACGATCGGGCCGCGCATGCACAGCGAAATCAGGGCGATGCAGGCCAGGACCACCCAGCTGCGCGGGACGCGTGAGAACAAGCCGGTCATTTTTCGATCACTCTTCTTGCTATCACGGCAACGGCGCCCCGGTTGCGAAAACCGGGGCGCCGTTGTCGAAAATCACGCTGTCCAAGACGACGCGGATGACTTAGTTGTCCGGGCCGAGGTACCAGCCGCGCTGCGGGTTGGACACCTCCGGAGCCTCCCGGAAATGTTCTGGCTGCGCCACCCAGCCCACGCCGTTGGCGATCACCCTCTGGATCTGCGGCTGGTGGTAGACCGGGTAGTCCTGGTCGCCCGGGCTGAAGTAGAAGATCCGGCCCTTGCCGCGGGAGAAGGTCACGCCGGAGCGGAACACCTCGCCGCCTTCAAAGGAGCTGATGAAGATCAGGTCATCGGGCTCCGGGATGTCGAAGAGTTCGCCGTACATCTCCTGCTTGGGGATGACGATGGGGCTTTCGATGCCTGCCGCGATCGGGTGGGATGGCTTGACTGTCCACACGAGTTCGCGCTCGCCGTCGTTGCGCCATTTCAGGGAGCAGGTGGTGCCAAGCAGCCTGGTGAAGATCTTCGCGAAGTGCCCGGAGTGCAGCACCACCAGGCCCATGCCGCCAAGCACGTGGCGCTGCACCCGCTCCACCACCTCGTCGCTGACGTCGCCGTGGGCGATGTGGCCCCACCACAGGAGCACGTCGGTGCGGGCGAGCACCTCCTCGGACAGTCCGTGCTCCGGGTCGGCGAGGGTCGCCGTCGTGATGTCCGCGTCCGGGTAGAAGGTCCGCAGGCCGCCCGCGATGGCCCCGTGCATGCCCTCCGGGTACATTTCGGCCATGGTGGCCGGGTGGTTGTTGGCCTCGTGGACGCCCTCGTTCCAGACGACGATGTTCAGTTTGCGGTCGGCCATCAGAGACGGACCTCCCGGCCTTCGAGCGCGGACTGGTAGCAGGCGTCGATGATCAGCGCACGGTTCAGGGCCAGCGAGCCGTCGTGCCGGCCCCACTCCGCTTCCCCGCCGCGGACCGCGGCCACGAAGTCCTCCACCACCTGCTGATGCATGCCGTCGCGGCCGACTTTCGGCACGTAGTCGGCGTTCTCCACGCCGTTGTCCTTGAAGACGTGGAGCTGGTTCTTCTCCGGTTCTGCGTAGCCGGCCACCTTGAGTTCGGCGCCGCCGTCGGTGCCGTAGACGAGGAAGTTGATCTCGTCGTCCGGGTGCCGGTAGCTGGCCCAGCCCGCTTCGATGACCAGGGTGGCGCCGCCTTCGAGCCGCAGGAACGCGGAGGAGAAGTCCTCCACCTCGAACTTGTTGGAATTGGCGGTGGCCTTGTAGTTGGCGTTGCCGCCCAGGCCGCGCGGGCCAAGCTCTGCGTGGGTGCTGGCGGAGACCGCAAGCACCTTCGGCTCGCCCAGCAGGTGCAGGGCGTAGTCGAGGACGTGGACACCGATGTCGGCCAGCGGCCCGCCGCCGGCAAGTTCCGGGTTGGTGAACCAGCTGCCGAGCGTAGGGATGCCCTGGCGGCGCAGCCACGCGGCTTTGGCGTAGTACGGACGGCCGAGTTCGCCCTGGTCGATGACGGACTTGAGTGCCTGGATGTCGCCACGGCGGCGGTGGTTGAAGGCCACGTCCAGCACGCGGCCGGATTTGCGGGCCGCGTCCACCATGGCCTGGCCTTCGACCCCGTTGCGTGCGATCGGCTTCTCGCTCAGGACGTGGATACCCTTCTCCAGGGCGGCGATGGCGATCGGGGCGTGCAGGAAGGTGGGGACCGCGACGCTGATGGCGTCCAGTCCGGCCAGCTCGATCATGTCTTCCCAGCGGGCGAACGCGTGCGGGATGGAGTACTGCTCCTTCATTGCGGCCAGGAGCTCTTCCTCCATGCCCGCGGCGGCCACGATCTCGACGCCGTCGATCTTGCTGTAGGCCTCGAGGTGCTGCTGGCCGGCCCAACCGATGCCGACGACGCCTACCTTGAGGGTCGTGGACGTAGCGTGCTCAATGCTCACGGTTTCCTGTTCTTTCCTGGGTTCGTCGTGGAGGTGTTCGGTGCTTCAGAGCGCGAGTGGGCGTAGGAGCTTGTCCAGCGCCGCCGGCTACTTCTGATTTTCATCATGCAAAAGTCTGCAGTCAGATCGATATAAGTAAGTTTTCACGGACCGCAAAGGGGTGTCAATCAGCTAAGCGCTTTGATCCGCAAAACTTGCCCGCAGAAACAAATGACGCCCGCGGCCGGTGCCGCGGGCGTCATTCTGCAGATCCCGGAAAAAGAGGAAGAGGTCAGTTGCGCTGGGCCGCCGCCACCGCAGACTCCACCACCGCAGGGGACAGCACGTGGTCGATGACCATCCGGCTCGCGCCGAGAATGGCCGCCTCAGTGCCAGCCTTCGACTGTTCGATCCGCAAGTGGGACGTCGCCAGGGGCAGGGAGCGGCCGTAGACCGTCTCGCGGATCCCGGCCAGGAGCTGATCTCCGGCGCGCGAGAGGCTGCCGCCCACCACAATCACCGAAGGGTTGAGCATGTTGACGCAGATTGCCAGGACCTCCCCCACCTCGCGCCCGGCCTGCCGCAAAGCATGGATGGCCTGCACGTTTCCTTGCGCGGCCAGGTCTACAATGTCCGAGCCGGAGGAGGCCTGCACGCCCTGCGCAGCCAGCTTTGCCACCAGCGCTGGCCCCGCCGCGAGGGCTTCAAGGCAGCCCGTGTTGCCGCAGCGGCACAGGACCCCTTCGCCGCCGGGGACACGCACGTGGCCAAGGTCGCCCGAGGTGCCGTCGGCGCCGCGCTGGAGCTGGCCGCTGCTGATGATGCCGGCCCCGACGCCGGTGGCCAGCTTGATGAAAAGCAGGTCGTCATAGGCGCTCCAGTGCGCGTACCGCTCGCCCAGCGCCATGATGTTGACGTCGTTGTCCACCAGCACTTCGGCGTCGATTCCTTGACGGATGTAGCCCACCACGTCGAAGCCGTCCCAGCCGGGCATGATGGGCGGCTTCACCGGCATGCCGCTGCCGTGCTCCACCGGGCCTGGAACGCCGATGCCCACGCCTGCGATGTCCTCCGCCTTGCGGCCGATGCCCTCAAGCAGCTTGCGGCCGTTCTCGAGGATCCAGCCAAGGACCTTTTCCGGTCCTTCGGCGACGTCGAGCGCTTCGGAATGCCGGGCAAGAACGTCGCCGTTCAGGTCGGTGACGGCCACCGCGGCATGGCTCGCTCCGACGTCGGCGGCAAGTACCAGCCGCACGCCGGCATTGAAGGCAAATTTCGACGGCGGCCTGCCGCCTGACGAGGCCGCCTCGCCGGCCGGACCCACCAGCCCGAGACCCGTCAGGGCGTCGATCCGTGCGGCGACGGTAGTGCGCGCCAGGCCTGTCTGTTCGGCAAGTTCGGCGCGGGTCCGGGCTTTGCCGTCCCGGAGCAGCTGAAATAGATCGCCCGCACGGGCGAGCACACCGGCCTCGGCCGCAGGCCTCTCCGGGCGCTGGGTACTGGTCACCATGGTTAAGGAATAGCACAACGGGCGGGGTAACGGGCCGCTTCAGGCGCTCGAAAGCTGAACTTTTGATTGACTCGGGGCAAAAGTGACCGTAGTTTCGAGTGAAACGCCATCCATCGAGGGGATTCCCGCATGACTACTCTGGACCCGTCCGCCCGGCAGCGCCCGTTGGGGGTGGCTGTGATTGGTTATGCCTTCATGGGGAAGGCGCATTCGAATGCGTGGCGGAACGTGGGCGCTTTCTTCGGGGTCCCGGCCTTTGAGCGGAAGGTGCTCGTGGGCCGGGACGCGGAACTGGTGGCAGAGGCCGCAGCGAAGTACGGGTGGGCCGAATCCGCCACGGACTGGCGTTCGGTGATCGGCCGGGAGGACATCGACATCATCGATATCTGCGCCCCGGGGTGGATGCACGCCGAGATCGCGGTCGCCGCCCTCGCCGCGGGCAAGCACGTGCTCGTGGAAAAACCCCTCGCCAACACCCTGGCCGAAGCCGAAGCGATGGTTGCCGCCGCTGTTGCTGCCCGGGCCCGCGGCGTGCAGTCCATGATCGGCTTCAACTACCGCCGGGTCCCGGCCCTGGCCCTCGCCCGCGAACTCATCGACGAGGGCCGGCTCGGCACCGTCCGGCACATCCGCGCCGCCTACCTGCAGGACTGGCTCTCCGACGCCCAATCCCCGATGACCTGGCGCCTGCGCAAGGACACCGCCGGGTCCGGGGCCCTGGGCGACATCGCCTCCCACGCCATCGACCAGGTCCTCTACCTCCTCGGCGACACCGTCACCGAGGTGTCCGGCCGCCTCCACACCTTCGTCACCACCCGCCCCGGCCCCGATGGTCCGGAAGAGGTCACGGTCGACGACGCCGCCTGGGCCACCCTGACCCTGGCCTCCGGAGCCATCGCCTCCGTGGAAGCCTCCCGCGTCGCCACCGGCCAGAAGAACAGCCTCACACTCGAAATCTACGGCGACAAAGGCACCATCCTGTTCGACCTCGAGGCCCTGAACGAGCTCGGCTTCCTGGACGCCACCGTTCCGGTCCGCGAACAGGGCTTCCGCCGCATCCTCGTCAACGAACCCGACCACCCCTACATGGACGCCTGGTGGCCCCAAGGCCATGTGATCGGCTGGGAACACACCTTCACCCACCAAATCCGCGACTTCCTGCACGC
>NZ_FNEI01000034.1 GCF_900099975.1 Arthrobacter cupressi
CCCCAGGCTTATCGCAGATTCCTACGTCCTTCATCGGCTCCTGATGCCAAGGCATCCACCGTGTGCCCTTAAAAACTTGACCACACAGATCAAAAACTAACTCGAGAGAACCACGGCCCACAAAGGGCCAGGGTCCTTCAAAGAAATTGCTATCAACACACACCCGCAAAACAGGTGCATGCCTCAAGATGCTCGCGTCCACTATGTAGTTCTCAAACAACAACCCCAACCCCCACACCCCACACACACAAACCGTGCGCGCTTCGGCGAAGGCAGGAAACCAGAAACCCCAGAACACCCCAAAAAGGGGCACCCCCACGGGCCCGGCAACTCATCGTTGCAGGTCCTGTTGCCTCAGGACCCAACAGTGCACCAAACACAACCACCACACCAGAACACCCCGGAACGCTTTCCCCGCAACCCCCACCACAAAAGCAGCAGGATTGCCGTACTCACACCAGGACACCCCGAAGGCGGCCATGCCAAAACCAGTTTGATTCGTTGATATTCCACCCATGAGCACCCACCGCAGAACATACGCCTGCGCAATGGGCCTTCTCCTGACCAACCCCCGGCAACCATGCGGCCACCAGGAAATCGGCAGATGCTCCTTAGAAAGGAGGTGATCCAGCCGCACCTTCCGGTACGGCTACCTTGTTACGACTTAGTCCCAATCGCCGGTCCCACCTTCGACGGCTCCCTCCCACAAAGGGGTTAGGCCACCGGCTTCGGGTGTTACCAACTTTCGTGACTTGACGGGCGGTGTGTACAAGGCCCGGGAACGTATTCACCGCAGCGTTGCTGATCTGCGATTACTAGCGACTCCGACTTCATGGGGTCGAGTTGCAGACCCCAATCCGAACTGAGACCGGCTTTTTGGGATTAGCTCCACCTCACAGTATCGCAACCCATTGTACCGGCCATTGTAGCATGCGTGAAGCCCAAGACATAAGGGGCATGATGATTTGACGTCGTCCCCACCTTCCTCCGAGTTGACCCCGGCAGTCTCCCATGAGTCCCCGGCATAACCCGCTGGCAACATGGAACGAGGGTTGCGCTCGTTGCGGGACTTAACCCAACATCTCACGACACGAGCTGACGACAACCATGCACCACCTGTGAACCAGCCCCGAAGGGAAGGACTGTTTCCAGCCCGGTCCGGTCCATGTCAAGCCTTGGTAAGGTTCTTCGCGTTGCATCGAATTAATCCGCATGCTCCGCCGCTTGTGCGGGCCCCCGTCAATTCCTTTGAGTTTTAGCCTTGCGGCCGTACTCCCCAGGCGGGGCACTTAATGCGTTAGCTACGGCGCGGAAAACGTGGAATGTCCCCCACACCTAGTGCCCAACGTTTACGGCATGGACTACCAGGGTATCTAATCCTGTTCGCTCCCCATGCTTTCGCTCCTCAGCGTCAGTTAATGCCCAGAGACCTGCCTTCGCCATCGGTGTTCCTCCTGATATCTGCGCATTTCACCGCTACACCAGGAATTCCAGTCTCCCCTACATCACTCTAGTCTGCCCGTACCCACTGCAGAACCGGAGTTGAGCCCCGGTCTTTCACAGCAGACGCGACAAACCGCCTACGAGCTCTTTACGCCCAATAATTCCGGATAACGCTTGCGCCCTACGTATTACCGCGGCTGCTGGCACGTAGTTAGCCGGCGCTTCTTCTGCAGGTACCGTCACCCGAAAGCTTCTTCCCTACTGAAAGAGGTTTACAACCCGAAGGCCGTCATCCCTCACGCGGCGTCGCTGCATCAGGCTTGCGCCCATTGTGCAATATTCCCCACTGCTGCCTCCCGTAGGAGTCTGGGCCGTGTCTCAGTCCCAGTGTGGCCGGTCACCCTCTCAGGCCGGCTACCCGTCATCGCCTTGGTAGGCCATTACCCCACCAACAAGCTGATAGGCCGCGAGTCCATCCAAAACCACAAAAGCTTTCCACCCCCCACCATGCGGTGAAAGGTCATATCCGGTATTAGACCCAGTTTCCCAGGCTTATCCCAGAGTCAAGGGCAGGTTACTCACGTGTTACTCACCCGTTCGCCACTAATCCACACCGCAAGCGGTGCTTCATCGTTCGACTTGCATGTGTTAAGCACGCCGCCAGCGTTCATCCTGAGCCAGGATCAAACTCTCCGTTGAAGTAAAACAGACACAACCAGGCACAATGGAAATAACACCACACCCGGCTGCACAAAATTTGAAACCAGCTAAAAACACCAAACCATCCACGGGGGTGGACAATCCAG
>NZ_FNEI01000008.1 GCF_900099975.1 Arthrobacter cupressi
CTGGAGGAGTTTTCCGTGGCATCGACTGCGGCCGGCTGGAACGGTCCGTCATTCCGGCCGGCCCTTCGGTGCGGTATCGGGCCGCCCATTTGCGGGCGGTCACGGGCGAGACCATGAACATTTTGGCGGCGGGGCCCACCGGCCAATGGTTCTCGACGATGAGTTTGGCCAAGCGCAGACGTGCGCGGGGCGTCAAAGCAGCGTTAGCGTGGGACACGAAGGCCTCCTGTTGAGATGAAGCGGTTCCTAGACAGCTCCACTTCATAACAGGAGGCCTTCGCCCGTCAGCAGATCACACGGGATTCATGAAACAACGTCCCTGGACATCACACCTAGAGGCCGTTGCGCACGATCGTTCCCTGCGCGACGACGGTGCGCACCTTCTCGAGGGCCGTGCCGTCACCCAGCGGGTCGGCGTCGACCACAACGGCGTCCGCGAAGGCGCCGGGCGCGAAACGGCCGGCCCTGCCTTCCCAGCCGAGCAGGCGGGCGGCATAGGTGGTCGCGGCACGCAAAGCCTCGAGCGGGGACAGCCCGGCCTCGTGGAGCAGCCGGACTTCCGTGCCCAGCGGGGTGACGTCGTTGCCGAAGGAATCGGTGCCGGCCACCACGGTGACGCCGGCCTCGTGCGCGGCCAGGACCGCGGCCTTGTGGATGGGCGTGTACTCCTTGCCGCGCGCGGCCAGGATCGGATTCGCTGAAGTAGCCATGCTGGAGATGGCGTCCATGGTGGGGGTGAAGTATGTGCCGCGGCGGGCCATCTCGGCGATGGTCTGCTCCGAGACGAACACGCCGTGTTCGATGCTGCGGACCCCGGCACGCACCGCGCCGTCGATGCCTTCGGCACTGTAGGCGTGGCACAGCACGCCGGCGCCGCGGGCGGCCTTGACGATCGAGGAGATCTGCTCGACGCCGTACACCAGTTCCCGCGGGTCCTGCTCCGGCAGGCCGGCGCGCGGGTTGGCGCGGGTCTTGATGACCTCGGCGCCGCGGGCGAGGTTCACCTCGGTGAGGTAGGCCAGGTCCCGGGTCTCGGTGATGCCGTTCCTGAGGGCCGCGAGCGGGGCAAGGTCCGGATCGGCCAGGATCGAGTCGCCCTGCTCCGGGGAAATGAACAGGCCCGCGGGACGCATGCGCGGCGACGCACCCGGCGCCCAGGCGGGCAGGGCCGCGAGGGCGACGTCCTGGTAGAAGCTGCTCGAGCCGCTGCGGACGGCCGTAACGCCGCCCTGCAGCAGGAGCCGGGCGTCGGACAGGGCGTTGGCGTGGACGTGCACGTCCACCAGGCCGGGGACCACCCAGCGGCCGGAGGCGTCCAGCACGGTGGCGCGGTGCGCGAGGGCGGCCGCGGCCTTGCGCGTGGCGTCGCGGCTCCCGACGGCGGCGACCTTGCCGCCGTCGAGCACCAGCACGCCGTCCGCCACGGCGTCCCCGGTAAGCGGGTCGACGACGGTGCCGCCTTCGATGATGATGGCACCGGGGACGGCGGGGCGCCCGGGGTAGTTGGGGCCGGCAGGGCGCTCGCCTGCCTGCGCAGCCGGTGCCGCGGCGAGCTGGGCGGTGACGCCGGCCACGGAAATGCCGGCCAGGGCAGCGGCGCTGGCGAGGACGCCACGGCGCGAAGGGACGGCGGACGGGACGGCAGCGCTGCTGTGGTCATGCAAGCACATGGTTACTCCTGGGAAGACTCGGGGAAGCACTGGTAGTGCGGAGTGCTACCCACACTCTATTTGGTATACCAAAGCAGACACAAGCCTCTTTGACTCCGGGCGGCCAGCCACGGCCAACAATGTAGCCTCTCCTAAACTGTTGAGTGAGATACTTGAGCTTGTTCTAAGCAGTTTGAAGGCATCTAATGGGAGCCATGAAGGCTCTCTACAAGTCCGGCCCGCACGCCGGCTTCGAACTCGTCGACCGGCCCGAGCCCGAGGCCGGCCCCGGCGACGTCAAGATCCGCGTGATGACCACCGGCATCTGCGGCACCGACCTGCACATCCAGTCCTGGGATGCGTGGGCCCAAAGCATCATCGAAACCCCGCTCATCGCCGGGCACGAGTTCTATGGCGAGGTCGTGGCCGTCGGCGAGGACGTCCGGGACGTCAAGGTCGGCGATAAGGTCTCCGGCGAAGGCCACATCGTGTGCGGGATCTGCCGCAACTGCCGTGCCGGCCGCCGCCAGATGTGCATCCACACGGTCTCCGTGGGCGTGCAGCGCGACGGCGCGTTCGCCGAGTACGTCGTGATCCCGGAAACGAACGTGTGGGTGCACCACGACCCTTCCGTGACCCCGGAACTCGGTGCCATCTTCGATCCCTTCGGCAACGCCGTCCACACGGCGCTGAGCTTCCCGCTGGTGGGCGAGGACGTGCTCATCACCGGCGCCGGCCCCATCGGCCTGATGGCCATCGCGGTGGCCCGCCACGCCGGTGCCCGCAAGATTGCCATCACCGACGTCTCCGCGTCCCGGCTGGACCTGGCCCGCGGCATGGGCGTGGACCTCGCCGTCGACGTCTCCAAGATGCGCATCCGGGACGCGCAGCGCGAACTTGGCATGCGCGAGGGCTTCGATATCGGCCTGGAAATGTCGGGACATCCCACGGCCTTGCCTGAGATGATCGACAACATGAACCACGGCGGACGCATCGCCATGCTCGGCCTGCCCAGCCAGTCGATCGACATCGACTGGGGCAAGGTGGTCACCCACATGCTCACGCTCAAGGGCATCTACGGACGCGAGATGTTCGAAACCTGGTATGCCATGAGTGCCATGCTTTCCTCCAACCCTGCGCTGCACCGCAATATCTCCGCCGTCGTCACGGACAAGCTGTCCGCCACCGACTGGGAGAAGGGCTTCGAGATCGCCCGCGCCGGCACCGGCGGCAAGGTTGTCCTCGACTGGACCGAACTCTAAACCTCACCGGACCCTGACTTTCACCGGACCCCTGACTTTCACCGGACTCTAAGGAGACCTTCTTGTACACCTCGATCAAAGACCAGCTCCAGGGCGAACTGGACGAGATCCGCGCCGCCGGGCTTTTCAAGAGCGAACGCCACATCGACTCCCCGCAGGCCAGCCACATCGCCGCCGGCCCGCTCGGCGAACCGTCCCGGCAGGTGCTGAACTTCTGCGCCAACAACTACCTGGGCCTGGCCGACCACCCTGAGATCATCGCCGCCGCCAAGTCCGCCATGGATGAGCGCGGCTTCGGCATGGCCTCGGTGCGTTTCATCTGCGGCACCCAGGACCTGCACCTGGAACTGGAGAAGAAGGTGTCCGGGTTCCTCGGCACCGAGGACACCATCCTGTTCTCCAGCTGCTTCGACGCCAACGGCGGCGTGTTCGAGTCCCTCTTCGGGCCTGAGGACGCCATCATTTCGGACGCGCTGAACCACGCCTCGATCATTGACGGCATCCGCCTGAGCAAGGCCAAGCGCTTCCGCTACGCCAACCAGGACATGGCGGACCTCGAAGCCAAGCTGGTGGAAGCCGAAGGCTCGCGCCGCAAGATCATCGTTACCGACGGCGTCTTCTCGATGGACGGCTACCTGGCACCGCTGGCGGCCATCTGCGACCTCGCGGAGAAGCACGACGCCCTGGTCATGGTGGACGACTCCCACGCGGTCGGCTTCATGGGCGCCACCGGCGCCGGCACACCGGAGCACGCCGGCGTCGGCAGCCGCGTGGACATCTACACCGGCACCTTCGGCAAGGCCCTGGGCGGCGCTTCGGGCGGCTACGTTTCCGGCCGGGGCGAGATCGTGGCCATGTTGCGCCAGAAGGCCCGTCCGTACCTGTTCTCCAACTCCCTTGCACCGGCGATCGTCGCCGCCACGATCAAGGCCCTTGAGCTGGTCCAGGGCTCCGGCGAACTGCGCACCCGGCTGTTCGAGAACGCGGCACTGTTCCGCCGCCGGATGGCCGAGGAAGGCTTCGAACTGCTCGACGGCGAACACGCGATCGTCCCGGTCATGTTCGGCGACGCCGTGGCCGCCGCGAAGGTGGCCGCCGAGATGCTCGAACACGGTGTGTTCGTCACGGCCTTCAGCTATCCGGTGGTGCCGAAGGGCGCGGCCCGCATCCGGGTGCAGCTCTCCGCGGCCCACAGCCCGGAGGACGTGGAGACCTGCGTGCAGGCCTTCGTGAAGAGCAGGGACGCCGTCAACGCGGCTGCTGTCCCCGGCGAAGCAAGCGGGGCCTGAGTGCCATGATCCTCACCCTCCTTGGTGGCGGCGGCTTCCGGGTTCCGTTGGTCCATTCAGCGCTGCTGAGGGACCGGCGACCGGGCCGGGTCACCGAGCTGAGGCTGTTTGATCACGACGCCGGCCGGCTGGCCGTGGTGGCCCGGGTCCTGGAAGAGCAGGCCGCCGGCATGCCGGACGCACCCCGGGTGCGCCGGTTCACCGAGTTGGCGGACGCCCTGCCGGGGACGGACTTCATCTTCTCCGCGATCCGCGTGGGCGGAATGGCCGGCCGGGCCGCCGACGAACGGATCGCCTTGGAACACGGGGTGATCGGCCAGGAAACCGTGGGTGCCGGCGGGATTTCCTACGCCCTGCGGACCATTCCGGTGGTGGCGGAGATCGCCCGGGCCGTCCGCACGCACGCGCCGGACGCCTGGTTCATCAACTTCACCAACCCGGCCGGCGTCATCACGGAGGTGCTGAACTCCCTGCTCGGCGGCCGGGTGGTGGGGATCTGCGACTCCCCGGCGGGTCTGGCCCGGCGGTCCCTGGCGGCCGCCGGGTTCCCGGACCTGGACGTCTACGGCGCCGGCGTCGGGATCGACTACATCGGCCTGAACCACCTGGGCTGGCTGCGCGGGCTGACCGTCGACGGCGCGGACGTGCTTCCGGAGCTGCTCGCCGATGCGGCCGCCGTCGAGTCCTTCGAAGAAGGCCGGCTGTTCGGTGCCCCCTGGCTCCAGGCCCTCGGCGCCGTGCCCAACGAGTACCTGCACTATTACTACTTCCGCCGGGAAAACCTGCTGGCCGAACAGGAAGCGTCCCTCAGCCGCGGCGCCTACCTTTCCCGCCAGCAGGCGGCGTTCTACGCGGCCGGCGCGGGGGACCAGGCCGCAGGCTCCGCGCTGCAGCTCTGGGAACAATGCCGGCTGGACCGGGAACAGACGTACATGTCGGACAACCGCGACGCCGCGGGCACGTTCGAGCGGGACACCGCAGACCTGCAGGGCGGCGGCTACGAGGGCGTAGCCTTGGCGATCATGCGGGCCCTCAGCGGCGCGGATGGCGCCTCGGCAGGCGAGGGGGCCGGCGAAACCCGGCTCATCCTCAACATGCCCAACGCAGGCACCCTGCCCGGGCTCGACAGCGACGCCGTCATCGAAGCGCCCTGCCTCGTGGGCGCGGACGGGATCCGGCTGCTTCCCGCCGAGCCGCTTCCGGGCTATGCCGCCGGGCTGGTCACCACCGTGAAGGCGGTGGAGCGGGCCACGATCGAAGCCGCGCTGGGCGGGGACCGGAACGCCGCCTACCGGGCCCTGGCGATGCATCCGCTGGTGGATTCGGTGCGGGTGGCGCATGCCCTGTTGGACGCCTATACGGACCATTTCAAGGAGCTGGCCTACCTGAGGTGAACGCCGGGCAACCGGGGCCGGATGCCCCTGTCGGGAATCACCGTGCGGGCCTAGGATCGCAGCATGGGCAATGATGCAGCGACCGAAGTCCTGGAACCACAGGAATGCTGGGAACTCCTGCGGAGTGTGTCTGTGGGACGCTTGGCCGTCTGGCTCGGCGACCGCCCGGACATCTTTCCTGTCAACTACGCCGTCGACCACGGAAGCGTCGTCTTCCGGACCGGGACGGGCACGAAACTCGAAGCCGCCCTCGGCGACTACCCGGTGGCCATGGAAGCGGACGGCGTCGACCCCGATACCGGCGTGGCATGGAGCGTGGTGCTCCGGGGCAAGGCCGTGCCGCTGAAAAACATCGACGACGTCGTGCAGTCGTTTTCCCTTCCCCTGTTTCCCTGGGAAGCCGGGCACAAGGACCAGTTCGTGAGAATCCCGGCCGATTCCGTCTCCGGCCGGCGGTTCACCGTCACTGCGCCGCTGACGTGGTGGACGCCCTACAGCGGCACCAAGCCGTCCCGCGGGGAGTAGCCGCCGCCGTCGCGCGAAGGTCCCAGGCACTGGCAGGATGGGCTGATGGCCTCGAATTACGACGTGGTGATAGTCGGCGGCGGAATCGCCGGGCTCTCGCTCGCCTCCGCGCTCGCAGGAAAATGCTCCGTGGCGCTGGTGGAAGCGGAGCAGACCCTCGCGTACCACACCTCTTCCCGCTCGGCGCGGCAGCTGATCCCCAGCTACGGACCCGCCGTCGTCCAGGAACTCACCGTCCGGACGCTGGAACTGATCGCGGAGCGCGACGCCGGGCTGGACATTCCCGTGCTGGCGCCGCGGCCCTTCATGATGGTGGGGGACGAAGCGGACCTTTCCGCCGAAGCCAGCGGCCACATGCACCGCATCTCCCACGACGAGGCGCTGGCCCTCTGCCCGGTCCTGCGGCCGGAAAGCTTCACCCACGCCGGCCTGGACACGGGGTCCTTCGCCTGCAACGCCCCGGTGCTCCTTGAAGACCACCGCCGCCGCGCGGAAGCGGCCGGCGCGGACATCATCACCGGAGCCCGGGTGCACTCGGCCCAGCGGATCGGCTCCGCCTGGCAGCTCGGCGCCGGGACCGAGGGGCTCGGCGCCGCCGTCGTGGTCAACGCGGCCGGTGCGTGGGCGGACGAGCTCGCGGTCCTCAGCGGGGTGGAGAAGCTCGGGCTGCAGCCCTACCGGCGCACCGCGGCCGTCGTTGACGTCGACCGTCCGCTGACGCCTGGAACGCCCATGGTGGCCGAGGCCGCACACCGCTGGTATTTCCGCGCCGAGGGCGGGCAGGTGCTCATCTCGCCCGCCGAGACCGTGCCCAGCGGACCGGAGGACGCCAAGCCGCGCCCGGGGGACATAGAGGCCCTCGTGGCACGGCTGAACTCGCTGACCACCCTGGGTATCCGCTCGGTGGACCGTGCCTGGACCGGCCTGCGCACCGAGGCCGCCGACGGCGTGCCGGTGGTGGGCTTCGACGCCGAGGCGCCGGGCTTTTTCTGGCTCGCCGGGCAGGGCGGCTACGGCTTCCAGACGTCCTCGGCAATCGCCGAACTGGCGGCCGCCGCGATCCTCGACGCTTCCGGCAGCAGTCCGGTATCCCGGACACCTGCCGAGCTTGCGGCCACCCGCTGGTCGGTCCGCCGATGAAGAATGGGTTCATGAGCGGGCAGACGAGCACACTGATCCATAACATCGGCGAACTGATGACCCAGGACGGGGAGCACCGCGTCCTGCGGGATGCCGCCGTCGTGATCGAGGGCGAACGCATTTCCTGGATCGGCCAGGCAGCCGACGCGCCGGCCGCGGATGCCGCCGTCGACGCCGAAGGTCGCGCCGTCCTGCCCGGGTGGGTGGACTCGCACTCGCACCTGGTGTTCGCCGGAGACCGCACCGCCGAATTCGAAGCCCGCATGGCGGGGGAGAGCTACAGTGCCGGCGGCATCGCCGTCACCATGGGCGCCACCCGCGCCGCCGGTGAGGAGGAACTGACCCGGCTCACCGCCGAACGTGTGGCCGAGGCAGTTTCGCAGGGCACCACCTACCTGGAAAGCAAGACCGGGTACGGCCTGGACGTGGAGAACGAGGCCCGCAGCGCCCGCATCGCCGCCGCCACCGTGGACGAGGTCACCTACCTCGGCGCCCACCTGGTCCCGGCCGGGGTCGACCCCGAGGAGTACACCGACCTCGTCTGCGGTCCCATGCTCGACGCCGTGCTCCCGCACGTGCGCTGGGCCGACGTGTTCTGCGAACGCGGCGCCTTCACCGAAGAACAGTCCCGCCGCGTCCTCACCGCCGCCCGCAACGCCGGGCTGGGCCTGCGCGTCCACGGCAACCAGCTCGGCGAAGGCCCTGGTGTGCAGCTGGCCGTGGAGTTCGGCGCCGCCAGCGTGGACCACGTGAACTACCTCTCCGAGGCGGACATCCAGGCGCTCGCCGGCACCTGGTCCGGCTGGGACGCCGCCAGCGGCACCGGCCTCCGCGGCACGGTTGCCACCTGCCTGCCCGCCTGCGACCTCTCCACCCGCCAGCCGCTCGCCCCGGGCCGCGAACTGATCGACGCCGGCGTGCAGATCGCGCTCGCCGCCAACTGCAACCCGGGCACCTCCTACACCAGCTCCATGGCCTTCTGCGTCACCACCGCGGTGCTGCAGATGCACCTGAGCGTCCACGAGGCCGTCCGCGCGGCCACCTACGGCGGCGCCCTGGCCCTGGGCCGCGAGACCGGCAAGGACGCCGACGGCGAACGCGCGGTGGGCTCGATCGCCGTCGGACACCGCGCCGACCTGCACATGCTTAAGGCGCCGTCCGCCACGCACCTGGCCTACCGGCCCGGCATCCCGATGACGCACGCGGTCTGGCGTGCGGGCGTCCGCGCCGTCTGAGTCTCCGCAACGCCGTCTAAGGCTTTCCGGCGCCAAACCGGGCGCGGACCGCGGCGCCTGCGCACAGGACCACGGCAATCCCGCCGGCAACCGTCGTCCAGTCGAGTCGTTCGCCCAGCAGGAGGCCTGCCCAGCCGATGGTCATGACGGGCTGGACCAGCTGGACCTGGCTGACCCTCGCCATGGGGCCGGTGGCCAGGCCGCGGTACCAGGCGAAGAAGCCCAGGAACATGCTGACCACGCCAAGGTAGGCGAAGGAAGCCCACTGGGCCGGCGTGGCGGAGAGCGGTTGCTGGGCGGCGGAGATGACCGCGAGCACGGCCATCAGGGGCGATACCAGGACCAGCGCCCAGGAAATCGTCTGCCACGCACCGAGTTCGCGGGCCAGCAACCCGCCTTCCGCGTATCCGACCGCGCACGCGGCAACAGCGCCGAAAAGCAGCAGGTCCGTCCAATGCAAGGCGCCGATGCCGCCCGACCGGACGGCCGCGAAGCCGATCGCCGCCGCGGCGCCCGAACCGCTCGCCACCCAGAAGGAACGCGGCGGGCGTTCCGTGCCGCGGAGCACCGCCGTCATGGCGGTCACGGCCGGAAGCAGCGCGATGACCACCGCACTGTGCCCCGCCGGCGCGCTGGTGAGGGCGAAGGACGTCAGGAACGGGAAGCCGACGACGACGCCGCCCGCCACCACCGCGAGGCGCCCCCATTGCGCGCCGCGGGGGAGTCGTTGCCGGGTAAGTGCCAGCGCAGCCGCCGCAAGGAGGGCCGCCACCACGGCACGCCCCGACGCGATGAACAGCGGCGGCAGGCCGGCGACCGCAACCTTGGTGAAGGGAACGGTGAAGGAGAATGCCGCCACACCGAGGAGCCCCCACCACAGCCCGGATGCCGGTCGGCGCTCACGGCGGTCCGTGCGGGGATCCGGGATGGGCGATGTGCCCTTGGGCGGTATCGCAGTGACGGTAAGTACAGTAGCGCTACTATTGTATTTCATGACCAACGATAGCAGTTCCCGGATCGTGGCGCGTCTCCGGGAGTGGGTCCTGGCGGCATCGCCGGGGTCCCGGTTGCCGTCCACCCGGGCGCTGGTGGCGGAGTACCAGGCCAGTCCGGTGACTGTGCAGAAGGCGCTGCGGACGCTGGACGCCCAGGGCCTGATCGAGAGCCGACCCGGAGTGGGTACGTTCGTGCGCGCCGTGCGGACTGCCCGGCCGGCGGACTATGGCTGGCAGACGGCGGCCCTGGGTACCCCGCCGGCGCACCTCAGGCCGCTGTCCGCGGCAATGCGCAGCGCGCCCAACGACGTGATCGCTTTCCACTCCGGCTACCCGGACCGGGAACTGCTGCCGGAACGCCTGGTCCGTGCGGCACTGGCCCGGGCGTCGCGCGGAGACGCAGCCTTGTTCCGCCCGCCAGCCGCCGGGCTGCCGGAGCTGCAGTCCTGGTTCGCGCAGGAACTCCGCGCTTCGACACCGTCGGGCACCAATCCGCCCAACCCCTCCGATGTGATCGTGCTGCCCGGAACCCAAAGCGGCCTCAGTTCCGTTTTCAGGGCGCTGGTCGCTGACGGGCAACCGCTGCTCATGGAGTCGCCGTCGTACTGGGGCGCGATCCTCGCTGCGTCGCAGGCCGGAGTCCGTGTGGTTCCGGTGCCGAGCGGTCCTGAGGGACCCGATCCTGAGGAGCTGGCGCGCGCCTTCCAGGAGAGCGGGGCCCGCCTGTTCTATGCCCAGCCCAACTACGCCAACCCGAGCGGTGCGCAGTGGTCTGCCCGGCGTGCCGAAGAAGTGCTGGAGGTGGTACGGCAGCACGGCGCCTTCCTGGTCGAGGACGACTGGGCCCACGACTTCGGCATCACCTCGGACGCCGAACCCCTTGCCGCCGGGGACGACTCGGGCCACGTGGTCTACCTGCGCTCGCTCACCAAGAGCGTGTCCCCGGCGATCAGGGTGGGCGCCGTTGTCGCCCGCGGGCCGGCCCGCGACCGGATCCTGGCCGCCCAGGGCGCCGAAGCGATGTACGTCAGCGGGCTCCTCCAGGCGGCGGCGCTCGATGTCGTCACGCAGCCCGGCTGGCACACCCACCTGCGCGGCCTCCGGCACCAGCTCCAGGCCCGCCGCGACCTGCTCGCCACCAGCCTGCGCGAACACATCCCACAGGCACACCTCGGGCTGCTGCCGAAAGGCGGGCTGAACCTGTGGGCGCGGCTGCCCGACGGGACGGACCTTGACCGGCTCACGCGGGACTGCGAGGCGGCCGGGGTCCTCATCGCCCCGGGCAACGAGTGGTTCCCCGCCGAGCCTGCCGGACCGTTTATCCGGCTCAACTACGCGGGGCCGAACCCGGGAGCGTTCCCGGAAGGCGCCCGGCTCATCGGCCGTGCCCTGGAGCAGGCACGGGCGTAGAAAACGGGGCGGCTGCCCAACCCAACGCGGGGTCAGTTACGGCCCATTCCGATCGCTCGGATGGGCCGCAACTGACCCCGCGTTTGCCTTGCGTCTCTCCGATCCTTGTGCGATTGAAGTTGATCGATTAGTGTTTTTATAGATCAAGAAACGTCAAAAGCGCCACACGGGGCGCGGACAGGAACGGTGCGTCCGATGAGCAACACTGCCCTTGGTGCCTACATGGAAGAAGAGCTGGTTTCCCAGCCCGATGTCTGGCTCCGGGCCATTGCGCAGGCCGCGTCGGACAAGGCCGCGTCGGACAGCGGGGCGGAGCGGCTGCTGCCCGCGGACGGCGAGCGGGTCGCCGTCGTCGGTTGCGGTACGTCCTGGTTCATGGCGCAAAGCTACGCCGCCGCCCGCGAGGCCGCCGGCAAGGGCGTCACGGACGCTTTCGCCGCGTCCGAGGCCTTCCTGAACCACAACAGCGCCGGCCGCCAGTACGACGCCGTTATCGCCATCACCCGTTCCGGCACCACCACCGAGGTCATTGAGCTGCTGCAGGCCCTGCGCGGCAAGGTCCCCACGGTGGCGGTGATCGGCGATGTGGAATCTCCCGTTGCCACCCTCGCCGACGCCGTCGTCGGGCTGCCGTACGCAGATGAAAAGTCCGTGGTCCAGACCCGCTTCGCCACCACCGCCCTGGTCTACCTCCTTAGCAGCCTGGGCATGGAGTTCGGCGACGCCGTGGAGCAGGCCCGCACGGCGGTTACCGAGCCCGTGGCCCAGGACCTCGTGGAGGCCGAGCAGTTCACCTTCCTCGGCACCGGCTGGACCATCGGCCTCGCCCACGAGGCGGGGCTCAAGATGCGTGAGGCCGTGCAGGGCTGGACCGAGTCCTACCCGGCCATGGAATACCGGCACGGGCCCATCTCGATCGCCGCCCCCGGGCGCGTCACGTGGCTCTTCGGCGAGCAGCCGGAGGGGCTGGACGCCGATATGGCGGCCACCGGCGCCCTGTACATCAACACCGGCAAGCACCCACTGGCCGAGCTCGCCCGGGTCCACCGCGTCACCCTGGAACGTGCCCGCGCCCGCGGCCTGAACCCGGACCTGCCGCGCAACCTCACCCGCTCGGTCATCCTCGACACCACTGCCTAGGCCCGTCATGATTCTCGGAGCAGCTGGGGCGGCGGTGCTGGCCTTCGACGTCGGCGGCACCGACATGAAGGTGGGCCTCATTGACGCCGAGGGAAACGTCCTGGGCCTGCGCCGGGTCCGCACGCCGCGCGATCCCAACAGGCCCGCGGACGCCATCCTGGACCGCGTGGCCGAACTGGCCCGCGAACTCGGGGCCGAATTCCCCGGCCACCCGGCCCGCGCCGCCGGGGTGATTGTTCCCGGAATCGTGGATCCGGAATCGGGTGTGGGCCTTTACTCGGCCAACCTCGGCTGGCGGAACTACCCCTTTACCGCGGAGGCCGAACGCCGGCTGGGTGTTCCGGTGGCTTTCGACCATGACGTCCGCTCCGCCGCGGCGGTGGAGCATCACTACGGCGGCTCGCGGGAGTTCGACGACGTGGTGGTCATGGTGGTGGGCACCGGAATCGCCGCCGCCGTTTTCTCCGGTGGCAAGGCAGTGAGTGCCGGCGGTTTCGCCGGGGAGCTCGGCCACGCGCAGGTTCCCGATCCCGACGGCGGCGGAACCGCCATCCTGGAAGCCGTGGGCTCGGCCGGGGCTGTGGCGAAGCGCTACGCAGCCCATGCCGGGACCCCGGTGTCCGGCGCACGGGAGGTCCTGGAACGCGCCCGCGCCGGCGAAGACCTGGCGGCCAGGATTTGGGCCGACGCCGTGGACGCCCTCGCCTTCAGCATTTGCCAGTGCGTCAGCATCATCGGCACCGAAGCCGTGGTGATCGGCGGCGGACTGGCCGAGGCCGGCGAGGAACTGCTCGAACCGCTGCGCCAGCGGGTGGACCAGATGCTGGACTTCCACCGCCGTCCGGTGATCCTGCGCGCCCAGCTGGGCCAGGACGCCGGCCTGCTGGGGGCCGCCATGAACGCGCGGGCCCTCCTTGCCGAATCCCCCGACGCCGATGCTTCAGCCGCCACGGACGGTGCCGCATGAAGCGGATCATCACCGTCACCCCGAACCCGGCCGTGGACCTCAGTTACCACGTGGCCGGAATCCGGCCCGGCGCCAGCCACCGCGTGACCGCGCCGCTCAGCCGTGCCGGCGGCAAGGGCCTGAACGTGGCCAGGGTGGCGCACCAGTTGGGCCACCGCGTCCTCGCCCTCGCCCCGTACGGCGGCGGTCCCGGCGCCGAATTCGCCGCCGAACTGGAAGCCAGCGGCGTTCCGCACACCCTGGTGCCCGTCGCCGGCCCGACCCGCCGCAGCATCGCCCTGGTGGACACGGTGGGCGGGGAAACCTCCATCTTCAACGAGGAAGGCAACCCCCTCGGGAGCAGCGAATGGCAGGCGCTGGCCGCCGTCGTCGTCGACGCCCTTTCCGCGCAGGGGGAGGATGCCCCGGGCGTCCTGGCCGCCTCCGGGAGCCTGCCGCCGGGCGCCCCCGCGGACTTCTACCCCGCCCTGGTGCGCCTGGCGCACGACGCCGGGATCCCGGCAATCGTTGACACCTCCGGTCCCGGGATCCTCGCCGCAGCCGAGGCCGGGGCGGACCTGCTCAAACCGAACCACCACGAACTCGAAGAAGCCACCGGGGAAGCGGACCTTGCCGCCGGGGCCTGGCGGCTGATCGGCCTCGGCGCCAAGACCGTGCTGGTCAGCGCCGGCGCCGAGGGCATGCTCGCCTTCAACCACGCCACCCCGGACGGTTACTGGCGGGCCAGGCTGCCCGAAGCCCTCAGCGGCAACCCGACCGGCGCGGGGGACGCCGCCGTCGCCGCGGCCGCCACAGTGCTGGCAGACGGGGGCACGGATACCAGACAGCTCCTCCGCCGCGCCACGGCGTGGTCGGCCGCGGCCGTCCTGATGCCGGCGGCAGGGGAAATTTCGCCGCGCTACGCGGAACTCGAAGAACAACTCATCATCAGCTGGGAGGACAATCGGTGAGCCTGGTCAATTCCCGGGAACTGATGGACGCCGCCGCCACGGCCGGCGTCGGGCAGGGCGCGTTCAACATCATCCACCTCGAAACAGCCGAGGGCCTGGTGGCCGGGGCCGAAGCGGCAGGGGTGCCGGTGATCCTGCAGATCTCGGAAAACTGCGTCAAGTTCCACGGCGGCCTGGAGCCCCTGGCCCGCGGCGCCCTGGCGATCGCCCGGAACGCCTCCGTGCCCGTGGCGCTGCATCTGGACCACGCCGAATCCGAGGAGCTGGCCCTGCAGGCGGTGGATCTCGGCTTCGGGTCCGTGATGTACGACGGTGCGCACCTGCCCTACGCCGACAACGTCGAAGCCACCCGCCGTGTGGCCGGCTACGCCCACGAACGCGGGGTCTACGTCGAGGCCGAACTGGGCAAGGTGGGCGGCAAGGACGGAGCCCACGCACCCGGCGTCCGGACGGATCCCGGGGAAGCCCGGGACTTCGTGGCGGCTACCGGCGTCGATGCCCTGGCGGTCGCCGTCGGCTCCTCGCATGCCATGACCGAACGCAGCGCGCGCCTGGACCTGGAACTGATCTCGCGGCTCAAGGACGCGGTGCAACTGCCGCTGGTGCTGCACGGTTCTTCGGGCGTAGCAGACGAGACGCTGGTGGCGGCGATCCGGGCCGGTATGACTAAGATCAACGTATCCACACACTTGAACGGCTTCTTCACGCGTGCTGTCCGGGAGTTCCTGGACGCCAATCCCGCGGTGGTGGATTCCCGCAAGTACATCGCGGCGGGCCGCGATGCCCTGGTGGTGGAAACTGCCCGCTTGCTGACGTTGTTCGCGAAAGTGAACTAGAAACCGCCTTCGGAAGGTTCGTGATGACCCGCACAGATCGGCTGACTGCCATCCTCGATCTCCTCGCCGAGTCGGGGCATGTCGAAGTGGAGGACATCGTGTCCCGCCTGGGGGTCTCCCCGGCCACCGCGCGGCGCGACCTGGACAGCCTGGCCAAGCAACGGCTGCTCAGCCGCACCCGCGGCGGTGCCACCAAGGGCGCCGTCGCCTACGACCTGCCCGGCCGCTACAACCGCGACGATCACGCCGAGGCCAAGCAGCGGATCGCACTGGCCGCCTCCGAGCTGATTGGCCCGGGTGCGGTGGTGGGCCTGAGCGGCGGCACCACCAGCACGGCCCTGGCCCAGGTGCTCTCCACCCGCGAGGATCTGAACGCGCCCTCCAACCGGCCGATGCTGACGGTGGTCACCAATGCCATCAACATCGCCACCCAGCTGGCTGTGCGCCCCAACATCAAGATCATGGTCACCGGCGGCATCCTGAACCCCCGCTCCTACGAACTGGTGGGCCCCTACACGGACGTGATCATGCAGAAGGTCGCGCTGGACTTCGCCTTCATCGGCGTCAACGGCGTGGATCCGAAGATCGGGCCAACCATCACCGATGAAGGCGAAGCCATGGTGAACTCCGCCATGGCACGTCGCGCCACTGCGTCCTACGTGCTGGCGGACTCCAGCAAGATCGGCAAGCGCTCCTTCGCCACCATGGCCGGGTACGAGTTCAAGCGGCTCATCACGGACAGCGGCATCAAGCCTGCGGACAAGGCCGCCTTCGAAGCCGCCGGAACCGAAGTGACGGTCGCCGAACTCGACTGAGGCGGCAGTCTAGAAAATCACCGGCGGGGCGTCCACCACGGTTTCGTCCACGCGGCGTTGGACCCACTGGGTGAAGGGCACGTCGAGGTCGTATTTGCCCGCCGAGTTGCGGACCAGCGTCCGCAGCTCGGCGTTGCCCGGATTGTTGAGGGATTCGAAGTACTCAACGGACCAGTGAAACCAGCGCATGCAGAACAGCCGCATGGTCAGGCCGTGTGTGACCAGCAGGGTGTTCGGTGCGTAGTCCGGCTTTTCCCAGTGCCGGTACAGCGTTTCCATGAAGGAAGAGACCCGGTCGTAGACATCGGATCCGGATTCGCCTTCCCGGAACCGGTAGAAGAAGTGCCCGTACAGGTTCCGCAGTTCTTTCTGGTCCTCGATTTCGCCGGCGATCTGGAAGTTGGCCCAGTCCTGCTCGCGCAGCCGCGGCTCCTCGATCACCCGCTCCGTCAGCCCGTCGAGCTGCAGGGCCTCCAGCGTCTGGTAGGCCCGCAGGTACGGCGAGACATACACGCACAGTTGTTCGCCGTCGAGCTTCCGGCGCAGTTCTTCCCCGGTGCGCCTGGCCTGCTCCACGCCCCGGTCGGTCAGCGGGATCCGGTAGTCCGGCACGCGGTTGTAAATCGAGGTGTCCACGTTCGCGGCCGACTGGCCGTGCCGGACCATGAAGATACGTGCAGGCGCGCTCATCCCACCAAGCATAGGCAAACACCCAGGAAAATGAGGGCAAGATAGGACCATGCTTGTTGCCTCCACACGCCGCCTGCGCGCCGAAGTGCTGATAGTTCTGGGCCTGTCCCTGGGCCAGTCGGCGGTGTACTCGGTGGTGCAGCTGCTGGACAAGATGAGCCGGGCACCGTTGGCCCAGGGAACCTCCACCCTGAACGCCTCCCGCAACACCCGCGAGTACTTCGACCTCACCTACCAGCTGCTGGACATCATCTTTGCCCTGGTCCCGGTGGTGCTGGTGTTCTACTTCCTTTCGCTGCACCGTGACCCTTCATTCCGCGGGCCCTCGGAAAGTGAGTCCGGCTTCCAACGCCTCGGCTTCACCCTGGCACGGCCGCGCCGGGACCTCCTGCAGGGACTGGGCCTGGCGGCCCTCATCGGCATTCCGTCGCTGGCGCTTTATGCGGCGGGCAGGGCCATGGGAATCACGACGGCGATCATCCCCAGCGCGCTCGACGCCTACTGGTGGACGGTGCCGGTGCTGATCCTCTCCGCGGTGCGGCACGCGATTGTCGAGGAAGTGATCGTGGTGGGCTACCTGCTGGACCGCTTCGGCAAGTTCGGCTGGAGCACGCCGCTGGCCATCGGTCTGAGCGCACTCCTGCGCGGCAGCTACCACCTGTACCAGGGCTTCGGCCCGTTCATCGGGAACGCGGTCATGGGGCTGGTGTTCGGCTGGGTGTACAGCCGCACCCGGAGGGTCATGCCGCTGGTGGTGGCCCACGCGCTGCTGGACATTGTGGCCTTTGTCGGCTTCAGCCTCTTTGGCAAGGCCGTCGGCCTGGGCTAAGCGGCGGACCAGGGCTGTCCCGGTCGCCGGAGAACTGCCGGATCGCCGGAATTTTCCAGCGACTCCGCAGCTCTCCCGCGAATTCGGGGGAACGGCTTAAAGGTGTTCGGCCGCCGTCGTCGGGTGACGTCATTGGCACCCGCCGATGGCGGCCGAAGTTTGGGCGGGGAGCCGCAAGACTCCCCGAGGGGCTCAGATGGTGACGGCCCCGTTGGCTGTTTCAAAGGTGACGGACATGATGCCCGGGACCCCGTGCGGAGCAACCCACTGGACAGCGACGTCCTCGAGCGGCTTCTCCACGGGTTCGCCCAGCCACTCGGTCACGCGGGCAGCCGACCCGGCGATGGTGAGGCTGGACATCTTGACGTCGCTCGCGTAGACGAGGGACGGGTGCAGTGAGGGGTCGCCTTCCCAGCGGAGCAGGTAAGGCACCTGCGGATCCGCGATCAGGCCGAGGATTCCGATCTGCTGCCAGACCAGTTCGCGGCCGTCCGGGAACTTGCGGTTGCCGGGAACCGCGGAGCGGCCCAGCCGTTCTTCAAAGGGGGACAGGTCGTCAACAGCGACGCACCAGCCCATCCATCCGCCGCCGGTGGCGGAACGTGCCCGGACAGCCTGTCCGAACGGTGCTTTGTCCGAGGCCGGGTGGTCCAGGACTTCCACAACTTCCAGGTATTTGTGGTCTGCGAGCGGAATGATCATGTTCCGCGTACCGAAGCGCGGGTGCACCCCGCCGCGGACCGCATCCACTCCCAAAGCTGCGGAAATCCGCTCTGTGGTAGCCATCAGGCCATCTTGTTCACAAGCGTAAGAGACGTGATCCATGCGCATGACACACATCTTGGCACTTTGTGATGGAGCTCTCAGCTTAGTCAAACCTAAGTAAGGTAGGACGTCCTGATTCTGTCCCGGAAGGTCACGGAAAGACACGCCGGGACAGGAAACGACCCCCTTCTTCATAATGCTTCAGCCGGGCGGATAGGTCTTCCTAGACGGGCCCCACGGCACGCCGGAGGGGGACAGGCCGCCCTGGCTGCCCCGAACCAGTTCACGCATCAGGAGGAGCCCGCAATGTCGCAAGGTTGGTCATTCGAAACACGCCAGATACATGCCGGCCAGGAGCCGGACGCCGCCGTGGGTGCCCGCGCCCTGCCGATCTACCAGACCACATCCTTCGTGTTTCCGAGCGCGGAAAGCGCGGCGAACCGCTTTGCGCTGGCGGAAATCGCGCCGATCTACACCCGGATCGGGAACCCCACCCAGGACGCCGTTGAACAGCGCATCGCCAGCCTCGAAGGCGGCCTCGCAGCGCTCCTGCTCAGCTCCGGGCAGGCCGCCGAAACCTTCGCCATCCTCAACGTGGCCGAAGCCGGGGACCACATCGTGGCCAGCCCCAGCCTGTACGGCGGAACCTACAACCTCCTGGCCCACACCCTGCAGAAGTTCGGCATCTCGGTGACCTTCGTCGCGGACCCGGACGACCTGGGGCAGTGGCGCGACGCCGTCCGGGACAACACCAAGCTCTTCTTCGCCGAGGTGGTGTCCAACCCCCGGCAGGACGTGCTGGACATCGAAGGCGTCGCCGGCGTCGCCCACGCGGCCGGGGTCCCGCTGATCGTGGACAACACGCTGTCCACCCCCTACCTGATCCGGCCCATCGAATGGGGTGCGGACATCGTGGTGCACTCGGCCACCAAGTACCTCGGTGGCCACGGCGCGGCGATTGCCGGGGTGATCGTGGACTCCGGCAACTTCGATTTCGGCGCCCACCCTGAGCGCTTCCCGAACTTCAACACGCCGGACCCCAGCTACAACGGCCTGGTCTATGCACGGGACCTCGGCAAGGACGGCGCCCTCGGCGCCAACCTGTCCTACATCCTCAAAGCCCGGGTCCAGCTGCTGCGCGACCTCGGATCGGCCGTCTCGCCGTTCAACGCCTTCCTCATCGCCCAGGGCCTGGAAACGCTCAGCCTGCGGGTGGAACGCCATGTGGAGAACGCCACCAAAGTGGCGCAGTGGCTGGAAGGAAGGGACGACGTCGAATCCGTCGCCTATGCGGGCCTGCCCTCCAGCCCCTGGTTCGAACGTGGCCGCAAGTACGGGCCGAAGGGGACCGGCGCGGTGGTTGCCTTCATCATCAAGGGCGGCCTGGACGCCGGCAAGCGCTTCGTGGATGCCCTGGAACTGCACTCCCATGTGGCCAACATCGGCGATGTCCGCTCCCTGGTGATCCACCCGGCCTCCACCACCCACAGCCAGCTGACCGGGGAACAGCAGTCCGTGGCCGGAGTGAGCCCCGGGCTTGTGCGGCTCGCCGTGGGCATCGAGCACATCGACGACATCCTGGCCGACCTCGAAGCCGGTTTCCGGGCCGCCAAGGCCGACTAACCCGCCGCAGGGGACGTGTCCGGGCCCGCGCCATGCCGGGCCCGGACCGTCACAAAGCTGTCACATTGTTCGCGTTGGCGGAGCGGTTCTTCCTACACTCGAAGCCAAAGGTCACGAGTGCCAGCGCTAAACCCCGGTTTGCTGGCCGGCAACCCTCCTTCCGTGGCGGGGTGCCCCGGGTGAAGACCTGGCCTGCCGGACAGCTGTCGGCGGGCAAGCACGAGGTTCAGGGGTTCTCCATGACAATTGCCGCACCGTCGGTCACCAACGAACGCAACGAAAACGGCCGCAGCGATGACGGCACGGTCAAGCACGTGTCCATCGGCGCGCTGGAGCTCGAAGCCGGAGGCCTCCTCCCTGACGTGGTCCTCGCCTACGAAAGCTGGGGGACCCTCAACGCCGACGCGTCCAATGCGGTCCTCATCGAGCACGCCCTGACCGGAAGCACCCACGTGGCCCGCGGTGCAGGTGAGGAAGACGGCTGGTGGGAACAACTCGTCGGCCCCGGTGCCACCATCGACACGGATCGCTGGTTCGTTGTCTCCGTCAACATCGTCGGCGGCTGCTACGGAAGCACCGGTCCGTCGTCGAACGCTCCGGACGGCAAACCGTGGGGTTCCCGCTTCCCGCTGGTGACCCTGCGGGATTCCACCACCGCCGAAGCCCGGCTCGCCGATGCCCTGGGGATTACGCGCTGGCACGCGGTGATCGGCGGCTCCATGGGCGGCGCGCGTGCCCTCGAATGGGCGGTCAGCTACCCGGCACGGGTGAAGAACTGCGCGGTGATCTCGGTGGGCGCCTACAGCACGGCCGAACAGATCGCCTTCGCCCAGGCCCAGACCCTTGCCATCCGCCAGGACCCCGACTTCAACGGCGGCGACTACTACGACGGCCCGGCACCCGAGTCCGGCCTGGCCCTCGCGCGGCGGATCGCCCACATCACCTACCGCTCGGCGGAGGAGTTCGACTTCCGCTTCGGCCGGAACGCCCAGGGCAGCGAGACGCCGCTGCAGGCTCCGGCGCTGGGGGAGCGTGGCCGCTACCAGGTGGAAAGCTACCTCGACCACCAGGGCCGGAAGCTGGTGCAGCGCTTCGACGCCAACAGCTACATCGCCATCACCGAAGCGCTGATGAGCCACGACATCACCCGCGGCCGCGGCACCCTTGAAGAGGCGCTCTCACGCACGGAGGCCAACTTCTTCGTCGCCGCCGTGGACTCGGACCGCCTCTACTTCCCGGAGCAGTCCCGCGAACTGGCCGCTGCACTGCCCGGCGGCGTCGAGGTCCACACCATCGAGGCCCCCATCGGCCACGACGGCTTCCTCACCGAGATCGGCCAGCTCGGACCGCAGCTGGGCGCGGCCTTCTTCGCCTAGCCCCTGGCGCCGGGCTCGGCGATGTCCAGCCCCACCTCGACGCTGTCCCCTTCCCGGAGGCCTGCGGCCATGCGGATGGATCGCTTGACCGGCAAGAGGTACGAGCCGCTCTTGCTGTCCGGGAAGATCGAGGTGTCCCAGCTTGTCCCGGCAACGGTTGCCGTCACCTTGACCGAGCCGAAGCCTCGGCGGTACGGGGCCACTTCTTCCCGGATGTTGCCACGTCAGCCGTTCATGATCTCCTGGCGGAGTTTCATGTACTCCTCCATGGCGATCTTGCCGTCACTGAACTGCCGGTCCAGCTCCGCCAGTTTGCGTGCCCGGTAGCCTTGCGGCCCGGACGGTGCCGCGGGCGCTGGAGCGGGAACGGGCGACGACGGCGGCCCGGCAGGTGCCTGCTGCGGCGGACCGAATCGCTGGGGTGCCTCGTATTGCTGCGGCGCCTGGTTCGGCTGCGGCGCGGGCGGGTACTGGCCCGCAATGTAGTCGGGGAGCTTGCCGGGATAGCCGCCCTCCTGGAAGCGGCCGTCCGGATAGCCGCTATCGCGGATCCGGCGCTGCTGGGAGCGCCTGTACATGCGGATCCCCACCGGGATCAGCCACGAGCAGACGATAATCCAAAAGAACAGATTGTTCACGGGGCCACCTCATTCCATGTCAAGCTTAGCGCCGGGCCCCGTTCAACCGGCCCCCGTCAGCCGACCTTAACGGGCATCCCCAGGAACGCTTCGTAGCGAGCGGCTTCGGCTTCGAGGGCGGAGCGCCCGCCGGTGTCCAAGGGGCGGTCCATCTTCACCTCGAGCCCGCATTCCCCGCCGGAAAAACCGTGCCGCCACCATCCCGCCAACCGCCCGTCCAGAAGCACCACATGCATGGGCGCGCCCGCCGGCGCGAAGTAGGGAGCGGTCCCGCCCAGATGGTTCCGGGTCTGCGAATAGCCCATTACGTACTCGTCATAGCACTGGACCAGGTCGATCTTCGGCGCCGGGGTACCCGGGACCACCGGCCCGGAGCCGGAAGCGGCGGAGGCTGCGGCGTCGAGTTCCTCGGCGGCGAGGTGGAATTCCAGGCCGTCCCGGCTGAAGGATGCGAGGGCGCCTGGGGAGATTTCCGCGGCCAGCTGCAGGCCGGCCCGCACCTCGCCCACGGTCAGCCCGGACCACGCGGCGCAGTCTTTGACCGTTGCCGGCCC
Organism: Arthrobacter cupressi; assembly: GCF_900099975.1. Taxonomy (GTDB): domain Bacteria; phylum Actinomycetota; class Actinomycetes; order Actinomycetales; family Micrococcaceae; genus Arthrobacter; species Arthrobacter cupressi. Next base: position 22,083 of record NZ_FNEI01000008.1, read on the forward strand.
GCGGCTTCGGAAGTACCGCAGCGCGAGCTGCGCCAGGGAGTTTTCCCGCCGTTCGGCCGCCGCTGACGCACCGTTCTCCGGGGAAGGAGCCTGCCGGGCCCGCTCCGGAAAGGAGGCGTATGTCTGTTTCAGGGCCCCGCCGGCCGTGCGCACCGGCGCGCCGCTGACCAGGACCCGGTTGATTTCCGCATGCATCAGCAGATAGATGAACCCCAGCCCCTTGGCGGGGAAGCCCGCGTTCCCAAGCACCACGGCGAGTTCCTCGCGTGTCTTGTGAGCGCCGCCGGCGACCGCCGCGGCCAGCAGGTCCGCACTGCGGGCGGCTGCCGTGGCATCCACCCCCGTCTGCCGGTACATGCCCTTGTTTCCCTGGTGCAAGCGCGGGGCGGACAGTTCCATGAGCCAGTCCAGGTCGTCCCGGTGCACGAAATGCCACGTGGGCCGCAGGACGTGCGTCCGCAGGATGGTTCCGTCGGCAACGGCGTCCTCCACCCCGGCGGCAAGCCCGGCGACGCCCTTCGTGTCCCGGGCGCAGCGCTGGGCCAGGGACCAGCGGGCGTAGGCGAACTCCTGGGACTGGACCGCGAGCAGGTTCTTCAGCGCGTCCCCGATGCCGGCAGCGGCCGGCGCCCGCAACTGCTGGCGCCTGAGCCTGCTGCCGACCAGCCAGCCCGCGCCGCCGTTAATGTCCGCGCCTCCGCCCATGTCCGTGCTGCCGTTCAGCTCCGCGCCGCCGCCCACGTCCGCGGCCCCTTTCAGTTCCCTGGCAGCATGGCGCCGGTGGGTCCGAAGACGGGGCCCGGCGTCGGGCGCTTCGGGGAGATGCCGTCGCCGGAGGACTGGTGCCGGATCCGCCGGATCACCCACGGCACCAAGTATTCGCGCGCCCAGACCAGGTCCCCGCTGCGGGCCTCCCGCCAGCTGCGCAGCGGCAGGGGCTTGGGCTCGTACGGTTCCAGCTTGTGCGGCACGTTGAGCGCATCGAGCACCATCGCGGCAATGGTGTGGTGGCCCAGGGGAGAGAAGTGCAGGCGGTCCTCGTCCCACATCCGGGGGTCGGCCAGTTCGCGCAGGGACCACATGTCCGCCACCACGGCGTCGTGGCGGGCGGCCACCGTGCGGAGGTTCTCGTTATAGATGGCCACCTTGCCGCGGATGCGGCCGAGGACCGTGGACCCGGTGTCCGGGCCGTTGAAGAGCACCACGGTGGCGCCGTTCGCGCCCAGGCGCCCGACGGCGTCGTCCAGTTTGTCGGCCAGCAGGTCCGGATCCCCGCCGGGCCGGATGAGGTCGTTGCCGCCGGCGCTGATCGAAACGAGGTCGGGCTTCAGGGCCAGGCACGGCTCGAGTTGTTCGTCCACGATCTGCTGCAGCAGCCGGCCGCGGATTGCCAGGTTCGCGTAGGCGAAGTCGCTGTGGCCGCGGCTTAGTTCCTCGGCCACGCGGTCCGCCCAGCCGCGGTGGCCGCCCGGACTGCCGGGCTCGGGGTCGCCGATCCCTTCGGTGAAGGAGTCGCCCAGGGCGACGTAGCGCCCCCAGGGGTGGTTCGGTCCGTCCACGGGGTTGGCCATGGGATCAGTGGCGTTCACGTTGTTGTCCTGCCTCTTGTTGCGCAGCTACGCGACGGTAACTTGTTACTCGTGGGTAACTGTAAGAATAGACCCATGAGTCAAGCAGCTGCCTTCCCCGCCCCTGTTGTCCTGTGGTCCCACGAGGAAGGTGAGCGGGCCGGCAAGCCGCTGCTTGTACTGCTGCACGGCTACGGGTCCAACGAAGCTGACCTGTTCAGCCTGGCCGGGCTGCTTCCGGAGGAATTCGTCGTGGCCTCCCTGCGCGCACCGATCCCCACGGGTCCGGGCTTCACCTGGTTCCCGCTGACGGCCTCCATCGACTACTCGCTCGACGCCGTGAAGCTCGCGTCCGATTACGCTCTCGCCTGGCTGGACACCATCAAGGAGGACCACCCCTCGGTGACCCTGCTCGGTTTCTCGATGGGCATGGCCATGGCAACCACCATGCTCCGCCAGCGGCCCGCGGACTTCGCCGCCGTCGTCGGGCTTTCCGGTTTTGCCGTCGACGCCGGAGCTGACGCCGGCTTCCGTGACGCCGAACTGGACGGCACGGTGCCGCTCTTCTGGGGCCGCGACCAGCAGGACCCGGTGATCACCCCGGACAAGATCGATTTCACGATGGGTTGGGTCCGCAAGCACACGGACCTCACCAAAGTGCTGTACACCGGCATGTGGCACGGCATCAACCAGCAGGAGATCGGGCACGTGGGCGAGTTCCTCACCCACAAGGTCCTGGACAGCTAGCGCCCGGCGTTGGGACTAGGTGGTGGTGATCCTGACGGTCTGGCCGTTCACGGTCACGGTGTCGCCGGCGTGCAGTTGGCGGCCGCGGCGCTCCTCGATGTCCCCGTTGACCTTCACCAGGCCGTTCTTGATGAGCTCGGTGGCCTCCACGCCGTCCTCCACCAGGTTGGCGAGCTTCAGCAGCTGGCCCAGGCGGATCATCTCGTCGCGGATGGGTACTTCGTCGATTTCGGGGTTGCTCATACAGCAATGATGCCTGACGTAGGGTGGTGAAAATGCCGCTAGCTACCCGCCGCCCCTCCCTGTCCCGCGCCGCCGGCCTGCCCCTCGCCGTCGCTGCAGGCGTGTTTCTCCCGCTGCAGGGCCGGATCAACGGTGCCCTGGGCGCACAGCTTGGGGACGGGATCGCGGCTGCCGTCGTGAGCTTCACCACGGGACTCATCGTCATCGCCGCCGTCGGGCTCGTCCTGCCGAAAGGCCGGACCGCCCTTCGGCAGGTCATTCCGGCACTGCGGGAGCGCCGCTTCCCCCGCCTCTATGCCTTGGCCGGGGTCATCGGCGCGCTGTTCGTCATCGCGCAGGTCTTCACGGTGGGCGTGCTCGGGGTGGCGCTCTTCACGGTGGCCGTGGTGACCGGACAGACCGTCAGCGGCCTGATGGTTGACCGCATGGGGATTGCCCCGGGCGGGAAGCGGTCCGTCACCGCCATGCGCGTCCTGGGCAGCGTGCTCACGGTCGCTGCGGTGGCGTGGGCAGTGTCGCCGCGCTTTTCGGCCTCGAGCGAGCCCGCCGCGCTCCTGGTGCCCGTGCTGCTGCCGGTGCTGGCCGGTTTGCTGATGAGCTTCCAGCAGGCCATGAACGGGACCGCCACGGTGCAATACGGCAGCCCCGTGGCGGCCACGTTCGTGAACTTCGCGGCCGGTGCCGTGGCCCTGTGGGTCCTGTTGCTGCTCAAACTGGCGATCGCCGGTCCCGGCCACGCGCTGCCAGGCGAATGGTGGTACTACCTCGGTGGGCCGATGGGCTGTGTGTTCATCGGCCTCGCGGCGCTGCTGGTGCGCAGCCTCGGGGTGCTGATGACCGGACTCGGGATGATCGCAGGGCAGTTGCTCGGCTCCCTGGCGCTCGACGTCGTCCTGCCCGCCCCAGGCGCTGTGGTCGCCTTGCCCACGGTGCTGGGAACCCTGCTGACCCTCGGGGCGATCATCCTCGCCACGCTGCCCTGGCCCAAGGGCGCCCTGGCGGGCGCCGGCCAGGGACGCCGGACCGTGTCCAAAGGCCGGTAGGCTAGGACAGGCAGCATTCCTGCCCAGCTTTCCCTTCGCCCAGCCTCACCGCTGCGCACCCGCGCGGACCGCACCCAGCGGCCCTGTAGATCATTGGAGTACCCATGGCAGCAAAATCCGTCCTCGACCAGATCATTTCCCTCGCCAAGCGGCGCGGGTTCGTGTTCCAGGCCGGTGAGATCTACGGCGGTTCGCGCTCGGCCTGGGACTATGGTCCCCTCGGTGCGGAGCTGAAGGAAAACATCAAGCGCCAGTGGTGGCAGTCCATGGTCCGCGGCCGCGAGGACGTGGTGGGCCTGGACTCCTCCGTGATCCTGCCCCGCCAGGTCTGGGAAGCATCCGGTCACGTGGAGGTGTTCTCCGACCCGCTCGTCGAATGCCTTTCCTGCCACAAGCGCTACCGCGCCGACCACCTCGAGGAAGAGTACGAAGAAAAGAAGGGCCGTCCCGCCGAAAACGGCCTGGCCGACATCGCCTGCGCCAACTGCGGCACCCGCGGCCAGTGGACCGAGCCGCAGGAATTCTCCGGCCTGCTCAAGACCTTCCTTGGCCCCGTCGCCAGCGAAGAAGGCCTGCACTACCTGCGCCCGGAAACCGCGCAGGGCATCTTTGTGAACTTCAGCAACGTGCTCACCACCTCCCGGAAGAAGCCGCCGTTCGGCATCGGCCAGATCGGCAAGTCCTTCCGCAACGAAATCACTCCGGGCAACTTCATCTTCCGCACCCGTGAATTCGAGCAGATGGAAATGGAGTTCTTCGTCGAGCCCGGCACCGACGAAGAGTGGTACCAGTACTGGATGAAGGAGCGCATGGCCTGGTACACGGGCCTGGGCATCAGGGAAGAAAACCTGCGCTTCTTCGAGCACCCGCAGGAGAAGCTCAGCCACTACTCCAAGGGCACCACGGACATCGAATACCGCTTCGGTTTCCAGGGCTCCGAATGGGGCGAGCTCGAAGGCATCGCCAACCGCACCGACTTCGACCTCTCCACGCACTCCAAGGCGTCCGGCCAGGACCTGAGCTACTTCAACCAGGCCACCAACGAGCGCTACACCCCGTACGTGATCGAGCCCGCGGCCGGCCTGACCCGCTCCTTCATGGCGTTCCTGATTGACGCCTATACCGAGGACGAGGCCCCCAACGCCAAGGGCGGCGTGGACGTGCGCACCGTGCTCAAGCTCGACCCGCGCCTGGCTCCCGTGAAGGCCGCGGTGCTCCCGCTGAGCCGCAACGAGGACCTCTCGCCGAAGGCCAAGGAACTGGGCACCCAGCTGCGCAAGAACTGGAACATCGACTTCGACGACGCCGGCGCCATCGGCCGCCGCTACCGCCGCCAGGACGAGATCGGTACCCCGTTCTGCATCACCGTGGACTTCGACACCCTCGACGACCAGGCCGTCACCATCCGCGAACGCGACACCATGAGCCAGGAACGCGTCTCCCTGGACAAGGTGGAAGGCTACCTGGCCGCGCGCCTGATCGGCGCCTGAGCATGGCGGTCGAATACCGGGAATGGCGCGAGGGCGATGACCTGGCGCTGCTTGAAATCTGGGGCGGGCCCGAAACCCTCCCGGCCCAACAGTTCCGTGCTGCCCTGGCGCCGTCCGGCAACGCGCCCTGGCGCCGCTGCATCGTGGCCGAAGATGTTGTGGACGGCGTCGCCATCCCGGTGGCGGCCGGCGTCGTCCATGAGGCCTCCCTGCACCCGGAGCGGCTGTGGGCCTACATCGAGGTCGCCAAAGACCACCGCCGCAACGGCATCGGCGCCACATTGCTGACCATGCTGCGCCGCGAAGCCGAGCTGGCGCCGTCGGGGGTTTCCCGGCTGCGCAGCAAGGTGGAGCCCGGCACCGCCGGTGCCGCGTTCGCGGAGTGGGCCGGGCTCACCACGATCCAGCGTTCGCAGCTGGTGGTGGTGGACCCCGGGGCCCTGAAGCTTCCCGTGTTCGGCGACGGCTCGGAAGAGGCCGCCTCCGAGCAGGTCGAGGACCTTGCCACGGGCTCGGTGGAACTGAGCGACGTCGTCGGCCGCTACTACACGGCTGTGCACCACTGGGACAGCCCCGGCGAGCTGGGGATTCCCACGGTGCAGCGGATGTTCCTTGACGACCTCAGCGGCGCCCACGGGGCCGTGGTGCTCCGGGCGCCGAAGGCCAGCGCCTTCGGCGCCGGTGTGCCCGCCAGCCGCAAGGGCAGGATCCGGGCCTTCGCGGTCAGTTACGCCGCGGGCAATCCCGATGATCCTTCGGAGGTTTTCCTCGGCCACGAACCCGCGCTGGACGCCGCCGAGGCTGCGGCCGCGGCGGGGGAGCTGCTGGCCCTGATTGCCTACCAGCACCCCGTGCTGCTCGAGGTGGACGACTCCATGACGGCCCTGCGGACCGTCCTGGACCCGCTGCTGGAGCAGGGCACCGCGCACGCCAGGGGAGCGGACACGTTGGTCGTCAGCGACTGACTTTTCAGTAGCAGTACCCAACTGACTGGCAGTAGAGGCCGTTTTGAGCCCTCAAAAGGACCACAAGTGCCAGTCAGTTGGGCCGAAACGATGGGGAATCGAACAACAATGGGCCACGGACATTCGCACGGAGCCGCAGGCGACGCCGAACCGAGCTCCGACGCCCTCGCGGCGCGGAAACGGGCCAACTGGCTGCTGGCAGCAGTCCTGGTGCCGCTAGGCGTGCTCACCATCGTGGCCATGCTGCTGCTGTGGCCATCGGGCAGCAAGGAGGGCCTCACCCTCGCCAGCCCGTACCAGGCGGCTCCCGGAGTCACGTTCGACACCGGCCGGATCCAATCCGTCCTCCAGGAAAGCTGCAGCCAGGCCAGCACCGGGGCCGAGATTCCGCAGCCCGGCCAGGGCGGGCAGCAGGGTTCGCAGTGCACCTTCGCCATGACCCAGCCCGACGCCGGCGGCAGCCCCGTCAAGGTGGTCATCAACCCGGACGTCGCCAAGAGCCACGGCGTGAAGGCCGGCGACGAGATCCGGTACCTCAACCTGTCCCGGGTGCAGGCCGCCGGGACCGGGTCACCCGCCTACGTTTTCGTGGACTTCGTCCGGACCCTGCCGATCGCGCTGCTGGCCGTGTTGTACGCGGTGGTGGTGATCGCCGTCGCGCGCTGGCGGGGCTTCCGCGCCCTGCTCGGCCTGGTGGGCGCCTACGCCGTGCTGGTCAGCTTCATGCTGCCCGGCCTGGTGGACGGCAAGCCGCCGCTGCTCGTGGCGCTGGTGGGCTCCACCGCCATCATGATCGGCGTGCTGTACTTCGCCCACGGCTTCTCCGCCCGGACCTCCACGGCACTCCTGGGCACGATCTTTGGCCTCGGCATCACGGCGCTGCTCGCTGCCTGGGCCACGAGCGCCGCGAACCTGGCCGGCGTGGGCGACCACGACGCCGCCACGCTGGTCAACATGTCCGACCGGATCTCGATCTCCGGCATCATCCTGTGCGGGCTCATCATCTCCGGCCTTGGCGTGCTCAACGACGTCACCATCACCCAGTCCTCCGCGGTGTGGGAACTCTACGAACTGGCCCCGGACACCACTGCCCGCAAGCTCTTCAGCTCCGCCATGCGGATCGGGCGCGACCACATCGCGTCCACTGTGTACACCATCGCCTTCGCCTACGCCGGTGCCGCGTTGCCGATCCTCATCATCGTGATGCTCTACGACCGGCCGCTGCTGGACACCCTCACCAGCGCTGAACTGTCCGAGGAAGTTGTGCGCACCTTGGTCGGATCGATCGGCCTGGTGCTGGCGATTCCGGTCACCACGCTGATCGCGGTGCTGGTGGTCAAGGCGACCGGTCCGCGCGGCGCCGCCGCCCTGCAGGGTGCCGGAACCGCCTCCGGCACGGAAACTGAAAACGCCGACGCCGGCAGGTTCCGCGAGCTGGAAAACACCCCGGTGACGGCGGAGGACTATGCCTCGTTGGACACCGGGGAGCTGGCCGCCGTCGTCGAAACCCGCCGCGCCCGCCGCGAGGCCGAACGCCGACGGGAAGCGGAGCAGCGTGCCGCCGGGCTGCGCAGGCAGGGAGGCAAAGGGGCCGGGCAGCCCTGATTTGCCCGGCTTTGACACAATGGAGGGGTGACTTTTGTAGCAACCCCTCCTTCGCCGAAGCTTGAGCTGCCGCCCCTGCAGCTGGGCAACATCACCGTGGACACCCCCGTGATCCTGGCCCCCATGGCCGGTATCACCAATTCCGCGTTCCGCCGGCTGTGCCGGGAATACGGCGGCGGGCTCTACGTGGCGGAGATGGTCACCTCCCGCGCCCTCGTTGAGCGGACCCCGGAATCGCTGCGCATCATTTCGCATGACGACGACGAAAAGGTCCGCTCCGTGCAGCTTTACGGCGTGGACCCCGGCACGGTCGGGGCCGCCGTGCGCATGCTGGTCGAGGAAGACCGGGCGGACCACATCGACCTGAACTTCGGCTGCCCGGTCCCGAAGGTTACCCGCCGCGGCGGCGGCTCCGCCCTGCCCTGGAAGATCGACCTCTTCACGGCGATCGTGCAGACCGCCGTGCGGGAGGCCTCCAAGGGGGACATCCCGCTGACCATCAAGATGCGCAAGGGCATCGACGAGGACCACCTGACGTACCTCGACGCCGGCCGGATCGCCCGCGATTCCGGTGTTGCCGCCGTCGCGCTGCATGGCCGAACCGCCTCTCAGTTCTACTCCGGCCAGGCCGACTGGTCCTCGATCGCCCGGCTGCGCGAAGCCCTGCCGGACATCCCCGTGCTGGGCAACGGCGACATCTGGTCCGCCGAGGACGCCGTCCGCATGGTCCGGGAAACCGGCGTCGACGGCGTGGTGGTGGGCCGCGGCTGCCAGGGCCGGCCGTGGCTGTTCGGCGACCTGCAGGCGGCCTTCGACGGCAGCGAGGAGCGCCACCGCCCCGGGCTGCGCCAGGTGGCCGAGGGCGTCTACCGGCACGCCGAGCTGATGGTCGAGACCTTCGGCGGGGACGAATACAAGGCCCTTCGCGAAATCCGCAAGCACATGGCCTGGTACTTCAAGGGCTACGTGGTGGGCGGGGAACTGCGCGCCAAGCTTGCCACCGTGCCCACCCTGGAAGTGCTGCGCGGCCTGCTGGACGAACTGGACCTGGAGCTGCCCTACCCGGGCGTGGACTCCGAAGGACCCCGCGGCCGGGCGGGTTCGCCCAAGAAGCCGGCCCTGCCCAAGGACTGGCTGCTCAGCCGCGCCCTGAACGAAGAACAGAGCCGCGACATCGCCGCGGCGGAACTGGACGTGTCCGGCGGCTAAAGCGTCATCCGCCCAAGCCACGGCATGCAAGACTAGGCCACATGGGAACCGAAGCATTGTCCGCCACCAGCCGGAGCGACTCCGTTCCGGTCATTCCGGGCTACAGCGAGGCCGATTCCGCCCGTTGGGTCCAGGAACCCAGGAAGAGCAACTACCGTTCGGACTTCGAGCGGGACCGTGCCCGGGTGCTGCATTCCTCGGCGCTGCGCCGGCTCGGGGCCAAGACCCAGGTGGTGGCCCCGGACACCGATGACTTCGTGCGCACCCGGCTGACCCACAGCCTCGAGGTCGCCCAGGTGGGACGCGAGCTCGGCCGGGCCCTGGGCTGCGACCCGGACGTCGTGGACACCGCCTGCCTCAGCCATGACCTCGGCCACCCGCCGTTCGGGCACAACGGCGAGTCCGCCCTGAACGAGCTCGCCCACGCCATCGGCGGCTTCGAGGGCAACGCCCAGACCCTGCGCCTGCTGACCCGGCTGGAACCCAAGGTCCTGACGCCGGGCGGCGAACCCGCGGGCCTGAACCTCACGCGCGCCAGCCTGGACGCGGCGTCCAAATACCCTTGGTCCGCCGCCGAAGCGCCGGTGATCCACGGGCACCGCACCAGCAAGTTCGGCGCCTACGAGGACGACCTGCCCATCTTCGCCTGGCTGCGCGAGGGCGCCCCGGGCAACCGCTCCTGCATCGAAGCGCAGGTCATGGACCTGGCCGATGACATCTCCTACTCGGTGCACGACGTCGAGGATGCGATCGTCGCCGGCCACTTCCAGCTGAAATGGCTGGACAACCCGGATCACCGTGCCCGCGTGGTGGGCTACACCCGCCAGTGGTACCTGCCGCACAACGACCCCGCGGAGATCGACGCCGCCCTGGCCCGCCTCGAAGCCACCAGCGTCTGGGTCCGGGAAGCGGACGGCAGCCGCAAGGCCATGGCCGCGCTGAAGAACATGACCAGCCAGCTGATCGGACGTTTCTGCCAGAGCGCGCTGGAAACCACGCGGCTGCACTTCGGCCCGGACCGGCTCACCCGCTTCGGCGCCGAACTCATGGTGCCCGCGGAGACCGTCACCGAGATCGCCGTGATGAAGGGCCTGGCCACCACCTTTGTGATCTCCACGGACCACCGCCAGCCGGTCTACGAACGGCAGCGCGAGGTCCTGCACGCCTTGGTCGGGGTGCTAAACGCCAGCGGCGACCGGCACCTGGAACCGATGTTCGCCGCGGACTGGCGTGCCGCCGTCGACGACGCCGCCCGGCTGCGGGTGGTCATCGACCAGGTGGCGTCCCTCACGGACGCCTCCGCGCTGGCGGTGTACGAGCGCCTGGTGGGCAGCCTGCCGTCCCTGTGGTGAGCCGGGCCCGGAGAGTTGCATAGACTTATCCGGTGGCTGGCCTGATCAAACGTGATGATATCGACGAGGTACGCCAGCGCACGGACATCAAGGAAGTCGTGGACGGCTACGTCACCCTCAAGGGCGCCGGCCTGGGCACCTACAAAGGCCTCTGCCCCTTCCACGACGAACGTTCCCCCTCCTTCACCGTCCGCCCCCAAGTGGGCCGCTACCACTGCTTCGGCTGCGGCGAGGACGGGGACGTCATCGCCTTCGTCCAGAAGATGGACCACAGCTCCTTCCATGAGGCTGTGGAGAAGCTTGCCGCCCGCATCGGCTACGAACTGCGCTACGAGGACGGCGGCTCCGGGCCCAGCCGCGAGGAAGTCGGCAAGCGGCAGCGGTTGCTGGACGCCCATAAGATCGCGGACGAATTCTTCCGTTCCCAACTGCTGACCCCCGGGGCTGCGGAGGGCCGGAACTTCCTGCACGGCCGCGGCTTCGACCGCGGCGCCGCCGAACAGTTCGGCGTCGGCTACGCCCCGCAGGGCTGGGATTCGCTCCTCAAGCACCTCCGCGGCCGCGGTTTCACCGACGCCGAACTCAAGCTCACCGGCATGTTCTCCGAAGGCAACCGCGGCATCTACGACCGCTTCCGGGGCCGGCTCATCTGGCCCATCCGGGACATCGCGGGGGACACCATCGGCTTCGGCGCGCGCAAGCTCTACGAGGACGACCAGGGGCCCAAGTACCTGAACACCCCGGAGACCACGCTCTACCGGAAATCCCAGGTGCTCTACGGCATCGACCTCGCCAAACGGAACATCGCCAAGGACCGCCAGCTGGTGGTCGTCGAGGGCTACACGGACGTGATGGCCTGCCACCTTTCCGGCGTGGGAACCGCGGTGGCCACCTGCGGCACCGCCTTCGGCGCCGACCACATCAAGATCGCCCGGCGGCTGCTCTCGGATGACGGCAGCGGGGGAGAGGTCATCTTTACCTTCGACGGCGACGCCGCGGGCCAGAAGGCGGCATTGCGCGCCTTTGAGGAGGACCAGCGCTTCGTCGCCCAGACGTATGTGGCCGTGGAGCCTACCGGCGCGGACCCCTGCGACCTGCGGCAGCTGCGGGGCGACGCCGCGGTACGCGAGCTCATCGGCAGCCGGCGGCCATTGTTCGAGTTCGCCATCCGGGCATCCCTGAAGCGGCACGACCTGGACACGGTGGAGGGCAGGGTCGCCGCCCTGCGCGAGGCCGCGCCCGTCGTGGCGCAGATCCGTGATTCCGGCCTGCGTCCTGCGTACGTCCGCGAACTGGCCGGCTGGCTGGGCATGCCCATCGACGACGTCAGCCGGGCCGTCGGCGGCGCTCAGAAACGGGCCGCGGCGCAGGGCACCCAAGGCGGCGCCGGGAACGGCGCGGCCGGACCCGGGAGGTACGGCCAGGGAACCGGAGCCCCACAGCGGCCGGGAGCCCCCGCGGGAGGCTCCGTGCCGCCGTCGGACGCCGGTGCCGCCCCGTTCCTGCGCCCGGACCCCCGCGACCCCGTAGCGGCGATGGAACGCCAGGCGCTCGAAGTGGTGCTGCAGGACCCCTCGGTCCTGGCCGGCCCGGCCTGGGACCGTTTCGAGATGTCCCGCTTCGCCACACCCGCGTACGCCGCCGTGCACGACGCCATCCGGGCGGCCGGGCTGGCCCGTGCCACAGATCCGGTGGCCTGGGTGGAGGCCGTCCGCCAGGAGATGCCTGAGCCGCTGCGTGCCCTGGTGTCCGAGCTCGCCGTGGTGCCGCTGCCCGCCAGCACCCCCGAGGCCATGCAGCGCTACTGCCGCGACATCCTGGCCCGCCTTTTCGAGCTGCAGATCACCCGCGTCAAGGCGGACAAGATGGGCCGTTTGCAGCGCCTGGACGCCGCCGCCCACCCGGAAGAGTTCCAGCAGCTTAACCGCGAACTCATGGAGCTGGAGATGCAGCGCCGGGCGCTCCGGGCCGAGCCGTGATGCGTTCACGCGCGGCGTCAGGGGCTCGATTTCGTTTCCCGGCGGGCCTTTGCTAAAGTCATAACCGCTTCATTCCTCCGTAGCTCAATTGGCAGAGCATTCGACTGTTAATCGAAGGGTTACTGGTTCAAGTCCAGTCGGAGGAGCACCTGATGCCCCCGTTCCGGAATCCCCGGAACGGGGGCATTTTTCATACCCTGGGCGGGTATTTTCGCGCGGCGGGCCGTTGGCCCGGGCCCGATTTCGCGAAGTGGCCCGACCTTTGCTAAAGTCATAACCGCTTCATTCCTCCGTAGCTCAATTGGCAGAGCATTCGACTGTTAATCGAAGGGTTACTGGTTCAAGTCCAGTCGGAGGAGCGCACAGGGCCCGTACCGCGGAAACGCGGTACGGGCCCTTTTGTTTTGCGCGACTCTCCGTCGTGTCAGACGAAGTCCATTTCCACCTGCAGGAAGCGGGCGGCTTCGTCGACGGCGGCGCGGAACGCTTCTTCTTCCGTTGGGGGAGTGCGGGGCTCGCGCGGGTGCCACTCGTGCGGCGAGGAATGCACCCGGGTGAAGCCGCTGCCCGGGGGCGCATAGAAGATCCCGAAGCGCTGCACGGGCCACTCAGGGGAGGTTTCGGGGGCCACCAGCAGGGCCGCCCCGGAGTCCGGATTGAACCACTGAGCGATCGGCCGCCGACGGTCTTCAGTGAACAGCCCGGCCGCGTACAAGGCCGCGGATTGCGGGCTCGTAACCGAACACAGGCGGTCCCACCACAGGGGCAGGATTCCGTCATCCCGCCGCTGCCAGGGCGCCGGAACCGGGTGTGTTTCCTGCCAACGGGGCACAGTTCAACTTTATCGCCGGGTCCGGGGGGCACAACAGGGCCAGCGCCTGGCGGAAAACGGGCGGAGGCTCAGTCCCGCTTCCAGGGGCCCGGATTGATCCGGTACATCAGCGCGGCGACGATCACGGCCCCGATCAGGGTGCCGAACACCGGGTTGCCGAGGTTGCGCCCCACGAAGAAGCCGGCGACGGCGCCGATCACCGCGCCCACGAACAGGCCACGGCCGTTGCGGTGCGGGCGCTTGCGGTCCGGGCGGCTGCCCGATGGATTGCCGGGAGGTTTGCGGGCCATGGTTCCAGCCTAGGCGCTAGTGGATGGAGGGAACCGTGCGCGGGCGGACCACCAGCCACAGCGCCAGGACCGCGCAGCACACACAGACCGCCTGGACGGCGCCCATAGGGGTGGCCGACGCCACGCCCAGCACGCCCACCACCGGCGGGATGATCCCGGCCATCATGAAGTTCGAAGCACCAAGCAGGGATGCCGCGGTGCCGGCCTGCGCCCCGTGGTTGGCCAGGGCCACCACCTGGACGCAGGGGAACATGAAGCCGGTGGCCAGGATGTAGAACCACAGCGGGATGACCACGCCCCACAGGCCGAGGTGGAGCATGTCGAACACGACGATCAGCAGGGCCATGAGCAGCAGCCACGCGGTGGCCCACGCCATGATCCACTGCGGGGCCACGTGCTTGATCACCCGGGAACTGATCTGGACGCCGGCCACGATGCCCAAGGAGTTGACGCCGAACAGCAGGCCGTATTCCTGCGGCGAGAACGAGTAGACCTGCTGGAACAGAAACGTCGAGGCCGACAGGTAGGCGAACAGCCCGCCGAAGTTGAATCCGCCCACCAGCAGCATGCCCACGAAGACGCGGTCGCCGAACACCGCACGGTACCGCTGGGCCGCCGTCGTACCGCCTTTGCCCCGGAGCTCCGGCGGATAGGTTTCCCGGATCAGGAAGATCGCGGCGATGATCACCAAGGAGCCGTAGCCCGCCAGGAAGTAGAAGATGCCCGGCCACGGCATCACCAGCAGCAACTGGGAGCCGATGATCGGTGCCAGGATCGGGGCCAGGCCATTCACCAGCGACATCCGGGAAAACATCCGCACCATGGCGTACCCGTGGAAGAGGTCCCGGACCATGGCCATCGCCACCACGCCGCCGCCGGCGGCGCCGATGCCCATGAGGACACGGAACAGGGACAATGCACCGATGTCCGTGGACAGCGCCGCGCCCAGGGACGAGGCGATATGCAGGGCGGTGGCAAGGATCAGCGGCATGCGCCGGCCGAACTTGTCGCTGAAGGGTCCGACGACGAGCTGTCCGATCGCGAAACCCACGGTGGTACCCGCCAGGGTGAGCTGGATGGCAGCGGCCGACACCCCGAAGTGCTGCTCCAGCGCCGGGAACGCAGGCAGGTACAGGTCCACCGTGAACGGGCCCAGCGCGGTGAGGGCGCCCAGGAGGAGGATGTACAGGAGCTTTTCGCGCCGGCTGAGGGCGTCGCCGGGGGTGGTGGGAGTCGTCACGAACACCAATCCTATGTGCCAAAGGTCATATCTCTGATAGGCCTGCAGCCGATTTCCCGCGCCCGTGGGGCGCGCCGGGAAACAGCCCGGAAAACCGGGAGAACGCTGAATGGTAGTTTTGTGGGCAGGTGCCGGAATATGGGGTTCGGGTTCGGCGCGTGAGACGGAAACGTAGAGAAGCAGTAAGGCGGGGAACTGATGAGCGGACGTCACAGGGGCAAGCCCGGGATGGGCCCTGGAATTGGAGCACTGCCGAGGACCCTCAAGCTCGCCGGCCGGCTCCTGCCCCGGCAGTTCAACGACGAAATCCGGCTCGCGAAACTTGAAGCCAAGGAAAAGGGTGCCCGGCTCGGCATGGCGGGCGCCTTCGCAGGCGTGGCCCTGGTGTTCGTGATGCTGCTGGTCATCGCGCTCGTGGTGGCCGCAATCCTCGGCCTCGCGACCATCATGCCGGGCTGGCTCGCCGCCCTCGTGGTGTCCGCGGCGTTCCTGCTGATCATCGCGATCGGGGGGCTGGTGGCCGCCGCGCAATTCAAGAAGGCGCAGCCGCTGCTTCCGGCTGAAGCGATCCGCGGGATCAAGCACGATCTCGGCGTCCTCAAGGAAGGCTCGGACTTCGACGCCAGCATCCTCGACCCGGATTCGGAGGCCTACAAGGCCGCGAAGGCTGCCAAGGAAGAGGCTGCCCGCAAGGCCAAGGAGGAAGCCGCCGCCAAGGAAGAGGCACGCCACCGCGACGAACCCCCCGCGCCGACCAAGGACGAACTGCTCCGCCGCCTGCAGCAGCGCCGCGACCACCTGGCTGGCGTCCGCGACCAGCTCGGCTCCGAACTGGACCTCAAGACCCAAGGCAGGTTCTTCCAGGACCTCGCCAGCGAGAAGATCGACGACGGCAGGAAGCTCGCCGAGGACCTCGGCAAACGGCTCCCCGAGGGTCTGACCGGGCGCCTCGCCGGGCGCTGGAAGGAAATCCTCGCGTTCTTCGCCTCCGCCGCGGTGCTCGCCGTGGGGCTGCGGAGGCTCTTCAGGAAGTAAGCACAAGAAGCAACACGCCAGGCAACAGGATTCAAGGGGACAGATGAAGTTCATCGGCGCCGGTGCCCGCCCGGGCCAGCCGCAGATCGACCACGATCTGGTCTTCACCATTCCCAACTTCCTGACCGTTCTGCGCTTCATGGGCGTTCCGCTGTTCGTCTGGCTGGTGCTTGGCGCCCGTGAATACGGCTTCGCCGTGCTCGTCCTGGCCATCATGGGCAGCACCGACTGGATCGACGGCTACGTGGCCCGGCGCTTCAACCAGACCTCCCGCCTGGGCCGCGTCCTCGACCCCGCCGCCGACCGCCTGGCACTCATCGCCGTGGCAGTCACCCTGGTGATCGCCGGCGTCGTGGAGTGGTGGTACCTCGCGGCGTTGGTAGTCCCGGACGTGATCCTCGGCTCGGTGTCGCTGTTCTACTTCCGCAGCCACCCGGACCTGCCCGTGAGCCGGATCGGCAAGATCCGCACCGCGCTCCTGCTTCTGGGCACCCCGCTGTTGCTGTTGTCCAAGCTGAGCTTCCCGCTCTCCGCCGCCAGCTTCGTGCTGGCCTGGATCTGCCTTGGCCTGGGCCTGGCGGGTCACTGGATTGCCGCCTGGAACTACTTCTGGGCGATCCGCCGCAAAGGCCGGGAATTGCGGGAACAGAACCCGGCGAACGACGGCGGTCACGGCTGATGGTCTGGTTCGCAGTCCTCCTTGCTGTGCTGGGCGCCTTCTGCCTCGCCATTGGCGCGCAGCGCCAGGGCAGCGCGGTCAAGGCCGATACCGGCGGCCTCGCGCTCAGCTCCCAGGGTTTCCTGCGCCTGCTGCGGAACCCCCGCTGGGTGCTCGGGCTCCTGCTGCTGTGCGCCGGAATGGCGATGAACGCCGTCGCGCTGGTCAGTGCCCCGCTCACAGTGGTCCAGCCGATCGGCGCGATCGCGCTGGTCATCACCACCGTGGTCAACGCCAAGGACCAGGGCCTGACCATCAACCGCGGCACCGTGGTGGCGATTGCGGCCTGCGTGACGGGCTCGGCGCTCTTCGTGCTCCTGGCGGTCTTCGTCACCCAGGAGAACCACCACGTCAGCGGCGAGGACGAACTCACGATCGTGCTGCTGCTGGCGCTGGCCGTGGGCCTGTTCGGGACCCTCGCCGTGCTGTTCAAGCACCGGATGAGCGCGTTCGTCTACATCCTGGGCGCCGGCGTGCTGTTCGGCTTCGTGGCGGTGCTGACCCGGATCATCGGCAAGCACCTGCTGGACCCCAACGGCTTGTTCCTGCTGAACGTCTCGCCGTATTCGGTGGTCGCGATCGCCGCGGCGGGCGGCCTAGGCTCCTGGTTCGTCCAGAGCGCCTACTCCAGCGGTCCGCCGGACCTGGTCATCGCTGGCCTGACGGTCATCGACCCGATCGTGGGAATCGCGATCGGAATCACGATTCTTGGTGAGCTTCGTCCCGATGTCCACGCCGTGACGGCAATCGCCATGGCCGCGGCCGCTCTCCTTGCTATCGTGGGGGTTATTGCCCTGAGCCGGCACCATCCGGAAGTCACCAAGCGGAAACGGGACGCAAAAACGGCCCCCGCGCGGAAGGCCTAGGGCAAGCTTCGCGATTGCTCCGCCACATGCCGGCGGGCAGGCGCCGAAGGCACCGCGAGGCACAGCTTCCCGTGGTGTTCACACCGTGACAAACAGGAGTTCTCCACGTGACCATTCCCGGCAACACCAAACCCCTCACCATTTTGATTGCGGCAGATACCTATCCGCCGCACGTCAACGGTGCAGCACAGTTCGGGTACCGGTTGGCCAAAGGCATGACCGAACGCGGCCACAACGTCCACGTCCTTGCCTGCCGGCAGGACAAGGGGAGGAGCTTCACGGAATTCCGCGACGAAGCCACGGTGCACCGCCTGCGCTCGCACAGCGTCCCCACCCACGAATACTTCCGGATCTGCTTCCCCTGGGAAATCAAGAAGGAAATCAGCCTGCTGTTCGACAAGGTGCAGCCTGACGTGGTGCACATCCAGAGCCATTACATGATCGGCGAGCATGTCCTGTACGAAGCCGTGAAGCGCGGCGTCCGCATCGTCGCCACCAACCACTTCATGCCGGAGAACCTGAACCCCTTCCTGCCGTTCCCGCAGTGGTTCAAGAACATCATCGGCCGGATCTCGTGGAAGGACATGGGCAAGGTCATGGGCCAGGCCGACGTCGTCACCACGCCCACCCCGCTGGCCGCCAAGGCCATGCACCAGCACGCGTTCCTGCGCAAGGTGCTGCCGCTGTCCAACGGCATCGACTCGGCCGCCTACGAACTTCACCCGGGTGAGTTCATCGAGCCGCACGAGCACCCCACTGTGCTGTTCGCCGGCCGTCTCGCCGAGGAAAAGCACGTGGATGTGCTGATCGACGCAATCGCCAAGACCCCGTCCGATCTCAAGGTTCATCTGGAGATCGTCGGCGGGGGAGAGGTGCGCCCGGCCCTCGAAGCACAGGTTGCCCGGCTCGGCCTCCAGGATCGCGTGAAGTTCCTGGGCCTGGCCAGCGATGAGGACCTCCGCAAGGCCTACATCCGGGCTGCCATCTTCTGCATGCCCGGCACGGCTGAACTGCAGTCGCTGGTCACCCTCGAAGCGATGTCCGCATCCACCCCCGTCCTGCTCGCCAACGCGATGGCCCTGCCGCACCTGGTCCGTGACGGTGAAAACGGCTACCTCTTCACCCCGGGCAACAGCAGCGAATTGGCTTCCCGCATCACCACGCTGCTCCGCCTGCCCGAGGACCAGTTACGCGCGATGGGCAAGGCCAGCCGTGAAATGGTGGAGCCGCACAGCATCCAGGGCACCCTGCAGACCTTCGAGGATCTCTACCGCGGGGCTTCCTACGAGGACAAGGCACTCTAAGGCTCAAGCACGCAAAGCACGCTTGCTTGCCACTAGTATTGCTAGAGTGCTTTCGGCCGGAGGGCCGCTGATACCAGCGGGACCGCGGCCGTCACGGGGCTATAGCTCAGCTGGTTAGAGCGCGGGACTCATAATCCTAAGGTCCTCGGTTCAAGTCCGAGTAGCCCTACAAGAGCCCCCGGAAATCCATGGATTTCCGGGGGTTTTTTCGTGCCGGGGCCCTGCGGCCGGCCGGCAACCATTGAAGGGCCAGCCTCGATGCGGTATGTTACTCATCGGTAACTTACTTCCAAGTAGCACGCCGCAGCCGGCGGCACACTGTGCGAACTTGCCCACACCAATGGAGGTGCCCGCATGTCCACGACGACTGCCATCGATCCGGAAAACCTTCCCTACGCCGACGGCGACTTCTACGGCTTCGAGCGGCTGCTCACTGACAAGGAGCGGGACCGCCTCGCCGAAATCCGGGAGTTCCTGGCCCGCGAGGTCAAGCCGATTGCCGTCGACTGCTGGAACCGCGGAGAGTTCCCCATGGAGCTGATCCCCAAACTTGCCGAGATCGACCTCGTCAGCCCCGTGCGGCGCCAAGGCTACTCGAACCTCTTCGCCGGGCTGGTGCACGCCGAAGTCACCCGCGCAGACACCTCCATCGCCACCTTCATGGGCGTGCACGACGGCTTGTTCACCGGATCGATCGAGGCCCTTGCTTCCCGGGAGCAGCAGGACGAGTGGCTGCCGGACATCTACTCCCTCAAGAAGATCGGCGCCTTCGGCCTGACCGAGCCGCTGGGCGGCTCCGACGTGGCCGGCGGTACCCGCACCACCGCCGCGCGGGACGGCGACAACTGGATCCTCAACGGCGCCAAGCGCTGGATCGGGAACGCGACCTTCTCCGATTGGGTGGTCATCTACGCCCGCGACGTCGCCGACAACCAGGTGAAGGCGTTCCTCGTGGACACCACACTGCCGGGCTACTCGGCCAGCAAGATCGAAAACAAGATCTCCCTGCGCACGGTGCAGAACGCCGACATCGTCCTCAACAAAGTGGTGGTGCCGGACTTCTTCAAGCTCGCCAACGGCAACAGCTTCCGGGACACCAACAAAGTCCTCAAGGTCACCCGCCTCGCCGTCGCGTGGCAGGCCGTGGGCCAGCAGCTGGCCGCCTTCGATGTTGCCCGCCGCTACGCTGTCGAACGCATCCAGTTCGGCCGCCCGCTCGCGTCCTTCCAGCTGGTCCAGCAACAGCTGGTCCAGATCCTCGGCAACGCCGTCAGCTCCATGGGCATGATGGTCCGCCTGGCCCAGCTCGAAGACGCCGGACTTGCCAGGGACGAACAGTCCGCCCTCGCCAAGGCGTTCACCACCGACCGCATGCGCGAAAGCGTCGCGCTCGGCCGCAGTCTCCTGGGCGGCAACGGCATTGTCACCGACTATGAAATGGCCAAGATCTTCGCCGACGCCGAAGCCATCTACTCCTACGAGGGCACCCACGAAATCAACACCCTCGTCACCGGCCGCGCGATCACCGGCATCTCCGCGATCGTCTAGCACCTCACCGCAGCGGCAGCAGCACTGAAGGCCGCAGGTCCATGACGAAGGCCAGCGGATCGACGTACTCCTCACCGCGCCGCACACCCCAGTGCACGCACGGCAGCTGCCCGCAATGGCCGGGCTCCAGGACGCCGAGCTGCTGGCCCTTCGTCACCGGATCACCCCGGCGGAGGCTGCTGCGCACCGGCTCGAAACTGCTGCGCAGTCCGCCGCCATGGTCGATCGTGATCACCGGGCGGTCCACCACCACGCCCACGAAGGCCACCACGCCGTCGGCCGGCGAGGTGACGGAAACGCCGGCCGCTGCCTGCAGGTCCACGCCGCGGTGCCCGCTCAGCCACGGTTCCGGCGGCGGATCAAACGGGCGGACGACGGCGGGCCGCGGGGACAGCGGCCAGGCCCAGGAGGGGCGGACGGTGCTCTCCCGGGGCTGTGCCGGGGGCGCGGCACCCGCCGGACCGGCGAGCGTCATGGCCAGCAGCAGGGCGATCAGGAACGCGCGGAACTTCATGCAAACAGCCTCCGGCTCCGGCGGGGCCCGACGGAAGGCCCACGCCCCGCTATGTGGAAAATCCGGCCCCTTTCCGGCGCAACCGCTGCGCACCGGACTGGGCCGCTGCTGTAGTACACTTATGACTGCAGTTTGCCGTGCCCTCAAGCCGTCACGGAAGCGCGGCTCATTCAGCCGCGCGGGGGCCCAAATTGACTACGCGCATCCAGCCCACCACATCAGATCCCCGCGGATCCATGCTGTGGAGGATTGTGCCTCTTGCGGTCCGGTCTTCGATGACCGGATGAGGGGTGCAAGGGATGCCAGGAGTAGGACCCGTCCGGGTCCGCTAACAACCGTCAACTATTGGCAGGGTAAGAGCAGCCCGCGAGGCTCTCTCATGAATGACCTGCCGGAAGGAGCGTCGGCATGCCCGTCGTAACCATGCGCCAGCTGCTTGACAGCGGCGTCCACTTTGGACACCAGACCCGTCGTTGGAACCCGAAGATGAAGCGCTTCATCTTCACCGAGCGCAACGGCATCTACATCATCGACCTGCAGCAGTCGCTGTCCTACATCGACCGCGCCTTCGAGTTCGTCAAGGCCACCGTTGCCCACGGCGGCACCGTGCTGTTCGTCGGCACCAAGAAGCAGGCCCAGGAAGCCATCGCAGAGCAGGCCACCCGCGTTGGCCAGCCCTACGTCAACCAGCGTTGGCTGGGCGGTATGCTCACCAACTTCTCCACGGTTGCCAAGCGTATCCAGCGCATGAAGGAACTCGAAGAGATCAACTTCGAGGACGTCGCCGGCTCCGGTTACACCAAGAAGGAACTCCTGCTCCTCAAGCGTGAACTGACCAAGCTCGAGGCCAACCTCGGCGGTATCCGCAACCTGACCAAGGCTCCCTCGGTCCTGTGGGTTGTCGACACCAAGAAGGAACACCTCGCGGTTGACGAAGCCAAGAAGCTGAACATCCCGGTTGTTGCCATCCTGGACACCAACTGCGACCCGGACGAAGTCGACTTCCCGATCCCGGGCAACGACGACGCCATCCGCTCCGTGAACCTGCTGACCCGCGTTGTTGCCGACGCCGTTGCTGAGGGTTTGATCGCCCGTAACCAGCGCGCAACCGGCACCACGGAAGCTCCGGAAGAGCCGCTGGCTGAGTGGGAGCGCGAGCTCCTCGAAGGCAGCAAGGCCGAAGCCGCAGCTGCCGAGGAAGCACCGGCTGCCGACGCCGCCGCAGGCGAAGAAGCAAAGTAAATCCGGACTTTCCCGCAGCCCCCAAACGGCAGCGGGAGCTACTGACAGGATGGCGGCCCGCCAGGCGGGCTGCCGTCCTGTCAGTCCGTAAACACATAAATTTCTAGACAGAGGGGTTCACATGGCGAACTACACTGCTGCAGACATCAAGGCCCTGCGCGAGCGCACCGGTGCCGGCATGATGGATGTCAAGAAGGCTCTTGACGAGGCCAACGGCGACGCCGAGAAGGCCATTGAGATCATCCGCATCAAGGGCCTCAAGGGCGCTACCAAGCGTGAAGGCCGCGCCACCGCCGAAGGCCTGGTCGCCGCCAAGGTCACCGGCAACGTCGGCGTGATGGTCGAGGTCAACTGCGAGACCGACTTCGTCGCCAAGGCTGACAAGTTCATCCAGCTGGCCGACAAGGTCCTGGCCGTGGCCGTCGAGTCCGGCGCCGCCGACCTCGAGACCCTCCTGGCAGTCGACGTCGACGGCAAGCCGCTGTCCGAGGTCGTCGTCGAAGAAGGCGCCGTTCTCGGCGAGAAGGTTGCCGTCCGCCGCATCGCCCGCATCGAGGGCGCCACGGTTGACGCTTACCTGCACAAGACCTCCAAGGACCTCCCGGCCCAGGTCGGCGTGCTGTTCGCTGTCGACGGTGAAGGCGAAGCCGCTTCCACCGCCGCCCACGACGTCGCCGTCCACGTTGCCGCCATGGCCCCGAACTACCTCACCCGCGACGACGTCCCGGCTGAGCTGGTCGAGTCCGAGCGCCGCATCGCCGAAGAGACCGCAAAGGCCGAAGGCAAGCCCGAGGCTGCCCTGCCGAAGATCGTGGAAGGCCGCGTGACCGGCTTCTACAAGGGTGAAGTCCTCCTGGACCAGGCATTCGCCAAGGACTCCAAGAAGACCGTTGCCCAGGTCCTCGAAGAGGCTGGCGTCAAGGCTACCGCCGTCGCACGTTTCCGCGTCGGCAACTAGTCGCACACAGCAAAGGGGTGGTCACTTCGGTGGCCGCCCCTTTTGCATGCGACGGCGATCCCGCCGCATGCCCCACCGGTGCGCTTTCTGCCCCGGCACACAGCAAGATAATCTAGCCAGAGTCCACCAACGGGAAGGCATCATGGAATCCGAGAACACAGCAAACCAGCCCGAAAAGACCAAGCGCCGCGTGCTCCTGAAGCTTTCCGGCGAGGTCTTCGGCGGCGGCAAGCTCGGTGTGGACCCGGAAACCGTCCGCGCCATCGCCAAGCAGATCGCTGCGGCCGTCTCCGAGGTGGAAGTCGCGATCGTCGTCGGCGGCGGCAACTTCTTCCGTGGTGCCGAACTTTCCCAGAGCGGCATGGACCGCTCCCGCGCCGACTACATGGGCATGCTCGGCACCGTCATGAACTGCCTGGCCCTCCAGGACTTCCTGGAACAGGCCGGGGTGGGGACCCGCGTGCAGAGCGCCATCACCATGGGCCAGGTGGCCGAGGCCTACATCCCGCGGCGCGCCATCCGCCACATGGAAAAGGGCCGCGTGGTGATCTTCGGTGCCGGCGCGGGCCTGCCCTACTTCTCTACCGACACCGTTGCCGCGCAGCGCGCCCTCGAAGTCCACGCCGACGTCGTGCTCATGGCCAAGAGCGGGGTGGACGGCGTGTACACCGCCGACCCCAAGAAGGATCCCACCGCCGAAAAGCTGGTGACCCTCAGCTACGACGACGCACTCCGCCGCGACATCCGGGTCATGGACCAGACCGCCATGACCATGTGCAAGGACAACAAGCTCTCCATGGTGGTCTTCGGCATGGAAGGCGAAGGCAACGTCACCCGCGCGATCCTCGGCGAGAAGCTCGGAACCCTCGTCACACCGTAGCAGCCGCTAGGATACTTCTAGGACCACCGCCCATTGCGGCGGACTTTTACTGTGCACCCGGTGAACGGGCGCGACTATTTCTGAGGAGAAACCGTGATCGAAGAAACCTTGCTCGAAGCCGGGGAAAAGATGGACAAGGCGGTCGAGGTAGCCAAGGAGGACTTCGCGTCGGTCCGTACCGGTCGTGCCAACCCGGCCCTCTACAGCAAGGTGATCGTGGAGTACTACGGCACGCCCACGCCGCTGCAGCAGCTGGCATCCTTCGCCGTGCCGGATGCCCGCACCATCCTGATCACCCCCTACGACAAGACCGCGCTGCGTGACATCGAGAAGGCCCTCAGCGACTCCGAGGTCGGCGCCAACCCGTCCAACGACGGCAACGTGATCCGCGTGGTCATCCCCGAGCTGACCCAGGAACGCCGCAAGGAATACGTCAAGATCGTTAAGGGCAAGGGTGAGGACGCCAAGGTCTCCATCCGCAGCATCCGACGCAAGGCCAAGGACTCCCTGGACAAGCTCGTCAAGGACGGCGAAGCCGGCGAGGACGAGGGAGCCCGCGGCGAAAAGGAACTGGACGCCATCACCAAGGCCCACGTTGAGAGCATCGACGAACTGCTCAAGCGCAAGGAAGCCGAGCTCCTCGAGGTCTGATGAGCCAGGCTGAGCCAGCGCCCGCGCGCGGAACGGTCCGCGCCAGGCGGAAAATCGGCAACCCGACGCCGAAGGCGGGCCGGAACCTCCCGGCAGCCATCGGCGTCGGGCTTTTCCTGCTGGTAGTTGTCCTCGGCGGGCTCCTTTTCCTGCCTCTGGGCTTCGTACTGGTCACCACCGCGTTCGCGGCCTTGGGCGTTTGGGAGATCTTCCGGGCCCTGGACGCCAACGGCGGGACCCGGCTCCCGGTCATCCCCGTAATGACGGGGACCGTGGCCATGCCCCTGGCCGCCTACTTCGGCGGCCTGGAAAGCCTGCTGTTCGCCTTCGTGCTCAGCTGCGTTGCCGTGCTGCTGTGGCGCTCCCTGGAGAGCACCGCCGGGGCGCCGCGCAGCATCTTCGCCGGTGTGTTTACGCTCGCGTGGGTGCCTTTCCTGATCAGCTTCGCCGTCCTCCCGCTGCACGCCACCGGGGGAGCCACGCCGGCGGGACCCTGGCCGGACGGCCAGATTCCGGCGGGCGCGTGGCAGATCGCCGTCATGCTGCTCCTGGTGGTCTCCAATGACACCTTCGGCTATTTGGTCGGTGCCCTGTTCGGCAGGCATCCGATGGCACCGAAGATCAGCCCGAAAAAGAGCTGGGAGGGCTTCGCCGGATCCGTGGCCGGAGCCATGCTGATCGGCATCCTGGCCAGCATCTTCCTGCTGGGCCGCCCCTGGTGGGTGGGCGTCGTGCTCGCCGTCGGGATGGTCGCCGCCGCGACGGCCGGCGACCTGGCCGAGTCGATGGTCAAGCGCGAGCTTGGCGTGAAAGACATGTCCAGCATCCTGCCCGGGCACGGCGGCGTGATGGACCGCCTGGATTCAATCGTTTTCGCCGCACCCGTGGCTTTCATTCTTTTCGCGCTGCTGAGCGGCGCCTGACAACACTCCGGAGGGACAACAGTGGCAATCGATGTTCGTCGGCAGATTCCCGCGGCCTTCGAGCGCGTGGAACGCAACAAGTACGGCTACAACGCCAAGCAGGTGGACCAGTTCTTCCAGCGCGCACGGGTGTCCTTCGAGGACCCGGCCGAAGCCCGCGTGAAAACGGGCAGCAGCGACGTCCGCGGCGTATCGTTCGATCCCGTGAAGGGCGGATACGACGCGGCGGTGGTTGACGCCGCCCTGGACCGCCTGGAAGACGCCTTTGCCCGCCGTGAACGCGACGAACTCATCGAGGCCCAAGGCGAGGAAGCCTGGCTGCGCCAGATCGGCAAGCTCTCCGGCGTGCTCCGCGCCCGGCTGCACCGCCCGGCCGGCCAGCGTTTCCGCCGGCCGGAAAAGAAGCGCGTCCGCAGCTACGACGTTGCCGACGTCGACGCGTTGTGCGACCGGCTGATCGGTTACCTCGAACAGGACCAGCCGCTGAGCGTGGACAGCGTCCGCCGGGCCGTCTTCGGCGCCGCGAAGGGTCCTGACGGCTACGACGAAGCCCAGGTCGACGCCTTCCTGGACCGTGTTGTCGAACTCATGGCCGCGATCGACTAGCTTCTTCCGCCGCCGGGCGCGCTATTCGGTGGGGGAGATCGGGGTGAAGCTCCGCCACGTACTCTTGTACCTCTTGAACCCCTCCGCCAGCGACCACGCGACGAAGGCCAGTCCTCCGGCCGCCGCCAGCGGCACCGCCACCGCCGGGTGCGTGCCCGGCAGCACCAGCACCGTTCCCAGGAGCAGGGCGATGAGGCCGGCGTTGACCGCCACGATGAACGTCATGCTGCTCCCGGCGACGTGACGGAACGTCGTGTCTGTTCCGAGGAACGAATACGTCTGGTCCGATCCCGCCTGGTCGTCGTGATGGCTTGCCATCAGGTAGGGAGCCAGGCCGGGGTCGAGTGCGACGTACGCCGCCCGGAGCCTGTTCATCGCGATGACGTACATCAGGTCCTCCATGCCCACGTTCATCACCCGGATCTGCGTGAGCAGGCCGATCGCCAGGTCAAGGCACAACACCACGATCCCGAACATGACGAAGGTGTCGGAGAACCTCGTTGCCTGGCCTACGAGGGCGGCGCTGAGCAGGCTCGCCGAGGTGAAGGTGAGGAACATGCTGATCCGCGTCAGCACCTCGCCCTGCGTGGTGCTCCGGGAAGCGAGAAGGCTCCAGTGCTCGGTGGCGAGGAGCTGTGCCCGCACCGCGGGTGGGGTGCCGGACGGCGGCACCTCCGGGGCGCCGTCGGGCAGGGTGTTGTCCATGCCGGACATGCCGCTATTGTCCACCTTCCGCTGCCCGCACGCGAGAGGAACAGCTGTGGTTCAGCGTTCGTTGGCGAGCGGCCGCTCCGGCACGTGCAGCCGGGTCATCACCCGGGTGACCGTCCCGGGGATGCGCTGCTTGGTGGCGCGGGAGACCAGCACCATCACGGCGAACGCGGCCGGCACGGTCCACGCGGCGGGCTGCGCCAGCCAGGCCGGCGCGGTGCCGGCGCCCAGCAACGTTCCGGCCACCATGGCGCCGCCGCACAGCACGGCGCCGGTGAGCATCCCGGCGATCGCCCCGGCGTCGCTCAGGCCTCGCCACCAGATGCCCAGCAGGAGCACCGGGCAGATGGTCGACGCGGTGAAGGCGAACACCAGCCCCACGCTGCCGGCCAGGCCCAGCGAGTCGGTCGCCAGGGCGAACGCCAGGGGCACGACGGCGGCCAGCAGTGCCGCGATGCGGAAGCCCCGCACGCTGCCGCCCAGCAGGTCCTGGCTGATCACGCCGGCCAGCGACACCACGAGTCCGGAGGTCGTCGACAGGAACGCCGCGAAGGCGCCCGCCACCACCAGTGCCGAGAGCGCGTCCCCGGCGGGGCCGCCCACCAGTTCGCCCGGCAGCAACAGCACGAGGGCATCGGAGCGTCCGTCGCGGGCCAGGCCGGGGGCGTACATGCGGCCCAGCAACCCGGCGGCGGTGGGAAACAGATAGAAGACGGACAGCAGCCCCAGCACGATCAGGGTGGTGCGGCGTGCCGAACGGCCGTCCGGATTCGTGTAGAAGCGCACCAGCACGTGCGGCAGGCCCAGGGTGCCGAAGAGCAGGGCCACCAGGAGCGACACCGTCTGGTATCCGCCGGCCGCGGGAAGCCCGGTGGGATTGACGGACTCCGGGGCCGGCACGGCCGAACCGCCGCTTTGGTGCAGCAGCACGAAGACCACCGGAACTGCGAGGGCGGTGAGCTTGAGCCAGTATTGGAACGCCTGGACGAAGGTGATGGACCGCATGCCGCCGGCAGCCACGGACAGGTAGACCACCAGGACCACTGCCAGCGCGCCGACCCAGGACGGCAGGCCCGTGCTGATCCGGATGGTGAGCCCCGCCCCGTGCAGCTGCGGCACGATGTACAGCCAGCCGACGGCGACCACCACCAGGCTGGTTACCCGCCGCACGGCCGTGGATTCCAGCCGGGCTTCGGTGAAGTCCGGGATCGTATAGGCCCCGGAACGGCGCAGGGGAGCGGCCACGAACAGGAGCAGCATCAAGTACCCGGCGGTGTAACCCACCGGGAACCACAGGGCATCGGTCCCGGAGAGCAGGATGAGGCCAGCGACGCCGAGGAAGCTGGCCGCGGAGAGGTACTCGCCGCCGATCGCGGAGGCGTTCCACCAGGGCGGGACGGTCCGGGAGGCCACATAGAAGTCGCCGGTGGTGCGCGAAATCCGCAGCCCGTAGAAGCCGATCACCGCCGTCGCGAGCACTACCAGCAGGAAGGCGGCCAGTCCGACCGGGGAATTCACCGCTCGTCCACCAGGTCCCGGTAGCGGGCCTCGTTCCGGGCCGCGGAGCGGTTGTAGAGCCAGGCGGCCAGTCCGATCACCGGATACAGGCCCGCGCCCAGGAGCAGCCAGTTCACGGGAACGCCCAGGAGCCGCAGGCCGGCCAGGTCCGGCACCAGGGCCACCATCAGCCCGCTGGCGGCAAGCACCAGCAGGAAGCCGGCCGCCACCACCACCGCCAGACGCAGCTGGGAGCGGATCAGGGAGCGGACGTACAGCCGCCCGACCTCGGAATCCACGGCGGCGTCGCGGTTTTGGGAACCGCCGGGTGGCAGGCCGGCAGGACGCCGTCCGGCCGATTGCGGCGCGGTGACCCGGACCCTGGTCATCCCTGCGGCCGTATCCGGGTGGTTCCGAGCTTGTCCCGCACCGAAGGCAGGTGCCTGCGGCTGATGGGTAGTTCGGCGCCGGCCACTGTGACGCTCGGGTGCGCCGCGCCGAGTTTCAGGTGCCCCACATGGTTCAGGGAGATCAGGTACGAGCGGTGGATGCGGATGAATCCGGCCTCCGCCCACTGCTGTTCGAGGTCGCTCAGCGGGACGCGGATCAGGTAGCTGGCCTCCGCCGTGTGCAGCCGGGCGTAGTCGCCCTGGGCCTGGACGTAGCTGACGTCGTCGCGGCGGATCATCCGGGTGGTGCCGCCCTGGTCCACGGTAATCATCTCGGGCGCCGGGCCGCCGTCCCGGATCAGTTCGCTGACCCGGCCCAGGGACCGGGCGAGCCTTTCGGCGCGCACCGGCTTGAGCAAGTAGTCGACGGCGGCGAGTTCGAACGCCTCCAACGCGCAGTCCTCGTCCGCGGTGACGAAGACGACGGCGGGCGGCACGGGAATCCGCGCGATCGCCCGCGCGATGTCCAGCCCCGAAAGCGCCGGCATGTGGATGTCCAGGAACGCGACGTCCACGGATTCGTTCGCCAGGACCCGCAGGGCCTCCGTTCCGGACGATGCCCGGTGGATGGCGCCCACGCGCTCATCCCGGCCCAGCAGGAAGGCGAGTTCTTCGACGGCGGGCAGCTCGTCGTCGGCGACGAGGACGTTGATCATGACAGCAGCTTAACCTCCGGCGCCGGTCCTCAGGCATCGTGCCTGGGCTGGGACTTGGGCACCCGGAGGGTGATCAGGGTGCCTTCGCCGGGTGCCGTCTCGATGACCAGGCCGTAGTCGTCCCCGTAAACCTGCCGCAGCCGGGCATCGACGTTGCGCAGCCCGACGTGCTCGCCGTCGGCGTGGCCGGCCAGGACGGAGCGGAGGATTTCCGGATCCATCCCCACGCCGTCGTCCTCGACCGTCACCTCGGCGTCCGCCCCCGAATCGTACGCGCGGATGGTGATGTGGCCGGGGCCCTCCTTGGCCTCCAGGCCGTGGCGCACCGCGTTCTCCACCAGCGGCTGCAGGCTGAGGAACGGAATCACGGTGCTCAGCACTTCCGGGGCGATCTGCAGGCTCACCTGGACGCGGTCGCCGAAGCGGGCCCGCTCGAGGAGCAGGTAGCGGTCGATGCTGCGCAACTCCTCGGCCAGGGTGGTGAAGTCCCCATGGCGCCGGAAGGAGTAGCGGGTGAAGTCGGCGAACTCCACCACCAGTTCGCGGGCCCTGGCCGGATCCGTGTTGATGAAGGAGGCGATCGCGTTGAGCGAGTTGTAGATGAAATGCGGGCTGATCTGGGCGCGCAGCGCACGAACCTCGGCCTCCATCAGGAGGGTGCGTGACGCGTCCAGTTCGGCCAGCTCCACCTGGGTGGCGACCCAGCCGGCAAGTTCCCCGGTGGCCCGGACCAGGCCCGCCCCGGCGTGCGGCGCGAACGCGGCGACGCAGCCGGCCACCCGGTTGTCCGCCCGGATCGGCGCGATGACGGCTTTCAGGGAGGAGGCGGTTTCGAGGACGGCGGTGCGCCCGTCGGCGAGCACCGGTGCCGCAAGGGCCATCAAGTGCGGCTTCAGCTCCTCGGCCACGCCGTCCCAGGCCAGCACCGTGTCCAGGTCGGTGATGGCGAGGGCGTCGCAGCCCAGCAGCAGCCGCAACTGTTTGCTCGCCTTGGCCGCGCCCGCCGGCTGCAACCCGGTGCGCAGATGGGCGCCGGCGCGGGAGGCCGCGTGCAGGGTCTTGTAGATGGCCCGCTCGGATTCCGTGCCGAGGTCCCGGAAGGAACGGATCACCATCAGCCCCGCGCCGACGGCGGCCGCCACCGCCAGGACGATGACGGCGATCGCCGAGGCGGTCAGGAGCGGGGAATCGGGCATGGAGCAAGAGTAGCGAACAGCCCGGAACGGCTCCCCGGGCTGCCGCTCACCGCACCGACAGGTCCGCTGGGCGACGCCGGGGCCCGCAACTCTGGAAGCCCGGCACCCGTGCGTTGAATAGTGATTCCCATCACAGGGCCCCGATGGTGACGCCGCTGTGGACACTTCAAACCAGGAGGAAGCCATGGGTAATGAGGCCCAGCCGGCGGACGCGACGCAGTCCGTGGATTTCCAGCAAGTGCAGAAAACCGAACAATTCCGCGAACTGCGCAGGCGGCACCGCAGTTTCGTTTTCCCGATGGCCGTCGCCTTCCTGCTCTGGTATTTCGGATACGTGTTGCTGGCCGACTACGCGGTGGGATTGATGTCCATCAAGCTCTGGGGCAACATCAACGTGGGCCTGGTGCTCGGGCTGCTCCAGTTCGCCACCACCTTCGGCATCACCGCCTGGTACGTGAGCTACTCGAACCGCAGGCTGGACCCCATCGCCGCGGAAATCCGCGGCGAAATCGAAGGGCATGAGTTCGACGCCAGTGCCACGGCCGCCAGCGGCCGGGCAGCCAAGGGGGCACAGCGGTGAGCGGCATGGTTATCAGCGCTGCAGCCCCCCTGGTGAACGTCGGCGCGCTCAAAGACACCACCTTGCTGAACATGGGCATCTTCGCCCTGTTTGTCCTGGTCACCATGGTGATCGTGTTCCGCGCCAGCCGGAACAACAAGACGGCGGCGGACTACTACGCCGCCGGCCGGTCCTTCACCGGATCGCAGAACGGTACGGCGATCGCCGGGGACTACCTCTCGGCGGCGTCGTTCCTCGGAATCACCGGTGCGATCGCCATCAACGGCTACGACGGCTTCCTGTACTCCATCGGCTTCCTCGTGGCCTGGCTCGTGGCGCTGCTCCTGGTAGCCGAACTGCTGCGTAACACCGGCAAGTTCACCATGGCCGACGTGCTGTCCTTCCGGCTGCGCCAGCGCCCGGTCCGGATCGCCGCGGCCCTGTCCACGCTCGCCGTCTGCTTCTTCTACCTCCTCGCCCAAATGGCAGGCGCCGGCAGCCTGATCTCCCTGCTGCTGGGCATCAGCGACTGGGGCGGACAGGCATTGGTGATCATCGTCGTCGGCGCCCTCATGATCATGTATGTGCTGATCGGCGGCATGAAGGGCACTACCTGGGTGCAGATCATCAAGGCCGTGCTTCTTATCTGCGGCGCCGCCGTCATGACCCTCTGGGTGCTGTCCATCTACGGCTTCAACCTCTCGAACCTGCTGGGCTCGGCCGCCGAAGCCGCGAACAACCCGAACGTCCTGAACCCCGGGCTGCAGTACGGCAAGACCGAGACGTCCAAGCTGGACTTCATGTCCCTCGGCCTGGCCCTGGTCCTCGGCACCGCCGCCCTGCCGCACGTGCTGATGCGCTTCTACACCGTGCCCACGGCGAAGGAAGCCCGCAAGTCCGTGGTCTGGTCCATCTGGCTGATCGGCCTGTTCTACCTGTTCACCCTGGTGCTGGGCTACGGCGCCGCGGCGCTCGTCGGGGCCGAAACCATCAAGGCGGCGCCCGGCGGCGTCAACTCGGCCGCACCGCTGCTGGCCTTCCACCTGGGCGGGCCGCTGCTTCTCGGCTTCATTTCCGCCGTCGCCTTCGCCACGATCCTTGCCGTGGTGGCCGGCCTGACGATCACCGCGGCGGCCTCCTTCGCGCATGACATCTACGCCAACGTCCTTGCCAAGGACAAGGCCGACGCCGGCACCGAAGTCAAGGTGGCGCGGCGGACCGTGGTGGTCATCGGAGTCCTGGCCATCCTTGGCGGGATCTTCGCCAACGGGCAGAACGTCGCCTTCCTGGTGGCGCTCGCCTTCGCGGTGGCTGCCTCGGCCAACCTGCCCACCATCGTCTATTCGCTGTTCTGGCGGAAGTTCACCACCCAGGGTGCGGTCTGGAGCATGTACGGCGGCCTCGCCGCGGCCATCGTCCTGATTGCCTTCTCGCCGGTGGTGTCCGGCGCCAAGACCTCCATGATCCCGGGCGCGAACTTCGCGATCTTCCCGCTGAGCAACCCGGGCATCGTGTCCATCCCGCTCGCCTTCTTCCTGGGCTGGCTGGGCACCGTGCTCGACAAGCGCCGCGAGGACCCGGCCAAGCAGGCCGAGATGGAGGTCCGTTCGCTCACGGGCGTCGGGGCCGAGAAGGCCGTGGACCACTAGCGTTCCGAAAACAACAGCGAAGCCCTCCTGCAACTGCAGGAGGGCTTCGCTGTTGCGGTGCCTAGTTCCGGGGCCTGATGCGGATGGCGTCCATCTTCCCGTCGTTGCCGACGAATCCGTACTTGAGCTCGATCGTCCGGCCACTGCAGTCCAGGGTGCCCGAAACCTCGGCGCGGTTGACGCCGTTCTTGGATTCCGCGTTGACCGAGTTGTAGTTGGCCTTGCAGGAATCGCTGAGCTCCAGGCTGCCGATGCCATCGAGGAAGGCGGCCTTGGAAACGTCTTCCTTGAGGGAATCGGTCAGGAAACGGTCGTACGCTTCCTCGTTGCGGCCGTCGAGGAGCAGGTTGGTGAACTCCTGGGCCTGGCCCTTGGCTTTGGCGGTGGCATTGCCCACCAGATTGACCAGCAGCACGACGCCGACCACCACCAAGAGGACCACCCCGACGACCGCACCGAGCACGATCCACAGAACCTTGCGGTTTTTCCGTGACGGGGCGGCCGGCTGGCCGAACGGCTGTCCGTACTGGCCGCCGTCGTAAGGGGGCTGGGAGTACGGCGGCTGGCCGTGTAGGGGTTGTTCGTACTGGGCCTGTCCGTATTGCGGCTGGCCCTGTTGGGGAGTTCCGTACGGCGGCTGGTTACCGTATTGCGGCGGGCTGTACGGCGGGGGCGGCGGGACCGGCCGGGACGCCCAGCCGGGC
This sequence comes from Arthrobacter cupressi, assembly GCF_900099975.1. Taxonomy (GTDB): domain Bacteria; phylum Actinomycetota; class Actinomycetes; order Actinomycetales; family Micrococcaceae; genus Arthrobacter; species Arthrobacter cupressi. The sequence goes on from NZ_FNEI01000008.1 coordinate 55,312, forward strand.
TCCTGGGGTTCGGGGTTTCGGGGGTCCGGGTTCTCCGGGGGAGTGCTCACGATGGTTCGCCTTTCCGGCCGCCTGCGCTGCCAATGCCTGGAACGCGTGCTTTGGAACCATCGGCCGGCCCCCAGACGTCCGCTTGCATCAAATCGCATGTCCGGCGGCGGGGCAAGTAAAGGAGACGGGTCAGCCGGCGCTTTTCTTCAGCAGGGGCTGCATCCGGTAGGGGATCATTTCCTGCATTGCCAGGGCGGTGTCCGTCCGTTCCACCCCGTCGCAGCCCAGGATCTTGCCGTTGATGCGGAAGAGGTCCTCGGCGTCGAGGGCCACCACCCGCAGCAGCAGGTCCGCGGAACCGGTCAGGCCGTGGGCTTCCAGAATCTCCGGGATTTCGGCCAGGTCCACGGCCAGCTGGCCGAGTTTCTGCTGCTGCACGTGCACGGAGATGAAGGCCAGCAGCGGGTAGCCGAGGGCCGCCGGGTTGATCCGCCGTTCGAAGGACAGGAAGGCGTGCTTCTTCTCGAGTTGCGCCATCCGCGCCTGGACCGTGTTCCTGGACAGTCCGAGCTTTTGGGCCAAAGCCACCACAGTGCCCCGGGGGTCCTTCGCCATGGCCGAAAGCAGCCGGGTGTCCGTGCCATCCAAAGCTTGCATAGTGCGCAACATTAGCACGGTGACCGGGCGCCTGATAGGGCACAATGCTCAGAATCCGTGGCGGTGGTTGTACCCAATGAGCATTGTGAGTAGGGTCACAATTATCCGGGCGACGAGGCCCGGTTAGCTGCTGCTTGCGGGGCCAAAAGTCCTTGCGGCAACGGCTGGAACGAGCTGAAAGGTGCGAGCAACCGTGTTGACCGATGAAGCCGGGCGGGGAGCCAACCAGGCAACGGAACCCGCCAACAATGTGCAGAATCCACGCCGGACCGGGGGAGACCTCGTCCAGTTGCTGTCCCCCTCGGGGGAGCGCATCAGCCATCCGGAATTTGATCTGTGGATCAGCGATGTCAGCGATGAACAGCTCTGCTCCTTCTACGAGGACATGGTGGTCATCCGCCGGATCGACGCGGAGGCCACCGCGCTGCAGCGCCAGGGTGAGCTGGCCCTTTGGCCGCCGCTGCTCGGCCAGGAAGCAACCCAAATCGGCTCGGGCCGGGCCCTGCGCAGCGATGACTTCGTCTTCCCCACCTACCGCGACAACGGCGTGGCCTACTGCCGCGGGGTGCCTGTCCCGGACCTCGTGCGTGCCTGGCGCGGCAACGCCCTGTTCGGCTGGGACCCGTACCGCTACAACATCGCCACGCAGCAGATCATGATCGGTTCGCAGTCCCTCCACGCCACCGGCTACGCCATGGGCATCCAGGATGACGGCGCCGATTCCGTGGCAGTGGCCTTCTTCGGCGACGGCGCCACCAGCGAAGGCGACGTCAACGAGGCCATGGTCTTCGCCGCCAGCTTCCAGGCTCCGGTGGTGTTCATCTGCCAGAACAACCACTGGGCCATTTCCGAACCTGTGCTGCTGCAGTCCCATGTGCAACTCGCGGACCGCGCCTCCGGCTTCGGCATTCCCTCCATGCGCGTGGACGGCAACGACGTACTGGCCGTGCTGTCCGCCACCCGGATCGCACTGGACCGGGCCAGGAAAGGCGGCGGACCCACCTTCATCGAAGCACTCACCTACCGCATGGGACCGCACACGACGGCGGACGACCCCACCCGCTACCGCGACCCCAACGAGCTCGAAGACTGGGCCGCGAAGGACCCCATTGCCCGGCTCAGGGCCCTGCTGGACCGAAAGGGGCTGCTAAGCGATGAGTTGGAGGCCCGCGTCAAGGCAAGGGCCGACGCTGTGGCCGCGGAACTCAGGAACGGCTGCATCAACATGCCCGAGCCCGCCCCGCTGGATGTGTTCAAGCACGTCTACAGCGAGGAAAACTCCTGGATCGAACGGCAAAAGGACCATTACACCCGCTATCTGGAAAGCTTCAGCGGATCCGCGCAGGAAGGTGCACACTGATGAGCCAGCTGACCTTCGCCCGCGCCATCAACGCCGGGCTCCGCAAGGCCCTCGACAACGACCCCAAAGTGGTGCTGATGGGGGAGGACATCGGCAAACTTGGCGGCGTCTTCCGCGTCACGGACGGGCTGCAGAAAGACTTCGGCACCCACCGAGTAGTGGACACTCCGCTGGCCGAATCCGGCATCATCGGCACAGCGGTCGGCCTGGCCTACCGCGGGTACCGGCCGGTGTGCGAAATCCAGTTCGACGGTTTCATCTACCCGGCGTTCGACCAGATTGTCAGCCAGGTGGCCAAGATGCACTACCGCACCCAGGGCACGGTGAAGATGCCGATCACCATCCGGGTGCCGTTCGGCGGCGGCATCGGCTCGCCCGAACACCACTCCGAATCCCCGGAGGCGTACTTCACCCACACCTCGGGGCTGCGCGTGGTCAGCGTGTCCAACCCGCAGGACGCCTACACGATGATCCAGCAGGCCATCGCCTCGGACGATCCCGTGCTCTACTTCGAGCCCAAGCGCCGCTACCACGACAAAGGCGAGGTGGACGAGGCCTTGGCCCTCGACCGGGCCCTGCCGATGGGCAGCGCACGGGTGGCCGCCGGCGGCAGCGACGTCACTCTGGTGGCGTACGGCCCCTTGGTGAAAACCGCGCTCGACGCCGCCCTGGCCGCCGCCGATGAGGGCGTGTCCATCGAGGTCATCGACCTCCGTTCCCTGGCGCCCGTCGACTATCCCACCGTGGAGGCGTCCGTCCGCAAGACCGGACGGCTCGTCATCACCCACGAGGCCGCGCAGTCCGGCGGGCTCGGCGCGGAGATCGCGGCGAGCATCACCGAGCGGTGCTTCAACTACCTCGAAGCCGCACCGGTCCGCGTCACGGGCTTCGACGTCCCGTACCCGTACTCCAAGCTCGAAATGCACCACCTGCCGGACCTGGACCGGATCCTGGACGGCGTGGACCGTGCCCTCGGCCGGCCGAACTCCCTGAGCGGACTGGAAGGATGAGCCGCGCCATGATCAAGGAATTCCGACTGCCGGATCTCGGCGAGGGGCTCACGGAGTCCGAAATCCTCAGCTGGAAGGTCGCGGTGGGCGATACCGTGGAACTGAACCAGGTGATCGCCGAGGTGGAGACCGCCAAGGCCGTGGTGGAACTGCCCTCGCCGTTTGCCGGGACGGTGGCCGCCCTGCACGAACAACCGGGCAGCGTCGTCGAGGTCGGCAAGCCGATTGTTTCCTTCGAAGTGGACGACGCCGGGGCCGCGCCTTCCGCGGGCGACGCACCTTCCGCGGACGCCGGGAAGCCCGGCGCCGGGAAGCCCGCCGGTGGCGCAGCGGCTGAGCCCGCCGCCCCGAAGCGCGAAGCAACCCTGGTGGGGTACGGCGCCGCCGTCGAACAGGGCGGGCGCCCGGTCCGCCGCCAGCGCACCCTCCCGGCCGCGGTCCAACCATCGGCAGCCCGGCCGGCTGATACGACGGCGCCCCCCGTCGTCGCGGCTCCCGGCGCGGGGTCCGCGGCCGCCGTCGTCCAGTCTGAGCGGCAGCCCGAGCGGCCGCGCTCGACGCCGCCGGTTCGGAAACTGGCGCGCGACCTCGGCGTCGACCTGGCGCAGCTCAACGGAACCGGAGAAGGCGGGCTGATCACGCGCGAGGACGTGCAGCACTTTGCCGAAGGCGCGGGGGCCCCGGCCGCCGCTCAGGAGGCTCCCGCCGCTGCGGGCCGCGAAACCCGCACACCGATCAAGGGCGTCCGCAAGTACACCGCGGCGGCCATGGTGCAAAGCGCCTTCACCGCGCCCCACGTCACCGAGTTCCTCACGGTGGACGTCACGGCCGCCATGGAACTGCTGGGGCGGCTCAAGGCAAGCCGCGCATTTCAGGGCTACAAACTGACTCCGCTCACGCTCGCGGCGAAGGCGGTGCTGATTGCCCTGAAGCGGAACCCCACGCTGAATTCGCGCTGGGATGACGCGGCGCAGGAGATCGTCCAGTTCAACTACGTCAACCTGGGCATCGCCGCCGCGACGCCGCGCGGGCTGACGGTCCCGAACATCAAGGACGCCGACGGGATGGGCCTGTTGGAACTGTCGGCGGCGCTGACGGAGCTTACGGAGACTGCCCGCGCCGGAAAGACCACCCCGGCGGACCTTGCCGGCGGCACCATCTCGATCACCAACATCGGGGTGTTCGGCATCGACGCCGGCACGCCGATCCTCAACCCCGGGGAGGCCGCGATCGTGGCCCTCGGGGCGGTGCGCAAGGCTCCGTGGGTGCATAACGACGAGCTTGCCGTCCGGCAGGTCATGTCGCTGAGCCTGTCCTTCGACCACCGCCTGGTGGACGGCGAACAAGGTTCCCGGTTCCTGGCGGACGTGGGCGCCATCCTCTCGGACCCGGGGATGGTCTTGACCATGGTGTAGTCCTCAGGGTGGTCTGCAACGGGCATCGACTGCTGAGTACTTGTCGTTATGAGTCCCCAAAACGACGATTACACAGCAATCGTTGCGATCAGTGGACCGTCAGTGCCGCCAAGGCCATCTGCTCCAGCAGGGGCCGCGCGGCTTCGGCGGCGATCTGGCGGCCGTGGCTGCGCACCGAATGCGGGGTGGAGTTGATCAGGCCGAACACCGCGTGGGCGCGGACCCGCAGTTCCGCGGGATCCGCGTCCTGCCCGGCACCATCCCCACCGCTATGCACCTCGCCCAGGACCCCCACCCAGAGCTCCACATAGCTGCGCTGCAGGGCGCGCACCTCCGCGCTGTCGGAGTCGGACAGGCTGTCCAGGTCCCGGTCCTGGACCCGGATGACATCGGGGTTGCTCAGCGCGAAGTCCACGTGGAATTCCACCAGGCCGCGAAGGGCCGCCTCCGGGGTGGAGGCTGCGGCGGCCACCGCCCGGCCGCCGTCGAGCAGTCCACGGCTGACGCTCAGCAGCAGTTCGGCGAGCACCGCCTGTTTCCCGGGGAAGTGCCGGTAGACGGCCGGTCCGCTGACGCCCGCCGCCGCGCCGAGGTCCTCGAGGGAGACCCGGCTGAAACCGTTCTCGGCGAAGAGGGCGGCGGCCGCGGAGAGCAGCGCTTTCCGCCGGGTCTCCTTTGCCTGGCTGCGCAGGGTGGGCGGCGCGGGAGCGGGGGAATCCGCGGCGGGCAGGCTTGCCTCTTCCTCGTGTGCGGCCACGGATCCTCCTCGTGCGGCGTGCTCCACCCGGCGTGGTGGACATCACAGTTAATCGAGACTAAGCTAAATTTCAGTTACTTGTCATTAACTGAAGCTGCCGTTGGCCGGATATCCGGCCGGGATGGGAAGCATGTCGATGGAGACACTCGCCAGCCGGGCTGACGCCAGGGGCACGGCGTTCGAAGCCAATGCCCGGGCCCAGCAGTCCCTCGTGGAGGAACTGAAGGAAAGGATCGCGGCGGCGTCACTTGGCGGCCCCGAAAAGTCCCGCCAACGCCACGTGGCCAGGGGAAAGCTGCTGCCCCGCGAACGCATCGAGCAGTTGCTGGATGACGGAAGCCCGTTCCTGGAAATCGCGCCGCTGGCGGCGAACGGCATGTACAACGACGACTCCCCGGGCGCCGGGGTGATCGCCGGCATCGGCCTGGTCCATGGCCGCCAGGTGCTGGTCATCTCCAACGACGCCACGGTCAAGGGCGGCACCTACTATCCGATGACAGTCAAGAAGCACCTGCGCGCCCAGGAAATCGCACTCGAGAACCGGCTTCCCTGCATCTACCTGGTGGACTCCGGCGGGGCGTTCCTGCCGCGCCAGGACGAGGTGTTCCCGGACAAAGACCACTTCGGCCGGATCTTCTTCAACCAGGCCCGGATGTCCGCGGCGAAGATCCCGCAGATCGCCGCCGTCATGGGTTCCTGCACCGCCGGCGGCGCCTACGTTCCGGCCATGAGCGACGAAACGGTGATCGTGCGGAACCAGGGCACCATTTTCCTCGGCGGCCCGCCCTTGGTGAAGGCCGCCATCGGGGAAATCGTCACCGCGGAGGAACTGGGCGGCGGGGAAGTGCACGCGAGGATCTCCGGCGTCAGCGACCACCTCGCCGAGAACGATGAGCACGCCCTGCAGATCGTCCGCGACATCGTCGCCACCCTGCCCCGACCGCAGGCCCCGGCCTGGGACGTCGCAACCCCGGTGGAGCCGGCCGTCGACCCCGCTGGTCTCTACGGGGTGGTCCCGGTGGACGTCAACGAATCCTACGACGTCCGCGAGGTCATCGCCCGGCTGGTGGACGGCTCGCGCTTCCACGAATTCAAGAAGGAGTACGGCACCACCCTGGTCACCGGTTTCGCCCGGCTGCACGGCCACCCAGTCGGCATCGTCGCCAACAACGGTGTCCTGTTCAGCGAATCCGCCCTCAAGGGCGCCCACTTCATCGAACTGTGCGACCAGCGCGGCATCCCGCTGGTGTTCCTGCAGAATCTCTCCGGTTTCATGGTGGGCAAGGACTACGAGCAGGGTGGCATCGCCAAGAACGGCGCCAAGATGGTCACCGCCGTCGCGACCGCCCGGGTCCCGAAGCTGACCGTCGTGATTGGCGGCTCCTTCGGCGCCGGCAACTACTCGATGTGCGGCCGCGCCTACGGCCCGCGCTTCCTGTGGATGTGGCCGGCCGCCCGCATTTCCGTGATGGGCGGCAACCAGGCATCCAGCGTGCTCGCCACGGTCAAGCGCGAACAGTTCGAGGCTGCCGGCGAGGAATGGTCCGCGGCGGACGAAGAGGCCTTCAAAGCCCCCATCCGGCAGCAGTACGAGGAACAGGGCAGCCCCTACTATTCCACCGCACGGCTCTGGGACGACGGCATCATCGATCCCGCGGACACCCGTCGCGTCCTGGGCCTCGCGCTCGACGTCGTCTCCCGCCAGACCCTGCCGGAAACCTCCTTCGGCCTGTTCAGGATGTGACCCCCGATGGCACAACTCTTCGACACCGTCCTTGTCGCCAACCGCGGCGAAATCGCCTGCCGCGTCATCCGCACCCTCAAAGTCATGGGGATCCGTTCGGTCGCCGTGTACTCGGACGCCGACGCCGGAGCCCGCCACGTGTGCGAGGCCGACACCGCCGTCCGGATCGGGACCGCCAGCGCCGCGGACAGCTACCTGAACATCGACGCCATCATCGATGCCTGCGTGCAGAGCGGGGCGCAGGCCGTCCACCCCGGCTACGGCTTCCTGGCCGAGAACGCCGAATTCGCCAAGTCCCTGAACTCCCACGGGATTGCCTTCATCGGGCCGCCTGCGGACGCGATCGAACTCATGGGGGACAAGATCCGCGCCAAGAACCAGGTGGCTGGCTACGGGGTGCCCTGCGTTCCCGGGATCGCCGAACCCGGCCTGGGCGACGCTGAACTGATCGCCGCGGCACCGTCCGTAGGCTTCCCGCTGCTCATCAAGCCTTCGGCCGGCGGCGGCGGCAAAGGCATGCACGTAGTGGAGAACGAGGGAGGGATGCCGGCCGCGCTGGCCACCGCCCGCAGGGTGGCCGCCGCCGCGTTCGGCGACGACACCCTCTTCCTGGAACGCCTGGTCCGCGCGCCCCGGCACATCGAGGTCCAGGTCCTCGCGGACCAGGCCGGCAACGTCATCCACTTAGGCGAGCGCGAATGCTCCCTGCAGCGGCGCCACCAGAAAGTCATCGAGGAAGCGCCCTCGCCGCTGCTGGAATCTGTGCCCGACGGCGCCGCGATCCGGGCACGGATCGGCGAGGCTGCCTGCCAGGCCGCCCGTTCGGTCAACTACAGCGGGGCCGGCACCGTGGAGTTCCTGGTCTCGGACGAAGACCCCGGGCAGTTCTACTTCATGGAAATGAACACCCGCCTGCAGGTGGAGCACCCGGTGACCGAAATGGTTACGGGAATCGACCTCGTCGAATGGCAGGTAAGGATCGCGGCCGGCGAGGAGCTCGCCCTGGAGCAGGCCGGCGTCGTGCTGGACGGGCACGCCGTGGAAGCCCGCGTCTACGCCGAGGACCCCGCCCGGAACTTCCTGCCGTCCGCGGGCGAGGTGCTCGCGCTGGATGAGGACGGCGACGGCAGCAGCCTGTCCGCAGCCGGGACCCGGGTGCGCATCGACTCCGCCATGCTGCCCGGCCTCGTGGTTACGGGCGACTACGATCCGATGCTCTCCAAGGTCATCGCTTGGGGGCCGGGGCGGGAAGCGGCGCTGGACGCCCTCGATGCCGCCCTGGGGAAGTACACCCTGCTGGGCCTGCACACGAACGTCGAATACCTGCGCCTGCTGCTCAACGACCCCGACGTCCGCGCCGGACGGCTCGACACCGGGCTCATCGAACGCAAACTGCCGGCCATGCAGTTCCGGCAGCCGGGGGACACGGAACTGCTCGCGGCAGCGCGGCTGGCCGCCGGGGGTGAGCGGCCGGCGTCGGGCGTTCCGCCCTGGCAGGCCAGCGACGGCTGGCGGCTCGGCGCCCCGGCCCCGCGCCGCGTCCACCTGGCGGTCCCCGAGCGGGCGCCCGACGGCGGTCCCTCCGGTGAGCGGCTGGTGACCGTCAAGCTGCTTTCGTCCGACAGCGTCCCGCACCAGTTCGTGACCGCCCTGGAAACCGCGCCACCCAGCGGCCCGCGCGGGCTGTGGCTCGGCGACGGAGGCTGGTCCTGCCGCCTGGAAATCCTCGACCGCGAAACCAGGCTCCACCGGCTCCTGGCCGGGATCCAGCGCGAGGACGGCGCGGCCGATCCGGAAGTGCGCTCGCCGATGCCCGGCACCGTGGTTTCGGTTTCCGTGCGCGACGGCGACACCGTCGAAGCGGGGCAGCTGCTGCTCTCTGTCGAAGCCATGAAGATGGAACACCAGCTCACAGCCGCACTGGCCGGCACCGTCCGACTCACGGCCGGTGCCGGTGACCTGGTGAAGGCCGAACAGGTCCTGGCCACCATCCACCCAAACGAAGAAACCGACACCACCCTGAAAGGCGAGGAACCCCGCCATGCCCGGCTTTGATCTCAGCGAGGAATACCAGGACCTCAGCGATTCCGTCAGGGAATTCGCCGACGAAGTGGTGGCCCCGGTCTCCACGAAACACGACGAGGAGCACAGCTTCCCGTACGAGGTGGTCAAGCAAATGGGGGAGATGGGCCTCTTCGGCCTGCCCTTCCCTGAGGAATTCGGCGGCATGGGCGGGGACTACTTCGCCCTCTCGCTCGCCCTCGAGCAACTGGGCCGCGTGGACCAGTCCGTGGCCATCACGCTGGAGGCCGGGGTATCCCTCGGCGCCATGCCCGTCTACCGCTTCGGCACCCAGGCCCAGAAGGAGGAGTGGCTGCCGCAGCTCGCCTCCGGCCAGGCGCTCGCCGGCTTCGGGCTCACCGAGCCGGAAGCGGGTTCGGACGCCGGCGGCACCAAGACGCACGCCCGGCTCGAGGACGGCCAGTGGGTGGTCAACGGCAACAAGGAATTCATCACCAACTCCGGCACGGACATCAGCCGGCTCGTCACCGTCACCGCCGTCACCGGCGAACAGCAGCGCAAGGACGGCGGCACCAGGAAGGAAATCTCCACCATCCTGGTACCCACCACCACCCCCGGGTTCAGGGCGGAGAAGGCCTACAACAAGGTGGGCTGGAACGCCTCGGACACCCACCCGCTGACCCTCACCGACGTCCGGGTCCCGGAAGAAAACCTGCTGGGCGAACGCGGCCGCGGCTACGCGAACTTCCTCTCCATCCTGGACGAAGGCCGCATCGCGATCTCCGCGCTCGCCACCGGCGCCGCCCAGGGCTGCGTGGACCTGTCCGTGAAATACGCCAGGGAACGCAGCGCCTTCGGCCACCACATCGGCAAGTACCAGGCCATCCAGTTCAAGATCGCCCGCATGCAGGCAAGGGCCCACACTGCCCGCCTGGCCTACTACGACGCGGCCGCCCGCATGCTCGCCGGAAAGCCGTTCAAGACCGAAGCGGCCATCGCTAAGATGGTCGCAGGCGAGGCAGCCATGGACAACGCACGGGACGCCACCCAGGTGTTCGGCGGCTATGGATTCATCAACGAATTCACGGTGGCGCGGCACTACAGGGACTCCAAGATCCTGGAAGTGGGGGAGGGCACCACGGAAGTCCAGTTGATGCTCATCGCCCGCGAGTTGGGCCTGTAACCGCTGGGGAAGGATCACCGATGATCGACAAAGTTGTTGCAAGCGCCGCGGAAGCGGTCAAGGACATCCCGGACGGCGCCTCGCTCGCGGTCGGCGGGTTCGGCCTCTGCGGCATCCCCGTGGCCCTGATCGACGCGCTCCATCAACAGGGAACCAGGGACCTGGAAACCGTCAGCAACAACTGCGGCGTGGACGACTGGGGGCTGGGCATCCTGCTCAAGGACGGCCGGATCCGCCGCACCATCAGCTCCTACGTGGGCGAGAACAAGGAGTTCGCCCGCCAGTACCTCGCCGGCGAACTGGAAGTGGTCCTCACCCCGCAGGGCACGCTCGCCGAAAAGCTGCGCGCCGGCGGTGCCGGCATCCCCGCCTTCTACACGGCGGCCGGGGTCGGAACCCAAGTCTCCGAAGGCGGACTGCCGCAGAAGTACGACGCCGGCGGCAACGTCGCGCTGGCCTCCTCTCCGAAGGAGGTGCGCACCTTCAACGGTGCCGACTACGTCCTCGAGGAGTCGCTCACCCCGGACTTCGGCCTGGTCCACGCCTGGAAGGGCGACCGGCACGGCAACCTCGTCTTCCACGCCACCGCCATGAACTTCAACCCGCTCTGTGCCATGGCCGGCAAGGTCACCATTGCCGAGGTCGAGGAACTCGTGGAGCCCGGCGAACTGGACCCCGAACACATCCACGTCCCGGGCATCTTCGTGCAGCGGGTGGTCCTGGCCCCGGACGGGGAGAAACGGATCGAAAAGCGCACCGTCGCACTGCAGGCAGGAGCCGGAGCATGAGCATCGAAAGCACCTCACCGGACGCACCCCCGCGGCCCGAAGCGGTCCGCCACGGCTACCGGGAGGCCGCCGTCGGACATTCCGAAAAGGACGCCGGCACCAAAGGCTGGACCCGCAACGAACTGGCGGCCCGGGTGGCACAGGAACTGAGCAACGGCCAGTACGTCAACCTCGGGATCGGGATGCCCACACTGATCCCCAACTACATCCCGGCCGGCGTCGAAGTGGTGCTGCACTCCGAGAACGGGATACTGGGCGTGGGCCCCTACCCGGCCGAAGACGCCGTGGACCCGGACCTCATCAACGCCGGCAAGGAAACCGTCACCGTCAACAAGGGTGCCGCGTTCTTCGACTCCGCCCAGTCCTTCGGGATGATCCGCGGCGGGCACGTGGACGTGGCGGTGCTCGGCGCCATGGAGGTGGCCGAGAACGGCGACCTGGCCAACTGGATGATCCCGGGCAAGATGGTCAAGGGCATGGGCGGGGCGATGGACCTGGTGTTCGGCGCCAAAAAGGTCATCGTGATGATGGAGCACGTGGACCGCAACGGCAACCCGAAGATCGTGGCGAACTGCTCGCTGCCGCTCACCGGCAAGGGCTGCGTGGATCGCATCATCACGGACCTGGCCGTGATCGACGTCGTGCGGGAGGGCGGAGCGTCCCGGTTGGTGCTGCGGGAACTGGCCCCGAACGTCAGCGTGGCGGACGTGGCGGCGGCCACCGGCGCGCAGGTCTTCGAAGAGGACCAGGAGCTCACCGTATGACGGATGAGCCGGCCGTCATCCTGCAGCGCGGCCTGTACTTCGAGGAGATCCAGGAAGGCGTGGTGTACGCGCACCGCCCCGGCCGCACCGTCACCGAAACGGACAACGTCCTCTTCACCACTCTGACCATGAACACCCAGGCCCTGCACCTGGACGCCGCGTGGAGTGCCGGCCAGCCCTTCGGGCAGCGCCTGGTGAACTCCATGTTCACCCTGGCCACGGTGGTGGGGCAGTCCGTGCCGCAGCTCACCCAGGGCACCATCGTGGCCCAGCTGGGCCTGGGCGACGTCTCCTTTCCGCATCCGCTCTTCCACGGCGATACCCTGTACACCGAAACGGTGGTCACCGAAAAGCGGCTCTCCGGCTCCCGCCCGGGCCAGGGCGTCGTCACCATGCGGCACACCGGCCGGAACCAGGACGGCGTGGTGGTGGCACTGGCCACCCGCACATGCCTGATGTGGACCAAGGAGGCTCACGAAACACATGCCAGCAGTTGACCCGCAAGGCAGCGCCCCCTTCACCATGGGACCGGCGCTGTTGTTCTGCCCCGCGGACCGCCCCGAACGCTTCGGGAAGGCGGCCGCACGCAGCGACGCCGTCATCCTCGACCTCGAAGACGCGGTCGCCCCGGACGCCAAACAGCTCGCACGCGGCGCGATCCTGGCGCTCGTGGCTTCCGAAGGGCAGGCCGCCGAACTCGATCCCAGCCGCACCATCGTGCGGGTCAACGCGGCCGGGAGCGAAGACTTCGCCAAGGACCTGCACTGCCTGGCCCACACGCCGTACCGTACCGTGATGCTCGCCAAGGCCGAGTCCGCCGAGCAGGTCCGGGCCCTGGGGGACTATCGCGTCATCGCCCTCTGCGAAACGGCCAAGGGCATCCTGAATGCCGCCGAGATCGCCGCAGAAGCGAACGTCGTGGCCCTGATGTGGGGCGCCGAGGACTTGATCGCCTCCATGGGCGGCACGTCCAGCCGGAACAACGACGGCGGCTACCGGGCAGTGGCGGTGCACTCCCGCTCCACGGTGCTGCTGGCCGCCAAGGCCCACGGCAAGGAAGCGATCGACGCCGTCTACGTGGACATCCCCGACCTGGACGGCCTGGCCGCCGAGGCCGCCGACGCCGTCGCCAGCGGGTTCGGGGCCAAGGCTTGCATCCACCCGAATCAGGTGGCCGCAGTCCGCGGAGCCTACGCGCCCTCGGACGAAGCGCTCGGCGAGGCCCGCGAACTGCTCGACGCCGCCGCTGCCGCCGGAACGGGCGTGTTCCAGCACAAAGGCAAGATGGTGGACGGCCCCATCCTGCGCCACGCCGAAGCGACCCTGCGCCGCGCCGGCGTGCACCACTAAGCGACGAAGCGCGAACGTACACTTGGGGCCCTGAAATCGCGGATTTTGGGGCCCCAACTGTACGTTCGCGCTCATTTCCCGGGGGATCGGGGCAGGGACAGCGGCGGGATCGCCTCATACAGTTCCAGCCTGACCCAGCGCTCGCCGTTTTCCCGGAACTCCGCCCGGCTCGCGAAGCGGTACAGGAAGGTGCGGGCACGCACCCAGCGCGGGCGGCCGCCGTCGAACGGGTCCAGCCGCAACAGGCGCAGGGTGGCGGGGTCGGCGTCGAGCAGTTTGTGCAGGAACGCGTAGAACCACGGCTCGTGGATGGTGCGCAGCGGCAGGAACCACATCAGCCAGTCCAGCCGCAGATGGTACGGAGCCCACTGCCGGGGGAGCCTGCGCGGATCGCCCGGCTTGCCCTTGAAGCCGTATTCGCGCCAGCCCTCGCCGTCCGGATCTGCGTCCAGGGTGCCCTCCACCACCACCTCCACCCGGTGCTTGGTGACGGTGCCGAACGCCCCGTACGTGTTGCCCAGCTGCCAGCGGTTGAAGCTGGCGTTCATCAGCTGCCCGCTGGAGAGCAGGTTGCGCAGCGGGCGGTACGCGAGCACCAGCAGCAGCACCGTCGCGGCGAGCACGACGGCGGTCCACCACACCGGGGACTGCGGCACGCCCGCGGGGGCCGGGGAAACGGCCGGGTCCGGGATCCCGAAGACAGCCCGCAGCACGGGGTCGCTGACGGCGGCGAACGCCAGGACGATCGCGGACCAGTTAAGCCAGGCGAAGTTCCCGCTGCCGACCAGCCAGAGCTGGGTGAAGATGACTATCCCGGCCGCCACGGCCGCCACCGGCTGCGGCGCAAAGAGGAAGAACGGCACCACCAGCTGCGCGAAATGGTTCCCCAGCACCTCCATCCGGTGCAGGGGCTTCGGCAACAGGTGGGCCTGCCGGCTCAGCGGCCCGGGCATCGGCTGCGTTTCATGGTGGTAGTACAGGGCGGTCAGGTCCCGCCATTCGCTGCCGCCGCGGATCTTGATCATGCCGGCGCCGAACTCCAGCCGGAACAGCAGCCACAGCAGCAGGAGCAGGATGGTCCGGGGCGGCGGGACCTGCTCCGAGCCCAGGAACGCCACGGTGAAGCCGAGCTCCAGCAGCAGCATCTCCCAGCCGAAGCCGTAGAACGTCTGGCCCACATTGACCACCGACATGTACAGCAGCCACAGCGCCAGGAACATGAGCAGCGGGACCCACGGCGGCCCCAGCTGCGGCAGCCCGGCCACCAGCAGCAGCGCCAGCGCCATCCCGGTCACGCAGACGAGCCGCAACAGCCGGTCCGAGTAACGCCAGCGGAACAGGCTCGGCCGGCCGTATCCCTGCGAACGTTCCACCCAGCGCGGAACCGGGAGCAGCCCGTGCTCTCCCAGCAGGGCGGGGAACTGGTTGAACGAGGATAGGAAGGCGATGAAGAACAGCGCCGCCGTGCCGCGCTGCAGAACCTGCCGGGCAAATCCGTACTCCGGCGCCTCCAGGAACCACACCCAGTCCACGCCTCCAACGCTACGCCCGTGCCCTAAACGGTCAACGGTGTGCGGGATACTTGATCCATGCAGCCCCGCAAGATCGTCCTCCTCGGCTCCACCGGTTCCATCGGCACCCAGGCGATTGACGTCGTCGACGCCGCCCCCCACCTCTTTGAGGTCGTGGCCCTGAGCGCGGGCGGAGGAAACCTGGCGCTGCTCGCGCAGCAGGCCGTCCACACCCGCGCCGCCGCCGTCGGAATCGCCGATGGCGACCCGCGCGCCCTGCAGGAACTGATCGACAACGCCGCCTCCGCCGCGGGGCTGCGGAACTACCGGCCGGAAATCTACAGCGGCCCGGACGCGTCCAGCAGGATCGCCGCCGTCGAAGCGGACGTGGTCCTCAACGGGATCACCGGCTCGATCGGCCTGGCTCCCACACTCGCAGCACTCAAATCAGGGGCGACGCTGGCGCTGGCCAACAAGGAATCCCTCATCGTGGGCGGCACGCTCGTCAAGGCCGCGGCCGCCGACGGCCAGATCGTGCCGGTCGATTCCGAGCATTCCGCCCTCGCCCAGTGCCTGCGCTCCGGCACTGCCGCCGAAGTGGAGAAGCTCATCCTGACGGCCTCCGGCGGGCCCTTCCGCGGCCGCAGCCGGGAGCAGTTGCATAATGTCACCCCGGACGAAGCGCTGGCCCACCCCACCTGGGACATGGGCCTCATGGTCACCACCAACTCTGCCAGCCTGGTCAACAAGGGCCTGGAAGTGATCGAGGCGCACCTGCTCTTCGACGTTCCCCTGGACCGGATCGACGTGGTGGTCCATCCGCAGTCCGTGGTGCATTCCATGGTGCAGTTCGTGGACGGCTCCATCATCGCGCAGGCCTCCCCGCCGGACATGCGCCTGCCGATCGCCCTGGGCCTGGGCTGGCCGGACCGGGTTCCCAAAGCGGCGAAGGCCTGCGACTGGAGCCAGGCCACCAGCTGGACCTTCGAGCCCCTGGACCCGGTGGCGTTCCCGGCAGTGGACCTGGCCAAGGACGCCGCCAAGCAGGGAAGCACCTTCCCGGCGGTCTTCAACGCCGCCAACGAGGAAGCAGTGCAGGCGTTCCATTCGGGACGGATCCGCTTCACGGACATCGTGGACACAGTGGAGGCCGTCCTCAGCGAGCACTCAGGTTCTTCGGAGCTGACGCTTGACTCCGTGCTGGAAGCTGAACGGTGGGCACGCACGCGCACCCACGATCGTTTAGCCACCAGCACCGTCTAGCACGCAGAGCCACAACCCAGCACGCAGAGCCACAACCCAGCACGCAGAGCCACGAAGGAAGCAGCACCACCAGGCATGAATCCCGTTATTCTCTTCATCCTCGGAGTCGCCTTCGTCGCCGTCGGCGTCGCGGCCTCCATCGCGCTGCACGAGGTGGGGCACCTGCTGCCGGCCAAGCTGTTCAAGGTGCGCGTTACCAAGTACATGATCGGCTTCGGGCCCACCATCTGGTCCCGCCGCAAGGGGGAGACCGAGTACGGTTTCAAGGCCCTGCCATTGGGCGGCTACGTGGCGATGATCGGCATGTACCCGCCCAACAAGGAGGACGGCGGCGTCCGGCCCTCCAGCACGGGCATGTTCCAGACCCTGGCCAGCGAAGCCCGCTCCGCGGCGCACGAGGAAGTCGGTCCCGGCGACGAGAACCGCGTGTTCTACAAGCTGCCGGTGTGGAAGAAGATCATCGTCATGCTGGGCGGCCCGGCCATGAACTTGCTGATCGGCCTGGCCCTCACCGCCGTGCTGCTTATGGGCTTCGGCATCTCCACGCCCACCACCACCCTGGCGGACGTTTCCAAGTGCCAGGTCACGGAGGGCGAGTCGGTCGATCCGGACTCGGCTGCCTGCAAGCCGACCCCCGCCGCCCAGGCCGGACTCAAACCGGGAGACACGATCCTCACCTTCGACGGCAAGGACGCCGGCACCTGGGCGGAGCTGTCCACCCGGATCCGGGCCTCCGCCGGCCGCACCGTGGAGATCACGGTCCAGCGCGACGGCCGGACGGTCACCTCCGAGGTCACCCCCGTGCTTTCCTCACGCCCGGTCATCGGCGACGACGGCCGGCAGGCAAAGGGCACGGACGGCAAGCCGCTGTACCAGGAAGTCGGCTTCCTCGGTATCGGTTCGCAGACCGCCCTTGTACCGCAGCCGGCGTCGAGCGTGCTGCCCATGGCGGGCGAGAACATCAAGCAGATCAGCGGCGTCATCCTCAACCTCCCGGCCCGCGTGGCCGGCGTTGCGCAGGCCGCCTTCAGTTCCGAACCGCGGGACCCCAACGGCCCCATCAGCGTGGTGGGCGTCGGACGCGTGGCGGGCGAAGTCGCGGCCATGGAGGAAGTCCCCGTGCAGGCGCGGCTGGCCACTTTGGTGGGCCTGCTCGCCGGGCTGAACTTCGCCCTGGCCGTGTTCAACCTGATTCCGCTACTGCCGCTCGACGGCGGCCACATCGCCGGCGCCCTCTACGAAGGCGTGCGGCGCCGCATCGCGAAGCTGTTCGGCAAACCGGACCCCGGCGCCTTCGACATCGCCAAGCTGCTGCCCCTTACCTACGTAGTGGCCGGCCTGCTCATGGCGATGGGTGCGCTGCTGATCTATGCGGACATCGTCAAACCGGTGAATCTCTTTGGCTGAGTTCCCCGTGCCCGGTGCCTGGCGTCCAGTGCCCCTGCGTGCGCAATGCCACCCATGCGGAGTCCGCTCCAGTGCGGGCTTGGCGATAGGGTAGCGGTATGACTGTTTTCGCTGTTGAGTACGTTTACGACGCCGAGTCCGCCGCCGTGCGCGACGAGCACCGCCCGGCCCACCGCGCCTGGGCCGCAGAGCTTGCCGAGCAGGGAACCGTTCTGGCTTCCGGTCCCTACGCCGACGGGTCCGGCGCCCTGATCCTGGTCAACGCCGCCGACGAAAACGAACTGAACTCCATCCTCAAGCAGGATCCCTACGCCGTGGCCCAGGGCCTGGCCGGCATCCGCACCAGCGCCTGGAACCCTGTGATCGGCCTCCTCGCCGAGCACGCTTCCTAGCGAATCCCCCTCCTCCCGATCCACCTCTTCACCCCAAGGAGTCCACGTGACCTCGGTCAGCCTGGGAATGCCGTCAGCCCCGCCACCCGTCCTTGCGCCGCGCCGCAAGACGCGCCAGATCAAGGTGGGCTCCGTGGGCGTTGGCTCCGATTCGCCCATCAGCGTGCAGTCGATGACCACCACGCCCACCACGGACATCAACGCCACCCTGCAGCAGATCGCCGAACTCACGGCGGCCGGCTGCGACATTGTGCGCGTGGCCTGCCCTTCGGCCGATGACGCCGAGGCGCTGCCGATCATCGCCCGCAAGTCCCAGATCCCGGTGATCGCGGACATCCACTTCCAGCCGAAGTACGTGTTCGCGGCGATTGAGGCCGGCTGTGCCGCGGTGCGCGTGAACCCAGGCAACATCCGCAAGTTCGATGACCAGGTCAAGGAAATCGCGCGGGCCGCCAAGGACCACGGAACCTCCATCCGGATCGGCGTCAACGCCGGCTCCCTGGAGCCCGGCATCCTGAAGAAGTACGGCAAGGCCACGCCCGAGGCGCTGGTCGAATCCGCCGTCTGGGAGGCTTCACTGTTCGAAGAGCACGGCTTCCACGACTTCAAGATTTCCGTGAAGCACAACGACCCCGTGGTGATGGTGGCCGCCTACGAGATGCTCGCGGAAAAGGGCGACTGGCCCCTGCACCTTGGCGTCACCGAGGCCGGCCCGGCCTTCCAGGGCACCATCAAGTCCGCCACTGCCTTCGGCGCCCTGCTGTCCAAGGGCATCGGCGACACCATCCGGGTATCCCTTTCCGCCCCGCCGGTGGAGGAAATCAAGGTCGGCAACCAGATCCTGCAGTCCTTGAACCTGCGTCCGCGCAAGCTGGAAATTGTCTCCTGCCCGTCATGCGGCCGTGCCCAGGTGGACGTCTACACCCTCGCCGAGCAGGTCACCGCAGGCCTGGAGGGTATGGAGGTTCCGCTGCGCGTGGCCGTGATGGGCTGCGTCGTGAACGGCCCGGGCGAGGCCCGCGAAGCCGACCTTGGTGTGGCGTCCGGCAACGGCAAGGGTCAGATCTTTGTGAAGGGTGAGGTCATCAAGACTGTCCCCGAGAGCGAAATTGTTGAGACACTGATCGAAGAGGCCATGCGTATCGCTGAAGAGATGGGGGAGGCCGATGGCGAAGATGCTGTCAAGGGTAGCCCCGTGGTTAGCGTCTCGTAACGAGACTGCGCCGGACGGATTGACCGTCCGGATCCTGGAGGGCGCCGATACGGCGCAATTGCGCGCACTTGCCCTGGAAGACCCTGTGGCGAATGTGTTCATTCTGTCCCAGCTGGGGTCGCACGGGAGTGCCTCGCCGACGGCGGCGGGTGCCCGGATTTTCGGGGTGTTCGACGGCGGCGCGCTCTTGGGTGCCTGCTGGGCCGGGGCGAACCTGGTTCCGGTCCAGCTGGATCCCGGGCTGGCCCCGTACATCGCCCAGGCGGTGCACCGGGCCGGGCGCCGCTACGCGTCGATCTTCGGTCCCGCCGAACCAGTGCTCGCCCTCCACGCGGCCCTGGAGCCGCACGGGCACCTGGCCCACGAGGTGCGTGCCGAACAGCCACTGATGACGATCTCGGGGGAGCCGGATATCCCGGCCAACCCGCACCTGGGCTTCGGCGACATGGCCGACTTCGAGCTGATCCTTCCTGCTTGCGCCGCGATGTTCGAAGAGGAAGTGGGCTATTCGCCGTTCCTGGGCGGCGAGGACTTCTACAGCCGCCGGGTGGCGGGACTGATCCGGCAGGGACATTCACTCGTGCACATCGATGGCGGGCGCGTGCTCTTCAAGGCCGAGCTCGGCGCCGTGACCCCGGACGTGAGCCAGGTCCAGGGCGTGTGGCTCAACCCCGCCATCCGCGGGCAGGGCCTGAGCGCCGGCTACATGGCCGCCGTCGTGAAGCTGGCACAGACGTTCGCCCCCATCACCAGCCTCTACGTCAACCACTACAACCTGCGTGCGCGGGCGAGTTATGAACGGGTGGGATTCCAGCAGCTGGGAACCTTCGCTACTGTGCTCTATTAATGCAGGGAGGCACTCGGAAGTACCTGCAGCCATACTGCAGGCCACCCGGCCCGTTCGCATCCTCTGGGGGGATCTTGTATAACGCACCTCGTATTGTCCTGGCCGTCTCGGCCGCCGTCGTCCTTTCCGTCTCGGCCTGCGCGGCCCCCGCTCCGGCGCCGTCCTCAGCGACGGTCCAGAGCAAGACGCCCAGTCCGACCCCCACGCCGACCCCGACCGTGGCGTTCAAGAAGTACACGAACGCCGAACTGGCGGAACTCTTCGAAAGTATCGACAACGCCGAAGGGGCGCCGTTCGTCGCGATGCCGGAAGACCAACTGCTGCAGGGAGTTGACGCGGCCAAGAGCATGATCTCGTCCATGAAAGTCACCCCGGCGGCATGCGGCGGTGCCGCCCTCGCCGGAAGCTTCCAGGCGGTTCAGGGTGCAAGCATGGCGGTCGCGGTGGCGAGGCCGTCGGGCAGCGCGTCACCGGTCCAGACCGTGAGCCTCGTCTCCGGCCTGGATCAGGCGAAGCTTTCGGCCATCTACGCCCGGAACAAGGAACAGGCCAAGACATGCCGGCACATGGTCATTGAGGTGGCGGGTCAGAAGGCGGAGTCTTCCATGACGGAGGTTCCCGTGGCCACGGCGACTCCGGGCACCTTCGCCGTGAAGGCGACCAGTACGGTCGGTACAGTCGTGACAACACAGATCATGGTGACCGCCTTGAAGGGCGGTGTCGTGATTACCAGCAATTACGTCAGTGCCGGCAACGTTGCCTTGGAGACGAAACAGGCAGCCGAGACCCTCGACGACATTGCGGCCCTGATCAAGTAAGCGTCACAGCGGCGCCCCGGTCACAAAGGCTCCGCGAGGTAGCGCCGGATGTTCGGGGCAACCAGCCTCACCACCTCATCCGGCGCTGCCGAGGCCAGGGGCTCCAGCCGGACCACGTACCGGACCAGCATCAGGCCCACCACCTGCGTGGCCACGAGATTCCCGCGCAACGCGCGTTCTTCGGGCGTGCCCGGAAGCCCTGCCATGATGCGCTGCAGGACGGTCCGGGTCACCAGTTCCCGCAGCATGGCCGTCTTGGCCTTGGAACCGATGGTGCCGCGCAGGAACGCCACCAGGCTGTGCTGCGCAGGGCTCTCCCATAGCCGCAGCACAGCCCGCACGATTTCCTCCGCGCGCTGCCCCGGATCGAGGGACTCGACGCCGGCCAGGACCTCCGCCGGATCCGCCGGGAGGTCCACGCTGAGCGCGAAGAGCTCGTCCTTGCCTTTGAAGAAATGGTGCACCAGGGCCGGATCCACCCCTGCCTCGCGGGCAACCTGCCGCAGGCTCGTGCCGTCGAAGCCGTGCTCGGCGAAGAGCCGCCGGGCCGCGGCGAGGATGAGCTCGCGCGAATCGTTCGTGCCGACGCGGCGGCCCCGCCGGGACGCAGGCACGGTCCCGTGCAGCGAGGGAAGCCCGCTCATCGGGTCTGCCGCCGAAGGGTCAGCGAGGCCAGCACCAGGACCACCAGCACGATGACACCGATCGTGGCCGCGTCATCCCACAGGAGCTGCGTGGCCTCGCTGTTGGCCGCGATCTCCTTGAGGGCATCCACGGAGAACGTCAGCGGCAGCACGTTCGAAATGCTCTCCAGCACGTCGTTCATGCGCTCCCGCGGCACGAACAGGCCGCAGAGAAGAATCTGCGGGACCACCACCACGGGCATGAACTGGACCGCCTGGAACTCGGTCCGCGCGAACGCCGAGCACAGCAGGCCCAGGGCCACCCCCAGCACGGCGTTGATGACGGCGATCATCACCACGTACCCGGGGCTGCCCTTGATGTCCAGGTCGAAGATCCAATACGCCACCGCCGTCGCCACGAGCGACTGCAGGGCCGCCATGATCGAGAACGCGATCGCGTAGCCGAACAACAGGTCCGCCTTGTGGATCGGCGTCGTCAGCAGCCGCTCCAAGGTGCCGGTGGTCCGCTCGCGCAGCATGGTGATTGAGGTGACCAGGAACATCACCACGAACGGGAAGATCGCGAGCATCATCAGGCCCACACGGTCGAAGGTGCGCGGCATGCCCGGCGGCAGGGTCTCGTTCTCGTAGAGGTAGTACACGGCGGTCAGCAGCAGGGCCGGCACCACCAGGATCAGCGCGATGCTGCGGCGGTCGTGCCGCAGCTGCTCCAGGACCCGCCGGCTCGTCGCCAGCATCATGCGGGGATTCATCATGCCACCTGGCTTTCATTGCGGTCCGTGCGGGAAGGTTTGCCTTCCGCCTCCCGGATCAGGTGCAGGAACGCCTGTTCAAGGTCGGTGCTGTGTCCGCGTTCGCCGAGCTCGGCAGGGGTGAGGCTGGCCATCAGCAGGCCTTCGCGCAACAGCAGGAGCGAGGAACAGTGCGAGGCCTCCTCCATCACGTGGCTGGAGACCAGCAGCGTGGTTCCGGAGGCCGCCATTGTGGCGAAGCGCTCCCAGAGCTCCGCGCGCAGCACCGGGTCCAGGCCCACGGTGGGTTCGTCCAGGACCAGCAGCCCGGGGTGCGACACCAGGGCACAGGCCAGCGACACCCGGCTGGACTGGCCTCCCGAAAGATCGGCTGTCCGCTGCCGGGCGAGGTCCTCGAGCCCGACGGCGGCGATCGCCTCGGCGGTGTCGGCCGCCGTCGCGCCGTGCATCGCCCCGAAGTACCGGACGTTCGCTTCGACGCTGAGATCCGGATAGACGCTGGGGGACTGGGTGACGTATCCGACGTCGTGCCGCAGGGCTGCGGCGCCCGCGGGCTGGCCCAGCACGGTGACGGCGCCGGCGGAAAGGCGCTGCGCCCCCACGATGGCCCGCATGAGCGTCGTCTTCCCGCTGCCCGAAGGGCCGAGCAGGCCGGTGATCCGACCGGCGCCGATCGTGAAATCCAGGCCGCGCAGGATCCTGGTCCGGCCGCGGTTGACGTGGACTCCGCTGGCCTCAACGGCCGGGGCAACGCCTGCTGGTTCTGCTACGTGCCGGTTCATGGCGACCTCCGGAAACGAATTCATCACCCGATGAATTCAAGGTAGACCTGCCGCCTGCCACCGTCAATGGACTCCTGCGCGCCCCCGCGAAGGCGGCCCGGGCGTCGGCGGGCGGCAAAGACGCGGGCGGCCAGCCGGTAGATTAGTAGTCAGTAGTTTTTGCCATCCCTTGCCACAGAAACGGATTTGCCCGTGGTCGTTCGCCTGTCCCAGCTGTTCCTGCGCACCTTGCGTGAAGATCCCGTCGACGCCGAGGTCGCCAGCCACAAGCTGCTGGTCCGGGCGGGTTACATCCGCCGCGCCGCTCCCGGCATCTACACCTGGCTGCCGCTGGGCCTGAGCGTGCTGCGCAAGGTGGAGCAGATCATCCGCGAGGAAATGGCAGCGATCGGCGCCCAGGAAGTGCACTTTCCTGCCCTGCTTCCCAAGGAACCCTACGAGGCCACCAACCGCTGGACCGAATACGGCGAGGGCATCTTCCGCCTGAAGGACCGCAAGCAGGCCGACTACCTGCTCGCCCCCACGCATGAGGAAGTCTTCACCCTCCTGGTCAAGGACCTGTACTCCTCGTACAAGGACCTGCCCCTGAGCATCTACCAGATCCAGAACAAGTACCGCGACGAAGCCCGCCCGCGCGCAGGCCTCCTCCGCGGCCGCGAGTTCATCATGAAGGACTCCTACTCCTTCGACGTGGACGACGCCGGCCTGGACGCCAGCTACGCCGCGCACCGGGCCGCCTACGTGAAGATCTTCGAACGCCTGGGCCTGGAAGTCGTCCCGGTCACCGCCACCGCCGGTGCCATGGGCGGGTCCAAGAGCGAAGAATTCCTGCACCCCACCGAGATCGGCGAAGACACCTTCGTCCGTTCCGCCGGCGGCTACGCGGCCAACGTCGAGGCCGTCACCACCGTGGCGCCCGAAGCCATCGACTTCAGTGACGCCCCCGCGGCCCGTGTCCTGGACACCCCGGACACCCCCACGATCGAAACCCTCGTCGCCGCGTCGAACGAACTCGCCCCCCGCAGCGAGGCCGACGGCGGCGCATGGACTGCCGCGGACACGCTCAAGAACGTCGTGCTCGCCGTGACGCTGCCCACCGGTGAGCGCCAGCTCGTCGTCATCGGCGTCCCCGGCGACCGCGCCGTGGACCTCAAGCGCGTCGAGGCCAACATCGGCGCCTTCCTGCCGGTGGCCGGCGAGATCGGCCTGGAAGCCGCCAACGAGGACGACCTCAAGAAGCAGCCCCTCATTGTCAAGGGCTACCTTGGCCCCGGTCTCACGCTGGACGCACCCCTGCTGGGCAGCGAAAGCTCCACCAAGCTCCTGTACCTCGTTGATCCCCGCGTTGTCAGCGGCACCGCCTGGATCACCGGAGCCAACCAGGCCGGAAAGCACGTCTACGACCTTGTGGCCGGGCGCGACTTCACCTGGGACGGCGTCATCGAATGCACCGAGGTGCGCGCAGGCGACCCCGCCCCCGACGGCAGCGGCCCCCTGGAACTGGCACGCGGCATCGAGATGGGACACATCTTCCAACTCGGCCGCAAGTACGCCGAAGCCCTCGACCTGAAGGTCCTGGACCAGAACGGCAAGCAGGTCGTAGTGACCATGGGTTCCTACGGTGTGGGCGTCACCCGCGCCGTGGCCGCCCTGGCCGAATCCAACAATGACGACCGCGGCCTCATCTGGCCCCGCTCGGTGGCACCCGCGGACGTGCACGTGGTGGCTGTCGGCCGCGGCGAGGAAATCTTTGCCGCCGCGGAGAAGCTCTCCGCCGAACTGGAAGCCGCCGGCCTGGACGTCATCTACGACGACCGCCCCAAGGTATCCCCCGGGGTGAAGTTCGGTGACGCCGAGCTCGTGGGCGTGCCCACCATCCTGGCTGTCGGCAAGGGCCTGGCGAACGGCGTCGTGGAGATCAAGGACCGCCGCAGCGGCGAAGCCGAGGACGTCGCCGTCGAAAAGGCCGTGGACTACGTGGTCAACGCCGTCCGCCAGAAGTGATTTCCGGCTTCGAATCGATCGAGGCCGCCACGCTCCTCATGATCGTGGTGGCCGGTTTCGCCGCCGGATGGGTGGACGCCGTGGTGGGAGGCGGGGGACTGATCCAGCTCCCCGCCCTCCTCCTGGTCCCGGGCATCACCCCGGTCCAGGCGCTGGCCACCAACAAGATGGGCTCCATCTTCGGCACCGCCACCAGCGCCACCACCTACTACCGCAGGGTGGGCCCGGACCTGAAGACCGCCGTGCCAATGGCCGTGATCGCGCTGGCCGGAAGCTTCGGCGGGGCGCTGCTCGCGGCGAACCTGCCCGCCTCGGTGTTCAAGCCGATCATCGTGGTGGCGCTCGTCGTCGTCGCGCTCTTCACCGCGCTGCGGCCCAACGCCGGCGAACTCACCGCCCTCCGGCACGACGGCCACAAGCATTACGTGGTGGCCTGCCTGATCGGTGCGGTGATCGGTTTCTACGACGGACTGATCGGCCCCGGCACCGGCTCCTTCCTGGTGATCGCCCTCGTGTCCGCGATGGGCTATGCCTTCCTCGAAGCCAGCGCCAAGGCCAAGATCGTCAACATGGCCACCAACGCCGGGGCCCTGCTGTTCTTCCTGCCGCACGGCTCCCTCCTATGGGGCGTCGGCCTGCTGCTCGGCGCCGCCAACATGGCCGGCGGCTACCTCGGTGCCCGCACCGCGGTGCAGAAGGGCAGCAAGTTCGTCCGCGCCGTGTTCCTCCTGGTGGTGGCAGCACTGATCATCAAACTCAGCATCGACGTCTGGCAGGACCTGGCCTAACCGGCGGTGGCATCCGCGGTGCGTTCGACGGCGGCAAGGATCGCCTCGCCGAGCTCTGCCGGGCGGGTGAACTGCGGCCAGTGGCCGGTGGGGAGATCCACGAAGTCCACGTCCTTCATCCGGGCGAGCTCGGCCGTGAAGGGCGAACCGGCTGCCATCCATTCGCGGAGCATGCCCGACGGGAATTCGCAAGCGATGATCGTGGCCGGAACCTCATACCGCCGCTCGTCATTCAGGCGCTGCTTGTCGAAGGCCACGCCCTTGGGCTGGGGGATGGCGCGGTTGCGGAACATCTCGCGGAGCTCGTCGTCCAGGTCCACGAGGTCGGCGTCCTCGAACACGTCCCAGGCCGGCAGCGGAATGTCGTCCCCGTCCACGGGCAGTTCGTCGTTGATGACGCCGCCCTCGCCGAGCGGCCCGCTGTCCACGTAGATCGCCCGGGCGACGCGGTCCGGGCGGGCATCGAGCACGCCGTGGATGATGGCGCCGCCGCCCGAATGGCCCACCAGCACCACCGGCCCTTCGGCGCTGTCCACCGCGGCGGCCACCGCATCGATGTGGTCTCGAAGGCCGATTCCGGCCCGCGGTGCGTCAACAGACTCAAGGCCCGGCAAAGTCAAGGGCCTGACCCGGTGGCCGGCGTCGACGAGCGGCGGGGTCACCTCCGACCATGACGAGGCATCCAACCAGAACCCGGGAACAAGGATGATTTCCATGGTCCGTACCCTATGACGGGGCACTGACAAGAAGCCATGTCTTCCCGCTGCGCACAGGCGTAGCATGCTCCCATGTGGGCCGATTCCGGTGAGTACGAGCGGGTTCTCGGGCGCGCGGCGGAGCACGCCAAGGCATGGTTGCAAGCGCTGCCGGCACGGCAGGTCAGGCCATCGAAGACGGCGGACCAGGTCAACTCGGCGTTCGGCGGTCCCCTGCCCGCTGAGGGCATGGATCCTGAACAGCTCATTGATTTCCTGGCGCGCAATGCCGAACCCGGGCTAATGGCCATGCAATCCGGCCGCTTCTTCGGTTGGGTGATCGGCGGGACACTGCCCTCGGCCATGGCCGCGGACTGGCTGGTCTCGGCCTGGGACCAGAACACCGGCCTGCGTTTTGCTTCGCCCGCGACGGCGGCGATCGAACAGGCCGCGGGCCAGTGGCTGCTGGAACTCCTCGGGCTGCCGGAAGGCTCCGACGTCGGCTTCACCACCGGGGCGAGCATGGCCAATTTCACGGCCCTGGCGGCGGCGCGGTGGCGCCAACTGGAGGCCGCCGGCTGGGATGTGAACGCCAACGGCCTCAACGGCGCTCCCGTGCTGCGTGTCCTGGCAGGAGCCGAACGGCACGAGAGCCTGGACATGGCGCTGCGCTTCCTGGGTCTCGGCGCGCCCGAAGTGGTTCCGGCGGACGCCCAGGGCAGGATCGAAGCCGCGGCCCTGCGCCGGGCGCTCGAGAGCGGCAAGGGGCCCGCCATCGTGTGCCTCCAGGCAGGCAACATCCATTCGGGCGCGTTCGATCCTTTCCCCGAGGCCATCGCCGCCGCGAAGGAACATGATGCGTGGGTTCACGTCGACGGCGCCTTCGGCCTCTGGGCGGCCGCGGTGCCCGAATTGCGGCCGCTGTGGGACGGGGTGGCCCTGGCTGATTCCTGGGGGACCGACGCCCACAAGACCCTGAACGCTCCGTACGACGCCGGGATAGTGGTGGTGCGCGACGTCGCCGCCCTGCGCCCTGCCATCGGCATGCACGCCGAATACCTGCCCCAGGAGGACCACGGTCCGGGGGACCCGATGGAAAAGTCCCCGGAACTGTCCCGCCGCGCCCGCGGGGTTCCGGTCTGGGCAGCGTTGCGTGCATTGGGGGCCGACGGCGTCCGCGCCCTGGTTGCCGGGCGTGCGGCCTGCACGGCGGATCTGGCGGCCCGGCTCGCCGACGTGCCCGGCGTCGAGGTGCTCAACGACGTTGTCTACACCCAGCTCTCGCTGGCCTTCGGCAGCGACGCCCGCACCCGGGCCGTGACCGAGTACATCATGGCCGACGGCCGGGTGTGGATGTCCGGATCGCGCTGGCACGGGCGGGACATCCTCAGGGTTTCGGTCAGCAATTGGTCCACCGACAGTGATGACATCGACACCTCAGTGCAGACCATCAGGGACGCCCTCGCCGCGACCGCCTAGCTGAGGGCGGCTGGATTTCTGGGCGCTTAACGGAGGGCCGCGCCGCCGGGTTCCGGCAGTTCGTGGGCGGCAGGCAGGCCCTCCAGGGTCCGCCCGGCCAGGGTGCTGGCTACCCACAGGGAGCGGGCGAGGTCGCCGTCGTGCCCGGGCTTCGCGGCGGACCACAGCGCGTTCTGCACCTCCCTGGTCAGGCTCCATTGCCGGGCCGTTTCCGGGTCCAGGCCGGCGGCGTTGCTGAAGTCGGTGCACCGTTCCAGCAGCGCCAGTTCGGGGGAGGACCGCGGCAGTTCGGCGATCCGGTTCCACAGCACGGGGGCAACCCCGAACTCGGCCTCGCCGATCACCGGCTGCGGATCGATGGCACGGTAACTGCCGGCGTCGGGCACAGCGCCGGTGCCGGGAAGGGGAAGGATGTTCATGAAATGCAGGTCGGCGTGGACCAGGACGTCCCGGCCTGCCCGCCGGCCCACGGCGCCGCGGGTCTGGCACACCTCCAGGGCCGCTTCCAGGAGCCAGCGGGGGAAGGGCCGGCCCAAGTGCTCCCACTCGGCCGGAAGCTCATCGCTCCAGCGCTCGGCCTTCGCCGCCGCGTGCTCGAACTCCTCCCAGGCGGGGCCGTCGGCGGCATCGATGCTGAGTTGCCGCACCACAGATCCCCATACGTCCCGTGCGCGGTCCAGCGGGGCATCCTGCAGCCAGCGGCCGGCGTCGAGCCTTTCCAGGAGCATGGAACAGCTGTCCTGGTCCGCTTCCAGCAGCCGCACGGCGCCGTGCCCGTTCCACAGGGCGAGGGCGCGGGACTCCACCACGGCTTCCGGATGCGGGAACGCCACTTTGAGCACGGCTGGCGCGCCGTCCCGCAGCACGGGCAGCACCACTCCGCCGTGGCCGTTCCAGGGCTCCGCCCCCGGCGGCAGGTCGGCGGTGAGCCCCCAGCGTTCCAGACCGGCCTCGAGGTGTCCCGGGAGCGCCGCAAGCCATGCCCGTCCCTCCGCGGTGCGCGAATAGCGCGCCCGCAGGTCAGCCGGCACCGGAATATGGCTCCTCATACCTGCCAGACTATCCCCACCGCCCTCCCGGGCCGCGGAAGCCGGGCTTGTCCAGCGCCGGGGTCCGGGCCAGGGGCGGGAGGGCTCTGCGCCCGAGAACCTGGGGATCTTCGCCTTTGGGCGGACAACGCCGTGCCCTGGGCCCCCGGACATGTCGTACGAGGAGTACAAAGTTGCCATCCAGTACGACGGCGGCCACCACGCTACGCCGGCCCAGCGCCGCAGCGACATCAGCCGTGACGAGGGACCGGAAGGCTCTCCTGGAACGCGGCTGGGACCCCGGTCCAGCCTGAGACCAGGCGCCTGAGCGCGCCGGTCAAGCTATTGCCATTTGTGGTCGCTCTGAATGCCGGTTTCCGACAAGAAACGGCAAACGGGTGCCCCCGCCCCAGGCCGCATCGTTAAGCAACGCCAGGCCCTTTCGGAACCGGCAGCCTCAGATGACCCCGGTCGACCCCAGCAGGCTGCCCAGGCTGAACGTCGCGGCGAGGGCAAGGGCGCCGCCGAGCACCACCCGGACGGCGGCCCGGGTTCTGGAGCTGCCGCCGATCCAGGCACCCACCGCGCCGGTCAGGGCCAGCGCCAGCAGCACCGAGGCGAACGTCAGCGGAACCCGCAGGGCCGGCGGCGGGAGCAGGATCGACACCAGGGGGAGCAGGGCGCCCAGGGTGAAGGCGACCGCGGAGGCGAACGCCGCGTGCCACGGACTGACGATGCCGTCCTCATCAATGTTCAACTCGGCGGACAGGTGGGCCGCCAGCGCGTTGTGCGCCGTCAGTTCCTTCGCCACGGTCCACGCAGTCCCGGAGCTCAGCCCCTTGGCCTCGTAGATGGCGGCGAGTTCGGACAGCTCCTCTTCGGGCTGTTCTTCGAGTTCCCGGCGCTCCTTCTCGATCAGGGCCCTCTGGCTGTCGCTCTGGCTGCTCACCGACACATACTCGCCCAGCGCCATGGAAACGGCACCGCCCAGCGCGCCCGCGGCACCGGCGGCCAGGATCGCACCGGTGTTTGTGGTGGCACCGGCGACGCCCACCACGATCGCCGCCACGGAAACAATCCCGTCGTTGGCCCCAAGCACTCCGGCGCGCAGCCAGTTCAGCCTGCGGGCAAGATCGTTCTCGTGCGGTTCGTTGTCGTGGCGTGCGGCCTTTTCGGTGGATGCCATGGCTCCAGCCAAGCACTCCACGGCCGCAGGCGCCAGCAAAGCAAGGCTGGCCTACGGCGCCGGAGCGGCCGTGCTTCCGGGCAGTTCCGGCAGGGCCGCAGGGTCAACCGAGAGCCCCGGCAGGGCTCCGGACAACGTCCCCCAGGACTCCATCCGGCGGGCGCTGTCCAGCAGGCCGGCGATCGCCCAGTTCCGGGTCCCGCCGTCGGACAGGGCCACCAGTTCACCGTAGGCCGGAAGGGCCGCCGATTCCTGTTCCCCGAGCGCCGCCGCCTGGGACGCGAAGCCGGCCGGCAGCCGGTACCCGGCCTCGCGCGGCGGCGGTTCGGTGCACAGTTGCCGGGCCAGGGCTTCGGCTTCACGCAGAAGGTCCTGGTGGCCGGCCAGGTCCCGCGCCGCCGTCGCCGCCGCTGTTCCCTCCAGCCGCGTGCGGGCCACCTGATAGATATACACGGCTTCCTGTTCGGCGCGCACGACGGCGGCCAGCGCCTCGCCGGGGCCGGGAGCCCCCGCGTCGTCCGTCGCAGTGCTTGGCGCCGCGGTGCTGCCACCGGCGGGGCAGGAGGCCTCCGGTGAAGATGAGGACGGCGCGGGGGAGGACAGCGCGGGGGACGACAGCACAGAGGAGGACGGTGCGGGGGACTCCGGCAGCGCGGGTTGGGCGGGTAGGGGCAGCCCCCATGCCCGGGCGAGCCGCCCGGACTCCAGCAACTGCGCCGTGCCGACCGCGGCGAGCAGGCGGGCCGTTCCGCCGTCGCTCTTTCCGGCATCCGCGAGGCGCTGTGCGGCACTGCGGGCCAGCCCGCCGAGGAAGGCCGCCTTGCCGGCCGGGGCGGACGGGGCTGACGAAACGGCACCCGAGGGGGCGGCGGACGCCGGAGCGGGCGCAAGCAACGCCCGGGCCTGGCTTTCCAGCAGGGTCACCGTGGCCGGCGAACTGCCCGCGGCACTCGCACCATCTAGCAGGGCGCGCGTTTCCGCGTAGGCGGTTGCCCGTGCCGTCTCGGAAAACGGGGGCTCCGGATCTGGCTGTTCCCGCGAGGGCAGCAGCACCACTCCGGTGCCGAGGACGAGAACTGCGAGCAACGACACAAGCAGGGCCTTCACCCAGCGGGGCATCCCTTGATTTTCCGCAGGGCGCTCCGGATTTTCCGCACTCTCGTCATTCACAACAGTCCATGGTGTCATGTGCGGGGGCCGCCGGAGGAACCGCGGTGCACCACCCTGTCCTGAAACTCGATACCCTAGTACTCACAACAACATCGAACGGGAGGCGGCTGGCCAGTGAGTCATTCGGAAGCCAGGACTTCAACAGACCAGGCTGGAGCGCAGGCGGCAGGCGCCGGGAACCCCGAAGAAAGCAGGCTCAAGGCCCTGCTGGAGCCCGTGGTCCAGGCCAACCGGCTGTACCTCGAGGACGTCACGGTCCAGGTGGCGGGCTCGCACCGCACCGTCCAGGTGGTCATCGACCTCCCGCAGGAGGAAACCGGCGGCGTGAGCCTTGACGTCATCGCTGAAATCTCCCGGGCCTTGTCCGACGTGCTGGACAACGATCCGCACGACGACGGCCGGCCCTACGACCTCGAAGTCTCCTCGCCCGGCGTCTCGCGCCCGCTGACCGAACCCCGCCACTGGCACCGCGCCCGCGGCCGCATGGTGAAGGTCAACGTCATCCAGGGCGAGAACGTCACCGGAAGGATCCAGTCCGTCGACGACGACGGCGTGACCCTGATCCCGGAACTCGAGGTCAAGAAGGGGATGAAGCCCAAGCAGGGCGACCCCGTGAAGCTTTCCTTCGACAGGATCCGGCAAGGAAAAGTCGAAATTGAATTCAGCCACCTCGACGAGGCCGGGCTGGCAGACGAGCACAACGGACCTTCCGAGGAGGCCTAATGGATATTGACATGAGTGCGCTGAGGCTCCTGGAGCGAGAGCGCGAGATCCCCCTTGACCTCCTGATCCCCACCATCGAGCAGGCCCTTCTGGTGGCCTACCACAAGACGCCCGGCGCCTACGAGAAAGCCCGCGCCGAACTGGACCGCAAGAGCGGCCACGTGACCATCTGGGCCACCGAGTTCAACGACGACGGCGAAGCCGTCGGAGAGTTCGAGGACACCCCGGCCGGGTTCGGCCGGATCGCGGCCAGCACCGCGCGCCAGATCATCCTGCAGCGCCTGCGCGACGTCGAGGACGACAACGTCCTGGGCGAGTTCAAGGGCCGCGAGGGCGAACTGGTGGCGGGCCTGATCCAGCAGGGCAACAACCCGCACATGATCCAGGTCAACCTCGGCACCGTCGAGGCACTCCTGCCTCCGCCCGAGCAGGTCCCCGGCGAGAAGTACACACATGGCAGCCGCCTGCGCGCCTACGTGGTGGACGTGCACCGCGGCGCCAAGGGTCCCTCCATCACCCTGTCCCGTTCGCACCCCGGCCTGGTCCGGAAGCTGTTCGAACTCGAAGTGCCGGAGATCGCTGACCGCTCGGTGGAGATCGTCGCGCTGGCCCGCGAAGCCGGCCACCGGACCAAGATGGCCGTCAAGGCCAACGCCGCGGGTATCAACGCCAAGGGCGCCTGCATCGGCGAAATGGGTTCCCGCGTGCGCGCCGTCATGACCGAACTGAACGACGAAAAGATCGACATCGTCGACTTTAGCGAGGATCCGGCCACCTTCATCGCCAACTCGCTCTCGCCGTCGCGTGTGAATTCCGTCACCATCATCGACGAATCCACCCGCTCCGCCCGCGTGGTGGTCCCGGACTACCAGCTCTCGCTCGCCATCGGCAAGGAAGGGCAGAACGCCCGCCTCGCCGCCAAACTCACCGGCTGGCGCATCGATATCGTCTCCGACGCCGCGCAGGGCCAGGGCAACTAGGCGGCCCGCGGCTTTCCCCGGAAACCCGGGCCGGACCTGCGCGGATTCGGTGGCCGGGCTCCCGGGGGACTAGACTGGTTAGGGCCGGGCTTGCGTCCGGTATCCGTTTTCCTTGGCGCCGTTTACGGTCGTGCCGGGAAGCAGGAACGAAGAAGGACGGGTTAGGGCACTGAGGATGGTTGAACACCCAGTGGCCGCACCCGTTTCACGCGGGCACCAGCCCGTGCGGACCTGCATCGGATGCCGGAAACACGGAACCCGGAATGAGCTGATCCGGCTGGTCGCCGAAGGCGGCAGGTCTCCCGTCGTCCTGGTGGATGTACGACGCCGGATGGCTGGCCGGGGTGCGTGGCTGCACCCCAGCGGCAACTGCCTGATGCTGGCAACCAAACGGCGCGCTTTCGCCCGTGCCCTCGCGGGCGCGAACGACACGGCCGCCGTCGAACGCTACCTTGCAGGCATGCCACCCGCGGAGGCTCCGGCCCCCACGGAACAACCGTCCAAACCTGAAAGCGGGTCAGAAAACTGATGGAAACCCGATGAGTTCCCAGCGATGAGTACGCAACGATGACAACTTTGTTGCGCTCTGCACAGGGCCTTTCAGCTGCATCCGCGGCGGAGGTCCGCAGTAAGAAGTAGACGGTTCGTACCTGGCTCGGTGCGGACCGAGACAGGAGAAAAGTGGCCAAGTACCGCGTCCACGAGCTCGCGAAAGAGCTCGGAATCACCTCCAAGGAAGCAGTGACAAAACTGCAGGAACTGGGCGAATTCGTCCGTTCCGCTTCCTCCACCATCGAAGCTCCCGTTGTGCGGAAGCTTCGCAATGCCTACCCGGGTGCGGGTGCAGCCCCGGCAGCAGCGCCTGCGGCCCCCGCCGCCCCGAAGGTTCCGGCAGCCTCGAACGCACCGGCAGCCCCCGCTGCTTCGCGTCCCGGTCCGGTTCCCGGCCCGGCCGCACCCAAGGCCCCCGCTCCGGCAGCCCCTGCTGCTCCGGCGGCAGCCAGCGCCGCGCCCGCGGCAAACCCGGTATCCGCCAAGCCCGGTGCCCGTCCGGCACCCCGCAGCGAAGCTCCCGCTCCGGCACGTTCGGGCCAGGCTCCGCGCCCCGGCGGCCCGCGTCCCGGCAACAACCCCTTCGCGACGTCCCAGGGCATGCCCCGCGGCCGCGGTGAAGGCGACCGTGCTCCGCGCCCGGGCAACAACCCCTTCGCAACCTCCCAGGGCATGCCGCGTCCCGGCGGCGCACGCACCGAAGGCGAACGCCCCGGCGGTCCGCGTCCCGCCGCTGCAGGCGCCGGCGGTCCCCGCCCGGCAGCCGGTGCCGGCGGCCCGCGCCCCGGCGCTCCGCGTCCGGGTGCACCCCGTCCGGGTGCTCCGCGCCCCGGCGGCCCCCGCCCGACCCCGGGCATGATGCCTAACCGCACCGAACGCCCCGCTCCCGGAGCAGGCCGTCCGGGCGGTGCCGGACGTCCCGGCGGCCCCGGCCGTCCGGGCGGTGCTCCCGGCACCGGCGGCGGCGGAGCTCCCGCAGGCGGCGGTTTCGGCAAGGGCGGCCGCGGCCGCGGCGGCACCCAGGGTGCCTTCGGCAAGGGCGGCGCAGGCCGTGGCAAGCAGCGCAAGTCGAAGCGTGCAAAGCGCCAGGAACTGGAGCAGATGAGTGCTCCGTCCCTGGGCGGCGTTTCGGTGCCCCGCGGCGACGGCAGCACCGTTGTCCGTCTCCGCCGCGGCTCCTCCATCACGGACTTCGCCGACAAGATCGAGGCAAACCCCGCCGCGCTGGTGACCGTGCTGTTCCACCTCGGTGAAATGGCCACCGCCACGCAGTCCCTCGACGAGGACACCTTTGCACTGCTGGGTGAAGAACTGGGCTACAAGGTCCAGGTCGTCTCCCCGGAAGACGAAGAACGCGAGCTGCTGGATTCCTTCGACATCGACCTCGAAGCCGAACTGGAAGCCGAAGGCGACGACGTCCTCGAGGCGCGCCCGCCGGTTGTCACCGTCATGGGCCACGTCGACCACGGTAAGACCCGCCTGCTCGACGCCATCCGCAAGACCAACGTGGTGGCGGGCGAACACGGCGGCATCACCCAGCACATCGGTGCCTACCAGATCAGCCACGAGCACGAAGGTGCGATGCGCGAGATCACCTTCATCGATACCCCGGGTCACGAGGCGTTCACCGCCATGCGTGCCCGTGGTGCGAAGGTCACCGACATCGCCATCCTGGTGGTCGCAGCCGACGACGGCGTCATGCCGCAGACGGTGGAAGCGCTCAACCACGCCCAGGCGGCCAACGTGCCGATCGTCGTCGCGGTCAACAAGATCGACAAGGACGGCGCCAACCCGGACAAGGTCAAGGGCCAGCTCACCGAGTACGGCCTGGTTCCCGAAGAATACGGTGGCGACACCATGTTCGTTGAGGTCTCTGCCCGCCAGAACCTGAACATCGAGGACCTGATCGACGCCGTCCTGCTCACCGCGGACGCCGCGCTGGACCTGCGCGCCAACCCGGACAAGGACGCACGAGGCATCGCGATCGAAGCCAACCTGGACAAGGGCCGCGGTTCCGTGGCCACCGTCCTGGTGCAGTCCGGCACCCTGGCCGTCGGCGACACCATTGTCGCCGGCACCGCCCACGGCCGCGTCCGTGCAATGTTCGACGAGGACGGCAACGCCCTGGACATTGCACTGCCGTCCCGCCCGGTCCAGGTGCTCGGCCTGTCCAACGTGCCGCGCGCCGGTGACACCTTCCTGGTGACCCCGGACGAGCGCACGGCCCGCCAGATCGCCGAAAAGCGTGAAGCAGCCGACCGCAACGCCGCCCTGGCCAAGCGCCGCAAGCGCATCAGCCTGGAAGACTTCGACAAGGCCGTGGCCGAAGGCAAGATCGACACCCTCAACCTCATCCTCAAGGGTGACGTCTCCGGTGCCGTGGAAGCCCTCGAAGACGCCCTGCTCAAGATCGATGTGGGCGACGAGGACGTGCAGCTGCGTGTCATTCACCGCGGCGTGGGTGCCATCACCCAGAACGACGTCAACCTCGCCACCGTGGACAACGCCATCATCATCGGCTTCAACGTCAAGCCGGCCGAGCGCGTTGCCGAACTGGCCGACCGTGAAGGCGTGGACATGCGCTTCTACTCGGTCATCTACTCGGCGATCGACGACATCGAGCTCGCACTCAAGGGCATGCTCAAGCCGGAATACGAAGAATTCCAGCTGGGCACCGCCGAAGTCCGCGAAGTCTTCCGTTCCTCCAAGTTCGGAAACATCGCCGGCTCGATCGTCCGTTCCGGCATCATCCGCCGCAACACCAAGGCCCGCGTCCTGCGCGACGGCAAGGTCATCGGGGAGAACCTCTCCGTCGACTCGCTCAAGCGCTTCAAGGACGACGCGACCGAGGTCCGCGAAGGGTTCGAATGTGGTATCGGCCTGGGGTCCTACAACGACCTCACCGAAGGCGACATCATCGAGACCTTCGAGATGCGCGAAAAGCCGCGCGTCTAGGGTAACTGTCGGCTGGGGTGCCTCCGAGTTTTGAGGGCGCCCCGCCCCTACGCCGGGCGGCCTGGGATCTGCGATCCCGGGCCGCCCGGCTCCGGTAGGCCCGATGCCACTCCCGGGCGCCCCCAAAACTCTCCGGCATCGTCATAGACTCACCTCAAGTGCGCGGCAGCTCACGGCAAGGTCCCAGAAAGGGCCGCCAGTCGCCGTCGTACCCCAGATTTTTCTTAGGAGTGGAAATGGCTGATCCGGCACGTGCTGCGAAATTGGCGCAGCGGATTAAGGTTGTTGTTGCCGAGGCATTGGGCCGGCGGGTCAAGGATCCGCGCGTGGAGTCCATCACCATCACGGATGCCCGGGTCACCAACGATCTCCAGCACGCCACCGTGTACTACACCGTCTTCGGTGACGACGCCGCGCACTCCGATGCCGCCAAGGCACTCGAGAAGGCCAAGGGCGTGCTGCGGCAGGAAGTCGGCCGCAACATCACCGTGCGCCTGACCCCCACCCTGGAGTTCGTCCCGGACATGGTGCCCGTGAACGCCTCCAACCTGGAAGAACTGCTGCGCACCGCCAAGCAGCGCGACGCCGAGGTGGCCGCCCTCGCGGCAGGTGCCACGCACGCCGGCGACGCCGACCCCTACAAGAGCGACCCTCCCCGCGATGAAGACACCGACGAGGACGACTTCGACGAAGAGGACATCGACCTCCGCGCCGACGAGGACATCGACGAGGACAACGGCCGCTAGACAGCGCACCGGGGCCGCTAAGATCGGACCATGACTGCGGACCCTGATCCCGGACGCTATCTCGAACACGCCATCCGGCTCGCCGTGCAGAACGTCGGTGACGGCGGCGGGCCGTTCGGCGCCGTCGTCGTCACCGCGGACGGGACCGTCCACGAAGGCAGCAACCGGGTCACCCGCGACAACGACCCCACCGCGCACGCGGAGGTGGTGGCCATCCGCCGGGCCGCAGCGGCCAGCGGCAGCTTCGACCTCAGCGGCGCCGTCCTCTACGCCAGTTGCGAACCCTGCCCGCTGTGCCTGTCCGCAGCCCTGTGGGGCAGGATCGAGCGTGTCTACTTCGCCGCGGACCGGCACGGCGCCGCCCGCGCCGGATTCGACGACGCCGTGTTCTATGAATACTTCGACGGCAGCCGCCCGGACCTGCTGCCGGTGCAGCACGCAGAGGTCGACGGCGCCGACGAACCTTTCGACGCCTGGCGGCACAACGAGAACCGCACGGAGTACTAGATATACTGGGAGGCGTGCTTTCTGGACTGGTGATTGTCGACAAGCCGCAGGGATGGACCAGCCACGACGTGGTTGGACGGATGCGGAGGCTGGCCGGTACCCGGAAAGTCGGCCATGCGGGGACCCTCGACCCCATGGCCACCGGCGTCCTCGTCCTCGGCATCAACAAGGCCACGCGCCTGCTGAGCTTCATCGTCGGCACCACCAAGAGCTACTCCGCCACCATCCGGCTGGGTGAAGCCACTATCACCGACGACGCCGAAGGCGACGTCACCGCCGCCCACAGCGCCGGCGCGGTGACGGACGAAGCAATCCAGCGCGGCGTCGCAGCCCTCCGCGGAGACATCCAGCAGGTCCCCAGCAGCGTCAGCGCCATCAAGGTCAACGGAGAACGCTCCTATGCGCGCGTCCGCTCGGGCGAGGAAGTGAAGCTCGCCGCCCGGCCGGTCACCATCCACCGCTTCGACGTGCTGGACATCCGCAGGATCGACGGCGGACGCGTCGTCGACGTCGACGTCGAGGTGGATTGTTCCTCCGGGACATACATCCGCGCCCTGGCCCGCGACCTCGGCGAGGCGCTCGGCGTCGGCGGCCACCTCACGGCCCTCCGCCGCACCAAGGTGGGACCCTACACCCTGGACCAGGCCCGCACCCTGGAGGAGCTCGCAGAGGAGCTGGACGTCCTGGAGATCTCCCGGGCCGCCCGCGCCCTGATGCCCAGCCGTGAACTCAGCGACGCCGAGAGCATAGAGATTTCCTACGGCCGCCGCATCGCTGCCGGTCCCGCCGCCGGGACACCGGAAGCGGCCACGCCGGACAACCCCGTGGCCGCCTTCGCTCCCTCCGGGGAACTGGTGGCACTGCTGGCAGACTCCGGCAACCACGCCAAGCCGGTCCTTGTCTTCACGCCCGGCAACGAGAAGGCGGCCGGCTGAGCGTGGACGGTTACTTCTATTCGGTGCTGGCCGTCGGTCTGCTCTCCACCGTCATCTGCCTCGTCGCGGGCCTCATGAAAAAGGCCCCCAACGACATCACCATTCTCTCGGTAGCCGCCGTCGAACTCGTCCTGCTCGTCTACCTGGTGGGCTCCATCGTCCGGGTGGTCGCGGGGGAGCGGATCTCCGGGGAAGCCTGGGAGTTCTGGGGCTACCTCGCCACCGCCCTCATGCTCCCGCTGGGCGCCGTCTACTGGTCCATCCTGGAACGGACCCGCTGGAGCAACTTCGTCCTCGCCGCCGTCGGCGTCACCGCCTTGGTGATGGCCGCCCGCATGAACCAGATCTGGTACTGACATGAAAGAAACACCGAAGGTGTCCACTGAGACAACGCCCAAGAACGCGGAAGAAAGCGGCCAGGATACCCGGAACACCGGCCCCGGGCGGCTGCTGATCGCCGTCTACGCGGTGTTCGCGATCTCTGCGACGGCCCGCGCCGGCTACCAGATCGCCACCAAGTTCGCCGAAGCGCCCCTGGCGCACGTCCTCTCGGCCTTCGCGGCACTCGTGTACGTGGTGGCCACGATTTCCCTGGCCAAGCCCGGCCGCACCTGGTTCAAGGTGTCCCTGGCCGCTGTCCTTGTGGAACTCGTGGGCGTGATCGTGGTCGGCGCCTTCAGCCTCTTCGACCCCGTCGCCTTCCCGCACGACACCGTCTGGTCCCTCTTCGGCCGCGGCTACGGCTTCGTGCCCCTGGTGCTGCCGGTCCTTGGCCTGCTGTGGCTGAACAAACGCCGGCCGGGCAGGGCAGACACCCGGGTGAACGGGCAGTAACCGAACGGGTACCCTTAGAGAGTTCCGGCGCCGGACCAGGCCGCCGGGTCATAGTGAACAGCAGTGATTGGCTGAACAGCAGCAAAAGGCGAGGTTGATGGTCCACATCTGGAACGATCCCAGCGAAGTCCCCGAAGACTTCGGCCCCAGTGTCGTTACCATCGGAAACTTTGACGGTGTCCACCGCGGGCACCAGGAGGTCCTGGCGCACCTCCTGAGCACCGCCGCGCAGCGCGGCAACCGCTCGGTCGTCGTCACCTTCGACCCGCACCCGGCGCAGGTCCACCGGCCGGAATCGGCGCCGGAACTGCTGATGGGACTGCAGGACAAGCTGGACGCCCTGGCCGGGACCGGCGTCGACGCCGTTTTGGTGATGAAGTACAACCTCGACCTGGCCGCCATGACCCCCGAAGAATTCGCGCGCGGCGTCCTGGTGGACGGGCTGCGCGCGGCCCACGTGGTGGTGGGGCATGACCTGCGTTTCGGCGCGGGCAACTCCGGCGACGTGGTCACCATGCAGGAGCTCGGCACGGTCCTCGGCTTCGGCGTCACCGTCGTCAACGAGTACGGGGCCGGCGGAGCCCCGCTTGAAGACGACGGCGGCAGCTGGCACGACGGCGACAACGGCCGCCGCTGTTCCTCCACCTGGGTCCGGGAGGCCCTCGCCGAGGGCGACGTCGCCACTGCCACCGCGGTGCTCGGCCGCCCGCACCGGATGCGCGGTGAAGTCGTCCACGGTGCCGCCCGCGGCCGCGCCCTGGGTTTCCCCACCGCCAACCTTTCGCACGACGCCACCGGGTACGTTCCCGCCGACGGCATCTACGCCGGCTGGCTGATCGACGCAACCGGCGTCCGCTGGCCGGCCGCCATCTCCGTCGGGTCCAACCCGACCTTCGACGGCGTGAGCCGGCAGGTCGAGGCGCACGTGATCGACCGTCCCGAGGAAGCCGTGGAGGCCTTCGACCTGTACGGGCAGACCGTCGTCGTCGAGTTCACCGCCCGGCTGCGTGGCATGGTCGCGTACCGCGGACCCGAGGCGCTGGTGGAGCAGATGCGCCTGGACGTCGTCCAGGCCCGGGACATCCTGTGTGGCGAAGGAGCCAAATGAGCATCGAGAAGAACACCCGCCCCCTCGAGGACGGAATCGTCCGGGACTTCAGCACCCGGATGAGCTACGGCTCCTACCTGCAGCTGCCCGTGCTCCTGAGCGCGCAGCAGCCGGTCAGCCAGCCCGAACACCACGATGAGCTGCTGTTCATCATCCAGCACCAGACCACCGAGCTGTGGCTGAAGCTGGTGCTCCACGAACTCCGCAGCGCCGCGGCCTGGCTCCGTTCCGACGATCTCGGCGCAGCCCTCAAGGCCATCGCGCGGGTCAAGCACATCCAGAAGACTCTCACCGAGCAGTGGTCGGTGCTGGCCACCTTGACGCCCACGGAATACTCCGAATTCCGTGCCTACCTGGGCAACTCCTCCGGGTTCCAGTCCGCCCAGTACCGCGCGGTGGAATTCGCGCTCGGCAACAAGAACGCCAAGATGATCCCGGTGTTCGACTCCGACCCGGAGTCCAGGGCCATGCTCGAAGAACTCCTGCACGCCCCGAGCATCTACGACGAGTTCCTGGCCTACCTGCACCGGCAGGGCTTCGACGTGCCCGCGTCAGTGCTGGACCGGGACGTCACGCAGGCCCACGAATTCGCCCCGGAACTGGTGCCGCTCTTCAAGCACATCTACGAGAACGCACAGGACAACTGGGGCGCCTACGAAGCCTGCGAGGAACTGGTGGACCTCGAGGACAACTTCCAGCTGTGGCGCTTCCGCCACCTGCGCACGGTCCAGCGGACCATCGGCATGAAGGCCGGAACCGGTGGCTCCAGCGGGGTGTCCTTCCTGCAGAAGGCCCTCGAGCTGACCTTCTTCCCGGAGCTCTTCGCCGTACGCACCGAAATCGGCCGCTAGCCCGCCGGTCCGGCAATTCCCGTGTTTCGACAACACGCGCGGGCTGCCGGTAAACTGGTCGATGGTTCGGCTGCAGTCCGTGGCGGCTGGACCTGTTGTGTGCGCGGCCACCGCCACCCAGCAACCCGGCAGTGAAGCGCTGACTCGGGACGCACGGCACAACTCTAGGAGTTCATGTGGCACTCGACGCCGCTGTAAAGCAGTCCATCATCAAGGAATACGCAACCTCCGAAGGCGACACCGGTTCGCCCGAGGTCCAGATTGCTGTCCTGACTCAGCGGATCAAGGATCTGACTGAGCACATGAAGGAGCACAAGCACGACTTCCACACCCAGCGCGGCCTGCTCGCACTGGTCGGTCGTCGCAAGCGCATGCTGACCTACCTGAAGAACGTTGACATTGCCCGCTACCGTTCGCTCATCGAGCGTCTCGGCCTGCGCCGCTAGTTTGACTGAGGGCGGCCCGATCCCCAGGGAACGGGCCGCCCGCTTCACGCAATAACTACATCCAAGGAAATCAACCGCATCGCGCATTCGCGGTCCTCGGTAGTGATCCCCGGGAACGTCCGTCCAGTCCGACGGCGGAGCCCGAGGGTCTCGATCGATGACCGGGTGTCGTACAGGCTCGGAACAGACCGGCCTGGGTTGATGCGGCGGACTTCCGCTATCAAGAAACGGAGGTGACTCTCAATGGAGGGTCCCGAAATCCAGTTCTCCGAAGCCATCATCGACAACGGCCGCTTCGGCAAGCGTGTCATCCGCTTCGAAACCGGCCGCCTCGCCAAGCAGGCCGCCGGCGCCGCGATGGTCTACATCGACGACGACACCGCCCTGCTGTCCGCCACCACCGCCGGCAAGTCCCCGCGTGAAGGCTTCGACTTCTTCCCGCTGACCGTGGACGTCGAAGAGCGCATGTACGCCGCCGGCCGCATCCCGGGTTCGTTCTTCCGCCGTGAAGGCCGCCCGTCCACCGAGGCCATCCTGGCCTGCCGCCTCATGGACCGCCCGCTGCGCCCGGCCTTCGTCAAGGGTCTGCGCAACGAGGTCCAGATCGTCGTCACCGTCCTGGCCATCAACCCGGACGAGCTCTACGACGTGGTGGCCATCAACGCTTCCTCCATCTCCACCCAGCTCTCCGGCCTGCCGTTCTCCGGCCCGATCGGCGGCGTCCGCGTCGCCCTCATCGCTGACGAGCAGGGCAGCCAGTGGGTTGCCTTCCCGAAGCACTCCCAGCTTGAGAACGCCGTGTTCGACATGGTGGTTGCCGGCCGCATCGCCGGTGACGACGTCGCGATCATGATGGTCGAAGCCGAAGCCACGGACAACTCCTGGAACCTCATCAAGGAACAGGGCGCCACCGCCCCCACCGAAGAGGTCGTGTCCGAAGGCCTCGAGGCCGCCAAGCCGTTCATCAAGGCACTGTGCGAGGCCCAGGCCGACCTGGCTGCCCGCGCCGCCAAGCCCACGGTCGAGTTCCCGATCTTCCTGGACTACCAGGACGACGTCTACGCTGCCGTCAAGGCCGCCGCCGAGGACAAGCTCGCGGCCGTCTTCCAGATCGCCGACAAGCAGGAGCGCGACAACGCCTCCGACGAGCTCAAGGACGAGGTCCTCGCAGCCCTCGCCGGCGACTTCGAAGGCCGCGAGAAGGAACTCTCCGCAGCGTTCCGCTCCGTCACCAAGCAGGTGGTGCGCCAGCGCATCCTCAAGGACCAGGTCCGCATCGACGGCCGTGGCCTG
The DNA here is from genome assembly GCF_900099975.1 of Arthrobacter cupressi. Taxonomy (GTDB): domain Bacteria; phylum Actinomycetota; class Actinomycetes; order Actinomycetales; family Micrococcaceae; genus Arthrobacter; species Arthrobacter cupressi. Next base: position 98,262 of record NZ_FNEI01000008.1, read on the forward strand.
ACGGACATCCGCCAGCTCACCGCCGAGGTCGAGGTCCTGCCCCGCGTGCACGGCTCCGCGATCTTCGAGCGCGGCGAAACCCAGATCATGGGCGTCACCACGCTGAACATGCTCAAGATGGAGCAGCAGATCGACTCCCTGTCGCCGGAGAAGACCAAGCGCTACATGCACAACTACAACTTCCCGCCGTACTCCACCGGCGAGACCGGCCGCGTCGGCTCCCCGAAGCGCCGCGAAATCGGCCACGGCGCCCTCGCCGAGCGCGCCCTGGTTCCGGTGCTGCCCAGCCGCGAGGAATTCCCCTACGCCATCCGCCAGGTGTCCGAGGCCCTCGGCTCCAACGGTTCGACGTCGATGGGTTCCGTCTGTGCCTCCACCCTGTCGCTGCTCAACGCCGGTGTGCCGCTGAAGGCTCCGGTTGCCGGCATCGCCATGGGCCTCGTTTCCGACGAGGTCGACGGCCAGACCCGCTACGCCGCCCTGACCGACATCCTGGGCGCCGAAGACGCCTTCGGTGACATGGACTTCAAGGTCGCCGGTACCTCCGAGTTCGTCACGGCCATCCAGCTGGACACCAAGCTCGACGGCATCCCGGCCTCCGTCCTGGCCGCCGCCCTGAAGCAGGCCCGCGAAGCCCGCCTGCACATCCTGGACGTCCTGAACGCCGCGATCGACACCCCGGACGAGCTCTCCGAGTTCGCACCGCGCGTCATCGCCGTCAAGATCCCGGTGGACAAGATCGGCGAGGTCATCGGTCCCAAGGGCAAGATGATCAACCAGATCCAGGAAGACACCGGCGCCGACATCTCCATCGAGGACGACGGCACGGTCTACATCGGCGCCACCAACGGTCCGTCTGCCGAAGCAGCACGGTCCGCGATCAACGCCATCGCCAACCCGCAGGTCCCGGAAATCGGTGAGCGCTACCTGGGCACGGTCGTCAAGACCACCACCTTCGGCGCCTTCGTCTCCCTGACCCCGGGCAAGGACGGCCTGCTGCACATCTCCGAGCTGCGCAAGCTGGCCAACGGCAAGCGCGTGGACAACGTCGAGGACGTCGTCTCCGTCGGCCAGAAGGTCCAGGTGGAAATCACCAAGATCGATGACCGCGGCAAGCTCTCCCTCGCCCCGGTTGTGGCCGAGGAAGAAGGCACGGCCGCCGAGGAAGCACCCGCCGGGGAATCCGCCGAATAGGCACTCCCGGCACAGGCCGCGGGGCCGGTGGTACGTCCACCGGCCCCGCGCCGTTTTTAACCCGGACGCAATATCTCCGGACCCACGCGGAAGCTGCCCCTGCCGCTGCTACCATGGCAGCCAGATCGGGCCCGCCCGCAAACCGAAAGGCTTTGATGACTGTCGTACCTCTCCCGCTTGAGCAGACCCTGCCCGGAGGCGAACTGATCCACGGCGCCGAGGGCGGCTCCGTCGTCCGGCGCTCGGTGCTGCCCGGCGGGGTGCGGGTACTGACCGAGGCCATGCCCGGGCAGCGCTCGGCCACCATCGGCTTCTGGGTGGGCGTGGGGTCCCGCGACGAGGCCGAAGGGCAGCACGGCTCCACCCACTTCCTGGAACACCTGCTGTTCAAGGGAACCAAGCGGCGCACGGCCCTGGAGATCGCCTCGGCCTTCGACGAAGTGGGCGGCGAATCCAACGCGGCCACTGCCAAGGAAAGCACCTGCTACTTCGCCCGGGTCCTCGACTCGGACCTGCCCATGGCCATCGACGTCATCGCGGACATGATCACCGGCGCCGTCCTGGACCCGGCAGAGCTGGAGCAGGAACGCGACGTCATCCTCGAGGAAATCGCCATGGACAGCGACGACCCCACCGACGTCGCCCACGAAAAATTCGTCGCCGCCGTGCTCGGCGTGCACCCCCTGGGCCGGCCGATCGGCGGGACCCCGGCCGCCATCAAGGGCGTGTCCCGGGACTCGGTCTGGGAACACTACCGGCGCTACTACCGTCCCGACGAACTGGTCATCACCGCCGCCGGCGGGCTGGACCACGACGTCGTCTGCCGGCTCGTGACCGAGGCGCTGCGGGCCGCCGGGTGGGAACTGCAGGAAGGCGCCGCGCCGGTGGAACGCCGCTCCACCGAACGGGCGTCGATCACCGGAACCGCCGGACTGCATGTGGTTAAGCGACCGGTGGAGCAGGCCAACATCATCATGGGCTGCCCCTCCCTGGTGGCCACCGACGAGCGGCGCTTCGTGATGAGCGTCCTGAACGCCGTGCTGGGCGGGGGCATGTCCTCGCGGCTCTTCCAGGAGATCCGGGAGAAGCGCGGCCTCGTGTACTCCACGTACTCCTTTGCCTCCTCCTACGCCGACGCCGGCTATTTCGGCATGTACGCAGGCTGCACGCCGTCGAAGGTCAAGCAGGTCCTGGAACTGCTGGGCGCCGAGCTGGACAAGCTCGCCGCCCACGGCATCACCGACGAAGAACTCAGCAAGGCCGTGGGCCAGCTGAGCGGCGGGATCGTCCTGGCCCTGGAGGACACCGGTTCGCGGATGTCACGACTGGGCCGGGCCGAGCTGGTGTCCGGCGAGTTCCAGGACATTGACGAGACCCTGAGCAGGATCAAGGCCGTCACCGCCGCCGAGGTCCAGGACCTGGCCCGTGAGCTCGCCGCCTCGCCGCGCACCGTCACCGTGGTGGGGCCTTTCGAGGAAAGCGAAACCTTCGGCCTCTGAGCCTGTGCTCCGGCGCACACGTCCGTCCCGGAACGGTGGACATGTCCGCCGGGCAGGCAGAAGATGGGGCCGGAGGCATCATGCGCGATCAGCGGCACGTGTCCGCGGCTGAATCCCTGGAGGCGTTCCTCGGCCGGTGGCGGGGGAGCGCGGAGCTGGCTGCGTCACCGGCGGGTCCTGCCCGCACGGTCGAGGCCGAGCTCGTCTTCACCAAGGCTGCCGGGGGCCACGCCGTCGTACAGAGCTACCGGCACCTGGAAGCCGACGGCTCGCACTTCGAAGGACACGGCGTGTTCACGGTGGACCCGGACCACGGTGACACCCTCTGGTACTACGTGGACAGCATCGGCAAACCGCCCGAAGCCCCCGCCCGCGGCCACTGGCACGGGGGCACGCTCACCCTGGAGCGGCACAGCCCGCGCGGCACCTCACGCCACAGCTTCCGGCTCGACGGCGCGGAACTGGTCCACAGCGGCAGCCTCCGCATGGGGACCGCGCCGGAGTTTACCCGGTTCCTGCACGCCCGCTTCCGGAAGGCGTGAGGAAGACTATCCGCCCGCGAACGGCGGGAGGACGTCGACGACGTCGTCAGCACCCAGCGGTGCCGAACGGTCGCGGACGGCGACTTCGTTGCGCAGGAAGCTGCTGCGGGCGATGATCCGCTCCAGCGGAGGCGTCCCGGCCGGGGGTACAGCGCGTTCGACGGCGAGCAGCGCCTCGAGCAATTCGGTCAGGCTGCTGCCTGCGGGCAGGTGGTGGTGTTCTTCTTCGACGCCGGCCGCGGAACGTGCGGCAGCGAAGTAGCGTACGAGCAAGGTAGTTCAGCCTCCGATGGCGCTCATGCTGCGGTCGGGCTGGACGAAGTCCGGTGCGCCCAGACCTGTGTGGTCCATGCCGTGTGCCTTGGGTTTGATCCACATGGCGTCCTGCCAACGGGCGGCGAGTTCCCCGTCATCGGCGCCCTGGCGGAGCAGGCCCAGCAGGTCGAATTCCTCGTGCGAGAACAGGCAGCTCATGATCTTGCCTTCCGCGGTGATCCTGGTGCGCCGGCAGTCGGCGCAGAACGGCTCCGTCACGGAGGCGATGATCCCCACGGTCCCCAGCACGGGACCGGTGGGCCCGGCGGTGGCGGCGTCCCGGCGTCGTACTTCAAAGCGTTCGGCTGGCGCACCGTCGCGTTCGCGGGGGTCAGGGCCGAGCACGAAGTCGCGGGAAAGGAGCTCGCGGATTTCCGCGGCCGTGATCATGTTCCGCCGGGTCCAGCCGTGGTCGGCGTCCAGCGGCATCTGTTCGATGAAGCGCAGCTCGTAGCCGCGCTCCAGTGCCCAGGCCAGCAGGCCGGGCGCTTCGGCGTCGTTGATCCCGCGCATCAGCACCGCGTTGAGCTTGACCGGCCCCAGCCCGGCCTCCCACGCAGCCTCGACGCCGGCGAGCACCTTGTCCAGGAACGGGCGGCGGGTCAGCTGGGCGAACGTTTCCTCGTGCAGGGAATCCAGGGACACGTTGATCCGGCTCAGGCCCGCGGCCTTAAGGGCGGCTGCCTTCTTGTCCAGTCCGACGCCGTTGGTGGTCATCGAGATCGGCAGTTCCGGGTGCTCGGCGCGCAGGGCTGCGATGATGTCCACCAGATCGGCCCGGACCAGCGGCTCGCCGCCGGTGAGCCGCAGTTCACGCACACCGAGCCCGCGCACGCCCACCCGCACGATCCGGACGATCTCCTCCGCGGTCATCACTGCCTGCTTGGACAGCCATTCCAGGCCTTCGGCCGGCATGCAGTAGGTACAGCGGAGATTGCACTTGTCCGTCAGCGACAGCCGCATGTCCGTGGCCCGCCGCCCGTGGACGTCAAACAAACCTGCCGGAATGCCTTTAGGGCGCGGCGGGGGTACGGCGCCATTGCCGGCGTCCCCGTCCGCGCGCACCAGCGGCATTCCCAGTCCAATACTCATGTTTTCAGGCTACGCCAAGTGACCCGGAACCTCCCCACCGGATGGTGTCGCATTTCACTCCAGGCGTCACGGAATGCCGGGTTCTTACGGAATACCAACGGATCGCTCCCCGGGCGCCCGGAACGGTTACGCGCGCGGGGCACAAATCTATGCTGGGAGGGTGAACAAGGCTTTCCCACGGGGCACCAGCGAACCGGGCACCGCGGAACCGGGCAACCGCCGCGTCCTGGTCGTCGAGGACGAGGCCACACTGGCCGGCGTCGTCCGCGACTACCTCGTGCAGGCCGGATTCCAGGTGCGGATCGCCGGTGACGGCTTCAGCGCACTGGACCTCGCCGCGGCCTGGCAGCCGGACCTGGTGCTGCTGGACCGGATGCTTCCCGGATTGGACGGTGTGGAGGTCTGCCGCAGGCTGCGCCGGGCCATGAGCGTGCCCGTCATCATGGTGACCGCCCTCGGAACGGAGGACGACCGCATCCTCGGCCTGGAAACCGGCGCCGACGACTACGTCACCAAGCCCTTCTCACCCCGCGAACTGGTGCTCCGGGTGAAATCCGTGCTGCGCCGCAGCATCAAGGAATTCAGCCCCGAACCGCCGGTGGAAACCGCGGGATTCGTCCTGGACCCGGGCGCCAGGACCGTGCTGCGCCACGGCGAACCGCTCGCCCTGACCCTGCGCGAGTTCGACCTCCTGGCCTTCCTGCTGCGCCGGCCGAAGCAGGTGTTCAGCCGTGAAGAGCTGATCAAGGCCGTGTGGGGCTGGGATTTCGGGGACCTCTCCACCGTCACGGTCCACGTGCGGCGCCTGCGCGAAAAGATCGAGGACGACCCCACTGCGCCGCGCCTCCTGAAAACCGTGTGGGGCGTGGGCTACCGTTTCGACCCGCCGGATAGCGCTGGCGAGCCGGACGCCGCTGACCAGGGCGACACAGAGCCGGAGGCCTCCCGTGGAGAGCGCTGAGCTGCTGACCATCCTGGCCTGGGTCCTGCTCTGGGCCGCGGCCATCGGCACCCTGACGATCCTGCTGCTGCGTTACTTGCGCCGTGCCTCCATCCTGGTGCAGATCTGCCTGGTCATCCTGGCCACCGTGGCCGTGCTCGTGGCCGGCATGGTCAGCGCCTTTAACGCCATGTTCATCTCCGCCCGGGACCTGGAAGTCATGTGGTACATCCTCGCGGTGGCCTCCGCCGTCGCGCTCGGCATCGCCCTGGTCCTCGGCGCTGGAGTGTCGCGCAACGCGTCCCGGCTGGTCGCCGCCGCCCGGCAACTCGGCGGGGGAGAGCCGGGCGGACGGCCCGGCGCAGGAGCGCCTGGCCGCGGCCTCCCCGCGATGAACTCGGAACTGGCCCGGCTGGCCCGGGAACTTGAGCAGAGCAGCGTAAGGCTCGAGGAGTCCCGGCAGCGGGAGGCCGCCGTCGAGAACGCCCGCCGGGAACTGGTCTCCTGGATCTCCCACGACCTCCGCACACCCTTGGCCGGCATGCGGGCCATGGCCGAAGCGCTGGAGGACGGCATGGCCCAGGACCCCTCCGCCTACCACCGCAAAATCATTAGCCACAGCGAGCAGATGGCCGCCATGGTCAACGACCTCCTGGAACTCTCCCGGATCCAGGCCGGAACCCTGCGGCTACGGGCCGAGGAACTCGATCTGTACGACCTCCTCAGCGATGCCATCGCAGACCTTGCGCCGCTGGCGGCGCGGCGCGGAATTACGCTCGACGGCGGCGGCGTCGCCCATTGCAGCGCCGTCGCCGACGGGCCCAGCCTCGGCAGGGCGGTGCGGAACATCCTGCACAACGCGGTCATCTACAGCCGGCCGGACAGCACGGTCCGCATCGCGGCCTCCGCGGACGGACCGGACCTCGTGGTCACGGTCCAGGACAGCTGCGGCGGTATCGCCGAGGAGGACTTGCCGCACGTTTTCGAAACCGGCTGGCAGAAAGATCCCGCGCGCGGCCGGAACGACGGCGGTACGGAAGCGGGCGGTTCGCGTTTCAGCGGTGCGGGGGTCGGCTTGAGCATGGTCGCCGGCATCGTGAAAGCCCACGGCGGCACCGTCTCCGCGGAGAACCGCGGGGACGGGTGCTGTTTCGAGCTGCGCCTGCCGGCCGGAACCGGACCTGCGGCCGCAGCCCGAGCAATACCCAGGAAGGACATGCCATGATCCCCGCACCCCGCCTCTCGGAACGCGCCGCCGCGGCACGCACCCGCTGGTCCGCAGCGGCCGGGGTGGTCGCGGTGGGATCCGGCGTGGCTCTCGGTGAACTGCTCGCCGCCCTGCTGAGCCCCGGGGTATCACCCGTCACCGCCCTGGGCGGCGCCGTGATCGACGTTGTCCCGCCCGCGGTCAAGGACCTCGCCGTTGCCTGGTTCGGCACCGCGGACAAGGCCGTGCTGATTGCCTCCATCGGCCTGGTCACCCTGGTGCTCGCCGCCGTCGCCGGTATCCTCGAGGACCGCAGGCCCGGGGCCGGGCTGGTCCTCGCCGGGCTGGCGGGCGCCGCGGGACTGGCGGCCGTGGTGACCCGTGCCCAGGCGGCCCAGCTCGCCGCGCTCGCCCCGGTGGGCGCAGCCATGCTGGCCATCGGACTGCTGCGCGTCCTCAGCAGGCGGCTCGCCCTGTGGAACCCCGTGGACGCCGCCCGGCCGTCCGGCACGCCCGGCGATTCCAAGACGCCCCGCGATTCCCGGACGCCGGGGGAGGCCGCGCCCCTGGCCCGCCGCGGCTTCCTGCAGGCCCTTGGGCTCGGAGCGGCGGGTGCCGCCGTCGCCGGAGCCGTGACGGCCGTCGTCCGCCGCGCCGGCAGCCTCGCGGACACCGCCCGTAGTGCCCTGGCCCTGCCGGCCCCCAAAACGACCGCTCAGGCCATCCCCGCCGGCGCAGCGCTCGACGTTGCCGGGATATCGCCCCTTGTCACCCCGAATCCGGACTTCTACCGGATCGACACCGCACTGATCGTGCCAACCCTCAGCCCGGAGGACTGGACACTCAAGGTGACCGGCCTCGTGGAACGCGAAGTCGAACTCAACTTTGCGGAATTGCTCGCCAAACCGATGACAGCCCGCCACGTCACGATCGCCTGCGTCTCCAACGAGGTGGGCGGAGACCTGATCGGCAACGCCCTCTGGCTCGGCTGGCCGGTCCGGGAACTCCTGGCGATGGCCGGCCCCAGGGACGGCGCGGACATGGTGCTGTCCGTCAGCAGTGACGGCTGGACCGCCGGCACACCACTGGAGGCCCTCACCGACGGACGGGATGCGCTGCTCGCCGTCGGCATGAACGGCGAACCCCTGCCCCTGGAACACGGCTTCCCGGTGCGGATGATCGTGCCCGGCCTGTACGGCTACGTGTCTGCCACCAAGTGGCTCACCGAGCTGAAGGTCACCCGCTTCGCCGACGACGCCGGCTACTGGACCCCGCGTGGCTGGAGCGCCCTCGGACCCATCAAGACCCAGTCCCGCATCGATGTCCCGCGGCCAGGGGCAACGGTCACGCCCGGAAGGGTGCAGTTCGGCGGCGTCGCCTGGGCCCAGCACCGCGGAATCGCCAAGGTGGAACTGCGGGTGGACCGCGGACCATGGCAGCAGGCGGACCTGGCACCGGGAATTTCCAAGGACACCTGGGTGCAATGGCGGAGCGGCCTCGACCTGGGTCCCGGGCAGCACGAGATCCAGGTCCGGGCCACCGACTCCGGAGGCACCCCGCAGCCCGAACAACGAACGCCGCCGGCCCCCGACGGCGCCACCGGCTACCACACCGTAACGGTCACAGCCGGCTGACACCGCGGGACGGATGCCTTGATCCCGTAGGCTGGCAGCACTGCCCGTCCAACCCCGGAGGTACCCCGTGCCCAGATCCGTCGCCGAACACGCCGACGCCGTCCGCGGCCTCCTCGCCGGGCTGCCCGCGGCAAAGGGCAGCGAAATCCTCCCGCTGATGGAGGCGCTCGGCCGGGCGCTCGCCGTCGACGTCCTGGCGCCCGGGCACCTGCCACCCTTCGCGAACTCCCAGATGGATGGCTACGCGGTCCGCTCCCTCGATTTCCCGCACGGCGGCAGGGGTTCCGACGACGGCGGATCCGACGACGGCGGTCCCGGAGCCGGCGTCGCGCGGTTGCGGGTCGTCGCCCCCATCCCCGCCGGCGTGGCACCTCAGGAACTGCTCCCGGGCACGACCGCCCCGATCATGACCGGTGCGATGATGCCCGCCGGGGCGGACGCCGTCGTGCCCATTGAGCGGGCGGTGCCGGACAGCTTCCCAAAGCCCGGCACGGACGCGATCGTCGAGCTTCCCCCGACGGCGGCGCGCACTTTTGTCCGTGCGGCCGGCAGCGACATCGCCGCCGGGACCCGCGCGCTCGCCGCCGGGACCAGCCTCGGACCGGGGCAGCTCGGCCTGCTCGCCGCCCTCGGGATCACCGACGTGGAGGTCCGCAGGCCGCTGCACGCGCTCCTGGTGACCACCGGGGACGAAGTCGTGGAACCCGGCCGTCCGCTGCCGCCGGGCAAGATCCACGACGCCAACGGAACCCTGCTCGAAGCTGCGATGCGCCAGGCCGGGTTGCTGGTCACGCGCACCGCCATCTCCTCCGACGACCCCGCCGCGCTGCTCGCGCTTCTGCGCGGCCGGGAGCCCGGCACGGACTTGATCGTGACCACCGGCGGCGTCAGCAAGGGAGCCTACGAGGTGGTGCGGCAGGCGATGGCCGGGCAGCCGGTGGAATTCCTGTCCGTGGCGATGCAGCCAGGCGGGCCGCAAGGCATCGGAACCTTCGACGGCGTCCCGTTCCTCGGCTTCCCGGGCAACCCGGTCAGCTGCCTGGTGTCCTTCGAGATGTTCCTGCGGCCGGCACTCACCACCGTCCTGGGCACGCCGGCGTCCCGGCCCGCGCCCCGCGCCCGGCTGACCGAACGCCTCAGCTCGCCCGCGGGCAAGCACCAACTGCGCAGGGCACGGCTGCTCCCGGACGGCCGGGTCAGACTGGAGGGCGGCCCGGAATCGCACCTGGTCCACGCCCTGGCCAACGCCAACGCCCTGGTCCACGTCCCCGTCGGCGTCACGGAACTCGAAGCCGGCGCGGAAGTGGAAGTATGGATGTTGTGAGTGATTCCCAATACACCCCCGGCGGTACAAGTAGCCAGGACAGCGGAGGCAGCAAAGACAGCACAGGCGGACTGACCCACCTGCGCCAGGACGGTACCGCACAGATGGTGGACGTCTCCGGCAAGGCAGTGACCACCCGCGAAGCGACCGCCACCGCCACCGTCCGCAGCACCCCCGAGGTGCTGGCCCTGCTCGGGGCGGGGGAATTGCCCAAGGGCGACGCCCTGGCCGTGGCCCGCGTCGCCGGGATTATGGCCGCGAAGAAGACCCCCGAGCTCATCCCGCTCTGCCATCCGCTGCCGATTTCCAAGGTCACCGTGGACTTTGAGCTCGGCAGCGAATCGGTTGAGATCCAGGCGACCGTCAAGACCCGTGGCGTCACCGGCGTCGAAATGGAGGCCCTCACCGCGGCCTCCGTGGCGGCGCTGAGCGTCTACGACATGATCAAGGCCGTGGACAAGCACGCCGTCATCAGCGGCATCCAGGTGCTCGCGAAGAGCGGCGGCAAGAGCGGCGACTGGACCCTCGACGGCGCGGCACCGGCCGGGGAGACCACACGGTGAGCGGCTGCGAGCCCGGCGCGCACGGCCCCCGGAAGGCCGGCGTCGTCATCGCCTCCACCCGCGCAGCGGCGGGCATCTACCGGGACGAGACCGGCCCGGTGATCGAAGACTGGCTGGCCGAGCACGGCTTCGAGGCCTTCCCTGCCATGGTGGTGCCCGACGGCGAAGCGGTGGGCGCCGCGATCCGCGCCCTGCTGACCCAGGAGCCGTCCGTCATCATCACCAGCGGCGGGACGGGCCTGAGCCCGGATGACCGGACCCCCGAGGTCACCCTGCCCCTGCTCGACCGGGAAATCCCGGGCATCATGGAGGGGATGCGCCGTGCCGGTGCCGCGAAGACTCCGCTGGCCATGCTCAGCCGCGGCCACGCCGGAACCGCCGGCCGCACCTTCATCGTGAACCTGCCGGGTTCCCCCAAGGGTGTCATGGACGGGCTCGCCGTCCTGGACCCCGTCCTCGCCCACGTATGCGACCAATTGGAAGGAAGCCATGGTCATTGATAGCAGCTTCGAAGTGGTCCACGCCGTGCTCAGCGCCGAGCCGATTTCCGTGGACCAGGCCATCGCGGCCGTCGATTCGGAAACCGCCGGCGCCGTGGTGAGTTTCAGCGGCGTCGTCCGCAACCACGACGGCGGCAAAGCCGTTGACCGGCTCACTTACAGCGCCCACCCCACGGCGCACCAGGTGCTGGCCGACGTCGTCGCCACCCTGGTGGCCGAGCATGCCGGTGAAGCGGAACAGCCTGTGAGGATCTGGGCCGCGCACCGTGTCGGCAAGCTGGAGGTCGGCGACCCCGCGCTGGTATGCGCGGTGTCCGCCGCGCACCGGGGCCAGGCGTTCGCGGTGTGCTCCGAACTGGTGGACCGGATCAAGGAGCAGGTCCCGATCTGGAAGGAACAGTTCTTCAGCGACGGCACCGTCGAATGGGTCGGGGCCGGGGAGTAGGAAAGCCCGCCGCCGGGGAGTAGTAAGGCCCGGGGCCGGGGAGTAGGAAAGCCCGCCGGCGGGGAGTAGCCGGGGCTGCAGGAGCCCCGTCACCGGTGCAAGGCGGGGCCCAGCCCGACGGTAGGGTTAACGCATGACCGAACAACTTGCCGTCGCCGTGCTGGGCGCTTCCGGGCGCATGGGAATCGAAGCCGTGAAGGCCGTCGAAGCCGCCCCCGACATGAAACTCGTCGCATCCCTGGGCCGCAACGATTCCCTCCAGACCCTGCTCGACGCCGGCGCCAAGTACATCGTGGACCTCACCGTCCCGGACAGCACCGAAGCGAACGTGCGCTTCGCCGTCGAACACGGCATGCACGCGGTCGTCGGCACCACCGGCTGGGACGCCGCCCGCCTGGCCGCCCTCCGCGAACTGCTGGCCGGCAACCCGGAATCCGGTGTCCTCATCGCCCCGAACTTCGCCCTCGGCTCGGTCCTCGCCTCCGCCTTCGCGGCCAAGGCCTCGCAATACTTCGAGTCCGTGGAAATCATCGAACTCCACCACCCCAACAAGGTGGACGCGCCCTCCGGCACCGCCGTGCGCACCGCCCAGCTGATCGCCGGGGCCCGCGAACAGGCAGGCGTGCCGGCCAGCCCGGACGCCACCGAGACCTCCCTGGACGGCGCCCGCGGCTGTGACGTGGACGGCGTCCGCGTCCACAGCGTCCGGCTGCGCGGCCTGGTGGCCCACCAGGAAGTGCTGCTGGGCGGCCCGGGGGAGCAGCTGACCATCCGCCACGATTCCTTCGACCGTGCCTCCTTCATGCCCGGCGTGCTGCTCGGCCTGCGCAAGGTCGCCGCGCACCCCGGCCTGACGGTGGGCCTGGACGGCTACCTGGACCTCGGCCTCTAAGCCATGGACGCAATGTGGGCCGCGGTCAAGAAGAACCGCACGAAGATCTGGGTCGGCGCCATCACCCTGCTGCTGGTGCTCTACCTCGTGGTTTCCCTCCAGCGTTCCCTGCTGCTGCTCGGGGACGCCAACCTGATGGCCAAGGCGATCGGGGCGGCGTACCTCGTGCTCCCGATGGTGGGCGCCTGGGCCCTCATCCGCGAGCTCATGTTCGGAGCCCGCACGGAGCAAATGGCGAAGATCCTGGAGGCCGAGGGCGGCCTGCCGGAGGACCGCCTGCCCCGAACCCCCGGGGGCCGGATCGTGCGCGCTGCCGCGGACGCCGAATTCGAAAGGTACCGGGTGGAAACCGAATCGGCGCCGGAGGACTGGCGCTCCTGGTTCCGGTTGGCCTGCGCCTACGACGCCGCCGGGGACCGCAAGCGTGCCCGCGCCTCCATGCGGGACGCCGTCAAGCTGTTCCGCGCCCGCCCCGCCGCGGACGCCTAGGCTCTCTACCGCGCGCGGCAGGCCGGTAGCGGCCCAGGACGGCGGCCTGGTGGGCCAGCCATTCCAGCGGTCCGCGCCGTCCCCAGAGGGCAAAAAGCCCGCCGATCGCCACGGCCGAGAGCGCGTGCAGTTGGTACAGGCCCTCGGAGCTCAGCCCTCCGGGCAGTTCCCGCTCGTGGAACCAGGATGCCGCCCAGACGTGCAGGGTGTAGAGCGTCAGCGTCATGGCCCCCGGTCCGCTGAGCGGCAGCAGCCAACGGGCTGTCTCCCGCCTGCCCGGCCGGCGGAGTCCGCCCAGCAGCAGGAAGAAGCCGACGGCGGCGGCGGCCGAGCCGGCGGTATGCAGCAGGTCCAGCGTGGTCCCCGAGTGGGGCGCCGCGGCCGCGAGCCACCACCAGGTTCCGCTCTGCTCGACGCCCGTCAGGCTGACTTGCAGGTGGCTTGTCAACGGGAAGGCGGGATTGGCCACGCTTTCCTCCAGGGCCTGCAGCCCGCCCCAGTCCAGGATCGCCGCGGTGCCCAGTGTTTTCGCCGTGACGGCCAGGACCGCGCCGCCGCACAGGAGCAGAATCCGCACCGCCGTCGCCGTCAGGTCGAGGCGCCCGATCAGCAGGCCGATCAGCAAGTACGAGAGCCACTGCAGCACCGGGTAGTAACCGGTGAGGAAGATGTCCGCCAGGAGCGGGCCGGGTGTTTCGAGGTCCTCCATGGCCGGGTTGTGGCCAAGGCGCAGGGGCGGCTCGGCGGACAGGAACCAGGGTCGCAGCGCGAAGGCAAGCACGGGGGAGAGGAGGGTCCACCCGGCGGCCCAGGCGGCGAGGGCCCTGGTCCCGAGACCGAGGAAGGGCAGTATGCACACGAACAGCACGGCGTAGTGCACCAGGATGATGGCAATGTTCACCTCGAGCCCGCCCAGGATGAGGCCCACCAGCGCGATCGGCACCGCCCGCAGGGCCACCCCGCGCCGCGCGGCCCGCAGTTCCGCACCCCGCAGCGGCTGTTGCCGCCCCGTGCTCAGGGCCAGCCCGATGCCGGCCAGGACCGCGAACAGTGCAGCCGAGCGACCCGAAAACACCAGCCCCACCCAGGTGGGCGTGCGCCCGGCGTCGGGGCCGAAGGTGGCCATCAGGTGGGTTGCCATCATGCCCAGCAGGGCCACGCCGCGCGCCGCGTCGACGCCGGCCAGCCGGGCGGCGGCCGGCCGTGCCGCCTGCAGCGGGCTCCGGGCCGGTTTCGGAGGCACATCTTTCGGAGGCACGTCCATGAGCCGATCGTCCCACGCCGGGCGCGGGTCCAGGGAGGCCCGGAACCTTGCTTACAGTTTCAGGCTCCGCGGGCGGGCCTTTTTCCTGGCCTTCCGGTACGCGGCACGGGCCTGTTCAGCGGTCTTCTCCTCCTGCCGCGCGAGTTGCCCGTAGACAGCCCTGCCGGTTTCGCCGAGGTCCGGGGCGGACGCGAAGCCGGCCAGGAGGCCCCGGGCGATGACGGCGTCCTGGTGGTCGCCCAGGACCTTTTGGATCCGGTGGCCGGATTTCCGGAGCCTCCGGGCCGCCTTGCCGTGGAGCGCAGTGACCGTTTCGGCGCCGTGGCGCAGGCGCTTGGCGTCCTTCCGGACCTGGTGGAGCGCTTTGTCCTGCCGGGGGCCGGCCGAGGTCTTCCGGGCTTTGCGCTGTGACTTATCCAGCCGGGCGAGGGCCTTGTTGACGAGTTTGCGGCTGCCCTTGCGGGCCTTGCGCCCTGCTTTGCCGGTGGCGGGCGGGTGGTCGCGGAAGGCTTCCAGGGCGTTCAGCAGACGGAAGTACCGGGGCGAATCCAGGGCGGCCAAGGCCCTGCGGTACCCGGCATCGTAGCGTGCGCCGAGTTCCTGTTCGACCAGTCTGCGGGCGGCTACGGCCGGCGGATCGTCCGCCAGCCCGCTGAGATCTTCGAGGATGCGGGTGCGCATGACTTCCGCGTCGCGCGGCTTGCCGAGGACCCGCCCGATCCAGCGCAGTTCGTCCTGCAGGCCGGCCACTGCCTTCTTCTTGAACAGCGGCCGGTAGATGGCAAGCGCCGACCTGATCCTGCGGACAGTTGAGCGCAGGTCGTGCAGGGCCTCGTCCTCCTCGCGGCGAACCCCGGCGTCGTGGGTGAGCAGCTCGGTGATGCACGCATCGACGTACGCCACCGCCACGTCCAGCACCGGACCCTTCCTGCGCGGGCGGACCGGGGGCCGGCCCGTCGCGGCCGGCCATTCGCTGCCGAAGGCCCGGGCAAGCTTGGAACTGTGGCTGGCCGGTGCAGCGCCGGCGGCAGCGAGAACAGGTTCGGCGGCGAGGAAGAACTCCGGCGTGGCGTGAACCAGTTCCACTTCCCATTCGCGCCAGTGCGTGCCCTGGTCCGCTGCTCCGGGGCGTGCCGCGTGGACGTGGTCGTCGGAGAAATCGGCGAGGTGCACGCCGTCGGGCCCGTAGAGCCGGGTGGTGGTCCGCCGCGTGGTGAGCCGGGCCGTGGGGGAAAGCTTCTTGCCGCGGGTGAAGGCGGCCAGTCCTTCGAGTAACCGGGGAGGCACTTCCTCTGGTTGGCCCAGGGGTGCGTGGATCTCCTGGCGGCTATCCGGGCCCAGTGGTACTTTCAGGTGCCACCCGTCATCCGGCCCGCCCGTACGGCGTCGCAGCGTGATCGCCCGCCTGGCCAGTTCCATGTCCGCGGTGTCGAAGTAGACGGCTTCGAGGAGCATTTCGGCCGGGTCTCCGGTGTGTTCGACGCCGGGGATGTCGAGGAAACGCGGGGCCCGTGCGGTGGTGCCGGGTTGGTACTTGCGCTCTGATTCGGTGCTTTCGGTGGCCGGTGCGGGGGTGGTCGTCATGGCGCACGTCCTTTGCAGGCACCTTCGGAGGATGGTGGCGCGTGTCCGCCGGGCCGATGGTGCCTTCCCCGGCCCGGCACCATGATTCTAGGACCGGCCGCTACGGATGGATACGGTCCGCTGCGCTTCCGGAATCTTGTATTCGAATATATGTTCGAATACCATTGCCGCATGAAAGATCCCATGCTGGACGGTCCCAGGAAGGCCGGTGGGCCACTTGAGGCCGGCGGACCCCTGCAGGCAATGAGCCCGGGGGTGGTCGATTTCCTCTTCCGGCAGTTGGTCAACGGCGAGCCGCCGGAGGACGTGCATTGGCGCCGCGAAGGCACCCTCCTTGTCGAGCAGCCCCCGGGTCCCGAGCTTGCCCGGCGCTTGTCGGAAACGGACCTGGATGCGCTGACTCCCACGGAACTCTTCGACTACGTCCGCGCGGCCCAGCGCCTTGGCGCGTGGGCGGACAAACTGCGGGAGGCCGCCGTCGAGCGGTATTGCTCCGGACGAAGCCTCTGACGGGCGCGAATTTGACGACGAACACATCGCCCCCATTCCCGGATCGTGCGGCTGACAGGGTAACGTTTTTCGTATGTCTGACTCCCGTGCGAATGTTGCTGCCCTCGGTACCCTGCTGACCGCCATGGTCACTCCCTTCACCAAAGACGGTGAAGTCGATTACAAGCAGGCGGCGGAACTGGCCAGCAAACTCGTCGACGACGGCTGCGACGGCCTCGTAGTCACCGGAACCACCGGCGAAACCTCCACGCTCACCGATGAGGAAAACCTCGGCATGTTCCGTGCCGTCAAGGAAGCCGTCGGGGACCGTGCCGCCATCATCGCGGGCACCGGCACCAACGACACCGCCCACTCCGTGCACCTTTCGCAGGAAGCCGCGAAGCTCGGCGTCGACGGTCTGCTGATCGTCACCCCGTACTACAACAAGCCCAGCCAGGCCGGTGTCCGGGCGCACTTCGAGACCGTCGCCTCCGCCACGGACGTCCCGGTGATGCTCTACGACATCCCCGGCCGCTCCTCGGTGCCGATCGCCCCGGACACCATGATCCGGCTGGCCGAGCACCCCAACATCGTGGCCGTGAAGGACGCCAAGGCCGATTTCGCCGCGGCCACCCGCGTCATGGCGCAGACCGACCTTGCCTTCTACTCCGGCGACGACGGACTGACCCTCGAGTGGATGGCGCTGGGCGCCGTCGGCCTGGTGGGCGTCACCACGCACGTCGCCACCCGCCGCTTCCGCGAACTCGTGGACGCCGTGAACGCCAACGACTTCGGCACCGCACGCAAGATCAACTTCGAACTGGAACCGGTGGTCCGTGCCACCATGACCCGCGTCCAGGGCGCCGTCGCCGCCAAGCAGATTCTTAAATGGCAGGGAGTCCTGCCGAACTCGTATGTCCGTTTGCCCCTCGTGGAGCCGGACGCCGACGAGATCAACACCATCCGCGAGGACTTGGCGGAAGCCGGTATGGACTTCACCGTCTAGAAAGATTCCGCCGGAAAGAAGCGCACTATGACCCAAACCGCCCTTCCCGGACTTGCCACTCCGCCCAAGCTCAAGGAGGGTACGCTCCGGATTGTGCCCCTCGGCGGCCTGGGTGAAGTCGGCCGCAACATGGCCGTTTTCGAAATCGACGGCAAGCTCCTCATCGTCGACTGCGGCGTGCTTTTCCCCGAAGAGACGCAGCCCGGCGTGGACCTGATCCTGCCGGACTTCAGCTACATCGAAGACCGCCTGGACGACGTCGTCGCCATCGTGCTGACCCACGGGCACGAAGACCACATCGGCGCCGTGCCGTACCTGCTGCGCCTGCGCCCGGACCTTCCGCTGGTTGGCTCGCAGCTGACCCTGGCGCTGGTGGAAGCCAAGCTTCAGGAACACCGGATCAGGCCGTACACCCTTACGGTGACCGAGGGCCAGATCGAACAGTTCGGCCCCTTCGAATGCGAATTCGTGGCGGTCAACCACTCCATCCCGGACGCCCTCGCGGTGTTCATCCGCACGGCGGGCGGCAACGTGCTGCACACCGGCGACTTCAAGATGGACCAGTTGCCGCTGGACGGCCGGATCACGGACCTGCGCCACTTCGCCCGCCTGGGCGAAGAAGGCGTGGACCTCTTCATGGCTGACTCCACCAACGCGGACATCCCGGGCTTCACCACCGCGGAAAAGGAAATCGGCCCCACCCTGGAGCGGCTGTTCAGCCAGGCGAAGAAGCGCATCATCGTCGCGTCCTTCTCCTCGCACGTACACCGCGTGCAGCAGGTCCTGGACGCCGCCGCCAAGCACGGCCGGAACGTTGCCTTCGTAGGCCGCTCCATGGTCCGCAACATGGCCATCGCCGCCAAGCTGGGCTACCTGGACGTGCCGCCGGGCATCCTGGTGGACTTGAAGAACATCGACGAACTGCCGGACCACCGCGTGGTCCTGATGTCCACCGGATCCCAGGGCGAACCCATGGCCGCGCTGTCCCGCATGGCCAACGGCGACCACCGCGTGGTCGTCGGTACCGGCGACACCGTGATCCTGGCCTCCAGCCTCATCCCCGGCAACGAGAACGCAGTGTTCCGGATCATCAACGGCCTGCTCAAGCTCGGCGCCGACGTCGTCCACAAGGGCAACGCCAAGGTGCACGTCTCCGGGCACGCCGCCGCCGGCGAACTGCTCTACTGCTACAACATCCTCAAGCCGCTCAACGCGATGCCGGTGCACGGAGAAACCCGGCACCTGATCGCCAACGGCAAGATCGCCGAAGACTCCGGTGTGCCCACCGACAACGTCATCCTCGCCGACAACGGCACCGTGATCGACCTGAGGGACCACAAAGCCCGCGTGGCCGGCCAGGTGGAAGTCGGTTTCGTCTATGTGGACGGCTCCAGCGTGGGCGAGATCACCGACGCCGACCTCAAGGACCGCCGCATCCTCGGCGACGAAGGCTTCATCTCGGTGATCACCGTCATCAACCGCACCACCGGCAAGATCGTCTCCGGCCCGGAGATCCACGCCCGCGGCGTAGCCGAGGACGACGCCGTGTTCGACGAGATCGTCCCCAAGATCAACGCCGCCCTCGAAGAGGCCGTGGTCAACCACCCGGACCACACCAACTACCAGCTGCAGCAGGTGGTGCGCCGCGTGATCGGCACCTGGGTGAACCGCAAGCTCCGCCGCCGGCCAATGATCATCCCGGTGGTCCTGGAGGCGTAGCCCGCACCGAACGGGGCCCCGAGCGGCCCGAAAAGCCCGACGGCCCGGAAATCCGCAGGATTCCGGGCCGTTTGCGGTACCGTGGCGAATATGGCGACACGTACTTCCTCCGCGCCAAAAGGCAACTCCACCAGTAAATCCGGCGGATCCGGCCGGGGCGGAGCCACCGCAAAATCCGGCAGAAGCAGCTCCGCGCCCCGCGGCACGCGCGGCAAGGCAAACGCAGAGCCGCAGCAGCCGTGGATCGTCAGGGTCCTCTCCGGAGCCTGGCAGGGCGTCGGCCACCTCGTCGGCGCCGGGGTCCGCCGCATCGGCCACGACGTCAGCGAGCTCGAACCGGAGGAACGCCGCGACGGCGCCGCACTGTTCAACCTCGTGCTCGGCATCTTCATCGCCACCTTCGCCTGGTGGGGATTCAGCGGCTGGCTGCCGGACCTCGTCTACAGCGTGGTCAACGGCACCTTCGGCTGGATGGCCCTGCTGCTGCCGCTCATGCTCTTCGTCTGCGCCTTCCGCCTGTTCCGCCAGCCGTGGGACGGCCGCGGGAACAACCGGGTGGGCATCGGCTTCCTCATCATGACCTTCGCCGGGACCGGCCTGGCCCACATCATCGGCGGCCAGCCGACCGTCTCGGACGGTTTCGAAGGGCTGCGCCGGGCCGGCGGCATGCTGGGCTTCCTGGCTGCCGCCCCGCTGGCGGCCATCCACACCGCCGTGCCGGTCCTCGTGTACTCCGCGCTGGCCTTCACCTCCCTGCTCATTGTCACCGCGACGCCGTTCGGAGCCATTCCGCGGCGCCTCCGGGAAGCGTACGAACACCTCATGGGCGTGGACCTCATGGAGGACGGCACCCGCGGCGACGCCCACGACCGCAGCTACCTCCACGAGAACGACCGCCCCGCCCCCAAGAAGAAAAAGCGCATGCGCCTCTTCGGCAAGGACGAGGACGCCGAGCCAAAGCTGGAAGGCTACGTGGGGGACGAGGCCTTCGAGCACGCACTGGTCGACGGCGAGGACGGCACCAAAGCGCCCAAGGCACCCTCAGTGCCGCCGGGAGTCCGCCGTCCCACCCAGGCGGAGATCGCCGTCGAGAAAATCAAGGCGGCCCAGGGCCTGGGAAACAGCGGCCAGGGCGAGAATCCCACCGAGGCGATTCCCGTCGTCGCGCCCGCCAGCACGGTACCCTCGACGCCGGTCAGCCCGCCTCCGCCGCCCACGCCGATCCCGCAGCGCACCGAACAGCTCTCCCTGGCGGGCGATGTCACCTACACGCTCCCGGCGTCGGACAACCTGACCCCGGGCTCCGTGCCGAAGGAACGGACCGAAGCGAACGACGCCGTGGTGGCCGCCCTGACGGACACCATGCAGCAGTTCAACGTGGATGCCACCGTGACCGGCTTCAGCCGCGGCCCCACCGTGACCCGCTACGAAATCGAACTGGCCCCCGGCACCAAGGTGGAGCGCGTCACGGCGCTGTCCAAGAACATCTCCTACGCCGTGGCCTCCAGCGATGTCCGCATCCTCAGCCCCATCCCGGGCAAGTCCGCCATCGGCATCGAAATCCCGAATACAGACCGCGAAACCGTGTCCCTGGGCGACGTGCTGCGCAGCCAGAACGCCCGCCGCACCGACCATCCGATGGTGATGGGCGTGGGCAAGGACGTCGAGGGCGGCTACGTCGTGGCGAACCTTGCCAAGATGCCGCACTTGCTCGTTGCCGGTGCGACCGGTGCCGGTAAGTCCTCCTTCGTGAACTCGATGATCACCTCCATCCTCATGCGGGCCACGCCGGACGAAGTCCGCATGGTCATGGTGGACCCCAAGCGCGTGGAACTCACCGCCTACGAGGGCGTGCCGCACCTCATCACGCCCATCATCACCAATCCGAAGAAGGCCGCCGAGGCGCTCCAGTGGGTGGTCCGGGAAATGGACGCCCGTTACGACGACCTCGCCAACTACGGCTACAAGCACATCGACGACTTCAACAAGGCCGTCCGTGCGGGCAAGGTGGTCCCGCCGCCGGACTCCAAGCGGGTCATCAAGCCGTACCCGTACCTCCTGGTGATCGTGGACGAGCTCGCCGACCTCATGATGGTGGCCCCGCGCGACGTCGAAGACTCGATCGTGCGCATCACCCAGCTGGCCCGTGCCGCCGGCATCCACCTCGTGCTGGCCACCCAGCGCCCGTCGGTGGACGTCGTCACGGGCCTGATCAAGGCCAACGTGCCCTCCCGCATGGCCTTCGCCACCTCCTCGGTCACGGACTCGCGCGTGGTCCTGGACCAGCCCGGCGCCGAAAAGCTCATCGGCCAGGGCGACGCCCTGTTCCTGCCGATGGGCGCCTCCAAGGCGATGCGTGTCCAGGGTGCCTGGGTGTCGGAGTCCGAGATCCACAAGGTGGTTGAACACGTCAAGGGCCAGCTCCAGGCGGTCTACCGTGACGATGTCGCCGCCGAGGCGCCGAAGAAGCAGATCGACGACGACATCGGGGACGACCTCGAGGTGCTGCTGCAGGCCACCGAGCTCGTGGTCACCACCCAGTTCGGTTCCACCTCCATGCTCCAGCGCAAGCTGCGCGTGGGCTTCGCCAAGGCCGGCAGGCTCATGGACCTGCTCGAGTCCCGGGGCGTCGTCGGGCCTTCGGAAGGTTCCAAGGCGCGGGACGTGCTCGTCAAGCCGGACGACCTCGCACCGGTCCTCGCCGCCATGCGCGGTGACGACGCCGGGGCCGCCCCGGACGCCCACACCGCCGCCTTGAGCGATAACGCGAACGCGAACATCGCCGTCGGCGGTTACGCCGAGGACCTCGTGGCCGCGGACCTGGACAACCGGACCCAGGCAATCGAGTATTACGACGGCGCCGACGGGGGAGAGGACGACGACGGCGAGGACGCCTGGTCACTGACTGGTCGGTAGTCATGGGCCGGACGGTAATCATGGTGCCGGCCTCCGGACGATAGCCTAGAGGCGTGACTACATCCGAAGGCAGCAAAGCCGGCTCCGGCTCCCAGGTCTGGAACCTGCCCAACATCCTGACGATGCTGCGCATCGCGCTCGTCCCGTTCTTCATCTGGTTCCTGCTCGCCGACAACGGCGAGCACGGCGCCTGGCGCTGGGCCGCCGTCGTCGCCTTCGCCGCGGCGATCTATACCGACAAGCTCGACGGCGACATCGCCCGTGCCCGGAACCTGATCACCAACTTCGGCAAGATCGCGGACCCGATCGCCGACAAGCTGCTGATCGGTTCCGCCCTGGTGCTCCTTTCCGCGCTTGGGGAGCTGCCATGGTGGATCACCATCGTCATCCTCGTGCGCGAATGGGGGATCACCGCCCTGCGCTTCTTCGTGATCCGCTACGGCGTCATGCCGGCCTCGCGGGGCGGAAAGCTCAAGACCGTCGTGCAGACCGTTGCCATTTTCCTGTTCATCGTGCCGCTGGCATCGATCGCCCCCTGGCTCTACTGGGTGGCGTTCGCCGTGATGCTCGCGGCCCTGGTGATCACCGTCTGGACCGGCGTCGAATACGTTTTCCAGGCCCTCAGGCTGCGGGCCAACGGGCGCGCATGAGCGGGCTGGCGCGGGACACCGCGGCGAACGTCGTCGCCGAGGCCATCGCCAAGGGCCTCACGGTGGCCACGGCCGAATCCCTGACCGCGGGCATGGTTGCCGCGACCCTGGCCAACACGCCCGGAGCCTCCGGGATGTTGCAGGGCGGCGTCGTCGCGTATCAGAACTCGGTGAAGTCCGCAGTCCTCGGGGTACCTGAGCCGTTGCTCGCCAAGGCCGGTTCAGTGGACGCCGATGTCGCCCGGGCCATGGCGGAGGGCGCGCGGGCGGCCTGCGGCGCCGACATCGGGGTGTCCACCACGGGAGTGGCCGGCCCCGACGCGCACGACGGAAAAGAGGTGGGCACGGTCTACATCGCGGTGGCTTCCGGCAAGGGCAGCGAGGCATTCGGCTATGCCTTCTCCGGCGGCCGGGCCGAGATCCGGGAGCAGGCCGCCGCTGCCGCCCTCGCAAGGGTACTGGAACTCTTGCGCCGCACGGAGTTACCACAGGTAAAGTAGGCGGGAACAAAAACCGTAGCCCGATAGTTGTTACATTGTGTCGCCCCGGAAGAGCCGGGGCGCCTAGGATGTAAAAACAAGCGGGGCACCTTTTCGAGGGTGTCCCGGACCGAAGAGGGAGCAAGGCGATACAGATGGTTAAGCAGCCCGTATCCGTAAACGGCGTTGTCCGCTGGAAGGATGTGGGCCTGGCCGAATCGGCACCGAGGGAACAGAAGGAGCGCAAGATGGTTGTACTGCGTCACGAGATCGGTGATGTTCTGCGCGATGTCCGTCAGCGCCAGGGCCGTACCCTCCGCGAGGTTTCGCACAGTGCCCGCGTGTCCCTCGGCTACCTGAGCGAGGTGGAACGCGGCCAGAAGGAAGCGTCCTCCGAATTGCTGTCCTCGATCTGCACTGCCTTGGACGTTCCGCTGTCCAGCATGCTGCGCGAAGTCAGCGACCGCGTTGCCGTAGCTGAAGGCGTGGCCGTTCCGGACACCGTTCCCCAGGAATTCGCCCAGCGCTACGGACGCGACCTGGACCGCGAACTCAGCGCGGAACTTGGCGGGGACTTCACCCCGGGCGTGCTCTCGGCAGCGCGCTGAACGCATTGACATAAACACCAAGGGAGAAGGCTCCGGCAACAGTGCCGGAGCCTTCTCCTTATGTCGTTTGTACGGGGCCGGCCCTGCCAGCCCGGAACGGCTCAGCTAGCGGGCCGCTCAGGCCTGGTCCTTGCCGATACCTTCGCCGTAGGCGGTGTTGAGCCGTTCCATGTACTCGGCGAGGGTCTGGATTTCCTCCAGCGGCCACTCGCCCAGCCGTTCCCGGAACACCTGGCGCCGTGCATCCTGGACCTGGTGCATTTTCTCTTCGCCCTTGGCGGTCAGGCGGATGGATTGCGCCCGTCCGTCCTGCGGGTCGGCCTCTTTGTAGACCATGCCGATGCTCTCGAGGAACGCGATCTGGCGGCTCACGGACGGTTTCCCGACGCCGATGCAGGAGGCCAGTTCCGTCAGGCGGAGGGGTCCCTCCTTGCGGATGATCGACAGCAGCCCGTAGGCGGCCGGCTCCATGTCCGGGTGCACCTGGCGCGAGAGCTGGTGGGAGAGCGAACGGGCCCGGCGCCAGAAGATGCTCAGCTGGTGTTCCACCTGCTGGAGGGCGTTGTCGACGCCGTCTCCGTTGACCGGCTCCGGCGCGTCGTCGGGGGTATTGCTCATGGCAACCATTCTAGAGTCCGGCCACGTGAGAGACTCTATTGGTGCGGATCAGTGACTTTTGGCGACTCATGGACGACGAATTCGGGAGCGGCTATGCCCGGGTCCTGGCAGGATCCCTGGTGCTCGCCGGAGTGGGCGGACGGACCGCGGACCAGGCCTTGGCGGCCGGAGTCGAGCCGCGGAAGGTGTGGCTCGCGGTCTGCGACGTCCAGGATGTCCCCGAAGAACGCCGCCTGGGCCGGGACATCAAGATCAAGGACGGTTCGTCCCCGCTCTGAGCCTCCGGGCCGTGTTCGGCGCCGTGACACGCGGGCCGGATGTTCGAATATCTGTTCGGATGGGACTATGCTCCTTTCAGAGGAAAAATTGATTCTGACGGACATTTCGCCTGTTCCGTGACCCGTCCTGTTCCGCGTGGTTATCCACATAGCGCATGTTGCCCGCAAATAATGTCTGCGGCCGGTATTAGCGTCGGAAGGGACAGGAAAGCGGCCCCTCAGGCCGGTCCACAGCGAGAAAGCTCAGAGGTGTGAACCATGGCGGCAAACCCGGATCGCGAGAAGGCGCTCGAAGCAGCGCTTGCCCAGATCGACAAGCAATTCGGCAAGGGCTCCATCATGCGCTTGGGTGACGACACCCGGGCACCCATCGAGGTGATCCCCACCGGGTCCATTGCACTGGACGTCGCCCTGGGCATCGGCGGCCTGCCGCGCGGCCGCGTCGTGGAGATCTACGGCCCGGAATCCTCGGGTAAGACCACCGTGGCGCTGCATGCCGTGGCCAACGCGCAGCGTAATGGAGGCATCGCGGCCTTCATTGACGCCGAACACGCCCTGGACCCGGACTACGCGGCCAAGCTTGGCGTGGACACGGACGCCCTGCTGGTGTCCCAGCCGGACACCGGTGAGCAGGCCCTCGAAATCATGGACATGCTGGTCGGCTCCGGCTCCCTGGACATCATCGTCATCGACTCCGTGGCGGCCCTTGTTCCGCGCGCCGAAATCGAAGGCGAAATGGGTGACTCGCACGTGGGCCTGCAGGCCCGCCTCATGAGCCAGGCACTGCGTAAGATCACCGGCCGCCTGAGCCAGACCAAGACCACCGCCATCTTCATCAACCAGCTGCGTGAGAAAATCGGCGTGTTCTTCGGCTCCCCGGAAACCACCACCGGTGGTAAGGCCCTGAAGTTCTACGCCTCCGTGCGCATCGACGTCCGCCGCATCCAGACCCTCAAGGAGGGTTCGGACTCCGTGGGCAACCGCACCAAGGCCAAGATCGTCAAGAACAAGATGGCCCCGCCCTTCAAGGTCGCCGAATTCGACATCATCTACGGCCAGGGTATCTCCCGCGAAGGCGGAATCATCGACATGGGTGTCGAACACGGCATCATCAAGAAGTCCGGTTCGTGGTTCACCTATGACGGCGACCAGCTGGGCCAGGGCATGGAGAACTCGCGCCGCTTCCTGCGCGACAACCCCGAACTCGCCCAGGAACTGGAGCGCCTCATCAAGGAGAAGCTGGGCGTCGGCGTCAAGCCCGCCGAAGGCGAGGACTCTCCGAAGCTGAAGGCCGTTGACGGCTAGGCGCCAGCGCACGGCCCGCCCGGGCAGGGAACTCCCGGCGGATTCCCCCGTGACGGAGGATGCTGAGGCCGATCCCGAAGCGGTGGCGCGGGCCATCGTCCTGCGGCAGCTGACCAACTCTCCCAAGAGCAGGCAGCAGCTGGCCCGGAAGCTTGCCGAGCGCAACGTGCCCGAATCCGTAGCGGACGCTGTGCTGGACCGCTTCGAAGAGGTCCGGCTCATCGACGACGCCGACTTTGCCGAGATGTGGGTCCGGAGCCGTTCCCAGACGAGGAAACTGGCCCGGGGCGCCCTTCGGCGCGAACTGGCGGACAAGGGGATCGACCCCGACACCGCAGAGGAAGCCCTCGGGCAGCTCAGCGACGAGGACGAGCGTCAGGCCGCACGGGAACTCGTCGCGCGCAAGCTCCGGGGCGGCGTGGACCTTGGCAACAGGGAGGAACGGGACAAGCACACCCGGCGCCTCGCGGCCATGCTGGCACGGAAGGGGTACCAGCCCTCCCTGGCGTTCCGGATCGTCGGGGAAGTGCTGGACGAAACCGGTACCCTTAACGAGTGAGTTTTACCGCTTCTCCCGCAACCACTCCCTCCGCAGCCGAATCCGCAGCCGAATCCGCAGTCGCGTCCACTGACGGGCTTGGCGCCGCCGGTCCCGCGCGCCAACGCACCTACCAGGTCCGCACGTTCGGCTGCCAGATGAACGTCCATGATTCCGAGCGGATGGCCGGGCTCCTGGAGGATGCCGGATACGTGCCCGCGGACGGGGCCCTGGCCGACGTCGTGGTCTTCAACACCTGCGCCGTCCGGGAGAACGCGGACAACAAGCTGTACGGCAACCTCGGCGAACTGAAACAGGTCAAGGCCGCGCACCCGGGAATGCAGATCGCCGTCGGTGGCTGCCTCGCCCAGAAGGACCGCGAAACCATTGTCAGCAAGGCCCCCTGGGTGGATGCCGTGTTCGGCACGCACAACGTCGGCGCCCTCCCGGCCCTCCTGGACCGGGCCCGCCACAATAACGAAGCCCAGTTGGAGATCCTCGAGTCCCTCGACGTCTTCCCCTCCACCCTGCCCACCAAGCGCGACTCCGTCTATTCGGGCTGGGTGTCGATCTCCGTGGGCTGCAACAACACCTGCACCTTCTGCATCGTGCCCTCCCTGCGCGGCAAGGAGAAGGACCGCCGGCCGGGGGAAATCCTCGCCGAGATCCAGGCCCTCGTGGACGACGGGGCCGTCGAGGTCACCCTGCTGGGCCAGAACGTCAACTCCTACGGCGTGGAATTCGGCGACCGGCAGGCCTTCTCCAAGCTGCTGCGGGCCTGCGGTGAGATCGAGGGCCTGGAACGCGTGCGCTTCACCAGCCCGCACCCGGCCGCCTTCACCGACGACGTCATCGACGCCATGGCCGAAACACCCAATGTGATGCCCCAGCTGCACATGCCCCTGCAGTCCGGCTCGGACAAGGTCCTCAAGGACATGCGCCGTTCCTACCGTTCCTCGAAGTTCCTCGGCATCCTGGACAAGGTCCGGGAACGGATCCCGCACGCCGCCATCACCACGGACATCATTGTTGGCTTCCCGGGCGAAACCGAAGAGGACTTCCAGGCCACGCTCGACGTCGTCGAAAAGTCCCGCTTCTCCTCGGCGTTCACTTTCCAGTACTCCAAGCGTCCGGGCACCCCGGCCGCGGAACTGCCGGAGCAGCTTCCCAAGGCCGTCGTCCAGGAACGCTACGAGCGGCTCACCGCGCTGCAGGACCGCATCGCCGCCGAAGAAAACGCCCGGCAGCTCGGCCGCCAGGTGGAGGTCCTCGTGACCGCACAGTCGGGCCGCAAGGCGGGGGAGACCCACCGCCTGTCCGGCCGCGCCGCGGACCAGCGACTGGTGCATTTCTCCGTTCCCGACGGCGCCGAAACGCCCCGCCCCGGCGACTTCGTCACCGTCACGATCACCGAGGCCGCCGCGTTCCACCTGATTGCCGACCCCGCAAGCCCGGCGGAGTACGGCCTGCGCCGCTCCCGGGCAGGGGACGCCTGGGCCCGTTCCCAGGCCGACTCCTGCGGTGCCCCGGCGCCGGCTGCCGCGGGCGCGAAGGCGGCCGTCTCGCTGGGCATGCCGTCGCTGCCAGTGCACCGAAACTGACCGTGCCGAAACTGACCGCGCCGCAGTTGAGCATGCACAGCCCCCCACCGGTGATTGCCATCGTCGGGCCCACCGGCTCCGGAAAGTCCGATCTCGGCGTCCGGCTGGCACTGGAACTGGGCGGAGAGGTGATCAACGCCGACGCCATGCAGTTCTACCGCGGCATGGACATCGGCACGGCGAAGATCACCCAGGACGAACGCCACGGGGTGCCCCACCACCTCCTGGACACCCTGGATGTCACGGAGGAAGCCAGCGTCTCGGCGTTCCAGCAGGACTGCCGCGCCATCATCGACGACATTCACGCCCGGGGCCGGCGCGCCATTCTGGTGGGCGGCTCGGGACTGTACGTCCGGGCGGCGCTGGACGTCCTCGAGTTCCCCGGAACCGACCCCGCCGTTCGCAAGGAGCTCGAAGACGAAGCCGAGGCTCACGGGCTGTCCGTGCTGCTGGACCGGCTCCGCGCCGTCGATCCGGTGTCGGCCGGCCGCCTCGGCGACGCCCGCCGCATTATCCGCGCCCTCGAGGTCCACCAGCTCACCGGCCGGCCCTTCAGTTCCTTCATGCCGGTGCGTGAGTACTTCCGGCCCGCCGTGCAGATCGGGCTCGACGTCGACCGGGAGCTCCTGCGCGACCGTCTCGCCACGCGGGTGCACCGCATGGTCGATGCCGGACTGCTGGACGAGGTCAGCGCGCTCGACGCCGCAGGTTTGCGCCGCGGGAAGACCGCCCCGCGGGCGCTCGGCTACGCCCAGTTCCTCAGGGTGCTCGACGGCGACTCGGACGTGGCAGCCGCCGCCGAGGAAACCATCGTGGCCACCCGGCAGTTCGCGCGCCGCCAGCTTACCTGGTTCCGCGCCGACCCCCGTATCACCTGGCTCGACTGGCAGGACGCCGGGCTCGTCGCGAAGGCCGCCCGGCTGTGCTGACAGCACGCCGCCGCTGATTTAGGCCGACAGCCGCCCGCAGGTAGCCTTGAACCATGGACGAAAGCCTCACAAACACCCCCGCCCTCAAAGGACTGCCTTTTTCCAAGGGCCACGGCACCGGCAATGATTTCGTCCTGATCGCCGACCCGCAGGACCAGCACCTCATCTCGCCGGAACAGGTCGCCGCCCTGTGCAACCGGCACCTGGGCATCGGCGGAGACGGACTCATCCGCGCCGTCCCCTCGCGCTTCCTGCCCGAAGGCCGCGGGATCCTCGCCGAGGAACCTGCCGCGGAATGGTTCATGGACTACCGCAACGGTGACGGCTCGCTCTCCGAAATGTGCGGCAACGGCGTCCGGGTCTTCGTGCATTTCCTCATCGACCAGGGCCTGGTGACGCTTGGCGCCGGCGAATCCCTGGCCATCGGCACCCGGGGCGGCGTCAAGAGGATCAGCCGCACGGCGGACGGCTATGCCGTGGACATGGGTCCCTGGGAATTCATCTTCCCGGCGGACGCGCGGGACAAGGCCATGGACTCCCTGGTCCACGCGGACGGCCTCGAAGTCGCCCGCCCGGCGCTCTCGGTAAGCATGGGCAACCCGCACACGGTGGTCGCCCTGGCCGAGCTCTCCGAGCTGGAGGCCACCGAACTCTACAAGGCGCCCCAGGTGGACCCGGTGCCGCCCCACGGCACGAACGTCGAATTCGTCGTCCCCGCCGAACCGCTCGTCCACGACGGCACGGGAACAATCACCATGCGCGTCCACGAACGCGGCGTCGGCGAGACCCAGTCCTGCGGCACGGGCGCCTGCGCGGCCGCCGTCGCGATCCGGCACTGGGCCGGCGACGGCGCACCGGACAGCTGGAACGTCAACGTCCCCGGCGGCGTCGTCCGCGTCCGGTTCTTCCCCGGAAGCGGCGGGCGCGAACACGTCGAACTCAGCGGTCCGGCCGTGATCGTCGCTACTGGTTCGCTTTCCTGACCCGCAGGATCCGGAACGATTTCGCGGTGCTTTCCCGGGTCACGGTGAACCTATCGTCCAGTTCCTCCGCCAGCCAGCGCTGAAGGGAGTCCGAACCGAGGTTCTTCTGCACCACCAGCCAGGCGTCCCCGCCAGGAGCCAGCCGCGGCAGCCACTTCAGCAGCAGTTCATGCAGTTCGGCCTTGCCGATGCGGATCGGCGGATTGGACCAGATGGTGTCGAACTTCACGGAAGGGTCGACGTCGTCGGGCAGGCTCGCCGTGACATTTTCCAGTCCCAGCGCGGCGGCGTTCTCGTTGGTGAGGGTGATGCAGCGCTCGTTGACGTCGACGGCGTACACGTGTGCTTCGGGCGACATGAGTGCCATGGTCAGGGCAACCGGGCCCCAGCCGCAGCCGATGTCCAGCAGATTGCCCCGCGCAGCGGGAGCCGGCACTTCGTCCAGCAGGATCATGGTTCCCTTGTCGATGCCGTCCGGGCTGAAGATCCCGGGGGAGCTGTGGAGCCTGCGGGTGGCGCCGGCCAGTTCCACCGTGAGGGGTTTGCGGGGGAAAGGCCCGGCGGGGGCGTTGAAATAGTGAGCAGACTCCATAGCTTGCCAGAGTAGTTGGCCGCGCCAGCCAAAGGGAAACCGTGATCCCCGGAAGTGCTTGACAACGCCTGATAGGGTTGTATGCATGTTCTTGATCTTTGAGTAATTCAGCCCCTGCGATGCAGGCAGGTCCGGCCGTTCCACCCTGGAGCCGCCGCGGCACCGCCTTTCCGCCTTGGCATGATCCCGGTAACCGAGCCGCTGCAGCGGTGTCCCGTCGCGGACGCCCGCGCCGGCTGCCGGAAGCTCAACAGATCGATCCTCCGCCGCCCGTCTCCGGCTCCGCCGCAGCCGTGCCCGGCCCGGATCTCCTGTCTGGTCCTGCGAAGGCGTCAGCCCAGCGCGAAGCGCGCCCCCATCAGACATCAAACGGCACTATTCTGGATATGCCGAACCTCTAAGGAGACCATGACCACGCAGCAGAACACCGGAGCCGATTCCGACGCCCAGGACATGAGTCCTGAACAAATCCAGGCTGTCATCGACCGGATTCTCTCCAAGGATGTGCCGGCACCGGCGCGGGACGAAGATTCCCGCGGCGTGCTCGGCAGGGCCCAGGCGATTTCCACCCTGGACGAAGAACACACCATTTACGACGGCGAGCAGGAAGACCTGGCCGAACGCCGGGCCCTGCGGCGCACTGCAGGCCTGTCCACCGAACTCGAAGACGTCACTGAAGTCGAATACCGGCAGTTGCGCCTTGAGCGCGTCGTCCTGGCCGGGCTCTGGACCGAGGGGACACTGGCCGACGCCGAGAACTCGCTCCGCGAGCTCGCGGCACTGGCCGAGACCGCCGGTTCCGAGGTGCTGGACGGCATCGTCCAGCGCCGGGTCAAGCCGGATCCCGGCACCTACCTCGGTTCCGGCAAAGCGCTCGAGCTCAGGGACATCGTCATGTCCACCGGGGCGGACACCGTCATCGTGGACACCGAACTGGCACCGTCCCAGCGGCGCGGCCTCGAAGACATCGTCAAAGTCAAGGTGGTGGACCGCACCACCCTGATCCTGGACATTTTCGCGCAGCACGCCAAGAGCCGCGAAGGCAAGGCACAGGTGGAGCTGGCGCAGCTTGAATACCTGTTGCCGCGCCTGCGTGGTTGGGGTGAATCCATGTCCCGCCAGGCCGGTGGCCAGGTGGGCGGCGCGGGAGCCGGCATGGGTTCGCGCGGTCCCGGTGAAACGAAGATCGAACTCGACCGCCGGCGCATCCGCACGCGGATGGCCAAGCTGCGTCGGGAGATCGCGGCGATGAAGCCGGCCCGCGAGACCAAGCGGGCCAACCGCCGTCGTAATGCCGTCCCGTCGGTGGCGATCGCCGGCTACACCAACGCCGGAAAGTCGTCCCTGCTCAACCGCCTCACCGACGCCGGCGTCCTGGTCGAGAACGCCCTGTTCGCCACCCTGGATCCGACGGTCCGCAAGGCGCAGACCCCGGACGGCATCAGTTACACCCTCGCAGACACCGTCGGGTTCGTGCGCTCCCTGCCCACCCAGCTCGTCGAGGCGTTCCGATCCACCTTGGAGGAGGTGGCCGACGCCGACCTGATCCTTCACGTCGTGGATGTCTCCCATCCCGATCCCGAAGGCCAGATCGCCGCGGTCCGGACCGTGCTTGCCGAGGTTGATGCCCGGAAGATTCCGGAAATCATCGTGCTGAACAAGGTGGACGCGGCGGATCCGTTCGTCGTCGAGCGGCTCAAACAGAAGGAACCGCGGCACGCCGTGGTCTCCACCCGCACCGGACAGGGCATCGCCGAACTGCTGGAAGCCATCAGCGAGGCCATCCCGCGCCCCGGGGTCCGGCTGGAGGCGCTGATTCCCTACAACCGCGGCGAACTCATCAACAAGCTGCACAACTCCGACGCCGAAATCCTCAGCCTTGAGCATGAGGAAGGCGGCACCCGGGTGGTTGCCATGGTGCACGAAAACCTGGCAGCCGAACTCGGCGAGTTCGCCGTCAATGGCTGAACAGGAAGTAGCCGCAGGCAGCGGGTCCAGGGCGGAACGTACCGCCCTGGACCTCCTGGACAAGGCCGTGGCGGGCATGGGCGGGCAGAACCGCACCGGCCAGCACACCATGGCCGCACATGTTGCCCGGGCCATCGAGAACAATGAACACCTCCTGGTCCAGGCGGGCACCGGAACGGGAAAGTCCCTGGCCTACCTGGTGCCGCTGATCGCCCATGCCATGGACAGCAACAAGCCGGCACTGGTGTCCACGGCGACCCTGGCCCTGCAGAACCAGATCGTCTCCCGCGACCTTCCCAGGCTCCTGGAAACCCTCAACCCCCTGCTTGAGCGCCCGGTGACGGTGGCGCTGGTCAAGGGCCGGGCCAACTACGTGTGCCTGCACAAGCTTGAAGGGGGGTTCCCCAGCGAGGAACCCGCTGAGGGGCAGCTGTTCTCGCTCGGCGAGGACACCAGCGTCCCGCACGTGGCGGCCTCGATCGGCGGCCCGGCTTCGCAGTTGGGCAAGGAGGTGGTGCGCCTGCGTGAATGGGCGGAAACCACGTCCACGGGAGACCGGGACGAACTCCTGCCCGGCGTGACGGACCGTGCCTGGCGCCAGGTTTCGGTGACCTCGATGGAGTGCCTCGGCGCGCAGAAGTGCCCCCTCGCGGAGGAATGCTTCAGCGAGCTGGCCCGGCAGCGCGCCGCGGAGGCCGACGTCGTGGTCACCAACCACGCGATGCTCGCCGTCAGCGCCTTCGAAGGGCTGGCCGTGCTGCCCGAGTACGACGTTGTGGTGGTGGATGAAGCCCACGAACTCCAGGACCGCGTCACCGGTGCCGTCTCCGGACAGCTTTCCGTAACCATGGTCCATGCCGCGGCCTCAAGCGCCCGCAAGCACACCGCCATCACGGTGGACGCGCTGAACTCAGCCGCGGACCGGCTCGAAGTGGCGCTTGCCGGCGCCCCTTCCGGGCTGCTGCCGAACGGCCTCAACGACGAACAGCTCGACTGCATCGACCAGCTCCGGGAGGCCTGCCGCGCGGCCCTTTCGGACTCGAAGGGCGATTCCTCCAACGCGGTCGACGGCGGCCGGCAGCTTGCGCGCTCACGGCTTCTGCTGATCCTGGAACTGTGCGAACGGCTGCTCGCCGCCCGCGAAAACCGCGAGGTGGTCTGGCTCTCGCGCACCAGTACCTTCGACCCGCAGCAAGGCTATTCGGCCCCCGATGAGGGCGCCCCGGCCCTGGTCAACATCGCCCCGCTGAGCGTCGCGGGACGCCTGCGCGAAGGCCTGTTTGCCGACCACACGGTGGTGCTGACGTCCGCCACGCTGGCCATCGGTGCCGCGTTCGAACCGGCGGCGGGCGGTCTGGGCCTGGTGGGGGACGGCGCTCCCAGCTGGACCGGGGTGGACGTCGGATCCCCGTTCGACTATCCGAAACAGGGGATGCTGTACGTGGCGGCGCACCTGCCCAAGCCCGGGCGCGGCACTTCGCCCGAAGCCCTGGATGAACTTGAACACCTGCTCCGCGCTTCCAAGGGCGGGGCCCTCTGCCTGTTCTCCTCGCGGCGCGCGGCCGAAGAAGCGTCCGAGCAGATGCGCGCCAGGCTGGACCTCTCCATTCTGTGCCAGGGCGAGTCCACCATGGCCGCCCTCGTGAAGCAGTTCGCGGACGAAAAAGACACCTGCCTCTTCGGGACGATGTCACTCTGGCAGGGCGTGGACGTTCCGGGCGGTTCCTGCCGGCTCGTGGTGATCGACAGGATTCCATTCCCGCGGCCGGACGACCCGCTGATGACGGCCCGTTCGCGCGCCGTGGCACAGTCGGGCGGCAATGGCTTCATGGCGGTCTCGGCCACCCACGCGGCGATCCGACTCGCCCAGGGCGCAGGGCGGCTGATCCGCACTACCGGAGACAGGGGAGTGGTGGCCGTGCTGGACTCCCGGCTCTCCACCGAACGCTACGGCGGATTCCTCCGGGCAGCGCTGCCGCCTTTCTGGGCAACGACTGACAGTTCGGTGGTCCGCGGAGCGCTCGAACGCCTGAGCGCCGGCTAGGGCGGTCCCTTAGATTGAACGCAGCACCGAGACGACCTTGCCCATGATCGTGGCGTGGTCGCCGAGGATCGGCTCGTACTGCGTGTTCTGCGGCAGCAGCCAGGTGTGGCCGTCGCGCTGCCGGAAGGTCTTCACCGTGGCTTCGTCGTCAAGCAGGGCCGCGACGATGTCACCGTTTACGGCGTCGTTCTGGCGGCGCACGACCACCCAGTCGCCGTCGCAGATCGCGGCGTCGATCATGGAATCACCGGCCACCTTGAGCATGAAGAGCTCCCCGTGTCCCACCAGCTGGCGGGGGAGGGGGAGCACGTCTTCCACCGTCTGGTCCGCCAGGATCGGACCACCTGCGGCGATGCGGCCCACCAGGGGAACCATCGCGGTGTCGCTGGCGCTGGCAAGTTCGGTCACGGCGAGGCCGCCGGTGCTCCGCAGCGAGGCGGGGGCTTCAACTCCCGGAATCTGCGCGCCGCCGTCGAGGGTGAGCGGCATGAGCACTTCCATGGCACGCGGACGCTTCGGATCGCGCCGCAGGTAGCCCAGCTTCTCCAACTGGGAGAGCTGGTGCGTGACGCTGGAAAGGCTGGCCAGGCCCACGGTGTCGCCGATCTCGCGCATGGAGGGCGGGTAGCCGTTGTCATTGACGGAACGCTGGATGGTTTCCAGGATCTTCTTCTGCCGGACGGTCAGGCCCTTGGCTGCCTTCGGCGGCTGCTGGCTCCGCGGGGAAACCCCGTTGCCGTTGGCTCGTGCTGCCATTGTGTGCCGCGTCCTTCCGGTCGATCCGGCCGGTGATCCAGAGCCGGGTCCCTAAAAATGTCAGACCCTCCTGATGCACTGTTCCGGTGCTTGTTCCTTCACTCAAACGTAGGCCAGGCGAAGGGCTATATCAAACATTTGTTCTAGCGAGTCTCGACACCATTCGTTGATAAGTGCTAAAAATGTCGTAGCAAGGTTCGAATATGTGTTCTAACTCAGCAGTTCGGCCGCCCCTAGATTCGAACATCGGCTTCGAATTCCGGAGCCGGTGCTGACGAAAGAAGAATTGGCAGCCATGCGCCGGGCGGGTCCGGGTGCAGGCTTTTCCTCAGGAGGGCTCAGCTCATGTCCGGCACCACCATCACCCCCGAATTCCCCTCGGCAGTCCCCGGCCGGCTCCGGCTGACCCGCCGTGGCCGCATCGTCTTCTTCGGGATTCCTGCGATGCTCCTGCTCGCTGCGTTGCTGACCCTGGTGGGATTTCTGAACTCCCCGGCCAAGGCGGCCGATGAGGCAACCGCCCTCCGCGCCACCCCCACCGTCACGGTCACCGTGCAGTCCGGCCAGTCCCTCTGGGGCATAGCCGGAGCCGCAGCGCCGGAGCGCGATCCCCGCGACGTCATTGTGGAAATCATCCAGCTGAACAACCTCGAGGGCGGTCGGATCGTCCCCGGCCAGCAGCTGTTCGTGCCCGCCGCCTGAGCCGGGGCTGCGCCCGTCGCCGGCCCACGCTGTCACAGTTTCAGGGCATCAGCGCTTGCACCTTAAACTGTCATGGTGAGTGAGCAGCTAGAGCGACTTGACCGACTTCCCCTCCGGGACAACCTCCGCGGACTGAGCCCTTACGGCGCCCCGCAGTTGGATGTTCCGATCCTGCTCAACGTCAACGAAAACACCCATGGCGTTCCCGCGGATGTCCAGGCCGCGATCACCGAGGCCGTGGCAAAGGCCGCCACGGGCCTCAACCGCTATCCGGACCGTGAATTCACCGAGCTTCGTGAGGCCCTCGCCGAGTACCTCGGCCACGGACTCGCCCCGGAGAACATCTGGGCGGCCAACGGCTCCAATGAGGTGCTTCAGCAGATCCTCCAGGCGTTCGGCGGCCCCGGACGCACCGCCTTGGGCTTCCCGCCCACGTACTCGATGTACCCCTTGCTCGCCAGCGGAACGGACACCGCCTACGTCACGGGTGTCCGCGCGGACGACTACGGTCTGGACGCTGCCTCCGCGGCCGCTCAGGTCCGTGAACTCGCGCCGAACATCGTGTTCCTGTGCTCGCCCAACAACCCCACCGGAACGGGTCTCGGGCTCGACGTCGTCGAAGCTGTCTATGAAGCCGGCGAGGCAAGCCAGGCGATCATCATTGTGGACGAGGCCTACCACGAGTTCGCCCACGACGGCACGCCCAGCGCCCTGACACTGCTGCCCGGCCGGGAACGACTGATCGTCTCGCGCACCATGAGCAAGGCCTTCGCACTGGCCGGCGCCCGCGTGGGCTACCTGGCCGCCGCCCCGGAAATCACGGACGCCATCCGCCTGGTCCGGCTGCCGTACCACCTCTCAGCCGTCACCCAGGCCACCGCCCTGGCCGCCCTGCAGCACCGCGAGGCCCTCATGGCCGAGGTTGAAGACATCAAGGTTCAGCGCGACCGCATCGTGGACGGGCTCACCCGGCTGGGCCTGAAGCCGGCAGCCTCCGACTCGAAC
Organism: Arthrobacter cupressi; assembly: GCF_900099975.1. GTDB lineage: Bacteria > Actinomycetota > Actinomycetes > Actinomycetales > Micrococcaceae > Arthrobacter > Arthrobacter cupressi. Next base: position 134,932 of record NZ_FNEI01000008.1, read on the forward strand.
TACGTCTTCTTCGGCGGGCTGGAGAACCCGCACGCCGTATGGCAGGGCCTGCTTGATGCCGGCGTGCTGATCCGCGACGTCGGCATCCCCGGACACCTGCGCGTGACCGCGGGCACCGAAACCGAAACCACCGCGTTCCTCGAAGCCCTTGAGGCCTTGCTGGACGGCCCGGCGCCGGCCCGGGCCTAGACTTGAAGCAGACCCCTACCTCCCCTCTAAGGACAATTCAATGAGCGAAAACGGCGCCACCACGGCAGCCGCCCGGACCGCACGCATGGAACGCACCACCAGCGAGTCCTCGGTCATCGTCGAAATCAACCTCGACGGCACCGGCGTCTCGGACATCAGCACCTCCGTGCCGTTCTACGACCACATGCTGACCGCGCTCTGCAAGCATTCGCTCATCGACATGACCGTCAAGGCCACCGGGGACACCCACATCGACGCCCACCACACCGTGGAGGACGTCGCGATCACCTTCGGCGAGGTCCTGCGCACGGCGCTCGGGAACAAGGCCGGCATCCGGCGCTTCGGCGAAGCCACCGTGCCCCTGGACGAAGCCCTGGCGCACGCCGTCGTGGACGTTTCCGGGCGCCCATACCTCGTGCACGGCGGCGAACCCGCGGGCCAGGAGTACCACCTCATCGGCGGCCACTTCACCGGGTCGCTGACCCGCCACGTGTTCGAAGCCATCACCCTGCACGCCGGCATTTGCCTGCACATGAACGTGCTGGCCGGCCGCGATCCGCACCACATCGTCGAGGCCCAGTTCAAGGCCTTCGCCCGTGCCCTCCGCGCCGCCGTGGAATCCGACCCCCGCGTGGAGGACATCCCGTCCACCAAGGGAGCCCTGTGAGCAAGCAGATCCTCAAAGACGGCGCCGTCGTCGATCCCGACGCCGCCGGCCGCATCGTCTCACCCGACGGCAAACCCACCGTCACGGTCCTGGACTACGGTTCCGGGAATGTCCGCTCCGCCGTGCGCGCCCTGGAACGGGCCGGCGCCCACGTGACCCTCAGCGCCAAGCCCGAGGACGTCCTGAACGCGGACGGCCTCCTGGTGCCCGGGGTCGGCGCATTCGAAACCGTGATGCGCGAGCTGAAGGCCGTCGACGCCATCCGCATGATCGGCCGCCGCGTTGCCGGGGGCCGCCCCGTGCTCGGCATCTGCGTGGGTCTGCAGGTCCTCTTCGAGGCCGGCGTGGAGCACGGCACCGAGGCCGAAGGCATGGGCGAATGGCCGGGGAAGGTAGAACTGCTGCCCGCCGCCGTCGTTCCGCACATGGGCTGGAACACCGTGAAGGTGCCAGAAGGTTCCAAGCTGTTTGCCGGCGTCGAGGACGAGCGTTTCTACTTCGTGCACTCCTACGGTGTGCAGAAGTGGGAATTCGACGTCGCCCAGCCGCGGATGGCGCCACCCATGGTCACCTGGTCCGAGCACGGCGCGCCCTTCATCGCGGCCGTGGAGAACGGGCCGCTGTGCGCCACCCAGTTCCACCCGGAAAAGTCCGGCGACGCCGGTGCCCGCCTGCTGCGCAACTGGGTCGAGGGCCTGCGCCCCAAGCCCTCCGACGCCGTGGCAGTCGATGCACCGGAAGCCACCGCCTGAGATGTGGTCCATCATCCTGATGGGCCTGGCCGGGCTGCTGATCGGTGGCGGGATTTCCTTCCACCAGCAGAAGCGGCCCCGCTGGGTGTCCATTTCCTTCTACGTGCTGGCCGCCATGGCGCTGCTGGCCGCCTACCTTCTGACCCTGCCGGGCAAGTGACGCCCGCTTCCGTCCCCAACACCGAGGATCCCCATGGCCACCGCCCCTGAACTGCCCGTCCTGGAACTGCTGCCCGCCGTCGACATCGTGGACGGCCAGGCCGTCCGCCTCCTGCAGGGCGAGGCCGGCTCGGAAACCAGCTACGGCACGCCGCTCGAAGCGGCCCTGAACTGGCAGAACGCCGGCGCCGAATGGGTGCACATGGTGGACCTCGACGCCGCCTTCGGCCGCGGAAACAACGCGGACCTCATCAGCGAGGTCGTCTCGCAGCTGGATGTGAAGGTGGAGCTGTCCGGCGGCCTGCGCGACGACGAATCCCTTGAGCGGGCCCTCGGCCTCGGCGTCGCCCGGGTCAACCTTGGCACCGCCGCCCTCGAAAACCCGGAGTGGACCCGCCGGGCCATCGAACGCTTCGGCGACAAGATCGCCGTCGGCCTCGACGTCCGCGGCACCACCCTGGCCGGCCGCGGCTGGACCAAGGAAGGCGGGGACCTCTGGGAGGTCCTGGCCCGCCTCGAAGACGCCGGCTGCGCGCGCTACGTCGTCACGGATGTCACCAAGGACGGCACCCTGCAGGGCCCCAACGTCGAACTGCTCAAGCAGATGGTTGAAAAGACCGGCAAGCCCGTGGTGGCCTCCGGCGGCATCTCCAGCCTCGAGGACCTGCGCGTGCTGCGCGAACTGGTGCCGCTCGGCGTCGAAGGCGCGATCGTGGGCAAGGCACTCTACGCGGGCGCCTTCACGCTTCCCGAAGCCCTGGACGTAGCCGGCCGCCGCTGATGCACGGCGAGCAGGAACAGGGCGCCCCGGACGGCGCGAAGCCCAGGCGGGAACTGCCCGGCCACATCGCCGCAGCCCTGGCCGGGGCAGGCGGAGCCGCGGACTCCGCGGGGACCCCGTGGGCCGGACGCGACCTGAGCGGGGATGCCGCGAAGATCCACAACTTCGAGGACGACGACGGCACCGCCGACGCCGGCTACCTCGCCGCAGTCGAAGCGCTCCTTGCGGGGCGCGGCGGCGAAGCAGGCGTCGTCAAAGCGCTGGCCACCGCGCGGGTGTTCGTCCCGGTCATGGCCACCCTGGCCGAGGAAGCCGACGGCGTCTCCGACGCGCACGGCCACGCCCTCCAGGCGGACAAGCAGGCCGACATGGCCCTCGTCACCCTGAAGGCACCCGACGGCCGCACGGCCATGCCCGTGTTCACCTCGGCGGCTGCCCTGGAATCCTGGCACCCTGAGGCCCGGCCGGTCGCTGTGTATGCGGCCCGTGCGGCGCTTTCCGCGGTGTCCGAAGGGGCCCAACTGCTCGTGCTGGACCCGGGCTCCGAAATGACGTTCGTGGTCCGCCGCCCGGCAGTGTGGGCATTGGCACAGCAGCGGGACTGGACGCCGTCGTACCTGGATGATCAACTGGAGTCTGCTCTCGCTTCCGCGGCACGGGAGTTTCCGGCGGTCCGCCGCCTGGAAACCCGGCAGGGCGCCGGAACGGCGTCCCGTACGGCGGCCGGACAGGCCGTGGCCGGTGGCGGCGCCGGCCCCGAACTGCAGGTGGTGCTCTTCCTCGAGGATGGACTCGACGCCGCCGCCCTGCAGGCGCTGCTGGGACGGCTCAACGAAGCGTGGGCGCAGCTTGACGCGTTCGCCGAAAACGTCGATTCGCTCGAGGTCAAGCTGCAGCGCGCCGCGCAGGAAACTGCGCCTTAACAACGGTTGCACCGGTTCATGGGCAGCCACCCGGGGAACTAAGAGGTTGTAGCTCGTGAATTTCGCTCTCTACAAAGAGACGCTGTCCGTCCGGTCGGTCCGGCAGTTGCTGGTCATCGGCCTGATCGCTCGCATCCCGCACTCCGCGGCCGGTGTGCTGCTGACACTGCACGTCGTGCTCACCCTGGACCAGGGGTACGCGGCGGCCGGCGCGGCCGCGGCGCTGATGACCATCGGCATCGCGATCGGCGCGCCCTGGCGCGGCCGCCGCGTGGACCGGGCGGGCCTGCGCAAGGCGCTGATCCCGTCGGTGATCTCCGAGGCCCTCATTTGGGCAATCGTGCCGCATGTCAGCTACCAGTGGGTCCTTCCCCTGGTGTTCGTCGGCGGGCTGTTCAGCCTCCCCATCTTCAGCGTCATCCGGCAGTCCCTTGGGGTACTGGTCGACGGTGAACAGCGGCGCTCGGCCTTCGCCCTCGATTCCATCTTCACCGAACTGGTCTTCATGATCGGCCCGGCGGTCGGTGCGGTCGCCGCGACCAGCGGCTACTCCGGCGCCGCCCTGACGGCGGTCGGCGCATCGGTGTCGGTGGCCGGCGTCTTCCTGATCTGGTTCAACCCGCCCACCCGCAGCGAGGACCCCTGCACCGCGGAGGAAAGTGCCGCCCGGGCAGCGGACGATCTCGCCGCCGCCGGCGCCGCCATGGTCGCCTCGGCGGCGCATGTCCAGGAGGCGGCCTCCGAGCTGGCCCCGGCAGGGTCACGGCTCGCGGGGCTGCGCGGGCACGTCGTGCGCAACTTTGCCTGGTTCACGGTTTCCGTGGCGTCGGTATTCGTCGTCGCGGCCGGCGCAGGCATGGTGCTCAGCGGCACCGACGTGGGAATCGTGGCCATCCTGGAGCGCTCCGGCCACCAGACAGAGCTCGGCATCGTCTTCTTCTTCTGGTGCGCGGCCTCCGTGGTGGGCGGCGTGGTCTACGGTGCAATGCACCGCCCGGTTTCGCCGCTGCTGCTCCTGCTCGGCATGGCCGCCCTGACCATCCCGATGGGCCTGGCCCAGGACACCTGGACCCTGGCCATCCTGTCCGTGCTGCCCGGCCTGCTGTGCGCCCCGGTGCTGTCCGCGGCCTCGGAGAAGGTCGCCGACCTCGTGGGGGAGGAGCGCCGGGGTGAAGCGATGGGCTGGTATGGCTCGGCCCTGACCGCCGGGGTCGCGCTCGGCGCACCGGTGGCCGGCGTCTTCATCGACGGCGTCGGCTCATGGGCGGGCTTCGTGGCCGTGGGCGCCGCCGGCGTCGTGCTCTGCCTCGCCGGCCTGGTGCTGATGAAGGTCCGGCGGGCGGTCCGGGTCCGTTAGCCGCAAGCCGGCCGGCTTTCAATACGAGACGACGACGGCGGCCGTTCCCGGGTGGGGCGGCCGCCGTCGTCGTTGTGCTTGGCTTGCTCGGGCTTAGTTCACCGGGCCGGTGAACTTTTCGCCGGGGCCCTTGCCGGGCTCGTCCGGAATCAGCGATGCTTCACGGAACGCGAGCTGCAGGGAACGCAGGCCGTCGCGCAAGGGTCCGGCATGCTGCGAGCCGATCTCCGGGGCCGCCGCCGTCACCAGGCCGGCAAGGGCGGTGATGAGCTTGCGGGCTTCATCCAGGTCCTTGAGGTCCTCGGCGTTGGGGTCGTCTGCCAGCCCCACCTTGACGGCTGCCGCGCTCATCAGGTGTACCGATGCGGTGGTGATGACCTCCACGGCCGGCACCTCCGAAATGTCGCGGATTTGCTGCGCCAGGCCGGCGTCGTCGCCCTCGGCCGTCCGGTCGGGGGAATTGCTGTCTGAAGTGCTCATGCTGGTAAGCTTGACACAGACCGACTGGGAGTCGCCATTTTGCTGTGGAAGCCCCGCCCTGCCATCCGATGTGCAGTTGGCGGGCTGTTTCTGTAGACTTGACTTTCAGTTTGCAAGCGGAGTTCTCTCCCACCCGCGTCAGCCGTTTCCCGTACGGGATGTTAAGTTGCCGGGTACCTGGTCGGACATTGTCCGGGACTGTTCCCGTTCAATGCGCGCCTGCCGTGCCGGCAGGACCCGATCTTTTCGAGGCCTTCGATTGCACCAGCAATTGGGGGCCTTCTCTTTTTGCCGGTGGACCATTCACCACAACCACAGGAGCTTTGACATTAGCGAGCCAAGAATCAATGAGCGTATCCGCGTCCCCGAGGTGCGGCTGGTCGGCCCTGCCGGCGAACAGGTAGGAATTGTCCGTATCGAGGATGCCCTGCGCCTGGCTGCCGAATCTGATCTGGATCTCGTTGAAGTTGCACCGCAGGCCAAGCCTCCGGTGTGCAAGCTGATGGACTTCGGCAAGTACAAGTACGAAGCCGCCGTCAAGGCCCGTGAGGCCCGCAAGAACCAGACCAACACGGTTCTGAAGGAAATCCGCTTCCGCCTGAAGATCGACACCCACGACTACGAAACGAAGCGCGGCCACGCCCTTCGCTTCCTGGGTGCCGGTGACAAGGTGAAGGCCATGATCCAGTTCCGCGGCCGTGAGCAGCAGCGCCCCGAAATGGGCATCCGCCTGCTGCAGCGCTTCGCGGAAGACGTCGCCGAAGTCGGTGTGGTTGAATCCAGCCCCCGGATCGACGGCCGCAACATGGTCATGGTGATCGGTCCGCTGAAGAACAAGGCGGAGGCCAAGGCCGAAGCCCGTCGCGCGGCACAGCGTGCCGAAGCCAAGGCCCAGAACGAGGCCAAGGCTGCTGCACGGATCGACACTTCGGGCAACGACGCTCCGCTGACCCAGACCCTCGGGGACCTGCTTCCGGCAGGGCTCCTGAACCAGTCTGAGGAGCAGGCGACCGAAGCCCCGGTGGAGGAGACCGCCGTCGAGCAGGCTCCCGTGGCCGAGGCTCCTGTTGCGGAAGTTCCCGCAGAGGAAGCTCCGGCCGCCGCGGAAGCAGCCCAGCCCGTGGAGGAAGCCCCCAAGCAGGCTGAGGAGCCGGCGCAGGCAGAGGAAGCCCCGAAGCCGGTTGCCGCGCCGAAGCCGGCAGCTGCAGCGGTTCCGAAGCCGATGGCGAAGCCCGCGGCTCCGAAACCCGTCGCCCGTCCGGCGGCACCGAAGCCGGCCAAGCCGGCAGCGCGCAAGACCAACTAGTCACGCCGCCGGAAGCGACGCTTCCGCCCGGCAAGCAAACAGCACCGGCCCCGCGGGGCCGGCTGCACCAAAGAACTGCAGACCCGTCTGCGGACACGTAAGGAGATCGGTTCCCATGCCGAAGATGAAGACCCACAGCGGTGCCAAGAAGCGCTTCAAGCTGACCGGTACCGGCAAGCTGAAGCGTCAGCAGGCCAACCGCCGCCACTACCTGGAGCACAAGTCCTCCATCCTGACCCGTCGCCTCGCCGGCGACAAGATCGTCTTCAAGGGCGATGCCAAGGTCATCAAGAAGATGCTCGGCGTCTAAGTTCCACGTTTTCCGGTTGCTGCCACCCGGTAGCACTGACTACACCAAAGCCTTCCCCGGCCGCCAGGAATACGGCGGCCGACGGGATAAGAATTCTGAAGGAGTACGCACGTGGCACGTGTGAAGCGGGCGGTAAACGCCCAGAAGAAGCGTCGGGTCATCCTTGAACGGGCAAAGGGCTACCGCGGCCAGCGGTCCCGCCTGTACCGCAAGGCCAAGGAACAGCTGCTGCACTCGTTTGTGTACAGCTACGGCGACCGCCGCAAGCGCAAGGGTGACTTCCGTCGCCTCTGGATCCAGCGCATCAACGCTGCATCCCGCGCCAACGGCCTGACCTACAACCGCCTCATCCAGGGCCTGAAGGCCGCTGAGGTCGAGGTTGACCGCCGCATGCTGGCCGAGCTGGCCGTGTCCGACGCCAACGCCTTCACCGCCCTGGTGAACGTGGCCAAGGCTGCCCTGCCCGCCGACACCTCCGCTCCGGCCGCCAAGGCCGAGGCTGCCCCGAAGGCTGCTGCCAAGGCTGCCGCCGCTCCGAAGGCTGCTGCCAAGCCGGCCATCGAAGGTGCCGTTGCCGCCGTTGAGGGCGAAGACGCTCCGGAAGGCTACGCCATCAAGGGCAACGCCGAGTCCAAGAAGTACCACGTTCCGGGTTCGACCTGGTACGACAACACCGCTGCCGAATACTGGTTCTCCACCGTTGAGGCTGCAAAGGCTGCAGGCTTCGAGCCGGCCGGCGGCGAAGCCCGCCAGCAGATCAAGAACTAGTCGCAACAGCCACTAAAGTTCTGTATATGAACGAAACCGGGCGCCCGCAAGATTTTCCGATGTCCAACCCCCGAGCCGATCGGGTCAGGGATGTCGCAAAGCTTGCAGGGCGCCCGGCCCGTTTAAAGCGCGGCCGGTTCCTTGCCGAAGGGCCGCAGGCCGTGCGCGAGGCCCTCGCGCTGCACCGCGAACGCACCCTGGCGGGTGAGTCCGGCGTCGTCCACGAGGTCTACGCAAGCGAGGCCTGCCTCGACCGGCTGCCCGAACTGGCCGACCTGGCGCAGGGCGTGAACCTGCGCCTGGCCACCGATGAGGTCCTGGCCGCCATGGCCGACACCGTCAACCCCCAGGGGATCCTGGCGGTCTGCAGTTTTGTGGACGTCAGCCTTGAGTCGGTGCTCGACGCCGGTCCGCGCCTTGTGGCGGTCATGTGCCAGGTGCGGGACCCCGGGAACGCCGGAACTGTGCTGCGCGCGGCCGACGCCGCCGGCGCGGACGCCGTGGTCCTGACGGCGTCGAGCGTTGACATCTACAACCCCAAGGCAGTGCGCTCCACCGCGGGCTCCCTGTTCCACCTCCCGGTGGTCCTTGGCGCGGACGTCGACGAGTTGGTGGCTGCGTGCAAGGCGCGCGGCATCGGCGTGCTGGCCGCGGACGGTTACGGCACCCTGAACCTGGACAAACTCCAGGATGAGAACGCCGCCCGCCGGCTGGGCACCGCGGACGTTGCGTCCGATTACGCCCTCGAAAATCCCACCGCCTGGCTGTTCGGCAACGAAGCGCAGGGTCTCTCCGAAGCCGAGCTCGCGCTGGCCGAGCACCGCGTGGCCGTCCCCGTCTACGGCTCGGCGGAAAGCCTCAACCTCGGCACCGCGGCCACCGTGTGCCTCTACGCCAGCGCACGCTCGCAGCAGGCAAACTGAGCCTGCCGCCGCCAAGCAGGCGCCAGGCCGGGTGCGCGATTGTGCGTGCGGGGCGCTCCTGCCGGTACGGTATTGCTTGCAGGGAAGGGGGCCGCGGGTCCCGACTGTTCCCCGCAAGTCCCCGGATCCTGTGAAGAGGAGAAGCTTTCGTGGCTGCAAATGGCGGTACCAAGGCGATCGTGGCGGCACTGGCTGCCAACCTGACCATCGCCTTATTGAAGTTCGTCGCATTCGTCCTGACCCTGTCATCGTCCATGCTCGCCGAGGCGATCCACTCCGTGGCCGACTCCGGAAACCAGATCCTGCTGCTGGTCGGCGGCAAGCGGGCGAAGCGTGCCGCCAGCCCGGAGCACCCCTTCGGCTACGGCCGGGAGCGGTACATCTACGCTTTCATCGTCTCGATCGTCCTCTTCAGCGTCGGCGGCCTGTTCGCACTCTATGAGGCCTGGGAGAAGTTCCAGCACCCGCACGCCATTGAAGGCGATTTCTGGTGGGTGCCGCTCGCGGTCCTGATCGGCGCCATCGTCGCCGAGTCGTTCTCCTTCCGCACGGCGATCATCGAGTCCAACCACGTGCGCGGCAAGCAGAGCTGGACGAACTTCATCCGCAATGCCAAGCAGCCCGAACTGCCGGTCATCCTGCTGGAGGACTTCGGCGCCCTTCTCGGCTTGGTGTTCGCGCTCTTCGGCGTCGGCCTGACGCTGCTGACCGGAGACGGCATCTGGGACGCCGCCGGCACCGGCATGATCGGCCTGCTGCTGGTGGCTATCGCCGTCGTCCTGGCCGTCGAAACCAAGTCCCTCCTGCTGGGCGAATCCGCCACCAAGGAAGACGTCGCACGCATCGCCTCCGCGATCGAATCGGACGGCACCGTCCTCATCCATCTCAAGACCATGCACCTGGGTCCCGAGGAACTGCTCGTGGCCGCGAAGATCAGCGTTGGCGCTGCCGACACCGGCGAGGGAATCGCCCGTGCAATCGACGACGCCGAGACCAGGATCCGCGCGGCGGTGCCGATCGCGCGGGTCATCTACCTCGAACCGGACATCGTCCGCGTCAAGGCCTGACGCCCGGGACCTGACGGCTGGAGCCGGAAGCGACCCCGGCCTCAAGCAGAAAACGCCGGCTGTGCATGGTGCACGGCCGGCGTTTTCGTTGTGTCTGCGCGGACGATCGCCCGCCGCCCTGTGGCGGTTCAGGCGTTCAGCGGCCTCCTGCGTTCCAGCAGGCCGCTCAGGATGGCGACACCGAGCCCGAGGACCGCGAGTACGGCACCGACCAGTGCCGGGGCCACATAGCCCCAGCCCCAGGCGATGACCACCCCGCCAAGGAAGGCCCCCAGGGCATTGGCGACGTTGAGCGCCGAATGGTTCAGCGAGGAGGCCAGGGACGGCGCGTCGGGGGAGGCATCGAGCAGCCGGGTCTGCAGCGCCGGAACGAGCAAGGAACCCACCCCGCCGACCACGAAGACCATGATCAGGGCGGACCAGGCCCAGTGTGCGGCCACTGCGTAGACCACGAGGGCCAGCGCGATCGCCGGAAGGACCCGGTAGATCGTGCCCATGACGGATTTGTCAGCGATGCGGCCGCCCAGGATGTTGCCGGCCACCATGCCCAGGCCGTAGAGGGCCACGACGAGCGGAACCATGGACTCGGGCATCCCGGCAACGAAGGTCATGGTGTGCGCAATGTAGGTGTAGGTGGCAAAGAAGCCGCCAAAGCCGATGATTCCGATCAGCAGGGCCAGCCAGACCTGGATTCGCTTGAGGGCGCCGAGTTCGCGGCGGATGCTTGCGCCGGGATGGGCCGCTTCGAAGGGGACGAATTTCCAGATCAGCGCCGTGCTGACCGCACCGATGACGCCCACCACCACGAAGAGCAGGCGCCAGCCGAAGTTCTGGCCCAGCCAGGTGGCGGCCGGAACGCCGATGACGTTGGCTACGGTCAGGCCCGCCATCACCATCGAGATCGCCCATCCGCGCTTTGTGGGGGCAACCAGGCTTGCGGCGATCACCGCGGCCACGCCGAAGAAGGCGCCATGCGGCAGCCCGGAGGCGAAGCGGGTCAGCAGCATGGTGCCGTAATCCGGGGCGATGAACGAGCTCAGGTTGGCCAGCGTCAGGAAGAGCATCAGGCCCAGGGCAAGGTTCTTGCGGGGAAGCCTGGCCCCCAGGGCTGCGAACACCGGTGCGCCCACCACGACGCCGAGGGCGTATGAGGAGATCAGGTTGCCGGCCTCCGGGGTGCTGACGCGCAGCCCATGCTCGATTTCCTTCAGCAGGCCCATCATGGCGAATTCGGTGGTGCCGATGGCGAAACCGCCCATCGCGAGCGCAAAGATGGCCAGGGCAAGGTGGCGGGTGCCGCGCTTCGCAGTGGTGGCGGGCGCTTTGGTTTGGGTCATGGTCCTTTTTTCTGGGCAGTAGTGCCGGACAGTCCGCGCAGGCCCCGGGCGCGCGCGGAGGATAAATCTGATTTTCAAGTCTAGTGTTCTGCAACCACGCTCTCCCCGCGTCTGTTCCCGCCGGGAGTTACGCTGGAGCGGTGACTTCACTCATCAGCGTCTCCGGAGCCGCCGTCGTGGACTCCCTCGAAAACCCCCGCCGGCTCCTGGTCGCACGTCGCAGCGCGCCTCCGAAGTTCGCCGGAATGTGGGAGTTCCCGGGCGGGAAGGTCGAAGACGGTGAAACCTTCGAAGACGCCCTGCACCGGGAACTCCGGGAAGAACTCGGCGTCGACGTCCGCCTCGGTTCCGAGATCCCCGCCCCGCAGGAGGCCGGGTGGCCGTTGAACGAGCGCGCCGTCATGCGGGTCTGGTTCGCCGAAGTGCTCGACGGCGAGCCGCACCCCCTTGAGGACCACGATGAACTCCGCTGGGTACTCCTGGAGGACGGTGAAGAAACCCTCGGCCTGCCTTGGATCCCGGCGGACTTCCCGATTGTGCAGGCCCTGCTGGACCAGGTGGCCGCCCGGTCCTGAACAATGCGGCCTGAACAGTACGGCCTGGACAGTAGGGCCTGAGCGGTACCGTCTGGACAGTAGGGCCGGGAGGCGCAGGGCCGGACCAGGTCGCCGGAACCGACAGCTAGAACAGGGTGGACTGCTCCGCGGGGAGCGGCTGCCTCCCGGACCGTGGCTGCCCGGCGGCAGGGCTGTGGTTCCGTGCATGGCGGTGACTGAACCCGCTTCCCGCCGTGAAGCCGTGGCGGGCCTTGAAGTACCTGATACGGCCGGCCAGCCACTCCCGGTAGTCCTTCGGCGGGTACGCTCCCTGGGCATAGAGCCGGCGGTACCGCCCCACCAGTTCCGGATGGTTTGCGGCGAGCCATTGCATGAACCATTCCCGGGTTCCCGGTTTCAGGTAGAGCGCCCCGGCGGTGACTCCGCTGGCGCCCGCGGCGGACAAGGCGCCGAAGAGCGAGTCGAGGGCATCGTCGCTGTCCGTGAGCCAGGGCAGGACCGGCATGGCCATGACGCCGCAGGGCAGGCCGGCCTCGCGAAGGCGGGCGATCAGTTTCAGTCGCGCCCGGGGAGCCGGCGTGCCGGGTTCGAGGACGGCGGCAAGGGCCTCGTTGGTCGTAGCGAGGGAGATGCCGAGGTCGACGGGCACCTGGCTTGCCGCGTGCTTGAGGAGCGGGATGTCCCGCGCCAGCAGGGTTCCCTTGGTGAGGATGGACAACGGCGTGCCCGAGTCCGCCAGCGCCCGGATGATTCCCGGCATGAGCTGGTAGCGGCCCTCGGCGCGCTGGTAGGGATCGGTGTTGGTGCCAAGGGCCACCTGCTGGCGGCCCCAGGACGGCCTGGCCAGTTCCTTGCGCAGGACCTCCGCCGCGTTGATCTTCACGACCACCTGGGAATCGAAGTCCCGTCCGGCGTCGAACTCAAGGTAGGTGTGGGTCTTGCGGGCAAAGCAGTAGACGCATGCGTGGCTGCAACCCCTGTAGGGGTTGATGGTCCATTCGAAGGGCATGCGGGAACCGGCAGCCACCTTGTTGAGCACTGATTTGGCCGTGACCTCATGGAAGGTGACTCCGGAGAATTCGGGAGTCGAGACGGAACGCACAAGCCGGGACAACGGAAGCAGGGCATCAGGAGCGGGGGCGGCCCTGGAAACCCTGTTTTCGTTGCTGTCTCCCTGGATGGACTCCTCCAGTTCCGGCTCACCCGTTGGTGAAAGTGCCTGTGCGTCCCATCTCATGGCTCCATTCGAATATATGTTCGAAATTAAGTCAAGGAACCCTGTGGCCTGTACTCCTCAACGGATACGCTTAGGCACATGATCCTGCTGAGCGGCTTTGAGCCCTTCGACGGCGATGCCGCCAACCCGTCCTGGGGTGCCGTGCGCGTTGCCCGGGACATCCTCCGCGCCGAAGGGCTGGAGGTCGAAGCCGTGGAACTGCCGTGCGTCTTCGGGGAGTCGGCGCAGGAACTGCGGCAGCAGATCGCACGCCTCCAGCCGGACCTGGTGATCTGTGCCGGGCTGGCCTCCGGGCGCGAAAGGCTTTCCCTGGAACGCGTGGCCATCAACTGCGACGACGCCCGCATCCCGGACAACGCCGGAAAGCGGCCCGTGGATGAAGAAGTGGTTCCGGGAGGACCTGCCGCGTACTTCAGCACCCTTCCGGTCAAAGCCGCGCTGCGTGCCCTGCAGATCGCCGGCCTCCGGGCCGAGGTCTCGCAGACCGCCGGAACGTACGTCTGCAACCACGTTTTCTATGCGCTCATGCACCACCTCGCCACCGAAGCTCCCGGCACGCGGGGCGGCTTCATCCACGTCCCGCGCGAGCCGCAGGAGGGCATCCCGGGCGGAATGTCCCTGCAGGACATGGGTGAGGGGATCGCCGTCGTCGTCCTGACTGCGCTGGCAACAGCGCAGGACCTGAAGTTCTCCGCGGGCGCCGTCTTCTAGCCCGCTAGCCTTCCGGGAGCAGCTCCCAGGTGACCACGATGCTCGAGGACACGGCGACCGTGCCCGGTTCGATGGCCACCCCTTCGGTGGCGAAGGTCCGTGCCATGTCGCGCGCGACGGGAACGGGAGCGCCATGGTCCGGGCGCTGCTCGATCGAAAGCACCTGGCCCAGCCGTGACGCCGCGAGCCCGGCGAAACGCCGTGCCTTGGTCTCGGCGTCGTGCCAGGCGGCGTCCTGGGCCGAAGCGGCCACCGCGGAGGAGTCGCTGAATCCCTGTTCGATGCCGTTGATCCGCACGCTGTTGCCGCCTGCCGTGACCGCAGCGGAAATCGCCGCCGGAGCAAGGCGCGGGGGACCGAGCCGCGCTACCAGGTCCGTCGACGCCACATAGCCGGTCACCTTCTGGCCCTGGTTCTCCACCCAGACCACGTCGGGCCGCAGGTTTAACCCGCTCGTACGGAGGTTGCCCTCCGCGACGCCCTGCCGGCGCAGCGCCTCGGTGACATTGAGCGCGATATTGCCGGCGTCGTCGTAAGCGCGCGCGGCGGTGTCCTGGCGCACCTCGACGGCGAGCGTCAGGGTGAGCATGTCAGGCACCGCCTCGGCGGTGCCGTCGCCCGTGACCGTAATGCTGCGGGTCATGTCCTGCCTCGATTCGCATCGCTTGCCCGGGTGCTGTGCCCGTTCCGTTGCCTGTCAGGGTAACCGCCCGCAGCAAGGCCCGCCTGGCGCTCGAAAAAGTTGGCCGTGCCGGGATTCCCTGTGCGCAGCACGGACCATCCGGCGCACAGGAAATACAGGCCAATGAACGGCAGGCCCAGGCACCAGGCGTACTGCGTGCTGTGCCGTTCCTCGTGGCCCAGCAGGACGGGATCCTGTCCGGCGCTCGCGGGTCCAGCCCGATACAGCACCACGTTCCCCACTGTGAACGCCGCGGCATGCGGAAGGCGCCAGCGGTATCCCGCCGCAATGGTGAGTCCGCGCGGGCCCGTGCCGCACCGGGCGCCCGCGGCCCTGGCGAGCAGGAGCCCCAGGGGAGTGGAGAGGTTCAGCGTATTGGCGATCCTGCGGAGCCGCTGCCCGGGAGTCATACGGCCATGCTAGCCCCGCCCCCTTGGCCGCGTCCCCGGGCAAAGCTACTCTGAACCTGCAAACACCAGGAACCCTTGGTGGACTAGATCGGGGGGAATCATGCGGCCTGGACGCGCCGTCGCCGCCACCGCTGTTCTGGTGGCCGTGCTCTTTTCACTGACCGGTTGTTTCAAGCTCAACATGGACATCAAGGTCCACAGCGAGAAGAGCGTCGACTATGAGGTGGTCTACGCGCTCCAGAAGGACGTCCTGAAGGGCAAGTCCTTCGACGAATTCATGAAGGCGAACGACGGTTCGGCGGACATGACCATCCCCGAGGGGGCGAAGGTCGAAGAGTTTGAAGACGCCGATTACAAGGGGAAGCGGATCAGCGCCGTCAACATCGATCCCGCGAAGATCGCCGAGGCCGAAGAAGACTCCGCCAACAAGCTGAGCCTGGTCAAGGAAGGCGACTTCTACGTCCTGACCATGGGGAACCTTTCCAACGATTCAACCGACCCGCAGGGCGCGCAGATCGCCAAGGCCATCTTCGACGAAGCGGTCCTGAAAGTGACCTTCCCTGGAAAGATCGTGGAGGCCAACGGCGCGAAGATCGACGGCAATGCCGCCACCATCGACTTCCTGGCCACGGACGCCAAGCAGATCAGGGTCAAAGCGGAAAGCTCAGCCGGGTTCCCGCTATGGATTCTGTGGGGCGGCATCGCCCTGCTGGTGGTGATCGCCGGCCTCATCCTGCTGTTCGTGCTGCTGTCCCGCCGCAAGGCCCAGCCGGCACCGGCCGGGTGGCCGGCGCCGGCTGCACCGGGCGGCGGACCGGTGCCCGGGGCGCCAGTGCCGGGCCCGACGGCGGCAGCACCGCCGTCGAACATGCCGCCACCGTCGTACATGCCGCCGCCGCAGTTCACACCACCGCAAAGCCCGCCGCCGGCCGGCCCGCCCCCGGCTGGACCTCCGCCCGGGGCCGCGCCGCCCGTGCCGGGACACCCGCCGGCGCAGCCCGGCACCCCGCCCGCGCAGCCCGGCCGGGACGGACCTGCCTGAATCGCGGACGGGTTAAATCCCGGCCGCGGCGTTCAACTAGACTGGGGGGTAATGCCCGCCGGAGGATCCGGTGAGCGTTGCCCCTTTGTCTTTGCCGTGCTGCTGGCCGGCGAAGGACACTTCCGACTCGTAGCTAAGAACAGTAGATGACTGACACTTTGCCGGGCGCCGCCATCCCGAACCCGTTGGATGAGGCCGCCATCACCGCCGCCGTCGAGGCCGCCGTCGCCGCCATTGCCGCCGCGTCCTCGCTCGAAGAACTCAAGGCCGTCCGCCTGGCCCACACGGGGGAGAAGTCGCCCCTGAGCCTGGCCAACCGCGAAATCGGCGGGCTGGCCAAGGAACACAAGGCCGCCGCCGGCAAGCTAATGGGCGCCTCCCGCGGCCGCGTCAACCAGGCTCTCGCCGCCCGCACCGCGGAGCTCGAAGCAGAAAACGACGCCCGCATCCTTATCGAAGAGACGGTGGATGTCACGGCAGCTCCGCGCCGCCGCCGTGCCGGTGCCCGGCACCCGCTGTCCACGCTGCAGGACCGTGTGGCGGACATCTTCGTAGGCATGGGCTGGGAGATCGCCGAGGGCCCCGAGGTCGAGTCGGAATGGTTCAACTTCGACGCCCTGAACTTCAAGCCGGACCACCCGGCGCGCGAAATGCAGGACACCTTCTTCGTGGAACCCCCCGAAGCCCATCTGCTCATGCGCACGCACACCTCCCCGGTGCAGGTGCGCTCGATGCTGGAGCGCGAGGTGCCCATCTACGTGCTGTGCCCGGGCAAGGTGTTCCGTACCGACGAACTCGATGCCACGCACACCCCGGTGTTCCACCAGTTCGAAGGCCTGGCCATCGACAAGAACCTCAGCATGGCCGATCTCCGCGGAACGCTGGAACACTTCGCGCGCCAGATGTTCGGCGAGGAAGCCTCCATCCGCCTGCGCCCGAACTACTTCCCCTTCACCGAACCGTCCGCCGAACTGGACATCTGGCACCCCGGCGCCAAGGGCGGCCCCCGCTGGATCGAATGGGGCGGCTGCGGCATGGTAAACCCGAACGTGCTCCGCGCCGCCGGCATCGACCCGGAGGAGTATTCAGGTTTTGCCTTCGGCATGGGCATCGAGCGCACCCTCATGTTCCGCAATGAGGTCAGCGACATGCGCGACATGATCGAAGGCGATGTACGTTTCAGCGAGCACTTCGGGATGGAGATCTAACAGTGCGTATCCCCCTTTCCTGGCTGCGTGAATTCGCGCAGGTACCGGCCGGAGCCACGGCCGAAGACGTCATGGCCGAGCTCGTCAAAGTTGGTTTTGAGGAAGAAGCCGTCCACCGCCCCACGGACACCCTGCAGGGCCCGATCGTCGTCGGGCAGGTGCTGAGCCTGGTCAAGGAACCGCAGTCCAACGGCAAGACCATCAATTGGTGCCAGGTCCGTGTAGTCCCTGAAGGGCAGGAGCAGATCCTCACCGGCAAGGGCATCGACCCGTCCGGCGTGCAGGGCATTGTCTGCGGCGCCCACAACTTCGTGGAAGGGGACAAGGTAGTGGTCACCCTGCCCGGCGCCGTGCTGCCCGGCGACTTCCACATCTCTGCCCGCAAGACCTACGGGCACCTGTCCGCCGGCATGATCGCCTCCGTCCGCGAGCTCGGCATCGGCGAGGACCACGACGGCATCCTGGTGCTGTCCCGGATCGGCCTCGACCCCGAAATCGGGACCGACGCCATGGAACTGCTCGGCCTCTACGACCAGGCAGCGGAAATCAACGTCACGCCCGACCGCGGCTACGCCTTCTCCATCCGCGGCGTGGCCCGCGAATACGCCCACGCCACCGGGACGGCCTTCACCGATCCGGCGTCGAAGGTCAACGCCCCGGCGGCCCTGTCCGGCGGCTACGGCGTCAAGCTGAACGACGACGCACCCATCTACGGCAAGCCCGGCTGCGACCGCTTCGTTGCCCGCACCGTGCGCGGCGTGGACGCCACCCGTCCCACGCCGCCGTGGATGGTCTCGCGGCTGCGCCTGGCCGGGATCCGCTCCATCTCCTTGCCGGTGGACATCTCCAACTACGTCATGCTGGAGCTCGGCCAGCCGAACCACTGCTACGACCTGGACAAGCTCGCCGGGGACATTGTGGTGCGGCGCGCCGCAGCGGGGGAGAAGATCCTCACGCTGGACGGCAAGGAACGCGCACTCGACGTCGAGGACCTGCTGATCACCGACGATTCCGGAGCCATCGGCATCGCCGGCGTCATGGGCGGGGCCAACACCGAAGTGTCCGACTCCACCACCAACATCCTGGTCGAGGCCGCCCACTTCGATGAGGTGTCGATTGCCCGCGCCCGCCGCCGCCACAAGCTGCCGTCCGAGGCGTCCAAGCGCTTCGAACGCGGCGTCGACTGGCAGCTCGCCGGTGTCGCCGCCCAGCGCGTGGTGGACCTGCTGGTGGAACTGGCGGGCGGCACCGCCGATGAGGCCGGTACCGACGTCGGGACCGCACCGGAAACCGCCACGATCGAACTGCCCGCGTCCTTCGCGTCCGAACGCATCGGCATCGACTTCAGCGAAGAGCAGATCACCACCTGCCTCGAAGACCTGGGGGCCGCTGTCGAAAAGACAGCGGACGGGTACCGGGTCACGGCCCCGAGCTGGCGCCAGGATCTGGAGACCAAGGAAGACCTGTCCGAGGAAATCGCCCGGCTGGTGGGTTACGAGAACATCCCGGCAACCCTGCCGGTAGCCCCTCCCGGCCGCGGTCTGACCCGCACGCAGCAGCAGAAGCGCCGCGTGGTCCAGGCCCTGGCCGACGCCGGACTCACCGAGGTACTGTCCTACCCGTTCGTCTCGAAGGCCGCCAACGACACCTTCGGGGTCGCCGAGGAAGGTGCCGGCCGCGAAGCCCTCAAGCTGGCCAACCCGATCAGCGAGGAGCACGGCTACCTGCGCACCTCGGTGCTGCCCGGACTGATCGAGGCGGCCCGCCGCAACCTGTCCCGCGGCTTCCGCGACCTCGCCCTGTACGAGGCGGGCCTGGTCTTCCTGCCGGACGGGAAGCTCGGCACGGAGTCCATTCCGCCACTCGGCGCCAAGCCGGCCCCGGAGGTCCTGGACGGACTATTCGACGGCGTCCCGGACCAGCCCCTTCACATCGCCGCCCTGATGTGCGGCCACGATTCGCCCGCTGCCGCCGGCCACGCCCCGCGCCCGTGGGACTGGGCCGACGCCCTCGACGCCGCCCGCCTGGTGGGCGACGTACTTGGCGTCGAGCTCGTGGTCAGCCAGGGAAGCCACCAGGCATTCCACCCGGGACGCGCCGCCCAGCTGGCGCTGCGCTCGGGCGAGGTGGTGGGCTACGCCGGTGAGCTGCACCCGAAGCTTCTGGCCGCGCACGACATGCCCGCCCGTTCGGTGGCCATGGAACTGGACGCGGATGCCATCTTCGACGCCGCAGCGGACGTCATCGTCGCCAAGCACATCTCCGGTTTCCCGGTCGCCACCCAGGACGTGGCACTGGTGGTTCCGCAGGACGTGCCGGCCGACGCCGTGCTGGCGGCCCTCCGCGAAGGCGCCGGCGAGTTGCTTGAGGACGTGGCGCTGTTCGACGTCTACGTCGGCAAGGGCATCGAGGACGGCAAGAAGTCCCTCGCCTTCGGCCTGCGCTTCCGGGCAACGGACCGCACCCTCACCGCCGACGAAGCATCGGAGGCCCGCGAGGCGGCCGTCGCCGTCGCCGCGGAACGCTTCGGAGCCGTGCAGCGCTGACGGATATGGCCGGGCTGGCACTGCGCCTGGAAACGCTCGACGCCGTGACGGCACCTGTTGCCGTCACGGCGTCGGTGCTCCGCGGCGCCGCCGGCGCCCGGGCCGCCGCCTTCGCGCACGAGCGCGACCGGCAGGAATTCCTCGCCGGACGGGCGGCCCTGCTGCTGTTCGCCGCCGGCCTGCTGGAAGTCGATCCCGGCCGCCTGGTGGCGCGCTACGACTGCCCGCAGTGCGGTCCGGACGCCGGCCACGGCCGTCCCGCGTACCTGCTCGACGGCGGCCCCGCGCCGCTGCTGCTCAGCGCCTCCCGGGCGGCGGGCCGGGTGCTGCTGGCCGGCGTCGCGCATCCGGAAGCCGGCACGGCGCTTGGGACTGACCTGGAAGACAGCGGCAGGCTCGCCGTTGCGGGCTTCGGCGCGGACGGTTTCGACGCGGTGGCACTGGGTGCCAGGGAACAGCGCTGGGTGCAGGGACTGCCGGCGGGGGAGCGGAGCCACGGGCGGGCGCTGCTTTGGGCACGGAAGGAAGCCTGGCTGAAACGCAGCGGCGAAGGCCTGCGCCGGGACCCGGCCACCGTGGATGCCCTGGACCTGCCTGGTGTGGCGGATCTCGCGCTGGACGGGACGGACCCCGGGCTGGAACTTGCGGCGCCGGTGCCCGCGAACCTTGTTGCCGCCGTCGCCTTCTACTAGCGGCCCTCAGGGAGCGGCGGCAGGGCCTTGTGGTAGAGCCACGGTTCCAGCACGGCAGCGCAATCCAGGCCGGGCACAACGCTGTCCGCGGTGGCCACGAAATCGGCGGTGGAGACCGAGCCGTGCCTGAAGTCCGCCGTCCACCGGCGGAGCAGGCCAAAGAATGCTTCGTCGCCGCAGGCCGTCCGCACGGCATGCAGTGCCAGGGCGCCGCGCTTGTAGACGCGGTCGTCGAAAAGGAGCCTGGGTCCCGGGTCGCCGACCAGCAGGTCCTGGGCCTCATTGTTGAGCTTCCGCCAAGCCGCGGCCGCCCGTCCGGCCAGGGGCATCACCCGGGATTCCTCGGACCAGATCCATTCCGCGTAGCAGGCGAAGCCTTCGTGCAGCCAGATGTCCTGCCAGCTGGACACGGTCAGGGAGTTCCCGAACCACTGGTGCGACAGCTCATGGGCGATCAGCCGCTGCGACTCCCAATCCTGTCCCAGATGGTTGCGGCCGAAGATCGAAAGCGTCTGGGCCTCGAGCGGGATCTCAAGCGCGTCCTCGGTGACCACGGCCGTGTATTCCTCGAACGGATAGGGGCCGAAGCAGTCAACGAAGGTGCGCATCATCTCCCGTTGCCGGGCCAGTCCCTCCCGGGCAGCGGACGCCATGGGCGCGGTGGCCGCGAGGAACTGCGGGATGGCGGCGGGCCAGGGTGCCTCGGCGTGGTGCGCGTTGTGGCTCCCGTCGAGCGGCAGCAGTTCGTAGCGGCCGATCTGGACGGTGGCCAGGTACGTGGCCATCGGGTCGAGCTGCTCGTACACCCAGGTTTCGCGGCTGGACTTGCGGCTGTGCGAGATGAGGCGTCCGTTGCAGATGGCCCGGTAGTTGTCGTCCGTGGTCACGCTGATCAGGTAGGTGGACTTATGGCGCGGGTGGTCGTTGCACGGGAACCAGGAAGGGGCACCGTTCGGCTGTCCGGCGACCAGCACGCCGTCGTCCAGTTCTTCCCAACCGACCTCGCCCCAGAGCCCGCGCCGCGGCCGCGGATTTCCCTCGTAGCGGACCTCCACGGTGAAGGATTGCCCGGCCCTCAGCGGATCCTTGGCCGTGATGGCCAGGTGCTCTCCGCGGGCACCGAACTTTGGTGGCTTCTTTCCGTCCACCAGCACCTTGGCGGTTTTGAGCCCTACCAGGTCCAGCATGATCTGCTGGATGTCCTGCAGGGCAACGCAGCGCAGCACCGCCCGGCCGCTCAGCCGGTTGCTGCCCAGTGCGTAGTCCAGGTCCAGCTCATAGCGTTCTACCCGGAACGCCGGGCTTCCGTGCCGCAGGGTGTAGCGGTCGGCCGTGGCGCCGGGCGATGTCTCGTTACGGGTCATGGTGCTACGCTACCGGCCGCGCGGCGCGCACTCTTACGGTCCCGCCCACGGGCTGACGGGGTTGCCCATCCAGTACGTCCCCGCCGGTACGGCCTCGCCGCGCATTACCAGGGATGCCGGCCCCACGGTTCCGCCGTTGCCGATGCTCGCCTGGGGAAGGATCACCCCGTGCGGGCCCATGGTGGCGCCGTCGCCCAGGACCACGGTGTCGATCGCCATGATCCGGTCGTGGAACAGGTGGGTCTGCACCACGCAGCCCCGGTTCACAGTGGCGCTCCTGCCAAGGCTCACCAGATCGGCCTCAGGCAGCCAGTAGCTCTCGCACCAGGTGCCGCGGCCGATCTTCGCGCCAAGCCCCCGCAGCCACCACACCAGGGCGGGCGTCCCGGCGGCGGCGCGGGCAAACCAGGGGGCGCTGACCATCTCGATGAAGGTGTCCACCACCTCGTTGCGCCAGATGAACGCACTCCACAGGGGATGCTCGCCGGCCCTGATCCTGCCCACCAGCAGCCACTTGGCGGCCACCGAGCTGAGCGCGGCCACGGCGCCCGCGAGCAGCATCACGACCCCGCCCAGGAGGGCGGCCACCCAGTAGGACGTGCTGGAGGCGATCCCGTCGAGCACCAGCATGATCCCGACGGCGATGCCCGCCGTGAGCACGACCGGCACCAGGCGGCAGAGTTCCCACAGCCCGCGCCGGGTCTTCAGTGCGGCCGAAGGGTTGAAGGTGAGGCTCTTGTCCGCGTCGACCACCGTACGGCGGAGCCGGACCGGCGGGCTGCCCAGCCACGAGGTGCCGGACTTCGCCTTCGCCGGAGTGGCGGACAGGACGGCCACGAGGGAGTTCTTGGGCACGCTGCGGCCGGCGGCGGTCATCCCGGAGTTGCCGAGGAAGGAGCGTTTGCCGATCTTGGCCGGGGCGATCTTGATCCAGCCCCCGCCCAGTTCGTAGGAGGCCACCATGGTGTCGTCGGCCAGGAATGCGCCGTCGCCGATCGTCGTCATCTTCGGCAGGAGCAGCACCGTGGAGGCTTCCACGTTCCTGCCCACCGTGGCGCCGAGCAGGCGCAGCCAGACGGGGGTGAAGAGGCTGGCGTAGATCGGGAACAGCAGGTCCCTGGCCAGGTCCAGCACCCGTTCCGTGGCCCAGACCTGCCAGCCGGCGCGGCTTTGGACCCGGTAATAGCCCTCCTTCAGGCCCAGGCCAAGCAGCCGCGTGACCACCAGGACCAGGAGCAGGTTGCACACGAACCAGGCCAGGGCGGCGAGGGGCACCGAGAGCAGGAGTTCCGGCAGGGCCGCCTGCAGCGACGACTTTCCGCGGATGAAGGCCAGCACCATAAGGCCGCCCGCGAAGGCCGAGGCGTAGGGGATCAAAGCGAGCAGCGCGGAGGCTCCGGCGAATGCGGCGAACCAGAGCCGCCGGACGCCCCGGGACGTTGCCGGGGCCTCGGGCCAGTCGTCTTTCGCATTGCCCCGGCGTTCGGCGGGCGAGCCGGCCACCAGGTGGCCGGCTTTGACCTTGCCCAGCACCGCGGAGCCTGCCTCCACCCGGGCTCCGGCGCCGATGGTGGTGCCGGGCATGAGAGTGCTGCGAGCGCCCACCGTGGCACCGGCGCCGATGTGGATCGCGCCGATGTGCACCGAGTCGCCGTCCACCCACCAGCCGGACAGGTCGACCTCGGGCTCGATGTTGCTGCCGCTGCCCAGTGACAGCAGGCCGGTGACCGGCGGCAGGGAGTGCAGGTGCACGTTGTTGCCGATCTTCGC
This sequence comes from Arthrobacter cupressi, assembly GCF_900099975.1. Classification (GTDB taxonomy): domain Bacteria; phylum Actinomycetota; class Actinomycetes; order Actinomycetales; family Micrococcaceae; genus Arthrobacter; species Arthrobacter cupressi. The sequence goes on from NZ_FNEI01000008.1 coordinate 158,170, forward strand.
GCCAAGGGCCCGGGCGTAGTAGGGCACCCACGGAGCGCTGGCGAGGCTGATGGCGCCGGCCAGGTCCTGGACCTGCTCGGCCAGCCACAGGCGCAGGTGCACCTTGCCGGCGCGCGGGTAGCTTCCGGGCCGGACGCCGCGCAGCAGGATCCGGGCCGCCGCGACCGCGATCGCCATGCGCCCCAGGGGGCTGACGAACACCAGCCAGGAGGCCAGGATCCACCACCAGGACACCACCGGGGCCGCGCTGAACCCGGCAAGGTCTGCCAGCAGCCGGTTGGCGGCCATTAGGTACGTGAGCCAGCGCATGCCGGTGAGGATGTTCAGGAAGATCCCCATCAGTGTCTGGAACAGCTGGGACTTCAGGGCGGTGGGACGCACGGGACGTTCGACGGCGGCTACCGCGGTGCCGCCGTCGGGCAGCGACTGCCGGGCCGCCTCGACCAGGGCCCCGACGCGCGGCGTCGCGTAGATTTCGGCCACCGTGATGGTTGGGTAGCGGACGCGCAGGGCGGAGACCAGCTGCGCCGCGGCGAGTGAACCGCCGCCGTAGGCGAAGAAGTCGGCGTCCAGGGAGGTCACCGGGGTCCCGAGCACAGATTCCCACTGCTCCACGATCCACGCCGCATCGGCCGGGAGTTCCAGTGGCGGGACGTCCGCGGCCGCTGCCGACGCGCCGGGCAGGGGCCAGGGGAGGGCGTTGCGGTCCACCTTGCCGCTGGTCTTCGTGGGCAGCGAGTCCACCACCGCCAGCAGCGGGACGAGGGCGGCGGGAAGGCTTTCGGCCAGCAGCTTGCGGGCTTCGGCAAGGTCCGGATTCACGGCCTCCGCCGGTGCAAGGTAACCTACCAGGATCTGGTTCCCGGCCGCCGTCGTGCGCACCGCCGCGGCGGCCCCCGCGATGCCCGGCAGCGCCTGCAGGGCGGCGTCCACCTCGCCGAGTTCGATCCTGCGGCCGCCCAGTTTCACCTGTTCGTCGGCGCGGCCCTGGAAAATGAGGCCTTCGCGTTCGTAGCGCACCAGGTCGCCGGAACGGTAGGCCCGCTCCCAGCCCAGGGTAGGCATCGGCGCATATTTCTCGGCGTCCTTGGCCGGGTCCAGGTAGCGGGCCAGCCCGACGCCGCCGATGATCAGTTCGCCGGTTTCGCCTTCGGGCACTGGAACGCCGGCAGGATCGACGACGGCGAGGTCCCAGCCGTCCAGCGGCAGCCCGATCCGCACGGGGCCGGGTCCGCCAAGGGGAGCGGCGCAGGCAACCACCGTGGCCTCGGTGGGCCCGTAGGTGTTCCAGACCTCCCGGCCGTCCACGGCGAGCCGTTCGGCGAGCTCCGGCGGGCAGGCTTCGCCGCCGAAGATCAGCAGCCGGACGTTTTCCAGGGCTTCCGCCGGCCACAGCGCCGCCAGGGTGGGCACCGTGGATACCACGGAGATGCCGTGGTTGATCAGCCAGGGGCCGAGGTCCATACCGGAGCGGACCAGGGCGCGCGGCGCCGGGACCAGGCAGGCGCCGTGCCGCCAGGCCAGCCACATTTCTTCGCAGGAGGCGTCGAAGGCCACGGACAGGCCGGCGAGGACCCGGTCCTGGGGGCCGATCGGCTCCGCCTGCAGGAAGAGCCGCGCCTCGGCGTCCACGAAGGCCGCGGAGGACCGGTGCTGCACGGCCACGCCCTTGGGGGTGCCGGTGGAGCCGGAGGTGAAGATGATCCAGGAGTCGTCGTCCAGGCCAGGTTTCCGCGGCGACGGGAAGGGCGCCGGGCGGTCGCCGGTGACATCCACGGCGAGGCCCGCGGTCACCATGCCGGCCACCCGGGCCTCCCCGAAGACCAGGCGGGCCCGTTCCTCGGGGTCGTCCGCGTCCACCGGGACGTAGGCGGCACCCACCAGCAGGATGCCGAGGATCGCTATATAGAGGTCGTTGCTGCCCGAGGGGATCCGGACGCCGATCTTGTCCCCGGCACCGAGCCCCCGGCCGTGCAGCGTCCGCCCGAAGGCGCGGACCGCTTTGAGGAGCTCGGCGTAGCTCAACGATTTGCTGCCGTCGTCCAGGGCCGAGGCCTCGGGGAAGCGCCGCGCGGTGTCTTCGAGGATGTCCACCAGCGTGCGCTGCGGGGGAGCCGCGGCGGCGCCGGGAAACTGCGGCAGGTATGCGCCGCTGGTAAGGCCCTGGGTCGGGGCCCGTGTGTCTTGCTCCTGTGTCACTACAGGAGCCTTACCCACGAAGATGAACAAATGGTGACATTTTTCGTCCCCGCGTCACCGTGTCGTCACCCAGCCAAACAGGCTGTTAGGGAACCAGCAGGACCTTGCCGGTGGTCCTGCGGCCTTCGAGGTCGCGGTGGGCCTGTGCCGCTTCGGGCAGCGGGTAGCGGGCGCCGATGCGCACCTTGAGCGCGCCCCTGGCCGCGGCGTCGAAGATTTCCGCCGAGCGCCAGTGGCGTTCCTGTGCGTTCTGCAGGAAGTGGCCCACGGTGGGACGGGTGAGGCTCAGCGAGCCGCCCGCGTGCAGCCGCATCGGGTCGACGGGCGGGACCGGCCCGGACGCGGCGCCGTACAGGACCATCGAACCGCGCACTCGCAGGCTTTCCAACGAGGCATCGAAGGTGTCCTTGCCGACGCCGTCGAACACCGCGTGCACGCCTTCGCCGTCGGTCAGTTCGCGGACCTTCTGCGCGAACCCGTCGTACCGGAGCACGACGTCGGCGCCCGCCTCACGGGACAACGCCTCCTTTTCGTCGGTGGACACCGTGGTGATGACCCGCGCCCCGCGGGCCTTGAGCAGTTGGGTCAGGAGCAGGCCCACACCGCCCGCGCCGGCATGGGCGAGAACTGTCTGGCCGGGCTCCACCCGGAAGGAGGAGTTCATCAGGAAGTGCGCGGTCATGCCCTGCAGCGGGAGGGCGGCGGCGGTGAAATCGTCGACGCCGTCCGGAACGGGCAGTGCCTTGTGCTCCTCGACGAGGGTGTACCCGGCGTAGCTGCGGGCGCCTTCCGCCGTGGCCACCCGGTCGCCGACGCTGAAGAGTTCGACGCCCTCGCCCACGGCCTCCACGGTTCCGGAGCATTCCGAGCCCGGCACGAAGGGGAACGCCACCTTGTAGAGGCCGCTGCGCTGGTAGGTCTCGACGAAGTTGACGCCCGTGGCGGCGACCTTGACCAGGAGCTGTCCCGCCCCCGGGACCGGCATTTCCGCCTCACGGTATTCGAGTACTTCGGGTCCTCCGGGTTGCCGGGCAATGATGGCGTGCGTCATGGCTCTCCTTTGCTCCGGGCAGGTCTTTCCGCGCCCGGTCCACTCAACCCATCCTAGGGAGGGACGCTGGGAACATGCCTGCAGGGCGTGCCGCAGGCGGAGCCGGCCGCGGCTGCTGACGGCTCAGCGGCGACCGTGCACCGAGGCGACCGGGCAGTCGAATCCGCGGCCCGCAGACAGGCCCACTTCGTTGAGGTAGCGGACCACGATTCCATAGGACTGCATGAGGGTGGTCTCGGTGTAGGGAATCGAGTGGGTGGCGCAGAAGCTGCGCACGATCGCTGTGGCCCGGTGGAGCTGCGGGCGGGCCATGTCCGGAAAGAGATGGTGCTCCACCTGGCGGTTCAGCCCGCCCAGCAGGAAGTCCATGAACCGGCCGCCGGAGATGTTCCGTGAGGTCAGGACCTGCCTGCTCAGGAAGTCCACCCGGCTGTCCGCGGGGAGCACCGGCATGCCTTTGTGGTTCGGGGCGAAGGAGGCTCCCATGTAGAAGCCGTACACCACGATTTGCACCCCGAGGAAGGCGAAGGCCATGCCCAGGGGCAGGAAGGTGAAGGCCAGCACCGGAAGGGCGAGGAGACGGACCAGCAGGATGGGCGCTTCCACCCAACGGTGGCGAACTGTGCCGCGGCCCAGGACGAAGCGCACCGAGTCGAACTGGAGGCTGATTCCCAGCAGGCCCAGCAAGGGGAAGAAGAACCAGCCCTGTTTGCGGGTCAGGAAGGCGAAGCGCCCGGTGCGTGCGGACGCAGCTTCCGGGTAGAACACCAACGCGTTGTTCCGGATGTCCGGATCCTTGGAGATGACGTTGGGGTGGTTGTGGTGGGCGCCGTGCTTCTGTTCCCACCAGGAGTAGCTGATCCCTGCGATCCCGGTGGCCAGGAGCCGGGCCGACCAGTCGTTCGCCCGGCGGGACGCGAAGATCTGCTTGTGGCCGGCCTCGTGCGCCAGGAAGCTCAGCTGGGTGCAGAAGATGCCGACTCCGGCCGCGATCAGCAGTTGGTACCAGGAATCCCCGATCAGGGCGAAGCCCAGCCAGGTTGCGGCCATCAGCGTCATGAGGGCCGCGAAGAGCCAGATGTAGAAACCCCGGCGGCGTTCCAGCAGGCCCGCGGCGCGGACGCTCTTGAGAAGCTCGGAATAGCTCCGGACCAGGGGGTTGGGCTGGATGGCGCGTGTTTTCGGGCGCTCAGCGGTGGATGTGGGTGACATATGTACTTGTGCCCCGTATCGCTAACGGGCAACGCTGCATCCGACGTTCGGACTGCACGGTCTGGATCACCCTTCACTCAGGATACGCTCCGGGGGCAAGCGCCATCCATGTGAAGAGGATGAGGCCGGGCGAAATCAGCCATGCATAAATATCGACAACTATGCATAGTTTTGCTGTCCGGGGTTGGGATAGCTACAGTGTTGCCATGACTATTTCTGTTGCCGTTTCCGGGGCCAGCGGTTACGCCGGCGGGGAAGTGCTGCGCATCCTGGCGGGCCACCCCAACGTCACCATCGGCGCCATCACGGCGCACAGCAACGCCGGTTCCAGGCTGGGGGAGTTGCAGCCGCATCTCCACGGCCTGGCGAGCCGGATTCTCGAAGACACCTCGGTGGAGAACCTCTCCGGCCACGACGTCGTCTTCCTGGCCCTGCCCCACGGCGCCTCCGCGGAAATTGCGGCCCAGCTGCCCGAAGGCACCGTGGTGATCGACGCCGGAGCGGACCACCGCCTCGAGGACCCCGCCGCCTGGGAAAAGTTCTACGGCTCGGCCCACGCGGGCACCTGGCCCTACGGCCTCCCGGAACTGCCCGGCCAGCGGGAGAAGCTCAAGGGCGCCAAGCGCATCGCCGTTCCGGGTTGCTACCCGACCTCGTCCCTGCTGGCCCTCACGCCCGGCTTCGCCAACAAGCTCCTGCTGCCGGACGACGTCGTGATCGTCTCCGCCTCCGGTACCTCGGGCGCCGGCAAGGCCGCCAAGGTCAACCTCATCGGCTCCGAAGTGATGGGTTCCATGAGCCCCTACGGCGTGGGCGGCGGGCACCGCCACACCCCCGAAATCGAGCAGGGCCTGTCCAACGCGGCAGGGGAGCAGGTTACGGTGTCCTTCACGCCCACCCTCGCCCCGATGAGCCGGGGCATCCTCACCACCGCCACCGCCAAGGCAAGGCCCGGTATCACCGCCGCGGAACTCCGCCAGGCCTGGGCCGAAGCGTATGACGACGAGCCCTTCGTTCACCTGCTGCCCGAAGGCCAGTGGCCCAGCACCAAGTCGGTGCAGGGCTCCAACCATGCCGTCATGCAGCTGGCCTTCGACGCGCACACCGGCCGTGTGATCGTTACCTGTGCCATCGACAACCTCACCAAGGGAACCGCCGGCGGTGCCGTGCAGTCCATGAACATCGCCCTCGGCCTGGACGAAAGCGCCGGCCTGAACCTGCAAGGAGTCGCACCGTGACGATCACCGCCCCCCAGGGATTCCGCGCCGCCGGCGTGAAGGCCGGCATCAAGGCCTCCGGCAACCCGGACCTCGCCCTCGTGGTCAACGACGGCCCGCTCAAGGCCGCCGCCGCCGTCTTCACCTCCAACCGCGTGGCCGCCGCGCCCGTGCACTGGTCGCGCCAGGTGGTTTCGGACGGCCGGGTCGACGCCGTGGTCCTCAATTCCGGCGGCGCCAACGCCTGCACCGGCCCGCAGGGCTTCCAAAACACCCACGCCACCGCCGAGAAGGTCGCCGAACTGCTGGGCATCTCCGCCTCCGACGTCGTGGTCTGTTCCACCGGCCTCATCGGCGAACAGCTGCCCATGGACAAGATCCTGCCCGGCGTCGAAGCCGCCGCTGCTGAACTGTCCGAAGACGGCGGATCCGCTGCCGCCACCGCCATCATGACTACGGACACGGTCGCCAAGGAAGCCGTCTTCACCGGCACCGACGCCGAAGGCCGGGAATTCACCATCGGCGGCATCGCGAAGGGCGCCGGCATGCTTGCGCCGGGCCTGGCCACCATGCTCGTGGTGCTCACCACCGATGCCCAGGTCCCGGCGGAATTGCTCGACGTCGTGCTGCGGGACACCACGCGTGTCACCTTCGACCGGGCTGACTCGGACGGCTGCATGTCCACCAACGACACCGTGGTCCTGCTTGCCTCCGGTGCCTCCGATGCCGTGCCCTCCGCCGAGCAGCTTGCGGCCGGACTCACCCAGGTGAGCGCCGAACTGGCGCGCAAGCTGATCGGCGACGCCGAAGGCGCCAGCCACGACATCGCCATCCGCACCTTCAACGCCGCCAGCGAACGGGATGCCGAAATTGTCAGCCGTGCCGTGGCCCGCTCCAACCTCTTCAAGACCGCCATCTTCGGCAAGGACCCCAACTGGGGCCGCGTGCTCTCCGCGGTCGGCACCACGGACGCCGTCTTCGAAGCGGACCAGCTGAACGTGGCCATCAACGGTGTGCAGATCTGCCGCAACGGCGGCATCGGCGAGGACCGCAACCTCGTGGACCTCGAGCCCCGCGAAGTGCACGTGGAAATCGACCTGCAGGCCGGCGATTCCGAAGCCACCATTTGGACCAATGACCTCACGCACGAATATGTGCACGAGAACAGCGCCTACTCGAGCTAGGCAGGAGAACCCGTGAACGCCCACACCCGCGAGACCACCTCCATGGCCGCTGCCCAGGACAAGGCGGCGACCCTGATCGAGGCTCTGCCCTGGATCCAGCGCTTTGCCGGCACTTCCATGGTCATCAAGTACGGCGGTAACGCCATGGTCAACGAGGAGCTGCGCCGCGCCTTCGCCGAGGACATCGTGTTCCTCCACCACGTGGGCATCCACCCCGTGGTGGTGCACGGCGGCGGCCCGCAGATCAACTCGATGCTGGGCCGGCTGGGCATCGAATCCGAGTTCAAGGGCGGGCTGCGCGTCACCACGCCCGAGGCCATGGACGTGGTCCGCATGGTCCTCACCGGCCAGGTGGGCCGCGAACTGGTGGGCCTGATCAACTCGCACGGACCCTACGCCGTGGGCATGTCCGGCGAGGACGGCGGGCTGCTGCGCGCCGTGCGTACCGGCACCGTGGTGGACGGCGAGGAAGTGGACCTCGGGCTGGTGGGCGAAGTAGTGGGTGTCGATCCCACCGGGATCAGGGACATCCTCGACGCCGGCCGCATCCCCGTGATCTCCACGGTCGCCCCGGAGATCACGTACGACGACAATTCTTCCGGTGCCGGAACAGCTTCCGGCTGGCAGACCACCGGGCAGGTGCTGAACGTCAACGCGGACACCGCCGCGGCCGCCGTCGCCTCCGCGCTGGGCGCCTCCAAGCTGGTGATCCTGACCGACGTCGAAGGCCTCTACGCGAACTGGCCGGACAAGTCCTCGCTGATTTCCTCGCTGACCGCCTCGGAACTGCGGGAAATGCTGCCCGGCCTGGAATCCGGGATGATCCCGAAGATGGCGGCCTGCCTGAAGGCGATCGACGACGGCGTGGAGCGCGCGCACATCGTGGACGGCCGCCTGGCCCACTCCATGCTGCTGGAAACTTTCACGACCGCGGGCATCGGCACGCAGGTCGTTCCCGACGAAGAAGAGAGCGCACCATGAGCCACTCAGACGCAGAGCTTGTCGAAACCAACGCAACACCCGCGAGTGAAATCGCCGGCCAAGGCAGCGGCGCCGAATGGTTGTCCCGCTATTCGTCCTCGCTGATGGGCGTCTTCGGAACCCCGCAGCGGGTGCTGGTGCGCGGCGCGGGCTGCCTCGTGTGGGACGCCGACGGCAAGGAGTACCTGGACCTGCTGGGCGGCATCGCCGTCAACGCCATGGGCCACGCGCACCCTTTCGTCACCTCGGTGATCGCGAGCCAGCTGGCCACCCTGGGCCACGTCTCCAACTTCTTCACCAGCCCCACCCAGATCGCGCTCGCCGAAAAGCTGCTGGCCCTGGTCAAGGCACCCGCGGGGTCCAAGGTGTTCTTCGCCAACTCCGGCACCGAAGCCAACGAGGCCGCCTTCAAGCTGGCCCGCCGCAACAGTGACGGCAAGCGCAGCAAGATCATCGCCCTCGAAGGTGCCTTCCACGGCCGCACCATGGGAGCCCTGGCCCTGACGGCCAAGGAAGCCTACCGGACCCCGTTCGAACCGCTGCCCGGCGGCGTGGTCCACATCCCGTTCGGCGACATCGAAGCCCTGCGCGCCGCCGTCGACGACACCACGGCGGCCGTGTTCCTCGAGCCCATCCAGGGCGAGGCCGGCGTGCGCCCGCTCAGTACCGAATACCTGCAGGCCGCACGCGAGGCCACCACGGCCGCCGGCGCCCTGCTGATCCTGGACGAGGTGCAGACCGGCATTGGCCGCACCGGCAAGTGGCTCGCCAGCGAGGATGCAGGAATCGTCCCGGACGCCATCACCCTGGCCAAAGGCCTGGGAGGCGGCTTCCCGGTGGGCGCCCTCATCACCTTCGGCGAGGCGACGTCGTCGCTGCTGTCCGCCGGCCAGCACGGCACCACCTTCGGCGGCAACCCGGTGGCCACCGCCGCCGCCCTCGCCACCCTGCACGCGATCGAAAGCCAGGGCGTGCTGGAGAACGCACGCACCGTGGGTGCCTTCCTGCGGAAGGGGCTTGCCGACGTCGACGGCGTCACGGAAGTCCGCGGCGTTGGCCTGCTGATCGGCTTCGACCTGGACGCCGACGTCGCACCCGCCGTCGTGCAGGCCGGGCTCGACGCCGGGTTCATCGTCAACAGCCCCGGCCCCCGCACCATCCGCCTGGCCCCGCCGCTCATCCTGAGCACCGAACAAGCCGGCCGTTTCCTGGCCGCCCTGCCCGCCCTCCTGCAGACCGCGAAGGAATCCCAGTGACCACCACACGCCACTTCCTTAAGGACACCGACCTCAGCCCGGCCGAACAGGCCGAGGTGCTCGAGCTCGCCGCCCGCATGAAGGCCGCGCCGTACAGCGTCCAGCCCTACGCGGCCGAGGGCAGCGGCCGCAGGACGGTCGCCGTCATCTTCGACAAGACCTCCACCCGCACCCGTGTCTCCTTCGCCACTGGCGTGGCGGACATGGGCGGCACCGCCCTCATCATCAACCCGGGCGAAGCCCAGATCGGCCACAAGGAATCGGTCGAGGACACCGCCAAGGTCCTCGAACGCATGGTCCACACCATCGTGTGGCGCACGGGCGCCCACGCCCGCCTCGTTGCCATGGCCGAAAACTCCAAGGTGCCGGTCATCAACGCCCTGTGCGACGACTACCACCCCTGCCAGCTGCTCGCCGACCTCCTGACGGTCAAGGAACACAAGGGCGAGCTGGCCGGGCTGACCATGGCGTACCTGGGCGACGCCGCGAACAACATGGCCAACTCCTACCTGCTGGCCGGCGTCACCGCGGGCATGCACGTGCGCATCAGCGGCCCCGAGGGCTACCTGCCCGCGGCGGACATCGTGGCGGCCGCCGAGGCCCGCGCCGCCGAAACGGGCGGCTCCGTGCTCATCACCACCGACGCCGCCGAGGCGCTCAAGGGCGCGGACGTCGTCGCCACCGACACCTGGGTGTCCATGGGCCAGGAAGCCGAAAAGGAAGCCCGGCTCCAGCTGTTCCGCGACTACTCCGTGGACGAGGCCGCCATGGCGCAGGCCGCACCGGACGCCGTCGTGCTGCACTGCCTGCCTGCCTACCGCGGCTACGAGATCTCCGCAGGCGTGATCGACGGACCGCAGTCGATCGTCTGGGACGAGGCCGAGAACCGCCTGCACGCCCAGAAGGCACTCATGGCCTGGCTGATGCACCGCTCCGGGCTTGCTTTCGTCGACGGTCTGGCCCCCGTCGAAGGAACCGGCGAGAGCACCTTCTAGTGTCCAGCAACCAGCCGGTGCCGGGCGCGAGCCCGGCCACCAAGACCGCCCGGCAGGCGCGGATCACCGCGATCCTGCGCGGCGAAAGCGTCCGTTCGCAGGCCGAACTCGCCGCCCGGCTGGCGGACGACGGCGTGCAGGTCACCCAGGCCACCCTGTCCCGCGACCTCGTGGAAATCGGTGCCGTGCGCGTGCGCGGCAGCGAAGGCGTGCTGGTCTACGCCGTGCCTGGCGAAGGCGGGGACCGGGCGGCCACAAGCGGGGTGGGCCAGGAAATCCTGGACGCCCGGCTGGAAAAGCTCTGCGGCGAACTCCTGGTCACCGCGGAGGCCTCGGCCAACCTGGTGGTCCTCAGGACTCCGCCCGGCGCGGCCAATTTCCTCGCCCTGGCGATCGACCATTCCGTGATGCCCTCGATTCTGGGCACAATTGCCGGGGACGATACCGTGCTGCTCGTGGCCCGGGACCCCCAGGGCGGCGAGGAGCTGGCGGCCCGGTTCCTGGCGATGGCCGAGTCGAACCCCAACTAGCTCGCAGTTAACGTCGTTTTGAGCCCCAAAACGACCACAACTGTGAGTCAGTTGGGTCGATATGTATAAATACGCATAACGCTGTATAGTCATTCACAATCAAGATGATCTTCCCAAAGGAGCACACTCGTGACTGAGCGCATTGTTCTGGCCTACTCCGGTGGCCTCGATACGTCCGTAGCCATCGGCTGGATCGGTGAAGCCACCGGCGCCGAAGTCATCGCCGTCGCAGTCGACGTCGGACAGGGCGGCGAATCCCTCGAGACCATCCGCCAGCGTGCCCTCGGCTGCGGCGCCGTCGAAGCCTACGTGGCCGACGCCCGCGACGAGTTCGCCAACGAATACGCCATGCCCACGCTGAAGGCCAACGCCCTCTACCAGGGCCACTACCCGCTGGTCTCGGCGATTTCCCGCCCGGTCATCGTCAAGCACCTGGTCAAGGCCGCCCGCGAATTCGGCGCCACCACCGTGGCCCACGGCTGCACGGGCAAGGGCAACGACCAGGTCCGCTTCGAGGTCGGCATCCAGACCCTGGGTCCGGACCTGAAGTGCATCGCGCCCGTCCGCGACCTCGCCCTGACCCGCGACAAGGCCATAGCCTTCGCCGAGGAAAAGGGCCTGCCGATCGAGACCACCAAGAAGAACCCGTACTCGATCGACCAGAACGTCTGGGGGCGCGCCGTCGAGACCGGCTACCTCGAGGACATCTGGAACGCCCCCACCAAGGACATCTACGACTACACCGCCACCCCGGAGTTCCCGCCGGCCCCGGATGAGGTCACCATTTCCTTCGAAGCCGGCATCCCGGTAGCCATCGACGGCGTCAAGGTCACCCCGCTGCAGGCCATCCAGGAACTGAACCGCCGTGCAGGCGCCCAGGGCGTTGGCCGCATCGACGTCGTCGAGGACCGCCTCGTCGGCATCAAGTCCCGCGAAATCTACGAAGCTCCGGGTGCCATGGCGCTGATCACCGCGCACAAGCACCTCGAGGACGTCACCATCGAGCGTGAGCAGGCCCGCTTCAAGGCCACCGTCGGCCAGCGTTGGTCGGAGCTGGTCTACGACGGCCAGTGGTTCTCCCCGCTCAAGCGCTCCCTGGATGCCTTCATCGACGACACCCAGAAGTACGTCTCCGGCGACATCCGCATGGTGCTGCACGGCGGCCAGGCCATCGTCAACGGCCGCCGCTCGGACACCTCGCTGTACGACTTCTCGTTGGCCACCTACGACACGGGCGACACCTTCGACCAGTCGATGGCCCGCGGCTTCATCGAGCTGTGGGGCATGTCCTCCAAGGTTGCCTCCAGCCGCGACCAGCGCGTCGCCGGAGCCTGAACATGACCTCGGCAACCAACGAAGGCGCCCTGTGGGGCGGCCGCTTCGCCGGCGGCCCCGCGGATGCCCTCGCCGCGCTGAGCAAGTCCACGCATTTCGACTGGCGGCTGGCCCGCTATGACATCGCCGGTTCCAAGGCGCACGCCCGCGTGCTTCACAAGGCCGGGCTGCTGGACGACGCCGAACTCGAGGGCATGCTCAAGGCCCTGGATCAGCTGGACGCGGACGTCGCGAGCGGCGCCTACCTGCCGGCCGAATCCGACGAGGACGTGCACGGTTCGCTGGAGCGTGGCCTGATCGAGCGCGCCGGAACCCAGCTGGGCGGCAAGCTGCGCGCCGGCCGTTCCCGCAACGACCAGGTGGCCACCCTCGGCCGCATGTTCCTGCGCGACCACGCCCGGCTGATCGCCCGCGGCGTGCTGGACACTGTGGACGCGCTCGTGGAGCAGGCCAAGGCCCACCCGGGCGTGGCCATGCCCGGCCGCACCCACCTGCAGCACGCCCAGCCGGTCCTGCTCAGCCACCACCTGTTGGCCCACGCCTGGGCGCTGCTGCGCGACGTGCAGCGGCTCCAGGACTGGGACAAGCGCGCGGGGGTCTCGCCGTACGGTTCCGGTGCCCTGGCGGGTTCGTCCCTGGGCCTGGACCCGGAGGCCGTGGCCGCGGACCTGGGCTTCTACTCCGCCGTGCACAACTCGATCGACGGCACCGCCTCCCGCGATGTCTTCGCCGAGTTCGCCTGGATCTGCTCCATGATCGGCGTGGACCTGTCCCGGATCTCCGAGGAAGTCATCCTTTGGGCCACCAAGGAGTTCTCCTTCGTCACGCTGCACGATTCGTACTCCACGGGGTCCTCGATCATGCCGCAGAAGAAGAACCCGGACGTCGCCGAGCTCGCCCGCGGCAAGGCGGGGCGCCTCATCGGCAACCTGTCCGGCCTGCTGGCCACGCTCAAGGGATTGCCGCTCGCGTACAACCGAGACCTGCAGGAGGACAAGGAACCGGTGTTCGACGCCGCCGACACCCTGGAGCTGCTGCTCCCGGCCGTGTCCGGCATGATCGCCACGCTGAAGTTCAACAGCGAACGCATGGAGTCGCTGGCTCCGCAGGGCTTCGCGCTGGCCACGGACATCGCTGAATGGCTGGTCCGCCAGGGCGTGCCGTTCCGCGAGGCGCACGAGCTCTCCGGCGCCGCCGTCAAGCAGGCCGAAAGCCGCGACGTCGAGCTCTGGGACCTCACGGACGAGGAATACGCTGCGATTTCTGAGCACCTGACGCCCGAGGTCCGCACGGTCCTGTCGACCGAAGGTTCGCTCAACAGCCGCAACTCCCAGGGCGGCACGGCACCGGCCGCCGTCGAACGGCAGCTGCAGGCCCTCGAGGCCGAGCTCCAGGGAGCCCGCGCCTACGCAGGCTGACGCGCCGGACCCAACCCGCACCAAACGGGGCGGCGTTCCACTGACGTGGAGCGCCGCCCCGTTTTGCGTTAAGGCGCCTTAACTCTTCCGATACCATGGCCGCATGACCGAGATCACGCCGCAGGCACTCCTGGCCGAGCTCCACAAAGCAGCCGCCACCGCCACGTCCGTCGTCGCCACACTCGACGACGCCGCCGTCGCCGCCCCTTCCGAACTGTCCGGCTGGACCCGCGGGCACGTCCTGGCCCACCTGGCCGGGATTGCCAACGCGATGGCCCGCCAGCTGGAATCCGCCGCCCGCGGAGGGACCGTCGAGCTGTACGACGGCGGTTACGAAGGCCGGAACCGGGAGATCGAGCTGGCCGCCGGGCACGACGCCGCCCAGCACCGCGAGGCGGTCGGTACCGCGTTCGCCCGCGTCCTGGCCGCGTTCGACGCCCTCGCCGAAGATTCCTCAGATGAAACCGGCTGGTCCGCGCCCATCAGCTACCGCAACGGAACAGTGTTCGACGGCGGCCTGGCCCTCTGGCGCGAACTCACCATCCACACGGGCGACCTCGGCACCGGCTTCGGCCCCGAAACCTGGAGCCGGACGTTCTGCGAACACCTTTTCCGTTTCCTCGAGGCCCGCGTCCCGGACGGGATCAAGCTGGTGTTGCAGCCGCTGGCGCTGCCGCCGCTGACCCTGGGCTCCGGCAGCCGCTCGATTGCCGTCAACGGCATGATCACCGATATCGCGGCCTGGCTGGCCGGCCGCACGCCTACGCTGGGGAGCCTGCGGGCCTCCGAGGCGGCCGACGGCGTGGAGCTGCCGGAGCTGCTCCCGTGGCCGTCCGGCGCGCCTGCGGCGAAGTAGCGGCCCGCGGCGAAATAGCAGCCTGCTTCGAGGCGGCTGCGCGCCACAGGTGCATGGTGGCGTAGGAACGCCACGGGCTCACGTTTCCAAAATCGACCGGCAAGCCGGCACCGTCCGGCAGCGCTTTCAGCCCGTTCCGGACCGCGGCATCGTTGGCGAGCAAGACGTCCGGGTCGCCCGGCACCCGCATCGCCACATAGCCCACCGTCCAGGGCCCGACGCCGGGCAGCGGCAGGAGCTTCGCGGCCAGCGTCCGGTGGTGGTCTCCGTAGCCGAAGTCCAGTTCCCCGGACGCCATCGCCCGGGCCGCGGCGAGTACGGACTCGATGCGGCGGCGCGGCCCGCGCAACAGTTCCCGCCCGCCGTCGGCGATCTGCCCGGGCGTCGGGAACAAACGGTCGAGCCCGTCTGATTCCGGGAGCGCGGTCCCTGCCGCGGCGAGCCCCGTCAGCGCTGTCCGGGCGGCCGCCACGGTGATCTGCTGGCCGATCATGGCGCGGACCAGCAGTTCCCCGGGGTCCACCGCTCCGGGCAGCCGGATGCCCGGAACTGCCAGGACCGAGGCGGTGAGCCGCGGATCGCGCGCCAGCACCTCGTCCACCGCCACCGGATCGGCGTCGAGGTCGAACAGCCGCCGGACACGGCTCAACAGGACCGGCAGGTCGTGCAGGTCGATGCTGCTGACCGCGAGGGTGAGTGCGCCGGAGCCGGGACTGCCGGCGTCGAACTCCACCTGGAAGCGCGCGGCCGAGCGGGGGAGCCGGAGAGTGCGCGCATAGCTGTACACGCCGTCGTCGCGGATTTCCGCGTGCTCGATTCCCGGCACCGCGCGGACGGCCAGAAACGTGAAAATTCCG
This sequence comes from Arthrobacter cupressi, assembly GCF_900099975.1. Taxonomy (GTDB): domain Bacteria; phylum Actinomycetota; class Actinomycetes; order Actinomycetales; family Micrococcaceae; genus Arthrobacter; species Arthrobacter cupressi. Next base: position 173,261 of record NZ_FNEI01000008.1, read on the forward strand.
GGATCGAACGGTGCCCGGAACGGCAGCTTCACGGTCAGGGCCGATGCCGCCGCGGCATTGCCCGTCCCGGCGCGGTGGGCGTGGCCGGTGCGGTGACCAGATCGCCGGGCCGTGGCGCGCAGGGCGCTCGGCGTCAGCGCGAAGACCTCGCTGACGGTCTCGTTGAACTGCCGCACGCTGTTGAAGCCGGCCGCGAAGGCGACGTCGGCAAGCAGCATGTCCGTGGACACCAGCAGGGTCCTTGCGGTCTGTGCCCGGCTGGCCCGTGCAAGGGCGAGTGGTCCGGCGCCCAACTCCTCGCCGAGTATCCGGTTCAGCTGCCGGGCGGAGTAGCCCAGCTTCCGGGCCAGGCCTTCGACCCCGGACCGGGACACCACGCCGTCGTTGATCAGCCGCATGGCCCGGCCCGCCACATCGGAGCGCAGGTTCCATGCGGGAGTCCCGGGCACGGCCTCGGGCAGGCAGCGCTTGCATGCCCGGTAACCGGCTTCATGCGCGGCGGCCGAGGTCTCGAAGAAGGTCACATTGGAGGCCTTGGGCGTGCGTGCCGGGCACGAGGGCCTGCAGTAGATGCCGGTGGAGCGCACGGCGGTGACGAACTGGCCATCGAAACGGGTGTCGCGCGCATCGATGGCACGGTAGCGCTGCCAGAAGTCCATGGCTCCATGCTGCCAGCCCGACGGTCGGTCTTCTAGCGGAAATCGGACACGGCCGCAGCGGCTCTGCTAGGGTCGGCCCATGAGCGCGCAGGAGGCTGCCGGGATCCGGGAGGTGCTGTCCGCGGACCCGCGCGAGGTGGCCCCGTGGATCCTTGGCGCGGTGCTCAGCCACAGCACCGCCGCAGGTACTGTTTCGGTGCGCCTGAGCGAGGTCGAGGCCTACCTTGGCCCGCACGACTCCCACCAGCCGGACCCCGGTTCGCACACCTTCCGTGGCCGGACACCGCGGAACGCGCCCATGTTCGGTCCGGCGGGGCACCTCTACGTGTATTTCACCTACGGCATGCACTACTGCGCCAACATCGTCTGCGGGCCAGACGGCGCGGCCTCCGCGCTGCTGCTCCGCGCCGGTGAAGTGGTCGAGGGGCTGGAACTCGCCCGTTCCCGCCGTCCGGCGTCGCGCTCGGACAACGACCTCGCCAGCGGTCCCGCGCGCCTGGCCACCGTCCTGGGACTAACGACGGCGGACAGCGGCAAGGACGCCCTGGCCGCCCCTTACAGGCTGGTGCTGCCCGCGACGCCGGTCCCGGCAGCTTTGATCGGCAGCGGACCCCGGGTGGGCGTTGCCGGCGACGGCGGATCCCACGACTACCCCTGGCGTTTCTGGCTCGCCGGGGACCCGACGGTGTCCAAATATAAGGCGGCCGTGCGCAGGGTCCGCAGGACGGTCCGAAAGGACCCTTAGCCGGCCAGCAGCCAGGGCACGGCAGCCGGGGCCGGCGGCACCTGGGTCGGTTGCTCGAACGGCGCCAGCCGGCCAAGCAGTGCTTCCCGCAGGGGCGGCCATTCGTGGGCGAGGATCGAATACACCTCGGTGTCGCAGCGGCTCCCGTCCGGGGCGAAACGGTGCCCGCGGAGGGTGCCCTCGTAGCTTGCACCGAGCCGCCGGATCGCCGCACCGCTGCGGGCGTTGCGTGCATCGCAGCGGAACCCCACGCGGTGCACGCCCAGGACGTCGAAGGAATAGGAGAGCAGTAGCTGCTTGGCCGCCGGATTCACGTGGCTGCCCCAGAACGGCCGCCCGTAGAAGGTCCCGCCGATTTCCAGCCGCTGCTGCCGCGGATCGTAGTCGCACAGCGAGGTGGTCCCCAGCAGGGCCCCAGTGCGCTGTTCGAGCACGGTGAAGGCGAGCACGGCGGGGTCGGCGATGCGGGAGGCAAAGAGAGCTTCGAGCTCCCCGGCGCTCAGCGGCTGGCTGGCCGCCAGACCGGACCACATGCCGGCGTCGACGAAATCGAAAAGCGCGCCGGCGTGCGCGGGGGAGAGCGGAAGCAGGCTGATTCCGTGCCGGCCAAGAGCCACGTTGTGCTGCATTGCAGCATCTAAGCACCGGCGGTGCCCGCCGGGAATGCAGCGGAGGTTAGCGGCAGGTGAATTCTGCGTGACACCCCGGCAGGCGGAGCGTTTCACCCGCGTTGCGCAAAAGCGCTGTAGAATGGACGGTCCGTCATTTCCGATAGGGGAACGTTTTGATGCACGACGCTGATTTGCTCCACGAACGCGAGTACGTGGCCGGGCTCTACGCGCGGCTGGACGAACTGCGCGAAGAGAAACGGAGCCAACTGGCGCAAGTCCGCCGCGCCGGCGCGGTGGGCACCATGCAGAACGTCTCGGAACGCGATGCCTTCGCGGCACTGTACGAGGACCGCCTGGCCCAGCTTGACGCTGTCGACGAACGCCTCGTCTTCGGCCGCCTCGACCTCGACACGGGCGAGGCGCAGTACATCGGACGCATCGGCCTGTCCACGGCGGACCTGCAGCGGCTCATGGTCGACTGGCGCGCTCCCGAAGCCGGCCACTTCTACCAGGCCACCGCCTTCGACCGCCAGGGCGTCCGCCGCCGCCGGCACCTGATCCTGCAGGGCCGCGAAGTGAAGGCCATCGAGGACGACGTCCTGGACACCACCATGCTGGACGGCAGCGAATCCATGCAGGGGGAAGGCGCGCTGCTCGCGGCCCTGAATTCCAAGCGCACCGGACGCATGTCGGACATCGTCGGAACCATCCAGGCCGAACAGGACCGCATCATCCGTTCCGCCATGTCCGGCGCGCTGGTGGTCCAGGGCGGTCCCGGAACCGGCAAGACCGCCGTCGCGCTGCACCGCGCCGCCTACCTGCTCTACACCCACCGGGAGCGACTGAAGTCCGCCGGCGTGCTGCTGGTGGGCCCGTCGTCGTCCTTCATGCACTACATCGAACGCGTGCTGCCGTCCCTCGGCGAGACCGGCGTCGTCATGACCAGCCTCGGCAAGCTCATGCCCGGCATCAGCGCCGTCCCGGAAGAGGACCCCGCCGTCGCCGCCCTGAAGGGCAGCCTGGACATGGCCGCCGTCGTCGCGAACGCCGTGGCGAACCGCCAGCGCACCCCCGCCGAAGACCGCTTCCTCGAGGTCGATTCCCGCAAGCTCAAGCTCACAGTGCGGCAGGTCCGCCGCGCCCGCGAACGCGCCCGCGCCACCGGCAAGCCGCACAACGAAGCCCGGGTGACGTTCGTGAAGATCCTGCTCCGCGAACTCACCGAACAGCTCACGGACATGGTGGAGGCCGCCAACCTCGGCAACAACGCCGACCGCGCCTACCTGGCCGAAGACGTCCGCACTGCCCGCGACGTCCGCATCGCCCTGAACCTGTGCTGGATGCCGATGACCCCGGAGAAGCTGATCTCCGAACTCTTCAGCAAGCCGGCCATCCTCGAGGCCTGCACCCCTAACCTCAGCCCGGAGCAGCGCGCCCTGCTGCTGCGCCCGGCCGACGCCCCGTGGACCGAAGCGGACGTCCCGCTGCTTGACGAAGCCGCCGAACTCCTGGGCGAACTGGATGCCGCGGCCGGCCGCGGACTGGCCCAGCAGGAACAGGACCGTGCCCGCGACCTCGCCAACGCCAAACAGACCCTGGCCAACATGGAAGCCATGGGCGTCAACGTCCTCATGACCGCCGAGGAACTGGCCGAACAGAACCAGGAACGCGAAACCCGCCTTACCGCGGCCGAACGTGCCGTCAGCGACCGTACCTGGGCGTTCGGGCACATTGTGGTTGATGAAGCCCAGGAACTTTCGCCCATGCAGTGGCGCCTCCTGGTCCGCCGCTGCCCCCTGAAGTCCTTCACGATCGTCGGCGACATCGCCCAGACGAGCGCCGCGGCGGGCGCGAATTCCTGGCACAGCGCCCTCGCGCCGTCGTTCGGTGACCGCTGGCAGCTCGAAGAGCTCACGGTCAACTACCGCACGCCTTCGCAGATCGCCGAAGCCGCTGTGCGCATGGCGAACCGTGCGGGCCTCGTCGTCTCGGCGCCCAAGGCCGTCCGGGAAGGCCGCTGGAACCCGTTGGTGGACCGTGTGGCGGCGGAGGAGATCGTCGGACACCTCCTCGAGGTGCTCCCCGAAGAGTTGGACGTGCTCGACGGCGGCCTGCTCGCCGTGATTGCCGACGGCGCCCTGCTGCCCGCGGCGGCCACGGCCCTGCGTGGCGCCTACGGCCACCGGGTGGGAGGCGGAGCCGGCAGCTACGAGCAGGACATCGTGGTGATCAGCCCCAAGGAAGCCAAGGGCCTGGAATTCGACGGCGTCGTGGTCCTGGAACCGGCGGCGATGCTCAACCACGAGCACGGGAAGGTGGGCGACCTGTACGTCGCGATGACCCGCCCCACGCAGCGCTTGCGGCTCATTACCTCTGCCACGCTGCCGGCCGGCATCGAACGCTGACCGCCGCCGGAGTCTCCACGGCGGGGAAGCGCCCGCAATCCTGCTAACTTAGAACTCGTGTCACACGTAAACAACCTCGAGTCCCAGCACAACGACCCGGGCTTCGCCAACATCTGGCAGGAGCTCAAATGGCGCGGCCTTGTCCACGTTTCCACCGATGAGGCGGAACTGGAAAAGCTGCTCGCCGGGGACCCGATCACCTATTACTGTGGCTTCGACCCGACCGCGCCCTCCCTCCACCTGGGCAACCTGGTCCAGCTGCTGGTCATGCGCCGCCTGCAGCTCGCCGGCCACAAGCCGCTCGGCCTGGTGGGCGGCTCCACCGGCCTGATCGGCGATCCGCGCCCGACGGCGGAACGCACCTTGAACACCAAGGACACCGTGGCCGAATGGGTCGGCTACCTGCAGGCCCAGGTCCGCCGCTTCCTCAGCTTTGAAGGCGACAACGCCGCCCGCATGGTGAACAACCTGGACTGGACCGCCCCGCTGAGCGCCATCGACTTCCTGCGCGAAATCGGCAAGCACTTCCGCGTGGGCACCATGCTCCGCAAGGACGCCGTCGCCTCCCGCCTGAGCTCCGAGGAAGGTATCAGCTACACCGAGTTCAGCTACCAGATCCTGCAGGGCATGGACTACCTCCAGCTCAACCGCGACTACGGCTGCGTGCTGCAGACCGGCGGCTCGGACCAGTGGGGCAACCTGACCAGCGGCACGGAACTGATCCGCAAGGTGGACGGCAAGAGCGTGCACGCCCTGGGCACCCCGCTGATCACCAACGCCGACGGCACCAAGTTCGGCAAGAGCGAGGGCAACGCCATTTGGCTGGATGCCCACATGTGCAGCCCATACGCGTTCTACCAGTTCTGGCTGAACACGGCAGATGCCGACGTCGTGGACCGACTCAAGGTCTTCACCTTCCTCAGCCGCGCGGAAATCGAAGAGCTCGAAAAGTCCGTTGCCGAACGTCCCTTCGCCCGTGAAGGCCAGCGGAAGCTCGCCTACGAAGTCACCTCCCTGGTGCACGGTGTGGAGGCTACCGAGAAGGTCATCGCCGCCTCGGCCGCAGTCTTCGGCAACGGGGACCTCAGTGTCCTTGATGAAGCAACCCTTGCCGCTGCCACCGCGGAGCTGCCTTCGGCGAAGATTGACGCCGGCGGCTTGGGCATCATCGATCTGCTCGTCGCCTCCGGCCTCGCGGACAGCAAGTCCGCGGCCCGACGCACGGTGGGGGAGGGCGGCGCCTATGTCAACAACGCGAAGGTGACCGACCCCGACGCCGTCATCGGACATGACGAACTGCTGCACGGACGCTACCTGCTGCTTCGCCGCGGCAAGAAGAACCTGGCCACAGTGGAAGTAGACGCCTGATCCCACACCCGCCGTCCGTCCTGACGGATGACTGCACGCCTTTCCGCCGCTGACTTGCGCAGCCGCGGGGAGGCGTGTAGTGTTTCTTGGGTTGCCACCGCTGAGGGGCAACAGCCTCCATTGATTGCGAAGAATCCGCTCCGGCAATTGCCAGGAAATCGGATTATTTGTGGTCCCTTTGGGGGAATTTGATTTCACCAAAGTGAATTTAGGAGAAATTCCCGGATTTGCAAAGCGAAATCGGATGAAATAAGATTGAAACATCGCAGCGAAGAAAGCCGGAGCGAAGATTCCGATAAGTATTCGAATTGCTTCTGTTGTTTGAGAACTCAATAGTGTGCCAAGTTTGTTGATACCGATTTTTATTAATTGGTTATTTGCACTGGATTGTCCACCCCCGTGGATGGTTTGGTGTTTTTAGCTGGTTTCAAATTTTGTGCAGCCGGGTGTGGTGTTATTTCCATTGTGCCTGGTTGTGTCTGTTTTACTTCAACGGAGAGTTTGATCCTGGCTCAGGATGAACGCTGGCGGCGTGCTTAACACATGCAAGTCGAACGATGAAGCACCGCTTGCGGTGTGGATTAGTGGCGAACGGGTGAGTAACACGTGAGTAACCTGCCCTTGACTCTGGGATAAGCCTGGGAAACTGGGTCTAAT
>NZ_FNEI01000001.1 GCF_900099975.1 Arthrobacter cupressi
CGGAACGGGTAACAAGGTTACGGCGGTCATAGCGTGGGGGAAACGCCCGGTCCCATTCCGAACCCGGAAGCTAAGACCCACAGCGCCGATGGTACTGCACCCGGGAGGGTGTGGGAGAGTAGGACACCGCCGGACATAATTTGGAAGCTCAGGCCCTGACCATGCCGGTCAGGGCCTGAGCTGTTTTAACACACCTTTGCTCACGCGGCAGTGGCTGCGTCAGGCAACAAGCGGTCAGGCTAACGCGCCGTTAGGCAACGAGCGCAGCCCACGTGCGCGGACCCACCACGCCGTCGGCAACCAGCCCGCGCGAACGCTGGAACGAAACGATGGCCGTCTTGGTCTTGGGCCCGAACAGTCCGTCCTGCGCGGTCCGGAAACCCTTGACGCTGGCGCAATGCTGCAATCCGAAGACCGCCTGGCCCTTGCCGCCGTCCCTGCGCGTGACCTGCAGTGCGGTCCAGGTCTTTACGCCAACGACGCCATCGGCAGCCAAACCGCGGGACTTCTGGAATGCGACCACCTGGGCCTCGGTACCGGAACCGAAAACACCGTCGATCGTGAGCGGACGGCCGTGCTGCCGGAGCAGGCGTTGCAACGCGGTCACGTAATAGCCCTGCTTGCCTCGGCGGACCACCCGCCAGGTGGGCCCGCTGGGAGCCGGCGGGGGAGTGGAGGAACCTCCGCCAAGCTTGCGGGCCAAGGCAGCGACCGCCGGATCGCCGGGGCCCCTGACCAGTTCAAAGTGCATTTCGTCCTTGCGGTTGCTGTAGTCGCCGCCCCAGCGGACTACGCCGTCGCAGGCCGAAAGGATGGAACGGATCGCACGGACCTGGGCCGCGCTGAACGTGCCGGAGGCGCCAAGAAAGTGTTCCGGCGCGTTGACGTCGATGGCGGTGCCGCTTGCGTGGTTTGAATAGGAGGTGCTGCCGCTGATCTTCCGGAAGTTGTAGCCCCAGCACTCCCCCTTGCGGAGTGCCTCGACCTCGCTGTTGAAGCGCCGCGCAACGTAGCCGAGGATCGTGTGCGGTGCACCGCTGCGCACGCCCTGCGGGAATGTCACGGCTCCCACGGTCAGTGTGCTCAAGGGAAGGCTGGTGGAGGCCGGCCAGCCGTTCTGCGAGGTGGCCGCCGCAGCCGGCCCGGCGCCCAGCAGGCTTAATCCGCCCACTGCGGCCGCCACAGCGCCGCCGAGAACGAGCCTGCGGTTGACGGGGCTGCCCGGCGCGGCGGAGGTAGCGCCTGGAGTCCCGATACCTGCGTGGTCATTGCACATGTGTTTCTCCTGTTCAGTAGGAACCCGGTTTCGGCGGACTGTCCCGGTCCCGGATTTGCCGGCGAAGCCCGGCGGGTAGTTCGCCGCAAGTGGGGCTTCACTCTTGTTTGTGAGTCTGGCAGCGGCGCCGAGGTGTGCCAATGGTGAGCACTGCCCATCCCCGATTCCAGCCATCTTCACTGCGCTGCCTGCCCGGTAGAGTTGATGCCCATGGACAGCCTTTTCAGCCACCCGGAACCGGGACCGGACCGCCCTTCCTCCGACCTGGAACCCCTCGTCTTCACCGTTGTTGTTCCGGCGCCGGTGGCCCACGCCTTCATGGGGTTCACGGACCACCCGCACCTGTGGTGGCCGCTGGAGGAGCACAGCGTGTTCGGGGCCGGCTCGCACGTGGAGTTCGAAGAGAACCTGATCCTGGAAACCGCGGAGGATGGCCGGACCAGCGTGTGGGGCACAATTGACGACTGGCAGCCCCCGCTGTCTTTCCACGCCAGCTGGTACCCGGCAAGCACGGCGCTCTGGTCCACCGAACTGCGGCTGGCCTTCAGGGCCGTCGACGGCGGCACGGAAGTCCGTCTGGTCCACGAAGGCTGGGAGGGCGCGGAAGACCCGGTGGCAACCCGTGCGTCCTACGAGGAAGGCTGGCCCGGGGTGCTGGAACGCTATGTCCGCTTCATGGGTGGTGCCGGTGGCTAGGATCCGCCGCCTGGGACGGGATGACTGGGAACTGTTGCGGGCCGTCCGGCTCGAGATGCTCGCGGACAGCCCCCTGGCGTACCTGGAGACCCTCGCGGCCGCGCGGCGCCAGACAGACACGCAGTGGCAGGAACGGGCGGCCATGATGTCCGGTGGCACGAACATCACCCTGCTGGCCGACGGCGGCGCGGACGATCCACGGATCCGCGGCCTCATGCGGGTGGTGCTCAAGGAATCCCAGAATGTGGAGCAGCCGCGCAGGGCGATGCTCCTTAGTGTCTATGTAGCTCCGGAATACCGCGGCCTGGGGCTGGCCGAAGAACTGCTTGAGGAATCCTGCAGGGCGGCCCAGGCAGAGCTTGGCGCAGCCGTCCTGGAACTCGGCGTGCATGAGGACAACGAACGCGCAAAGGCCTTTTACCTCCGCCACGGCTTTGGGTACACCGGTGGGTCCCGGCCCTTCCCGCAGGATCGGACAAACGCGCACGGGACGAGGAAGCGGGAACTTTCGATGGAACGCGAGCTCTCCCCGGCCGGATCCCGCTGCTAGCGGGAATTAACCACTATCGAACCACTATGCGGCTGGGGCGGAACCGAGGTGCTCCTGCGGACCACGAACTCGGGTTCCACGATCTCACCCTGGGGTGCGTTGTCGCCGTCGAGCTGGCTCAACAGCATGTGGACGGCATCCGCTCCCTGCCGGCGCGGTGCCTGGTCAAAGGTCGTCAGTCCGAAGACTTCGCCGAGTTCGTGGCCGTCGATGCCGATCACCGAAAGGTCGTACGGCACGCGCAGGCCCAGCTCCTGAGCCGCGGTGATGACGCCGATCGCCATCTCGTCGGAGGCGGCGAAAACCGCCGTGGGACGCCCTGACGGCGCCGCCAGCAGTCGCTTGGCCACCGCGTGCGAGCCGGCAACCGTGAAGTCCGTGCGCACCAGCCAGTCCGGTCGGACTGAGATGCCGGCGTCGTTCATCGCGGTTTCGAAACCCACCCGCCTGTTGACGGGCAGCGCGAAGTCCCGCTCGAACTCGGGCGAGCCGCTCAGGTGCGCGATGTCCCGGTGTCCGAGCCCTATCAGGTGCTGCGTGGCACGGCGGGCGGTTTCGACGTCGTCGATGTGCAGGGTGGCGACGCCCTCGATCGGGCCGCCCAGGCCCACCACCGGGCGCTTCACCCGCAGCAGCTGCTCCACTTCCTCCGGCGAGAGTTCCAGCGAAACCGCCACCACGCCGTCGAGCCGCTGGCGGAGGAGGAAATCGTTCAGCACGCTCTGGCGCTGCCCCGGCCCCTCGCCGGTGGTGTACAGGGTGAGGTCGTAGCCGGCCTCCAGGAGGGCGCCCGAGGCGCCCTCCAGGACGCTTGAGAAGAACCAGCGCTGCACCGTGGGCAGCATGACGCCGATGTTGCGGGTCCGTCCGGACGCCAGGCTGGCAGCGTTGTAGGACGGGACGAAACCGAGTTCGGCGGCGGCGTCGAGGACCCGCTGCCGGCTGCGTTCGGAGACGTTCCCGCGCCCGCTGAGGGCGCGGGACACCGTGGCCATGGACACGCCCGCCGATTGCGCGACATCACGGATGCTCACGCTCACTGCGGTCTCCGTCCTCTACTGGTTCTCCGTGCTCAGGCCTGCGGTTCGAGGCTGAGCCATGCGGCCTCGCCCGGGGCGAGGACCCGCCCGTCCCTGCGCTGGCTGCTCAGCAGGATGTCGAGGTCCGGGAGTTCCAGATACTCGTCGCCGAGGTTCAGCATCACCAGAATAGTGCCATTGACGAACGCAAGGGCTCCGTGTCGGCACCATGACTCGGCCCAGGCAAGGGAGCCGGTGCCCAGGCCAAACTCCCGGCGCAGCTCCAGGGCGCGGCGGTAGACGGACAGGTGCGAAGCGGGGTCCGCGGCCTGGACATCCCGGGCAAGCTCGTCCCAGTCGCGGGGCTGGGGGAGCCAGCTCATCCCGTTGGGGCTGAAACCGTGCGCGGCCTCCCCGGCACGCCAGGGCAGCGGCACGCGGCAGCCGTCGCGGCCTACCCGGGCTCCGCCCGTACGGTGGAAGGTGGGGTCCTGGCGCCGTTCGGCCGGGATGGCCGTGTTGTCCGGGAGGCCGAGTTCCTCGCCCTGGTAAAGGTAGGAACTGCCGGGCAGGGCGAGCATGAAGAGGCTCGCGGCACGGGCGCGGCGCCGGCCCAGCGCGGTGTCCGGCTGCGGGTCATCGGGGCCGATGCCGTCACCCAGGCCCTGCCCGGGATCGGCCATGCCGAGGCGGCTGGCGTGCCGGACGACGTCGTGGTTGGACAGCACCCAGGTGGTGGGAGCGCCGACGGCGTCGAACGCCGCGAGCGAACGGCTCACCACTGCGCGCAGCGGCTCCGCCGCGAACGGCGAGGCAAGGAACGGGAAGTTGAAGGCCTGGTGCTGCTGCCCCGGGGCGACCCAGGCCGCCATGCGTTCGATCGGGTCCACGTTGGCTTCGGCGCAGAGGATGCGGTCATCGCCGTATTCGGCGAGGACCTCGCGCCAGCGGCTGTAGACGTCGTGCAGGGCCGGCTGCCCGAACATCGGCGCCTCGTGGCTGGGGAAACCGTCGGAGGAACCGCCGTCGGCCCGTCCGCCCCAGTCCGGAAGGCCGGGCGCCTTGACGAGGGCGTGGGCCACGTCCACCCGGAACCCGGCGACGCCGCGGTCCAGCCAGAAGCGCAGGACCCGTTCGAACTCGGTGGCAACCGCGGGGTTGTCCCAGTTGAAGTCCGGCTGGCTGGAGTCGAAGAGGTGCAGGTACCACTGGCCGGGGCTGCCGCCGGCCTCGGTGATGCGGGTCCAGGCGCTGCCACCGAAGTGGGACTGCCAGTTGTTGGGCGGCAGCTCGCCGCTGTCGCCGCGGCCGTCCCGGAAGATGAAGTACTCCCGCTCGGGGCTTCCCGGTGCCGCGGCCAGGGCGGCCTGGAACAGCCGGTGCTCGGACGAACAATGGTTCGGGACGAGGTCCACGATGACGCGCAGGCCCAGGTCCCGTGCACGCGCGCTCAGGTGGTCGAAGTCCTCAAGCGTTCCGAAGAGGGGGTCCACGGCGCAGTAGTCGGCGACGTCGTAGCCGCCGTCGCGCTGCGGGGAGGCGTAGAACGGGGAAAGCCAGACGGCGTCCGCGCCCAGTTCGGCAATGTGGTGCAGTTCGGCGGTGATGCCGGGGAGGTCGCCCACGCCGTCGCCGGATGCGTCGCGGAAGGACCGCGGGTAGATCTGGTAGATGACGGCCGAGCGCCACCAGGAGTCGTCGGAGTCCGCGGCATGAACGTGCGTGAGCGGGCCGAGCGCTGGGTGCTCTGCGGCGGTGGCGGCTGCTGGGGAAGCCGCAATTGAGATGGAAGACATGGTGCATTCTAGACAGCTCGAAGGCATTTTGCGGAAACGCTTGCACAAAGATTACGGCCGGTTTCTGGAAGCGCTTGCAATGCCGTCTTCTCACTGTGGGCTGGCCTACACGATGGCGACGGTTGGCAATCTCGAAAGTTCTGAGTAGAGTTTGGAAGCGTTTCCAGATGTGAGGCGGTTCACTTCCGCAAAGCAGCGACGATGGCCATCGGCCGCCCGGCGCCTCACCACAAACATCCAGAAGGGACACCAATGATGGTGCGTTTCACTGAGCAGCCTGGCCTGAGCCGCCGGACCTTCACCATTGGGGCCGCTGCGCTTGCGGCCGTTATGGGCCTGAGTGCCTGCGGGGGAGGGGCTCCGAGCAGCCCTGCTTCCACCGAAGCAAAGAAGGACCTCGCCGCCGCCGGCGCCACGACGATCACGATGTGGCTCGACGCCCAGCGCGCCCCGGCCCTGAAGGCCGTGGCCGAGAAGTTCAAGGCGGACACCGGCATCGAGGTGAAGCTGGTCATCAAGGACTTCGCGGCCGTGCGTGACGACTTCATCACCCAGGTGCCCACAGGCAAGGGTCCGGACCTGGTGGTGGGCCCGCACGACTGGCTGGGCAAGTTCGTCCAGAACGGCGTGATCGCCCCGCTGGAACTGGGCGACAAGAAGTCCCAGTTCCAGGACTCCGCGATCCGTGCCATGACGTACAACGGCTCCGTTTACGGTGTGCCGTACGCGATCGAGAACATCGGCCTGGTCCGCAACACCGCGATCGTGGACAGTGCCTCGGCAACATTCGACGAGGTCCTGGCCAAGGGGAAGGCTGCCGTTGCCGCGGGCAAGGCCAAGTACGCCTTCCTCGCAGGGCTCGATCCCAAGCAGGGAGACCCCTACCACCTGTACCCGCTGCAGACCTCCATGGGCGTGCCGGTGTTCGGCACCGACGCCGACGGCGAATACGACCCGAAGCAGCTGGCCCTGGGCGGTCCCGGCGGCGCAGAGTTCGCCGCCAAGCTCAAGGAATGGGGCGACACCGGCTCGAAGGTGCTGAACTCCAACATCACCGGCGACATCGCCAAGGAAAAGTTCCTCGCCGGCGAAAGCCCGTACTTCATCACGGGCCCGTGGAACGTGCCGGACATGAAGAAGAAGGGCATCAAGTTCGCCGTCGACCCGCTGCCCACCACCGGCAGCAAGCCCGCCCAGCCGTTCATCGGCGTCAACGGCTTCTTCGTCAGCGCCAAGAGCGCCAACGCCTTGGCAACCAACGAATTCGTGGTCAACTACCTGACCACCGAAGCCGTCCAGGACGCCATGTTCGCCACGGGCAGCCTGCCCCCGGCGCTGAAGTCCTCCTTCGACAAGGCCGCCTCCGACCCCGTGGTCAAGGCCTTCGGCGACATCGGCGCCCAGGGTGTTCCGATGCCGGCCATCCCGGAAATGTCCGCGGTGTGGGCCGACTGGGGCGCCACCGAACTGGCCCTCATCAAGGGCAAGGGCGATCCCGCCGCCGAGTGGGCCAAGATGGTCGCCAGCATCAAGGGCAAGATCGGCTCCTGACCCCGCCCCGGGGCCACCGCTGATCCGGGCGGCGCTCCCTGACACCGCAACCTGCTGAGCCGCAGGCCCAGCCATCCGCCCGTCCGGCGGGGGACTAACCCTGCCGGACGGGCGCGCCTTGGCGGCCTCCGCCGTCGCACGCCAGACACCCCCATTGAAGGAATCTTCCATGCCCTCCACTGCCAAGTCCGCCCTTGAGGCGATGCCCGACGGCGACACGCAGCAGCCCGCGCCCCAGCGCCCCCGGCGGGTCCCGCCGGTACGCCGCCGCGGCCCGGACTGCTGGAAGGGGACGCTCGCCAAGATCATCCTGCTTGGCCTGGTGGACGCGGTGGCCGTGTACGTGCTCACCGCGCTGTTCTTCAGCCAGTCCTGGGTGGTGCTGGCCATCGCGGCCTTGGTCACCGTTGCGATCAACTGGATCTACCTGCGGCCTGGCGGGCTGCCGGCCAAATACCTGGCCCCCGGCGTCCTGTTCCTGCTGGTGTTCCAGGTGTTCGTGGTGGTGTTCTCCGGCTACATCGCCTTCACCAACTACGGCGACGGGCACAACGGCAGCAAGGAGGATGCGATCTCCTCGATCCTGACCTCCTCGCAGAAGCGGGTGCCGGATTCGCCTGCATACCGCACGGCTGTCCTGGAAAAGGGCGGCAGCTACTACCTGCTGGTCACCAGCCCGGACGGCGAGGCGCAGATCGGCACCACGGAATCCAAGCTCGAGGACGCTGCCGGCGCAGTCAAGGACTCCACCGGCAAGGCCAAGGAACTGGCCGGGTACCGGACCCTGAACTTCCAGGAAATCGTGGCGCACCAGAAGGACGTGCTGGGCCTGGTGGTGCCGCTTTCGGACAATCCGGCCGCCGGCACCCTGCGGACCCAGGACGGCAGCAACGCCTACATATTCCGTTCGAACATGGCCTACGACAAGGCCGCCGACACCCTCACCGACACCGATACCGGAACCGTGTACAGGGACTCGGGGCAGGGCGACTTTGTCTCGGACACCGGCGGGAAACTCGCCACGGGCTGGAAGATCGACGTCGGCTTCAAGAATTTCGTGACGGCGTTCACCGATCCGGAACTGCGCGGGCCACTGCTCTCGGTGACGCTGTGGACCTTCACGTTCGCCGTCGTCTCGGTGTTGCTCTGCTTCGCCCTGGGACTGTTCCTGGCCATCACGTTCAACCGCAGCGACCTGCGCGGCAAGAAGGTGTACCGGATCATCATGATCCTGCCCTACGCCTTCCCTGCCTTCCTCTCCGGGCTGGTCTGGGCAGGCCTGCTCAACCCCGAGTTCGGCTTCATCAACAACGCCCTGCTGGGCGGCGCGGACATCGCCTGGCTTACCGACCCGGTCCTGGCCAAGATCAGTGTGCTGGTGGTCAACCTCTGGCTGGGCTTCCCCTACATGTTCCTGGTCTGCACCGGCGCCCTGCAGTCGCTGCCCGAGGACGTGGACGAGGCGGCCCGCATGGACGGGGCCAGCGCCTGGCGGATCTTCCGCTCCATCAAACTGCCGCTGCTGCTGGTCTCCGTGGCGCCGCTGCTGATTTCCTCGTTCGCCTTCAATTTCAACAACTTCAACGTCATCTACATGCTGACCGGCGGCGGTCCCCGCTTCGAGGACACCACCCGGGACATCGGCGCGACCGACATCCTCATCACCCTGGTTTACAAGAGCGCCTTCGGCGTGGGCACGGGCCGGGACTACGGCCTCGCCAGCGCCTTGGCGATCGTCATCTTCATCATCGTGGCCGCGATCTCGGCCATCAGCTTCAAGCAGACCAAGGCCCTCGAGGACGTGAACTGACATGAGCACTCTTGCTTCCGCACCCCGCCGCACCTTCCCGCGCTGGTTCCGCGACAAGGGCTGGCGCCACCTGGTGGGCCTGCTCACCAGCATCTTCGCCGTCTTCCCGCTGTTGTACGTGCTCTCCGCGGCCCTGAATTCCACCGGTACGCTCGCCGGTTCGGCCAGCCTCTTCGGCCAGCTCTCCGGGGACAACTTCGCCAAACTGTTCGGCAACGAGCAGCGCCCCTTCGGCCGCTGGTTCGTCAACACCATGGTGGTCGGCCTCATCACCTCGGCTGCGTCCGTGTTCCTCGGCGCCCTGGCCGCCTACGCCTTCTCCCGGATGCGCTTCACCGGCCGCCGGGTAGGCCTGCTCAGCCTGCTCCTGCTGCAGATGTTCCCGCAGCTGCTGGCCGTCGTCGCGATCTTCCTGCTGCTCAGCGGCATCGGTGAGATCATTCCGGCGCTGGGCCTGGGCAGCCAGCTCGGCCTGATCATGGTGTACCTGGGCGGTGCGCTCGGCGTGAACACCTACCTGATGTACGGCTTCTTCAACACCGTGCCGCAGTCCCTGGACGAAGCGGCCAAGCTGGACGGCGCAAGCCACGTGCAGATCTTCTTCGGCATCATCCTGCGCCTGGTCACGCCGATCCTGGCCGTCGTGGGCCTGCTGACGTTCATCGGCATCAGCAGCGAATTCGTGATCGCCAGCGTGGTGCTCACCGACCCCAACAGCCAGACCCTCGCGGTGGGCCTGTACTCCTTCGTGGCCAACCAGCGCACCGAGGACTGGGGGGTGTTCGCCGCCGGCGCCGTGCTGGCCGCGCTCCCGGTCATGGCGCTGTTCCTCTTCCTGCAGCGCTACATCGTTTCCGGCCTGTCCGCGGGTTCGGTGAAGGGATGAGGTTCGGGGAAGGGATGAGCATGCTCGGTTTCGAAGCCCACCACGACGGCTCCCCGCTCTACCTGCCGGACGGCCCGGTTCCGCTCGGCGGAACCACCCGGGTGCGGATCCGGACATGGGCGGGCTCCGCTGTCGGAAACGCGGGCGGAACGAGCGACGGCGGGCGGCCGGCCGCCGTCGAACGCGTCTGGCTGCGGACACTCGAGGACGGCGAGCCGCGCTTCGCGGAGGCCCGGCACCTCGGAGTGGAGGATGGCTGGGACTGGTGGGAGGCGGAGCTCCGCGCGGTCAACCCACTGGCCCGCTACCGCTTCCTGCTTCGGGAGGCCGACGGGCGGAGCTCCTGGCTCAACGCCGCCGGTCCGCACCCGCAGGACGTGCCCGACGCCCAGGACTTCCGGCTGTCCACCGCGCCAGCAGGCCCGGATTGGGCGGCCGGGGCCGTGATGTACCAGGTCTTCCCGGACCGTTTCGCGCGTTCCGCTGCGGCGGACACCCGGCCCGCCCCGGACTGGGCCGTACCCGCGGACTGGGACGCCGACGTCGAGTACAGGGGACCGGAGACCCCGCTGCAGTTTTTCGGCGGCGACCTCGACGGCGTGCGGGAACGGCTGGACCACCTGGCGGGGCTCGGCGTCGAGATCCTGTACCTCACTCCCTTCTTCCCTTCAGCGTCGAACCACCGCTACGACGCCGAGAGCTTCCGCCGCGTGGACCCGTTGCTGGGCGGCGATGAAGCCCTCATCCGGCTGGTGCAGGCCTGCCACGAGCGGGGTATCAGGGTGATCGGTGACCTCACCACAAACCACACCGGGGACACTCACGAATGGTTCCGCACGGCGCTCGCAGATCCGGGCGCCGCGGAACGTTCCTACTACTACTTCGGCGCGGACGGCGGCTACGAAAGCTGGTGGGGTGTGCCGAGCCTGCCCAAGCTCGACTGGGCCTCGGACGGACTGCGCCGGGACTTCGTGGAAGGACCGAAGTCCGTGGTGGCCCACTGGCTCAACGAGCCTTTCAGGCTGGACGGTTGGCGGGTGGACGTGGGCAACATGACCGGCCGGCTGGGGGCCGCGGACTGGAACCACGACGTCGGCGCCCTGGTGCGGCACACAGCCCTGGAAGCTTGCCCGGGCGCGCTGCTCGTTGCCGAATCCACCAACGACGCCGCCCCTGACTTCCAGGGCGACACCTACCACGGCTCCATGAGCTACGCCTCCTTCACCCGTCCGTTGTGGGCCTGGCTGACGGATGGGACCGCGGTGAACTTCTTCGGCTCGCCCCTGCCATGCCCGCCGCGGATCCCGGCCTCGCAGTTCGTGGCCGAATACCGCGCCTTCGCCGCCGCCTACCCTTGGACCGCGCGGCTGCACAGCCTCGTGGCGATCGACACCCACGACACCGCCCGCGCCGCCACCGCCATGATCCCCGGCGGACAGGCAGTGGCCGCGGTCCTTTCCTTCACCCTTCCCGGCATGCCCACGGTGTTCGCCGGCGACGAGTTCGGCCTGGAAGGCATGAACGGCGAACACTCGCGCACGCCCATGCCCTGGGACGAGCCCCACCGCGTGGTGCAGGACCTCCGCGGCCTGTACTCCGCGCTCAGCGCGCTCCGCGGGGAGCCTGTCCTCCGCACCGGCTCGCTGCGCTGGCTGCACGCCGGCGGCGACACCCTCGCCTTCGTGCGGGAACTGGACGGGACCGCCGCGCTGGTGGTCGCCGCCCGGGACGAGGCCGACGTCGTCCTGCCGCCCGGGCTGCTGCCTGCTGGACTTGCTGCGGGCACCGACGCCGCGCTCGCCGTCGGGCGGATTGCCTTGACCGCTGATGGCGACGGCGGCATCCGGTTGCGCGCGGCCGGTCCGGCGGCGGCGGTGTGGCTGCTGTCCTGAACCTACCGTCCTGAGCCAGCCGGGGTTTCCGGGTTAAGCTGGTTGGCACTGAAACACTGCGAAGACTGCCGGCTTGGCAAGTCCGCGGTGCGCATGTGAGGAAACACCCTTGTCACATCAGACGGCAGCAGCCGGGAATTCACAGGAAATCAACGCAGCGGCCAGCCCCAGTGAGGCGCCGGCCGGCTTCATGGAAGAACTCGCCGCAGGGCTGGCCGCGGCACAGCTCACCGCGGACGGCGGCACGCTGTCCACCTATTCGATCGACCAAGGCCCGGTAACTGACTGGCAGCTGCCGCTCGCCGTGGTCTGGGCCGAATCGGTGGAGGACGTGCAGCACATCGCGCGCACATGTACGAAGTACAGCGTGCCCATCGTTCCGCGGGGCGCCGGGACCGGGATCTCGGGCGGCGCGCACGCCATCAAGGGCTGCATCGTCCTCAGCCTCGAACGGATGAACCGCATCCTCGCGCTGAACCCTGAAGACGAGACCGCCGTCGTCGAACCCGGTGTCATCAACGCCGATCTCAACGACGCCGCGGCTGAGTACGGGCTAATGTACGCGCCGGACCCGGCGAGCTACCGGATCTCCACTATCGGCGGCAACGTGGCCACCAACGCGGGCGGGCTGCGCTGCGCGAAGTACGGCGTGACCCGGGATTCGGTGCTGGCGCTGGACGTGGTGCTGGCCGACGGCTCGCTCCTGCACACCGGGCACCAGACCTTCAAGGGTGTTGCCGGGTACGACCTGACCGCGTTGCTGGTTGGTTCGGAAGGTACCCTGGCGATTGTGGTGGGCGTGACCGTGCGCCTGCGGTACCTGCCGCGCGAGGTCCAGACGATCGCCGCCTTCTACCCGGACTTCCGCCGCGCGGCCGCCGGGGTGCTCGCCGTTGGCAAGGCCCGCGTGCAGCCGGCCATCATGGAACTTCTTGATTACGGCAGCCTGGAGCAGCTGGACGAGCTCAACGGGACCGATCTGCTGGCGCGGGGGAAGTCCCTGCTGCTGGTCCAGACCGACGGCTTCGCCGCGGTTGCGGAAGCCGACGTGATCCGGGAGGTCCTGGCGGCCGGGGGAGCGGTGGTGACCACGGAAGCCAGCGAGGAAGCCGAACGGCTCGTGGACATGCGGCGCAGCAGCCGCGGCACCGAGGTGGACGACGAATTCCGGGTGGGCGAGGACATTGCCGTGCCCCGCTCGAGGCTGGTGGATTTTGTCGCCGCGCTGGAGGACCTGGCCGCCCGGCACGAGGTGCGCCTGAAAGTGGTGGCGCACGCCGGCGACGGAAACCTGCACCCCACTTTCTGGGCGGACCGCGTGGACGAACTGACGGACGCGGGCACCATCCACCGGCTCAACGCCGCCCTGGACGAATCCATCGAAGTGGGCCTCCGCCTGGGCGGGACGATCACGGGTGAACACGGCGTGGGCCAGTACAAGCTGCGCTGGCTCGGCCTGGA
This sequence comes from Arthrobacter cupressi, assembly GCF_900099975.1. Taxonomy (GTDB): domain Bacteria; phylum Actinomycetota; class Actinomycetes; order Actinomycetales; family Micrococcaceae; genus Arthrobacter; species Arthrobacter cupressi. The sequence continues at coordinate 12,938 of NZ_FNEI01000001.1, forward strand.
GCTGCCCGAGCCCGTCCGAGCGTTGCAGCGGCAGATCAAGGGGATCTTCGACCCCGCGGGCATCATGAACCCGGGCAAGGCGATCTGACCCCACTGGTATCCCAACTGGCTCCATGGGGTCATGTTCGACAGGCCAGCACTGTGTGTTTACTTTGATTCACCCGCCCCCTACTCTTATTTGGTATACCAAATGAGAGTAGGGGGCACCGTGAGCGCACGGCGGCAGGGCAAGGGAACCGTGGCCAAGGGAACCATGGCGTGGTCCATCGTGGCCGTCATGGCGGCCCTGCTGATGGTGTCCGTCAACCTGAGGCCGGCCATCACCACCATGGCCGGCGTCATGGGCGGGCTCGAACACGGGTACGGCGTGGACGGGCATCTGCTGCCCGTCCTGGGCGCCCTGCCCGTACTCGCGTTCGGGGTCTCCGCGCCGCTTGGCCCGTGGCTGGCGAAGCGGCTCGGCACCGGATGGGCGGTGGCGGCCGCCCTGCTGGTCCTGGCTGCCATGCTGGCGGCCCGTGCCTTGGTTCCCGGGTTCATCTTCCCTGGCACGTTCCTGGCCGGTGCCGCGATCATGACGGCCAGTGTGCTGCTGCCACAAATCGTCAAGGAACATCACGGCACGGGCTGGTGGACCGGGCTGTGCACCATGGGCTTCGGCCTCGGTGCCGCGCTCGGCGCGGGACTCGTGCAGCCTTTGCAGGCGGCCCTGGGCGGCAGCCTCGCCGGGGCCCTGGCAGTTTGGGCGGTGCCTGCGGTGATCGGCGGCGTGGTGGTGGGGACGGCCGTCCGGCGTGGCCCGGTCCGGGAAGGTCTTGTCCCGCCCCCGCCGGGGACTGACACGGCGAGGGAACCGGCCCGCCGGCCCCTGCGAACGCAGCGCACCGCCTGGGCCGTTGCGGCGTTCTTCGGCCTGCAGGCCTTGCTCTACTTCGCCGTCACCTCCTGGCTGGCCGTGTTCCTGGAATCCAAGGGACTGGGCGCGGCCGAGGCCGCCGCGCTCCTTGCCTGGTTCAGCATTGCGGGCCTGCCCGCAGGGCTCCTCGTTCCGGTCCTTGCCGGCAGGCCGGCGGTGCTCAGGTTCATGGCACCGGGCCTCGGCATCCTGATCGCCGCCGCCTTGCTCGGTGTCCTCGCGGCCCCGGCCGGCATGCAATTCCCGTTGATCGGCCTCCTTGGTTTCGTCCAGAGCGCGCCTTTCGGCCTTGGCATGGCGCTGATCGTCATCCGCTCCTCCGGCCCGCGCACCGCCGGCCGGCTGTCCGCGATGAGCCAGGGGCTGGGCTTCGCGGTAGCCTCCCTGGGCCCGCTGGTCGCCGGCCTGCTGCATGAATGGAGCGGCGCTTGGGCGCCGAGCTTCCTCATGCTCGCAGGTGTCGCGCTGGCGGTGGCGGTGGCCGGGTACCTCGCCGTCAACGGACCGGAGGTCGACGCCGGTGAGGCCGTCGAGCGCGAAACGGAACCGGCCGCCGTCGGGCGTTAAACACACAGCGCGAACGTACAGCTGAGGCCCCAAAATCCGCGGATTTGGGGCCTCAAGTGTACGTTCGCGCTTAAGGAGGGGAGGGTTAGACGAGCTCGAGTTGCTCCGCCACCACCTGGCCGCGGTGCAGGACCGTGCGGTCCGTGCCGCGGTCCATCACGGCGGAGGCGACCGTCTCGCCGTCGACCAGCAGCAGCTCGGCCGGGTCCCCGACGTCGACGCCGGGACGGTGGGCCGTGCCCTTCAGGCGCGTTGCGTTCGGGTCCAGGATGCTGGCCCCGCCGATGCTCGCGATCGCGAGGCAGTGCTCGATCAGTTCGTCCTTGCGGAAGCCGTGGGTGAACGCGAGCTGCCAGGTGCGGTCCAGCATGTCCGTGTTGCCGTACGGGGACCAGTAATCGCGCTGGCCGTCCTGGCCGAGGCCCAGGCGGACGCCGGCCTCGGAGAGGAGCGGGATGGGCAGTTGGTCCGCTACGCCTGCCGAGCCCGGGGCGACGGAGGCCAGGGACACGTCGAGCTCGGCGAACTCGTCAATGAGGCGCCGCGTGGTGGCCTCGTTGACGCTGCCCAGTGAGTACGCGTGGGACATGGTCACCTTGCCCTGCATACCGAGGGCACGGGTGCGTTCGAGGATGAGGTCGGTGCTGAAGACGGCCAGGTGGCCGGGTTCGTGCAGGTGGATGTCGATCGGCACCTGGTACTTTTCGGCGAGGCCGAACACGATGTCCAGGTGCTTCACGGGATCGCGGTCCAGGGTGCAGGGATCGATGCCCCCCATGACCGTGGCGCCGGCCTTCAGGGATTCCTCGAGCAGTTCCGGAGTGCCCTCTTCGCGGAGCAGCCCGGCCTGCGGGAAGGCGATGATTTCGACGTCGGCCTGGTCCTTGAAGTGCTCCTTGGCGGCCAGGACGGCCTCGAAGCGTTCAAGTTTGCAGTCCACGTCCACCTGGGCGTAGGAGCGGACGCGGGTGGTGCCGCGGGCGATCATGCGGCCCAGGGTGTCCTGCACCCGCTCGGTCAGCGGAACTTCGGCGTTGCGCCAGTTCAGGCGGTCGTTCATCATCATGGCCCAGACGCCGGGGGCGCCGGTGTGCTCGCGGAACGGCAGGCCGATCCGGGTGGAGTCCAGGTGGACGTGCACATCGGAAAACGAGGGGACCAGCAGCCGGCCGCGGCCCTCGACGACGGTTGCGTCACCGGCCGGGCGGGCCGGGTCGTGCGGCTCGACGGCGGTGATCTTGCCGCCTGTGCTGTCCGAAACGATACTCACGTCGCTCAGGGCCTGTCCCCAGGGCCGGGCGGCACGGATCAAGGTTTTCACAATGATGCTCCTTTGTTGATGGGTCTATTGCACACCGGCGGCCAGCGGGCCCGCCAGAGCGGTGTGGTGGCAGGCCGGCGAACCGGCGACGGCGGGGGCAGGGACTACGTCGATGCAGAGCTGCCGCTGCTCCTCGCCGAGGGTTCCGAACAACGGGCAGCGGGTGCGGAAGACGCAGCCGCTGGGCGGATTGGCCGGGGAGGGCAGGTCGCCGCGGAGCCGGATCTTCTCCTGGGCCCGTGCCTGCCGCGGGTCCGGCAGCGGGACGGCCGAAAGCAGCGCCCGCGTGTAGGGGTGGCGCGGGCCGGCGAACAGTTCGTCGCGGGAGCCCTGCTCCACCATCTTGCCCAGGTACATCACGGCCACCTCGTCCGAAATGTGCCGGACCACGGACAGGTCGTGCGCGATGAAGATGTAGGAAACCCCGGTGTCCTGCTGGATCTCCTGCAGCAGGTTGACCACCTGGGCCTGCACCGAGACGTCCAGCGCAGAGACGGGTTCGTCGCAGACGATCACGGACGGGTTCAGTGAGATGGCCCGGGCGATGCCCACGCGCTGGCGCTGGCCGCCGGAGAATTCGTGCGGGAAGCGGTTGTAGTGCTCGGCCTTGAGGCCCACCTGCTCCAGCAGTTCCTTGACCCGGTTCTTCAGGCCGCCCGGCGGGGTGATTTTCTGCGCCACCATCGGGGCCGCGATGGCCGTGCCGATGCTCTGCCGGGGGTTCAGGGACGCGAAGGGATCCTGGAAGATCATCTGCACCTTGCGCCGGAAGTGGTAGAGGTCCTTGCCGCGCAGTTGGCTGATGTCCACGCCATCCACCATGATCCGCCCTGCGGTGGGGTCCATGAGCCGGGCGATCATCCGGCCCGTGGTCGACTTGCCACACCCGGACTCACCCACGAGCCCCAGAGTCTTGCCGCGTTCGAGGCTGAACGAGACGCCGTCGACGGCTTTGACGGTGCGTTTCCCGCCGGGGGCGAGGAGCCCGGACTTGATGGGGAAGTGTTTCTGGAGGTTCTCCACCTGGAGAATTGCATGCTGTTCCATGGTGGTCCTATCGGGAATTCCGGATGCTGAGGATCTGGGGGAGGCCCAGGTGGCAGCGGGTGCCGTGCCCGTCCTCGCTGGTGAACTGCGGCCGCTGCGATGCGCAGACGCCGTCGCCGGCGAGGGCCGCGTGCTCGCAGCGTGCGCTGAAGATGCAGCCCTGCGGCAGGGCCAGGAGCGACGGCGGCTGGCCGGGGATGGGGTTCAGGCGGCCGGACTTGGTGGTCAGCGTGGGCATGGATTTGAGCAGGCCCAGGGTGTACGGGTGCCGGGTGTCGTAGAAGATTTCGTCCACCGGCCCGGACTCGACGCACTGCCCGCCGTACATGACCAGGACGTTGTCGCACACCTCTGCTACAACCCCGAGGTCGTGGGTGATGAGGATGAGGGCCGAGTTGGTTTCCTGCTGGAGTTCGGACATGAGGTCCAGGATCTGGGCCTGCACCGTGACGTCGAGCGCGGTGGTGGGCTCGTCGGCGATCAGCAGTTCCGGCTCGCAGATCAGGGCCATGGCGATCATGGCGCGCTGGCGCATGCCGCCGGAGAAGTGGTGCGGATACTCGTCGAAGCGCATGTCCGGGCTGGGGATTCCCACCCGGCCCAGCATGTCGACGGCGGCCGCCCGGGCCTGCTTCTTCGTCGCCTTGTTGTGGACCAGGTACGCCTCGGCAATCTGGTGGCCCACGGTGTAGAAGGGGTGCAGTGCGGAGAGCGGATCCTGGAAGATCATGCCGATGTTGCGTCCGCGGAGCCGGCGCATGCCGGACTCGGGCAGGGTCACCAGGTCCCTGCCCTGGAAGATCGCCTCGCCCGTGACCTGGGCGGACGTGCCTTTGAGCAGGCCCATGAGGGCCTGGCTGGTGACGGACTTCCCCGAACCGGATTCGCCCACGATGCCAAGGGTCTGGCCGCGTTCGAGCGTGAAGTCCATGCCGTTCACCGCGGCGACCACGCCGTCGTCGGTGGGGAACTTCACGGAAAGGTTCCGCACCTCCAGGAAGGCGCCGGTTTTGGTGGCTTGGGGCGCGGTGGTGGGTTTCGGGGCAGAGTCTGGCTGGGGCGCAGAGGCGGCGACCGCCGTCGGGCTTGATTGGGACTGGGTCATTGGAGCCTCACTCGGGGGTCAATGGCTGCGTAGGCGAGGTCGACGACGACGTTCGCGACGATGACGAAGAAGGCGGCCAGCATGGTGATGGCCATGGTGACGGGAAGGTCGCCGGAAACGGCGGCGCGGACGGCGGTGAAGCCGAGGCCCGGAACGGAGAAGATCTGTTCGGTCAGCACCGCCCCGCCGAGCAGCAGGCCGATGTCCATGCCGAGCATGGTCACCACCGGGGTGATGCCGGCGCGGACGCCGTGCTTGAAGGTGACCGTCCTGGGTGCGAGACCCTTGGCGCGGGCGGTCCGGATGAAGTCCTCGCCGAAGGTCTCGATCATGTTGGTGCGGGTGACCCGGATGTAGGAGGCACTGAAGAGAACGGCGAGGGCGATCCACGGCAGCAGATAGTTCAGGACCCAGGCCCAGGGGCCCTGCGGTCCGAAAGGGCTGTTGATCTCGTTGGTGGTGAACGGCAGCAGGTGGAACTGGTTGACGAACACCAGCAGCAGGAACAGGCCGGTGACGGGGATGGGCAGCGAAACACCCACGGAGGCGGCGCCGACAATGAATTTGTCCGTCGCGGAGCCCTTGCGCAGGGCGGCCAGGAGCCCGAGCCCGACGCCGGAGAGGGTCCAGAGGACCAGGGCACCGATGGCCATGGAGACGGTGTAGGGAAGCGAACGGGCGATGATGTCCGAGACGTTCTCGTTGGTCTGGAACGACTTGCCGAGGCACGGCCACTGGCAGAGGGACTCCGCTCCGGGGGCGCCGATCAGGCGGGACGAGAACAGGCCGCGCATGTACTCGACGTACTGGACCAGGAAGGGCTGGTCCATGCCGAGGGCCACGCGGGCCTCCTGCACCCTTTCGGGAGTGCATTCCTGACCGCAGGCCGCGGAGGCCGGATCCGCGGGGCCGAACTGGAACAGGGTGAAGGTGATGAAGCTGACGGCAACCAGGAGCAGGAACAGGGAGCCTGTCCGGCGAAGGATGAAACGGATCATGGTGCTGGTTGCGGGCCGCCCGGGGTCTTCCGGGCGGCCCGCGTCTCCTTTGCGGTGAGGCGGTTAGTGTTCGACGCCGACGATCGAGAGGTCGATGCCGCCGAAGAAGTAACCCACCTGGGCGTTGCGGATGTTGGAGCCCACCACGCTGTTGGTGTGGCTGCGGATGAGCGGGATGATCGGGTAGGTTTTCAGGGCCTTGTTGAACTCCTCAGCCCACTTCTTGCCGAGTTCCTCGGAGGTGCCGGCCGTGTTGCGCAGTTCGTACATGGCCTTGGACACCTGCGGGTCGAAGTAGCGGGAGGTGTTGGAGAAGCCGTAGCTGGTGCCGTCGTTGTTCGGGCCCAGGATCGGGTCCGCCGAGGTGCGGACCGAGGACGGGTCCGCGCCGCCGCACCAACCGGAGCGGCCCATGTCCGGCAGCTGCTCGCTGGCCAGCACCGAGTAGTAGTTCGGGGCCGGGATCGGCACGAGCTGCACGTCGATGCCCAGGGCCTTGAGGTTCTGCTGGACCACGGTGCCGGTGTTCTTGTAGGAGTCGCGGTTGTTGGCGTACCCGTAGGTGAGGCTCTTCGGGTAGTCCTTGCCCTCGAGGAGCTTCTTGGCTTCCTCCAGCTTGGGCTTGCCCGCGGGGTCGATCTCCAGGCCCGGATCGGCGTAGCCGGTCATCTTCGAGTTCAGCGGGCTCTGCTCGAGCTCGCCGAAGCGGCGTCCGCCGTACTGGACCAGGATGGACTGGCGGTCCAGGGCAAGGGCGATCGCCTTGCGGACGTCGGGGTCCTTGAGCTTCTCGGTGTTCAGGCTCAGCACGTCGTTGCAGCCCAGGAGGCCGGACGCCACTCGGTCCTTCACCTGCGGGTCGGCGAGCTTGGCCGAGTCCGAGGTTTGCATGGCGCCGTTGGAATCAAGGGTGATCGCGTTTGGGTCCGAGTTGGCCAGCAGCTGCTGGCTGATGGTGCTCTGGGACGTGGACAGCGAGAAGCTGAAAGTGTCCGGGAGCGCGGTGCGGTTGGGGTCCGTGGCCGGGTCCCAGTGCGGGTTGCGGACCAGCTTGAGGGATTTGCCGCGGCTGTAGGACTGCACCATGTAGGGGCCGGAGGACACCGGATGGTTGGTGTAGTCCAGCTTGGTGTCCTTGTCCTTCGGGACAGGAGCGGTGTTCGAGCGGGAGGCAAGCGCCGGGAACTCGGCGAACGGCTTCTTCAGGTGGAAGACGACCGTGCGCGCATCGGGGGTTTCCACTGCCTTGAGCACAGCGGACGGATCCTTGTAGGGGCCCTTGTAGCCGCCGTCGTCGAGCGCTGCGTTGAGCTCCTGCGGGGCCTGGGTGTACACGTCCTGCGCGAAGGTGCGCTCCACGCCGTACTTGATGTCGGCCGAGGTGATCGGGCGGCCGTCCTCGAACTTGATGCCCTCCTTGAGGGTGTAGGTCCAGCTCAGGCCGTCCTTGGAGACCTTGCCGGTGTCGGTGGCGAGGTCGGGAACGACCTTGGGCGGCTGGCCGGCCGTTTCCTTGGCCATGGTCAGGGTCCGGTAGTACAGCTGGCCGACATTGGCCGTCTGGACGTAGTTGCTGTTTCCGGGATCCAGGGTCTGGAAGTCGGAGGACATCAGGACGTTGATGTTGCCGCCCTTAGTGCTGAATCCGGACTTCACGATCTGCGGCGCGGACTCGGTGACCGATTTCGCCGACGACGTGTTGCCCGGCTGGCTTTGGCCGGCCGCGCAGCCTGTGGCGGCGGTGGTGATCAGCACGGCAAGGGCAAGCGCCCTGCTGCGGTTCTTCATGGTTCTCCTCTTTGAGTGGGTATGACGGAGTTGGGTTGATGGAGCGGAGGGTGGATTGGGAGAGCGCTAGTGGCGGGAGGCCTTGGGATCCAGCGCGTCGCGCACGGCGTCGCCGAGCAGGTTGAAGGCCAAAACGGTGACGATGAGCATGACGCCGGGCACCGCCAGGAACCACGGATCGCTCAGGTACCAGTTGCCGGCCTGGGCCGCGTTGAGCATCTGGCCCCACGACGGCGTGGGGTCCTTCACGCCGACGCCCAGGAAGGACAGCGCGGCCTCGGCGGAGATGTTCGTGGGAATGAGCATGGTGGCGTAGACCAGCACCACGCCCATCACGTTGGGGATGATCTGGCGGAACAGGATGCTCAGGTGTGAGGAACCGAAGGACCGGGCCGCCTCGACGAATTCGCGTTCGCGCAGGCTGAGCACCTGGCCGCGCACGATCCGGGCCAGGTACGCCCAGCCGAAGAAGCCCAGGATGATCACCAGCGAGGCCATGGGCAGGAAGCTGCCCTGGCCGAGCGGGGTATCCCGGAGCCGGGACTGCAGGATGGGAGTCAGAGACAGGACCAGAAGCAGGTGCGGGAAGGCCAGGAACAGGTCCATGAGGCGGCTGATGATGGCATCGGTCTTGCCTCCGAAGTAGCCCGCGGCCGCGCCCAGGACGGTGCCCAGGACCACCGACACGGCTGTGGAGAGCAGCGCGATGGTCAGGGAGACCTGGCCGCCGAAGGCGAGCCGGGCGAACAGGTCGCGGCCCAAGCCCGGTTCCACGCCAAGCCAGTGGCTGGAGGAGGGGTACATGTAGCCCGGGAGCGGGAGGCCCGGGGTTTCGAAGTCGTCCAGGACTTCCGGGCTGGTGTTGGAGGTAAAGGGGTCATTGCCGGACAGGGCACTGAGGACCGGTGCGAGGATCGCGAACAGCATGATGGCCACCACGACGCACAGGCTGAGGAGGGCGATCTTGCTGCGGCGGATCCTCAGCCACGCGGTGGCCAGCAGTGAACGGGCCTCGGTGGTGCGGGCCCCGGCGGTGGCCGCGCCCGCGGTGCCGGGCTCGGCTGGGGACTGAAGCTGGGTCAACGGAAAAGCTCGTTTCGTGGTTCGAGGAGCGCGCTCCGGAACGTTTTGTATACCAAACTTAAGCTAGGTTAGACGGAGTGCGATGTAAATCACAAAAGGGCCGCTGTCTGGAATACCAAACACGTGATGAAATGTGACCGGCCGACGTGCCGCGAAGTCCGCGGCGTCATGCGCGGCGGAACAAGGAAGGATGCGCAATGTCGATGGTTGGACGTAATGGCGCCGGATGCCGCGGGAGGACAGCGGATCAGCCGTTTCAGCCCGTGTATGCTCGGGTGAAGTGATGGGCGGTATGACCCGCCAGGCTCCGGTATCCACCGCCGGAGCGGTGAGCTGGAAAGGACTGCTGCCGATGTCGACGCCCGCTGCTGGAACACTGAACGGCCGGGACGACGAAGCCCGGGCGGAACAGGTCTACCAACTGGTCCTTGAGGGGATCGTCGCCGGCGAGTACGCCCAGGGCACCCGGCTGCGCGAGCGTGAACTGTCCGAGCTCTACAGCGTCTCCCGGATCCCGGTGCGCGAGGCCATCCAGCGGCTGGAACAGGACGGCTTCGTGGAGACTTTCCCGCGTCGCGGCGCGGTGGTGCGCCAGCTGCGGCTCAGCGATGTCAACGACCTTTTCGACGTGCGCCTGTGCCTGGAAACCTTCGCCGCGCGGATGGCCGCCGTGCAGGTCGCCCAGGGCGCCCGGGGCGACAGCCTGCAGGAACTGCTCGACGCCGGCCGGGAGGCGATCGACGACGGCCGGACCGACGACGTCGTGCGGCTGAGCGCCGCGTTCCACGCCGAGATCGTGCGGCTTTCCGGCAACCGACTGCTGATCGAGTCTGTCAAACCGCTTTTCGGCAGGATGCGCTGGATCTTCGGACTGGCCCACAATCGCAGCAACGAACTCCAGCGCGAAGAGCACGTGGAGCTGTGCAAGGCGATCCTCGGCGGCCACGCGGAACTGGCCTACTCCCTGGCGTACTCGCACATCGAGCTGGGCCGTGAGCCCGTGCTCAGGGGCCTTGCGGGAACGCTGGAGCCCTAAGGACTTAAACCCGACGGCCGGGTTGCTGCCCGCAGGCGGCAACCCGGCCGTCGTCGTTGTCAGTCGTCCGCGTCCGGGTAGCCCTCCAGGTCGGCGTACCGCGACTCCTCGGTTTCGACTTCCAGGATCTTCAGCAGCTCGGTGTCCGGGTTGAGCATGATCGCGGCCTCGTCCCGGCGGTGGCGCAGCACGGTGTCCAGATAGGACTGCACGGTTTCGGCCAGCGGGATGTGGCGGTCCTGCTTCTGGCTCATGTACCAGCGGTGTTCCAGGACTTCGTGGACCACTTCCGCCGGTTCGAGCTTGCCGGCCAGCTCGCGCGGAATGGAGCGCACGATCGGCTCGAAAATCTGGCTCACCCACAGGTGGGCGCTGTATTCCTCGTCCATGTCCGGGTTGTTGTCCGCGCGGAACGAGTCCATGTCGTTAAGCAGGCGGCGGGCCTGGTTCTCCTGGGCGTCCAGCCCCGTCAGGCGGAGCAGGCGCCTTTGGTGGTGCCCGGCGTCGACCACCTTGGGCTGCAGCTGGATAGTGGAGCCGTCCGCCGTGGTCTTGATGGCGTATTCCTCGACGTCGAAGCCCAGTTCGTTGAGACGCCGGATGCGGGCGCCCACGCGCCAGCGCTCGCCGAGTTCGAACGATTCCTTCTCCGTGAGCTCCGCCCAGAGCCGCCGGTAGGAATCCATGATGAGTTCCGAGGTGGCCACGGGGTCCACCTTTTCCTCGATGAGGCCGCCTTCCAGCAGGTCCATCAGTTCGCCGGCGATGTTCACCCGGGCGATTTCGAGGTCGTACTCGCGCTGCCCGGTGGACAGGTCCGGGTAGAGTTCGCCGGTTTCGGCGTCCACCAGGTAGGCGGCGAAGGCTCCGGCGTCACGGCGGAAGAGGGTGTTGGAAAGCGAGACGTCGCCCCAGTAGAAGCCGATCAGGTGCAGGCGCACCAGGAGCAGGGCCTGCGCGTCGATCAGGCGGGTCAGGGTGTCCTTGCGCAGCATCTGCGAGAAGAGCGCTCGGTACGGCATGGAGAACTTCAGGTGCCGGGTGACCAGCACCGGGTTCAGTGGCTTGCCGTCGGCGGTGGTGCGGCCGGTGATCACGGCCACCGGCTCCACGCAGGGGACGTCCAACCGGGCGAGCTTGCGGAGCATGTGGTACTCGTGGCGTGCCACGTGCTCGGAGGTTTCCTTGATGGCGATGACCGAACCGCCCAGGTGCGCGAAACGCACGATGTGGCGGGAGATGCCGCGGGGCAGGGCCGCCAGCTGTTCGGCGGGCCAGTCTTCCAGCGCGATGTGCCAGGGAAGGTCCAGCAGTTCGGGATCCGCGGAGGCTGCCGTGATGTTCAGCGAGCCGATGACGCTCGCCGGGGGAGCGCTGTCCTTGGCGCTGGCGGCCTCGGTGCGGGGCAGCTTGCCGATCTGTCCGTAGTCGGTCGGTTCGTCATGCCACTGGGCTCCGCTTTGCTCGGTCATGGTGTCAATTCTTCCGTATGAAAGGTGCGGTTAACGACCGACGGCGGCCCATCCGTGTGGAGGAGCCGCCGCCGGTTATGCGGTTGCTAGTCGCCCAGGCGCAGGCCCGTCTTGGTGTCGAACAGGTGCACGTGGCCGCGCTGCGGACGGACGAAGATGGCCTCGCCCTTCATCGGGGGGCGGCGGCCGTCGACGCGGGCCACGATGTCGTGGTCCTTGCCGTCGAGCGTGGTGTGGCCGTAGACGTAGGCGTCGGCGCCGAGTTCTTCGACGACGTCGACCTCGACCTGGAGGCCTTCGCCGGCGCCGACGGTCTCGAGGTCTTCCGGACGGACACCCAGGGTGACGGTCTTGCCGGAGGCGTCCTCGAGGACATCGTGCTTGACGGGGTAGACGGCGCCACCGAACTGCACGCCGTCGCCGACAACCGGCAGTTCCAGCAGGTTCATGGCCGGGGAGCCGATGAAGCCGGCGACGAAGACGTTCTGCGGGCGGTCGTAGAGGTTGCGCGGGGTGTCGACCTGCTGCAGCAGACCGTCCTTGAGTACGGCCACGCGGTCGCCCATGGTCATGGCCTCGACCTGGTCGTGGGTCACGTAGACCGTGGTGACGCCGAGGCGGCGGGTCAGGGACGCGATCTGGGTGCGGGTCTGGACGCGGAGCTTGGCGTCCAGGTTGGACAGCGGTTCGTCCATGAGGAAGACCTGCGGGTTGCGGACGATTGCGCGGCCCATGGCGACACGCTGGCGCTGACCGCCGGAGAGGGCCTTCGGCTTGCGGTCCAGGTACTGCTCGAGGTCAAGGAGCTTGGCGGCTTCGCGGACACGTTCTGCGCGTTCTTCCTTGGAAACGCCGGCGATCTTGAGGGCGAAGCCCATGTTGTCCGCAACGCTCATGTGCGGGTAGAGGGCGTAGTTCTGGAAGACCATTGCGATGTCGCGGTCCTTCGGCGGAACGTCGGTGACGTCGCGGTCGCCGATGAGAATGCGGCCGGAGTTGACGTCCTCAAGGCCTGCGAGCATGCGCAGGGAGGTGGACTTACCGCAACCGGAGGGTCCGACGAGGACCAGGAATTCGCCATCGGCGATGTCGATGTTGAGCTTATCGACGGCGGGCTTGTCTGTGCCCGGGTACAGACGCGTAGCGTTGTCAAAAGTAACTGTAGCCACAGTTCTCATTTCCCTTCACCGGCAGGTACGTGCCGGACGATCCGTTGTGAATGGTTCTTTTTATTCAGTTGGACTCCCCGCCTTCCTGCGCCTGGGGCGCTCGGGGCGGGGAGCTCATGCGACGCCGCACGGTGTCTGTGCGCCGCGTCACATAGAGAGTATGCCAGAAATCATTCCGGGCGAAGCAGATGTTACGCCCGTCACATTTTCGGCTGGCCTGTGCTGACGTTCTCGCGCCGCTCCCGGAGCACGGCCTCCAAGAGCTCCGCCACCTGGACCGGCGCTTCGACCCGGAATTCGGCCTGCGTGAAGTCCAGCCCCACTTTGACCCCGACGTCCCCCGGGTGAAGCCTGGCCAAGGCGTCCTCGTCCGTGACGTCGTCGCCCGCGAAGAGCACCGCCGTGGCGCCGGTGGCCTGCCGCAGGAACGCCAGCGCCTCGCCCTTGGAGGCGTGGACCACCGAGGTTTCCAGGACCCGCTTGCCGTCCTTCAAATACACCCCGTGTTTGTCCTGCAGTGCGGTGCGCGCCGCCTCGACGGCGTCTTCCGCCACATCGTCGTCAGCTGTGCGGGTGTGGAGGACGACGCCGGCAGGCTTGTCCTCGAGCAAGGTCCCCGGGGCGATGGCCACGATTTCGGCCAGGATCCCGCGGACTTCCGCGAGCAGGGCCTCCTGGTCCGGCTCCAGCCGCAGCCCGGCGGAGCCGGGCCCCAGCCAGGCCTCCGCGCCATGGCTGCCGATCAGCAGGGTGGCGGCAGGAGGAGCGGCGACCGCCCGCAGGCTGGACAGGGCGCGCCCGGAGATAAGCGCCGTCGTCGTGCGGGGCAGGGCGGCGAGTTCGGCGAAAGCCGCAGCCGACCGGGGCAGGGGGCGTGCCTCCCCGGCGTGGTCCACGATCGGGGAGATGGTCCCGTCGAAGTCCATGGCCACGAGCAGCTGCTCGGTTTCGGCGATGGTGCGCACGGCCTCGAGGAGGCCGGCGGAGAGGCTCAGTGGCGGCTTGTTCTCAGCTGTCATCGCGGACCACCGTTTCTGCCAGGGCGGCGAGGAATTCGGAGGACCAGTGATCGACGTCGTGGTCCAGGATCTGTTTGCGCATGGCGCGCATCCGGCGCCGGGACTCGTTGGCCGGCAGCTCGACAGCCCGCATGATGGTGCTCTTCAGGCCGTCGATATCGTGCGGATTCACCAGCAGGGCTTGCTTGAGCTGGTCGGCCGCGCCGGTGAACTCGCTCAGGACCAGGGCGCCGGTGTGGCTGGTGCGGGCGGCGACGTATTCCTTGGCCACGAGATTCATGCCGTCCCGGAGCGCGGTCACCAGCATGACGTCCGCTGCGAGGTACAGGGCCACCATTTCCTCCACCGGGTAGCTGTGGTGGAGGTAGCGCACAGCGGTGTTCTGCATGGTGTCGTAGCTGCCGTTGATGTGGCCCACCGTGCCTTCGATCTCCTCACGGAGGATCCGGTACTGCTCCACGCGTTCGCGGCTGGGGCTGGCCACCTGGATGAGGGTGGCGTCCTGGACCTTCAGGCTGCCGTCCTGCAGCAGCTCCTCGAAAGCCTTGAGCCGGTGCCGGATGCCCTTGGTGTAGTCCAGGCGGTCCACGCCCAGCAGGATCGTGCGCGGGTTGCCGAGGTCGTGGCGGATCTGGCGGGCGCGTTCGATGATGTCCGGGCGTTCGGCGAGCTCGCTGATCTGGTCCACCGCGATGGAGATCGGGAAGGCCTGGGCGCGGGCGATGTGCGTGATGTTGCCGGCCGAGTTCCTGACGTGGATCTGCTGCTGCTTGACGCTGGCGCCGAGGAAGCGGCGGGCCGAGCGCATGAAGTTCGCGGCATCGCTGGGGCGCTGGAAGCCCACCAGGTCCGAGCCGAGCAGGCCCTCGATGATCGCCTGGCGCCAGGGAAGCTGGGCGAAGATTTCCGGCGGGGGAAAGGGGATGTGGTTGAAGAAGCCGATCTTCAGGTCCGGCCGTGCCCGGCGCAGCATCTGCGGGACCAGTTGCAGTTGGTAGTCCTGCACCCAGACGGTGGCGTTCTCACGGGCGGATTGCGCGACGGCGTCCGCGAACCTTTGGTTCACGCGGCGGTAGGAGTCCCACCAGGTCCGGTGGAACTCAGGGCGGGCGATCACGTCGTGGTAGAGCGGCCACAAGGTGGCATTGGAAAAGCCTTCGTAATACAGCTCAACGTCCTCGGCGCTGAGCTCCACAGGGACCAGGTCCATATCGTCATGGCTGAACGGTTCCAGCTGCTCATCCGGGGCGCCATGCCAACCTACCCACGCGCCGTCGCTCTTTGCCATCAGGGGCGCCAGGGCCGTCACCAGGCCGCCGGGCGAACGCCGCCAGCGCTCGCCGTCAATCTCCGCGTCGTCGGCGGAACACCGGTCCACGGGCAGCCGGTTGGAGACCACCATGAAGTCGTATTTGGCCCTTTCGGGCGAGGGTCTCGTCTTCGCCTTGGTCGTGAGTTTTTCGCTTGCCGGTTTCTGCATTGCTGCTCCCTGGGATTGCTTGTGACTCACATCCCACCCTACCGGCGGGAATCATCGCCCACATCCGCTCGTTCATTGAACGGGGGTGGGCGTCCTCAGCCGGACGGGTGACCTTCACCCGTAAACTGGCCCCAGTGCCATACCCCAGTACCAAGCCGACGATCAACGAGGAACTGATGAGCCCCGCAAACGAACCGCGCCTGTCCAAGGCAGAGCGCACCGCCCAGGCCCGGGAAAGGGCCCGAGAGATCCGCGAAGCGCAGCTGAAGAAGGACAAACGGAACAAGCTGCTCATTGGCTGGGGCATCGTGGTTGCCGTGGTGGTGATCATCGGCATCATCGCTGTGACGGTCATGCAGGGCATCCAGAACAACGCCCCGATTGCGGACAAGGGCCCGACGCCGGCCAACGGCAACGTCCACGGCGGCGTCACCCTGCTCAAGGGCACCGAAGTAGCCAAGTCCGAGGCCGCCAGCGTGGACCTAGCCTCCGTGCCGTCCGCACCGGCCACCAAGCCCGCCACCGTGGTGGCTCCCGGCGCTGAAGCGGAGGCCGGGAAGCCGGTCAAGGTAGTGGCATACATCGACTTCATCTGCCCCATCTGCAAGCAGTTCGAAACCGCGTACGGCGAGACCCTGACCAAGCTGCGGGACGAAGGCAAGATCACCCTGGAATACCGCCCTCTGGGCTTCCTGGACCGCCAGTCCACCACCAACTATTCCTCCCGCGCGGCCAACGCCGCGGCCTGCGTGGCCAATGTCTCGCCGGACAAGTATGCAGCCTTCTTCAACCTGCTGTTCGAACGCCAGCCTGCCGAAGGCAGTGCCGGCATCTCCGACGACGAACTCAAGAAAATGGCCACCGAAGTCGGCTCCGCCAGCATCGACTCCTGCGTGGAAAACAAGACCTACCGCCCCTACGTGAAGGTCATCACCCAGGAAACGCTGAACGTCGGCGTCACCGGCACGCCCACCGTCTTCATCGACGGCAAGCAGTGGAACGGCCAGACGACGCCGGACTTCCCCGGCGAATTGAACAAGGCCATCGCGGCGAAGAAGTAGTCAGTCCTTGCGTTGCCGCGGGCCGGCGCTGCTGGATTCAGCGCCCGGCCCGCGGCCGTATTTTGGGACGTAGCCCTCGCGATGGGCTACCCTTGTTGAGCGTTCTTTTTTGACGCATCGCCCCGGGCTCGTTCCCGGGGAACGCCTCCTTAGCTCAGTTGGCCAGAGCACCTGTCTTGTAAACAGGGGGTCGCCGGTTCGAATCCGGCAGGGGGCTCCACCATACCCCGTCTGCAGTTGCGAGATCGCAGCCGCAGGCGGGGTTTTCCCATGCCCAGGGCCGGGTTGTCACGCACGGCAAACTTTCGCCCCCGGGCAGGCGCCACAGCCCGCCAAAAACTGCGGCAGACCGCCGTCGGGCAGCCCGAAAAGCCGCATCGCGTGACGCTCCACAGAGGCGCCTTTCCCCGAGGCGTTCCCAAAGGCATCCAAAATCAGGTCTTGCGTGATCTGCGATCACGTACAGTGTGTGTGACGGGCCTTACCCCCGGGATGCTGAAAGCTCCACCTCGCCGGACCATGTGCGACCCGCAAGGCACCCGTTGTGGTGTATAACGACGCCGACCCTTGAGGCCGCCGCCAAGGGCGTCCGCAGTGCCGGGTTCTGGAACGGCGGCCAGGAGTGCGACGCGGCCTGCCGCGTGCTCGTCCACGAATCCGTCGCGGAGAAGTTCACCGACTGCTGGTCCGCGAGGTCAGCGAGATCTCGATCGGCACCCCCGGCTCGCCCGTTCGCTGTCCGTCCCGCGCCGGCTGGACTTCGGCACCGTCTGGGTCAACACGCACCTGGTGATCGCCAATGAGGTGCCCTGGGGTGGTTTCAACGGGTCGGGCTAAGGCCTCTACGCTGTCGGTGGCGCAGGGGCCTTGTGCCGCCCATTACTCATGTATGCAATGAAGCAGCTTCAGCTTACGCCCGCACAATCACGGCGGACAACGGGTGTTCCATCGGCGGCCCATCGCGGGTAGCATCTTGCCCGCCGCCTGGGAAACCCGGCCTGCGCTCGTGAAGCCCTGACCGGTCAGCCCGCGGTGCGTCCGTCCTTTGTTACTGGGACTGGGCGGGCGGAAGTGGTCCCCACCGACTTTGGGGGTGGGGACCACCCGTCCCGCCGCTCTATAAGGTGACGCCCACGCTCACATCCATTGCCGCCATGCCACGCGGGTTGCAACTTTGCAGGCTGTGGAGAGGCTGCAGCTTTAGCCCTTCTCCCGGGTTGCGATGGCGGGAACGCCTGCGGGGTATCCGGGAAGGGCATTGCCGGGGTGTGGAACAGCCAGAGGGCAAGCCGTCGGTAGGCGTTCCAGTTGTTGTCGCGGACCCGCAGAGATGCGGTGTACGTGGTCTTGGAGCTCTTCCAGACCCGGACAATGTCCAGGGGAACCGGGTCGGTACCGGGCAGCGCCAGGGATACGGCCCCGGCGTCGGGGAGGGCATCGGCTTCAACCTGGACGGCGGCGCCGCCCATGGAGATGTCCAGCAGCCGGCCGGAGACCCCGGTGAGGGTGACGGGGACATCGAGGCGGACCCGGTGTGCGCTCCGGCGTGAGGTGGCGAATTCGGCGGCCCGGATCCGCAGGGTTCCCAGGACCAGGACCACCCCCGCCAGGACGAGCCAGACGCCTGCGGCGACGGTGGAGCCGGGGCTGGTCCGCCAGGGCACCCAGCCGAGAACGCCGGCGGTGGCGTAGAGGATGATTGCGCCTACGATGATGATCAGCACGATCAGGATCCGCGGGGCCCTGCCGCGCAGGCGCAGTTCCGCGGCGCCTTTGGGCGTGACTCGGGCCAACCCAGAGGCCCAAGGCTGGGCGGGGTCGGCGCTGTGAGAGCCCTGTACCGAGCCGGGACTCTCTCCCCCAGCCGCCGCCGGCCCCGCTCCATCCTCGCCACCTTGCACTCCGGTAGCCCTCGCTGCGCGACTTGAACGGCCAAGTGACCATGGTGTGCGAACGGTCACAGAACGCCTCAGAAATCCCCTCGTTCCGGCCCGCCAAACCCTTGATCTTTGCCCTATCATGACCATACGGGGGAATGGTAAGTGTGCTTATGAAGGCCGCCGGGCGACAGCAGGCACCGATTGAATTGACGAGATTTCAGGCCGCAGCCCGGGGCGGACTTCATTGAACGACGGAGACTCAGCGATGGCCTATCTGGCAACCTTCGAGGAAATACTGCGGCGCACATACGTACTCTTGGGCGACGCCGAAAACGAGTTGCGTTCGGACTGGAGATCAGACAGCGGCCCGAACCGGGAACAGGCCAGGGCTTCGCGGGAAGTCCAGGAACTGATCTCCCAGGCGAAGGCCGCGCTGGCCAGAGCGGCCCAGTAAAGCGATCAGGAGGCTGGGGGCAGGCCGCAGATCCGGCACCGTCGTGCAGATCTGCTTGGGCAAGGACAACAATTTCATCAAACCGCGTCGGACCAATCCCATGAAAACCCCCCGCGCTTCCCTGGTGGAGGCACTCCCTCTGACGATCCTGACCTTCCAGGTCAACAACCCCTGTCTGAACCTGATGGGTGATTCCTGGTCCCTCACTTTGATGTGCCCCTGGATGATCCGCCCGCCAGACTCCCAGTTCGACTGGAGCTCGCCCGATCTGCAATCAAGGCTCCAGGAGCTGGTGGGACGCAAACTTGTCGACGCGCAAGCCGACGGTGAACAACTCATCGACCCCGTGTTCATCCTCGACGACGGGACGCGGATCGATCTGTTCGCCGGCGGAAATCCCCATCCGTGGACTCTGGAACTGCCAGGCGCCGTACTCATCGGCGTCAACTACGAGTAGATCGGGGACGGCCCTGGCTCCCACGGGCTGAGTTGCCCGCAGGTTCCTGGCTTGGACAGCGATTCAGGAAGCAGGCCGCGGAGGACGTGGCCGGCGGGCTCGGCCAGGTGATCGCCGATGCGGTTGCCGGGCGCGAGAACCCCGCACCGGTGCGGTTGCCGGGACTGCAGGATCTGGCCATCGGCCGCCTCCTCTATGACGCGGCGCTGGAGCGTGGCCGGGGCCCCAGGTCGATCCCTCGTCCTGAGTCTGAAACTCATTTGGTATGCCAAGTATGTAAAATGTCACCGTTTACTAGTGACATTGCACACAAAAAGTGGAATCCTGTATGCCAAGAGCGATGAATGGACGTCCTGCTCGCTTGGGCGGGACCGCCGTTCTTCCCCAACAGAAAGGCAATGCGATGGCAACCACGCGGTCACTCCTTGAACGCATGGACGGTATGCGGGTAGGCAAGCCGCACGTCCAGCTCGCGTTCATCGGAGGCCTTGGACTGCTGTTTGACGGCATGGACGGCTCGCTCGTCTCCTACATCATGCCGATCATCAAACCGCTCTGGCACCTGGATGGCGCCCAGGCCGGCCTCATCGGCAGCTCCCTGCTGATAGGCATCTTCATTGGCGCCATCGGGGCCGGCGCCCTCGGCGACAGGATCGGCCGCCGCAAGGTCATGATGTACGCACTCGCCCTCTACGCGAGCGCGACGATCGTTGCCGCGTTCTCCCAGGGCTGGGAATTCTTCTTCATCATGCGGGTGATCGCGGGCATCGGCATCGGCGCCGAGGCCGCCATCATTCCTACATTCATCGCCGAATTCATCCCGAAGAAGCGCCGGGGCTTCTTCGTCGGCGCGGTGGCCGGGTTCTTCGCCCTCGGTTACGTCAGCGCGGCCCTGATCGGCACCACGGTCGTCGCCGGCCTGCCCGAAGGGTGGCGGATCGGCCAGCTCATCACCGCCGTCCCCATCGTGATGCTCCTCTGGTGGCGGCGCGTGCTTCCAGAATCCCCGCGCTGGCTCCTCACCCGTGGCCGCGAGGCCGAGGCAGAGCGGATTGTCCAGGGCCTCGAGGAAGGGCGGCTCGTCCGCACCAGCGGCTCGGGCGTCATCGCCGTCAAAGCGGAGGCCCCGAAGGCGCCGCCCCTGTTTCAACAGGCCGAACTGTGGCGGCACGGCAATGCCCGCCGCACCGCGGTGATCTGGCTGCTCTGGATCTCGGTGACGTTCTCCTTCTATGGCTTCTTCGTCTGGATTCCCTCTCTCCTCGTGGCCAAGGGAATGACCATCACCGGCAGCTTTACGTACTCCCTGATCATCACGATCGCGCAGATCCCTGGCTACTACAGTGCCGCATTCCTCAATGAGCGGCTCAGCCGCCGCGTGACCATCGCGATTTACCTCAGCGGCGGTGCCGTGGCAGCCTTCCTGCTCTCGCAGGCGCCCAGCGAAGGCGCGGTCCTCGCCTTCGGTTCCCTCCTCTCCTTCTTCATGAACGGCTGCTACGCCGGCCTCTACGCCTACACCCCGGAGGTCTACGGGACCCGGCTGAGGGCCACCGGCATGGGCAGTGCTTCGGCCTTCGGCCGGATCGGCGGGATCACGGCCCCGATCCTGATCGGCGCCGCCTACCCGGTGCTCGGTTTCGGCGGCGTGTTCACCATGGTCATGGCGGTACTGGGCGGCGCGGCGTTGGTGGTCCTGGTCTTCGGGGTGTCCACCAGCGGCCGCTCCCTCGAAGAAATCGACGAGCGGGCATCCGGAAAGACGACGACGGCGGGCGGGGACGGTCCGCTCGACCCCGCCGGAGCGGCCGTACGGACGGCAGAGAGGAACACCCATGGCGGTTAGGACAGATCCGGGGCAGATCCGCACGGGGTCCGTCGTCCTCCGCAATGCACGGATCCTCGACGTGGAAAGCGGGGAACTGGGGGCGCCGCGGACCGTTGTGGCCCGCGACGGGAGGATCGCCGAAATTTCGGAGTCGACCCGGACGGTGCAGGACGCCGTCGAGATCGACCTCGGCGGACTGACGGTGCTGCCCGGCCTGATCGACGCCCACGCCCACGTCACCCAGGCCTCAGGCGACTTCAACGAAATCCTCTCCTGGACGCCGTCGTACCACGCGGCGCGCACCGCCCGGGTGATGCACGGGATGCTGTTGCGCGGCTTCACCCTCGTCCGCGACATGGGCGGGGCCGACACAGGGCTGTCCCGCGCCGTCGAGGAGCGGCTCGTCACCGGGCCCCGGCTGAAGGCCGGCGGGCCGATCTTCGCCCCCACCGGCGGGCATGTCCTGGCGAAGGTCTGCGACGGCGAGGTGGAACTCCGCCGGGCCCTGCGTGCGGAGTTCCGGGACGGGGCGGACCATGCCAAGCTCACGCTCTCGGGCGGAGTTGTCTCAAAGATGCGGCTCGAAGCGCTGGGCTTCTCGGACGCGGAGGTGGTTGCCGCCGTCGACGAGGCCCGATTGGCGCACCGGTACATCGCGGCGCATGTCTACACGGCGGAGGCGGTCTCGCGCGCGCTGCGGCTGGGCGTGCGGACGATCGAGCACGGAAACCTCCTGGACGATGAATGCATCGAGCTGTTCCTGGCCAAGGGCGCCTTCTACGTGCCGACCCTGGCCACTTACTGGGCCATCCTGTCCGGTGCCAGCGGGCATGGCCTGGACCCGGCCAAGAAGGCGGCCGTGGAGGACATCTTTGAGCGCGGCCTTGAATCGCTGGCCAAGGCCGCGGCCGCCGGCGTACGCATTGGCTACGGGACGGACCTGCACGGTGCGGGGCTGGACCACCAGCTTGAAGAGTTCCGCCTCCGGGCCAGGGTCCAGGCGCCGCTCGAGGTGCTTCGTTCGGCCACCCTCGTGGGCGCGGAAATCGTGGGGGAGAGCGGCCGGGCCGGCGTGGTGGCGGAGGGCGGTTACGCCGACCTGATCGCCGTGGACGGGGATCCGCTCGCGGACATTGGCGTGCTGGCGGACGGACGGTCCTTGCGGTTCATCCTCACCGACGGCGATCCCGTGCGGATTGCCTGACGCGACCCCAGCCGGGGGCCGGCCGCCGCGGGAAGCGGCTGCCGGCCTTTGCCATGAGCAGGGCGGTCAGCAATGCCGCCGCGACATGGAAGACCAGCATCACTTCCTGCACATGCCCGGCTGTCGACTGCGCCGCTCCCTGGACCAATGGCAGGCCCAGCACGTGTGAATGCTGCGATGACCCTTGGCCCGGGACTATCCCGGAGAAGAGCACGAAGGCCAGGTGGAGTGCCTGCTGGGTGACCCCGCACAGAAGGAGCAGCGCCCACACAGGCAGGCGCAACCGGGACAACAGCGAGGCGCACATGCTGAGCAGCGCCGCGAAAGCAAGCAGTGCCGGCGGCCAAGGGAGATCCCCGCCGGACGCCAGATGGGCCAGCAGCCCCGTCCCCGTGGCCACAGGGCCCAGCAGCCACGGCGTGTACCCGGCCGCCCGATTTTCCGTGGATTCCATGATCACTCCATGGTGCCCGGGTAGGCAGGCAATGGGAATGAGTATCCGGAACGAAAAGTAGCCGGGACGGGCCCTGAAAAACGAGTACAAACTACTCGGGCGCCCTGTCCCACGCGTCCCTATTGTTTCTAGCAGCACGCAAAGAGCGTGTAGGCATTCAGCGGGATGCCATCTGTCACGAGCTGGACGGTGGAGATGGTGCACAGTTGGGGCGCGTCATGTGCCAACGATCCGAGTGCGCGGATTTCATCTATTGAAAAAGGCCGGCCAGAACGCAGAGGTCGCGGGACTACAGGGACCCGGGACCGGAATTTCCAATGCTCATTGAGGAGTGAAGAATGAAGCGAATACTGGCCGCGGCTGCTGTTGCGGGCATGGTTTTCCTCGGCGGGGCCATGCCCGCCAGCGCTGCCCCTGCGGAAGGACAATTGTGTCCGGAGTGGGATTCAGGCCGGATCGACGTTACCGGAGACGTCACGTCGATCACCTTGACGGCACCGGCCGGCATGGTCATCACCGCAACCTGCGTCAAGGCAGGCTCGGCGAACCAGGGCCTCGGTGCGGAGATCACCTACTACGATCCCGGAGTCACCAGCGTGACCCTCACGCACACCTCCGGCAAGGGGCTGTCGCACTACTCAGTCATGTACGGTACGGGCGGTCCCTCCAGCTAGGCGGACACGACTGAGAGAAAAATGGAAGCTTCCGCGGGCCCTCCCGTGGAGGCTTCCATTTTTAACCCGGCTGCGCTAAAACGCGCCGCATCCGGCGCGGAACGGGTGCGGTGACGCCGAAAATGTTTTCTTGGACACACTATTCGTTGAAGCCATGTACTATGCCCTAAACTCCTTCACTGAGGTGCCGGAATGGCACTGTGCAGCAACGAAAGCGAACCACACTAATGGCTACCGATTACGACGCCCCACGCAAGACCGAAGAAGAGTCTCCCGCCGAATCGCTCGAGGCCCTTCAGGCGTCGCGCGGCTCCGGTGCCCAAACGGCTGTCATCGATGTTGACGAGAACGACACTGCCGAGGGTATCGACCTTCCGGGCGCCGACCTTTCCGGCGAAGAACTGACCGTTGTGGTTGTCCCGGAGCAGTCTGATGAATTCACTTGTTCGTCCTGTTTCCTGGTACGCCACCGCTCGCAGATCGCACTCGAGAAGAACGGTCTCAAGTACTGCTACGACTGCGAAGGCTAAGTCCCCGCGCATTTCCGGAAAGCCCCGTCTGCCGATCCCGTCGGCCTGGCGGGGCTTTCTTTTTTGCCGTCGCATCCTTTTAGCGACGGGGGCTTGAATTACCCGGGGGACGCTCCTACCCTCATCACACGATCGTTCGAGGTTACGCGCGCTGGGGGTGAACGCCATGGTGCAGAACATCGTGCCCGCGGCCTTGCTCCAGCGCGCCCTGCGGATCTTCTTCGCCTCGCTCTTTGGCGCCGTCGTGTGGGTCTTTGTGAGCGCAGCGGCGAGCTTCGCCGCCGACACGTCCCCGCTCGTTTCCGGGACGGCCGGCGCCGGGACGGTCGGCGCAGTGAAGGAAGTTGTGGTGCAGGACCTCGGCGCCGCTTCGAAGGAGGCCGTGCTCAACCAGGCCGTGCTCAACCAGGCCGTGCTCAACCAAACCGTGCTCAACCAAACCGTGCTCAACCAGGCCGTGGCGGAAGCCGGCACGACTGTTAAGGATGTGGTTGACAGCGCCGTGGCGCCCGCGGCGGCCCTGGCGGAAACTCCCCCGAGAACGCTCGAAACGGCCGCACAGAACCTGGCCGCCACCACAACGCCCACGGCCACATCGGCGGTGAGGTCCATTTCCAAGCCTGCCGCCGCAGTCGTCGAATCCGTGGTCCGGGACACCACCGCGGTGGTCAAACCGATCCTCAACGAAGTCCCGCTGCCGGCCGTCGTCGTAGACGTCGTGGTACCGCAGGTGGCCGCCGCCCCTCCTGCGGCTGCGGCTAACTCCTCGACCCCCGCCGAAACGGCCCCGCCAGCTGTGCAGAACCCCACCCCTGCGGCGTATTCTCCTCCCGGCACGGAACGGGCGGGCCAGCCCTTCGACGCCCCCGTGTTCCGGGCCGCCGGAACGCCGCCCGAAGCAACCCTGCAGAGTTCGGCCGGGCAACCCGTGGGCGGCCCATTGCCTGCGACGCCGCCTGCCGGTGCCGCGGGTGGGGCGAATTGTGCGGGCTCGAGCCCGCAGACGCCTGCCGCCGGCACCACTGATGCCTTCAGCATGCCGTACAACCCGGCCGGCGAACCCAAGACCCGGGCCAGCGCGCCCGATCCAAACGCGCTCAACCGAAATCCCGGTTTTTCTCCTGACTGAATGATCGCCCGGCGGTCCTGCGACCGCACAGCCATGCCTGCCTGAACCTGGCGGGCGATCATTCAAGCTCATTTCTCAGGAGAAGATTGACATGCAGAATTTCATACGCAGGGGCCTCTATGGTGCCCTGCTGGCCGGCGGGGTCATGCTCGCCGGAGCCGCCGCGGCCTCTGCCGCGGACACCAAGGGCCAGGACGGAAGCAGCACCCTGCTGGTAACTCTTGGCACAACCGCCCCGGAACAAGCCAATGGAACTGTGGGCGTCCAGCTCGGAACCCTTGGCACCGGGGCAACCTCGCCGTCGGCCAGCCAGCCCACCACCGCGGCGGTGTCGCTCGATGGCCGGGCAGCGCCTGCCGCCACACCGGCGGGCAGCGCACCCGTGACGCAGGCCGGCCCGGCTGATGTAGTGGTGTCGTTGGGGACGGTGGAAGCCGGGGCCGACGGTTCGACGACTGGTTCGACGACGGCGGGCATCGCACCGGTGACGCAGGCCGGCCCTGCTGACGTGGCTGTTTCCCTTGGCGCGGTGCGTGCCGGGACTGCTGCACCGCAGGCCCCGGCTGGTGGTTCCGGGAAGGCCGCAGGCACCGGAGCGCTTGGACCGGGACTTCTTGACTCTGGACTCCTTCGCAACCTTCGTGCCGTAACGGGTGAACCGGGCAACCCGGAAACCCGGAACACGGGACTCCTTCGCAACCTTGACGCCGGAACAGGGGCCCTCAACAAAGCAGGAATCCTGGACACGGGACTCCCCGGCGCCGCCGCCAGCACGGGCGGACAACAGAACGGTGGAGGCAATGTTCAAAGTGGCACCGACAGCGCGAACCAGGGCGTTCCGGCTGTGGTTCGATTCCTCAATGGTTTGCTGGGGGGTTTCAGCGCAGGGAGTGCTGATAACGGGACCACTGAGGGTGCCGGGGGAAAGCCGGGATCCGGCAGCGGAACTGCTCAGGGGGCTGACGTTGTAATCAACGTCCGGTCGAGCGGCCCCGGAGCCGCCGAGGGCGCCGCAGCCGGCGGCTTCGCGGCGACAACGGGCCTGGCCGCGGCAACTCCGCGCGGCACATGCACCGCGCTCGCGGCGGGAGCGGCTTCGTTTGCGCAGCCCCTGCTGGGTGGGTCCGGCCTCTTGGCGCTCATGATGAGCCTGCTGCTCGGATTCGTGTTGATCGTGCTGAGCAAGCGGGTGAAGCCGTTCGCGGGCTCCGCAAGGGCAGTCCGGTAGTCCAATCCACCAGGACGACCCGGTGAGGGGGCGGACCCCCGTGGCTGGGCGGGGGCCCGCACCTCATCGGGCCAAGACCGCAGGACCGGAATCCGAAGGAGGAAGAACGGGCGCTGCCCCGTGAAGGTGCCCGCCGGCGTCGTTATCGCGGATAACGAACGGGGCTGCGAAAGGCCCGCAGGAGCCCCAAAAACGGGCAAACAAGAGCCCCCGGATGACGCTCCGTAACCCGCCCGGAGGGCTTCTAACGGTTGTGCGCCGAAGCGGATACAAGCCGCTGTTCCGGGGTAAAACGCTCCTACCCTTGAGGTATCAATCACTCAAGGGAGGTGGCCCACAATGAAAAAGGTTTACACCTGGCTCGCAGCTCTGGTCATGGCTGCCGGTCTTGGTCTCATCGCTCCGGGGCCCGCTTCGGCGGCCTCGTATTGCGGCATCGTGTGGGGGTCGTTGGCCAAGACCAACGCCGCGATGTCCGGTGCACAAGTCACGAATGTCAGAACAGGTCAGCAGCCCTGCTACGACCGCCTGGTCATCGACCTCAACGGCAAGGTCGCCGGGTACACGGTCAAGTATGTTTCCCAGGTGGTCCAGGACGGTTCGGGGCTCCCCGTTCCGCTGAGGGGCGGCGCCTTCATCCAGGTCACGGTGAACGCTCCGGCGTACAACTCCAGCGGCCAGGCCACGTACAACCCCGCCAACAAGAAGGAACTGAGCAACGTCACCGGTTACCAGACCTTCCGGCAGGTGGCTTGGGCGGGCAGCTTCGAGGGGTACACCTCGCTGGGCCTGGGCGTCCGCGCGCGGCTTCCGTTCCGGGTCTTCACCCTGGCGGGACCGGACACGGGGTCGCGGCTGGTGGTGGACGTGGCGCACTACTGGTGAGCCGGCAAGCCGCTGACGGCATGCTAATCAGTTGACACAGTGAAGCCCTGGCCCGGAATTCCGGACCAGGGCTTCACTGTGAGCAGCCGCAACAGGCGGCGCGGCTCGTTCCGACGCTCCGCTCAGACGCCGGAAGCTATTCGGGAACCACCAGCGCGGGGGTGTCTTGGCGGATGGTCTCGCCCTTGAAGAAGCCGGGGCGCAGGCGGGCCTGGATGAGCATGCAGACCACGCCCAGGGCCAGGATGCCGACGCCGAGGATGAACACCAGGCCGACGCCGCCGATTTCCGAGCCGCTGCCGAATTCCGGGGCCCAGCTGTCCACGGCGGTCTGGAAGAACACCACGAACAGGCCGATGCCACCCAGGACCGGGCACAGTCCGCGGAGCACGAAGTTGCGCGCGCTGCTGAAGATGCTGTTGCGGAAATACCAGGCGCAGGCGATCGCGGTGAGGCCGTAGTAGAAGCAGATCATCAGGCCCAGGGCCAGGATGGTGTCGTTGAGGACGTTCTCGCTGACGATGTGCATGATCGCGTAGAAGCCCGCGGACAGGACGCCGGCAGCAATGGTCGCGAAGCCCGGCGTCGAGAACTTTTCGCTCATGTGGGCGAACGGCTTGGGCAGGGCACCGTAATGCGCCATGGCGAGCAGGCTGCGGGACGGGGCGGTCATGGTGGACTGCAGCGACGCCGCCGAGCTGGACAGCACGGCGAGCGACATCAGGATGGCCAGCGGGCCCATCACGGGGGAGGCCAACGCGGTGAAGATGTTCGCGTGGTTCTCTTCGTTGTTCAGGCCCACGCCGGAATCGCCGACGCCGGCGAACATCATGGTGGCGATGGTCACCACCAGGTAGATGCCCAGGACGGCAAGTGCGGTCAGGGTGCCGGCGAGGCCGGCCGTCTTCTTGCCGTTGGCGGTTTCCTCGTTGACGGTGAGGCAGACGTCCCAGCCCCAGTACACGAAGATCGACAGCGAGATACCGGCCGCGATCTGGCCGAAGCTTTCAACCTTGCTGACATCGAACCAGTCCCAGCTGAAGGCGATGGCGGTTTCCGAGGCGGACCAGTTGGCGAAGGCCATCACCGCGAACAGGCCGAGGGCCAGGACCTGGAAGCCCACCAGGCCGTACTGGACGATCTTGGTGGTGTGCAGGCCGCGGTAGCTGACCCACACGGACAGGGCCACGAACACCAGGCAGGTGACCACGTTGAGCAGCTTGTCCGAGGCGAGTTCTGCGATGTCCGGATTGCCGAGCAGCTGGGAGAGGAACAGGTAGAAGAAGTCCACCGCCACGCCGGCAAGGTTGGACAGCACGATGATGTTGGCGGCCAGCAGGCCCCAGCCGCCCATCCAGCCCACCCAGGGGCCGAAGGCCTTGGTGACCCAGGTGAAGGTGGTGCCACTGTCCGGGGAGTCTGCGTTGAGTTCGCGGTAGGCGAGGGACACCAGGATCATCGGGATGAAGCCGATGAGGAAGATGGCGGGCAGTTGCAGGCCGACAGTGGCGACGGTGGGGCCGAGGGCGCCGGTCAGCGTGTAGGCGGGGGCGATGGTGGAAATACCAAGGACGACGACGGCGAGGAGGCCGAGCTGCCCCGTCTTCAGTCCCTTGCCACTGATCTTATGCTCGGAGCCGGCAGCGTTGCCGTCCCGGTTGATTGTCTGGCTCATTGGGGGCCCTTTCTAGCTGGCCGGGCGTTGTCGGGGAGGACAGGGAGGTGCCGCACAGCCATTGAGAGAAGAATCACTAAATGAATAGCGTTCATTTAGTATGGACGCAGAGGAGCCCCAATGCAAGCTGGATCACTTTTTTGTTTGTTTGGTTTGGCTGGCGCGGAAGCCGGCGCCGGTCTTTCCCGCGTGGAATCAGGCCTGGGTGGGGTCCGCCGGGAAGGCCACGCCTTCGCCCACGACCCGCAGGCACAACTCAGTTCCAGGCTTGGTGATGGACGCGTTCCAGTGCCGGATGGTGATGACTTCCCCGCCGCCGGGGAAGCGGTGGTCTGCGCCGGCATCCGGCAGCGGCGCCAGGCGGATCCGGACGGTGGTTTCCGGGCCAAAATAGTCGGTGTCCACCACCACGCCGCGGATGGGGCCGTCGGGGGCGATCCGGATCTGTTCGGGCCGGAGCATGAGCTGCACGGCTCCCTGCACCGGCGGCCGGCGCACCGGGATACCGCCCAGGGCGCAGGTGGCCAGCGAACCTTCCATCCAGGCGTCCAGGATGACGGCGTCGCCGAGGAACTCCGCGGTGGCCCGGTCCGCAGGCCGGGTGTACACCACGAAGGGGTTGCCGATCTGGGCCAGCTTTCCGCCGCGCATGATCGCCACCTGGTCGGCGAAGGAGAGGGCCTCGGCCTGGTCGTGGGTGACCAGGATGGTGGTGACGCCGGCTTCGTTCAGGACGTTGGCAACGGCCCGGCGGGTGGCCACCCGGAGTCCGGCATCCAGCGCCGAGAACGGCTCGTCGAGCAGCATCAGTTCCGGTTTGCGGGCCAGGGCCCGCGCGAGGGCGATCCGCTGCTGCTGCCCGCCGGACAGCTGGTGCGGGCGCCGCTTCGCCATGGCGGGGTCGAGGGACACCATCTCCAGCAACTCGGCGACCCGACGGCGCACGGCGTTCCGGCCGCCGTCGAGCCCTGACTCCCTGAGCCCGGAACGGTCCAGGCCGAAAGCGATGTTCTGCCCCACCGTGAGGTGCGGGAACAGGGCGCCGTCCTGCGCCACATAGCCCACCTTGCGCTTGTGGGCCGGCTGCCAGGCGCCGTTACCGGCCACCTGCCGGCCATTGAGGCCGATCGATCCGGCGTCCGGGTGCTCGAAGCCGGCGATCAGGCGCAGGAGGGTGGTCTTGCCCGAGCCCGAGGGGCCGACGATCGCGGTGGTACCGCCCTTGGCGACCGAGAGATTGACTCCCTTCAGCACCGACTGGGCGCCGAAGTTCTTGGTGACATCCGTGATGTCCAGGTGCGGGTCCGTGGTTGAGGCAATGGCCGGCGCGATGCGCGGTGCCGGAAGACTGGATGGGGATTGTTCGGTCACTGTCCGGCCACTTTCTTGGACTGTTGGAAAAGCAGGTAGGTCATCGGTGCGGACAGCAGGATCATCAGCAGCGCGTAGGGAGCGGCACCGGGATAGTCGATCTCGCTGCTCTTGCTCCAGAACTCGGTGGCCAGCGTGCTGGTGCCGTTGGGGGACAGGAGCAGGGTTGCGGTCAGCTCGTTGACGATCGCGAGGAACACCAGCGCGGCGCCGCCGGCGGCGGCCGGGGCGCTCAGGCGCAGGGTGACCTTCAGGAAGGCCACCCACGGGGATTTGCCGAGCGAGCGGGCTGCTTCGTCGAGTTCCTTGGGCGCCTGCGCCAGCCCGGAGCGGAGGTTCACCAGGGAACGCGGAAGGAAGAGCAGGACGTAGGCGGCGATGAGGAGGCCGGCGGTCTGGTAAACCCCGGGTGCCAGCCGGATGCTGATGGTGACGAACGCCAGGCCCACCACGATCCCGGGCAGTGAACTGGTGATGTAGTTGGACAGTTCGAGTGACTTGCTGAACCATCCGGGGTGCCGGACCGCGAGGTAGGCCAGGGGGAACGCCACCACCGTGGTGGCCAGCGCCCCGGCCAGTCCGTAGCCGAGGGTCTGGAGGAGGGCCGGGATGAACTCGGCGGCATCCCAGATGTCGCTTCCGCCGAGCAGGACCCAGCGCAGCACCAGCCAGAACGGCAGGCCGAACGCCAGCACGGTCAGGGCCAGCAGGGCCAGCTGGGCCGGCAGCTGGAAAACGCCGAGCCCCAGGCGGACGGCCTTGGCCTGGGCGCCGGAGCCGATCCGCGCGTACCGGGCGGTCCCGCGGCTGCGCACCTCCAGCAGCAGCAGGGCCAGGCAGAACAGCACCAGCACGCTCGCCAGCATGTTGCCGGCGGTGCCGTTGAAGGTGGATTGGAACTGGGTCATGATCGCCGTGG
The DNA here is from genome assembly GCF_900099975.1 of Arthrobacter cupressi. Classification (GTDB taxonomy): domain Bacteria; phylum Actinomycetota; class Actinomycetes; order Actinomycetales; family Micrococcaceae; genus Arthrobacter; species Arthrobacter cupressi. The sequence continues at coordinate 43,688 of NZ_FNEI01000001.1, forward strand.
TGAAGGTGTCGAAGCGGATCATCGCGAAGACGCCGTACTCGGCCAGCAGGTGCAGGGCGACCAGCAGGGCCCCGCCTGTCATGGCGATCCGCAGCTGCGGCAGGACCACGCGGAAAAACACGGCCCAAGGACCCAGCCCGAGGGAAGCCGCGGACTGCTCGATGGCCGGGTCCAGCCGCCCCAGCATCGCGGCCGCCGGGATGTAGACCAGCGGGAAGTAGGAAAGGGTGGCGATCAGCACCCCGGACCAGATGCCTTCCAGCGACGGCACCACCGAGACCCACGCGTAGCTGTTGACGAAGGCCGGGATCGCAAGCGGCGCGGCAAGCGCCACGGCCCACACGCGGTGGCCGCGCAGCACTGTCCGTTCCACGAGCCAGGCGCCGCCGACGCCCAGCACCAGGCAGAGCGGCACGGTGATCAGGATCAGCAGGATGGTGTTCCCCAGCAGTTCACCGACGCGGGGCCGGAAGATCAGCCCGACGGCGGTGTCCCAGCCGGTGGCGGCCGTCATGAACGCGACGTAGCCCAGCGGCAGGAGCGAGAAGAGGGCGATCAGGGCCGCGGTGACGGAAAGGGCAGGAACGCCGAAAGGCGGGCGAGGGCGCTTGCCCTTGCCCGCCGTCGTCGTGCTCCCCTGGGAAGCGGGAGCCGATGGAACAGTACTCACGGAATTAGAGGAGCCCCGCCTCGGTCATCATGTCGGTGACCTTCTTGGAGTTCAGCTTGGCCGGATCAACGGTGGGAACCTCGAGCTCCTTGATCGGGACCAGCTTGCTGTTGGCGTCAACGCCGGAGGCGATGGAGTACTCGAAGGAGGTGCCGTCGCGGAGGATTTCCTGGCCCTTCTTGCCGGTGATGAACTTCAGGAAGGCCTGGGCCTTTTCGGCGTTCTTCGAGGACTTCAGCACGCCGCCGCCGGAGATCGACAGGAACGCCCCGGGATCCTGGTTCTTGAAGTAGTACGGCGTGACGTTGTTGGAGTTCTCGCCCGTGTTGGCCTGGTCGCCGTAGTAGTAATAGTGGTAGATCAGAGCGGAGTCGATCTCGCCGGAGTTGACGGCCTTCATGGCCGTCCGGTTGCCCTTGTACTCCCGGGCGTTTTCCTTCATGCCCTTGAGCCATTCCTTGGTGACCGCCTCGCCCTTGAGCTCGAGGAGGGCCGAGACGATGGCCTGGAAGTCAGCGCCCGAGGTGGAGGCAGACCACTTGCCCTTCCACTCCGGCTTGGCCAGATCCAGCATGGACTTGGGCAGTTCGTCCTCGCTGATCTTGTTCTTGTCGTACACGAACAGCGTGGAGCGGGCGGCGATGCCGGTCCATTTGCCCGTGGAAGGGCGGAAGCCGGCGGGAACCTGGGCGAGGGTGGCCTTGTCGACGTCGGCGAAAAGCCCGGCGTTCTCCACCTGCGCCATGGCGGGGGAGTTCTCCGTCAGGAACACGTCGGCGGGGGACGCGGCGCCTTCCTGGATGATCTGGTTGGACATCTCGGTGTCCGAGCCCTGGCGCAGCGTGACGGTGATGCCCGTTTCCTTGGTGAACTCCTCGATCCATTCCTTGGTGAGGCTTTCGTGCTGCGCGTTGTAGACCGTGATGTCGGTGGGACCCGCAGGGCTGCTGTTTTCCGCGGAGGGAGTGGTACCGCCGCAGGCGGCCAGGCTGAGGGCGGCGGCCGCGGCAAGGGCGATGCCGGCCAGCGCGTTCTTGCGGATCATGGATGCTACTTTCTGCGAACAGGAGCCGGTGGGCTACGGGGCCAAGGTGGCTGCAGGAAATTAGGGTAGCCAAACCTTTGGACCCATCAAGCATGCCGCAAGTTCGCCGGAATCGCACATATTAAGCAAGACCGGTGTGACGTAAATGGCGGTTGGGCTGGCCGGCTCAGGAATGCGTGGGCTCTTCCACCAGTGCCGTGGCGATGCTGTCCGCGTCCTCCAGGGCCGCGAGGTAGCGTTCGGCGTCCAGGGCCGCGGCGCATCCGCTGCCCGCGGCGGTGATGGCCTGCCGGTAGCGGTGGTCAACGGCGTCCCCGCAGGCAAAGACGCCCCGCAGGTTGGTGACGGTGGTGGGCGAGTCCACCTTGATGTAGCCCTCGGCATCCAGCTCCACCTGGCCGGTGAGCAGCTCGGTGCGCGGGACGTGGCCGATCGCCACGAAAATGCCCGTGGCCGCGTGCTCCCTTTTCTCGCCGCTGCGGGTGTCGCCCAGGGTGACGCCGGTGACCTTGGCGTTGCCGTGGATCGCGGTGACGGCGGAGTTCCAGGCGAAGCTGATCTTCGGGTTGTCCTTGGCGCGCTGGGCCATGATCCGGGACGCGCGCAGTTCGCCGCGGCGCACGACGACGGTCACGGACTTCGCGAAGCGGGTCAGGAACGTGGCTTCCTCCATGGCGGAGTCGCCGCCGCCCACCACGATGATGTCCTGTTCCCGGAAGAAGAACCCGTCGCAGGTGGCGCACCAGGAGACCCCGTGGCCGCTGAGCCTCTTCTCTTCCGGCAGGCCAAGCTCCTTGTACGCCGAGCCGGTGGCGAGGATGACGGCAGGCGCTTCGTGGGTCTCCCCGGCGCCGGTGACCACACGCTTGAGGTGTCCCGTCAACTCAACGGACGTGGCGTCGTCGAACACTATCTTCGCGCCAAACTTCTCCGCCTGTTCCTGGAGCCCATCCATCAGCTCGGGGCCCTGGATCCCGCCCGGGAAGCCCGGGAAGTTCTCCACCTCGGTGGTGTTCATCAGCGCGCCGCCGGCGGTGACGGAACCGGCGATGACCAGCGGTTCCAGCCCGGCGCGGGCAGCATAGATGGCGGCGGTATAGCCGGCAGGGCCGGACCCGATGATGATCAGCTGTTCGGTGCTCATGGTGCCAGTGGAGCAAGAACCGGGCTTCCGATCAAGGGTTGTGGGGGATGATGGAGACCATGCCGCGTAAACCTGTTGCCCGGGACGCCGTCCTGGATGCCTTCGAAGCTGTCCTGATCGACGAAGGGGAGCGGGCCGCGACCCTGGACGCCGTGGCCAGGCGCGCCGGCGTGTCCAAGGGCGGTTTGCTCTACCACTTCCCGAACAAGGAAGCGATGATCGGCGCCCTCCTCGAACGCCTGGACCTCTTGGCCGAGACGGAGATCGACGCGATGAAGTCCGCTCCGGAAGGAGCCGCCGCCTACTTCATCAAGTCATCGCTCTGGGCCGACACACCCATGGACCGGGTGTTCGTTGCGGCGACCCGGCTGGCCGAAGTGGCCCACGAGGAGACCCGCCGCCGCTTCGCCGGCATCCAGCAGCAGTGGCTGGACGTGCTCGCCGAAGAGATCGGAACGGACCTGGCCAAGGCGGTCCGGTACATGGGCGACGGGCTCTACTTCAATGCGATGTTCGAAAGCGGCCACGGCGACGCCGCCGCCCGGCGGCAGGCCGACGTCGATGCCCTGCTCGCCGCCGTCGAGATCCTCCGCAAGGGCTGAGCAGGCCGAGGACGGCTGCCCCGTCACGGCGGACGCGGAATACATTTGCGAACAGGTCCGCTCCATAGGACAATTGAGCCTTGTGGCAACCATCACCGGCTGCTGCACGTAGCAAGACACATAAGTGAATACGCCTCTGATCTGCGGCGGGAGAGTCCTGCAGACATGTGATGCAGGCGCCGTAGGAGCAAATCCTCCCCAGGAATCTCTCAGGCCCCATGTACCGCCGCAGCAAGGCAACTCTGGAAAGCAGTCCGCTGTCCCCTCGGGACAAAGGGCTCACCGACGGTGCAAGCAGTCATTTCTGCGGAATCTCTCAGGTCCAAGACAGAGTGGGGAGGAACCCAATCACTGTGGCGTACCCAGCGCCCCCTTCGTCAATGGAGTTCCTTCGTGACTGTTAGTTCAGCATCAACCACTTTCGTGGATCGCCATATCGGCGCACGCCGCCAAGCCGATATCGACCACATGCTCAAGACCGTCGGTTATGACACCGTCGACTCGCTCGTGGACACCGCCGTTCCCAACGACATCCGCCAGGAATCCGCCCTCTCCCTCGGGAAAGCCCTGAGCGAGGTTGAGGTGCTGGCCGAGCTGCGCCGGCTCGCCGCCAAGAACAAGACCGCCGTGCAAATGATCGGCCAGGGCTACTACGACACCGTGACGCCTCCGGTGATCCGCCGCAACATCCTCGAAGCACCGGCCTGGTACACCGCCTACACCCCGTACCAGCCGGAAATCTCCCAGGGCCGCCTCGAAGCCCTGCTGAACTTCCAGACCATGGTGGAAGACCTCACCGGCCTGCCCATCGCCAACGCCTCACTCCTCGACGAAGCCACCGCCGTCGCCGAGGCCGTGCTGCTCATGCGCCGCGCCAACAAGAACAAGGCCGCAGCCGCCGGCAAGACCGTCGTGGATGCGGATGTCCTGCCGCAGACCATCGCGATCGTGCAGGGCCGCGCCGAGGCGCTCGGTTTCGAGGTCGAGGTCGCCGACCTTTCCCAGGGCCTGCCCGACGGCGACATCAACGGCATCGTCCTGCAGCAGCCCGGCGTGTCCGGCCGGGTCTGGGACCAGACCGCCGTCATCGCCGCCGCCAAGGAACGCGGTGCCCTCGTCACCGTCGCCGCCGACCTGCTGGCGCTGACCCTCATCACCCCTCCGGGTGAACAGGGCGCGGACATCGCCGTCGGCACCGCCCAGCGCTTCGGCGTCCCGCTGTTCTTCGGCGGCCCGCACGCCGCCTACATGGCAGTGCACAAGGGCCTCGAGCGCCAGCTTCCGGGCCGCATCGTGGGCGTGTCCAAGGACAACGCCGGCGTTCCGGCCTACCGCCTGGCCCTGCAGACCCGCGAGCAACACATCCGCCGCGAGAAGGCCACCTCCAACATCTGCACCGCACAGGCGCTGCTGGCCATCACCGCCTCGATGTACGCCGTCTACCACGGCCCCGACGGACTGAAGGCCATCGCCGAAACCGTGCACGCCAACGCCCGCTCCCTGGCCGCCACCCTGCAGGCCGCCGGCCGCGAACTGGTCAGCGAGTCCTTCTTCGACACCATCACCGTCAAGGTGCCGGGCAAGGCCGGGCAGGTCATCTCCGCCGCCGAAGCCCGCGGCATCAACCTCCGCCGCATCGACGCTGACACCGTGGGCGTCTCCGTGGATGAAACCACGACGCCGGAGGTGCTCTCCGCCGTCGCCGTCGCCTTCGGTGCCGGCCCGGTTGTTCCTGACGCGTCCGCGCTCGAGCTGCCCGCCGCCGTCGTGCGCAGCTCCGACTACCTGCAGCACCCGGTGTTCAACACCCACCGCTCGGAAACCCAGCTGCTGCGCTACATCCGCAAGCTCTCGGACCGCGACCTGGCGCTGGACCGCACCATGATCCCGCTGGGCTCCTGCACCATGAAGCTGAACGCCACCGCCGAAATGGAAGCCATCTCCTGGCCGGAATTCGCCTCGATCCACCCCTTCGCCCCGGAATCCCAGACCGCCGGCTGGCGTGAACTGATCGAAGGCCTGGAAGCGGACCTGTCCACCATCACCGGCTACGACCAGGTCTCCATCCAGCCCAACGCCGGCTCCCAGGGCGAACTCGCCGGCCTGCTGGCCATCCGCGGCTACCACCACTCCCGCGGCGACGAACAGCGCAACGTGTGCCTCATCCCGGCGTCGGCCCACGGCACCAACGCCGCGTCCGCCGTCCTGGCCGGCATGAAGGTCGTGGTGGTCGCCACCACCCCCGATGGCCTGATCGACCACGATGACCTGCAGGCCAAGATCGATGCCAACAAGGACGTGCTGTCCTGCATCATGATCACCTACCCGTCCACCCACGGCGTGTACGACGGCGACGTCCGCGAAGTCTGCGACGCCGTCCACGCGGCCGGCGGCCAGGTGTACGTCGACGGCGCGAACCTCAACGCCCTCGTCGGTCTGGCCCAGCCCGGCAAGTTCGGCGGCGACGTCTCGCACCTGAACCTGCACAAGACCTTCTGCATCCCGCACGGCGGCGGCGGCCCGGGCGTGGGCCCGGTGGCGGCCAAGGCGCACCTGGCTCCGTTCATGCCCGGCGACGCCACCAAGTCCGCGCACGAGGAAGGCCACGGCGTGGCGATCTCCGCCTCCCGCTACGGCTCCGCCGGCGTGCTGCCGATTTCCTGGGCCTACGTGAAGCTCATGGGCGGTGAAGGCCTCACCGAAGCCACCAAGTCCGCGCTGCTGGCCGCCAACTACGTGGCCGCCCGCCTCAACGAGTACTTCCCGGTCCTGTACACCGGCGAAGGCGGGCTCGTGGCCCACGAGTGCATCCTGGACCTGCGCGAACTCACCGCACGCACCGGCGTCACCGCCGAAGACGTGGCCAAGCGGCTCATCGACTTCGGCTTCCACGCACCCACGCTCGCGTTCCCGGTGGCTGGCACCCTGATGGTCGAACCCACCGAGTCCGAGGACCTGGGTGAGATCGACCGCTTCATCGAGGCCATGATCACCATCCGCGCCGAGATCGAGCAGGTCGCCAACGGCGACTTCACGGTGGAGGACTCGCCGCTGCGCAACGCACCGCACACCGCGGCCGCCGTCGTCGCTACGGACTGGAAGCGCGAATACCCGCGCGAGCAGGCCGTCTTCCCGGTCAAGTCGCTCAAGCAGGACAAATACTTCCCGCCGGTCGGACGCATCGACGGTGCCGCAGGCGACCGCAACCTGGTTTGCGCCTGCCCGCCCATCGAAGAGTTCGAGAACTAAGCCGGAAGCGCAAAAGGACATTCACATGAGCAAACACACTGCCCTTTACGGCACGCACGAGGCACTCGGGGCTTCCTTCACGGACTTCGGCGGCTGGCAGATGCCGCTGAAGTACACCTCCGAACTGGCCGAGCACCACGCCGTCCGCCAGGCCGCCGGCCTCTTCGACCTCTCCCACATGGGCGAGGTCTGGGTCACCGGCCCGGATGCCGGCGCGTTCCTGGACTACGCCCTGGTGGGCAAGCTGTCCGCCGTCGTGGACGGGAAAGCGAAGTACTCGCTGATCTGCAACCCCGACGGCGGCATCATCGACGACCTCATCACCTACCGGTTCGGTGCGGAGAAGTACCTCGTGGTCCCCAACGCGGGCAACGCACCGACCGTCGCGGCGGAACTGGCCAAGCGGGCGGAAGGTTTCGACGTCGTGGTGGAGGACGCTTCCGATGCCACCTCCCTGATCGCCGTGCAGGGCCCGAACGCCGAGGCGATCCTGCTCAAGCTCACGGGCGACTCCCAGCATGAGCTGGTCACCGGGCTGAAGTACTACGCCTTCAACGAGGTCACCGTGGCCGGCCACGACGTCATCGTGGCCCGCACCGGCTACACCGGCGAGGACGGCTTCGAGCTGTTCCTGCCCAACGAGGAAGCCGCCGCCCTGTGGGCCTCGATCACCGAGGCCGGCGCCGGGCTGGGCCTGATCCCGTGCGGCCTGGCGTGCCGCGACTCGCTGCGCCTGGAAGCCGGCATGCCGCTCTACGGCAACGAACTCTCCCTGGAAGGCAACCCCTTTGCCGCGGGCTTCGGCCAGGTGGTGGCCCTGTCCAAGGAAGGCGACTTCGTCGGCAAGGAGGCACTCGCTGCGCTCAAGGCCTCTGGGGCGGGCAGCACGTCCGGCCGGCGCCTGGTGGGCCTGAAGGGCCTGGGCCGGCGTGCCGCCCGCGGCCACTACCCGGTGTTGAAGGACGGTGCCGTGATCGGTGAGGTGACCTCCGGCCAGCCGTCGCCGACCCTCGGCTACCCGGTGGCGCTGGCGTATGTCGACGTCGAGCATTCCGCCATCGGAACCGCACTGGAAGCGGACCTGCGCGGCAAGGCAGAGCCCTTCGAAGTCGTCGCGCTGCCGTTCTACAAGCGCGCCAAGTAGACCCAATTTAGACCACCACGAGTTTCGAACATAAAGGAAAGAACATGGCAAAAGTTGTAGCTGGACTCCAGTACTCGGAGGAACACGAATGGGTTGCCCGCGAAGACGGCAACGTTGTGTCCGTGGGGATCTCCGCCGTGGCCACTGACGCCCTCGGCGACATCGTCTACGTCGACCTGCCCGAGGTCGGCTCCACCGTGACCGCCGGCGAAACCTGCGGCGAGGTCGAGTCCACCAAGTCCGTCTCGGACCTGTACTCCCCGGTGACCGGCGAGGTCACGGAACTGAACACCACCGCCGTCGACGACCCCGCCGTCATCAACAGCGACCCTTACGGCTCCGGCTGGCTCTTCAAGGTGGCCGCCGTGTCCGACGGCCCGCTGCTCTCCGCCGAAGAATACGCAGCCAAGAACGGAGGCGAACTGTGAGCGCCGCAGCAGGAACCACCGCTTTCGAGCAGGTCGTGTCCCCGTCCCTCGACGCCCTGCTGTCCGAGCTGGACCCGGAAATCGCCGCGAAGATCGACGACGAACTGGGCCGCCAGCGTGGTGGCCTGGAAATGATCGCCTCGGAGAACCACACCGCCGTGGCCGTGATGCAGGCGCAGGGCTCGGTCCTGACCAACAAGTACGCCGAAGGCTACCCGGGCAAGCGCTACTACGGCGGCTGCGAGCACGTGGATGTCATCGAGCAGCTCGCGATCGACCGCGTCAAGGCCCTTTTCGGCGCCGAATACGCCAACGTCCAGCCGCACTCCGGTGCGCAGGCCAATGCTTCCGTGATGCACGCCCTCATCAAGCCCGGCGACACCATCATGGGCCTGAACCTGGCCCACGGCGGCCACCTGACCCACGGCATGCGCATCAACTTCTCCGGCAAGCTGTACAACGTGGTGCCCTACGGCGTGCGCGAAGACACCCACACCGTGGACATGGCCGAGGTCGAGGCACTGGCCCTGGAGCACAAGCCGGCCCTGATCGTCGCCGGCTGGTCCGCCTACTCCCGCCAGCTGGACTTCGCCGAGTTCCGCCGGATCGCGGACCTGGTGGGCGCCTACCTGATGGTGGACATGGCGCACTTCGCCGGCCTCGTCGCGGCAGGCCTGCACCCGAGCCCGGTTCCGCACGCCCACGTCACCACCTCCACCACGCATAAGACCCTCGCCGGTCCGCGCGGCGGCATCATCCTGAGCAACGACGCCGAGATCGCCAAGAAGATCAACAGCGCCGTCTTCCCGGGTCAGCAGGGCGGCCCGCTGGAGCACGTGATCGCAGGCAAGGCCGTGGCCTTCAAGATCGCCGCGTCCGAGGAGTTCAAGGAGCGCCAGGCACGCGTGCTGGCCGGTTCCCGGATCCTGGCCGAGCGCCTGGTCCAGCCGGACGTCGTGGCCAAAGGCATCTCCGTGGTGTCCGGCGGCACCGACGTGCACCTGGTGCTCGTGGACCTGCGCAACTGTGAACTCGACGGCCAGCAGGCCGAGGACCGGCTCGCCGCGATCGACATCACCGTCAACCGCAACGCCGTGCCCTTCGACCCGCGCCCGCCGATGGTCACCTCCGGCCTGCGGATCGGCACGCCGGCACTGGCCACCCGCGGTTTCGGCGAAGTTGCCTTCCGCGAAGTGGCCGACATCATCGCCGAAGCGCTAATCGCCGAACCCGGCGCAGACCTCTCCGGCCTGCGCCATCGCGTCGAAGCCCTGGCCGAAGCGCACCCGCTCTACCCGGCTGTCGCCAACCTCGGCTGACAGCCAACCACCTTCCAAGCCAACAGCATGCCGTTCCACACGACGTGCTGTTGGCAACCGTTGGGGCCGGTATCCGGAAGCGTGCGTCCAAGGGAGCATCACGTCCGCGCAGCGGGCGTCTTTGCGACCGAGCACGCGGAGGATGCCGGTTCCAACGGAACCCGAGAAGTAACCATCTAGTTAGGAACCGACATGGCTGTTGGCGTCTTTGACCTCTTTACCGTGGGCCTTGGCCCTTCGAGCTCCCACACCGTGGGGCCGATGCGGGCTGCCGCGGTGTTCGCGGAGGAACTGAAGGAAAGCGGCACCCTTGCAAAGGCCGCCTCCCTGCGGGTGGACCTGTACGGCTCGCTCGCCGCGACCGGGCACGGCCACGGGACAATGACGGCCATCCTACTGGGCCTGGAGGGCTACTACCCCGAGGTGATCCTGCCGGAGGAGGTGGAGGAGCGCCTGGCCGCGATCGCCGAGACCGGCACACTGCACCTGGCCGGTTCCCAGGAACCCGACGGCGGCGTGGCCCTGCCGTACGGCGTATCCGACATGGTGCTGCGCCCGCTCACCGTGCTTCCCCGCCATACCAACGGCATGACCTTCACCGTCAGCGATGCCGACGGCGAGGTGCTGCACGCTGCCACGTTCTTTTCCGTGGGCGGCGGCTTCATCGTGCGCGAAGGGGAAGAGGACGCGGCGCAGAAGGAACTGGACGAGTCCAAGCAGGAACTCCCGCTCCCGTTTCGCACCGCCGCCGAACTCCTCGGCTTCTGCGCCTCCAAGGGGCTGGGCATTTCCGAAATCATGCTCCTCAACGAGCTCGCCTCCCGCTCCGAGGAGGAAATCCGTGAAGGCCTGCTGCACATCTGGTCCGTCATGGAAGGCTGCGTCCAAAAGTCCATCAAGCGCGAAGGCGTGCTTCCCGGCGGACTGAAGGTCCGCCGTCGGGCCCCCGACTGGCACGAGCGCCTCCTCAAGGAGGACAAGGACAACGACCCCAAGTACTGGCAGGAATGGGTCAACCTGATCGCCCTGGCCGTGAACGAGGAGAACGCCTCGGGCGGCCGGGTCGTCACAGCGCCCACCAACGGCGCCGCGGGTATCATCCCGGCCGTGCTCTACTACGCCCTGCACTTCGCCCCGGGCATGGACAAGGCCAGCCAGGAGGACCGCGACGATGTGGTCGTGAAGTTCCTGCTGGCGGCCGGCGCCGTTGGCGTGCTCTACAAGGAACAGGCCTCCATTTCCGGGGCAGAAGTGGGTTGCCAGGGCGAGGTCGGTTCGGCGTCGTCCATGGCTGCGGCCGGCCTGGCGGAGGTCATGGGCGGCACCCCGGCGCAGGTGGAAAACGCCGCCGAAATCGCCATGGAGCACAACCTGGGCCTTACGTGCGACCCCATCGGCGGCCTGGTGCAGATCCCGTGCATCGAACGCAACGCGATTGCCGCGGCGAAGGCCATCAACGCCGCCAAGATGGCCCTATGGGGCGATGGCTCGCACCGGGTCTCCCTGGATGAGGTCATCGTCACCATGCGGGAAACCGGCAAGGACATGAGCTCCAAGTACAAGGAAACCGCGATGGGCGGCCTGGCCGTCAACGTTGTGGAGTGCTGAGGCTGTTTGCTGTCTGACCCCTGTTTATCGTCAGGGGTGGGTGCCATGCTTTTCCCATGAGCTGGGGATATGACAGCGGGTTCCTGCGGGCCGGCCTTGAGCTGCCCGTCGCGTCGGTAGAGACGGTCCTTTTGGACTACACGCATTTTTCGGTGCGCTTGCGCCCTGACCGCAAACTGGCGGCCATTGTCGGGGTGAACATCAATGGCCGCGAACTGGATCCGCTGGCGCGCGAAGGGACGTGGCATTTCGATCCCCGGGTGCCCAAGGAGCAGCAGGCCGGGCCGGAGGTGTACAAGAACAACGCCTTCGACCGCGGGCACCTGGTGCGCCGGCTGGATCCGGTGTGGGGCGATGCCGTCACCGCCAAGAAGGCGAACCAGGACACCTTCGCGTTCACCAACGCGGCGCCGCAGATCGATGACTTCAACCAGGGCAAGGAGCTCTGGGTCGGCCTTGAGGACCACGTGCTGGGGCATGCCGACACTTTCGATGCCCGGCTGAGCGTCTTCACCGGTCCGGTCTTCCGGGACGACGATCCGCCGTACCGGGGTGTCCAGGTGCCCCGGAAGTTCTGGAAGATCGCCGCGTGGACCAACGACGCCGAGCTCGGTGCCGTGGGTTTTGTGGTGGACCAGACGTCCTTGCTCGACAAAGTGGAGCTGGAGAAGGCCACCCGGAGGCGACTGCTGGAGGACGAGCCGCCGCCGCTTGGCCCGTTCCGGACCTTCCAGGTGCCCATCCAGGACATCGCCGACCTGACGGGACTGCCCTTGGACGGGCTGGTCGACGCCGACCGCCTGGCCCGCGGGCAGCGCGCCCTGGGGGAGAAGCCCAAGGCCGTCTACCTGGAGAGCGCGGACCAGATCAGGCTGTAGGCGGGACGCCCGGCGGGCGGCGTCGTCGGGTGCCGATAGACTTGTGGCTGCGCTTCTCCTGCACGCGACTGATTGGACATGGCCCCCTTGCGAGAATTCACCGCCCGCTTTGCCACTGCCGAGGAAATTGCCAACTGGGACGCCTTGGTGACAGCCAACCCGAACGGCGGAAACCTCCTGCAGTCCGAGGCCTTCGCCGAGGTGAAGCAGCACTACGGTTGGAAGCCGCTGCACCTGGTCTACGAGGGCCCGGACTACACCAGCTACAACCTGGTCCTGGAAAAGTCCTTCCCGGTCCTGGGCAAGCTCTGGTACCTCATCAAGGGACCGGACGTTGCCGAGGTAGCGGACATCGCGGGCATCGTCCGGGCCAACGCCGAATTCGTCAAGCGCACCAAGGCCGGTGTGTTCGCGATCAAGATCGAACCGGACATCGTGCTCTCGGACGAAGCCCGCACGGCCATCGAGGCCACCGGACTGGTGAAGACCCCCAACCTGCAGCCGAACGACTCGACCGCCCTGCTGGACATTTCCCCGGACGAACAGCCCCTGCTGCGTACCCTCCACTCCCGCGGCCGCAACGCCGTGCGCCGGGCCATCCGCGAAGGCGTTGAGGTGCTCAACGTGGACCCCACGGAGGAGAACTTCCGCGCCATGTACGGGCTCATGACCAACACGGTGGAAGCCAAGTCCCAGGTGCGGGTCCGTGAATACGACTACTACAGCCGTTTCTGGACCAACTTCATCAAGCGCGACCAGGGCCGGCTGTTGTTCGTTTACGAAAACGGTGTCCCCTCCGTGGGAGCCTTCGTGATCAACTACGGCCGCAAAGGCACCTACAAGGACGGCGGTTCCCTGCAGAAGCGCAGCCAGTACGGTGACTCGCACCTGGTGCAGTGGACCGCCATCAATCAGGTCAAGGAATTGGGCTGCACCGAGTACGACTTCTGCGGCACGCCCCCGGCGGACAAGGTCAAGGACAGTTCCCATCCGTTCCACGGCCTCGGGCTGTTCAAGACCAGCTTCAGCAAAACGGTCACGGATTTCGTGGGCTGCTACGACCAGGTGCTCAACCCCCTGATGTACAAGCTCTGGACCGTGGCCGGCGAGCGGATCGCCCGCCAGCTCTACACGCGCCGCACGGGCCAGCAGTTCTACTAGAATCGCAGGAGCAGCACCTGCCGCTTGGCCCGTTGACGGCCGCCGTTTTTGGAGGAAGTACCCGCGTGACCGACCGCCCTGACCACCAGTCGGCTGCAGGCAACAGGCCCCAGACGGACGGGCTGCCCAAGACGCAGCCCATCCGCCCCTCCCAGGTGCAGCAGAACATCAACGCCAGGCGGATGCTCCGGCGCCTCGTGCAGGGCGAGAACCCGCCGACGGCGCCGCTGAACATCGTGGACCGGCTCGCCGGCAGCCCCTACGCGAACCCCACCATCCAGGTGGGCGGGGTGGACGCCTCCGCCCGGAAGACCATCGACTTCGCGCTGCACCTGGCCGAGACGATGTTCCGTTACGGTGCCGGTGCCCTCGAAGTGGAGACCAGCATCATCGCGGTCACCGCATCGCTGGGCCTGAAGTACATCGAGGTGGACATCACCAACCAGTCGGTGGCCATCAACTACTCGCCCAAGGACCAGACCCCCGTCACCCTGATTCGGGTGGTGCGCTCCTGGACCAACAACTACGCCGGGTTGGCGCAGGTGCACCAGCTGGTGACGGACATCGTGGCCGGCGGCGTCGGCAGGGACGAAGCCGTCCGGCGCCTGAATGACATCATCCGCAAGAGCAAACCCTTCCCGCGCTGGATGGTCACCGTGGCGTTTGGTGTCTTCGCGGCGGCCTTCGTGGGCGTGCTGGGCGGAGGGCCGGGCGCTTCCGCGCTGGCCTTCGCCTCCAACCTGCTGGTGAGCCTGCTCGCCCGGCAGCTTGGCCGCTGGCGGACCCCGGACTTCTACGTGACGGCCGCCTGCGCCTTCCTGGTGACCTTCATTGCCGTCATGCTGCGGTGGGCCGGCGCGGACATTGCGCCGTCGATCGTGGTGGCTGGAGGCATCCTCCTGCTCTTGCCCACGGGGCGGCTTGTTTCCTCGGTGCAGGACGCCATCAACGGCTTCCCGGTGACGGCGGCCGGGCGTTTCCTCTCCACGATCCTCACGTTCGGCGCAATCGTGGCCGGTATCGCCATCGCCCTCGTCCTGGGTGACCGCCTGGGTACCGGGGCCATCGACGTCACCCAGACCTTCCCGGACGCCTATCCCTTGTGGGCGCAAGCGCTCCTGATCGGCGTCGCCGTGCTGGCCATCGGCATCACCGAGCAGACCCAGCTCAAATTGCTGGTCCCCACAGCAGCCGTCGGACTCGTGGGGTTCTTTGTGCTGTGGGGCGCCTCGTATGTGGGCATGGGGAACCGCTTGTCCCCGGCCCTGTCAGCGGTGGTGATCGGCTTGCTGGCCCGCATCGTGGCGCTGAGGCTTGGCGCTCCGCAGTTGGTGGTGGCCGTTCCGGCGGCGCTGATCCTCCTGCCGGGCCTGACAATATTCCGTTCCATGTATGTCCTGACCCTTGAGGAAGCGGACATCCTGGCCGGCTTCGGCGGCATGCTCAACGCCGGTGCGATCGTCCTGGCCACGGCGGCCGGCATCGTCCTCGGCGACAACCTGGCGCGCCCGCTGACGAAGAACCTCGCCAGCAACGAGCGCCGCCGCATCCGCCGCCGGCGCTAGGGGATCCGGGCGCCAGAGGTCCCGGCCGTTAGAGGATCTGGCCGACGGGAAGCTTCTTTTCGGCCTGGAACTGGTCTTCCACCCTGCCCTGAGCCCAGTAACCGGAGAGCGACACCTGGCCGCGCTCCAATTCATGCTCGCGGAAGAATATGTCGCGCAGGCCCTTCATGTAGCCGCGCTCCCCGTGGGCGAACACGTGGACCCGGCCCGGCAGCCAATCGGCGTCGCGCA
Organism: Arthrobacter cupressi; assembly: GCF_900099975.1. Lineage (GTDB taxonomy): Bacteria > Actinomycetota > Actinomycetes > Actinomycetales > Micrococcaceae > Arthrobacter > Arthrobacter cupressi. Next base: position 58,732 of record NZ_FNEI01000001.1, read on the forward strand.
CGGCGTCCAGCAGCACGGAACCCGACCCGGCAGGCACGCCCTCGCGGAAGAGCCAGGAGAGTTCGACGCCGGCGGGCGCCTTGATCTCAAGGACATCCCGTTCGCTGTCCACCTCGAGGAACGCCAGGCCGCGGGCATCGGCGGGGAGGGATTCGATCGACGCGGCGATGGCGGGCAGGGCGGCGTCATCGCCGGCGAAGAGGTGCCAGTCGGCGTCGGGGTCCGGGTTGTAGGCACCGCCCGGCCCGGTGAAGACCAGGCTGTCGCCAGGCTGCGCCTGCAGGGCCCACGGACCGGCGAGGCCCTCGTCGCCGTGGACCACAAAGTCGATCGCCAGTTCCTGCGCCTCCTCGTCCACCAGGCGAATGGTGTAGGTGCGGGTGTAGGGCCATTGCTCGCGGGGCATGGTTTCGCGGATCCGCCACAGGTCCAGCGGCTCCTCGTAGGCGACGTCCGGCTGCGGGAAGACGATCTTGACGTAACGGTCCACGAAGTCATTGTTCGCGTAGTCCGCGAATCCCGGGCCGCCGGCGATGATCCGCACCATGTGCGGCGAAAGCTGTTCGGTGCGCAGCACGGTCAGGTTGACCTGCGGGCGGGACGTGCGGTTGGCGGAGGAAGCGGCCGGGAGGAAAGTCACATAGCTAAGCCTAAGCTAAGTCGCTGTGGCCCATGCGAACCAAGCGTTCTTCCGGGGGCCCCGACGCGAGCTTGCGAGCGTTGGGAAGGGACCTACGCGGCGCTAAGGCCTCGCAGGCAGCTCCCAATTGACCGGGCCTGCTCCCTGTTGGGCCAGCAGTTCGTTGGCCCGGCTGAAAGGCCGCGAGCCGAAGAAACCACGGGACGCGGACAGCGGGCTCGGGTGCGCGGACGAGATCGACGGCGTCCCGTCAAGGAGCGGCTGCACCGCCGCGGCGTCTTTGCCCCAGAGAATGGCGACCAGCGGCTTCCGCTTCCCGTCCGGAGCGAGGCGGTTCACGACGGCGGTGACGGCCGCCGTCGTGATGGCTTCCCAGCCTTTGCCCCGGTGGGATCCGGCGGCTCCTGCGGCGACGCTCAGCACCCGGTTCAGCAGCAGGACCCCTTCCCGGCTCCACGCGCTGAGATCGCCGTGGGTGCGCGGCGGCAGTCCGAGGTCGGTCTCCATTTCGCGGTAGATGTTCGCCAGGCTCCGGGGGAGGGGGCTGGTACGTCCCGAGACGGCGAAGGAAAGCCCGATCGGGTGGCCAGGCGTAGGGTAGGGGTCCTGGCCCAGGATCAACACCTTGACCCCGGCAAGCGGCTGGCGGAAAGCGCGCAGCAGGTCCGCGGCGGCGGGCAGGACTTCGGTGCCCCGGGCCGCCTCGGACGCGACGAAACCCAGCACCTCGCGCAGTTCCCGATCCACGGGAGCCAGCGCGGCGGCCCAGTCCGGCGCCACGAGCCCGGACAGCGGCAGATTGCGAAGCTCCTCGAAATCCGCTGAGCTGCTTCCGGTTTCCAATTCAAACAATGCGTCGTCGCTACCCACGGCTCCATTCTTCCCGTGCAGGGTCTGCCGGTGAAACGGCCCGGCTAAATGACACTGCTGTTATTCGCCCGTTACCATGGGGAGGGATTGTGTAGCCAAGCGTCGAAGGAGTGTGCCGTGGCAGAGCCCGCGCAGGAACCCATGGCGCCCGGAGCCGACGGGTGGGCGCTGGATGAGCTCACCGCGGGGGTCCGCAGCGACTCCCCGCTCGGTGCGCGCGAACAGCAGATGCTGGCCCTGGAACGCCAGTGGTGGAAGTACGCAGGCGCCAAGGAACAGGCCATCCGCGAACTGTTCGATCTCTCCGCCACGCATTACTACCAGCTCCTCAACGCCCTCATTGACTCGGAGGAGGCGCTGGCGCACGACCCCATGCTAGTGAAGAGATTGCGTAGACTACGTACGTCACGGCAGCGCGCCCGCACGGCCCGCCGCCTCGGATCTGACGCTTGAGCCACGGCGCTTGGGTGCAGGGCTGATTCCAGCAGCAAGCAGCAAGGACACCGCTTCATCATGACCAAATTCGCCCGCGATGAATTCGACCGTGTGCCGCAGAACTCCTCGCGCCAGGGCGTCCACCGCGTTGTCACGCCGCCTTCCCGCCCGGCCCTGTGGCCGGTCCTGGTCCTCGGCGCCCTGGCATTGGTGGTCGGCCTGACGGCCTTCCTGGTCCTGCCCAAATCCGCCCCTTCGGCCTCGCGGGGCCCGTCCGCGACGCAGGCGCCGTCCGCGCAGCAAAGCCCGTCCGGCTCGGCCTCCGCCAGCCAGTCTCCCAGCGCCAGCCCAACGCCGGGCGCCGGCCAAACGCCCAGCACCACCCCGTCCCCGACGCCGGGTGCGGACACCGTGGACAAGACCACCCCGGTGGCTGTCTACAACGGCGCCGGGGTCAGCGGCCTCGCGGCCCGGGTGTCCACCACCGTCCAGAACGACGGCTGGACGCTCTCCGACGTCGGGAACTGGAGCGGTGTACCCCAGCAGGGGTCCGCGATCTTCTACAACGGCCCGGAACAGAAAGGCAACGCGGAGGCCCTTGGCAAGCTCCTGGGCATCAGCGAACTGCTCGACACTGCGCAGTACCAGGTGCCGGTGGTCGTCGTCCTCGGGCCCGGCTACAACTGACCCGGTTACGCCTGAATAACATTGGTCCCTGACACCGCCCTGACGGCTCCCCGCAGCGGTGACCTTGGTTACAGTAGGTGGAAGCCGCTCCGGAGATCCCGGACACGGCACGCGAATTGAAAGTGTGGGGAACATGGCTTTGGGGACCGTCAAATGGTTCAACGCCGAAAAAGGGTACGGCTTCATCACCGTCGATGACACCGGGGACGACGTCTTTGTGCACTGGTCCGCCATCCAGATGGACGGCTTCCGTGCCCTTGAAGAGGGCCAGCGGGTGGAATTCGAACTCGGCGAAGGCCAGAAAGGTCCGCAGGCCGAGAGCGTCCGGTTGATCTAGTGCCATTGACGCTCCGCTGGCGTTCCGCGGCCCTGGCCCTTGTGCCGGGACTCATTCTCGCCATTTCGGCGTGTGCGGCGCCGAGCGGCAACGCCCGCCTGGATTCCGTGGAGGCCAGCGGCGACGGCACCCTGAGGATCGGCCTGATCCTGGACAACACCGGCGAGTCCGCGTTCCTGAACCCCTCGCAGCTTGCTGCGGCGAAACTCGCCGTCGCGCAGATCAACGCCGCCGGCGGGCACAAGGGCCAGCCGGTGGAACTGCTCCCGGCGGACGTCGGAGCCGATGCCGCCGAATTCACCCGCGACGCCGGAGCGCAGGCGCGGTCCCTGCTGGACGCCCGTGCCGACGTCGTGATCGGACCCAGCGATTCGAGCCACGCACCGGCCGTGATCGACGTCCTTTCCCGTGCCAAGGTGCCGGTGATCTCGCCGGCCAACACGGCCACCGTGCTGAGCGGCTACAAGAGCGGCGGATACTACTTCCGCACCGCGGCGGCCGACTCCGCCCAGGGAAGCGTATTGGCGAAGCTTGCCCACGAGGGCGGGGCCGGACGGCTTGCCGTGATGCACGAGGACACCGGCTACGGCAAGGACGTTGCCGTAGCCGTGGCGGACGCCGCCCGGCGGCTTGGCCTGGAAGTCCTGCCGACGGCCGGCTTCGCCGAGGGCAAAGCCGGGTCCGCGGTGGCGGCGTTCAAGGACGCGGCGCCGGACGCCGTCGTCGTGGTTGCCCGGCGTGGCGCTCAAGCGGCCCTCGCCGAACTGCTCAACGCGGGAATCTCGGGAAAGAAGCTGCTGCTCAGCGACGGCGCCGTCCGCCAGTATGGCGGCGAACTGGGCGCCCGCGGACTGGACGGTGCCCGCGGCGTGCTGCCCGGGGTTTTCCCGGGGACCGATTTCCAGAACGCGCTGGTGGGGACCGACCCAGGGCTGAAGGACCTGACGTTCGCGGCCGAGGCGTTTGACGCCGTGAACCTTGCGGCCGTTGCCGCCGCTGCTGCAGAGGACGACGGCGGAGCATCCATCGCCGCGCTCCTCACCACGGTGTCCGGCGGAGTCCGGCCCCAGGATGCCGGAACGGAGGAGCGGGCCGCCTGCGGCAGCTACCGGGCATGCATGGAAGTCCTCGAGGCCGGCAAGACGCCGGATTACGAGGGCGAATCCGGTGCCATAGGCTTCGACGCCAACGGCGACATCACCTCCGCGAATTACATGGTTTTCGGCTATGGCCCGGACAACAGGGCCACGATGGAGGGCAAGGAAACGGCCACGCGCGCACCGGCGTCCTGAACTGCGGATGATCACCGCTGGCGAACACGGGCCCGGCGGGCACCGTCCGGCCCGCCGCCTGCTTGCACTCTCCCCGGGTGAGTGCTAATTATTGACTTAGCACTCACTGGCATTGACTGCTAATCCTTCGCCGGTTCCGGCCGTCGAAGGGGCCGCAGTGGCCAGGAGGATCAAGAAAACCTTGTTGAGGTGAGGTCCAGACTGCGCGGCATACAGAGGCCGCAAGGAAACGGGCCGTCCGTCGCGGGCACCCCTTCAAGGCACCTTCTTATCGACTGTCCCGAAAGGACTACCGCCGTTATGGCCAAGATCATTGCATTTGATGAAGAGGCACGCCGCGGTCTCGAGCGGGGTCTGAACACCCTCGCCGACGCCGTCAAGGTCACCCTCGGCCCGCGTGGCCGCAACGTCGTCCTGGAAAAGAAGTGGGGCGCCCCCACGATCACCAACGATGGTGTTTCCATCGCCAAGGAGATCGAACTCGACGACCCGTACGAGAAGATCGGCGCCGAGCTGGTCAAGGAAGTTGCCAAGAAGACGGATGACGTCGCTGGCGACGGCACCACCACGGCTACGGTGCTCGCCCAGGCCCTGGTCAAGGAAGGCCTGCGCAACGTTGCTGCCGGCGCCGACCCGCTGTCCCTCAAGCGCGGCATCGAGAAGGCTGTTGACGCCGTCATCGCCGAACTGCTGAACTCCGCCAAGGAAATCGAGACCAAGGAAGAGATCGCCGCCACCGCATCGATCTCCGCCGGCGACTCCGAAATCGGCAGCCTCATCGCCGAAGCCCTGGACAAGGTGGGCAAGGAAGGTGTCATCACCGTCGAGGAGTCCAACACCTTCGGCCTGGAGCTGGAGCTCACCGAGGGCATGCGCTTCGACAAGGGTTACATCTCCGCTTACTTCGTCACCGACGCAGAGCGCCAGGAAACGGTCCTCGAAGACCCGTACATCCTGATCGTCAACTCGAAGATCTCCAACGTGAAGGAACTCGTCACGGTCCTGGAGAAGGTCATGCAGTCCAACAAGCCGCTGCTGATCATCGCCGAAGACATCGAGGGCGAGGCCCTGGCCACCCTGATCGTCAACAAGATCCGTGGCACCTTCAAGTCCGTCGCCGTCAAGGCTCCGGGCTTCGGTGACCGCCGCAAGGCCCAGCTCGCCGACATCGCCATCCTCACCGGTGGCCAGGTCATCTCCTCCGAGGTCGGCCTCTCCCTGGAGAACGCCAGCCTCGAACTGCTGGGCCAGGCCCGCAAGGTTGTTGTCACCAAGGACGAGACCACCATCGTCGAAGGTGCCGGCGACGCCGAGCAGATCGCCGGCCGCGTGGCCCAGATCCGCGCCGAGATCGAGAACTCCGACTCCGACTACGACCGTGAGAAGCTGCAGGAGCGCCTGGCCAAGCTGGCCGGCGGCGTTGCAGTCATCAAGGCCGGTGCCGCAACCGAAGTTGAGCTCAAGGAACGCAAGCACCGCATCGAGGACGCCGTCCGCAACGCGAAGGCTGCCGTTGAAGAAGGCATCGTCGCCGGTGGTGGCGTTGCCCTCATCCAGGCCGGTGCCAAGGCATTCGCCAACCTGCAGCTCGAAGGCGACGAAGCAACCGGCGCCAACATCGTCAAGGTTGCCATCGACGCTCCGCTGAAGCAGATCGCCTTCAACGCCGGCCTCGAGCCCGGCGTCGTGGTCGACAAGGTCCGCGGCCTGCCTTCCGGCCACGGCCTGAACGCTGCCACCAGCGTTTACGAGGACCTGCTGGCCGCCGGTGTCAACGACCCGGTCAAGGTCACCCGCTCTGCCCTGCAGAACGCTGCCTCCATCGCCGGTCTGTTCCTGACCACCGAGGCCGTTGTTGCCGACAAGCCTGAGAAGGCTGCCCCGGCAGGCCCCGGCGCCGACGAGATGGGCGGCATGGGCGGCTTCTAAGCGCTCAGCCACTCCGTGTTACGACGACGGCGGTCTCCACTTCGGTGGAGGCCGCCGTTGGCGTTTCCCGGCGTTTCCCTCTGCCCATGTCCGCGGCCTTCGCCCGTATTCCCGGGAGTGGGGACTCCAGCGCTGCCGGGTTTCGCTGTCTGTCCCGTCTGGCAGGATTGAAGGCATGACGATTATTGCTGCCGCCGACGGCTCCGCCCTCGGCAATCCCGGGCCTGCCGGCTGGGCCTGGTACATTGACGACTCCTGTTGGCAGGCAGGGGGCTGGCCGCACGGCACCAACAACCAGGGCGAACTGATGGCGGTGCTGGATCTCTTCCGCTCCACCGCCCACCTGCCGCAGGAAGACCTCCGGATCCTGTGCGACAGCCAGTACGTCATCAACTGCATCACCAAATGGATGCCCGGCTGGAAGCGGAAAGGCTGGCGCAAGGCCGACGGCAAGCCGGTGCTCAACGTGGACCTGCTCAAAGAAATCGACCAGGCCATCGTGGGCCGCAGGTACACCTTCGAATGGGTCAAGGGGCATGCGGGCCACGACCTCAACGAAGCCGCGGACGAGCGCGCCCGGGCCGTGGCCTTGGCGTACCAGCAGGGAAGCCCGGCGCCGGTAGGCCCAGGCTTCCCTGGCGCCCTGCAGCCCGTGGCGGCAGGCGGCGCATCAACGCCCACCGCGGCACCGGGCTCCGCAGCCGGTGCACCAGCCCCCGCAGCACCTCCAGCCCCCACAGCACCTCCAGCCCCCACACGCGCGGCGACTGGCCAGTTGCACGCGGAGCCGGCCCTTTTCGGGGAGTCCGGCATCTTCGGGCAGGCCGACCTCTTCAGCGAACTCGACGACGAAATCCTGCCCTCCGGCGGTCCTCCGGCCGAGGACGTGGTGCTTGCCCTGGAACGGGAACTCCTGCGCCCTGACGTGCGGGCGGACATCGGCAGGATCGGCGTCCTGCTGCACCCTGATTTCGCCGAGATCGGCAGCTCCGGCCGCTACTGGACGAGGGACGCGATGCTGATGGCCCTCGAGGAAGATCCCGGAGAAGCCATCGAGGTGGAGCTCCTGAGCGCCGACCGTCTCAGCGAAAACTCCATGCTGCTCAACTACCGCAGCCTGTCGCGTTCGGGTGCCTCCCTGCGCAGTTCGCTCTGGCTGCTCGACCGCGGCCAGTGGCGCCTCCGCTTCCACCAGGGAACGCCCGAGAACTAGCACCGAGGCACGCCCGAGAACTAGAACATGCGGCCGGGGCGAGAACCAGAACATGCGGCCGCGGGCGATGTGAAACTGCGGGGCCGGCCTGGGGGATGGCCCGGCCCCGCAGAGCTTGCGCGGGCGGAGGTGCAGCGGCTGGGAGCGTGAACTGCCCGGGAGCTGAAACGCCCAGTAGCTGCACTGCCCAGTGGCTGAATGGCCTAGTAGCTGAACCTCTGGGTGTTCCCCTGCTCGGTCTGCAGGTAGGCGGCAGCCGCCGTCGACAGCGCGAGGTTGATGGAGGCCAGTGATGCTTCCACCTTGTTTTGCGTCAGTGTCCATTCGGCAATGAGGCTCTGGAAATTGGTGGCAGCCGTGCCTTTCCACGTGGCATCGAGTTCATCCAGCCCGCGCTTCATGGCCTGGACGTCTGCCCTGATTCGGTCCTCCGTCGCCTTGACGTTGGTTGACTTCAACTGGAGCAATTCGGTATCGACGGAAATGACGCTCATGGCGTTGCCTTTCGACTCTGGCGGGTCCGCTAATGCGGCTGGCTGTGGTCCACGCCAACGAGCCTAGGGCCGGCTATGGCGGCCCTCCAGAGCCCAGGGCCGTTATGTGGACAGAGTCGTTATGTGGACAGCGCCGTTATGTGGACAACTCCATTACCGCGGTCGAACAGGGGCACCACACGGGGGGTGACGGGCGGGTCAGGATGCGGTTCCCGCAGCCGCGTCCGCTGCATTCTTGCCCTCGCCGGCGCCCTGCCCGGCAGGACCCCGGCCGGCCGGCCCGCTGGCTGTGGGGAGGCTGACCACCAAGGTGGCCCCGCCGCCGTCGGTGTCTTCCACCCGCACTGTCCCGCCGTGCGAGGTGATGATTGCCGAAACAATTGCCAGTCCCAGTCCGCTGCCGCCGGTTTCGCGGGTCCGCGAAGTATCGGCGCGGTAGAAGCGTTCGAAGATCCGCGACCGCTCCTCCACAGGGACACCCGCGCCGTGGTCCCGCACTTCCAGGACCGAGAAATCCCCGCCCTCCGTGCGGCGGACGCCGACGCCGATCTCCACCGGGCTGCCCTCGGGAGTGTAGCGGAGCGCGTTGCCCACCAGGTTGCCCAGCACTTGCCGGAGCTTCGCCTCATCGCCCAGTACTGGAGCCGCCGTGGCCGGTCCGCCGTCGATCCCGGTGAGCGAGAACGCCCGCCCGGGCGAATTCGCCAGGGAGTCCACCACGGCGTCGTTCGCCAGCAGTCGCAGGTCCACCGGGTGCAGCTGCAGCGGCCGCTGTTCGTCCAGGCGGGCGAGCATCAGCAGGTCCTCGACCATGGACCCCATGCGCTTGGCTTCGCTTTCGATCCGGCCCATCGCCGTCCCGACGTCCTCGGGCGTGGCCAGGGCGCCATGGCGGTACAGCTCCGAGAAACCGCGGATGGTGACCAGGGGAGTGCGCAGCTCATGCGAGGCATCAGCCGCGAAGCGACGCATCCGCGCCTCCGAGGCGGCTCTCGCCGCAAACGATCTTTCGATGTGGGCAAGCATTGCGTTCAAGGATGCGCTCAGCCGGCCCACCTCCGTTGCGGGGTTTTCGATGTCGACGCGGCGGGACAGGTCGCCCGCCGCGATGGCGGCCGCTGTCTTCTCCACGCGCACCAAGGGCCGGAAGGACCGGCCCACCGTCCAGGTGGCGATGAAGAAGGCCAGCACCAGCGTCAGCAGCCCGACGCCGACCACCACCAGGGTGGCGTGCTCCATGACCTTGTCCACCGGGGTCAGCGGCAGCCCCACGACCACCACCGCGTTCTGCCCCGTACTGGTATCGACGACGGCGACCGCGACGACGCGCCAGTTGTTACCGTCCGTGCCGCGCACCTGGAACGGCTGCAGCCCGTAGGACCGGGCGGCCTCCGGGGTGATGCTCTCGATATCCGGGTGGATGTCCTTGTTGCCCCCGAAGGGGTACGGCGGACTGCCCGGGCTCAGGAGCATCAGGGAGTAGTCGGTGGGGACGGCCGGGTTGGGTTCGGAGAGCTTGTCGAAGGAACGCTGCTGGCGAGCGATTTCGACGGCGGTGCGCAGCTTGTCATCCACCTGGTCCTGCAGGTAGCTGCGCACCAGGGTCAGGGTTCCGGCGCCCGTTGCGGCCAGCGCCAGAAGCAGCAGGCCCATGATGATGGCCACGAGCTGCGACTTCAGCGAAGCCGACTTCCAACGATCGCTCAAGGTCAGCGCTTCTCCGCCGTCCGCAGCACGTAGCCCACGCCGCGCTTGGTCTGGATAAGGCCTGCCGAATCGGGGTCAATGTCCACCTTGCGGCGCAGGTAGGAAATGTAGGACTCCACGATCGACGCGTCGCCGTTGAAGTCGTATTCCCAGACATGGTCCAGGATCTGCGCCTTGGAAAGCACCCGGTTCGGGTTGAGCATCAGGTAGCGGAGCAGCTTGAACTCGGTGGGCGACAGCTCGATCACGGTGCCGCCGCGGCGGACCTCGTGCGCGTCGTCGTCGAGCTCCAGGTCATCCACCCGGATCACCGCGTCGTCATCCTCCATCGGCTGCGTCCGCCGCAGCACGGCACGGATCCGCGCCACCACCTCGTCGAGGCTGAAGGGCTTGGTGACATAGTCATCCCCGCCGACCGTGAGGCCGGTGACCTTGTCCTCGGTGTCATCCTTGGCAGTCAGGAACAAGACCGGGAAGTGTTTGCCGGACGCCCGCAGGCGCCGCGTCACGGTAAATCCGTCCATGTCCGGAAGCATGACGTCCAGGACCACAAGATCGGGAGCATGCTGCTCGACGGCGGCCAGCGCCTCGCGTCCGTTCGCTGCGGCGACGACGTCGAAGCCCGCGAACCGCAGCGATGTGGAAAGCAGTTCCCGGATGTTGGGTTCGTCATCGACAACGAGGAGCTTGGCTTCAGGACCGTTTTTCTTCATGCATTCATGGTCCTCCCAGTAACTGTGTGTTTGCTGGAAGCTTGTTGGGAGAAATATCCAGGTGGCGGAACCGCCGGCCGCCGGGATGCGGACACGCCGGAACGGGAGGGCAAAAATTGTCAGTGCTTGGTTCCACACTGGAGCCATGACCAAGCAAGCAGCACCGAAGACCGACCACGGGACCGAATACCACGTCCATTACCTCGATGCGGAATCGGGCCGCCTCGGGCACGAGACCTTCGACCACCTGGCCGAGGCCGAGCGCTTTGCGGACTCCAAACTCTCCGCCCCGGCATCCTGGGCCACGGTGGACGCCGTCCCGGCCGCACGTGAAGGGCGGCTGGTGGCCTGACGCCGCCCGGCGTCAGTTTCCCAGCACCAGGCCTGCCGCCAGCGCGATCATCGTGGCGGCAATACCGCCGTCGAGGATCCGCCATGAGGCGGGACGGGCAAAGAACCCCCGCAGCAGGCGGGCCCCGAAGCCCAGCGCGCAAAACCACAGGATGCTGCCCAGCACCGCTCCGGCGCCGAACCACCACTGCAGGCTGCCGCCTTGGGCGTTGGCCACCGAGCCCAGCAGGACCACCGTGTCCAAATAGACGTGCGGGTTGAGCCAGGTCAGGGCCAGGATCGTAGCCAGGACCGGGGCCAGGCGGTTGACGCGGGTTTTGGTTGCGAGGGCTGTCGACCCGGGCCCCGGGGACCCCATCCGTGCGGGCCCGTTCCCCGCGTTCGGCGCTTCTGCAGCCAGTGATTCTGCGGGCAGTTTCTCATCGTTGGCTTCCGCGGGAAGCAGGGCCTGCGGGCGAAGGGCACGCCGCGCCGCCATGACGCCGTAGCACAGCAGGAACGCGGCCCCCACGTAGCGCAGCACCACGACGGCGACGGGCGCGGCGGTGACCAGTCCGCCCATGCCGCAGATCCCTGCAGCGATGAGCGCGGCGTCGGACAATGCACAGGCCGCGACCACGGGCCCCACGTGCCGGCCAAGGAGCCCCTGGCGCAGGACGAAGGCGTTCTGTGCCCCGATGGCAACGATGAGGGCAAGTCCGGTGCCCAGGCCCAGGATGATTGCTTGAATGATTCCGCTGATGTCCACCCCATCGACGCTACGGGCGGAGCACAGCTTAGACCAGCTAAAGATTCTAAGCTTCAGTAAGATCTTCTTATGGGCCGCTTTTCTTCCGAGCAACTGCATACCTTCGCCGCCGTGGTCAGTGAAGGAACGCTCGAAGCCGCGGCGCGGCGGCTGCATGTCACCGCATCCGCGGTCTCCCAACGACTCAAAGCCTTGGAGGACGGTGCCGGCCAGGTGCTGCTGAGGCGCAGCAACCCGGTCGAAGCAACTCCGGCGGGGGAGGTGGTGCTGCGCCTGGCCAGGCAGATGGCGCAACTCGAGGAAGACGCCGGGCGGGAGCTGGGATTGGCGGTCGGCGGCTCGGGCCACCACGCCCTCCCCATTGCCGTCAATGCCGATTCCCTGGCCGTATGGTTCCTTCGCGCACTGGCGAGGATGCCCGCAGGGCTGGACGTGGCCTTCGACCTCCGCCGGGACGACGAACAGCATTCGGCAGGGCTGTTGCGTTCGGGTGATGTCATGGCGGCGGTAACGGCCACCCCCGAGGCGGTACAGGGATGCCGGGTGGAAGCGCTGGGCATCATGCGCTACCGGGCCGTGGCCGCACCGGATTTCCTGGAACGGTGGCTGCCGGGCTTCGGCGACGGCGGGCTGCCGGACCCGTTCCTGCTGAACGCTGCACCCGGCGTCGACTTCGACAGGAAAGACACCTACCAGGACGCCTTTCTCGGGAGCCTGTTCAAGAAGTCGCGCAGCCGCGCGGAGCGGCCGGCGCGGGGGCCGCGGCACTATGTGCCGGCGTCGCAAGACTTCTTTGACGCCGTCCGCCTCGGCCTGGGCTGGGCACTGGTCCCCGAAATCCAATCCCGGCCGGAGCTCGACGCCGGGCGCCTGGTCCAGCTGGCCCCGGACCGCCCCTTCGACGTTCCCCTGTACTGGCAGCGATGGCGGACGTCCTCATCCCTGCTGGATACGGTCAGCGAGGTGGTGCGGGCGACCGCCGCGGAATACTTGTTCGGCCCGGAAACTGTCGCAAAGGCGCGCCGTGGCTGAGGCCCGGCGCCGTGCGGACAAAACGTTGGACCCCAGCGCTTGCCGGGGTCCAACGCGGATTCACCATGGCGGTCTGCTGTAAACCGCGTGAGCGGATCAGGGATCGCTACTGTGGGATGTTGACGTTCGCCGGGTGGTTTCCGTAACTCTTGTCGTCATAGGCTGCCCCGCCCAGGCCGCACAGCTGTGCTGCTGTCAGGCCGGCAGGCGCCGCCGCGAGCGAGGTCTTGTCCACGCCGTCAACGGTAACCGTGCTCGGGTAGAGCGAGTTATTGGCTTCCTTGCACACGAGGACAATGATCTTGAAGTCGCGTGGATCGACAAAGGTAAGGGTCACCGTTGAACCGCCGGTCACCGTGACAGCCTGAGGGGCCGCGGTGTCGTGGCCGGGAGGCGTCGTGGTTTCCACTACCCAGTAGCTGCCCACCGGGATGTTGGTGAAGGAGCACTTGCCATCAGCACCAGTGGTGCAGGTGGTGGTTGTGGCTGTGTCCTCGGCACCGAGGGTTCCGCCCACGGGGGCATTGTCGTTGTACAGCGTGAAGACGGCACCCTGGAGTGCGGAGGCCGGGCTGTCGTCATCCTGCTTGACCACGTTGATCGTTCCACACCGGGATTCACCGGCGCTGATCGGGGCGATGAAGTCCTTCACGGCCGCGGTAAAGGAGTCGGACGAGCGGCTCTTCAAGTAGGCGGATGCGAAGGGGAGGCAGGCCCCTGGTTCAATGATGTCGGCATCGGTCAGGTTGATGGCAGCTTCGCCGAAGGTCCGCGTGCTCAGGGTGCGGGGGGCGTCCGGGGCAATGGGATCAACGACGGGACCGGAGTTGATTGAGCCTTCAAAGAACCCTGTCAGGCTGTGGACCTTGTCCCAGCAAGGCACGGTGTTCGATGCTTCACACACCGTGCGCGCGTTACCTGTGGTCACCCAGAGGTGGTAGCCAAGGATCGGGTTCACGCCGCCCTGTGAGAGGTCGTACTTGATCAGGACGTCACCGGCGGTACGGACCGGGGTGACACCATTCGCGGAGAGCACCTTGGACTGGTTGAACTCGAAGTCCATGTTGGTTGTGCCGCTCGGTTCCTGGACGCGCTCCCAGGCCAGGTAGAGGAAATCATCGCCGTTTTCCGGAATGAGCCGGGTGTAGAAGCGGAGAAGATCGCTCTTGTTGTTCGGAATGGAGCCGTCGATCACGCTCGGGACGGCGTCGTCTTCCTTGGTGCCGTTGCCGAACGAGTCGTCCGTCTGGCCCGTGGGCTTGTCAATTGCGCAACCCAGGACGGTGCCGGGCGGACAGTCGATGCCGACGTTGGCCCAGTCCTTGGCCTCGTCATCGACGACGAGGTTGCCGTCCGCAGCATCGAAGCTGCTTCCGGCGAGGTTTGCCCGGGCGGCGGAGGTGCCGCTCAGGGCCAGCGCAAAGACGGCTAATCCGACGCCGATTTGCGCACGTGTTTTTCTTTGCATCCTGATCGCTTCCCATTCATTGAGGACGCTTGATGTGCCCGGCCCGGAGGCAGGGCGCCGCAGTCCGTGACGGCGGCCGCGGGCGCTGCCGGGCCAGCCGGTGCCAGGCGGGGAAGTGATGGGACGGGTAATTGGGGGAGGAGTGCCGGGCGTCAGCTGGGGAAGAGTGGCAGTCACGCGCAGGTGGCGTCTTGCGACGCCGGCCCGGCCTCGCAGCAGGGTCTGGCGGACCCCTCTGAGTTCGGTCCGTCCAACGGAAGCACCCCCGGCGGCTTGATTATAGCCTCGCAGTCGAGCGTCGACAATCGTTTTTCGCCCGGCTTTTTTGGGGGTCCAAAGTACGCCTTCCGGAACGGCACGAGGAGGTGGAAATCAGCCCGCGGCGCCGACGTCCTTAGCGTCCATGATCCGGTAGGCGTACCCCTGTTCGGCCAGGAAGCGCTGGCGCTTGGCGGCGAAGTCCTGATCCAGGGTGTCCCGGGCAACCAAGGCATAGAACCGCGCCGCCCGGCCGTCCTTCTTGGGGCGCAGGAGCCTGCCAAGCCGCTGGGCTTCCTCCTGCCGGGACCCGAAGGAACCCGAGACCTGGATCGCCACGGAAGCCTCCGGCAGGTCGATGGAGAAGTTGGCCACCTTCGAGACCACCAAGGTATTGATCTCCCCGGTACGGAACGCGTCGAAGAGTTTCTGCCGCATCCGCACCGAGGTTTCGCCCTTGATGACCGGGGCGTCCAGGCGCTGGCCAATTTCGTCGAGCTGGTCGATGTACTGACCGATCACCAGCAGCTGCTCGCCCGCATGAGCGGCAACCAGCTGTTCCACCAGTGCGGTCTTGGTTTCCGACGTCGAACACAGACGGTACTTGTCCGCATCCTCGGCCATCGCATAGGCCACGCGCTCGTCCCGCGGCAGATCCACGCGCACTTCCACGCAGTCAGCCGGTGCAATGTAGCCCTGGGCCTCGATGTCCTTCCACGGTGCGTCATAGCGTTTCGGCCCGATGAGCGAAAAGACCTCGCCCTCCCGGCCGTCCTCACGCACCAGCGTGGCGGTCAGGCCGAGGCGGCGCCGGGCCTGCAGGTCCGCGGTCATGCGGAAGATCGGGGCCGGCAGGAGGTGGACCTCGTCGTAGATGATCAGGCCCCAGTCGTGCCCGTCCACGAGTTCAAGGTGCGGATAGATTCCGCCTCGCCTGGTGGTCAGCACCTGGTACGTGGCGATCGTTACCGGCCTGACTTCCTTGACCGAGCCGGAGTATTCGCCGATCTCGTCCTCCGTCAGCGAGGTCCGCCGGAGCAGCTCGTCCTTCCACTGCCGTGCCGCGACCGTGTTGGTTACCAGGATCAGGGTGGTGGTGCAGCCGGTGGCCATGGCGGCGGCACCCACGATGGTCTTGCCCGCGCCGCAGGGGAGCACCACCACGCCGCTTCCGCCGGACCAGAAGTTCTCTGTGGCCAGCTTCTGGTACGGCCGCAGGTGCCAGCCTTCCTCGATGAGGCTGATAAGGTGCGGCGTCCCGTCGACGTAGCCCGCCCGGTCATCGGCCGGCCAGCCGAGCTTGAGCAGCAGTTGCTTGAGCTGCCCCCGCTGCGAGGAATGGACCACCACGGTTTCGCCGTCGATCCGAGGGCCCAGCAGGGGCGCGATCTTCTTGGCCCGGATGACCTCCTCGAGCACCGGGTAATCGTCAGTGCGCATCACCAGTCCGTGCTGCGGATCCTTCTCCAGGCGCAGCCGCCCGTAGCGGGACATGGTTTCCTCGACGTCCAGCAGCAGCGAGTGCGGCACCGGGAACCGCGAATACCGCAGGAGGGTGTCCAGGACCTTTTCCGCATCGAGCCCTGCCGCCCTGGCGTTCCAGAGACCCAGCGGGGTGAGCCGGTAACTGTGCACGTGTTCGGGGGCACGTTCGAGTTCGGCGAACGCCGCGATGGCGTGCCGGGCCTCGGTGGCGAGTTCGTGGTCCACTTCCAGCAGGATGGTCTTGTCGCTCTGCACGATCAGCGGACCGTCGTTCACTCTGCTCCCTTACTTGCCGGCCTGGCGGTCTGTCCGGCCGCGGGCTCGACGTCGACAATACGGTGGATGGACAGAACCCGTTCGGTGTCCCGGGCAGGATCGAACACCCGCACCCTGCCGCCGGACACGGAGACAGGAACAACGGTCTCGCTGTTGGAATTCCCGTCCCCGTCCACCACGTTCATGGTCACGGCCTGCTTCAGCCGGATGGCGCGCTGCAGCGCTTCAAGTCCCAGTTGCGCGGCCGCCTCGCCGGAGGTTTCCGCAGCCCCGCCCGGACGGTGCCGCAGCACCGCAAGCTGCGCCTCGACGTCGTCCTGTGCCGGAGCCGAACGGGGCGCCGAATAGACCGGCCTGGCACTGCCGGTGGCGGCGGCGGTCCGCTTGTAGCGCACGACGGCGGGCTCGGGCTCCTGCACGGTGGGCGACAGTCCCAGCTCGCGCAGTACCCTCGCGGTTTCCCGGGGACTGGCCGCTGAGGTCAGCACGGTGGGGGCGATCCGGACAAGGCCAAGGCTTGCCGCCCCGGTCTCCTGGAGGAGCTCGGAGATGGCGGCCTCGTCGTCGCTCTGGATGAAGCTCGCGCTGCTGGCGACGCGCAGCCTGCCGTGCCGGGAGGCGGTGTCCCGCACCAGGTATTCCAGGGGTTGCGGCACCTCGGTGGCGGAGTGCTCGCGCAGGAACTGCAGGATGGCCGCGGCGTCCTGGCCGGCGTCGAGGGCCCTGCGGACTGACGCTTCGGAGAAACGGTAGATGGTGGCAGGGCCCTGGCCCTCGGCGTCCGCGAGCAGGGTGAGGCGCTCGCCGAGGCCCGGTGCGAGATACCCGGGCGCGACCGCGGTGAGGTCGGCCTGAAGCAGGATGTGGTTGACGGCTGCCGGCAGGTGTTCGCCGAGGATGTCCAGCGCGTGGTCCGGCTCCTCGGCGGCGATCGCCGCACCCAATTGGGTCAGCGCGCCGGAGCCGATCAAACCCAGGAGTTCGGCCTCCCGCAGTATCCCAGGCACCAGGGAACTGAAGCGGCGGGCCATCCGCGGCTGGGACCACTCGGCCCGCTCCAGCACGGATCGCGCGTCGAGCACGGGGGCGCGGCCGTCCGGGGCGGAGGCCTCCTCGGTGAGTTCCTGCAGGATCTCCAGCACCCGCCGTCGGATCAGCGGGGCGTCTGGCCGCTGGGCCTCGCCGGACAGGGCATTGATGCTGGTGCCAGCCGAATTGGGCCTGCCCTGGTGCCCGGCGGAGGTGGATACGGCCTGGCCCACGAGTGAGGGCGCGCGTTCGCTCGCCAGCCAGGCATTGACCACCCAAAGCCATTGTTCCTGGCGCGGCAGGGCGAGCCATTCCAGGCCCGGCGGCTGGATCCAGGTGGAACTGTCCACATCCAGGCGCAGCAGCCCGGCCAGCGCGGCGATCTCCAGGAAGAGCCCCGCCTCCCGGGTCTCAAGACGCAGCCGGTCCGCGAGGCGCTTGAGTTCCCGCACACCCACCCCGCCGGTGCGCAGCGTGGCCAGCGGCTGCTCGCGGACGGCGGCCAGCAACTCGCCAAGGATCCGCAAGGCCTCGGCGATGGCGCCGAGGGCAGCGTTCCGGCGCAGCAATGCACTGGTCAGGCCCAGCTCCGGCAGGGGCGCCTCCACCGTGAAGTGGTCCACGATCATGCCGCCGCGCAGGGCCAGGCCCACACTGTGCGGGAGTTCCACATGTGAGGCGTCCAGCGGGACGAGCAGGCCGCGGGCGAGGAGCCAGTCGACGGGGCCGACGTCGGGCCCCTCATTGCTGATCGACGCCATCCGCTGCGCCTGGGGCACGGCCCCCATCGCCCAGCTGCCGAACCTGTCCAGCAGGGCCCGGGTCCGTTCCGGGGCCCCGGCGAGGATGCCGTCCAGGTCCTTCGGCGCCGACGTCCAGCGCTGCAGCGCCAAGGCGGCCTCCATGGGGGTTGCCGCCTCGGGAACGCCGGCCCCGCTGCGGCGCAACTCGGCAACCAGTTGGACCACCCGCTGCGCGAAGGCCGGCTGCAGGCGGACCAGTTCCGTGTAGCTGCGGCCCAGGCCCGCGGGGTAGATGCCCACCACGTCCTTCAGGGTGCCCACCGGAAGGTAGAAACGGTGCCTGGACCCGGCGGGTTGGGTGCCCGGGGGCGGTTCGCAGCGGTGGATGAGGGCCAGGGCCTCGAGCCGGTGGAGGATTCCTTCGAGCGCGGTCAGGGTGGCTCCCGCGATCGCCTTTTTCAGGCCCGGAGCGGAAATGCCGTGGCCTGTGTCCGGATTGGTGCAAAGGTGCAGGGCCTCCAGGACCTGCATCTCCGGCTTGTTGAGGCGTTCCAGGGCGCGCTGCACGCTCACCCGCGCGCTGGCCCGCGCCGCGAGGGCTGCGAAGTCCGGGGCAGCAGGGGAAATCAGGTCCGGCCGCGCGGCAAACAGGGCCCGCAGCGAGTCGTCGCTGCGCGCTTCCAGGTCTTTGCTGAGCGCGCGGATGAGGGACATCACTTCAACGTTACCGCCCCCGGGAGCCGCAGCACCCGGGCTTATTTCCTGCGGCGTTGGACGACCGCATCCACCACCAGGACGAGCATTGCCAGGAACGCGGCCGGCAGGCCGTAGAGCGCAAGGGAGGTCATCCAAGCCGGGGCGGCACTGCCCGCGGCGGCGATGGCCATGACCCCGCCCACGGCGGCCAGGGACAGCAAAGCGACGACGGCGGCGGCGATCGTCAGGGGGCGGCGGTAGCCGGTGATACTCATGCAAGCAACGCTAACAGCCCGCGCTGAAGCACGGGATCGCTGCCCGGCACGATAACCTTGGAGGAACAGACCAACACGGAGCAGGCAATTGCCCCTGATCCCGCAGGACCCTGCGGATGCGGTGAGCTGCCGGCCGTGTCTCCACGCAAGAACGAAGAAGGTTGAATACGTGCCCACCGGCAAGGTCAAGTGGTATGACAAGGACAAAGGTTTCGGCTTCCTCGCCGCCGAAGACGGCCAGGAAGTGTTTCTGCCCAAGTCGGCGCTGCCCGCAGGCGTAAGCGAGCTCAAGGCCGGCACCCGGGTTGAATTCGGTGTGGCCGATGGCCGCCGCGGCGCCCAGGCGCTGGGCCTGCGCGTGCTGGACAAGCTGCCTTCCGTCGCCAAGGCCAAGCGCATGGGTGCCCGCGAGCTCGCCCCCGTGGTCCAGGACCTCGTCTCCGTGCTGGACAAGCTGTCCGGCAGCCTCTCCGCCGGCAAGTACCCCGAAGGCGCCAAGGGCAAGGCCATCGCGGCTGTCCTCCGCAAGGTTGCCGACGAGCTTGAGGCTTAGGCCACCCATGACCTCCGAATCCGTAGAAGCAGGCCAGACCGGCGCTCCCGCAGCAGCGGCCGGCGGCGCTTCCGCGCGGAAATCCGCCAGGCCCCAGGCGAAAGCCCCGGCCAAGGTTCCGGCCGCCAAACCGCGGGCCGGCGTACCGGCGTGGCGGACAGGCAAGCCGGACGCATTCCTGGCTGCCGCCGTCGACGTCGCACGCGAGGCCGTGGCGACGATCGCCAAGGAAAGCGAGATCGGCGCGCACATCGCCGCGAAGTCCGAAGGCGAACGGGTGGTCACTCACCTGTTCGAGTCCCGGCTTCCGGGCTACGGCGGCTGGCAGTGGTACGCCGTGGTCACACGCAATTCACGGTCCAAGACGGTGACCGTGAGTGAACTCGGCCTGTTGCCCTCGGAGGATTCCATCCTGGCTCCCGAATGGGTGCCGTGGGCCAAGCGCGTCCGTCCCGAGGACGAGGCGCAGGCTCCGGAGCACGGTTCCGACGGCGCTGAATCCGCGGAAGCTGAATCAGAGGAGCACGATTCCGAGGACGTGGCTGACGGTGACGTCGCCGCGGAATCCGACGGGAACGTTACCGGTGACGCCTCGGGCGGCGAGGCTGCGGGCGAGGTCGCCGCTTCGGACAACGATGGGGACGACAACGGCGAAGCCGAGGACGCGGAGACCGGACCCGACGGCGAAACCGAGGCTGAATAGTCTTTGGGTTGTCCTGCAGGTGATCCGGACGAAGGCGGCAATTGATGTCCACCTTCAGATCCCTGCACATCCGCAATTACCGCGTCTGGTTCCTCGGGGCCCTGGTCTCCAACGTCGGCACTTGGATGCAGCGCACCGCCCAGGACTGGCTGGTCTTTGACCACCTCAGCAACCACGATGCCGGGGCCATGGGCATCACGCTCGCCCTGCAAATGGGCCCACAGCTCTTCCTCGCGCCCTGGGCCGGCCTGCTCGCGGACCGTTATGACCGCCGCCGCCTCCTTTTCCTGACCCAGGGCCTCATGGCCTTGCTGAGCACGGGCCTGGGAATCCTGGTGCTGGCCGGCGCCGGCCAGTTGTGGCATGTCTACGTTTTTGCCCTGCTGCTGGGCTTGGTGTCCGCGCTGGACGCACCGGTCCGGCAGACCTTCGTGTCCGAGCTCGTCGGTGATGAATCCCTCGCGAACGCCGTGGCGCTCAACAGTGCCTCGTTCAACGTGGCCCGCATGATCGGACCGGCCGTGGCCGGCGTGCTCACCGTCGTGGTCGGCCCGGGCTGGGTCTTCCTGCTAAATACAGTGACATTCCTGGCGATGATCCTCGCGCTGGGCAATATCCCCGCGGGTACCCTGCGCGCCCAGCCGCGGGCCGCGGCAGGCAAGGGCCGCATCCGGGAGGGCCTGCGGTACGTGCGGCACCGCCGGGACATCGTGGTGGTCCTCGTGGCGATCTTCATCATGGGCACTCTCGGGCTGAACTTCGTTCTCTTCATCGCCGCCATGGTGGGCACGGAATTCGGTATGGACGCCGGCGCATTCGGCCTCATGAATTCCGTGATGGCCATCGGCTCCGTGGCCGGTGCCCTGCTTTCGGCCCGGCGGGGACGGCCCCGCCTGCGCCTGATCTTCGGCGCCGCGGGAGCCTTCGGGGTGGCGAGCCTGCTGGCCGCCCTCGCGCCCAACTATCTCCTGTTCGGATGCGCGCTGGTACCCGTTGGGCTGTTTGCCCTGACCATGATCACCAGCGCCAACGGCTACGTGCAATCCACCACTGACCCGGTAATGCGCGGGCGGGTGATGGCGCTATACATGGCGATCTTCATGGGCGGGACACCCCTCGGGGCGCCCCTCGTGGGCTGGATCGCCAACGTCGCCGGCCCCCGCTGGTCCCTGGGAATCGCCGCCGCGGCCGGGATCTCCGCCGCCGTCGTCGGGCTCGTCTGGATCATCAGGGCGCGGCAGCTGCGCCTGCGTTTCGACCGCAGGGCGAGGGGACTGCGGGTCTTCCGGATCGCATCGGTATCGGCCGCGGAGACGCCGGACCTTTAGCCAATTAAACGCGGCAGCGCCCGCCCGGAAGACCAGGGCGGGCGCTGCCGCGTGTGCTACTTGCGCAGTTCGCCCACCACGTAGTCGATGCTGGCCAGCAGCGCCGAAACGTCGTCCGGCTCGATCGCAACGAAGGTGGCGATGCGCAGCTGGTTGCGGCCCAGCTTGCGGTACGGCTCGGTGTCCACGATCCCGTTGGCGCGCAGGATCTTGGCGATGGCCGCTGCGTCCACGGAGTCGTCGAAGTCGATCGTGGCGATGACGTTTGAGCGGTCTTCGGCCTTGGCCACGAACGGGGTGGCGAACTCGGAAGCTTCGGCCCACTGATAGACCCGCTGAGCGGAGTCCGCGGTCCGCTTGGCCGCGAAGTCCAGGCCGCCGTTGTTGTTCAGCCACTGCACCTGGGCATCCAGGGTGACCAGGGTGCTCAGCGACGGAGTGTTGTAGGTCTGGTTCAGCTTGGAGTTGTCGATCGCCGTCTGCAGGTCCAGGAAGTCCGGGATCCAGCGCCCGCTGGCCTTGACGCGCGCGGCGCGCTCCAGCGCGGCGGGAGAGAACAGGCCCAGCCACAGCCCGCCGTCGGACGCGAAGTTCTTCTGCGGGGCGAAGTAGTACACATCGGCTTCGGCGACGTCGACGTCGAGGCCGCCGGCGGCGGAGGTGGCGTCCACCAGGATGAGCGCGCCGTCGTCGGCACCGTCAACCCGCTTCACGGGCGCGGCGACGCCGGTGGAGGTTTCGTTCTGCGGCCAGGCGTAAACATCGACGCCGGCCTCGGCCGAAGCGGCGGGACGGGTGCCCGGCTCGGACTTGATGATGGAGGAGGCTTCCAGGAACGGGGCCTTGTTGGTGGCTGCGGCGAACTTGGAGCCGAACTCGCCGAAGGACAGGTGCTGGGCCTTCTTCTCCACCAGGCCGAAACTGGCGACGTCCCAGAACGCAGTGGAACCGCCGACGCCGAGGATCACCTCGTAGCCGTCGGGAGCACGGAAGAAGTCGCTCAGGCCTTCGCGGACGGAACCCACAAGGTTCTTGACCGGGGCTTGGCGGTGCGAGGTGCCGAGGATGGTTGCGGAGGCGGCGGAGAGTGCTTCGATCTGCTCCGGGCGGACTTTCGAGGGCCCGGCGCCAAACCGGCCGTCAACAGGCTTCAGGTCTGCCGGGATAGTGATGCTGTTCTCGCTCACGGTTTAGCTCCAATGGTGTAGCGGCCTGGTGGTTCGTGGCGGGTGGCAGAAGTGCGCCGTCGCCTCCCCAATTCTGCCTGACTTCGCGGGCAGGGCAGAACCGGACTGTCACAGTGCGCCACGGCCCGGAGAATGGGCCCACCCGCCGCCGGGAATTATCAAGAGTTATTCCAAATAAGTTAGGCTGGGGGTGTGGGGTCCGGGCCAAAATGCCCGCCAAACGGCCGCCCGACCGCTTGCGGTACGGTGGAAAATAGCCAAGATACTGTGCTCGAGGAGCTGAGCTGGATGACGGATCTGATCGATACCACTGAGATGTATCTTCGAACCATCTTGGAGCTCGAAGAAGAAGGCATCGTCGCTCTTCGCGCCCGGATCGCCGAACGCCTGCGGCACTCCGGTCCCACGGTTTCCCAGACGGTGGGCCGCATGGAGCGGGACGGGCTTGTGATCGTTTCCAATGACCGCCACCTTGAGCTCACGCCCACCGGCCGCAAGCGCGCCACCGAGGTCATGCGCAAGCACCGCCTCGCGGAACGGCTGCTCGCCGACGTCATCGGCCTGGACTGGGCCTACGTCCATGACGAAGCCTGCCGCTGGGAACACGTCATGAGCGAGCGCGTTGAGCGCAGGCTCTACGAACTCCTCGACCACCCCACCGAGTCCCCGTATGGAAATCCGATCCCGGGCCTTGAAGCGATCGGCGGGACTGCGGCGCATCCCTTCGGCGACGGCGTGGTGAACCTCCTCCAGGCGATGGAAGCCTACGCCCCGGACGCCCGCGTTGTGGTCAGCCGCCTGGCCGAGCCCATCCAGGTTGAGCCGGAGCTGCTGCTCCAGCTGGACGAAGGTGGCATCCGCCCGGGCGCGCAGATCTCCTTGGCCCGGGCGGGGGAGTACATCTCAGTTCGTGTCCCCGGCATTGAGGGTGCGCTGGAGCTCCCTCCGGAGGTCGCGGCGCACGTCTTTGTGACCGTCGCCTGAGCGCCGCGGGAAGATAACGAATTTATTACTGAGGGTGTTAATCACCTATAGTTGGGTACTAGCGCCGATACCAAAGCGTTACCTGCTCCGGAGTCGAGCTCTGCCAGCGGAACAGGTGAATTAATCCGTTCATTGGCAGGGGCGGGGGAACCATCGTTGGTTGCCGGAAGGCAGCCTTGGGGTGAAGTCCGCACGGGAATGCAATGTTGCACAGTGTCCTTCCGGGGATAGCTCTGTGCCGCGTGCCTTTTCTGCGGGCCAGGTCTGTGAACTCTCTGACCTGAATCCGACAGCTAACCTCGCAGGCTTCCAGAGAGGAACCTTTTGACCACGCAGAACACCAGGGGCCGCAGGCGTGCGTCCGGCCCCGTTGCTGAGCTGCGGCCACGGGCCGTCGCAACGATCGAGCGGCCCCGTGATTCCCACCGTGAAGCCCGCACCCGCAGGAGCCCCCTGCAGCAGGTAGCCGACTTCGCCGCCGCGAGCGGAGTGGGTCAAAAGGCCGGCGTAGCACTTGCAGCCACCGGACTCATCATGACCGTTGCCCTCCCGGGAACCGGCGCCATGACCGCGAGTTCCGAGGCTGGATCCCCGGGGACTGCGATGGCAGGTTCCCAGCCCGAGATCGCCGTTTCTGCCAGCGCCAAGGTCGACTTCAGCCGCATGGCCGTCTCCACCAAGGCCGACCCGGACGCGAAGCTCCGCCAGCTGCTCAGCGCGCAGTCCGCCGGCTCCGTGCAGGCCGCTTCTTCCAAGGGGACGCTGGGCGCTCCGCTGGCCAGCATGGTTTCCGTCTCGCCCTTCGGCTACCGGATAGACCCGTTCACGGGTGGCTACGGCGAATTCCACCGCGGCCGCGACTTCGCGGCGCAGTGCGGCACCGAGGTCTACGCGGCGGCTTCCGGCAAGGTCACGTTCGCCGGTTGGCACCCCTACGGCGGCGGCAACCGCGTGGTGATCGACCACGGCAACGGCCTGGAAACCACGTATAACCACCTGTCGTCCTTCAATGTCTCGGTCGGCCAGAGCGTCAACCGCGGCGATGTGGTTGCACTCAGCGGCACCACGGGCGCCTCCACCGGCTGCCACCTGCATTTCGAGGTCATGGTCAACGGCGACGTCGTCGAGCCGGATGGCTGGCTGTAGACCCCGATCTGAGGGAGTTCTCTCGAATGAATGTCACGTGCCGTGACCTGAATGTGACATTCGATCCGAATTGCTGTACCGTCTAAACCGCATCAACTTTTAGAGAGTTGATGCACTTGAGTGGATTGCCTAGCTCTGCCACTGCTCAAGGATCCGTTCGCAAAACATCGTCTGGCAGAGGCGGGGGACCCACTTCCGGTCATCTTCACGGTGGCCTTGGGGTTAAGTCGCAGATCATTTCCACCCGGAACTGCCCTGCGGCCGGATGACTCCCATCCGAATCCGACAGCTTACCTCGCGGGCATAGGGAGAGGCCTCTACGTGTCTTCACGCACTATTGCTGCGCGCCACCGTGCCGCAGCCCCCAAGACTGCACCGCTTGCCGTCATCGCCAAGTCCGTTGGCAACAATGCCGGCACCATGGGCCGCCAGGCGGCCGTTATCGCCGCCGCTTCCGGCCTGGTTCTGACCAGCGGAGTCGCCGCCAACGCCGCCGAGTCCAGCGTTGCCCGCGAATCCAGCGCCGCTTCCACCCTGGAAGTCCAGTCCGTCGCGCAGGCAAGCATCTCCGCCGGCTCCAGCGTCGCCATCAAGTTCGAGCGCCCGGCCGTCAAGACCGTTGCCGCTCCGGTAGTGGAGGAAGCCCCCGTTGAGGTCCAGGAAGCTGAGGCTCCGGCCGCAGAAGCCGCGGCCCCGGCTGCCAAGCTTTCCGTGACCACCCAGGCTGCTGCCGCCCCGGCCACCAAGGTTGCCAGCGGCAAGGGTGCAGCGATCGCCGCTGCCGCCTACGCCCAGCTCGGCGTCGCCCAGGACTGCACCGCCCTGGCCAGCAACTCCCTGGCCGCTGTGGGGATCAACTTCCACGGCTGGCCGGCCGACTACCTGTCCCTCGGCCGCACCGTCAGCGCCGCGGAAGCCCAGCCCGGCGACCTGATCTACTACCAGAACGGCGGCATGGGCATGGCCCACATTGCTGTCTACGTCGGCAACGGCATGGCCGTACACGGCGGCTGGAACGGCGGCACCACCGCCCTCTACAGCGCCAACGTGGGCTCCGGCCCGGTCTTCATCCGCGTCGGCGGCTGATTTCCCTTCTTCGTGCACGAGCCCCCAGGTCATTGACCTGTGGGGCTCGTGGCGTTAAGCACCGGCTTCGCGCGGCTAACGCCCGCTGTCCAGCCGTCCGGAAGGGCCGTCCGTTACGTGGCCGGCACATGAACTTTTGACGACATGCGCCGGGTTTGATAGTGCGGATTCGTTGATCCGGGCATTGCATGTTTACTCTTGAGGTGTCGATCCACAGCCCGTACAAGCAGAGGGCAGCCGGCCCTCGTGCCCCTGACGGGTGCGGCCGTGAAGAGGTACGTGCATGCGCACACTCGTTCTGAATGCTGGATATGAACCGCTGGCGGTAGTTACCTTCCGCCGGGCGCTGGTCCTTGTGCTCACCGGAAAAGCGAGCGTAGTGGCCGAAGGCGACGAGCCTGTCGTCGGGCCACGGGAGATTCTCGGACGTCCGTCCGTGATCCTCCTCAACCGCTACATCCGGCCACGGTACAACAGGATCACCGCGGTCACCCGCCGTGGCGTGCTGCGCCGCGACGGACACCGTTGCGCCTATTGCGGGAAGACAGCCCACACCATTGACCACGTCCACCCCAAATCCAGGGGCGGCGCGGATTCCTGGGAAAACCTGGTGGCGGCGTGCCTGCGCTGCAACAACGCCAAGAGTGACCACACACCGGCCGAGATGGGCTGGAAGCTGCGTTTCACTCCGGCGGCGCCCACCGGGACCATCTGGCAGATCAAGGAGCTAGAGAAACCTGCTCCTGACTGGGACCCTTTCCTGTTGCCTGAATCGGCAGCCTGACGCGGGCGTGTGCCTGCTGCCCTTGGCAGCGGGCGCGGCCGGTAGTCTGGGCGGGTGGAATTCGACGCGGTGATTCTTGCGGGAGGCAGGTCCTCCCGCCTTGGCGGTGTGCCCAAGTCCGGATTGGTGTACGACGGCGCCACCCTCCTTGAGCGGGCAGTCGCCGCAGCGCGCGGCGCCGGTGCGCTCGTCGTCGTCGGGCCCCGTCCGGACGCACTGCCGGCCGGTGCGCTGACCGTCCGCGAGGACCCGCCCTTCGCGGGGCCCGCCGCGGCCATCGCCGCCGGACTGGACGAACTGGAGCGCAGCGGAAGGCCGCCGGCCCCCTGGGTCCTCGTGCTGGCCTGCGACATGCCCCATGCCGCCGCCGCCGTCCCGGTGCTGCTTGCCGCCCTCGACGCAGAGCCGGAGGCGGACGGAGTGTTGGGGTTGTCGGCGGACGGCAGGAAACAGCCGCTCCTGGCCGTTTACAGCACCGCGGCCCTGCACCGCGGCGTGCGGGAACGGGCGCAGGCAGGCACCTTAACGAATGCCCCGGTGTTCAGCCTGCTTGCTAGTCTTGATTTGCTGACCGCAGCTGTCCCCGAACACGCCGCCGACGACGTGGATACCTGGGACGATGCCGCTGCGCTCGGCGTGCACGGCGGCCCGTCGTGACACCAGCTGCACCGGACTTGGAGGCGAATCGTGAAGAACCAGGAAGAAACCCTCGAAGAATGGTGCAGGACCCTGCTTCAGGCCTTTGAGCTCGAAGACACCCAGATCGATATTGACGGCGTGCTGTCCCTTGCCGGCGTCGCCGCCCACTCCGTGGTGCGCCCCGCCGCCCCGCTGACCACCTTCGTGGCGGGCCTTGCCGCCGGCCTCGCCGCAGGTTCCGGCCAGGCGGACCAGAAGACGTCCATGGACGCCGCGATGGCCCTGGCCCGCAAACTCTCCAAGGAATACACGGCCGCGGAACCCGGCACCGCCGAGTCCGGCGCTGTTGGATCGGGCACCGCGGAGACCGACGCCGGATGACGGCTGCCGAGGCCACGCACGACCACGGCCACCTGGACCATCTCTGGGACGAAGCCCGGCAACTCGCCTTCGACAGCGCATCCCCGATCCCCGCCGGACCCGTCCCGCTGGCCGATGCGCTGGGCCGCACCCTCGCCGAGGACGTCCTCGCCCGCCAGGACCTCCCGCACTACGCCTCATCGGCCATGGACGGCTGGGCCGTCAACGGAAGCGGCCCCTGGATCCTCGCCGAGCCCGGCCAGCGCCTCGCGCCGCACCAGGCGAGCCTCATCGTCACCGGCGGCCTGATCCCGCCCGGCGCCAAGGCCGTGCTGCGCAGCGAAAGCGGCGTGATCACCACCGACGACGACGGCCTGCCGGTCCTCGCGCTCGGCGGCGGCGCGAAACCGGGGGAGCCCCGCAATGGCCAGCACATCCGCCGGGCCGGCGAAGAGGCTGCGGAGGGGGAGGTCCTCATCGCGGCCGGAACGGTCCTCAACCCGGCGCACCTTGCAGTGGCCGCGCTGGCCGGCTGCGACGAACTCACCGTCCTCGGCAAACCCATGGTCAAGTTCCTGTACACCGGTTCGGAGGTCGTCACCGAAGGGGTGCCCGTGCCCGGCCAGGTGCGGGACACGTTCGGCCCCCAGTTGGCCGCCGTCGTCGAACTCCTGGGCGGCCTCCGCGGCGGCCAGGCGAGGGCGGGCGACTCGTATGAGGAATGGCTCGACGCCCTCCGGGAAGGCGAGCCATTCCCGGAGACGGCACCGGCCGACGTCGTCATCACCACTGGCGGAACCGGGCGCTCGGGCACGGACCACCTGCGCAAGGCCGTCGCGGAACTGGGCGGGCGGCTGCTGATCGACGGCATCGCGATGCGTCCGGGGCACCCGGCCGTGCTGGCCGAACTGCCCGACGGCCGGTTCGTGCTCGGCCTGCCGGGAAACCCGCTCGCCGCGATGATGGCGCTGTTCACCGTCGGGGGGCCGTTGCTGGCGGCCCTTGGCCACGGCAGCCTGGACGAGGTGGGCGAGGTTCCGTGCGGAGCCACGCTCGACCCCATGCCGGGCCGCACGCGCCTGATACCGTTCAAGTTCGTCTATGGCCTCGCCTCGCCGGCCCAGCACGCCGGCTCCGGCATGATGCGCGGCCTGGCCGGCGCGGACGGCGTGATGGTGGTGCCCCCGCATGGCGTCCAGCTCGGGGCGCCGGTGCCGGCGTTCCCCCTGCCGTGGGGCCCGCCCCTTCCGGCGACGAAGGCCCCGGACGAGAAGCCGCGGAAGGCCGCGAAGCCGGCGCGCAAGGCCCAGTCGGGCCCGGTGGACTGGAGCGCCCTGGACGACTGAACGGGCCCCGGGCCGCATGGATGCTCCAATGTGTGCCCGGATGCCGGGCACCAAGTGGCATCGCACCCCCGCGCTTGTCATGATGGTCACAGGAACAGGCATGCTCCACAGCTGGACATCATGGTCATCGTGGTCCGCTTCATCAAGCATGCAACAACAGTGGAGGGCAGCTGAATGGGACGCGTGACCCAGCGCCGCAAGGTACATAAGTTCGTCTTGGACGGCTCCGCACAGGCCGCCGAGCACCCCGTCCGGTACCGGGAGGACGTGCTCGCCGTCGAGGAACCGCTGGAGATCCGGCTCGGCCGGATGTCCTTCTCCGTCACCATGCGCACCCCCGGCGACGACTTCGACCTGGTTGCCGGTTTCCTGGTGTCCGAGGGCGTGATCTGGGACGCCGCCCAGCTGGTTTCCCTGCGCTTCTGCGCCGGCGAGGACGAGGACGGCGTGCAGACCTTCAATGTGGTGGAAGCGCAGTTGCGGCCCGACGTCGTCCTGCCGGACACCGGGCGCAACGTCTACACCTCAAGTTCCTGCGGGATCTGCGGCACCGATTCGATCGAGGCAGTGCGCAAGACCCTGCGCCACGACACCGCCGACGACGGCCTGCGGCTCCCGGTGGAGACAGTCGCCGCCCTGCCGGACCGGCTCCGCGAAGCCCAGGCCGTGTTCGACAAGACCGGCGGCGTGCATGCGGCCGGGCTGTTCCGGATCGGGGACGACGGGTCCGCCGAACTCTTGTGCCTCCGCGAGGACGTCGGCCGGCACAATGCGGTCGACAAGGTGGTCGGATGGGCCTTGCGCGAAGGCAAACTTCCCCTGTCCGGTACGGTGCTGCAGGTATCCGGGCGCGCCTCCTTCGAACTGGTGCAGAAGGCCGCCCTGGCCGGCATCCCGGTGCTTGCCGCGGTCAGCGCACCGTCCAGCCTGGCCGTGCAGCTCGCCGAGGAAACCGGCGTGACCCTGGTGGGCTTCAGCCGCCGCACCAGCCTGAACGTGTACGCGGGAAGCGAGCGGCTCCTGAGTGGTGCGCAGTCCCCGGCCTAACCGCGGTGGAACGGCGCAGACACAGCGCAGGGAGAGTCGGCAATCACTTGGCGATTGGCCTCAGACGACGTAGATTTTTATCCATCGATTGGAAGCGCCGTCCGCGAGGGACAGCATTGTCCGCACCATACCAAGCCTGCTTTCCATTGCGGCTTACGGCCCGGCCGTGAAATGACGGCGGGGCGCTAGGGGGATCTGAATTGCACGACGACCGGCGACTGACCGAAAAGCGCCTCGACCGATTCGTCCGCGAGCGGATAGCGCCCGCGATCTACGGCCGCACCGTGCCCCTGACCCTGAGCAGCTGGGATGTTCCCGGCGAGCCGGTACCCGCAGCCGAAGCGATCCACCAGGTCTACACGCCCCTCGAACACGGCTCGGCCTGGGGTCGGGCCTGGAGTACCAAATGGATCCGCCTGGAGGGCGAGGTCCCTGACGGCTGGGGCGCCGCCGACGGCACGACGGTGGAGGTCGTCGTGGACCTCGGCTTCGGCCTGGACGCCCCCGGTTTCCAGTGTGAGGGCATCGCCTGGCGGCCGGACGGCACCATCATCAAGGCCATCTCACCGCGCAACCAGCACGTTCCCCTGAAATTGCTGGGCGGCGGCATGTCCGTGGACTTCTACGTGGAGGCCGCGGCCAATCCGGACCTGAGCCAGGGCTGGACCTTCGCATCGACCCCACTGGGCGACAAGGCCACGGCGGGAGAAGAACCACGCTACCGGCTGGGCCGGATTGCCATCGCCGAGCTCAACGAAACCGTCTGGGAGCTGCATCAGGACATCTGGACCCTCGGCGGACTCATGCATGAGTTGCCCATGGACCTGCCGCGCCGCCATGCAATCCTGCGCGCCTTTGAACGCATGCTGGACATCATGGATCCGGACGACATCGCCGGAACCGCCGCCGCCGGGCGCGCCGCGCTCGCCGGGGCCCTGGCCAGCCCGGCCTACGCCTCGGCGCACGAGCTGCTCGCCACGGGCCACGCCCACATCGACTCCGCCTGGCTGTGGCCGGTCCGTGAGACCATCCGCAAATGCGCACGCACGTTCTCCAATGTCGTTGCCCTCATGGATGACAACCCGGACTTCGTGTTCTCCTGCTCCTCGGCGCAGCAGCTGGCCTGGATCAAGGAGTTCTACCCGGAGCTTTTCGTCCGGATCCGGGAGAAGGTAAAGGCCGGGCAGTTCGTGCCGGTGGGCGGCATGTGGGTGGAATCCGACACCAACATGCCCGGCGGGGAAGCCATGGCGCGCCAGTTCCTGGAAGGCAAGAGCTTCTTCCTCGAAGAGTTCGGCGTGGACTGCCAGGAAGCCTGGCTGCCCGACTCCTTCGGCTATTCCGGGACCCTGCCGCAGATCGTCAAGTCCGCAGGCTCGCGGTGGTTCCTGACCCAGAAGATCTCCTGGAACCAGGTCAACAGGATGCCGCACCACACCTTCAATTGGGAGGGGATCGACGGCACCCGGCTCTTCACCCACTTCCCGCCCGTGGACACCTACAATTCCGAACTCCACCCCCGCGAACTCGCCCACGCCGAGCGCAACTACCGCGAACACGGCAGGGGAAGCATCTCCCTGGTGCCCTTCGGCTACGGCGACGGCGGCGGCGGACCCACCCGCGAGATGGTGGCCGCCGCGCACCGCACGGCCGACCTCGAGGGCTCGCCGAAGGTCCGGCTGGGCAGCGCCCGGGACTTCTTTGAACAGGCCGAGGCCGAATACCCCGAGCTGCCGGTGTGGGTGGGGGAGCTGTACCTGGAACTGCACCGCGGAACCTACACCAGCCAGGCCAACACCAAGCAGGGTAACCGCCGCTCGGAGCACCTCCTGCGGGAAGCCGAGCTGTGGTGCGCGACGGCGGCCGTCCGTTCGGACTACGCGTATCCTGCCGCGGAGCTCAAGAAGTTGTGGCGCCTGGTGCTGCTGCAGCAGTTCCACGACATCCTGCCCGGCAGCTCCATCGCCTGGGTGCACCAGGACGCCGAGCGCAACTACGCGGCAGTCGCCCGGGAACTCGAGGGCATCATCGCCGGCGCCGCCAAGGCGCTCCTCGGGGAAGGGGACACCCCGTTCCTACTCAACGCCGCGCCCCAAAGCCGCGGCGGCGTGCCCGCCCTGGCCGCGGCCCAGGCGGCAGCCCCCGGGGAACCGGTGGGTGCATTGGAACACGACGGCGGCTACGTACTGGACAACGGCGTCATCCGCGCCGTCCTGGACGCCAACGGCCTGCTCATTTCGCTGCGCGACCATGCGAGCAGCCGTGAAGCCATGGCGCCGGGGCAGTACGGCAACCACCTGGAACTGTTCCGCGACACCCCCAACGAGTGGGACGCCTGGGATATCGACGAGTTCTACCGCCACAACGTCCGCTCCCTGGCCGAAGCGCTTTCGCTCCGCTTCGAGCGCGACGGCGGGGACGCCGTCGTCGTGGTCGAACGCGCGGCGGGTTCCTCCACCATCACCCAGCGCATCCGCCTGGCTCCGGGTTCCCCGTCCTTGGACATCTCCACCGCGGTGGACTGGCAGGAGCGGGAGAAGCTGCTGAAGGTTTCCTTCCCCTTCGATGTGCGGGCGGACCGTTCGGCCTCGGAGACGCAGTTCGGGCACGTCTTCCGGCCCACGCACAGCAACACCTCCTGGGAGGCGGCGAAGTTCGAAATCTGCGCCCACCGCTGGATCCACGTGGGCGAACCTGGCTACGGCGTGGCCGTCGCCAACGGCTCAAGTTACGGGCACGACGTCACCCGGGCCATCCGGGACGACGGCGGCACCACCACAAACGTGCGTGTCTCGCTGCTCCGGGCGCCCAAGTTCCCGGACCCCCAGGCCGACCGCGGCCTGCACGTCCTGGAGCTGAGCGTGCGGCCGGGCGCCGCGATCGCCGACGCCGTCGAGGAAGGCTACCGCCGCAACCTCGCGCCGCGCGTCGTGGCAGGCGCGAAGGCGGCGGAGCCCCTGGTCACGGTGTCCGGAAAGGCGATCGTGGTGGAGGCCGTGAAGCTGGCCGAAGACGGGTCGGGGGACGTGATCGTGCGCCTCTACGAATCCCTCGGCGAACGTTCAACCGGCGTGGTCATGGCCAACTTCGAGGCCCGCTCGGTGCGCACGGTGGATTTGTTGGAACGGCCCGTGGACGCGCCCGGCGTCGCCGCCGGCAAGGACAACGCCAGGCTCACGCTCCGGCCCTTCCAGCTGGTGACCCTGCGCTTCGGCCGCTGATCCCGTCCGGCTGGTCCAAGTAGCTCGCAGTTAATGCCGTTTTGAGCGCTCAAAACGGCATTAACTGCCAGTCAGTTGGGTCAGACCTCGTGCTGGATGCGCTTGACGAACTGCTTGGTGCGCTCCTGCTGCGGGGCGCCCAGGACATCGGCCGCGGGGCCGCGTTCCACCACGATGCCGCCGTCCATGAAGACAACTTCGTCCGCCACGTGCCGGGCGAAGCCGAGCTCGTGGGTGACGATCACCATGGTCCAGCCTTCCTCGGCCAGTTCCTTGATGACGGCGAGGACTTCGCCCACCAGTTCCGGGTCGAGGGCCGAGGTGGGCTCGTCGAAGAGCAGGAGTTGCGGTTTCAGGGCCAGGGCGCGCACGATGCCCACGCGTTGCTGCTGCCCGCCCGAGAGCTGGAAGGGGTAGGCGTCGCGCTTGTCGGCGAGCCCCACCCGTGCCAGGAGGCGCAGGGCGTCGGCCTCGGCGTCCGCCTTGGGGCGTTTCTGCACCTGGACCGGGCCCTCGGTGACGTTCTTCAGCACCGTCATGTGCGGGAACAGGTTGTAGTGCTGGAAGACCATGGCGCTGCGGTCGCGCAGCGCCGCGATCCCCCGCTTGCCCACGGTGGCTCCGAAGTCCAGCGCGAGGGGAGTCCCGGCCCCCGCCCTGCCTGCGGCGCCGGCCCCGCCGAAGGTGCCGGTGCCCCCGAAAGACACGGTACCGCCGTCGGGCACTTCAAGGCCGTTGAGCGAGCGCAGCACGGTGGTCTTGCCGGAACCGGAGGGCCCGATCAGGGCCACCACCTGTCCGCGGCGGACGTCGAGGTCGATGCCGCGCAGGACGGTGTTGCTGCCGAAGGACTTGGTGAGCCCGCGGGCGGACAGCACCACGGAGGCGTCGACGGGATCAGTGGGCGACATAGCGGTCCAATCTGCGTTCCAGGGCCGATTGTGCGGTGGAGAGCGCGAGGCACACCACCCAGTAGACCAGCGCCGCCTGGAGGTACAGCACCATGAACTCCTGGCTGAACGCGGCGATCTGCTGGGCGTTGCGGAAGAGCTCGGTCACCAGGATCAGGGAGGCCAGCGAGGTGTCCTTCACGAGGGAAATGAAGGTGTTGGACAGCGGCGGCACCGACACGCGGGCCGCCTGCGGCAGGATGATCCGCAGGAGGGTCTGGGTGCCGGACATGCCGATAGTGTGCCCGGCTTCCCACTGTCCCTTGGGCACCGAGAGGATGGCAGCCCGGATGATTTCTGCCGCGTAGCCGCCCACGTTCAGGGAGAAAGCGATGATGGCGCTCGGCCACGGCTCCAGCTTCACCCCCAGGCTGGGCAGGCCGTAGAAGATCACGAACAGCTGCACCAGCAGGGGAGTGCCGCGGATGACCGAAACGTAGAAACGCGCGACGGCGGAAAGCACCTTGTTGGGGCTCAGCCGCAGCAGTGCCACGAGCAGGGCCAGGAGCAGGCCGAAGGCGAAGGACGCCAGGGTCAGCGGGATGGTGCCGGTGAGGGCTCCGCCGATGATCGGCCCGAAGGAACTCCAGACGAGGTCCCAGTTGAAAGTCATCCGCGGGCCGTCCGGTTACTTGGTGACATCCGCACCGAAGTACTTCTGTGAGATCTTCGCCAGGGTACCGTCGGCGCGGAGGTCGGCCAGAGCCTTGTCGACGGCGGCGGTGAGTTCCGTGGATCCCTTGCGGAAGACGAAGGCGCTCTCGGTCTTCTCCTCGGTTTCGGCGGCGACCTTCAGCCCGGAGTCGGGGGTGGTCTTGGCGTAATCGAGGTAGGTCAGCTTGTCGTTGACCGTGGCGTCGACCCGGCCCTGGCGGACCAGGGTGGCGGCCTGCGCCCAGCCTTCAACGGACTGCACGTTGGCGCCGGCCTCCACGGCCAGCTTGTAGAAGTTGCTGGTGAGCGACTGCGCGGTGGTCTTGCCCTTGAGGTCCGCGAAGCTGTTGATGGCCGAGTTGTCGGACTTGGTCACCACGACGCCGGTGGACACCGTGTAGGGGGTGGAGAAGTCGTACTTGGCCTTGCGTTCGTCGTTGATGGAGATCTGGTTGGCGATCGTGTCGAAGCGCTTGGCGTCGAGGCCGGCGAAGATGCCGTCGAACTGGGTTTCCTGGAAGCTTGCCTTGACGCCCAGCTTGGCGGCCACGGCCTCGGCGATTTCGACGTCGAAGCCGGTGAGCTTGCCCGAGCCTTCTTCATGGAAGCTGAAGGGCCGGTAGGTGCCTTCGGTGGCGATCACGATCTCGCCCTTGGACTTGATGTCGGAGAGGGACGTGTCCGAACCGGACGCAGGGGCTGAGGGGCTTCCGCCGCAGGCGGCAAGGGTGAGGGCGGCGGCGGCAAATGCTGCGGAAAATGCGGTGCGGCGGGTGAACAGGCTTTTCATGAATGCCATCTTGCCATGGCCTTCCGCCGGAACCGGTTGGCACGGGCCCCGGAAGGGCCGTTAAAAAGGCTGAGTGGGGGCGGTCCCCAACAGCCCGCCACCACTCATCCCCCCAATGGTGATCCTGTCCGCGCCACAGCTTCTCGAAACCCGTTCATGATTCAAGGGCCAGGCTGCGTTCCATTCACACAATCATTATTGTGGCACGTTCTAATGTGTTTGTGAAAGAGGTTACGCGGTATGTTATGGATTCTTCACAAAGGCTATCCCCGGCCTGGGCGGCGGGCAAGGGACTTCGAGAGCCAGATGCCGCCCATGCCCAGCGCACAGGCCAGCGCTGCCGAGTAATTGATCGCCGGGCGGAGCCAGGACGCGGACTCCGGAATCAGCGGGAAACCCTGCGACAGCAGGAGCAGGCAGAGGCCCAGGAACAAAGTTCCGGACGCGAAGCGCAGCAGGGCCGGGCCCGCGCCGCGGATCGCCTGCCAGATACCGGGGAGCAGGCATGCGGCAACGTAGCCGGGATACAGCCGGCCCAGGGCGGCGTAGCTTTCCAGGCCGGGCTCCCGGCCAAGCCCGGACAGCCCCGGCGACGAGCCCCGGGTGTCCATGGAGAAGAAGATCCACGCGGTCAGCACCGCAACCAGCAGCAGCGCGGTAATTCCGGCGGGGCCAAGGATGGCCCGCAGCCCCGCCGGGGAGCCGAACGCCGCGGCCGTCTTGGCGCCGAGGAGCAGGAACGTGCCGTACAGCATGAAGCGCAGCAGGAGGTTGGCCAGGTTGAAGCCGCCAAGGACGGCGTCAATGGCGAGGTAGGGCTCCCGGATGCTCAGCAGGATGTCCGCGGAGAGCAGCGCGAAGAGGAGGAACATGGTGCGGTTCTGGCCCCTGATGGCGCTGGGCACCCGCACGGCTGTCATCGCAACGCAGACACACAGCGTCAGCCATGGCAGGACGGTGGTCATCCCAGGTTCTCCCAGATTCTTTCGGTGCGGTTTCTTTCGTGTTCCTGGCGGTGCAGGGATTTGCCGAGCGCCTGGAGCCGTTCTCCGGCGAGGGCCACCAGCTCGGCAGTGCCCAGCCGGTCCAAGGCCGCCCGCCTGGCGCCGCGCGGCCAGCCTGCCTCCTCGGGGCTGACCAGTCCGCAGGCAATCAGTCCGCCCGCGGGTCCGACGCCGGCCTCCTTGGCTGTGGCGACGGCAAGCTCCGGGGGCATCCGGTTCGCGCTCAGGTGGGCGGAAAAGTTCTGCGGGGCGATCCCGGTGGCGCGGCTGACCCGGTGCCGCAACTCGCCGTCGTCGATTGCATCCACCCAGTTCCGCACGGAAGTTTCGTGCGGGGCGGCGGCCAGCTCGAAGTGCTGCGGCGCCCCGGGATCGTTCCGCGCGATGACGGCCCGGAGCAGGTCCATGGTGGCGATCTGGCTGATGAGCTCGGCGTCCGTCGGGGGGACGGGGGTGCCGCGCAGGTCGGCATACGAATCGAAGGACGCCAGCGCGGCAACGGGATTGACGTCAAGCGCCCGGCTGATCCGCACCAGCGAGGACTCCGCGACCTTGCCGCGGACCATCTGCTGCGCCAACGTGGTCCGTTTCAAGCCGGAGGCCCTGCAGACATCGGAAGTGCTGGCGTCCGGGGCAACTCCATGCAGCCAGCGCTGGAACGCTTTGGAAGGGAGGGACATGCTCGACTTTCGAATCTGGTGCGGTCTGATTTCACGTTGGGGTCGTATTGAATTATGCTTGATTCCCGAACCCGCTGGTCCGAACACCCCCCAAGTCCGGACCTGCGGGTTTTTCCATGCCTGGAAATTGTGGGCCCGGAACCGGTGGCCCGGAAGCCGTCCGGCGGTGGCCCGCCCGCACCGCGGGGCGGTGAGAGGATTGAACAATGACTGCAACACTCGTCGCCAAGGATCTTTCCGGCGGCCACGGTCACCGCACCCTGTTCTCCGCACTTTCCCTGACGGTGGCGCCGGGGGACGTGGTGGGCGTCGTCGGTGCCAATGGGGCCGGCAAATCCACACTGCTGCGCATCCTGGCCGGAGCGGACCGCCCGCAGGAAGGCACGGTCAGCCTTGCCCCGGCCGATGCCTTCGTCGGCTGGCTTCCGCAGGAACACGAACGGACCCCGGGCGAAACGGTGGCGGCCTACATTGCCCGGCGCACCGGCTGCGCCGAGGCGACGGCCGAGATGGAAGCCGCCGCGGAAGCCCTGGGCAGCGGCGCCCCCGGCAGTGATGACGCCTACTCCGTGGCCTTCGACCGCTGGATGACCTCCGGCGCCGCGGACCTTGAAGAACGCATCCCGGCGATCCTGGCCGAACTCGGCCTCGAGACCGGGCAAGACGCCCTCATGACCGGGCTCTCCGGCGGCCAGGCCGCGCGTGTGGCGCTCGCGGCCCTGCTGCTGAGCCGCTTCGACGTGGTGCTCCTCGACGAACCCACGAATGACCTCGACCTTGAGGGCCTGGACCGGCTGGAAAAGTTCGTCCAGGGCCTGCGCGGCGGGGTGGTGCTGGTGTCCCACGACCGGGAATTCCTGGCCCGTTGCGTCACCCGGGTGGTGGAGCTGGACCTGGCCCAGAACTCCGTGGCGGTGTACGACGGCGGCTACGAGTCCTTCCTCGAAGAACGCGCTGTGGCCAAACGGCACGCCCGCGAGCGCTACGAGGAGTACGCCAGCACCAAGGCCGACCTCGTGTCCCGGGCCCGCACCCAGCGCGAATGGAGTTCGCAGGGCGTCCGGAACGCCATGAAGAAGAACCCGGACAACGACAAGAACCGCCGCGCCGCCAACACCGAATCCGCCGAGAAGCAAGCCCAGAAGGTGCGGCAGATGGAATCCCGGATCGCCCGCCTGGAGGAGGTCGAGGAGCCGCGGAAGGAGTGGCAGCTGCAGTTCAGCATCGGCGCCGCGCCGCGCTCCAGTTCCGTGGTCGCCACGCTTCGGGACGCCGTCGTCCGCCAGGGCGGCTTCACGCTGGGCCCTGTCAACCTGCAGCTGAACGCCGGTGAGCGGATCGGCATCACCGGACCCAACGGCGCCGGGAAGTCCACCCTCCTGCGGCTCCTGCTCGGGATCACGGCCCCCGACGACGGCGACGCGTCCCTGGGCGTGTCGGTCGCCATCGGCGAAATCGACCAGGCCCGCGGCCTGCTGGCCGGGCACCTCACCCTCGCGGCCGCCGTCGAGACCGTCCTGTCAGACTGGCCCACCGCGGAGGTGCGAACCCTCCTGGCGAAGTTCGGCCTCAAGGCCGACCACACTTCCCGGACCGTCGACTCGCTTTCGCCGGGGGAGCGGACCCGCGCCGCCCTGGCCCTGCTACAGGCCCGCGGCGTGAACCTGCTGGTCCTGGACGAACCCACCAACCACCTGGACCTGCCGGCCATCGAGCAACTGGAAGAGGCGCTGGACAGCTACGACGGCGCGCTCCTGCTGGTCACCCACGACCGGCGTCTGCTCGAAAACGTACGTCTGGACGTGCGCTGGCACGTCGAAAGCGGCCAGGTCACGGAACTTCAGCACGCAACGGGAGGCACAAAACCATGAGCATGGACCGCGTGGCGTGGACCTCGCTCTACAACATCACCCGGGCCAAGAGCGGCTCACAGCCCTTCTCCAAGGAAACCCTCAAACGGGTGCTGGGCTTCGCCCGGCCGCACCGTGCTCGCCTGATCGCCTTCGTGCTGGCCTCAATCGGCGGGGCGATCCTGGCAGTAGCCACCCCGGTGCTCGCCGGGCGCGTGGTGGACACGATCATCGCCGGCTCGGACGCCGGCGAGGTGATCCGGCTGGCCGTGCTCATCGCGATCGTGGCGGTGGCCGAGGCCGGGCTGGGGCTGCTGACCCGCTGGCTGTCCTCGATGATCGGCGAGGGCGTGATCGTGGACCTGCGCACCAGGGTGTTCGACCACGTCCAGCGGATGCCCATCGCCTTCTTCACCCGCACCCGCACGGGCGCCCTGGTCAGCCGCCTCAACAACGACGTCATCGGCGCCCAGTCGGCGTTCGCCGGCACGCTCTCCGGAGTGGTCAGCAACGGTGTGGCGCTCGCCCTGACCCTGGTGGTCATGCTGAACACGTCCTGGCTGGTGACCGTGCTGGCCATGGTGCTGCTGCCCGTGTTCCTGATCCCGGCCCGGCGGATGGGCTCCAGGCTGGCCGACCTCCGCCGTGAGGCCGCCTCGCACAACGCCGCCATGGGCACCCAGATGACGGAGCGGTTCTCCGCCCCGGGTGCCACCCTGGTGAAGCTGTTCGGACGCCCGGCCGACGAATCGGCCGAGTTCGCGCTGCGGGCCGGCCGGGTCCGGGACATCGGCGTGCGCACGGCGATGCTGCAGTTCACCTTCATCACGGCGCTCACGCTCGTCTCCGCCCTTGCGCTGGCCCTGGTCTACGGGCTGGGCGGCTGGCTTGCGCTGCAGAAGCAGCTGGCTCCCGGCGACGTCGTGGTGCTGGCCCTGCTGCTCACCCGGCTCTACGCACCGCTCACCGCGCTGTCCAACGCCCGGGTGGAGATCATGAGCGCGCTGGTCAGCTTCGAGCGGGTCTTCGAGATCCTGGACCTGGAACCGTTGATTCGCGAAAAGCCGGGTGCGGTGGCCGTCCCCGAGGGTCCGGTGGCGGTGGAGTTCGACGACGTGCGCTTCGGCTACCCGTCCGCGGACAAGGTGTCCCTGGCCTCCCTCGAGGAGGTGGCGATCCTGGACACCCGGGGCGGCGAAGAGGTGCTGCACGGCATCAGTTTCCGCGTCGAGGCCGGGCAGACCGTGGCCCTGGTGGGTTCCTCGGGCGCCGGCAAGTCCACGGTGGCGCAGCTGCTGTCCCGCCTCTACGACGTGGATT
Organism: Arthrobacter cupressi; assembly: GCF_900099975.1. Taxonomy (GTDB): domain Bacteria; phylum Actinomycetota; class Actinomycetes; order Actinomycetales; family Micrococcaceae; genus Arthrobacter; species Arthrobacter cupressi. Next base: position 99,042 of record NZ_FNEI01000001.1, read on the forward strand.
CCGGCACGGTACGCCTGGGCGGCTACGGGCCCGGCACCGGCCTGGACATCCGGGATGCCACCTTCGACTCCCTCCGGGACACCCTCGGCATGGTCACCCAGGACGGGCACCTCTTCCACGAGAGCATCGCCTCCAACCTGCGCCTGGCCCGGCCGGGCGCCACGGATGCGGAAATGTGGGAGGTGCTTCGCCGGGCCCGCCTGGAGGACATGGTCCGTTCCCTGCCCGACGGCCTGGAGACCGTGGTGGGGGAGCGCGGCTACCGTCTCTCCGGCGGCGAACGGCAGCGGCTCACCATTGCCCGGCTGCTCATTGCCCAGCCCCGCGTGGTCATCCTCGACGAGGCGACGGCGGCACTGGACTCCACCAGCGAAGCCGCAGTGCAAGCGGCCCTGGGCGAGGCACTGCAGGGGCGGACCGCCGTCGTGATTGCCCACCGGCTGTCCACGATCCGCGCGGCGGACGCCATCCTGGTGGTGGAGGACGGCCGGATCGTCGAACGCGGAACGCACGCCGAACTGCTCGCCGCAGATGGCCGCTATGCCGAGCTGTACAACACCCAGTTCGCGGAGGCGACGGCGGTGGCGCAGGAGGCCGTTCCCGAGCTGTGAGTTGGGCGGGCTTACCGCCTGGCCAGCGCCGGGAGGACGTGCTCGGTGAGCAGCGGGGCGAGGTCTTCGGGCAGTTCGCGGTCGAGCTCCAGCCAGCGGATCTCGGCGATCTCCGCCGAGGGGTGCGCCTCCCAGGTGCCGGGTGCGGTGAAGACGGTGGCCTGGATGTCCGTGCCGGCCTCGTTCGCGGCGGTGGCCAGGTAGACGCCCAGCGGTTCGAGCTCGCCCGGCGTGATGCTGATGCCCACCTCTTCGGCGAGTTCCCGGGACGCCGCTTCCGCAGCGCTTTCGCCAGGCTCCGGCTTGCCACCGGGGTGCATGAACTTGTCCGTGCCGCGCTTGCGGACCGTCAGCATGCGGCCCGCGCGGTCGTACACGCAGACGGCGCTGACTACGATCAGATCCCTCACGGTTCCCTCCTCAGGACGGATTCAAGCAACAGGTCCTTCGCCGGGCCGTGCACATCCCAGCTGTAGGCGAAGGAATCCGGGCCGAGCCAGCGGTAGTCCACGGCATAATCGTCGGGATCGCACCAGTGCCGGTCATGCGATGCGTCCGGGCCGAAGCTGAAACGGTGGAAGGGCCGGCCGTCGGGGAAGAACATGTCCATCGCGTCCGGGGTGTCCGCGGGACGCAGGAGGTACTCGCGGGAGGCGGGGCCACTGTGGTCTCCCCATGACAGGGTGCCGTGCTCGCGGTAGTGGAGGCCGCCGTCGGGCGTTTCCGAGTAATGCGCGACGCCGGTGAAGGTACCGCGGGTGCCGCTGCCGCGGTCCCACAAGGTGCGCTCCACGGTCCAGCCGCCGGTCAGCCAGGCGCGGAGGTCCGGGACGGGCTGGGTGTCAGTCAAGTGCCCTCGATTGGAATCGAACCAACGACACCGGCTTTAGGAGAGCCGTGCTCTATCCACTGAGCTACGAGGGCGTTCGGTGCACGAGGCCTGCTCCACAGGGTCAAGCGCCGGACACGCCTACAAGCATACAAGCTGCGGACGGGACGGCCGAACACCTGGCGCCTGTACGCTGGGCCTGATGGCAAAGCAGACGTCAGCCCCGGCCGTGCCGGGCAGCTTCCTGCCCGACCTCGGAAGCCCGCGCTCCCTCGTGGGCGCTTGGGCGCAGCTCAGCGTGGTGCAGTACTTCGCTGCCGAAGCCGCTGTGATCGAGGCATGGGCAGCACCGCAACCCTACGACCGCCGGACCGGCTTCATCAGCGACCTGGGCGCCGTCAACTGCGCAGTCTACGACGGGCGGGACGTCTGCTCACCACTGCACCTGCTGATGAATGCCTCGTTCGTGGTCCAGGGCCTGGGGCTGCTCCTGGGTGCGCTGCTGCTGGGCTCGGCGATGCTGTGCATTGCGGCCCGGCCGGGCGTGCGCATCCTGCAGGACACGGCGTACCTCAAGGGCCGCAGCGGCGCCATCGGTGCGCGCATCCTGACCGGGGCGGCCGGCGCGGGGACGGTGATCGTGGGGCTGGTGCCGGAAGACTACGGCTCGCCCTGGCACTTCGCCGGCGCGCTCATGTACTTCATCGGAGGCGCCTTCGCCTTGCTGCTGCTGGGTTTCCTGTGGCTTCCGCACACCAGGATGAGCTGGTTTCTGCTGGCTTGCGGCACGGTCTGCTTCGCGGCACTCATCGCGGGCGCGGTGACCCGGATGGAGCTGCCCGAGCCCGGCACCCTGGAACGCCTGATGGCCTATCCGCTGACCATCGGATTCTCCGCGGCAGGCCTGCTCATTGCCACCCGGGTGCGGCGTGTCCGGCGCATTGCGGCCAGCGCGGCGGCGTGGGACAGAAGGGAGCGGATGTGACAGGAGTGACTTATCATGGGTCCACCGCAGCATCGGCGCCGACAGGATACGTGGCAGGTCGGTGCCGCAGAAAACCCATTGCCACGGCAGGATCCTGGGGCCCCATGAGCAATCAGCAGACCACGCGCCAACAAGGTGGCACGGACCTGGCAAGCGCCGAGAAGATTGAAATCGGGCTGGATGACGGGGGCATCGTGGAAGTGGTCCTCCCCGTCTGCTCGGAGATTGGTGCTCCGGAAGCCCAGGCAGCGGCGGCTGTCGTGCGCTCGATGTCCGGCGGGCGGAAACGCCCGGTGCTGATGACTGTCACTGGCGTGCTGGACATCACCGACGGTGCCCGCGCCGTCTACGCCGCCGCCGAGACAGTCTCGGCCTTCGCCCTCCTTGGCGAAAGTCCCGTGGACCGGGTGCTCGCGCATTTCCTGCTGAGGGCCACCCCGCAGTCCGTTCCGGCACGTTACTTTACTTCCGAGGCCGCTGCCCGGGAGTGGCTGGCAGGTTATCTTCGTGAATCCTGAGCAGCAGGATCCCCGCCTCCTGGCGCTGGTGGAGGGCGTGATCCGGATCGCCGACGGCGATCTCAGCACGCGTATCCCGCTTTCCGGGCCCCGGGACGAGGTTGCCGCAGTCATCGCGGGAATCAACCTGATGGCCGACGATCTGCAGGCCGTATACCGGGAGCTTGAAGAACGGGTCGAGAGCCGCACGGCAATGCTCCGCGAAGCCCAGATTGAGCTCGAGCGGATGGCCCTGACCGATCCCCTGACCCAGCTGGCCAACCGCACGGCCCTGAACCGCGCGCTGAGCACCGAACTCGACGGAACCGCCGCCGGTGAACTGCCGCCGGCGCTGCTTGTCCTGGACTTGGATTCCTTCAAGGGGGTCAACGATCGGCTCGGCCACAGTGCAGGTGACGATGTACTCCGGATTACCGCGAAGCGCATCAGCGACGCCGTCCGCGACGGCGACATGGTGGCCAGGCTCGGCGGGGACGAGTTCGCCGTGATGCTGCCCAAATCGAACGTGATGCAGGCCCGCGGCGTGGCCAAGCGGATACTGCGCGCCCTGGCGGAGAGCATCGAGATCGGCGATCTGCGGATCGTTTGCGGTACCAGCATCGGGCTCCGGGTCGCCGAACCGGGTCAGACCGTAGACGAACTCGTGATGGAGGCCGACACCGCGATGTATGCGGCCAAGGCCGAGCAGCGCAATACTGTCCGGGTGTTCGAGCCGGCTTTGCTGCACGCGCGGCGGCTGCAAGGGCAGATGATCACCGAGCTGCGCGAAGCTATCCGGACGGACCAGCTGGTCCTGTACTACCAGCCCGTGGTGGAGCTGGGAAGCGGCCGGGTCGAGGGAGCCGAGGCGCTGGTGCGGTGGAACCACCCCGAGCGTGGCTTGTTGATGCCGGATAAGTTCATCCCGCTGGCCGAGGAAACCGGCCTCATTGTGGACCTCGGGGACTGGGTCCTCCGGGAAGCCCTGCGGCAATTGCGCACTTGGCTGGACACCCCGGGACTCGTCGACGACTTCAGCATGCGCGTGAACATTTCACCCACGGAGCTAAGAAGCCTCGAACTGATCGAACGGGTGCGCGAGGCGCTCAACGCCGCCAGCGTCGACGCTTCAAAGCTGGTCATCGAGCTCACGGAATCGGTGGCGGTCAACGGTTCCGACCTCGACCGCTATTCCTTGTCCGGCCTGCGCCACCTCGGCGTCCAATTGGAGATCGACGACTTCGGCACGGGATACTCCTCCATCAGCTACCTGCGCAACCTGCCGGTCCACGTCGTCAAGATCGACCGCTCCCTCATTCAAGGACTGGGCACCGATGACGGCCAGCGGGACTTCGTTGCGGCGGTGCTCCAACTGATCCACGCCTGTGGCATGGCGGCCGTGGCGGAAGGGATCGAGACCGCTGAACAGGCCGCGGAGCTGTCCTGGCTTGGATGTGCCAGCGGCCAGGGTTACTACTTCAGCCGCCCGGTGCCGCCCGAGGACTTCGTCCGCCTACTGGGCCGCTCCTGATTCGAAAGCACACAGGGTTCGTAGGCACACAGAAAACTCCAGGCAACGCGAAAGGGCGCCGGATAGGTTCCGGCGCCCTCGCTTGCCTCAACTGGGAGTGGTCTAGATGTCGTCTCCGGTCGTGGTGGAGTTCGGCCACCAGCCACCGGCTTCTACCGAGCTGTTGTAGAAGTGGGGCCACCAGCCACCGGCATCTACCGAGGTGTTCGAGATGTGGGGCCACCAGCCACCGGCGACGGAGGTATCCTGCGCAGGATTTTCGGCACTAGCCGAAATGGCTGCCGACGTGGAAAATCCGGCCACCGCAAGTGCGACAGCGGCGAGGAATGTGGCGATGGTTCTTTTCATACGGGTGCTCCTCGTAGGTGACTGGTGTGATGCAAGAGAACGGAGTGAAACGTAGTTAGTATAGCGATTTGCGACACGCGGTGTCACTAGTGAGTTTACGATTTTCGGGGAAAGTGGTATTTTTCCGCCCTGCTGTCGGACAACACTTCACCGCATTCTCGGCATAATGGGGTCATGCCGGATAACAGGGGGACGCCGTCCTACGCAGCCGCTGAGCTGCGCGCCAGGGAGCTCAGGGCCAGCCACGAATTCGCCAAGGCGGCGGATAGCGCACGCATAGCCGCGGATACGGCACGTGCGGACGGTGACATCTCCGGGTGGTGGAACATGGTGTTCTTCCAGGCCGAGAACCTGCTGGACGCCGGGGAGTCCGGCGAGGCCGCAGATCTCGCCCGGACGCTGGCAGAAGCGCCGGTGACGGCGGCCGCACCGCGGGATCGGGCGAGGGCGCTCGTCCTGCTGGCAAATTCCCTGCAGGGCAGGGGACTCCTGGATGACGCGGCCACTGCGGCGCAGTCCGCCGTCGGCCTGCTTGCCGATGACGCCGACGCCGAGTTTGAAGTCCACGCCCGCCAGGCCCTGATCGCGGCGCTCGCGGAGTCCGGCAAGCTCGACGAGGCCTGGACGGAATCCCTCGCGCTTTCCGAGCGTATCTCGGATGACATGGATGACCAGTTGGCAGGTAAGGCCTACTGGGTCATCGGCAACGTTGCCTTCCTGTGCAATATGGTCGAGGAAGGCCTGGAGCACCACGAACTCGCCGCGGACACGTTTTCGCCGTCGAGCAACCTCGACGTCTGGGCGAAATTCAACAAGGCCTCGGCCGCGATGCGCCTGGCGGCAGGGGTGGCCGATTCCGGCACCCTGCGTTGCATTGAACGCGCAGAACTTGCCACGGATATTGTGGGCGGCAGCGAAGAGGAGATCCTCCTGTTGCGCTACGTGCGCGCCCACTGGACGTTCCTGGCCGGAGACGTCCCGGCCGCGATCCTCCTGTTGAATGAGGTCACTGGATCCGCTGACAAGCTTCCGCCGCAGACGGCAGGGGAGGCGTTCCTGCTCCTCGCGCGGGCCGAAGTTTCGGACGGGCGCCGGGAGGCCGCGGAGTTGAGCGTGAAGAAGTCGGTGGAGTATTTCGAGAAGGCCGGTGCCCGGCAGCGTGCCGCGCAGGCGGGCGCGCTCCTCTCCGAAGGCATCGACGCTCCGCCCGTCTGACGGTTGCGGTCCCCTTCGCCCGCACGCCGGGCGGGTCTATATTTGCGTCTATGACGACGGCGGGTACCCCGCGGGCGGGCGACCGTGCACTGCTGCCGGACCTTGCCGGACGGCGTGAACTGGTGGGTGCCTGGGCGTCCCTGAGTCTCATCCACTATTTCGTGGTCGAAGCCGCGGCCATGGCAGCCTGGCAGGGCTCGCCGGCGTACGACAGGCGCTCCCACGTGATCAGCGACCTCGGCGCCGCGAACTGCGGCCCCTTCAACGGCCATGAAGTCTGTTCGCCCTTGAACTGGCTCATGAACGCCTCCTTCGTGCTGCAGGGCATCGCGATGGTGCTCGGCGCGGTGCTGCTCAGCTCCGCCGTCCTGTCCGTGGCGGCGCGGCCCGGCCAGCGGGCCATCCGGACGGGTCCCGGCAACATTCCGTGGCTGGCCGCCGGGGCGGTGAGGGCCTTGATCCTGGTGGCCGGAATCGGGCAGGCCATGGTCGGCCTAATCCCCGAGGACACGGAACTGGTGTGGCACCTGACCGGCGCCGGCCTCTATTTCATTGCGGCCCCGCTGGCCCTGGCGATCCTCGGCCTGGTGTGGCTGGGCCGCAGCACGATGTCCTGGATGGTGCTGCTCTTCGGTGTGGTGTCGCTCGGGGGCACCGTCTTTGTGCTGGCCTCGGCGCTGCGCGTGGACGAACCGGGAGCCATTGAACGGACCATGGCCTACCCGATCATCCTGGGGCTGTCCCTGGTGGGCCTGACGGTCGCCTACCGCGTGCACGGCGAGCGCCGGCGGGTGCGCCGGCTCGCCGCAGGCGCCGGGTAGCGCGAGGCGGCGCTCCGGAAACCGGATCAGGCGCGCTTCGCGCGGCGCCGCCCGATGAAGACGGCGAGCACGCCGCCGGCGAGGCTCAGCAGGAACAGCACCCAGCCGAGCACGGTGAGCGCGGACGCCAGGGCGACCTGGCCGGCGTCGGGCGTTGCCGGTGCCAGGGCGGCATCCACGGCGACGTTGCCCCACAACCGCACCACGGCGAAGGCCAGCGGCGCCGCCCACAGCGCCCAGCGGAGCGCCTTGCGGGAGACATTGATGCCCACCAGCAGCAGCCAGCTGAAACCGAAAATCAGCGGGAACAGGGTGCCGGCGGTCTTGTGGACGTAGCTGAGCTGGCCGCGGGCGTCGTCATTCATGGCGTTATGCAGCTGCTGGATGTAGTCGGGGGAGAAACCACCCATGAGGGAATCCGGCATGGCCAGGCCGCCTGCGAGCTGCGTCATCTGGTTCAGGGTCAGTAGGTGCAGGTACCAGAACAGGAACAGGCTCGCCACGACGCCGGCGATCACCACGAGCTTGCCGTTGCCTTCGGCTTGGGCCGGCGTGCGGTTCGTGGTGGGGTTGACGGGCGGTAGGGTCCGGTTCGACTGCGGTTGGCTCGCCGGGCCGGCGGCCTTGGCGCCGTGCTTCCTGATCCGTTGGGCGTGGGTTTTGGCCATCCAACCATTATCCCGCCACTTAACGCCTATCCGCTTCCCCAACCTCGCTGCGCTCGGCCGGGGCCCCTCGCGGATAGCGCCTATCCGCTTCCCCAACCTCGCTGCGCTCGGCCGGGGCCCCTCGCGGATAGCGCCTATCCGCTTCCCCAACCTCGCTGCGCTCGGCCGGGGCCCCTCGCGGATAGGCTGGGTCCCATGACCACTGGCAGGCATTCCGCTGTTGAACTCGATCCCGCACTCGACGACTACGACCTGGCCGCGGCCCTCGTCCGCGAAGCCGGGCAGCTCGCGCTCCTGATGCGGATGGGCGGCCTTCAGGGTGACCGCAAGACCTCCGTCTCCGATGTCGTCACCGCAGCGGACCGTGCCGCCGAGGCGTATGTGCTGGAGCAGCTGCGCCGCTGCCGCCCCGAGGACGGCATCCTCGGCGAAGAAGGCAGTTCGGTGGCGGGCAGCAGCGGCCGGACCTGGGTGATCGACCCCGTGGACGGCACCTTCAATTTCCTGCACGGCTCGGCCTACTGGTGCTCGGCGATCGCCCTCAAGCGGGACGGCGACGGCCCGGACCCCGAGGCGATCCTCGGGGCCGTCTACCAGCCGGAACTCGACAAGCTCTGGCTGGGCGGCGAACGCCGCCCAGCCACCCTGAACGGCGAACGGATCGCCGGCCCCTCCGCCACCCCGCTGGCCGAACTCTGCGCCGCCACGTACATCCACCCCACCTGGCTCGCCGACCCGCGTGCGGCCATGCCCTGGCACGCGGCAGCGGTCTCCGCGGCGTCCCTGCGCATGTTCGGCTCCGGCTCCTGCGACCTCGGCCGGGTGGCGGACGGCGAACTCGGCTGCTGGTTCCAGCACAGCTGCCCCGAATGGGACTGGCTCCCCGGCAAGGCGATTGTCCGCGCCGCGGGCGGGGACACCGCCGTCGTCCGCGTGAACGGGCTGGACTGGTTCCTGGCGGGAGGCCCGACGGCGGTCGGCGAGCTCCGCGCGGCGCTCGCCTCCGTGCCCCAGTTCGCCTAGCCGCCAGTTCGCGTAGCCGCCAAGCTGCCCTGCGGGCCGCCTCGCGGCGCCGGGAAATCCGGTGTCAGTCCCACCGCCTAGACTTGTAATCACCATGGATATGTTGTTCGACCCCTACGCAGGCAGCTCGTACAAGGCTGCGCCCGAGCCCGCCCGTTCCCTCGCCGGGGCCGGCCGGCCCGCCTCGGCGTCCGGCGGACCCGGGGCATCGCAAGGCGGCTCCAACCGGCCCGGGGGCTCCGCGCCATGGGAGTCCGGGGGCGGCCACGGCGGTCATTCCATGCCGAGTGCCGAATCCCTGCTTCTGGGCCTGAACCCGCAGCAGGAGGAGGCGGTGAAACACGGCGGCAGCCCGTTGCTGATCGTGGCCGGCGCGGGGTCGGGGAAGACCCGCGTGCTCTCCAACCGCATCGCCTACCTGATCGCCACGGGACGGGCGCACCACGGCGAAATCCTGGCCATCACGTTCACCAACAAGGCCGCCGCCGAAATGCGCGAACGCATCGAAGCCCTGGTGGGCGGCCGCGCCAAGAGCATGTGGATCTCCACCTTCCACTCCTCCTGCGTGCGGATCCTGCGGCGGGAGGCCGCCACGGTGGGCCTGAAATCCAACTTCTCCATCTACGACTCCGCGGACTCGCTGCGGCTGATCACCCTAGTGGCAAAGAACCTGGACCTGGACCCCAAGCGATTCGCACCCAAGGCCATCCAGCACAAGATCTCCGCGCTCAAGAACGAGCTCGTGGACGACGACGCCTTCGCCGCCGCGGCCAACTACAACGATCCCTTCGAACAGGCCGTAGCCGAGGTGTTCAAGGGCTACACCCAGCGGCTGCGCCAGGCCAACGCCATGGACTTCGACGACCTCATCGCCCAGACCGTCTACATGTTCCGGGCCTTCCCGGCGCTCGCCGAGTCCTACCGCCGTCGCTTCCGGCACGTGCTGGTGGACGAGTACCAGGACACCAACCACGCCCAGTACGCCTTGGTCCGCGAGATCGTCGGCACGGACGCCGGAACCCAGGGCGCCGCAAGCCAGGACGGCCCCGGACACGGCGGACCGGGACACGTCGGGCCCAGCGAGCTGACCGTCGTCGGCGATTCCGACCAGTCCATCTATGCCTTCCGCGGCGCGGACATCCGCAACATCGTGGAATTCGAAGAGGACTACCCGAACGCCCGCACCATCAAGCTGGAGCAGAACTACCGCTCCACCCAGAACATCCTCTCCGCGGCGAACTCGGTGATCTCGCGCAACCCGAACCGGCAGGAGAAGCGCCTCTGGACTGCCGAGGGCGATGGCGAGAAGATCATCGGCTACGTGGGCGAAAACGAACACGACGAGGCCCAGTTCATCGCCAAGGAGATCGACCGGCTGCAGGACGAGGACGGCCTGCGTCCGGGCGACGTCGCGATCTTCTACCGCACCAACGCCCAGTCCCGGTCGATCGAAGACGTGCTGGTCCGCGTCGGCCTGCCCTACAAGGTGGTGGGCGGCACCCGCTTCTACGAGCGCAAGGAAATCAAGGACGCTCTCGCCTACCTGCGGGTCCTGGTAAACCCGGACGACGACGTCAACCTGCGCCGGGTGCTGAACGAACCCAAGCGCGGCATCGGCGACCGTGCCGAAGGCGCCGTGGCGGCCCTCGCCGAACGCGAGAGGACCTCCTTCATGGCGGCGGCGCGCCGCGCCGCGGACGCCCCGGGCATGGCCACACGTTCCGTCAACGCCGTGCTCGGATTCGTGAAACTGCTCGACGACCTGGCCGAAGTCGCGTCCGGATCCGGGGCGGCCGCCGCATTGGAGGCCGTGCTGGAACAGACCGGCTACCTTGCGGGCCTGCGGGCCAGCAACGACCCCCAGGACGAATCGCGCGTGGAGAACCTCGCCGAACTGGTGGCCGTGGTCCGCGAATACGAGCGTGACAACCCCGAAGGCTCGCTCGGCGAATTCCTGGAGCAGGTGTCCCTCGTGGCGGACGCCGACCAGATCCCGGATGCCCCGGGCGCGGACATCGATGCTGCCGTCGCCGAAGCCAAACGCCTGGGCGTGGTCACGCTCATGACCCTGCACACGGCCAAGGGCCTGGAATTCCCCGTGGTGTTCCTCACCGGCATGGAGCACGGGATCTTCCCGCACCAGCGTTCGGCCACGGACCCGAAAGAACTGGCCGAAGAACGCCGCCTGGCTTATGTGGGGCTGACCCGTGCCCGGCAGCGGCTGTACGTCACGCGTTCGGAAGTCCGCAACATGTGGGGCCAGAGCCAGTACAACCCGGCCAGCCAGTTCATCGAGGAAATCCCCTCCGACCTGGTGGAATGGAAACGCGAAGGCACCTCCCGCCAGGCCGGCGGCTGGGGCGGGCCGTCCTTGGGCGGGAACCGCTACGGCGGTTCCTACTGGGGCGCCGGGACCTCCCGCGGTGCTGCGGCCAGCCCGTCCGCAGGGTTCGACGCCGACGTGCCGGCCGCCGTCGCACGCAACCGGGTGCAGCCGCAAAAGGAAGTCATCGCCGTTGCGGTGGGGGACAAGGTCAACCACACCAGCTTCGGCAACGGCACCGTCATCGGCGTCGAAGGCTCCGGTGACAAGACCGTGGCCAAGGTGACGTTCGACGTCGGGGAGAAGCGCCTGCTGCTGCGATACGCGCCGCTGACCAAACTGGAAGGCTGACGCCTTCCCGGACCGGAGACGCACCGGGGCGGCGCGGCCGCCCGGCATAATGGGTGGCATGCGACGGACTGTATTGGGGATTCTGGCCGCCTGCCTGCTCACTGTGGCCACCGCGTGTTCGGTGACCACCAAGGACCCCGACTACGTGCCGCCGCCGCCCTTGCCGCCCCTGGAGCAGATCAAGCAGGTCCCGGTCACCCAGCCCAGTACACTCGGCAGCGGCGGCGACGTGACCGCCTTCGTCACCGAGGACCGCAATATTGCGTGCGCCATGACCTCGGCCCGTGGAAACCACCTGAACCTGCCGTACGAGGCCAACAACTACGGCGACAGTGCCAACGGCAAGCTCGCCACCGTGCCTGTAGTGCATTGTGAACTGGCCGTGTACCCGGCCCCGCAGGCCGGCGACGCCGCCCGCACCTGCAACGGCACGGGCCTTGGCTACCTCGGCGGTACGGTGCTGCTGCGTCCGGACACGGTGGAGTACGGCGGATGCCGCTCCGGTGTCACCGAAATGGAAGCGGAGTTCGGGCCCAAGGGCAACCGCACAGGACCCATCGCGGAACTGCCCGTGCTCAGCGAAGGGCAGAACATCGAACGCAACGGCCTGCGTTGCTCCGCATACAACGGCGGTGTCGCCTGCGGGAACATCTCCGCAGGGGTGGCTTTCTTCGTGAACCGGGCCGGATACCTGCTGGTCTCTGACGGCGGAACTGTTACCCGCGGCAAAATGCCGGCGGCCTAGCCCGCCAACAGCGGGAAAACGGCGCAAAAACCGCGGGATCACGCGGATTTTCTACGTCTGATAGAAGTGTGTGGTTGGTCACTTAACGGGTAGTGTAGAACCGGCTCGCCCCCGCGGGCGGCTAGAGTTCCAGAGGAACTTGCGCAATATGACCGGCAGTTTGTGGCGGAATGTTGCACACTTCTCTTCCGCAGCTGGTTACCGCGGTCACCGCGGACGCCGGCTGTACCGACACTACTTCGACGTAGAAGGACACTAAACCGTGGACCTGTTTGAATATCAGGCGCGCGATATGTTCGAAGCGCACGGTGTACCCGTGCTCGCCGGCATCGTGGCGCACACTCCTGAAGAAGCAAAGGCAGCTGCCGAGAAGATCGGCGGAGTCACTGTCGTCAAGGCACAGGTTAAGGTCGGTGGCCGCGGCAAGGCCGGCGGCGTGAAGGTTGCCAAGTCCGCCGACGAGGCGCTTGAGCACTCCACCAACATCCTGGGTATGGACATCAAGGGCCACACCGTCCACAAGGTGATGATCGCCCAGGGCGCAGACATCGCCGAAGAGTTCTACTTCTCGATCCTGCTGGACCGCGCGAACCGCAACTACCTGGCCATGTGCTCGGTGGAAGGCGGCATGGAAATCGAGCAGCTCGCCGTCGAGCGTCCCGAGGCCCTTGCCAAGGTCGCCATCGATCCCGCCGTCGGCATCGACCAGGCGAAGGCTGACGAAATCGTCGCCGCCGCCGGTTTCTCCGCCGAACTGGCCCCCAAGGTCTCCGCCGTCATCCTGAAGCTCTGGGACGTCTTCAAGAAGGAAGACGCCACCCTGGTGGAGGTCAACCCGCTGGTCCGCACCGGCGCCGGCGACATCGTCGCCCTGGACGGCAAGGTCTCCCTCGACGAGAACGCCGACTTCCGCCACGTGCACCACGCCGCGCTGGAAGACAAGGACGCCGCGGACCCGCTCGAAGCCAAGGCCAAGGCGCAGGACCTGAACTACGTGAAGCTGGACGGCGAAGTGGGCATCATCGGCAACGGCGCCGGTCTTGTGATGTCCACCCTCGACGTCGTCGCCTACGCCGGCGAGAACCACGGCAACGTCAAGCCCGCCAACTTCCTGGACATCGGCGGCGGAGCCTCCGCCGAGGTCATGGCTGCCGGCCTGGACGTCATCCTGGGCGACGAGCAGGTCAAGAGCGTTTTCGTGAACGTCTTCGGCGGCATCACCGCCTGTGACGCCGTAGCCAAGGGCATCGTCGGTGCACTGGCCGAGCTCGGTACTTCCGCCAACAAGCCGCTGGTTGTCCGCCTCGACGGCAACAACGTGGACGAAGGCCGCCGCATCCTGACCGAGGCCAACCACCCGCTGGTGACCCTCGCAGCAACCATGGACGAGGGCGCCGACAAGGCCGCCGAGCTCGCCAACGCAGCAAAGTAAAGGGACGCAGGACTATGTCTATCTACCTCAACAAGGATTCCAAGGTCATCGTCCAGGGCATCACCGGCGGCGAAGGCACCAAGCACACCGCCCTGATGCTCAAGGCCGGCACCAACATCGTCGGCGGCGTGAACGCCCGCAAGGCAGGCACCACCGTGCTGCACGGCGACAAGGAAATCACCGTCTACGGCACCGTCAAGGAAGCCATCGCGGAGACCGGCGCAGACGTCTCGATCGTCTTCGTTCCCCCGGCATTCACCAAGTCCGCCGTGGTTGAAGCCATCGAAGCCGGCATCGGCCTCGTGGTGGTCATCACCGAAGGCGTTCCGGTGCAGGACTCCGCCGAATTCTGGGCTCTGGCCCAGTCCAAGGTGGACGCCGACGGCAAGCAGATCACCCGCATCATCGGCCCGAACTGCCCCGGCATCATCACCCCCGGCGAAGCCCTGGTGGGCATCACCCCGGCGAACATCACCGGCAAGGGCCCCATCGGCCTGGTTTCCAAGTCGGGCACCCTGACCTACCAGATGATGTTCGAACTGCGCGACCTCGGCTTCTCCACCGCCATCGGCATCGGCGGTGACCCGATCATCGGCACCACCCACATCGACGCCCTCGCTGCGTTCGAAGCCGACCCGGAGACCAAGGCGATCGTGATGATCGGCGAAATCGGCGGCGACGCCGAAGAGCGCGCGGCTGACTTCATCAAGGCCAACGTCACCAAGCCGGTCGTCGGCTACGTGGCAGGCTTCACCGCCCCCGAAGGCAAGACCATGGGCCACGCAGGCGCCATCGTCTCCGGCTCCGCCGGTACCGCCCAGGCCAAGAAGGAAGCCCTCGAAGCCGCGGGCGTGAAGGTCGGCAAGACGCCGTCCGAGACCGCCAAGCTGCTCCGCGAGGTTTACGCCGCGCTCTAAGGCGCCACCGCCTCAGCTGCTAACGACGGCGCCCGCACCTTCCCCGCGAAGGTGACGGGCGCCGTCGTCGTTTAAGCGGCGTGGTTTAGGCGGACAGGCCCGACGGCGGCCGGCCGCCCCGGCGGCGCGCTCCGGGGGAGCAGGCCTCCTAGCCCGCCGCCCGCACCGCCAGCCACACGAACTCCTGGGCTCCGAGCGTCAGGCCGTCCGCCAGGGACACCGGCCGGCCACCCAGGAGTTCGGTGGCGCCCGGAGCGAAACCGGAGAGGGTCTGGGCCGTGACATGCTGGGCCGCGTCCGCGAAGTTCGCCAGGACCAGCACGGTGCGGCTCCCGCCCGGGCGCTGGTAGCCCAGGACGTGCCGGTTGTTGGCGTTGAATCCGATCAGCGGGTTTCCCGCGAGCTCGGGCGTTGCGGAACGCACGTCGAGCATCCGCTTCAGGCTCGCGAAGATGGCGCCTTCCGGCGTCGACGGATCGCCGCGGTGCGCGTAGCGCCCGGCGGGGTAGTGCGGACGGTGGACCCAGCGGCTGTCGGCCTCATGGCCGGGCTCCTCCGCGTAACTGTAGTCGTTGAGCTGGCCCACCTCGTCGCCGAGGTAAATCAGCGGAATCCCGCCGGTGCTGATCGCGATCGAGTGCAGCAGCAGCACCCGGCGCACCGCCTCCGGCGAGCCGTCCTCGAGTCCGCACAGGGACGCCGTCGTGCCCGAAATTCGGCAGTCCCCCGTCTTCGGGTTGTCCTGGAAGGCGACGCCGCGCGCGAAGCTGCCCGGGAAACGGTTGACGTAGAACGAGTTGAGGAAGCGGCGGTGGTCGAAGCCGTTGATCCCCAGTTCCGCGGCGTCCTCGTCGGCGAAGGTCCAGCCGATGTCGTCATGGCTGCGCACATAGTTGACCCACGCGGTCCCGGCCGGCAGGTTGTGCCGCCGTTCCAGGGCCTGGGAGAGCAGCGATGCGTCCCGCGTGGCCAGGGCCTCCCAGCCCAGCGCCATCTCCAGCGGGTTGTACGAAATCTGGCATTCGGCGGGGTCGATGTACTGCACCACCTCGTCCGGGTGGACGATCGCCTCCGACTTGAACAGCAGCGACGGCGCGGCCAGGCGGCACACGGCGTTGAAGCCCCGCAGCAGCTCATGGGCCTCGGGCAGGCTCTCGCAGGCCGTGCCGAGCTGCTTCCAGATGAAAGCGACTGCGTCCATCCGCAGGATCTCCACGCCCTGGTTCGCGAGGAACATCATCTCGCCCGCCATCGCCCGGAACACGGCCGGGTTGGCGTAGTTCAGATCCCACTGGAAGGTGTGGAAGGTGCACCAGACCCACCGGCCGTCCGGCTGCTGCACGAAGCTGCCCGGGTGGTCGTCCGGGAAGATCTCCCGCACGGTCTGCTCGTAGGCGTCCGGCATGGTGCGGTCCGGGAAGATCCAGTAATAGTCGGAGAACTCCTGCTCGCCCGCGGCGGCGCGCCGCGCCCATTCGTGCTCGTCCGAGGTGTGGTTGAAGATGAAGTCCAGCACCAGGCTGATGCCGTTCGCCCGCAGCTCCGCGGCCACCTCCCGCAGCTCTGCCATGGTGCCGACCTTCGGGTTGACGTCCCGGTAGCTGGACACCGCGTAGCCGCCGTCCGAGTTCGGTTCAGGGGCAAGGAAGAGCGGCATGAGGTGCAGGTAGCTCAGCCCGAGTTCGCGGAAATAGGGGATGCGTCCGCGAAGGCCCTCCAAGTTTTCGGCGTAGCGGTCCACGTAGCAGACGCCGCCGAGCATGTTTCCGGCGGCGAACCACTGCGGCTCGGCCTCGCGCCGGGCGTCGAGTTCCTTCAGTTCCGCGGGGCGCTCCTGCCACGACCGGGCGCACTCCACCACGAGGGCCGCCAAGTGCTCCTCCCAGTCCGGGCGGGAGCCGTAGAGCGAGGCGAACAGTCCCCGGAGCACTGGCACGTACTCCTCCACGCGGGCGAGAAAGACCTTCCAGTCAGGTCCTTTCCGGCGCAGCCCGGGGTCTGCTTCCAAGGCCTCGAGGACCTGCTTCAGCGTCGCGTTTCCGTCGCTGCTCGTTCCGCCCATGGGACCTCCTTGTACACCGTGTGTGGCAGCAGCCGCACAGGGAATGTATGCGCTGCATCACATACTGTAGTGGCCTCCGAGGCACGCATGAAAGCGCTTACGCATCTGCCGCGGCTCAGCCGCCGGACCGGCACACCTCCACGAAGGCTCGGAACGGCGCCAGCCGCTGCCCGTCAGGCAACTGGCCCGCCTCCGGATGCCACTGCATGGAAACAACCCAACGCAACGGATCCTCCAGGCCTTCGATCGTGCCGTCGTCGGCCACCGCCGTCACCAGCAGCCCGCTGCCCACCCGGGCCACGGCCTGGTGGTGGCCGGACGCGATCCGCACGCTGGGCGAGCCGCCGTACAGGCCCGCGAGACGGGAACCTGCCGCCAGCCCGACGTCGTGCCACGCCCAGGAGTGTTCAGCCCAGGAGTGTGCAGCCCGGGTGTCCGGGACTTCGGCAGCGGGTTCCGGCCCCGCCGCGATCCGGTGCGTCACCGCGGACGGGTGCATGTCCTGGATGAGCGTGCCGCCGTAGAGCACGTTCAGGACCTGGTGGCCCCGGCAGATCCCCAGTACCGGGATCCCGGCGGCGACGCCCGCCTTGGCCACGGCGATGTCGAGCTCGTCCTGGGCAGGGTTGACGTCGTACAGCGCGGGGCCGGGTTCCTCGCCGTACAGGCCGGGGTCCACGTCGCCGCCGCCTGGCAGCACGACGCCGTCGAGCCCGCGCACGCCGGCGGCCGGGTCGCCGTCGGAGGAATCCAGCAGCACCGCTTCCGCCCCGGCCCGGCCGAGCAGCTCCACGATGAGTTCAAAGAGGCCGTTGGCCTTGCCGACGCGCGGGTCGGCGCCTTCGGAGTTGCTGAGCCGGACGGGGATGCCGATGCGCGGTGCACCGTTTGAAGGCTGCATGGCCCCATTCTGCTACGGAGCCGCCCGGAAAGGACCAGCAAATGCCTAAGCTGATCGGATGACACCCTCCGGCCGCCTGAATCCCAGCCCGCGCACCCTCGACGTCGAAAGTGTGGCGCACTTCGACCGGCTGGTCAGCGCCGGTGCCGGGACGATGCATGGCTGGCACGCCCAGTCGCTGGACCTGAGGGGCCGCAGCCGCGAACTCACGGCGCTCGACGCCCAGGGCGCCATTTTCCTCGGCTGCACTTTCGACGACGGCGTGGAGGACAGCCTGCGCAGCCGCGGCGCCCTGATCTTCCCGAAACTGCGCGGCATCCCCTTCAATCCGTACCGGGGCAGCCTGTATACCGCCGCCGAACTCTACGAGGACATCGCCGGGCACGAATACGAGGCCACCCCGGACGCCCGGATCTACCAATGGAGCATCCTGCCCGGCCAGCGCACCAGCCTCGACGCCACCCTCGCAGCGGCCCTGCACGACCACGCCGTCGGGGACGCCCTCGAGGAGGCGCTCTCCAACGGCGACTTCGCCGGCACCCGCCTGGTGGGCGTGATGGGCGGCCACGCGGCCCGGCGCGGCACGGCGGAATACGCCGACGCCGCCCGGCTCGGCAGGCTCCTGGCCCGTTCCGGTTTCACCGTCGCCACCGGCGGCGGCCCGGGTGCGATGGAGGCCGCCAACTGCGGCGCGTACCTCAGCGGACTGCCCGACGGCGACTTCACCGCCGCGCTCGGAACCCTCGCCACCGCGCCGGGCTTCCGGCCCTCGGTGACGGAGTGGGCGCGGGCGGCGGCCGCCGTCGTCGGGCAATACCCCGGAGGGACCGCCTCGCTGGGCATTCCCACCTGGTTCTATGGGCACGAACCGCCCAACCTCTTCGCCACCCACATCGCCAAGTACTTCGCGAACTCCGTACGGGAGGCGATCCTGCTGGAACTGTGCACGGGCGGCATCGTGTTCCTGCCCGGATCGGCCGGCACGGTGCAGGAAATCTTCCAGGACGCCTGCGAGAACTACTACGGCGCCCCGGAAACCATCACGCCCATGGTGCTGGTGGGGCGTGAACACTGGGAGGAAACGTACCCGGCCTGGCCCATGCTGCAGGCGCTCGCCCTCGGAAAGCCGATGGCCGGCCGTATCCACCTCGTGGACACCGTGGAGGAGGCGCTCACGGTGCTCGCCTAGCTGCCCTTCCCGCGCACGGACATGTCCGCTCCTTCGTGCGAAGAAGCGGACATGTCCCGGTGGATCAGGCTTCCACGATGTTGTGCTCCGGGCCGAAGCCGAACTTGGTGATGTTCTCCACCGAGTCCTCGCCGATCACCAAGATGTCGTGCTCGCGGTAGCCGCCGGCGCCCGGGAGGCCGTCGGCCACGGTGATCATCGGCTCCATGGAGACCACCATGCCCGGCTCGAGCACCGTCTCGATGTCCTCGCGGAGCTCCAAACCCGCCTCGCGGCCGTAGTAGTGCGAAAGCACGCCGAAGGAGTGGCCGTAGCCGAACGTGCGGTTGGGCAGAAGGCCGTAGCCGATGTAGATCTCGTTGAGCTCGGCGGCGATGTCCTTGCAGACGGCGCCGGGCTTGATGAGTTCGAGGCCGCGGCGATGCACCTCCACGTTGATGTTCCAGAGCTCGAGCGAGCGCTCGTCCGGTTGGCCGAGGAAAAGGGTTCGTTCGAGGGCGGTGTAGTAGCCGGAGGTCATGGGGAAGCAATTCAGCGAGAGGATGTCGCCCTTCTCCAGCCTGCGGGTGGTGGCCCAGTTGTGGGCGCCGTCGGTGTTGATGCCGGACTGGAACCAGACCCAGGTGTCGCGGACTTCGCGGTCCGGGAAGGTCCGGGCGATCTCGTGGACCATGGCCTCGGTGCCGATCAGGGCCACCTCGTATTCGGTGATGCCTTCGCGGATCGCGTTCCGGATGGCCTCGCCGCCGAGGTCGCCGATGCGGGCGCCGTGCTTGATGACCTCGATTTCCTCGGCGGACTTGATCATGCGCTGCCGCATGGCGTCCTGGGAGACGTCGAGGAGCCGTGCGCCCGGGAACGCGGCGGCGAGCTTCTCGCGGGTCAGGCCGGGCAGGAAATCGTCCTCGACGCCCAGGCGCGTGGCCTTGACGCCCCGCTGCCGCAGGGCCTCCTGGATGCCGAAGTAGAAGTTGTCGCGGCGCCAGTCGGTGTAGACGATGTTTTCGCCGTACGAGGTGCGCCACGGCATGCCGGCGTCGATGTTCGCCGTGATGGTGACCGAATCGTCGGCGGTGACCACCAGGGCGTAGTTGCGCCCGAACGTCGTGTAGAGGAAGTCCGAGTAGTACTTGATGCCGTGGTACGAGGTCAGGACGACGGCGTCCAGCTCCTTCGCGGCCATGATCCGGCGGAGGCCGGCCAGGCGGCGTTCGAATTCCGCAGCCGAGAAGGTGAGCTTGCCCTTGCTGCCGTTGTGCAGGACCTTGAGGCGCTCGAGTTCGGTGACGTTCGTGACGGTGGTGTCGACGGACATGGTGTGTCTCCTTTTCAGGGGTTGTGTTGCGTGGGTGATGGAAGTTGGTGGATGCCGCGCCGCTACTGCGCGGCGAGTTCGGCGCTGATCGCCTCGGCGAGGGCCTTGGAGGTCCGCTCGAGCAGGAGCTGCCCGGCGGCCTCCGAGGCGGATTTGGCCGAGGAGAGGCAGCCTGATGCGGGCGTGAGTTCGGCCCGGACCGGCAGGATGTCGTAGCGGGGCAACTGCGCCGCCGGCAGGTCCATGACCCGCTCCAGGCGGACGAGGTCGGGGTGCAGGTGCAGCATCAGGGAGGTCTCCAGGACGCCGCCGTGCTCCACGTCCCAGCCAGGGAAGGAGCCGCTGTAGATCTCCTCGATGGTGTCCTCGTCGACGAAGTCCCAGTACGAAAGCAGGATGGCGGACACGTCCTGGCCGCGCCGTGCCAGCTCGGCCGTGGCTTGTTCGATTCCCTCGTAGAGGAACTGGTAATTCTCGAAGTGGCCGTTGAGGAAAATGAGCCTGTGTGCGCCGTGCCGGGCGAACTCGAGGGTGAGCGTCCTGGCGATCGAGATCAGCGTCGTCGCGTCGAGGCTGGTGGTGCCGCCCAGGTGGTTCCCGCCGCCCGAACGCTGCTGCGACTTGTACCCGTACACGACCGGCGCGGCGACGAGGCCCCCAATGACCCCGGCGAGGCGGGTGCTCATGGCCTTGGACAGGATGACGTCGGTGTTGAGCGGCAGGTGCGGTCCGTGCTGCTCGATCGAGCCGACCGGGATGATGACCGGCGCACCATCTGCGATGGCCTCGCGGTAGGTGAACGCGTCGAGCTCCTCCATGAGGACGCTGCGGGGCATGGTTTCTCCTTGAATGCGGTGTGGGAAGGCATGGGGGACCGGGGCGGCGGCGGGTCGTGGGCCCGCCGCCGCCGCGATCCGGGAAAGGCTACGGGGCCGGGATGTGGCTGGCGTCGGGAGCGGGGGGCACTGCCTGGACAGACGCCGATGGCTGGACGGGAACTGCCTGGACGGGCGACGACGGCGGTTCGGCCGCTTGCGTCACGTCACCGTGCACGTCGAGGTACTCCTGGTCGCTGACGCCGTCTTTGATGCCGAGCGGCACCTCCGGGTGGATCCGGTCACGGAACCGCGGGTAGCTGAGGGCGAAGTACAGGATTCCCGAGGTGAGCGAACCGGCCAGCCAGGACAGGTCCACGCCGCCCATGGCCGTGGCGATGGGGCCTTGGAAGACCGGCAGGGCGCCGTACATGAACAGCCAGGTCATCACCAGGCCGGCTGCGAAGGCGATGAGCGCGCGCGGGTTGACGGCCTTGAGTTTGGTGTCCCGCGGGCCGGCGAACAGGTAGCCGAAGTTCTTGTGCCGGCGTTCGAAGATGAAGTAGTGGACTGCCATGATGCCGCCCCAGGTGGCTACCCAGGCCGCGATAGCGATGACCCAGCTGTCCAGGAGCGTCGCGAAGTCCTCGGCGAAGAGGAAGAGGATCACGGCGCACATCGAGAAGATGCCGACCACGATCGAGATCTTCCTGCGTGAAATCTTGATGTCGAGGGCCTGGGTGGCAACGCCGAAGGTGTACAGGTTGATGATGTTGGTGGCGATCGGTCCGTGGATGACCAGCAGGATGACCGGGATGGCCATGGCGCCGAAGCTCTTGACGATCAGCTCGCCGGGATCGGCGGTGCCGTTCATGGTCGCCAGGCTCGCACCGAGCAGGCCCAGCCAGGCGACCGGGAGGAACTGGCCGAGGACCGAGGTGAAGTAGAGCTTGCGGGGCACGATGCTCTTGGAAACGAAGCGTGAGTAATCCGGCGCGTAGGTGAACCAGCCGATGCCCCACCCAATGCCGATCGCGGTCATGATGCCTGACATCGCCGCGATCCGCTCGCCGCCGCTGAGGACCTCGCCGGCCGGGCCGGCGTAGCTCCAGTCGATGGGCAGCTGGGTCCAGGCGATGATGGACATCGCCACGAGCACAAGGAGCGTGGGCGGCATGGTGATGCGCTCGAACTTGGCGATCGCGCCGTAGCCGCGGTAGCAGATGGCCACCTGCACGCCCATGATGACGGCGGCAACCCCGACCTTCCAGGCCAGGTTCTCCTGGGCCGGGTCCACCCAGCCGATCATGCCGAACAGGGCCATGACCAGGTCGAGGATGACCCAGGTGTTCACGGCGGACCAGCCCACCGCGACGATTGCCTGGATGGCGGCCGGGACGTAGGCGCCGCGGCGGCCGAAGGCGCCCCGGGCGAGGAGCATGCCGGTTGCCCCGGTCTTCTGTCCGAGGAGGACGAAAAAGCCGAAGCCGACCATGCCGATGACGTTTCCGAGGACGAGCACCGTCATGGTGTCGGCAAGGCCGAGGCC
Source organism: Arthrobacter cupressi (assembly GCF_900099975.1). Taxonomy (GTDB): domain Bacteria; phylum Actinomycetota; class Actinomycetes; order Actinomycetales; family Micrococcaceae; genus Arthrobacter; species Arthrobacter cupressi. The sequence continues at coordinate 121,169 of NZ_FNEI01000001.1, forward strand.
CATGTTGATGCCGAGGGCGCCGAGGATCCAGTTGATGGGGGCGACGTTGGCCCCGGCCCAGATCCAGAACTGCCCGGAGAGTTTGGTGGTGCGGGCCGACTCCGGAACGGGCTGCAGCACATCCTCGACGGCGTGCGTGGCGTTCTCAGAGTGGCTCTGAGTGCGAAGACTCATGGGGGGACTACTTTCTCTTGGTCTGCTTTTCGAGCGAGTAGCCGGCTCCCTTCCACTGTATGGCGGCCGATCCGCATCCAGTAGACTCACCCTGTCGCCATTGAGTGCGGCTCCGGGTTACAGATCGTCACCTGCATGAGATGCGCGTTACACGGACGAACGTGAGGAAGCGAGGCGCTGCGTGGCCGTTCCGTTGAAGGAAGTCCTGGACAGCGTGGCGCTTCTGCCGGGCCAGCCGGTGGTGCTCGCCGGGCAGGAGGCGGTTGCCCACCGGACGGTGCGCTGGGTGCACTCAAGCGAGGTGGTGCAGATCGCTCCGTTGCTCAGGGGCGGCGAGTTCCTGCTGGTGGGCGGCCAGAACTTCCTTGCCCTCCGCGAGGGCGCGCAGCTGGAGTACATCAGGAGCCTGTCCGAGCGCGGGGTCGCCTGCGTCGCCTTCGAAACGGCTGGCGGACGCGACATCCCCCTGGAGGTCCTGGCGGCCGCCGACGAGGCAGGGCTGCCGCTGGTGGGGCTCCGGAACGTGGTGCCGTTCGTCGAGGTCGCCGAATGGGTGAACCGGCGCATCGTTTCCCGGCAGGTCGAAGCGCTCCAGATTGCCGATGCCCTTTCGCAGCAGCTCGCCGAGCGGGTGGCCGCGGGCGGTGCCCCGCTCCTGCCAATCCTCGAACTGACGGCACGGGCGCTGGATGCCTGGGTCGCCGTCGTCGATCCGCGCGGCGTCGTGATCGAATCAGCCGGTACCGAACCAGGGGAGCGCGGCCCCGCCTTCAGCGTTGAACTGAACGTTGGCGGCATCGACATCGCCCGGCTCGAGATCTCCTCCGCTTCGGAGGACCCGGACCGCCTGGAGACCGTGGCCCAGCGGATCCGCGGCATCGTGGCCCTCGCCCTCTCGCAGCGCCACCGTCCCAGCCTCGCCCGGATGGCCGATGACGCGCTGCTGCGGATGATCGTCGCCGGGGGCGGCGGTGACCAGCTCCTGGAGTTGGCCGAGGCGGCGGGGCTGCCGCCGGACGTTCCGGTCGCCGTCGCGCTTTTCCGCTCCCGGGACTCGGGGCGTCCCGCTCCCGACGCCGAGCGGACCCTCCGCGCGCTGGGCGCCCAGATCCGGCTCCACGCCGACGGCGACGCCTTGGTGGCGCTTGTTCCGTTCGAGCGCGGGGGGAGCGTGGCCGCGCGGCAAGAGTTCATCCGCTCGCTGCGGGAATCGCTCTCGGGCAAGGGCGGCCTTGGCGCGGTCGGTCCCACCGAGCCGTCCATCCGCGGGGCGTCCCGCTCACTCGCCGAGGCCCGGATTACCCTGCGGCTCGGGCGGGCGTCGAAATGGGAACACGCCGTCTATGACAGTGCCGACTTCGTCGTCGAGCGCTTCGCGGAACGGGAGCTGCCCCGGCATGCCGTGGAGCTCTTCATCGAGGAGACGTTGGGGCCGTTGATGGAGCTGGAGCGCCGCCGCGGCGGCGAGCTGGTGCGCACGCTCGATGTGTGGATCACAGAAGGCTGCAACACTGCGGAAGCCGCGCGGGTCCTCTTCCTTGAGCGGCAGAGCCTCCACAAGCGGCTCGCCCGCATCTTTGAGGTCCTCGGCGGTGATCCCCGCGGGACGGGCCGGCTGGGAGCGCTCGCCTTCGCGGTCAAGCTCGTGCGCGGAAACGCCCGGCTGCGCGACGGCGCCCGCGGCTGACGGGCGACGGGCCGGTAACGCAGGACGCCGGGCACCAATTCGGTGCCCGGCGTCGCGCTGTGGAGAAGGTCTACTTGAGCCAGGCCTCCACCTTCTCGGGGTGCGCCTCCACCCACTTCTTGGCCGCAGCTTCCGGTGCCATGCCGTTCTGGATGTCCGTTGCCACGGAATCCTGGTCGGCGTTGGTCCAGCTGAACGCCTTGGCCAGCTTGGCCGCCGGCGAGCCGCTGTCCGCGAACTTCTTGGAAATGACCTTGTTCAGCTTGTAGTCCGGGTAGTCGCAGGCAATCTTCTCGGCGTCCGCATCGCAGCCGGGTGTCCACTTCGGCAGGTTGACCTTCACGAGGGGAACTTCGGCGAGGAACCACTGGGGTTCGTAGAAGTAGCCCAGCAGCGGGGTCTTGTTCTTCTCCGCGGCACGGAACGACTGGATGAGGGCGGCTTCGGAGCCGGAGTACACCACCTTGAAGTCCAGCTTCAGGTTCTTGACCAGGGCTTCGTCGTTCGTCACGAACGCGGGGTCGCCGTCGAGGAGCTGGCCCTTGCCACCGGACTCGGAGGTCGCAAGGAGCGAAGCGTACTTGTTCAGGTTCTTGCTGTCGGTGATGTCCGGGTGGGCCTTTGCCAGCCATGGCGGCACGTACCAGCCGATGTGTCCTTCGTTTCCTGTCGGCCCGGCGTCGACGGCTACGGCCTGCTCGGTGATGTACTGCTTGGCGAGGTCCTCGTGGCCCCAGTTTTCGATGATGACGTCCACCTCTCCCGAGCCGAAGCCCTGCCAGGCGATCTGCTCGTTGAGGTCCTTTTGCACCACCGTGCACCCCAGCTTTTCTTTGGCCACGTAGCTGTAGACGGCAGCGTTGGCCGTGTAGCCGACCCACGCGTTGAGGGCCACATTGACGGTGCCGCACTGGGGCTTCGACGCGTCGGCCGCCGCGGCCTGGTTGACGGACGCGCCGCCGCAGGCGGACAGGAGCAGGGCTGTGGCTGCTGCCCCGGCCAGGGCCGGGACAAGCCGTTTCAGGACACTGGTACTTTTCATGGTCAAGCCTCCTTGGTGTTGGGAACGGAGTTGTTGGGAACTGGTTGGGCTTTGTGGGTGGACTTTGAGGGTCGTGCGAAGGCCGCCGCCTGCGTGATGCGGTCAAGGAGGATGCCGAGGAAGACGATGGTCAGGCCGGCTGCCATTCCCTTGCCGAAAAGCGAGCTCTGAACGAACCCGGCGACGACGTCGTAGCCAAGGCCGCCGGCACCCACCAAGGCGCCCACGACGACCATGGCCAGGACGTAAATGAGGCCCTGGTTGGCGGCGAGTCCAAGCGATTTCCTGGCCATGGGGAGCTGGACCTTCGTGATGACCTGCCAGGGGGTTGACCCGCTGGACACCGCGGCTTCGACCACAGTGGGGGAGACCCCGGAAATGCCGTCGGCCATGATCTTGATCGCCGCGGGCGCCGCGTAGATGACGCCTGCAATGATCGCGGTGAAGCGGGTTGCGCCGAAGAGGCCCAGGAAAGGAACCAGGTAGACGAAGGCGGGCAAGGTCTGGCCGGCATCCAGTACCGGGCGCAGGAGCTTGTCGAGCCTGCTGGAACGGCCCATTGCAACACCGAACAGCACACCCAGGACCATGACGATGACGGTCGCTACCAGGGTGCTCGCGAGGGTCACCATCGCGTCGCCCCACAGGCCGAGGTAGACGATCGCGGTCAGGCAGCCAAGGACCAGGGCGGTGAGCTTCCAGCCGCCGAAAGCGTAGGCTGCCAGGGCCAGGACCGCGAAGATGATGAAGAACGGCGTTTCCGTGGCGAGGGACTGGAACGGGTTCAGGAAAGCGACGGTGACCGCCTCCCGGAATGTCTCGGTCAGCAGGAACAAGTGGGTTTGCATCCAGTCACTGGCCGACGCCACGCCGCTGGTGATGGCCGGGCCGAAGTTCAAATCCGTGGGGAATTGGGCCGCCCAGAGCACCGTCCTGGAAAGTTGGACCAGAACCAGCACCAGGACGAAGGTGGCGCCCAGGACAATCACCCGCAGCCGGCGCGAAACCTTGCTTCGCCGCCGCTGTGTGGCAGGCTTTGCCCTTTCGCTGGCGGCGGTGGTCACCCGGTCGAGCATGATCGCCATGAGGACGATCGAGAGGCCCGCATTCACGGCCGTGCCGACGTCGAGCGACTGCAGGGCACGGACCACCACCTGGCCAAGGCCGGGAGCGGCGATCAGCGCGGCGATCGTCACCATGGAAAGTGCGGCCATGGTGCCTTGGTTGATGCCCATCACGATGGTCCGCTTGGCCATGGGTATCTGGAGCGTGAACAACCGCTGCAGTCCGGTGGTTCCCAGGGAGTCGGATGCTTCACGGGTGTTCTCCGGGATGCCCCTGATGCCGTGGGCGGTCAGGCGGATGATCGGCGGCGCCGCGTAGATCACGGTGGCGATGACGGCGGAGGCCGGGCCGATCAGGAAGACCAGTGCCAGGGGCGCCAGGTAGACGAAGGTCGGGAGGATCTGCATGAAGTCCAGCACCGGCGTGATGATCTTCTCGATGCGGGCGCTGATGCCCGCCAGCACGCCCAGGGGGAGTCCGACGAGCAGGGACAGCAGGACCGCCGTCACCACGAGGGAAAACGTGTAGGCGGCCTCGACGAAGAGTCCCTGCAGGCCAAAGAAGACGAACACGGCAGCGGTCAGCACCGCCACCCGGGCGTTGCCGACGGCGAAAGCGATCCAGCTCAGGAGTCCGACGGTACCGAGCCAGCCGATTTCCGGGAGCCTCAGGCCCGTGGGGCTCGCCGCGAACGTGGTGGTGAACACGTTGGCGACGGCGTCGACGGCGGAGCGCAGCGGCGAGAAGACGTAGAGGAAGACGGGGTTGTCCGCGCGGTTGGATGCCACCCAGGCGTTGAAATGGTTCAGCGAGCGGTGGAGATCCGTCAGTTCCGCGGTGGGCAGCGTGAGGGTACCGGTGCCGCGCAGGAGGAAGTACCCCGCGAGCCAGATGGCGCCGGCACTGAGGAGGAGGACCGTCTTGCGGCTCAGGCGCCGGCGCGGTGCCCGGACCGGAGCGGCCTGGGTGTCCGGTGTTTCTTCCAGGTCGACGAGGGTGGCGCTCATGCTGCTGCTCTCACTCCACGCAGCACGGAGAGGATGCTGTCGCGATCGATCTGGCCGGTGATTGCGCCAGCTTCTTCGACGAGGACCGGGCTGGATGAGTGCATCACAGTGTGGATGGCGTCGCGGATGATGGTGGAAGAACTCAGCACCGGCGCGTCACCGGGAGTGCCTGCGGCCAACGGTTCGGCGATCCATTTCAGGGTGAGGACGTCCGAACGGGGCACCTCGGAGACGAAATCGGCGATGTAGTCGTTGGCCGGCGAGCCGACAAGCTCGTCTCCGGTGCCGCACTGGACGGCTTCCCCGTGCCGCATGATCAGGATCCGGTCGCCCAGTTTGAGGGCTTCGGAGAGATCGTGGGTCACGAAGACCATGGTCTTGCCCATGTCTTTGTGCAGGCGGATGACCTCGGCCTGCATGTCGCGGCGGATCAACGGATCCAGGGCCGAGAACGGCTCGTCGAACAGGATGGCATCGGGGTCGCCCGCCAGCGCCCGGGCCAGACCCACCCGCTGCTGCATGCCGCCGGACAGCTGTTCGGGATAGTGCCCCTCATAGCCGTTGAGGCCCACAAGATCGATGACCTCACGCGAACGGGCATACCGTTCGTTCTTTGCCGTGCCCCGGATTTGCAGGCCGTAGGCCACGTTGTCCAGCACGGTGCGGTGCGGCAGGAGTCCGAAATGCTGGAACACCATGGACATCTTCTGCCGGCGCAAATCCCGCAGTTCGGCGGGACGGGCCTGAAGGATGTCCTGGCCTCCGATGCTGACGCTGCCCGATGTGGGTTCGATCAGGCGCGTCAGACAGCGGATGAGCGTGGATTTGCCGGATCCAGAGAGGCCCATGATGACGAACACTTCGCCCCTTGCCACGTCGAAACTCATGTTCCTGACCGCGGCCACGCATCCGGTGCGTTCCAGCAAATTCGAGGAAGGCAAAGCGGACAATTCCGGATCCAAGGGGATCTTCGCGCCGCCGGATCCGAAGACTTTCCAAAGATTGCGTACCGATATAGCGGAACTGTTCATTCCTGCACTCCTGCTGGGGGCTCTGCCTGGGGCGTCGCGTGGGGAAAAGTATGGGGAAGTTCGCAACGATCGCGGTTGTTTAATATGCAACTTTCACCGTGATACGCAACACCGTGACGGAGGTCACAGCGTGTTGTCAAGCATTTTGTTTCCCGCAGTCCTTTCATGACTTGCATCCGGGGCGCGGTTTTGCGTCCCCCGTGAGGCGACGCCGTCGCGTCCGGCGCGCGCCCCGGGAGGAAGCGGGGAGGGCGCTTGCCACGCGGGAGTAGGCGAAATCGTTTATATACCGTCCGGACGGATGTTTGGACGCCGCCTTGGTGGCCAGGTTTCCGGCAGTCGTCATATTTTTCTCGACGGCGGGTTATGTCAATCGAGTTGTGTATTGCGCAACTTGGAAAGCGGAATCCGGGGCGACTGGGCTGCCGGGTCGGTTTCCAGTGCAGCCAGATGGGGTGGCCTGGCCGGCGCCCGCGAAGGGTGCCCGCATCGGCCCGGCGCGCGTCGCCGGCGCAGGATGCGACGCCCCCGCTTTCGCCATAGTCTGGCGGGGTGGATACAAGGACAGTGAACCCGGGAGAGCAAGTCGACAGGCAGTCCCGCATCTTGGATGCAGTGCTGGAGCTGTTGTCGCGCCATGGCATCTCGGGTGTCAATATGCGGGCCGTGGCCCGCGAAGCCGGCGTCGCGCTCGGTCTCGTCAACTACTACTACGCGGACAAGCCGAGCCTCATCCGTGCGGTCCTGAACCGGATCGGCGAGAGCGACATGAGGCTGGTGACCCCCGACCCGGAGGCGCATCCGGATGAGCAGCTCCGTGAGGCCCTGAGGCGGGTCGCGGGACCGGAAATCCTGACCACGCCCTATTTGTCGCTGCGCCTCCACCTTTGGGCGCTCGCGCAAGCCGATGAAGACTTTGCCGTGATCAACGCGGAAGCGTTTGACCAGTACCTGGACGGGCTCGCGACGCTGATCGGCAACGCCAAGCCGGAGCTTTCCCGCGAAGCATGCAAGCAGCGGGCGGATGACATTGTCGTCGTGCAGAACGGGATGTGGCTGACGTCCCTCCTGGGCATCGACAAGGCGGCAATCCAGCGGAGCATCGCCCGCACCGAGCAGATCGCCTTCGCCGACTAGCGAAAGCGAGGCTCCGACTCCCGACGGTTTGTGACCCGCGGGCTTCGGCGTGCCCAAATCATCCGGGTTGGCCCCGGCCACGGGCCTCGCGAATCCGAGAGTGCGCTCACTGTTGAACAAATGTCCAGTCGAGGTCTTGAACATATGTTCAAGCTCGGCTAGCCTCGATGTATGACCTGCGCCACACCGGCGAGGTCCCCGCGGAGATTGGCCTACGGGTCAGTGGCGCCCACGCGTCGCGCCATGGTCTTCGGTGTCGGCACCAGGCCGCATCCGCGTCGAGGCCTAAGGAGATTTGCAGCATGACAAAAACGAGCTACGACTACGTCATCGTAGGTGGGGGAAGTGCCGGCTCCGTGCTGGCCAACCGCTTGAGCGAAGGCGGCACGCGCAGCGTCCTGGTCCTTGAAGCGGGCCGCAGCGACTACCCCTGGGATCTTTTCATCCAGATGCCGGCAGCCCTGACCTTCCCCAGCGGCAACCCGCTCTACGACTGGCGCTACGAATCGGATCCGGAGCCGTACATGGGCGGCCGCCGCGTCGCCCACGCCCGCGGCAAGGTGCTGGGCGGCTCCAGCTCCATCAACGGCATGATCTTCCAACGCGGCAACCCCATGGACTACGAGCGCTGGGGCGCCGACGCCGGCATGGAGACCTGGGACTTCGCCCACTGCCTCCCGTACTTCCGCCGCATGGAAAACACCCTCGCCGCCGATCCGGACGACGAATTCCGCGGCCACTCCGGCCCGCTGGTCCTGGAACGCGGACCCGCCACCAACCCGCTCTTCCAGTCCTTCTTCCAGGCGGCCCAGCAGGCCGGCTTCCCGCTCACGGACGACGTCAACGGCTACCGCCAGGAAGGCTTCGCGCCCTTCGACCGCAACGTCCACAAGGGCCAGCGCCTCTCGGCCTCCCGCGCCTACCTGCGCCCCAACACCGGCCGGCGGAACCTCGATGTCCTCACCCGGGCCTTCGTCACCAAGGTCAACTTCAAGGGCAACGTGGCCACCGGCGTCACCTACCGCCGCAACGGCAAGCTTCACACCGTCAACGCGGGCGAGGTCATCCTGTCCGGCGGCGCCATCAACACCCCGCAGCTGCTGCAGCTCTCCGGTGTAGGCGAATCCAAGCACCTGAAGTCCCTCGGCATCAACCCGGTGGTCAACCTGCCCGGCGTCGGCGAGAACCTGCAGGACCACCTCGAGGTGTACATCCAGCACGCCTGCACCCAGCCGGTGTCCATGCAGCCGGCCCTCGATGTGTGGCGCATGCCGTGGATTGGCATGCAGTGGCTCTTCGGGCGCAAGGGCCCGGCGGCCACCAACCACTTCGAAGGCGGCGGCTTCGTCCGCTCCAACGAGGACGTGTCCTACCCGAACCTGATGTTCCACTTCCTCCCGGTGGCCGTCCGCTACGACGGCCAGAAGGCCGACGCCAAGCACGGCTACCAGGTGCACATCGGCCCGATGTACTCGGACGCCCGCGGCAGCCTGAAGATCAAGTCCACGGATCCCACGGTCCACCCGTCCATGGTCTTCAACTACCTCTCCACCGACCAGGACCGCCGAGAATGGGTCGAAGCCGTGCGCATCTCCCGCGACATCCTGGGCCAGTCCGCCATGGCACCGTTCAATGGCGGCGAGATCTCTCCCGGCCGGAGCGTCCAGACGGACAAGGAAATCCTGGATTGGGTTGCCGCCGACGCCGAAACCGCGCTGCACCCGTCCTGCACCGCCAAGATGGGGCCGGCGTCCGATCCGATGGCCGTGGTCGACCCGATCGACATGTCCGTGCACGGCACCAAGGGCCTGCGTGTCGTGGACGCCTCCGCCATGCCGTACGTCACCAACGGCAACATCTATGCCCCGGTGATGATGCTGGCCGAGCGCGCCTCCGACCTGATCCTCGGCAAGGCTCCGCTGGCCGCGCAGCACACCGAGTTCTACCGCCACGGAATCTCTCCGCTCGAGCGCGACAAGTCCGCAAGCCAGGCAGTGAGGGGCTAGACAATGAGCGTCACTGAAACCCTGCAAGAAATGAACGCAGTGAAGATCGTCCGCGGCATCTTCATCGACGGCGGCTGGCAGGAGGCCTCCGACGGCGGGACAACAGTTGTGCGCTGTCCGGCGGACGGACGCGAGGTGGCAGTTGTCGCTTCGTCCACCGTCGAGGACGCGGAGCGGGCAATCGCCAGTGCCCGGGCAGCGTTCGACGGCGGTGCGTGGCGCCGCTTGACGGACCTGGAGCGCGGGGCGGTCATGCTGCGGGTCGCGGAGCTCCTCGAACGGGACAAGGCGATCTATGCCCGGGCCGAGTCGCTGGACACCGGCAAGCGCCTGGTCGAGGCCGAGTACGACATTGACGACATCGCCGCGTGCTTCCGCTACTACGGCAAGGTCGCGGGCCTCGATGCGGGTCGCGTGATCGACACGGGGCGTCCGAACGCCATCAGCCGCGTGGTCTATGAGCCGCTGGGCGTGTGCACCCTCATCGCACCGTGGAACTACCCGCTCCTGCAGGCGGCCTGGAAGGTGGCACCGGCCCTCGTGGCGGGAAACTCCTTCGTGCTCAAGCCCAGCGAGCTGACGCCGTCGACGTCCATCCTGCTCATGGAAACGCTGGCCGAGGCCGGGGTTCCGGCCGGCGTCGCGAACCTCGTCACGGGACGCGGATCGCGGGTGGGGCCGGTGCTGAGTGCGGACCCGCGGGTGGATCTGGTCTCCATGACCGGAAGCCTGGCCACGGGACAGACCATCATGGCGGCTGCCGCGGACACCGTGAAGCGCGTTGCCTTCGAGCTTGGCGGAAAGAACCCGAACGTCGTCTTCGCGGACGCGGACTGGGACGCCGCCGTCGACAATGCCCTGACCGCTGTCTTCCTGCACTCCGGCCAGGTCTGCTCGGCCGGAGCCCGGCTCGTCGTCGAGGAGACCATTGCGGAGCGCTTCGTCGCCGAGGTGGTCGAGCGGGCGAAGAAGATCCGCATGGGTGGCCCCTTTGACTCCGATGCGGAAACGGGCCCGCTCATCTCCGCGAAGCACCGCGAACAGGTCCACGTCTACGTTCAGGCAGGCATTGCGGAGGGCGCCGAGCTTTTGTGCGGCGGCTACATCCCCGACGAGGGCTTGCTCGCGGACGGCTTCTTCTACCCGCCCACCGTGCTCGGCAACTGCCGCTCGGGTATGAGCGTGCTGCGGGAGGAGTCATTCGGGCCGGTGCTGACCGTGGAAACCTTCCGGACCGAAGCCGAGGCCGTTGCCATAGCCAACGACACGGAGTACGGACTGGCGGGTGCGGTCTGGACTTCGGACGCCTCGAAGGCGCAGCGCGTTGCCGCCGGGCTCCGGCACGGGACGGTGTGGATCAATGACTACCACCCGTACGTCCCGCAGGCGGAGTGGGGCGGTTTCGGCAAGTCCGGCATTGGCCGTGAACTTGGCAGCGCGGGCCTCAACGAATACCGCGAGGCGAAACACATCTGGCAGAACATCCAGCCCGCTCCCAGCGGTTGGTTCGGCCAGCCTGCCGAAGACCCGTCCGCCGAAGGCTAGGACGGGCAACGCAGGCAAGCACCATTCAAGGGGGACACGGGCCGGGCGTGCCGTGAAGCACGCCCGGCCGGTCCCGCCGGCCTCCAGGCTCGGCGGGCAACATCGTGCCATTCGATTTAGGAGCTCAGATGTCAGAATCACGCAAGACCACTGACACAAGCGGCATGGACGAGTTTGGCTACGCCCAAACCCTGGACCGCAGCATCGGAAAGTTCGCAAGTTTCGCCGCCGGCGTCAGCTACATCTCCATCCTGACCGGCGTTTTCCAACTGTTCTACTTTGGCTTCTCCACCGCCGGACCGGCTTACGCCTGGTCCTGGCCCATCGTTTTTGTCGGCCAGTTGATGGTCGCACTCTGCTTCGCTGAACTGGCCGGGCGCTACCCCGTGGCCGGTTCCGTCTACAACTGGGCCAAGCGGCTCAGCACCGGCACCTGGGCCTGGCTTTCGGGCTGGCTTCTGCTGATTTCGTCGATTGTGGCCCTGGGCTCGGTGGCCCTGGCCCTGCAGATCACCCTGCCGCAGCTCTGGAGCGGTTTCCAGATCATTGGCGACGGCACGGGCCCGTACGACTTCGCCGTCAACGGCGTGCTGCTGGCCACCATCATGATCGTCATCTCCACGCTCATCAACGCGTTTGGTGTGAAGCTGATGACCAAGATCAACAGCATCGGCGTGTTCGTTGAACTGATCGCCGCAGCGCTGCTGATCGTTGCCCTGTTCTGGCACGTCGTGAACGGCCCGGAAGTCCTCTTCGACACCTCCGGCTTCGGCCAGGAACACCCCATGGGCTTCTTCGGCGTCTTCCTGATCGCCGCCATGGCCTCCGGCTACGTCATGTACGGCTTCGACACCGCCTCTTCGCTCGGCGAGGAAACCAAGGACCCCAAGAAGACCGCGCCCAAGGCCATCATCCGCGCCGTCACCGCGTCCTTCCTGCTCGGCGGCCTGCTGCTGTTCGGCGGCATCCTCGCCGCACCGGACCTCAACGATCCCAAGCTCGGCGCAGCCGACGGCGGCCTGCAGTACATCGTGCTGTCCGTCCTGGGTGGCCCCTTCGGCAAGGCGTTCCTGGCCTGCATCGTGGTGGCCGTGGTGGTCTGCACCCTGGCCGTGCACGCCGCCGCCATCCGCATGATGTTCGCCATGGCCCGGGACAACAACCTGCCGTTCAGCCGCCAGCTCAGCAAGGTGGATCCGGTCCGCAAGACCCCCACCGTTGCCGCGATCGTGATCGGTGTCATGGCCATCATCCCGCTGATCGTCAATGTGGCGCAGCCGGCCATCTTCACCATCCTCTCCAGCATCAGCATCGTGCTGATCTACCTGTCCTACCTGCTGGTCACCGTGCCGATGCTGCGCCGCCGCTTCCTGAAGAAGTGGCCGCTGCCGGATGACGGCACCGAGGTGGGCTTCAGCCTCGGCAAATGGGGCTTCGTGGTGAATCTGCTGGCGGTGCTGTGGGGCGCTGCGATGACCATCAACCTCATCTGGCCGCGGCAGGAAATCTACAACTCCGTGCCGCCGTTCGCGTGGTACCTGCAATGGGGCGGCGTCTTCTTCGTTGGAGCCGTGGCCGTTGCCGGCATCCTGCTCTACCGCTTGAAGATCCGGCACCAAACCGGCGTCCTCGCCGAGCACGCCGCCGCGGTCGCAGTCCGCCCGTCCTCGGGGCACCCTACGGAAGCGGTGGTCACGGAAAAAGCCGGGATTGACACCCGGGTGTGACCCCTGCCATATTTCAATAACGCACCATGCGCATCGTGTTGTGTAATACGCAATTGGACGAAGCTTATGGAGCTGCCCATTCGAGCATCCCGGCTACCCTTTTGGGTAGCCGGGTGCCGGGGTTTTAGCTCATACCATGGGTAAGTCGTATCGGAGCCTTGCGCCGGTCAATGGAAGGAAACAAGGAAACGTGGTTCATAAGGTCCAAGCGGTTGTTGTCAGGGAAAAGGACGCTCCCGCCACCATCGAGACCATCCTGGTCCCGGAGCCGGGCCCGGGCGAAGCCCTGGTTGATGTCCTGACGTGCGGTGTCTGCCACACCGACCTGCACTACAAGCTCGGCGGCATCGGCAACGATTACCCGTACCTGCTCGGCCACGAATCCACCGCCGTGGTGAGCCAGGTGGGCTCCGACGTCACCGACCTCAAGCCCGGCGACCGCGTCATCCTCAACTGGCGCGCCGTCTGCGGAAACTGCCGCTCCTGTGCCAAGGGCCAGCCGCAGTACTGCTTCGCCACCCACAACGCCACCCAGAAGATGACCCTCGAGGACGGCACCCCGCTGTCTCCGGCGCTGGGCATCGGCTCCTTCGCGGAGAAGACCCTCGTTGCGGCCGGCCAGTGCACCAAGATTGACGACGACGTCGACCCCGCCGCCGTCGGCCTCCTCGGCTGCGGCATCATGGCGGGCATCGGTGCCGCCATGAACACCGGCGAGGTCAAGCGCGGCGAGTCGGTCGCCGTCATCGGCTGCGGCGGCGTCGGCATTGCCGCCGTCGCAGGGGCCAAGCTGGCGGGCGCGACGACGATCATCGCCGTCGACCTCGACCCCGCCAAGGTGGAGCTCGCCAAGACCCTCGGCGCCACGCACGGCGTCGTCTCAAAGGACGTGGACGCCGTCGAGGCGATCCGCGAGCTGACCGACGGCAATGGCGCCGACGTCGTGATCGACGCGGTGGGCCGCCCGGAAACCTACAAGCAGGCCTTCTACGCCCGCGACCTCGCCGGCCGCGTGGTCCTGGTGGGCGTCCCGACGCCGGAGATGACCCTCGAGCTTCCCCTGCTGGATGTCTTCGGCCGCGGCGGATCGCTCAAGTCGTCCTGGTACGGAGACTGCCTGCCGTCCCGCGACTTCCCGATGCTCGTGGACCAGTACCGCCTGGGCCGCCTGCCGCTGGATGCCTTCGTGACCGAGCGCATCGGCCTGGGCGACGTGGAAGCCGCGTTCGAGAAGATGCACCGCGGCGAGGTCCTGCGTTCTGTGGTGGAAATCTGATGGCTGTCACCGTAGAGAACCGGGTCACCTCCGGAACGTTTTCGCTCGACGGCGGCACCTGGGACGTAGACAACAACGTCTGGATCGTGGGCAACGACGAGGAATGCGTCATCATCGATTCTCCGCACGACGCCGCCGCGATCGTGGACCAGGTTCGTGGCCGTAAGGTGCTTGCCATCCTCATGACGCACGCGCACAACGACCACATCGGAGCGGCACGCGAGGTGGCTGACGCCGTCGGCGCTCCCATCCACCTGCACCCCGAAGACATGATCCTGTGGAAGCAGGTCTACCCGGATGTCCAGCCGGACAAGTTCCTCTCTGATGGCGAAGAATTCGCGGTGGGAGGCGCCACGCTGAAGGCGATCCACACGCCGGGCCATTCCCCGGGATCCACCTGCTTTTACTTGGAAAGCGAAGGAACCGTCTTCACCGGGGACACGCTGTTCAACGGCGGTCCCGGAGCCACCGGCCGCTCGTTCAGCGACTACCCAACCATCCTGTCCTCGATCCGGGAGCGCCTCCTGACGCTGCCGGCCGATACCGTGGTACGGACCGGCCACGGCGACAACACCACCATTGGCGCCGAGCGGGAAACCCTCTCGCAGCTGGCCTAGTAACTCAGCCCCGTAGTACACCGTAGTTCCACAGTGAGGCACACCCCGCATGAAATTCACCAAGCAGCCTGCGCCCGTCGCGGACATCGACGAAGCACAGCTTGAGGTCCACAAGCCCAAGAAGGAAGCGGCCGGGGTCAAGGCCGTCATGGTGGCGCTCGAGCGCGCCGTGGCGCAGGCCGGTGTGCAGCGCTCCGTGCAGTCCCTGCTGCGCCTGAACCAGAAGGGCGGCTTCGACTGCCCGGGCTGTGCGTGGCCGGAAACTGACGGGAAGCGCAAGGCCGCGGAGTTCTGCGAAAACGGTGCCAAGGCAGTGGCGGAAGAGAACACGCTGCGGACCGTCGGCGCCGAATTCTGGGCGAAGCACTCCATCGCCGAGCTGTCGCAGAAGACCGAGTACTGGCTGGGCAACCAGGGAAGGCTCAGCGAGCCGGTGGTGATCCGCCCGGGGGAGACGCACTATTCGCCGATCTCCTGGTCGGATGCCTTTGCCCTCATCGGGGAGCGCATCAGCGGCACGACGCCGGACCGTTGCGTTTTCTACACCTCCGGCCGGACGGCGAACGAGACGGCGTTCATGTACCAGCTGTTCGCCCGGTCCATCGGCACGAACAACCTGCCGGACTGCTCGAACATGTGCCACGAGTCGTCGGGGTCGGCTCTGAACCCGACCATCGGCATCGGCAAGGGCACGGTCTCCCTGGAGGACATCCACGAGGCCGAGCTGATCTTCGTGGTCGGCCAGAACCCGGGCACCAACCACCCGCGCATGCTGGGCGCCTTGCAGGAATGCAAGGAGAACGGCGGCAAGGTGGTGGCCGTGAACCCGCTGCCCGAGGCCGGCCTGTTCAACTTCAAGGATCCGCAGACTTTCGCGGGCGTGGTGGGCAAGGGCACTCCCATTGCCGATGAGTTCCTGCAGATCAAGGTGGGTGGCGACCTCGCCCTCTTCCAGGCCCTGGGCCACCTGCTCCTGGAAGAGGAGAAGCGCAACCCGGGCACCGTGGTTGACCGGGCGTTCGTCGAGTCCCAGACGGACGGCTTCGAAGCCTACGCCGAAGCCCGGGCCACGCTGGACTGGGAGGTCACCGAGGAAGCCACGGGCCTGTCCCGCGAGCAGATCGAGACCGTCGCCGGGATGCTGATCCGCTCCAAGGCCACCATCTTCTGCTGGGCACTGGGCGTCACGCAGCAGCCGCACTCGGTGGACACCATCAAGGAAATGGTCAACGTCCTGCTGCTCCAGGGCAACTTCGGCAAACCCGGGGCCGGCGCCTGCCCGGTGCGCGGCCACTCCAACGTCCAGGGCGACCGCACCATGGGTGTGTGGGAGAAGCCCACCGAGCCGCTCCTGGCGGCCTTGGACCGCGAGTTCGGCATCACCTCTCCGCGGGAGCACGGCCATGACTCCGTGGAAACCCAGCACGCCCTGGAAAACGGCGACGTAGACGTGTTCGTTTGCATGGGCGGCAACTTCGCCGCGGCGGGCTCGGACACCGAGGGGCTGGAAGCCGGCATGCAGCGGGCGGGCCTCACGGTCCACGTCTCCACCAAGCCCAACCGTTCGCACATCGTGCACGGGAAGACGTCCCTGATCCTGCCCACGCTGGGCCGCACGGACCGGGATGACAAGCACGCCAAGGGCATCCAGTTCCTCTCCGTGGAGAACTCCATGTCGGTGGTGCATTCCACGCAGGGCCGCCTTCAGCCGGTTTCGGAGCACCTGCTGGCAGAACCGGTGATCATCGCCCGCATGGCCGAGGCCACCTTCGGCCCGGACCACGCAGTGGACTGGCGGGCCATGGCCGAGGACTACGACGTCGTCCGCGACCACATCTCCCGCGTCCTTCCCGGCTTCGAGGACTTCAACACCCGCGTGCGCAACAAGGCAGGCTTCGTCCTGCCCAACCCGCCGCGCGACACCCGCTCCTTCAAGACGGACATCGGCCGCGGCCGCTTCACCGTCAGCCCGCTGGAGTTCCTCACGCCCCCGTCCGGCCACCTGGTGCTGCAGACCCTGCGCAGCCACGACCAGTACAACACCACCTTCTACGGTCTTGACGACCGGTACCGCGGCATTTCCGATGGCCGCCGCGTCATCCTGATCCACCCGAAGGACCTGGCCGCGCAGGGCTTCCAGGATCGTGACCTGGTGGACGTCATCAGCGTCTTCGCGGGTGCTGAACGCCGGGCGGACAAGTTCCGGCTGATCGCCTACCCCACGGCCGAAGGATGCGCCGCGGCGTACTTCCCGGAGGCCAACGCGCTGGTGCACAAGGAGAACGTGGCCCGCGTGTCCAACACGCCCGGCTTCAAGGCGATGTTCGTGCGCTTCGTGCCGCACGTGGAGGCTGCCGCGGCAGGGTAGCCGCTACCTCCTGTATTGACGTACGACGGCGACATTCCGCACCGGGCGGAGTGTCGCCGTCGTACGTTGGTCCGCCAGGCGTCACCCCTCCAGCCGCAGCACCGTGGCGTTCGCGCCCACGATGAGCAGGATTCCGGCCCACTGGCCTGCGTTGAGGGCCTGGCCCAGCGCCAGCCCTATCAACGCCGCGAACACCGGATTGACGCTCATGAGCATGCCGAACAGGGCGGCCGGCACGCGGCGCAGGGCCAGCAGGTCGGCGATGTACGGGACCGCCGAGGCCAGCACGCCCGCGGCCACGGCGCAGAGGATTGCGAACCAGCTCACGGGCCGGCTGAACAGTATGACGACGGCGACCGGCAGGAAGGCCGCTGCGGAGACTGCCATGGCGGCGGCGGTGCCCTGGATGCCCGGGATGCGCCGGCCGATGGTGCGGTTGAGCAGGATGTAGGCTGCCCAGCTTGCGGCGCCCACCAACCCGAAGCCGATCCCGAGGTAGTCCGTGGAGGGGCCGGGCTGGGTGATGCCCACGACGCCGGCCGCCGCTGCGAGGGCGCACGCGATGCCGGCCTTGCTGCGGGCGCCGAGGAGCGCGAGGGACAGCGGACCCAGGAATTCCAAGGTTACCGCCAGGCCCAGGCCGATCCGTTCGATCGCCGAGTACAGGCCGAGGTTCATGGTGCCCACCACCACGGCCAGCAGGCACACCGGCCACAACTGTCCGCGGGTGAAGCTCCGGAAGCGCGGCCTCGCGATCGGCAGGAGCACCGCTGCCGCGATCAATTGCCGCACCGCGACGACGCCGAGCGGGCCGATCGCCGGGAACGCCAGCGAGCCGCTTGCCGCGCCGAGCTGGTTCGAGAGGGAGCTGGCCATCAGCGTGGCCACGCCGCGTACTGTGCTCTTCCCGGTGCCTGCCGTGTTTTCCATGCGGCAAGTGTCGCGCCGGCGGCCCGCATTTTCACAATGCACGCGGCGCCGTATTCATGCGTCTTGCGCATGAATAGAATCGCCTTATGGAGATGGAAATTCGGCAGCTGCGGTGTTTTGTGGCGGTGGTGGACGAGGGAAGTTTCACCGACGCCGGAATCAGCCTGGGGATCTCGCAGACGGCCGTCTCCCGGAACCTCGCGGCCCTCGAGGAATACCTCGGCGTCCGGCTCATCCACCGCACCACCCGCAGTGTCTCCCTGACGGAGGCGGGGGAGCGGGCCCTGGCGCACGCGCGCCGGGTGCTGGCCGCCGTCGTCGGGCTGGAACGCGATGCGCAGGGCGGCGGACGGCTCCGCCTCGGCTATGCCTGGTCCGCGCTCGGCCGCCACACGCTGGAACTGCAGCGCCGCTGGGCCGCGGAGCTCCCGGACGTTGACCTGGAACTGGTCATGGACAACAGCCCGACGGCGGGGCTGCTTGAGGGGGCCAGCGACGTCGCGATCCTGCGGCGCGTGCCCGTGGCCGGGAAGGCGGCGGCCCGGACGGTGGACCTGCGCCGGATCGGGATGGAAAAGCGGTACTGCGCGATGGCGGCGGACGATCCCCTTGCGGGCCGCCGGAGTGTTGCGCTGGCGCAGATCGCGGACAAGGCGCTGGCCGTGGACCTGCGCACCGGGAGCACCACGCTGGAGCTCTGGCCCGTTGACTCCCGGCCGGCGAAAACCATCGAGATCCACAGCGTGGACGACTGGCTGACGCTCATCGGCAGCGGCAAGGCCCGGGGTGTGACCGCCGAGTCCACGGCGCACCAGTACCGGCGCCGCGGGCTCGTGTACCGTCCGGTGCGCGACGCCCCGCCGGTTCCGGTCCATGCCGCGTGGATCAAGGGCGAGCTCCCGATGGCGGGCAGGCGGCTGATTGCCATGCTGGAGGAGCTGTATGGTTCCTGAACACGGAAATCGACCGGCCCAAATGTTGTTTGCCCCCTGAAATTTCAGGTGGCAAACAACGTTTGGCCGGGCGGGAATCAGGTGCTGGGTGGTGGAAGGCGCTTGCGCTCAACGGAGCCAGAGAGTTCGCTGGCCCCGGAACCTACAGCGTCGACGTGTCGATCACGAAGCGGTACCGCACGTCCGAGGCGAGGACGCGCTCGTAGGCCTCGTTGATCTTCTCCGCCGGGATGGTTTCGATCTCTGCCCCGATGCCGTGTTCGGCGCAGAAGTCGAGCATTTCCTGGGTTTCGCGGATACCGCCGATGTTGGAACCGGCCAGGGACTTGCCGCCCACGATCAGGCTGAAAATGCGCAGGTCCAAGGGTTCGCCCGGCGCGCCCACGCACACCAGCGCACCGTGCGGCTTCACCAGGCGCAGGTAGTCGTCCAGGGAGATCGTGGCGCTGACGGTGTTGATGATCAGGTCGAAGCTGCCGGCCAGGTCCTGGAACGTGGACTCATCGCTGGTGGCGTAATAGTGGTCGGCGCCCAGGGCGAGGCCGTCCTCCTGCTTCTTGAGGGACTGGGACAGCACGGTGACCTCGGCGCCCATGGCGTGGGCGAGCTTGACGGCCATGTGGCCCAGGCCGCCCAGGCCGACGACGGCGACCTTCTTGCCGGGGCCGGCGCCCCAGCGGCGCAGCGGCGAGTAGGTGGTGATGCCGGCGCACAGCAGCGGCGCGGCGACGTCGAGGTCCAGGCCCTCGGGAATCCGGACGGCGAAGGCCTCGTCCACCACCACGTGGCTGGAGTAGCCGCCCTGGGTGATGGTGCCGTCGCGGTCGGTGGCGGCGTAGGTACCAACATTGCCGTTCAGGCAGTCCTGTTCCTGGCCGTTGAGGCACTGTTCGCATTCGCGGCAGGAATTGACCATGCAGCCGACGCCGACCCGGTCGCCGACCTTGTGGCGGGACACCCCGCTGCCGACGGCCGAGACGATTCCGGCGATCTCGTGGCCGGGGGTGAGCGGGTAGGGGACCGGGCCCCAGTCGCCGCGGACGGTGTGGATGTCGGAGTGGCAGATGCCGGCGAACTTGATGTCGATCAGGATGTCATTGGCGCCGAGTTCGCGGCGTTCGATGGTGCTGGGGACAAGGGGTTCCGTAGCGGAGGTAGCAGCGTAGGCCTTGGCAGTAATCATGTTTAAAAGCCTAGGGGTACAGACGGGGCCAAGGGAGGCCCTGTCTGTACCCCTGTTAGCGGGAATAAATCCCTAGCCGGAATACGCTCAGCCGCGGATGCGCTCCATGGCCGGGTCATACAGCGGTTCGGCGGTCACGGTTGCCGGGATGCGCTCACCGAAGTACTCGATCTCCACCGAATCCCCGACGCCGACGGCGGACGGCAGCCAGGCGTAGGCGATCGGCTTGTGGATGGTGAAACCGTAGGCGGCACTGGTGACGTAACCGGCAGCTTCGCCGCCGACGTACACCGGTTCCTTGCCGAGCACGATCGAGGTGCCGTCGTCGATGGTCAGGCAGCGCAGGGTCTTGGCGGCGGGCTCTTCCTTGCGGACGGCCAGTGCCTCGGCACCCACGAAGCCTTCCTTGCCCTTGGCCACGGAGAAGCCCAGGCCGGACTGGTAGGGATCGTGCTCGGTGTGCATGTCCGTGCCCCAGAGTCGGTAGCCCTTCTCCAGGCGCATGCTGTTGAACGCGCCGCGGCCGGCGGCAACGATGCCGAACTCCTGGCCCGCTTCGAAGAGCAGGTCCCAGAGCTTCAGGCCGTACTCGGCGGTGGTGTAGAGCTCCCAGCCGAGTTCACCCACGTAGGACAGCCGCCAGGCGCTGACGGGAATGCCGCCCACGGAGATTTCCTTGGTACGGAAGTACTTCAGGCCGTCGTTGCTGAGGTCGTCGTCGCTAAGCTTGCCGATGACCTCGCGGGCCAGCGGACCCCACAGGCCGATGCAGCAGGTGCTGCCGGTGATGTCGGTGACGTGCGCCCACTGGGACGGATCCGCGGCCGACTGCTTGCGGGCTTCCACACGCAAGTAGTCGAAGTCCACGTTGCTGTTGACGCCCAGCTGGAACTTCTCCTCCTCGAGGCGGGCAACCGTTACGTCGCTGCGGATGCCGCCGTCGTGCTCCAGCAGCAGGCAGTAGGTGACAGCGCCGGGCTTCTTGGTGATGTTTCCGGTGCTGAGGCGGTGCAGCAGGGCCTCGGCTCCGGGGCCCACAACCTGGAGCCGCTTGAGCGGGGTCATGTCATAGAGCCCGACGGCGGTACGCGTCCGCCATGCCTCCGCTGCGGAGATGGGGGAGTGGAACATGTTGGACCAGGAGTCGCGCTCCGGCGCCTGCCATTCGGCGGGCAGTTCCTCGAGCAAGCCGCGGTTGGCCTCGAACCAGTGCGGGCGCTCCCAGCCGGCGGACTCCAGGAAGAAGGCGCCGAGTTCCTTCTGGCGGACGTTGAAGGGGCTCACGCGCAGGTCGCGCGGGGATTCCTTGGGCTGCAGCGGGTGCAGGATGTCGTAGATTTCCACGAAGTTCTGCTGCGAGGTTTCGCTGACGTAGGCGTCCGAAGTCTGCACCTTCTCGAAGCGGGTGAGCTCGGTGCCGTGCAGGTCGGTGCGGGAGCGGCCCTCGACCAGGAGCTCCGCCACGGCCTTGGCCACGCCGGAGGAGTGTGTCACCCAGACGGCCTCGGCTACCCAGAAGCCGGTGAGGTCCGGGTGCTCGCCGATCAGCGGGCCGCCGTCAGGGGTGAAGGAGAAGATGCCGTTGAAGCCGTCCTCGATCGCAGTGCTACGCAGGGCCGGCAGCAGGTCCTGGCTGTCTTCCCACGCGGGCAGGAAGTCTTCCAGGGTGAACTCCAGGCGGGAGGGCATCTTGTGGTCCGACATCTCCTCGGAGGACACCTTCGGCAGCGCGGACATGTCCACCGGCATGGGGCGGTGGGCGTAGCTGCCGATGCCGATCTTGTTGCCCCACTCGCGGTAGTACAGGTCCTTGTCCTGGTAGCGCAGGATCGGCTTGGTGGCGCCCTTGGGGAGTTCGTTGACGCCCTCGAGCTCGGCCAGGGGGGTGGTGACGACGTACTGGTGGGCCAGCGGGAGCAGCGGGACTTCCAGGCCCACCAGCTTGCCGAGCTCACGGCCCCAGAAACCGGCACAGGACACCACGATGTCGGCCGGGATCAGTCCGGTGTTGGTTTCGACGCCGGTTACCTTGCCGCCTTCCTGGGCGATGCCGGTGACGGTGGTGTTGCCGATGAAGGTCACGCCGCGCTCACTGGAGCGCTCGATCAGCAGCTGCACGGCGCGTGCCGCCAGGGCCAGGCCGTCAGTGGGGATGAGCAGGCCGCCCAGGACCTCGCGGTCGCCCGTGAGCTTGCCGGTGTTCAGGAGGGGGTAGATCTTTTCGCACTCGTCGGCGTCGATGATGCGGCTTTCGACGCCCCAGGAGGTCATGATGCCCATCTTGCGCTTCAGTTCGGCGAGGCGCTCCGGGGTGGTTGCCAGTTCCAGGCCGCCCACCTGGTTGAAGCAGGACTGGCCGTCCTTGCTCAGGGAGAGCAGCTTGTTCACCGTGTACGTGGCGAACTCGGTCATGGTCCTGGATCCGTTGTTCTGGAACACCAGGCCCGGCGCGTGGGAGGTGGAGCCGCCGGCAAGTTCCAGCGGGCCCTGCTCCACGACGGTGACGTTGGTCCAGCCGCGGCTGGACAGTTCATCCGCGAGGTTGGTGCCGACAATGCCGGCGCCGATGATGACGACGCGTGGTGATGCGCTCATGGGTGTTATTTCTCCTGTTGGCTTGGCGTTCGCGTTAGCGGAAGACGACGGTACGGGTGTTGTTGAGCAGGACCCGGTGCTGGCAGTGCCACTTCACTGCCCGGGACAGTGCCTGGGACTCGGCGTCCCTGCCGACCGTGACCAGGGCGTTCGGGTCCAGGCTGTGGTCCACCCGGAACACTTCCTGCTCGATGATCGGGCCCTCATCCAGGTCTGCGGTGACGTAGTGGGCGGTGGCTCCGATGAGCTTCACGCCGCGGTCCCAGGCCTGGTGGTAGGGCTTGGCGCCCTTGAAGCCGGGCAGGAAGGAATGGTGGATATTGATGGCGCGGCCGCGGAGCTTGGTGGTGAGCTCGTCCGAGAGCACCTGCATGTAGCGGGCCAGGACCACCAGGTCGGCCTGGTACTCCTCGACCAGTTCCAGCAGGCGCGCCTCGGCCTGCGGCTTGGTGTCCGCGGTGATCGGCACGTGGATGAACGGCAGGCCTGCGGCTTCCGCCATGGGGCGGAGGTCTTCGTGGTTGGAAACCACGACGGCGATCTCCGCACCCAGGCTGCCCGCCCGCCACCGGAAGATGAGGTCGTTGAGGCAGTGGCCGAACTTCGAGACCATCACCAGCAGGCGCTGGGGGCGGCCGTCGTGGATGGCGAACTCCATATCGAACTCATCGGCGATGGCGGCGAACTCGGCGCTCAGGCCTTCCGCGGAAACTTCCTTGTCTCCCGGGGTGAAGGCCGTGCGCAGGTAGAGCTTGCCGCTCATGTGGTCGTCGAACTGCTGGTGTTCAACAATGTCGAAGCCCCGGTCGGCGAGGAAGCCGGTGATGGCCCGGACGATTCCGGGGCGTTCCGGACACGCAAGGGTAAGCACGTACTGTGCGGTGCTCGTACCGCGAACGCTGGGGACGGCGCCGGCTTCCGCCGTCGCGCCACCCGTCGGGCGGCCTTCGAGGACTGTGGTCATGGTCTACTCCTGGTTCTTTACGGGGGCTTGGGTGTCAGCGGAGGAAGCCGGGCAGGGGCCGTCGTCCGAACAGCGCTGATCGCATTGATGCTTGGTGACGAGGTCGAACTGAACGCCGCCGTGCTGGTCCACGCCGCTGCGGATGGCGCGTTCCACCACTGTGTCGGCCAGTCGGCGGCGGAGGGAAAGCGGGTCCCGGCGCAGGTCGCGGGTCAGTGCGACGCAGAGCAGGAGCATCACGAGCACGAAGGGCAGGGCCGCGACGATGGTGATGCGCTGCAGGCCGGAGAGCGCTTCGGAAGGCTGGTCACCGCCGGCCAGGAGCATCACCGCGGCTACTGCGCCGGTGAGCGAGCCCCAGAAGATCACGACGGCCCGGCGGGGTTCCTCGGCACCGTTGGAGCTGAGGGATCCCATGACGATGGAGGCCGCGTCGGCACCGGTGATGAAGAAGATGGCGACGAGGACCATGGCGAGGACGATTACCGCGGAGATGGCCCAACCGGGCATCTGGAGGTTCTTGACCAGATCGAAAAGCGCGCCGTCGAAGTTGATGGTGGCGACGCCGTCGACCATTTTTGCGATGCCGTCGGCGGCGTCGGCCGTCTTGTCGGCTACCTGCTGGACGTGGAACGCGGTGCCGCCGAAGATGCCGAACCAGATCACGCTGACGAGGCTGGGCACCAGGAGCACGCCGGTGACGAACTGGCGGATGGTGCGGCCGCGGCTGATCCGGGCGATGAACAACCCGACGAAGGGCGTCCAGGAGACCCACCAGGCCCAGTAGAAGATGGTCCAGCCGGACATCCAGGCGCGCAGCGCTTCGTCGCCCACGGCTTCAGTGCGGGAGGACATGGCGGCCAGGTCGCGGATGTAGTCGCCCACGGCCGAGGGGATGAGGTTGAGGATGAACAGGGTGGGGCCGGCGACGAACACGATGAGTGCCAGGATGACGGCCAGGATCATGTTGATGTTGGACAGCCACTGGATGCCGCGGCTGATGCCGGACACTGCGGACGCAACGAAGCAGAAGGTCAGGACGGCCACGATCACCACGAGGACCGGGGTGCCGATTTGGCCGGCCCAGCCGTTGGAGGTGATGCCGCTGCCGATTTGCAGGGCGCCCAGGCCCAGGGAGGCGGCGGTGCCGAAAAGCGTGGCGAAGATGGCCAGGATGTTGATGAACTTGCCAACCGGGCCTTCGACGGCGCGTACGCCGAAGATCGAAGTGAACGCCACCGAGATGAGCTGGCGGCGGCCCAGGCGGTAGGTGCCGTAGGCCATGGCGATGCCGACCACGGCGTACATGGCCCAGGGGTGCAGGGTCCAGTGGAAGATCGAGGTTGCCATGGCCGTCTGGATGGCTTCGGGAGTGCGTCCGTCCACGGTCCCCGGCGGCGGCGAAATGTAGTGGTAGAGCGGCTCTGCCACCCCGTAGAACATAAGGCCGATGCCCATGCCGGCGGCGAACATCATGGCGATCCAGGACACGGTCCGGTATTCGGGCTTTTCACCGTCCTTGCCCAGCGGGATGTTGCCGAATTTGCCGAGTGCAAGCCAGAGGATGAACACCACGAAGAGGGACGCCAGGACCATGAACAGCCAACCGGTGTACTCCATGACCCAGCCGAGGACGTCCGTGGAGACCGTGGCCAGGCTGTCCCGGCCGAGGAATCCCCATGCGACGAAGGCCAGGGCGATGACGCCCGTGATGCCGAAGGTCACCTTGTCCAGGACAAGCTTGCGGTTGCGGCGTTCCGTCACCGCGCGTTCAGTCCTGCTCTGCCGAAGTTCCAGGAGGATCTGCTGGGTGTCCGCTGCCTCGTGTGCCTCGTGGGAGGAAGGAATAGTCTCCGGTGCAGGAACCAATTGGGGCTCCTCCGGTTCGACGGGGGGCTTGGCATCCGGGCGGATGTCGCTGTTCAAAGCCATGTCAAGTCCTTTGGTTTGGATTCATGGGCTGGCGTTACTCCGGCGTCCACAGGCCGGGCGGAAGGTTGGGGTCTTCCAGGTATTCAGTAAGCAGAATCAGCTCTGCCTTGATCTGTGCGTTTGTTCCGCAAAGATCAACACGTCTCGCAATATGCAACAGAGTGGCCCGAGTCACAGCCCTCTGTCAAGGCTTTTCCGAAGTCTTAAGTCCTATTTCACGCCTTTCCCGTTGCGTTTGACAGGAAGCGGGGTAACTCCTCCGGTGTTGCGCACTGCGCGTCCTGTTGCGTAAGAAGCGGCTTGGAGGGCCGGGAGTACGGAAAGTCCGTGAAAATGGGGCAGGCATGCTCTGTCGGACTGAGCGCAATTTGCGAAGTGCACTCAGGCCGCAAGAACATGCCTGCCGCCAATCACCGCCGAAGCCCGCCTCTCTGCCAGGTGGAAAGGGGCAGAGAGGCCGGAACGGGCGTCAGGCGTCGATGACGAGGTCCGTCTGCGCGGTGGAGCAGCAAGGCAGGAACTTGCCTGCAGAGATTTCCCGTGCGCGGATCCCGCCCTGGTGGTTCATGTCGACCTCACCCGAAAGCTTGACGACCTTGCACGAGCCGCACATGCCTTCCTTGCAGTTCGCACCGATCCTGACGCCTGCTCGCTGGGCCGCATCCAGGATGTGCTCACTGGGGTCGATCCGCACGTTGATGCCGGTGCGCAGGAAGGACATGGTGAGGCTGCCTGTCCCTACGGTGTTGAAGCTCGAGGCGTCAGGAGTGACGGCCTCAGGCTCCGCACCGCCGTCGGAGGCCTCGGACACCGGTGCGTCCGGGCCGACGGGCTCCAAGGGGAGGCCTGAGGCCGGCAGGGTCCCGTCGGCATCGTAGCCGGGCTCATAGAGTCCGAACGCGGCGGGCTGGCTCTCGAAGTAGTCCCCGGCGGATTCGGCGATCTCCTCCGCGATTTCTTCTGCGAGGTTTTCAGCCAGGGCGAGTTCCGCCTGGTACTCAAGGAGCGTCTGGCGGTCGCCCGAGAAGAATTCCATGTAGATGGAAGTGTCGTCGACGCCGACCTCCTTGAGGAGTTCGGTAGCGCCGTTCAGGTATCCCTCGGGGCCGCAGGCGTAGACCTGGCGGCCGTTGGCATCCGGGGCCACCTCGTTGAGCATGGCCGCCGACAGCCTTCCGCTGAGTCCTTCCCAGTCGTCGGGCCGGCCGCGGTCGCCCAAGGAGTAGAAGACCCTGAAGCGTGAATCCACGGAGGCGATGTGGGCCAGCTCCCGGTCGAAGGCAAAGCCTCCGGCCTCCGAGCCGTGGTAAAGCACCACGACATCCGCCAGCCCGGGCAGGGAGTGGATGGTCCGCACCATCGACATGATGGGAGTGATGCCGGCGCCGGCGGCGAGCAGGAGGTACCGGGCCCGGCGGTCGGCGTCGGGCAGGTGGAATGCTCCCACCGGTCCGAGCATCTCGAGCACGGTGCCGGGCCGGACGTTCTCGTGGACCCACGGCGAGACGAGGCCCGTGGGGTCGCTCTTGACGCTGATGCTGAAGGTCCACGGCTGCGTCGGCGAACTGGACAGCGAGTAGCTGCGGTCCACCGGGTCCTGGTCCTCGCCATTCACCGGGAAAGCGACGTTCACGTACTGGCCTGCACGGAACGCCAGCGGCGCGCCGTCGCTGCGGCGGAACACGAAGGTCATGATGCCGCCGGCCTCGGGAACGGTCTCGACGCATTCGGCCATGAACTCCTGGGGGTGCCAGGGGCCCAAGGCGTGGGCGGCGCGGGCGGGCACCTCGGTGCCGCCCATCACCCTGTTCCACGGCATCTCAAGACCGCGGATCCGCTGTGGTTCCAGGATTGCCGTTTCGGGGACGAGCTCAATCATGCCAAGTGCTCCTGCACGCGCTGCACGTACCAGTTGATGAAAGCTTCGACCTGGTATTCGCTCTTCATGTAGGGGCCGGGTTCATAAGCGGGGCTGGCGGCACCCTGCTGGCACAGTTCCACGAACGCCTTGTCCTGGATGTTCGTCTGCTTCCACACGTAGGTGAGCTTGTCCAGGTCGTAGTCAACGCCTTCCACGGCGTCGTCGGCTACCAGCCAGGTGGTCCGGACGAGGGTCTGGTGCTCGTTGATGGGGAAGACGCCGAAGGTGATGACGTGGTCGCCCATGAAGTGGAACCAGCTGTTGGGCTGGAGGTGCATCGAGCAACGGCCGAGGCGGAAGTCGCGCAGGTCGCCGAGCAGCTTCTTGGAGAGCCGGCGCCCATCGGCGGAGAATGATTCGCCATCTCCGTCGAGCGCTTCACGGGAGATGCGGATGCCCGCGACGCGGGTGTCGAGCTCCTCGACCACCTCGTAGGGAAGGCCGTAGCGGCGGCAGCGCTCCTCGAGGTCGGCCTGGGCCTGCTTGTTGCGGTCCCACACTTCCTCGAGGTGGGTGGGGATGAGGCCCTCGGTCAGGCCCCAGGTGGGGAAGAGGGAGCAGGCGAGTTCCGGGTGCCCGTCGCAGTGGTAGCACTCACGGTTGTTCTCCATGACGAGCTTCCAGTTGCCCTCTTCGATGATGTTCTGCTGGTAGGCGATCTTCGTCTTCGCCAGTTCGTGGGGTGCGAGGTAGGGCTCGAAGATCTTGGAGGTCTCGTCGAAGTCGGTGGGCGGTTCGTTCGCGATGCAGACGAAGATCAGGCCGGCGACTTCGCGGCCGTGGGCGCGCTTGAGCGCGAAGCAGTTCTTGTCGAACTTGGTCTCACCCGGTGCGGAGGCGTGGATCAGGTTGCCCTCGGGGGAGTAGGTCCAGGAGTGGTAGCCGCAGACCAGGTTTCCGGTGGAACCGGTGGCTTCGGTCAGGACGCGGGCACCGCGGTGGCGGCACACGTTGTGCAGGACGTTTACGCCGCCGTCGTCATTGCGCAGCACGATCAGGGAGTAGGGGCCGTAGTCGACGGTGACGTAGTCCCCCGGCTCGGGCAGTTCAGCGGTGCTGGCTGCGAAGATCCAGTGCTGGCCGAAAATGGCCTCCATGTCGAGGCTGAAGATGGTGGGATCCGTGTAGAACGGGGCATCGAGGGAGTAGCCGGTGCGCCGGAACTCAAACAACGCGGTGATTTCTGCCAGCTGCTCGGCAGGCAAAGTTGAGGCGAGCTTTCCGCGTGAATTCAGGGGCACGTTCACTGAAGCAGTCATGGGTTTCCTCCCGGGAGGCATGGGTAAATGGGTGTTGCGTGTCGATCACGGGCGTGTGGTGCAAGCGGCGTTCTCGAAGTCTTTGTACTGAATGAGATTAGGGTCACTTGCGCTGCAACAAAAGCGCAAGAATCTGAAGATAACCATGCAAAATAGTTGCATGATCGATGCGAGACTCATCACACTTCGGGTTTTTGCCCGCTGCGGCACGATAGGCGCAACTGCCGAGCTCACAGGTTACTCACCGTCCGCCGTCTCCGCGCAGCTGCGGGAGCTCCAGCGCGTGCTTGGAATGCAGCTGTTGACGAAAGACGGCCGCGGCGTGCGGCTGACCGCCACCGGCCGCTTCCTGGTGGCGGGTTCGGACCCCCTCATTGCCCAATGGGAGAGCCTGCGCGCCGCAGCCATGGAGGCCGGCGAACAGGTGCAGGCCCACTTTGGCATCGGCGGATTCTCCACTGCGGCCGCCCAACTGCTCGCGCCCCTTGCCGCCACCCTGCGCTCAACACGCCCCTTGCTGGAGGTTCAGGTTCTTGAGGCCGATCCGGCCCGCTGTTACGACTTGTTGATTGCGGAGCGAATCGATCTCGCGGTTATTGTCGCCATGCAGTCCGATGCTTATGGCGAGGACGATCCGCGGTTCGAACAGACCGTCCTGCTCGATGATCCCCTGGACGTGATCATTCCCGCGAACCATCCGCTGGCCTCGCGGACCTCAGTGACGCTAGAGGAGCTGGCATCCGAACCCTGGATCACGGAGTCCGCTGGTTCCACCTACCATTCGCTCTTCACCGCAGCCTTCACGGCAGTCGGGGTGACGCCGCGGATTGCCCATGAGGCCGTTGAATGGGAAACCCACATCGCCTTCGTAGGCGCGGGGCTGGGCGTCGGCCTGCTGCCGAGGCTGGCCCCCCTGCATGATGCCGAGAACGTGGTTCGGCTTCGTATCACCGGCAAGGGGAAACCGGTGCGCCGCATTGTCGCCGCGGTGCGCAGGGGCAGCATCGCTTCGCCCCTGATCCAGGAGTCGCTCGGCATCCTGCAGGCCAACGCCGACCGGATCCTCACCGCCCGGCTTGAAACCGCCCGGCTTGAAGGGGACCAGTAAGCGCCGCCAGTGTGGCGTCCCGGCGGTTTCTCCACCCTATGAACGCCGGAAGGTCAGCGGCGGGCGTAACCCATCCGCGCGCTGATCCTCAGCCCGGCCTCTTTCAACCCGTCCAGGACTCCCGGCTCCGTTTCCGGATCGAATCGGAAGGCGGGGCCGGAGATGCTGACGGCCCCGATGACGACGCCCACGTGGTTGTAGACCGGCACGGACATCGAGGTGAGCCCGATTTCGAATTCTTCCCTGACGACGCCGTAACCCTGGCGGGCGACGTCCAGCAATTCGGTTTCGAGGGTTTTCCTGTCCGTGATGGTGCGGGGCGTGCGCGCCGGCAGCCCGGTTTCCGCCAGAATCCGTGCGCGCTCGTCCGCGGGCAGCCCGGCGAGCAGGACTTTGCCGCTGCTGGTCGCGTGCAAGGGTGTCAGGCTGCCCACCCAGTCATAGGTGGCAAGCGTGGACGGGCCCATGGCCTGGTCCACGTTCACGGCGAAATTGGAACGCAGCACCGCCAGGTTGACGGTTTCCTTGAACTCTTCGGCCAGGGCTTCGAGCACCGGGCGTGCTTCCCGCACCAGGCTGAGCCGGCCCGGAATGGAGCTGGCCAGGCGCAGGATCCCGAAGCCGAGCTGGTACTTGCCGCGCTCGCTGTTCTGGTGGACCATGTCGCGGCTGACCAAGGAACCGAGGAGGCGGGACACCGTGGACTTGTGGATGCCCATTTCCTCGGCGATTTCGCTCACGCCGGCGTGGCCGTCCCGGGCCAGGATTTCCAGGACGGCAAGGGCCCGGTCCACGGACTGGACACCGCCATGCTGGCCGTTGTCTGACTCGGCATCGGGCTCGGGGTCAACTTTCGAAGCCATGCTCCACTCTCAGGTAGGTCTGCGGCCAGTGATCGCCACAGGGTTTGTCGTGCCCTTCACTTACTTCAACTTAGCCGATCCTTTGCGCGAACGTGTGACGCAGGTGACACTGAGTTAACCCGCCTGACACAAATCGAGCCGCATCAGCACCCGCGGGAACCCGTTGATCACCGACTCCGTATCCGCCGCCTTGCTGAACCCCGCGTCCTCAAAAAGCTTCCGGGTGCCGACATACGCCATGGTGAGGTCCACCTTCGCGCCGCCGTTGTCCACCGGATAGCCCTCGATGGCCGGGGCCCCGTTGTTGCGGGCGAACTCGACCGCGCCCTCCAGGAGCGCGTGCGATATGCCCTTGCCGCGGTGTCCCGGCCGCACCCGGATGCACCAGACGGACCACACCGGCAATTCATCCACGGACGGGATCTTCCTGCTCCGGGCAAAACTGGTGTCCGACCGCGGATGGACGGCCGCCCACCCGACCGGCTCGCCGCCGTCGTACGCCAAAACTCCTGGAGGAACCTCCTCCGTCAGCAGCTGCCTGACGAACTCGCCGCGCTGCCGGCCCTGCAGGGCCAGGTTCTGCTTGGCGGGGACGCGGTAACTCAGGCACCAGCACACGTTGGAGTCCAGGCTCTTCTTCGGTCCGACGAGCGTGCGGACATCCTCGAACTGCCTTGCCGGACGGATCTCAATGGCCATGTCGCTACTGTCCTCTCCTGCATCCGATCCTAGCGGCCGGCTGGTTTCACAGGTTGGAGGCCGCATTCACAGGCCAGTGACAGCTTCCGGAAAGGGGGCGCTGAAGTCAGGAGCCGATGGTGGAACGAGGGTGGCATCCCGCCCCCGCCCAACAAGCCGTTCGAAGCGGCGGAATGAGGAGACAGACACATGGCAAGTACAAAGAGAATCACGCTCGGCGTCGCTGCCGGTGCCCTCGCGCTGAGCGCCGGACTCGGCGTCACCGGTGTGGCGTCTGCGGCGACCACTCCCAGCCCCAGCGCCACGGAATCGGGTACGACGGCGGAGGGCGCCGCACCTGGTGACGGCACCGCTCCGGGCGGCTTCGGCCGCCATGGCGGCCATGGAGGCGACCGCGGACAGCTGGCCGCCGACCTGGCCAGCAAACTGGGCGTCGACGAGGCCAAGGTGACCGAGGCGATCCAGGCCTTCCGCGAAGCCAACAAGCCGTCGGCGCCGCCGACCGAGGGCTCCACGGAAACCCGGCCGGACCGAACCGCCATGGACGCGGCCCTCGCGAAGTCCCTGGCTGAGAAGCTCGGTATCGAGGAGGCCAAGGTCACCGCGGCATTGGCCGAAATCCGCAGCGAGGCCCAGGCGGAGCGGGCCGCCGCGCTGAAGTCAAGGCTGGACAAGGCCGTCAGCGAAGGAACGCTCACCCAGGCAGAGGCCGACGCCGTCACGAAGGCCGTGGAGAAAGGGGTGATCGGGGGAGGCGGCCGCTAATACACGGCCCACGGGCTAGTACACGGCACGCTGTCCGGCGGCCCCGGCCAAGCAATGGTCGGGGCCGCCGGCCTCGTCCGGGCCGTTCCGGATTGGTTCCCGCCGTGCCACACTTGGATGACAATCGAGTGGCTGGGGACGCGGGTGCCTGCGGGAATGGGTCAGGAGATTGCGGAGGGGAGGTGCCGGGGCATGATGGCCGGATGGGCTTACCTCTTGGGTGCGATCATGACGATTGACGCCCTTTTGCTGGGGCTGTTGCTGATGAACGTGAAGTGGCCCAAGCATTTGCGCAAGGATTGATGCCGGGCCTGGCTGACGCCGGGCCTACAGCACCTTGCGGACGGTTTCCTCGAAGCTTGTCACGTGGTGCAGGGCCAATGCGGCCGATTTCTCTTCGTCGCCGTCCGCGATGGCGTTGAGCAGGTCGACGTGCTCGGCGATGTGCCCGGTGACGGACGGCATCTTCTCGAGCATGTGGCACCAGATCCGGGTGGCCAGGTTGTCGTAGCGGATCAGTACGTCTTCCAGGTGCGGGTTGGCTGCGGCCTTGTAGATGAGCCGGTGGACCTGGATGTCGTAGCGCATGAGTTCGTGCTGTCCGGCTTTGCCGTCTTCCAGGTCGCCGATGGTGGTGGCGATGTCCCGCAGTTCCTGCCGGACCTTGGGTCCGGCCATACGGGCTGCCCGGCGCGCGGCCAGGGGCTCCAGGAGTTCGCGGATTTCCGAGACATCGGCCAGCTGGGTAATGTCCACGCCGGTGGCGAACGTGCCGCGCCGCGGGTAGGAAACCACCAGGTGGTCGCTCTCGAGGCGCTTGATTGCTTCGCGGACGGGAGTGCGTCCGATGCCGAGTTCGCCCGCGATCTGGCCGTCATTGATCGGATCGCCCGGCTTGATGTCCAGCATGATGAGCCGGTCCCGCAGGAGCAGGTAGGCGTTTTCGGCCAGGGATGCGCCCTGCGGGCCCGACTCCAGTGCTTCCAAAACTGTGCTCATTGCTCTCTCCACTTGCGGTCATTCAATCCTTGCGCAGAAGACTCGCGGTGGACTGTTGACGTTCCTGTGATTTACAACATACCATGAATGCAGTTCTGATATATCAGTTGCCTAACAGTTGGTGACTACGAAGAATCCGAAGGAGCTTGAGCATGGTTGAACCGCTGATCCGCCCGCTGGCCGAGGCTGACCCGGAAGTCGATCAGGCGATTGCGCAGGAGCTCATCCGGCAGCAGTCCACCCTGGAAATGATCGCCTCTGAAAACTTCGCTCCGACTGCCGTGATGCAGGCTCAGGGCTCGGTGCTGACCAACAAGTACGCCGAGGGCTACCCGGGCAAGCGCTACTACGGCGGCTGCGAGCACGTGGACGTCATCGAGCAGCTGGCCATCGACCGCCTGAAGTCCCTCTTCGGGGCCGAATACGCGAACGTTCAGCCGCACTCCGGCGCCCAGGCGAACGCCGCGGCAATGCACGCCCTGATCACGCCCGGCGACACCATCATGGGCCTCAACCTGGCCCACGGCGGCCACCTCACCCACGGCATGCGGATCAACTTCTCCGGCAAGCTCTACAACGTGGTCCCCTACAGCGTTCGCGAAGACACCCACACCATCGACATGGCTGAAGTCGAACGCCTCGCAGTCGAGAACAAGCCGCAGCTCATCGTCGCCGGCTGGTCCGCTTACTCCCGCCAGCTGGACTTCGCCGAGTTCCGCCGCATCGCGGACCTCGTGGGCGCCTACCTCATGGTGGACATGGCACACTTCGCCGGACTGGTAGCGGCAGGGCTGCACCCGAGCCCCGTGCCGCACGCCCACATCGTCACCAGCACCACGCACAAGACGCTGGGCGGCCCCCGTGGCGGCGTGATCCTGACCAACGACGCCGAGATCGCCAAGAAGGTCAACTCCGCAGTCTTCCCCGGCCAGCAGGGTGGCCCGCTGGAGCACGTGGTCGCTGCCAAGGCAGTCGCGTTCAAGTTCGCTTCCGAGCCTGAATTCAAGGAGCGCCAGGTCCGTGTCCTGGAAGGTGCCAAAATCCTGGCCCAGCGCTTCCTGCAGGACGACGTGGCCGAGGCCGGCATCTCCGTCGTCAGCGGCGGCACCGACGTCCACCTGGTCCTGGTGGACCTGCGCAACTCCGAACTGAATGGCCAGCAGGGCGAGGATGCCCTGCACCACATCGGCATCACCGTCAACCGCAACGCCGTCCCCTTCGACCCGCGCCCGCCGATGGTTTCCTCCGGCCTGCGGGTCGGCACCCCCGCCCTGGCCGCCCGCGGTTTCGGCGCCGCCGAGTTCACCGAGGTTGCTGACATCATCGCGACGGCGCTCATCGCCGCCGCCGGCGACGGCACCCTGGGTGAGGACACCGCCGTCGAACTCCGCGCCCGCGTCACCGCACTCGCCGAACAGTTCCCCCTGTACCCGCACCTCGGCACGGCCGGATCGGCCGCCGAACTCGAAGCAGAAATGATTGGAGCAGCCCAGTGAGCCAGGACCACGACCACCTGCACCTCCCGGAGCACCCGGACTTCCTCTGGCGCAACCCGGAGCCCAAGTCCTCCTACGACGCCGTCATCGTGGGCGGCGGCGGGCACGGCCTGGCCACCGCCTACTTCCTGGCCAAGAACCACGGCATGACCAACATCGCCGTCCTGGAAAAGGGCTGGCTGGCCGGCGGCAACATGGCCCGCAACACCACGATCATCCGCTCCAACTACCTCTGGGATGAGAGCGCCGCCATCTATGAGCACGCCCTCAAGCTCTGGGAAGTGCTGCCGGAAGAGCTCGAATACGACTTCCTGTTCAGCCAGCGCGGCGTGATGAACCTGGCCCACACCCTGGGCGACGTGCGTGAGAGCATGCGCCGCGTGGGCGCCAACAAGCTCAACGGTGTCGACGCCGAATGGCTGGACCCGCAGCAGGTCAAGGAACTCTGCCCCATCCTGAACGTCAGCGACAACATCCGCTACCCCGTCATGGGCGCCACCTACCAGCCCCGCGCCGGCATCGCCAAGCACGACCACGTAGCCTGGGCATTCGCCCGCAAGTGCGACGAGCTGGGCGTGGACATCATCCAGAACTGCGAAGTCACCGGCTTCCTCAAGGACGGCAACCGCGTGGTGGGCGTCAAGACCAACCGCGGCACCATCAACACCGAAAAGGTGGGTCTTGCAGCCGCCGGCCACAGCAGCGTGCTGGCCGAGATGGCAGGCTTCCGCCTCCCCATCCAGTCCCACCCGCTGCAGGCACTGGTCTCCGAACTGCACGAGCCGGTCCACCCCACGGTGGTCATGTCCAACCACGTGCACGTCTACGTCTCCCAGGCCCACAAGGGCGAACTGGTGATGGGTGCCGGCGTCGACTCCTACAACGGCTACGGCCAGCGCGGTTCCTTCCATGTGATCGAGGAACAGATGGCCGCCGCCGTCGAGCTCTTCCCGATCTTCGCCCGGGCCCACGTGCTGCGGACCTGGGGCGGAATCGTGGACACCACCATGGACGCCTCGCCGATCGTCGGCACCACCCCCGTGGAGAACATGTTCGTGAACTGCGGCTGGGGCACGGGCGGCTTCAAGGGCACCCCGGCAGCCGGGCTGACCTTCGCGCACACCATCGCCACCGGCGCGCCGCACAAGCTCAACGAACCGTTCTCGCTGGAACGCTTCGAGACCGGCGCCCTGATCGACGAACACGGCGCAGCCGCCGTCGCCCACTAACGGATCCACAGAAAGAAGCCGGAAATGCTCCTGATCTCCTGCCCCAACTGCGGGCCACGGGACGAAACCGAATTCCACTACGGCGGCCAGGCCCACGTGGCCTACCCCGAAGACCCGTACGCGCTGAACGACCGCGAATGGGCCGAGTACCTGTTCTACCGGGACAACACCAAGGGCGCCTACGCCGAACGCTGGGTCCACAGCACCGGTTGCCGCCAATGGTTCAACATGCTCCGTGACACCGTGAGCTACGAAATCCAGGCGATCTACCCCATGGGTACCCCAGCACCGGGCACCTCCGCCCAGGAAACCAACGCACAGGCCCCGGAAGGAGCAAGCAAGTGACGTCCCAGAACGCCCGCCTCGCCAACGGCGGCCGCATCGACCGCAGTATTTCCTGGCGCTTCACCGTGGACGGCCAGGAATACACCGGCCACCCGGGTGACACCCTCGCCTCGGCACTGCTCGCCAACGGCCGCGTCGCCGTCGGCAACTCCCTCTACGAGGACCGCCCGCGCGGCATCATGTCCGCCGGGGTCGAGGAATCCAACGCCCTGGTGAAGATCGCCGCCCGCTTCCCGGGCCACGTGGCCGAATCCATGCTCCCGGCCACCACCGTGTCCCTCGTGGACGGGCTGAAGGCCGAGCTCCTGAACGGCCTCGGCAAGCTCGACCCCAACGAGGACAAGGCCGAATACGACAAGAAGTACGTCCACACGGACGTGCTGGTGATCGGTGGTGGTGTCGCAGGACTCTCCGCCGCCCGTGAAGCCGTCCGCACCGGCGCCCGCGTGATCCTCATCGACGACCAGCCCGAACTCGGCGGCGCCCTGCTCTCGGGATCCACCGCCCCCGGCCTGGTCGAGGAAATCGAAGGCAAGCCGGCTCTGGAATGGGTGGCCGACGTCGAAGCCGAACTGGTGTCCGCCGCCGAATGCACGGTGCTGAACCGCACCACCGCTTTCGGCGCCTACGACTCCAACTACGTGATCGCCGCCCAGAACCGCACGGACCACCTCACCGTTCCCGCGGCCGACGGCGTCTCCCGCCAGCGCATCTGGCACATCCGCGCCGCCCAGGTGGTCCTGGCCCCCGGCGCCCACGAGCGCCCGCTGGTGTTCGAGAACAACGACCGCCCCGGCATCATGCTCGCCTCGGCCGTGCGCAGCTACCTGAACCGCTACGCCGTCGCCGCAGGCTCCCGCGTGGTCATCAGCACCACCAACGACTCCGCCTACGCCCTCGCCGCGGACCTGCAGGCCGCCGGCGTCAAGGTCGCCGCAGTCGTGGACGCCCGGCCCCAGCTGAGCGCCACCGCCGCGGCAACCGTGGAGCAGGGCATCCGCGTCCTGATCGGCAGCGCCGTCGCGGACACCACCGGCAACGGCGAAGGCGGCCGCGTGGACAGCGTCACCGTCCGCAGCATCAACGACGACGGCGAGCTCACCTCCGGCGTCGAGCAGTTCGCCTGCGACCTGCTGGCCGTCTCCGGCGGCTGGAGCCCCGTGGTCCACCTCCACAGCCAGCGCCAGGGCAAGCTGCGCTGGGACGAAGACCTGGCAGGCTTCGTGCCGAGCACCGTGGTCAAGGACCAGCAGGTGGTCGGTGCCGGCCGCGGCAGCTACGAACTGGCCGACTGCCTGGCCGAGGGCATCAGCGCCGGCGCAGCCGCAGCGATCGCCGCCGGCTTCAGCAGCAGCACCGTCCCCGCCGAAGCCAAGGCCCCTGTCGCCTCCGCACCGACCCGCCAGCTGTGGCTCATTCCGGGCCAGCAGGGCACCGCAGGGGAGTGGCACAACCACTTCGTGGACTTCCAGCGCGACCAGTCCGTGGCGGACGTCCTCCGTTCCACCGGCGCCGGCATGCGTTCGGTGGAACACGTCAAGCGCTACACTTCCATCAGCACCGCCAACGACCAGGGCAAGACCTCCGGCGTCAACGCGATCGGCGTCATCGCCGCAGCTTTGAAGGCCGAAGGCGCCGCCGCTGCGGGCATCGGTGAAATCGGCACCACCACCTACCGCGCACCGTTCACCCCGGTGGCCTTCGCGGCACTGGCCGGACGCCAGCGCGGCGAGCTGTTCGACCCGGCCCGCGTCACCTCCATCCACCCGTGGCACGTAGAGCACGGCGCCCTGTTCGAAGACGTCGGACAGTGGAAGCGCCCGTGGTACTACCCGCAGGCGGGCGAGGACATGGACACCGCCGTGCTGCGCGAATGCGCCGCCGTACGCGAGTCCGTGGGCTTCATGGACGCCACCACCCTCGGCAAGATCGAGATCCGGGGCAAGGATGCCGGCGAATTCCTCAACCGCGTCTACACCAACGCCTTCAAGAAGCTCGCCCCGGGTTCGGCCCGCTACGGTGTCATGTGCACCCCGGACGGCATGATCTTCGACGACGGCGTGACCCTGCGCCTGGACGAGGACCGCTTCTTCATGACGACCACCACCGGCGGCGCTGCCAAGGTGCTGGACTGGCTGGAAGAATGGCACCAGACCGAGTGGCCGGAACTGGACGTGGACTGCACCTCGGTGACCGAGCAGTGGAGCACCGTGGCAGTCGTCGGACCGAAGTCCCGCGCCGTGATCGCCAAGGTCGCCCCCGAGCTGGCTGTGGACGGCGGGCTGGACGCGGAGAACTTCCCGTTCATGACCTTCCGCGAAACCACCCTGGCCTCCGGTGTCCGGGCCCGCGTCTGCCGGATCTCCTTCTCCGGTGAACTGGCCTACGAAATCAACGTGCCGTCCTGGTACGGCCTGAACGTCTGGGAAGCAGTGGCCGCGGCCGGCGCCGAGTTCAACATCACCCCCTACGGCACCGAGACCATGCACGTGCTGCGCGCCGAGAAGGGCTACCCGATCGTCGGACAGGACACCGACGGCACGGTCACCCCGCAGGATGCAGGCATGGAGTGGATCGTCTCCAAGGCCAAGGACTTTATCGGCAAGCGCTCCTACAGCCGGGTGGACGCCCAGCGCGAGGACCGCAAGCACCTGGTCAGCGTGCTCCCGGTGGACGGCTCGCTCCGTCTGCCCGAAGGCACCCAGCTGGTGGAGAAGGGCATCGCAGTCAACCCCGCCTACGGCCCCGTCCCGATGGAAGGCTTCGTGACCTCGAGCTACCACAGCGCAGCACTCGGCCGTTCCTTCGGCCTGGCCCTGATCCGCAACGGCCGCAACCGCATCGGCGAGACCCTGGTGGCCGCCGTCGGAGATCAGCTCGTGGACGTGACGGTCGGCGAAACAGTACTTTTCGACCCTGAAGGGAACCGCAAAGATGGTTGAGACAGCAGCAGCAACCGCCAGCAACAACGGAGTCCGGGAGGCCCGCCGCAGCCCGGCCGCGCACCTCGCAGGGATCTTTGAGGCCGCTTCGCTTGCCGGCGTCGCGGAGATCAAGGAGATCCCGTTCCGGACCATGGCCGGTATCCGCGTCCAGCGGGCCAGCGAAGCCGGCGCCCGCATCGCCTCGGTGTCCGGCGGCCTGCCGGCCACCTGTGGCGAGGTCGCCGGGAACGGCGCCGTGTCCGTTCTGTGGCTCGGCCCGGCCGAGTTCCTGGTGATCGCCCCCGAAAACGCCCACGAGTCCCTGGGCGGGGACCTGCTCCCGGCCCTGACCGAGGCGCTCGGCGATGGCCAGGGCCAGGTGGTGGACCTTTCGGCGAACCGCACGGTCTTCGAACTCTCCGGCCTCCGGGCCCGCGACGTCCTGGAAAAGGGCTGCTCCCTGGACCTGCACCCGCGCTCCTTCAAGACCGGCACCGCCCTCGCCACCGAGATCGGCCACATCCCGGTGATCCTGTGGAAGCGCGGCGACGACACCTTCGAGGTGCTGCCCCGGGCGTCCTTCGCCGACTACCTGGGCCGCTGGCTGGTGGACGGCATGCGTGAATTCGCTTCGCCGGAGGTGCCGTGATGACCGCCCCCGCCACCGAGCGCGGCACCGGCTCCAGCGCCGAGACCACCGTTGAGCATGTCCTGACCCTGGACTGCGCGGAAACCCCGGGCATCGTCCACGCGGTCTCCGGCTTCCTGCTGGAGCACGGCTGCGACATCGTGGACAACAAGCAGTTCGGCTCCCGCGACGACGCGCACTTCTTCATGCGGGTGCACTTCTCCTCCACGGGGGACGACTCCACGCTGGACACCCTGCGGGAAGCCTTCGGGCCGATCGCGGAGAAGTTCGGGATGCGCTGGCAGCTGGAACGCCACGGGTCCAAGCGCCGGGTGCTGATCATGGTCTCCAAGTTCGGGCACTGCCTGAACGACCTGCTGTTCCGGGCCCGCGTGGGTGAACTGCCCATCGACATCGTCGGCGTCGTATCCAACCACACGGACCATCAGGGGCTTGCCGAATGGCACGGCATCCCGTTCTTCCACATTCCTGTCAACGCGGAGATCAAGCCGCAGGCCGAGGCCCGGCTGCTGGAGATCATCGACGAACTGGACGTGGAACTGGTGGTCCTGGCCCGCTACATGCAGGTGCTCAGTGACGACCTGGCCCGCAAGCTGGACGGCCGTGCCATCAACATCCACCACTCCTTCCTGCCGAGCTTCAAGGGCGCCAAGCCGTACCACCAGGCCTACGCCCGCGGCGTGAAGACGGTGGGTGCCACGGCGCACTACGTCAACGGGGAACTGGACGAAGGGCCGATCATCGCCCAGCAGGTCCAGGACGTGGACCACACCTATGGTCCGGAGGACCTCGTGGCCGTGGGCCGCGACTCCGAATGCAAGGCCCTTAGCAATGCGGTGCGCTGGCACTGCGAGGGCCGCGTGATCTTGCAGGGGAACCGGACGGTAGTCCTCAAGTAGGACCCGGATCCCCGCAACAAAGCCTGTTCACGGGAAGCAGGAAATGCCCGACGGCGGTTCGCACCGCCGTCGGGCATCTTGCGTTTAAGGCGCTTAGAGGTCGTCGCGGCAGGGGGCCGAGTGCAGCTTATAGAGCCCTGTGAGGTCCCCGGCGGCCAGGCCGTCCGGGGCGCCGATTTCCGGGTACATCAGCTGGACCGGATCGTCTACGTGGTCCAGGCCCACCACATGGCCCAGTTCGTGCTGCATGACCGCCGAGACGTAGTCCGCCCCACCGGGCAGGGCCAGGAGTTCGGTGATCTGCGGGGTGTCCAGGTCCAGCCGGCCCGAGACGTAGCTGCGCGGGCCGCCGCCGAAACTGTAGGCCGTGCTGCCGCCGGTGCCGATCACCTTCCCCGCCAGCGCCGGGGACGTTTCCGGCGTGGTCCAGGAAAGCAGCAGGGGCGCCCAGCGGTCGCCATACAACGCGGGCTGGTAGGCCTCACGTTTCTCCGAGGGTTTTTCCTTGGTGGTGCCGTCGTTGATGAACTTCAATCCCGTGGCGGCCGATATCTTCGCCACGGCATCCTCCAGCAGGCCTTCCGAGCCGGCCGGCGCGAGTTCGGCGTTGACCACATAGTGCACGGGACGGCAGGGGGAGTAGCCCACCGGGGTGCCGTCCGCGTTGGTGGCGAGGAATTTGTAGGAGCTGTTTTCCTCGGCCGGCTTCACGGGCGTGAGCAAGGGCTGCCCGGCCTCTTCCAGGCCCGGCGGCGGGGCGTCGTCATCCTGCTCCTTAGTGCCGCCCGGTGCCGCAGTACCCGCCGTTCCCGGTCGGGTGTTCGTTGCCGGGCTTTCCCGGGTGGCCCCCGGCAGCGCCGGGAACAGGGACGTGATGCGCGGATCGCCGCGCAGGAAGCCGCTGACCAGCAGCGCTACGACTGCCGCGATGGCCACCAGCAAGAGGTTGCGGAACAGGTGCATCCCGGTGCTGGGCCGCCGTGGCGGCCGCCCGCCGTCGGGCTCGAAATCCGGGTACATCCTGCTCCCTGTGTTGTAGACAAAGCGGCCGCGGTGCCGCCTAGCCTACGACAGTGCCGAAGAGCAGGCCCAGCCCGTAGGTCGCGGCGGCGGCGCCAAGGCCGATCGCCAGCTGCCGGAGGCCGCGTGTGAGGGGCGAGGTGCCGGAAAGCAGGCCGACGACGGCGCCCGTACCGAGGAGCGCGACGCCCACCAGAGTACCGGCCGTCACGAGCGCCGCGAAACCGCCCAGGCCGAAGATGAACGGCAGGATCGGCACGATGGCGCCGGACGCGAAGAAGCAGAAGCTGGACAACGCCGCGCCCCAGGCGGAACCGACGGCCTCGTGCTCATCCGGGGCCTGGTCTTCCTCCGGGTGCAGGGACAGCGAAGGATCGCAGTCGCAGGAATAGACGCCCATGCGTTCGGCGGCACGGTGCTCGGCCGCCTCATGGCTCATGCCCCGGGCCAGGTAGACCAGCACCAGCTCGTTGTGCTCGATGTCCAGGGACGGCGCAGCGGAGAGCGTGACCTGCGTGGGCCGGGTGGCCTTGAGCAGTTCCAACTGGGAACGCACCGAGACGTATTCGCCGGCACCCATGGATAGCGCGCCGGCCAGCAGGCCCGCAACGCCGCTGAAGAGCACCACAGTGGTGGGGACGCCAGTGGCCGCCATGCCCATGACCAGGGACAGGTTGCTGACCAGGCCGTCGTTCGCACCGAAGACGGCGGCGCGGAAGGAACCCGAAAGCCGGTTGCGCCCGCGGGTGGCCAGGCCCCGGACCACCTCTTCGTGGATCTGTTCGTCCGCGGCCATGGCGCGGGTTGCGGCGGGATCGGTGGCGTAGGGGGAGCGGCTCTCGGCCCGCTGGGCGAGGGCCAGGACGAACACCGAGCCGAAATGCCGGGCCAGGAAGCCGAGCATCCGGCTGCGCGTGGATGCCGCCCGTGGCATGCCGGCTTGCTCGCCCAGAAGGCGAAGCCAGTGGGCTTCGTGGCGGCCTTCGGCCTCGGCGAGGGAAAGCAGGATTTCGCGTTCTTCGCCGTCGCGGCGTTGCGCCAGTTCACGGTACACGGCCGCTTCGGCGCGTTCATCGGCCAAATACTGCCGCCACCGTTTGATGTCTGCGGGGGAAGGGGCTTCCCTGTGCGTTTGCACTGTGCCTTTTGGCGTTTGCACTGTACTTTTCGGCGTTCGCACTGTGGCTCCTGGGTAGCGGGGGCGGTCTTGATTCGACCCCTTGCAACCCCACATTAGCCCTAATTTTCGCGGTTTTTTGGCCGGTAATCCTCATCGTGGAGTTTCGGTACGCCTTAAATGCCCCGCCTTGGGGAGCACCTTGACCGCCGGCAGGGGCAGTGCTCAGATGGAGGAACAGGGGCCACGGATTGGGCGCGGCCGTGCAACCGGCCGGACCGACCCGCAGCCCGCGGCACATGAAGGGGAGGTTGCACCGTGGACAACACC
Source organism: Arthrobacter cupressi (assembly GCF_900099975.1). Classification (GTDB taxonomy): domain Bacteria; phylum Actinomycetota; class Actinomycetes; order Actinomycetales; family Micrococcaceae; genus Arthrobacter; species Arthrobacter cupressi. The sequence continues at coordinate 164,031 of NZ_FNEI01000001.1, forward strand.
GAAACACACGCCCGGCACCCTGATCGACCTACCGTGGAGTCGGATCCCGCCTACGACTACAGCGAGGACATCGCGGTGGATGAGGAATGGGACGAAGAGGACGACGCCATTGACGAAGAGGAACGGGTGGTTCCGCTCGACGTCGACGAACACCGTGAGGACGAGGGCGAAGAAGAATAGCCCCAACGTCACTCCAGAATGAAGGACAGTTCCTTGCCAGCGCGGTAGCCACGCGCAGCAACGGCGAGGAGCAGTTTCCGCTCGGCCGGGAGCCAGAGCGCGGGCCGGACCGCCCGGGACAGCGCCCGGGTGAGAAGCAGCGGCTCCGCACAGCGGTGGAGTTCCTGCCTGCCGGCCACGAATAGCAGCACCGTTCCGCTCGTGGCGTCGATACAGGGAATTACCGGCAAGGCCGTGGCGGGGGAGGTCCCAACGCGGATTGCGTCAACGTGGGTGGTGGCATCGAAGGGCATCGGCCTTCTCCTGGGGAGTTGCTCTTGCCTGGCCGGTTGTCTCTGGTCCGGTGCAGGCCGCTTCCTCATCCGAACCACCCGTGAACATGGGGTTGGCGCGTGGCCAGTCGGAGCTTGGCGCCACATCTCTTGAAGCTGGAATCACTGTAGCAGCGTCCCGCAGCACGGGAACCCCGGCCCGGGAACACGACGACGGCGGCGCCACCTGCGAAAGGTGGCACCGCCGTCGGGCGTTCTTATGCTGGGAGCCGCCGGTGATTAGTGGCCGGTGTGGCTGGCCACGGGATGGGCGTCCAGGGGCAGTTCCTCGGAGACGGCCCCGGCAACCCGGCGCTCCCACGCCTCGTGGACGTCCGGGTCCGTGGGCGGCGTCAGCAGCGACACCACCACATAGGTGACAAGCGATGCGCCCAGGCCCCAGTAGATGGGCTCGTTGGCGTAGACGCCGTCGGCGCTCGGGATGATTCCCACGGCGTACATGATCAGCAGCGCCAGGGTCAGCACGGACCCGACCGCCATCGACCAGGCGGCGCCGATGCCGGTGCCGCGCTTCCAGACCAAGCCGCCGAGGATCGCGACCAGCAGGCCGCCCACCAGGATGTCGTAGGCGATGGTCAGGGCGACCACCACGTCCTGCGCCGCCATGGAGATCAGGACGGCGAGGATGCCCAGGCCCAGGACCCAGTAGCGGTTGGCCTTGACGTCATGCTCGGGGTTCTCGGTGTCGTCGGTGTGGATGGTCTTGCCGAACCAGCTGGCCACGAACGGCACCACGTCGGCGCGGGCCACGGTGGCGGCGGCGATCAGCGCGCCGGAGGCGGTGGACATCATGGCTGCCACGGCGGCGGCCATGACCAGGCCGCCGATGCCGATCGGGAGCAGGTGCGTGGCAACTTCGGCGTAGACAACGTCCTTGCCGAGGTTGGTGACGTCGATGTCCGGCAGGGCCACGCGGGCGGCCAGGCCGATCACGGCGCCGGCCAGGCCGTAGAGGATGCAGTACACACCGGCGGTGGCGCCGCCCCAGCGGGCAACCTTGGGGGTCTTGGCGGTGAAGACGCGCTGCCAGATGTCCTGGCCGATCAGCAGGCCAAGGGTGTAGACGACGAAGTAGGTGATGATGGTCTGCGTGCCGATGCCGTCGAGCCGGAAGAAGCTGGCGTCAACGCGCTCGCGGATGCCGTCCAGGCCGCCCGCCGCGTTCAGGGCGAAGGGCAGCATGAGCACGAAGATGCCCACGGTCTTGATGATGAACTGGACCTGGTCTGCCAAGGTGATGGACCACATGCCGCCGATCGTGGAGTAGACCAGCACGATCGCGCCGCCGACGGCGATGGCGAGCCAGCGTTCCCAATCGAAGAGGACCACGAAGATGGTGGCGTAGGCACCGGTCGAGGTGGCGCACAGCATCAGGGTGTAGGCCAGCATCACGATGCCCGAGGTCTGGGTGGCCTGCTGGCCGTACCGCAGGCTGAGCATCTGGGAGACGGTGTAGATCTTGAGCCGCTGGATGGTCCCGGCGAAGAGCAGGCTGAGCAGGAGGACGCCGGCGCCGATGGCCACGACGAGCCACATGCCGGAGATGCCGAATTTGTAGCCGAGCCCGACGCCGCCCACCGTTGAGGCGCCGCCGAGGACCACCGCGGCCATGGTTCCGGTATAGAGGAAGGGGCCCAGGCGGCGGCCGGCCACCAGGAAGTCGCTGTTGTTCTTGGTGCGGGACTTGCCCCACCAGCCAAAGGCCAGCATGGCCAGCAGGTACACCACCACAATGGCGATGTTGACGATCGATGAGTCCATATCGGCTCCTGGGGATATTCGCAGCGGCCGGGTTCCGGTTCCATGACAGCGCCGGTGTCATGAGGACGATCCGCGATGCGGTGTGTTGGGGAGAAAGGTGCGCCATTTGCCTAGAAGGCAACACTTGTTGCATGAAAGGATATGTAGTGATCGGCGTAACAGTCAAGGACGGGTGCTTGCGCCGGGCAAGGTCCAAGGCGGCGCCGGATACTATGGCCCAAATGACTGGGCCGCACTTTTCGGCCTGAAAGGTTCGTGAATGAAGGCTCTCCCCGTTGAACCCAGCAACGTCCCGCTTGCCATCGGTTCCAGAATCCGTGCTGCCCGCCAATCGCAGCGGCTCACCATCGAGCAAGTGGCCGAAGCCACGGGGTTGACCAAGGGATTCCTCAGCAGGGTGGAACGGGACCTGACCTCGCCGTCGGTGGCATCCCTGGTGACTCTGTGCCAGGTCCTGTCCGTCTCCATCGGGGACCTCTTCGCCGCGCCGGAGACGCACCTGACGCGCCGCGACGACGGGCCGAAAATCTCCCTGGGCGGAGAAGGGATCGTGGAGCGCCTGCTCACCGCCCGCTCCGAACGCCGCCTGCAGATCATCCGGGCCGTCATCGAACCGCGCGGCCGCGGCGAGTCGGAGCTCTATGCCGTCGACTGCGACGTGGACGTCCTGCACGTCACCAAGGGCCGCATCCAGCTGATCCTGAGCAACGAGAAGTACGACCTCGGGGAAGGAGACACCCTCTCGTTCCCCGGCCGTGAGCCGCACACCTGGGTCAACCCCACCGATGAGACTGTCGAGGTGCTCTGGATCCTGGTCCCGGCCGCCAGCCGCTAAAGAGGCGGCCGCCAGGAGCCCGGCTTAGCCCACGTGCACCCAGGGCCGGCGCGTGACGTCGGCTTCGGCTTCGCGCAGCACCTCGCGGGTCACCGGGGCGATTTCGCCTTCGCCGAAGAACAGGAACTTGCTGAGGTTGGCGATCGGGTTGCCCTCCGTCCAGCGGAAGTAGATGTGCGGCATGAGGCCCGTGACGTCGCGGATGTGCAACAGCACGGCCGCCAGCGTGTTGGGCACGTTGTTGCTGTGGACCTCCAGGACCTTGAAGCCGTGGCGGTGCTTGCCCTCCACGAGCAGCTCCTGCTCGAAATCCGAACTGTCGTCCACGATGACCTCGATGAACAAGGCGTCGCTGTCCTCCGGCAGGTGGTTGGCCTGCTGGGCGTGCTCCAGCTTCTCCCGGTACCGCTCGACACCGGCCCGTTTCGGCTCGTGGGCGATCAGGCGGATGGGTCCTTCGTCATTGGCCGCGGTGAACTCCAGGGCCCGTTGGTCCATCTTGATGTGGGTGGCGCGCAGTTCGAAGGAGCGCCGGACCCGCGAGGCGAAACTCACCAGCAGGATCCCCAGGATGAACAGGGCGGCAATCTTGATGCCGTCTGGCCGTTCCACCACATTGGCCACCGTGGTGTAGCTGAACACCACAGACACGGCGCCGAACGCCAGGATCTTCACGCGCTGCTTTCGCCGCTTGGCCGAAAGGGTCACCGCGATGGACGCCGAGGTCATGAGCACCAGGACGCCGGTGGCGTACGCCCCGCCCTGTGCCTCCACGTTCGCTTCGAAGATCACGGTGATCAGGAAGCCGACGGCGGTGAACACCAGGACCAGCGGGCGGACGGCCTTGGTCCACGAGGGCGCCATGCCGAAGCGCGGGAGGTAGCGCGGTACGAGGTTCAGCAGCCCGGCCATGGCCGAGGCGCCGGCGAACCAGAGGATGGCGATGGTGCTGACGTCGTAGGCGGTGCCGAACGCGTCGCCCAGGTACTGGTGCGCCAGGTAGGCCAGGGCGCGGCCGTTGGCCTTGCCGCCCGCTTCGAATTCGGCCGCCGGGATGAGGAAAGTGGTGATGAAGCTGGAAGTCACCAGGAAGGCACTCATGATGAGGGCCGCCGTCGTGAGCAGCTTGTGGGCGCCGCGGATGCGGCCCGCGGGGCGCTCTTCGGTGTCGTCCGGTGCGCCCTTGATCTGGGGCATGACGGCCACGCCGGTTTCGAAGCCGGAGAGGCCGAGGGCGAGTTTCGGGAACACCAGGAGCGCGATGCCGATCATCACCAGGGGGTTGCCGTGCTGCTGGTTGAGGGCGGCCCACCAGTCGGTGACAACGTGGGCCTCGGTGGCCACGTGAAACAGGCCCACCAGCACCACCACGGCGTTGAGCAGCAGGTAGACGCCCACCAGCAGGACGGCCACGTTGATGGCTTCCTTGAATCCGCGCAGGAAGACGATGCCGAGGGCTGCGATCAGGGCAAGGGTGATGGCCACTTCCTGGCCGTGCATCCATTCGGGCGCGAAGGGGTTCTCCACGGCGTGCGCGCTCGCGTCGGCGGCGGAGAGCGTCATGGTGATCATGAAGTCCGTCGCAGCGAAGCCAAGCAGCGCCAGGACGAAGAGCTTGCCGCCCCAGCGGGGGAGGAGCTTCTCCAGCATGGCGATGGAGCCTTCGCCGCGGGGGCTCTCGGAGGCGACCCTGCGATAGACCGGCAGGGCACCCAGCAGCGTCACGGCGACCAGCACGATCGTGGCCAGCGGGGACACCATGCCGGCGGCCAGGGCTGCGATGGCCGGCTGGTAGCCGAGGGTGGAGAAGTAGTCAACGCCGGTAAGGCACATGACCTTCCACCAGGACTGGGGCTTGTGCTCGCGTTCCGGCCTGCCGTGCTGCCGCGGCCGGCCGCCGGCCTCGGGCATGCCCTCGAGCAGCCAGTGCTTGAAGCCGCCGCTTGGTTTGCGCCGGTTGGAAGGGTCTGCCGGCGTCCGGGTCAGGGTGGTCACGATGTCCTTTCGCGCAGCCTGGGAGCTGCTCCAGAAGAGAGCGTAAAGCGGCCCCCCGGCCCGGAAGTCCGCTCTTTACGGAATCCTTACGCCGGGTGTGAGCGGCGTCTCTTTCGCGGACCACGGCCACGGCCGGCAGAATTTTTCAATTCGATGTAAGTTCTGGGGCCGGGCTGGAAACCATATGGGTGACGGGGCACTTCGAATGGTTGGGGCGCCCTGCACCACCATCAGGAACCCGCTCACGATTGGGGAAGACCATGCATTCTGCAGTTTTCGGGAAAACCGCCGCGGGGGTTGCCCTCGCGATCGCCCTGGGTGCGACGGCCGCCGCCTGCGCGCCGTCGCCCGCGGCAGCTCCGACGTCGGACCGCACCGCCGGGCCCGCCCTCACCCTCACGTCGTCCAGGACGGAGGCTGCCAAGGCGGAGCAGGAAAGGAAGGCGAAGCCCGTGAAGACCTTCACTTTCCCGGACGGCCATATTTCCTTCCAGTACCCGGCGGGCTGGTCCGTCGCCACCGCTGACTGCCCCACCGTCCCCGGCGGTCCCACCGGGTGCGTCGAGGCGACGGTCAGGAGCAAGGGCAAGTCGGTGGCCTTCCTGGTCAGTGGCTTCTACGGCGACGGTGGATCCGGCCCGGTGGACCGTACCGTGTTCGACTCCGCCGCCGTGCCGGGCCTGGCGGGCTTCGAGGGGAGCCCGGCGTTCGGCTTCTTCAAGGACAGCTACGGCGATGTCAACGACCACTACTTCATGGATATCCGCCGGGCCGATGAGCTCGTTTCCGGCAGCACCGGCAGCGGCAGCGGGCAGGTCACCCTGCCCAATGGCGTGGGAATCTTCCGGGTCTACATCGACTCGCCGGGCTTCGCGTCCGATGCCGAAGCCAAGGCCTGGATGGGCACGGTGGAGTACGCGCAGTTGAAGGCGCTGCTGCTGAGCGTCAGCTACAAGTAGCGGCGAGCCGCACTAAATGAGCACAGCCCGACGGCGGCCGGTCACCCAGGTGCCCGGCCGCCGTCGGGCTGTGTCCCTCTTTCCTCGAGCGGCGGAATTCCTGTAAACAAGTGATGCATATAAGGAAACTTTGTGTGTATGATGGCTGTCACACCCTGACTCGATCTCGAAGGAGAGAGGCCGCTGTGGAAGAGCTCCGCATTGAAGCCAACGGAAACCTTGGCCCCATTGATTCATCCCGCATCCCGCGCTACGCGGGTGCCGCCACCTACGCACGCCTCCCGCGCCTGGACCAGGTCGCCAAGGCGGACGTCACCCTGGTGGGCGTGCCGTTCGACTCGGGCGTTTCCTACCGCCCCGGTGCCCGCTTCGGCGCGAACCACATCCGCGAAGCCAGCCGCCTTCTGCGCCCCTACAACCCGGCCTGGGACGTCAGCCCCTTCGAGAATGTGCAGGTGGCGGACGCCGGGGACATGGCGGTCAACCCCTTCAACATCAACGAGGCCATCGAGACCATCCAGCAGAATGCGCTGGACCTGACGGCCAGCGGCAGCAAGCTCGTGACCCTTGGCGGCGACCACACCATTGCCCTGCCCCTGTTGCGCGCCGCCGCGGAGCGCGCCGGTGAACCCGTCGCCATGCTGCATTTCGACGCCCACCTGGACACCTGGGACACCTACTTCGGCGCCGAATACACCCACGGCACCCCGTTCCGACGCGCGGTCGAGGAAGGCATCCTGGACACCGAGGCAATCAGCCACGTCGGCACCCGCGGCCCCCTGTACGGCAAGAAGGACCTCGACGACGACCACCGCTTCGGCTTCGGCATTGTCACCTCCGCCGACGTCTACTATCAGGGCGTCCTGGAAACCGTGGAGAAGATCCGCGACCGCATCGGCAACCGCCCGCTCTACATCTCCGTCGACATCGACGTGCTGGACCCCGCCCACGCCCCGGGCACCGGCACCCCGGAAGCCGGCGGGATCACCAGCCGCGAACTGCTGGAAATCATCCGCGGCTTCCGCGGCATGAACCTCGTGGGCGCCGATGTCGTGGAAGTTTCCCCGGCCTACGACCACGCCGAAATCACCGGCGTCGCCGCGAGCCACGTGGCCTACGAACTCGTCACCCTCCTGGCTGACAACGCCGTCGAAGGCAACCGCCACGGTGCCGCAACCGGCTACGCGCAGCAGGCGCTCGGCCAGACGGTCCGCCGCCCGGCCGGCTTCGCAGCCGCCGTCAAGGAGTAGCAGGAAATGATCGATTTCGATCCCGGAACCGCGGCCCCTACCAAGGGCACTGACCAGCGCAACGGCGGGGACCTCGTCGTCGAGACCCTTGAGGCGCTCGGCGCGAAGACGGTCTTCGGCATCCCTGGCCAGCACGCACTGGGCCTGTTCGACGCCATGGGCCGCGGCAACCTGCAGTTCGTCTCCTCCCGCGTGGAGAACAACTCGGCCTTCGCGGCGGACGGCTACTCCCGCGCCACCGGAGAAGTGGGCGTGCTGTTCCTGTCCACCGGCCCCGGCGCCTTGACCTCCCTGGCCGGCCTGCAGGAGGCCTACGCTACGGGCGTGCCGATGGTGGTCGTGGCCAGCCAGATCCCGCTGGAAGGCCTCGGCGCCCGGCGCAAGGGGATGCTGCACCAGCTCGATGACCAGAAGGCCTCCGCGGCCAACGTCACCAAGAGCCAGCGCCTCATCCAGCACGCCTCCGGGATTCCGTCGGCCATCCAGGACGCCTGGACCGAGGCCATTTCCTCGCCCCAGGGCCCGGTGTGGATCGAGATCCCGCAGAACGTGCTGCTGGACCCGATCATGGTGCCGCCGGTGGAGGACGCCCTCGCCGAGGCGGCGGACAACCCGCCCCGCGTTGAGCTGGTCCGGGAAGCCGTGAAATGGCTCTCGACGGCGGAACGCCCCGCGATCATCGCGGGTGGCGGCACCCGGCGCGGCCGGGCGGAGAAGTCCCTGCTCTCGATCGCCGAACAGTTGCGTGCCCCGGTGATCTGCACCCCGGGCGGCAACGGCGCGTTCCCGTGGAACCACGAGCTGTCGCTGCAGTCCTGGATCGAGGACCGGTACATGACGGACCTGCTTGAGGACGCCGATGTGCTGGTCGTCATCGGTTCTTCGCTGGGTGAGGTCACGTCCAACTACTTCACCTTCGAACCGCGCGGCAGGATCATCCAGATCGACGCCGAGCCACGGGTGCTCGAATCCAACCGTCCCGGCCTGGGCATCCGGGCCGACGCCGGCCAGGCCCTCGCCGCCCTGGATGAAGCCCTGTCTGAGGCCGGTGCTGCCGGGGCGACCGTCCGTTCCTGGCACGGCGCCAGCCCTGAAGAAACCGTCAAGGAAGCCCTGGCGAAGGTCAAGGCCCGGCTCGAATCGCAGGACCTGGCCAAGGAACTGAAGTTCATGGCCGACATCCGCGAAGCCGTTCCGGACGGCATGCAGACCTTCTGGGACATGACCATCTCGGCCTACTGGGGCTGGAGCTGTTGGGATTCCCGGCAAGGCCAGTTCCACTCGGCCCAGGGCGCCGGCGGCCTCGGCTACGGCTTCCCGGCCGCGATCGGCGGTGCCGTGGGCCTGGAAACCACCGGCAAGCCGGCCCGCGTGCTGGCAGTCTCCGGCGACGGCTCCTCCATGTACTCCATCTCCGAGCTCGCCACGGCCAAGCAGCACAACATCCCGGTCACCTGGCTGATCGTGGACGACGGCGGCTACGGCATCCTGCGCGAATACATGGTGGGCGCCTTCGGCAAGGCCACGGCCACCGAGCTGGCGCGTCCGGACTTCGTCAAGCTCGCCGAGTCCTTCGGCGTCCCGGCCCGCCGGGTCTCCCCGGACGAAGTGGGGGAGGCGCTCAAGGAGGGCTTCGCCGCGGACGGCCCGAACGTCGTCGTGGTTGAAACGCTGCTGAAGATGTTCGCCCCCACCCACCTGGACTAAAGAACCTCCCGTTCCCACAGCGCGAACGTACACTTGGGGCCCCATTTCTGCCGGATTTGGGGCCCCAAGTGTACGTTCGCGCTTGGCGTTTAAGTGACCCTGCTCGCAGTTAGTTTCCCAAAGCAACCTTTTAGGTTTATGGTTGCTTTAGGCAAATAATTGAGGTGATTCCACATGTCCGTCGCTTCCGGCACCGCCACAGAGCTCGTCCACCGGATCTTCGACCTCCAACGCGTGCTGCGGTGCATTGTCAGCACCAGCGTGGCGCGCGATGCCAGGGTCGGTTTCGCCCTCCAGGGCGTGCTGCGCTTCATCGGGGAAGGGGAATCCCGGGCCACGCACCTTGCGTCCCGGATCGGCGTCAGCCCGCCGGTCCTCAGCCGGCACATCGCCGAACTCGAGGAACTCGGCCTGGTGGTCCGGCGTCCGGATCCCGCGGACGGCCGTGCGCAGCTGGTGGCCCTCTCCGGCGACGGCATCGCCCAGCTCCGTGAACTCGAAGAAGAACGCAGTGCCAGGCTCCGCGATTATCTCGCCGAATGGAGCGAGGACGACGCGCTCGAGGCGGGCCGCGTCATCGAAAAGCTGACGGACTCACTCACCCGGTCCATCCGGGACCAACATTCCCTCCGGGCAAAGGCGGCCGGTTCTCCCATACTGATCGACACCACAGAGGAGGCAACGAGCCTTGGCAAAGCAAACGCTTGAACGCCCGACGCCGGCCCGCACCGCCGGGGGCACGGCACCGGCGAACGCGGCACCTTCACATACCGCACCGATGACCCACCGCCAGATCATGGAGGCTCTGACCGGCCTGCTGGCCGCATTCTTCACGGCCATCCTGAGCAGCACCATCGTGGCAAATGCCCTGCCCACCATCATGTCCGAACTGCACGGCACGCAGACGGACTTCGCCTGGGTGATCACCGCGGCCCTCCTGGCCAACGCCGCCACCACGCCCATCTGGGGCAAGCTCGCCGACCTCTTCGACAAGAAGCTCCTGGTCCAGCTGAGCATCATCATCTTCGTGGCCGGCTCCGTGTTGGCCGGGTTCTCCGACACCATCGGGCTGCTGCTGGCCGCCCGCGTGGTCCAGGGTGTGGCGCTGGGCGGGCTGACCGCCCTGGCGCAGGCCATCATCGGCACCATGATCCCGCCGCGGGACCGCGGCAAGTACTCCGGCTACATGGGCGCCGTCATGGCGGTCGGTACCGCGGGCGGCCCGCTGCTCGGCGGATTCATCGTGGACAGCCCGCTGGGCTGGCGCTGGACGTTCTTCGTCTGCGTGCCGCTCGCCGTCGTCGCGCTCACCCTGCTTCAGGCGACCCTCAAGATCGAGCACATCAAGCGCCCGGCGAAGATCGACTGGCTCGGTTCCATCCTGCTGACCGCCGGTGTCAGCCTGCTGCTGATCTGGGTTTCCTTCGCCGGCAACCCGGACTACTACGACTGGATTTCCTGGCAGTCTGCGGCCATGGTGGGCGGCGGGGTGCTGCTCCTGGCCCTGCTGGTGGTCGTGGAATCCAAGGTGGAGCAGCCGATCATCCCGCTGAAGATCATCCGCGAACGCACCACCGCGTTGGCCATCCTCGCCTCGGTGGCCGTGGGTGTGGCCATGTTCAGCTCTTCCACGTTCCTTGGCCAGTACTTCCAAGTGGCCCGGGGCGCCACGCCCACCGAGGCCGGCCTCCTGACCCTGCCGATGATCGCCGGAAACCTGGCGGGCTCCGTGGTGTCCGGGCAGCTGATCAGCCGCTTCGGCAAGTGGAAGGGCTTCCTGCTGGGCGGCTCCGTGCTGCTGATCGGCGGCCTGGCCCTTGCCGGCACCATCGACCACACCACCGAATTCTGGGTCATGTCCATTTACACCGCAGTGTTCGGCCTGGGCCTTGGCCTGATGATGCAGAACCTGGTGCTCGCGGTCCAGAACACGGTCCGCGCCAGGGACATCGGCTCGGCCAGCGCATCCGTGGCGTTCTTCCGGTCCGTGGGCGGTGCGATCGGTGTGTCGGTTCTCGGCGCCGTCATGAGCAACCACGTGAAGGATCTCGCCGCCGAAGGCCTCGCGGCCGCCCACATCCCGGTATCCGGCGGATCGGACGGTGCCAGCATGGACCTGGTGGACCTGCCCGGGCCCATCCGGGAAATCATGCGCGCAGCCTATGGCGACGCCACCGCCCTGATTTTCCTGATTGCCGCGGGAATTTCGGTGCTCGCTTTCCTTGCCGTGCTGTTTATCAAGGAAGTCCCGCTGCGCCGGACAGTTGACGCGGCACCGGAAAAGGAATTGTTGGCCAACGCCAGCGCCGAAGCGCGAACGCCACGAGAAACCGCTGAATTGGGAACCCCGGAAACGGAAATCTCTGACCTGGAAACCGCTGGGGTGCCGGGTGACGGCCGGGCGGGAACGCCCGACGGCGGACGTCCGGTGCGGGGGACAGTCCAGTCCGAGGACTTGGACCTTGAGTTCGCCCGGATCCTCACGGCGGAACGGCCGGAGCACGGTTTCCGGGAAGAAGGCGAACTGCAGGTGCAGGAGCAATTGGCCCGCACGCAGCAGCTGCTCGCCGAACAGCTGGCGGACTTCAGCCAGGCGCAGCGCGAGCTGCAGAAGGGCTTGGCCGAGCAACGGGCCACTGCGGCGGAACAGGCCAGGACGGCCGCCGATCTGGCGGCGCTGCGCAAGGAACTGAAGCGGGAACGCCGCCGCCTGGAAGGCGCCGCACTGCTCCTGGTCTCAGGCGACGGCGCGGCTCCCGCCCGCTCAGCCAGAGACCGTTCCGTCAAAGAACACGGGCGGCACGCGGGCTGATTCTGCCCGGGCATTTCCGCCCGGGGCCGCCCGGGGCGGCCCGAAAATTGAACCCTGAGGAGCATCCCTGCGGCGTCCGGTACGCCGCAGGGATGATCTTTGCCCGGAGTTGTTTCGCCAAGGCAACGGATTTCGTAGAGTTGGAAGGCTAATACCGTCAGCCCCTGCTGCTACTAATCTCCTTACTCATTCGCGCACCTCTATTTAAGGACCCGTGGGCATGCTTCTCACCCTGATACGGCGCTACTCCAAGCCGTATTTGCCGCAAATCCTCGCCGTCATTGTCTTCCAGCTGGCATCAACCATCGCCACCCTGTACCTCCCCAGCCTCAACGCCAAAATCATTGACGAGGGAGTTTCCGTCGGAGACACCGACTACATCTGGCGCACCGGTGCCCTGATGCTCGCCGTCGCGTTCGGCCAAGTCATCACGGCGGTCGCCGGCGTGTACTTCGGATCGCGCGTGGCCATGTCCATGGGGCGGGACCTGCGCCGCGACGTGTTCCGCAAGGTCAGCAGCTTCTCCGCCAAGGACGTCAACTCCTTCGGTGCGCCCACCCTGATCACCCGCGGCACCAACGACGTCCAGCAGGTCCAGATGCTCATGCTCATGGGCCTGAACTTCATGGTCTCCACGCCCATCATGTGCGTGGGCGGCATCATCATGGCCCTGCAGGAAGACCTCAGCCTGTCCTGGCTGGTCTGGGTGTCCGTGCCGGTCCTGGTTGCCGTGGTGGGTTACCTCGTGGTGCGCCTGATGCCGCTCTTCCGCTCCATGCAGAAGAAGATCGACGCCATCAACGGCGTGCTGCGCGAACAGATCATCGGCATCCGCGTGGTCCGGGCCTTCGTCCGCGAACCTTACGAAGTGAAGCGCTTCGGCGCCGCCAACAAGGAACTCACCGACGTCTCGGTGAAGATCGGCAACCTCTTCGTCCTGATGTTCCCGGCCATCGGCATGATCCTGCACCTGTCCACGGCCGCCGTGCTGTGGTTCGGCGGGGAGCGGGTGGACTCCGGCGACATGGAGGTCGGGGCGCTCACGGCCTTCCTGCAGTACCTGCTGCAGATCCTGATCGCCGTCATGATGGGCACCTTCATGGCCATGATGATCCCGCGCGCTTCCGTGTGCGCGGACCGCATCGGCGAGGTCCTCGACGTCGAACCGTCCATCCACGACCCCCAGGCTCCGGTGACCCCGGTGGAGAAGAAGGGCCGCGTGGAATTCCGCGACGTCACCTTCAAGTACCCAGGCGCTGAGGAACCCGTGCTGAGCAACATCTCCTTCTCGGCCGAACCCGGACAGACCCTGGCGATCATCGGCTCCACGGGCTCGGGCAAGACCACCCTGGTGTCGCTGCTGCCGCGGCTTTACGATGTCGCCTCCGGTGATGTCCTGCTCGACGGCGTGCCCGTCACGGAACTGGACCGCGACGAAATCACCAGCCGCGTGGCCACCGTCCCGCAGAAGCCCTACCTGTTCTCCGGCACCATCGAGCACAACCTGCGGTTCGGCAAGACCCACGCCACCGACGAAGAACTCTGGGACGCACTGGAAACCGCGCAGGCCAGGGACTTCGTGGAGGAGAAGAGCGCCGGGCTCGACCGGCGGATCGCCCAGGGCGGCACCAACGTCTCCGGCGGGCAGCGGCAGCGCCTCTGCATTGCCCGGGCCCTGGTTTCCCAGCCCAAGGTGTACCTCTTCGACGACTCCTTCTCCGCCCTTGATGTGGCAACCGACGCCCGGCTCAGGCGCGCACTGAAGGACAAGACCAAGGATGCCACGGTGATCATCGTCGCCCAGCGCGTCTCCACGATCGCCGACGCGGACCAGATCCTGGTCCTGGACAACGGCCGGATCGTTGACCGCGGCACCCACGAGGAACTTCTGGAAACATCACCCACCTACCAGGAAATCGTCGAATCCCAGCTGAGCGCGGAGGAAGTGGCATGAGCGGGCAGGACAAGCAAAAGCGCGGCTGGGCCGCGAAAGCGGAAGCCGCCAAGGCCGCCCGGGCGGCGGCCGAAGCAGAGAACGAATCCGCAGCCGCCACCGCCGTGGACGACGACTTCGTGGAAGAGGAGTACACGCCCGGCGAGGCCGACGGCGGCATGTTCGGCAACCTGCCCGCCAAGAAAGCCAAGGCCTTCTGGCCCTCGGCAAAGCGCCTCATGGGCCTGCTCAAGCCGGAAGCCGCCGGCGTGATCTTCGTGATCGGCCTCGTGGTGGTCTCCGTGGTGCTCAACGTCATCGCCCCGAAGGTCCTCGGCGGCGCCATGGACGTCATCTTCGGCGGCTACATGGGCAAACGCCTGCCCGAGGGCGTGAGCCAGGAACAATTCACCGACATGCTCCGCCAGCAGGGTGAAGACAACTACGCAGACATGCTGTCCAAGCTCCAGCTGACGGACGGCATCGACTTCTCCCGGCTGACGTTCCTGATTTCGATCGTCCTCCTGATGTACTTCGTGGCCAACATCTTCCTGTGGGCCCAGGGCTACGTCCTGAACAAGATCGTCATGAAGGTCATCAACCGCCTCCGCGACGACGTCCAGGCCAAGCTCAACCGCCTGCCGCTGAACTACTTCGACACCCGGCAGCGCGGCGACATCCTCTCCCGCGTGACCAACGACGTCGACAACGTCCAGCAAGGCCTGCAACAGGCCTTCGCGCAGCTGGTCAGCTCGGTGCTGACGGTGCTCGGCATCGTGGTCATGATGTTCATCGTCTCCTGGGAGCTGGCGCTGATCGCGCTCATCGCGCTGCCGCTTTCGGGCATCCTGGCCGGCGTGATCGGTTCCCGCAGCCAGAAGCTTTTCGCCGCGCAGTGGAAGAACACCGGCGCGCTGAACGGCCAGATCGAGGAGTCATTCTCCGGCCACGAACTGGTGAAGGTCTTCGGCCGCGACGCGGACATGCTGGTGCGCTTCGATGAGCGGAATGAAGCCCTCTACAAGGCGTCCTTCGGTGCGCAGTTCGTGTCCGGCATCATCTTCCCGGCCATGAACTTCGTCTCCTACCTCGCCTACGTGGGCATCGCCGTCGTGGGCGGCCTGCGGGTGGCCTCCGGTTCCATGAGCCTGGGCGACGCGACGGCGTTCATCCAGTACTCGCGCGAATTCACCCAGCCGCTGGGCCAGATCGCCGGCATGGCCAACATGCTGCAGTCGGGTGTGGCCTCGGCCGAGCGCGTGTTCGAGTTCCTGGACGCGGACGAGCAGGTTCCGGAGGACGCCGCCAAGCACCTGCCGGCGCGCACGGACGGCCACGTCGAGTTCGAGAACGTGTCCTTCAGCTACGTGGCGGACAAGCCGCTCATCGAGGACCTGTCCTTCAGCGCCGAGCCGGGCCATACCGTGGCGATCGTCGGTCCCACGGGTGCGGGCAAAACCACGCTGGTGAACCTGGTGATGCGCTTCTACGAGCTCGACGGCGGCCGGATCACCCTGGACGGGGTGGACATCAAGGAGCTGAGCCGCTCCGAGCTGCGCTCCAAGGTGGGCATGGTGCTGCAGGACGCCTGGCTGTTCGGCGGGACCATCTACGACAACATCAAGTACGGAAAGCTGGACGCCACCGAAGAACAGGTCATGGAGGCGGCCAAGGCCACCTACGTGGACCGTTTCGTGCGGGCCCTGCCGGACGGCTACCAAACCATCATCGACGAGGAAGGCACCAACGTCAGCGCCGGCGAGAAGCAGCTCATCACCATCGCGCGGGCATTCGTGTCCGACCCGTCGCTGCTGATCCTGGACGAGGCCACCAGCTCCGTGGACACCCGCACCGAGCTGTTGCTGCAAAAGGCCATGGCCGCCCTGCGCACAGACCGCACCAGCTTCGTGATCGCGCACCGGCTCTCCACCATCCGCGACGCGGACACCATCCTGGTGGTGGAGAACGGCAGCATCGTGGAACAGGGACGGCACAGCGAACTGCTCGCGCTGCAGGGCGCCTACTACCGCCTGTACATGTCGCAGTTCGCCGGTGAGGACGCCGGTGAAGTTCCGGCCGATGACACGACGGCGGTGCACAGCTGAGTACCGCAGTCACCCCGCAGGCAGCCTCCACGGGTGGAGATTCCGCACAGCCCCGGCGCATTTCGGTCACCGTGCCAATGCGTTGGGGCGACATGGACGCCTACGGGCACATCAACAACGTACAGATCGTCCGCATGCTCGAAGAAGCCCGTATCGCCGCGTTCGGTCCGCCGCGCGGCGCCGGGCTGCCCGGCGTCGAACCGCCCGTGGCGATCTTCAACGACGTCGAGGACGGCATCATGACCCTCGTGGTGGAGCACAAGGTCCGCTACGTCCGCACCCTCGATTACCGAAATATCCCCGCGGATGTCGAGATCTGGGTGGGCGCCGTCAAGGGGGCCAGCTTCGACCTGCACTACCTCATCAAAGACCCGGTGACGGGGGAGGAGTGCGTGAAGGCCAGCACCCACCTGGCGTTCGTCGACGAAGCAACGGGCCGGGTCCGGCGACTGACGCCGGAGCAGAAGGAACGCCTGGAGCCCTACCGGGCGTAGGGTGCCCCAAGGTAGGCCCCAGCCTCCGCCCGCCTCCGGCAGCGCCCTGTCCGCCCGCCTGGTCGTAGAGTTTTCACCATGAAGCTTGAGATCGCCGCGGTAGGTGTACAGGGCGCTGTTGTCGCTGCCGAAGAAGGCGCCGACCGGATTGAGCTGTGCAGCGCCCTCGAGCTCGGTGGCCTGACTCCCAGCCAGGGCCTGATGGAATCCTGCCTCGAGGCCACGAAGCAGGGCCTGGACATCCATCCGCTGATCCGTTGCCGGCCCGGCGACTTCCGGTACCACGAGGATGAGCTGGCCACGATGGTCAAGGAGATCCGTGCCCTGTTGGCGCAGGGCGCCCGCGGTGTGGTGCTTGGCGCGCTGGACTCCAGGAACGAGGTGGACGTGGACGCCGTCCGCCGCCTCGCGGACGCAGCCCGGGACGTGAATCCCGACGCCGAACTTGTGTTCCACCGGGCCGTGGACGAAACGCCGGACCCGGCCGCCGCCGTCGGGCAGCTCGTGGAACTCGGTTTCACGCGCGTCCTCAGCTCCGGGGGCGCGCCGACCGCGGGCGAGGGCCTGCCGGTGCTGTCCCGCATGGTGCAAAGCGCGGAGGGGCGGCTGCAGGTGATGGCCGGCGGCGGTTTGGCCATCACGGATATCCCGGAGATGCGGCGGGCCGGCCTCGACGCCGTCCACCTCTCGGCGAAGCGGATCGTGTCCCCCAACAGCACGGGCAGCGCAGGGGGCGGACCGTCGTCGTACCTGGTCACCGACCGGGAGACCGTCCGGGCGGCCCGGCGCGCACTCGACGCCGGGTAGCAGCGGCGTCCGGAGCCCCGCGCGCAACGCCGGCCGGCGGGTAGCGCCGCTTACGGGACGCGGGCTGGCGCCAGCTCCAGGCTCATGAACACGCTGTTGGGGTCCGGGACGTAGTCCGCGAACGGCGCGCACTCCGTGAAGCCGTGGCGCAGGTAGAGACGGCGCGCGGCCGCGAAGTAGTCCTCGGTGCCGGTTTCCAGGCAGAGCCGGGACAGGCCCCGGCGGCGCGCCTCGTCCACGATTGCAGCCAGCAGCAGGCCCGCCACGCCGCGGCCCCGCGCGGCGGCGGTGGTGCGCATCGACTTGAGCTCGCCCTCCGTAGCGCCGTCCGCCGCGGCGGGAAGGTCCTTCAATGCGCCGCAGGCCAGCAGCTGATCGGCCTCGCGCGCGGTCCAAAAAGTGATCTCCGGCCGCGAGAGGGCTGAGTGGTCCAGGGCGTGCACGCTCTCGGCGGGGGAGGTGGCGTACATATCCGCCAGGTGCTCGTCCAGCAGTAGCCGGACGTCCGCCCGCGCGGGATCGTCGAAGGCGATGTCGATCATGGCGGACAATCTACCCGGCGCGTGTGTCCGGCACGTAAACGGGCACGGCCTGAAGACAGGGGCACACGGCGGGAATCCCCCCGAGTACGGACGCAAATCCTGCTTTACAGGGCCCCCGGTGACGTCAAGGATTGAAGGATTCACCACGGTCGGTGATGCCCGGGCCGCGGACTCCTGCCCACGATCGGAGACAGCCATGACTGAGAACGCACCCGCCGGCAATATCACCGCCGGGACCATCACCCTGGAGGTGGCCGCCTTCGGCCCGGATAGTCCGCTGCCGCCCGTGGCGGCCGGAATCCAGGCACCCTACCGCGTAGGCATGGGGGTCCCGGACGAACTCGCCGCCAGGGCCGCCTACGGGTACCCGCCGAACATCTACCCCTACACGATCCAGGACGGCTACTCGCGGCAGCGGCAGGATCGCGAGCTGCCCGCCGTCGTGCTCGAAAACCGGCACCTGAGGGCGACAGTGCTGCCCGGCTTGGGCGGCCGGATCTGGGAACTGTTCGACAAGGCCAGCGGCAAGCAGCTACTGCACAGCCCCCGCACCATCCAGTTCGCCAACTTCGCACTGCGCAACGCCTGGTTCGCGGGCGGGCTTGAGTGGAACATCGGCACCCGCGGCCACACCCCCACCTCCTGCATTCCCTGGCACACCGCCGTGCTGACCGTCCCGGGCGGGGACCAGGTCCTGCGGATGTGGGAGTTCGAGCGGCTCCGCGGCGTGGTGGTCCAGGTGGACCTCTGGCTCCCGGCGGACTCCCGCGTGCTGTTCTCCGCTGTCAGGCTCCGCAACCCGGCTCCGGACGAGGTCCCCATGTACTGGTGGAGCAATGCCGCCGTCCCGGAAACGGAGGACACCCGGGTGATCGCACCAGCTACGACGGCTTTTGGCAGCGACTACGAGACCGACATCCAGCGAGTCACGCCCACGGAGCACGAAGGCCGGGACGCCACCTGGCCCGTCCGGAACGATCACGCCGCGGACTACTTCTTCGACATCCCCGAAGGCCGCCGCCATTGGATCACGGCCGTGGACGCCGACGGCGACGGGCTGGCGATGCTGTCCACCTCCCGGCTGCGCGGCAAGAAGCTGTTCGTCTGGGGCCAGGGCGACGGCGGCCGCAACTGGCAGGAATGGCTCAGCCCAGGAGGCGGACGGTATGCGGAGATCCAGGCCGGCCTGGCGCAGACCCAGTTCGAACACCTGCCCATGCCCGGCCGGGCCGAATGGAGCTGGGTGGAGGCCTACGGGAACGCGCGCCTTGATCCCGCAACCGCCCACGGCGCCTGGGACGCCGCCGTGGAGCACGCCCAGTCCCGGCTCGCCGCGCTCGCGGACCAGCAGGCACTGGAGGAGGCGCTCGCTTTTGCCGGGTCCATCGCGGACACGGCCCCGCAGGACAGGCTGCTCGTCGGCACCGGCTGGGGCGCCCTCGAAGAAGAACTCCGCCGCGTTACCGGGATGCAGCCGCTGGACACCGGCGGTACGCCCTTCCCCGCGGATACCCTCACCGGGGAACAGGCACCGTGGGTGGAACTGCTCCGGCACGGGTTGCCCGACGGCGGCAGCCCCCTGACGTTCCCTGGTTCCGGAAGCTTCGTGGCGGGCCCGGCGTGGGAACGGCTGCTGGAAGGGGCAGCAGGTGCCGAGGCCCGCTTCCACGGAGCCACCCTGAAGCATGCCCGCCAGGACCTCGCCCCGGCCGAACAGCTCTACGCCCAGGCACTGGAGCTGGACCCCGGCCACGCGCTGGCCCACCGCGGCCTGGGACTGCTCCTGCTGGCCACCGGTCGCGTGGCCCAGGGCCTTGCCGAATTGCGGGCAGCCTGCGCCGCGGACCCGGCCGGCGGGAAACTCCTGGCCGAAGCCATGACCCTCCACCTGGCCCACGCGGAACCCCGGGCCGCCCTCCTGCTGGCTGAACAAGCGCCCCCGGGAACGGTCGCCGCCGGACGGAACCGCTTCCTCACCGCCTGCGCCCTGGCCGGCAGCGGCAGGACGGAGGAAGCCGCCGCGATCCTGCGCGAGGGCGTAGAAATCCCGGACCTGCTTGAAGGCGACAACGCGATCTCCGAGCTCTGGCAGCAGCTATGCCCGGGGGAGGAGGTTCCCCGGAAATACCGCTTCAGCATGCATTAGGAGGTCCGCCGGAACCGTGCCGCCGCCGCGCCGCAGCCGCGCGAACGTACACTTGGGGCCCCGAAAACGGCGGAAACAGGGCCCCAAGTGTACGTTCGCGCTGGTGGGAGGCGGGTGGCAGGCGGGGCCATGAAATGCCGGGCCAAACCATGTAAGTTGGCTAGGTGACTCCCGCCAGCAAGCCTGTTTCCCGTGCGCCCGGAATCTCCAAGGAAATCGAAGACGCCGCGTGGTTCGTGCTGGGACCTGCCCTCCAGGGCAAGCCTTCCGCGCTCGACGGACGCACCCACAGCTGGACCACCGAGGCCGCCACCGAACTGCTCCAGCGCCTGGAACGCGGCGTCGAGGACAGCAAGGCGCCCATGATGACCAACCTGCGCCGCAACCTGGAGGGGGCCAGCCGCGAAGCCCGGCTCCTCGCCGTCGAACTCTTGTTCCTGCAGTCGCTGCCGCTGGCCCACGAGGTCAAGTCCCTGAAGGTCAAGCGCGCCCGCGTGGCCGAGGCCGCGTCCTGGCTGGAACCGCCGCTGCAACTGCCGGAGGAACTGTACCGGGACCTGACCGACCACGGCGTCATCCGGGACCGCACCGCCGAATTCAACTGGACCATCTGGGACCAGCTCGGCTGGCTGTGCCGCTTCGTTGCCCACGTGGACAAGCAACCGACGCCGGTCATCACCGAGGCGCTCAAGGACGCCCTGAAGTTCCACGAACTTGCCGCCGGGACTCCGGATGACCAGCCAGCCATCCGCCGCAGCATCGAGTACCTGGCCTGGCCGGGCTATTTCGAGCCCGTGGTGGCCGACGTGGAGCGCCGGGAGATCCGGGACGCCTTCGCCTCCCTGGTGGGCGGGGCCAAGGGTGACAGCGAAGAGGACATCACCGCGGACATCCACCGCATCCGTCTGCACCTGGACGAACAGGCCGGGCAACGCATCGACTGGTACTCCCGCCAGCTTGTGGGCCAGTGGCGCAAGGTGGGCGACCCCGGCCGCAGGGCCTGGCTGCTGCGCACCCACCATGATTCCGCCGAACTCCTCGCCGCCTGGCAGGACGAGGAGAAGGCAACGCTCGACGTCGAACACTTGCGCGAGCTGGAGCCGGGCGTCACCGCGGGGCTGGTGCAGCGCGCCGTGGACGAGGACTGCAAGCACCTGGGCTACGTGGAACGCGAGGACACCAAGACCGCGGTCTTCGCCTTCCTGACCGTCATGAAGCCCGGCGACCTGGCTTTGTTCCAGCGTGCCGGCAAGGTACGGATCGGCGTGGTCCTGGGCGAGGCCGAACACAGCGAGGACAAGCCGCGGCTGCGGCGCAAGGTGCGCTGGTTCGAGGAGGATCACGCCATCGCCGAGGCGCCCCGGCACGTCCAGCGCCAGCTTTCCACCCCCGGGATCGTCGTGGACGTCACCAAGGTGGTGAGCCTGCTGCAGGCGCTGCTGCCCGCGGAAGCGGAGTCCGACGGCGAGGACACCGCCGCCCCCGAGTCCGCCGTCGAGCCCGTCCCCGAAGGCTTCCGCCCGCTCAGCGAGGAATTCGCCGCCTCCCTGCACATGGAGCTGGAGCCGCTGCAGGAAATCGCCGGGCTCCTCGAGGAAAACCGGCAACTGGTCCTCTACGGCCCGCCCGGCACCGGCAAGACCTACCTCGCCAAGCACTTGGCCGCCGAGCTCGCCGGGGACAGCACGGACGAGCGCGTGAAGCTCGTGCAGTTCCACCCTTCGTACGCCTATGAGGACTTCTTCGAGGGCTACCGGCCGGACAAGACCGACGACGGCCATGTGTCCTTCAAGCTCGTAGCGGGGCCGCTGCGCCGCTTGGCCGAGGAAGCGGCCAAACCGGAGAACGCCGCCAAGCCCTACTTCCTGATCATCGACGAAATGAACCGGGCCAACCTGGCCAAGGTGTTCGGCGAGCTGTACTTCCTGCTGGAGTACCGGGACGACCGGATCTACCTGCAGTACAGCCCCAACGAGCCTTTCAGCCTGCCGGACAACCTGTACATCATCGGCACCATGAACACGGCTGACCGTTCCATCGCCATGATGGACGCCGCGATCCGCCGCCGCTTCGCCTTCGTGGAACTGCACCCGAAGGTGGAGCCGATCCGCGGCACCCTGCGCCGCTTCCTCGAGGCCCGCGGCCTGGACCCGCTGAACGCCGATCTGCTCGATGCCCTCAACGAAGCGATCGACGACTGGGACCGTGACCTCATGATCGGCCCGTCCTACTTCATGAAGGGCGCCGCGCAGACCCCCGCCGGCCTGCGCCGGATCTGGAAGTACGAGCTGATGCCGCTGCTCGAGGAGCACTACCACGGCCAGCTGAACCGGGCACAGGTGGAGGAGCGCTTCGGCCTGGAGCAACTGCTGGGACGCCTTGCTCCCCGCTGACGCCGGCCCCGCTGACGCAGCCCCCGCCGGCACGCTCCGCGGCGTGGCGATTCCGCCCCGGCCGCGGCACGCGCCCGGCGTCCGGCACATCGTGCTGGACGAACTGTCCCGCGGTGTCGTGGAGCGGCTGGACGCCGCGACGGCGGCCTTCCTCAACGCGAGCGGGCTGGCGACGGCCGCGCCGATGGGCATGGGCCTCTACCGGATCGAACCGGCGGGCAAGGTGGGCTCGGTGCGGACCCCCGCCGTGCAGTTCGAGGTGCGGCCCAAGGGCCGGCTGGGTCTCCACCGGTTGCTGTTCCTGCTTAGCTACGCCGGGGAACAGGGCTTCCGCGACGACTCCGTGGCCGCCGTCGAACACCAGGACCTCTGGAGCGCCCTGGCCGAATCCCTCGCCCAACTGGCCGAACGCGCGCTCAGCCGCGGCCCGCTGCAGGGGTACGTGACGGTGGATGAGTCACTGCGGACCGTCAAGGGACGCATCCGGATTTCCGACCAGATCTCCCGCAGGCCCGGCCTGCTGGTGCCCCTCGAGGTGTCCTACGACGAGTTCAGCGAGAACATCGCCGAGAACCGCATCCTGCGGGCCGCGCTGGCCCGGATGGGCCAGGTCCCCGGGGTCCGGCCCGAGGTACTCAGCCGCCTCCGCCGCCTGGGCGGAAAGCTCGACGCCGTGACCCCCTTGCTGCCCGGTGCGCCTCTTCCGAAATGGCAGGCCAGCCGGATGAACCTGCGTTTCCACGCGGCCTTGCGTTTGGCCGAGGTGATCCTGCGCAACTGCTCGGCCGAAGCCGGGGAAGGCAAGCAGCGCAGCGCCGCCTTCGTGGTGGACATGTCCACCGTGTTCAAGGAATTCGTGGGCGTCGCCCTGCGCGACGCCATGCGCGCCCACCCCGGCGAGACCCGGCTGCAGTACGGTGCCCTGCTCAACGAAGCGGTGCGCGACTCGGACCGGATCACCGTCCGCCCGGACGCCGTACATTTCCTTGGCGGGCGACCCGTGGTGGTCTACGGGGCCAACTATGCGGCCGGTCCGGACACCGGTGCTTCCCCGAACACGGACCACTACCGCATGCTCGCGTACTGCACCGCCCTGCGGGTCCCCACGGCCTGGCTGGTCTATGCGGGATCCGGGGAGATGAAGCTGCGGCGCATCCTCAACACGGATATCGACGTGGTGGAGTACCCGCTGGACCTGTCCAAGCCGCCCGCGGAAATCCTGGCCGCCGTGACGGACCTTGCCGAGCAGTCCTGGGGCGAGATGGTCCGCCAGGCGCGGGGGTAACGGAGCTGTTCCGCGCGGCAGCCAACAGGGCTAGCCTGAGAACAGACCGCGGCGGACGGAGGCAACCATGGGCGGCATGAAGAGGAAGAAAAAGTCCTGGAAGGACATGACCCCGGGGCAGCGCCGCGTCACCATTGTGGCCGGCGTGCTGGAGTTCGCCTTGATGCTGGCGGCCCAGCGCAGCATCTCCAAGACCCCGGCGGAGCAGATCCGCGGAAGCAAGGTCCTGTGGCGGGCCGCGAGTTTCATCAACTTCTTCGGCCCGGTGGGGTACTTCCTGTTCGGCCGGCGGCGCACCCCCGAACGGCGCGCGTAGGCAGCACCGCCTGGCGGCGGGGGTCAGGCGGGTTCGCCCCTAGGCGGGCATCCGCACGGTGAACGCCGTGCCCCGGCCGGGCGCGCTTTGCAGCGTGATGGTGCCGCCGTGCGCCTCGACGATTGCCTTCGTGATGGGCAGGCCCAGGCCGATGCCCGGGATGGTGCTGTTCCGGACACCGCGCGCGCGGAAGAATTTGGCGAAGACCTCCTCCTGTTCTTCGTCAGTCATGCCCATGCCGGTGTCACTGACACGGCACACCACCTCGCCGTTCTCCCGCCAGGCGGCCACTTCGACCTCACCGCCGTTGGGGGAGTACTTGATGGCGTTGGAGATCAGGTTGTCCAGCACCTGGGACATCCGCGAAGAGTCCGCGTGGGCCCGGAGGGTTTCCGGGACGTCCACCGAAAAACGGACTCCGGCCTGCGCCGCACGGGGAGTGGCTGAATCGATGCTTCCGCGGACCAGTACGGCGAGGTCCAGCGCCTCAGGCTGGACCACCAAGTGGCCGGCGCGGACGGCGAGCAGGTCCGAGACCAAGGTCAGTAGCCGCTCGGCGTTGCGCCGCACCACGTGGAGCTGCCCCCGGGACATGGGATCCAGCTCCTCCGCGTTATCCAGGATCAGGTCCAGGTATCCCAGGATGGAAGTGAGCGGCGTGCGGAATTCGTGGGAGACGCTGGACACGAAATCGTCCTTCGCTGCCAAGGCGTTGATCAGGTCGGTGACATCGCTGAAGACGATCACCGAGCCCGCGAAGCTCTCCTCGTCGTCGCGCATCGGCCGGGCGCTGGTACTGAAGGCGCGTTGGCCGGGTCCCGTGCCGATCCAGATCAGCTGGTCCGTGAACTCCTCGCCCAGGACGGCCCGTCGCACGGGACGCTGGCCGCCGGGTACCGGCGTCGTCCTGTCTTCCTCGAAGACCAGGAGCTGGGACTCAGCGGGGTCGGCCACGCCGGGCGGTGTGGCCAGGCGGTGGGTGCGGCGCTGGCGGGGGTTCATGAGGATGTGGTTGCCGTCGCCGTCGACGGCAACCACACCCAATGGGAGAGCCTCCAGGACGGTGTTCAGGAGCCGCTCATGGTGGCTGCTCGCTTCGAAGGCGGCATTGAGCGCTTCGTCCTTTTCTTCGAGGGACTTTTGCTGGCGCACCATGCTCATGGTCACGACGCTGACCGAGACCCCGATGCCGAGCATGAGGATCGGGTAGAGCAGAGGACGACTGAGGTCTTGCGGCGTGGTGGCTCCCCGGATGAACAACGGCCCCCAGACGACCCCGAGTGGCCCCAGGAAGCACAGCGCGATCGCCAACCGGGGGTACAGGCCGGATGCACAAAGCCAGATCACGGGAAGGACCACCAGCACGCTCAAGCCTGTGAGAGCCTCCTGCCCGCCCTCGCGCCCGAAGGTAATGGACACCATGTCCAGGACGGGAATCACCAGGAAACTCGGGAACGGCAGCCGATGCCAGGGAACCGCGAAGCAGACGGCCAGGAGCACGGCCTGGCTGATGAGGAAGATCCGGAACAGCGGGTTGTCCAGCGTGTCCGGAAAGAACAGCAGCACCAGGAGGGCTGCGATGGCCGCTGTAACCGACAAAGGAATCTGCGTGAGGACCACCCGCATCCGCAAGGTGTGTTCGTGGAAGGCACGCTTGAAGAATGGCGGTTTTTCGGCGGCTTCGATGTTCGGACTTGTCACCGGGCCCCCTGCGAACGGCGATGCTGTCGGGTCATGGGCCAAGCCTAACCAGCGGGGGCTATACTTCTGGGGAAATCGAGACGGCTGGGGGCTGCGGTGATTAACGCGCGTGTGGGGTTGGTTATCGAGGATGACCAGGACATTTGCGAGCTCGTCGAAGCGGTATTGACCCAAGCCGGTTTCGAGGTCCACGTTGCCGCCACCGGGTCCGCCGGGCTGGGCGCCGCGCGGGACCTGGAGCCCGATGTCATCACCCTGGACCTCGGATTGCCGGATATTGACGGCTTCGAGGTGGCCCGCCGCATCCGGGAGACCTCGGACGCCTACATCATTATGCTGACCGCCCGCACGGAGGAGATCGACACCCTCCTGGGGCTGAAGTCCGGGGCTGACGACTACCTGACCAAGCCCTTCCGGCCGCGCGAACTGCGCGCCCGGGTGGAGGCCATGATGCGGCGCCCCCGTACGTCGTCGGAGTCCAGGAACGGAAAGCAGCCCGACGGCGCGGTGCTGCGCCACAACGGGCTGGCCGTGTCGCCGGCCTCCCGGCTGGCCGTCCTGGACGGCACCGAGTTGCGGCTCACCCGGACCGAGTTCGAGCTGCTGCTGGCGCTGATGGAGACCGGCCGGATCGTGCGGTCCAAGGCGGACCTGGCACGGCGCCTCCGTCAGGACGAGTACGACGCCGGCGGTTACGTCAGCGGCGCGGACGAACGTGCCGTTGAAGTCCACATGGGCAACCTGCGCAAGAAGCTGGGGGACAGCAACCAGGAACCACGCTGGCTGGAAACCGTGCGGGGCGTGGGTTACCGGCTGGCTCCCTAGGCTCAGTTAGTGAAGCACTCCGCCTTAGCGAAGCGGGGATTCGAGTTCCCGGATGGTGCCGAAGGCGTGGTGTTCGATCTCGCTGAGCTGGGGGTCGAGTTCCGTGAGATGGTGTCCGTTCGGCATCAGTTTCATGCTGGTTTCCAGTTCAGCGGCCAGGCGTCGCAGGCAGACGGCGCCCACCATGTCGCTGGAGGTCTTCAGGCTCAGCACCGCGTCAAGGGCGCCTGCCATGTCCCCGGTGTCCAGGGCGTGATGGAGCCGGGCGAGCCTCGACGGCAGCATGGCTACGTAACTGCGGACGAACGCGTCGATGACCGACGCGTCGCCGAGTTCGGCTTGGAGCCCGCGCAGGACGGCAGGATCCACCAGTGCGCCGGAGCATCCTTCGCACGCAGTCATGGCCTTCCTCCCGTCCCCACGCAGAGATAACAGGACTCAACAGTAAGGCGCCCCGCAACCGTGCAGCAGGGCGTCCGTGAAAGATTGAGCAAGTCTTGAGCGGAAGCCGCGGCCCTTGAGGGGCGCGGCCAAGGCGCCGCCTTTCGTGCCCGGTTCCGCGTCCTTAGGCGCCCGGACCGCCGTCGAGGAAGCCGGTGAGCCGGGCCTCCAAGGCGCTGCGGTCTTTCAGGCCGCATTCCCACACAGTGAGGACTTCCCAGCCGGCGGCCGCGAGCCGTTCGCGCTGCTCGGCGTCGCGCTCGCGGGTGCGGCGGCGCTTGGCGTCCCAGAACTCGGCGTTGGCCGCGGGGGCGTGCATTCCGGCCGGGCAATCGTGGAAGTGCCAGAAGCAGCCGTTCACGAAGATCACCTTGTGCCGGCCCGCGAAGACCAGGTCCGGGTTCCCGGGCAGTTTCCCGCCGGCGGCCATGCCGTGCAGTCGGTACCGGTACCCTTTGGCGTGCAGGATCCGGCGGACCAGGAGCTCGGGTTTGGTGTTCTTGCCGCGGATCCTGGACATGTTCCGGCTGCGCTGCTCCGGTGTCAGCAGGTCCCGGCTTTCGCCCATGTTCAGAGTCTAGCCACCGTCACCGTGCGCGGCGCCTGGAAAGACAGCAGCCGGATCCACTCCGGTTCCGGCCCGTGCAGCCCGACGCCCGGCAGCGCCGCCGCTGTTTCCTGGACGACGACGGCGGCTTCCAGTTCCGCGAGTTTCGCGCCGAGGCAGCGGTGGATGCCGGAGCCGAATGCCAGTCCGTAGGGCAGCGGCCCCTTGGTGCCCGGCGCCCGCGGACCGTGGTTGCCTGTCAGTTCGAGCAGGATCTCCTCGCCGGCCCGGACTTCCTCGCCGTTCAGCTCGGTGTCCCGGCTGGCGACGCGGCGCCACGTGGGCACGGAAGACTCCTCGGCGAGGACGCTCCGCACCAGTTCGGTGGCTTTGTCTTCGGCTGCGGCCTCGTCCCAGGCGATGCCCATGGACCCTTCGGCCAGGCGGAACAGGGCAGTACTGATGAGCTGGGTGGTGGTTTCCTGCCCGGCGATCAGCAGGAAGTATCCCAGGGAGCAGACTTCCGGGGTGCTGAGCCCGTGTGCGTCCAGGGATTTGAAGAGGTTGCGGGCCGGGGAAGCCACGGATTCCAGTACCAGCTCGCGAAGCCAACGATAGAAATCGGCGGCGCTGCGGGCGAGCTCCAGTTGCCGTTCGGGGCCGGGCCAGCCCCAGAACAATTCCAGGGAATCCAGGCTCCAAGCCTTCAACTCGGGCAGGTCCCGCACCGGCAGGCCCAGCATCTCCAACATCACCACGGCCGGGGGAAGGGCGGCCACGGCCTGGACCAGCTCCACGCGGCCTTTCGCGTCCAGTTGAGCGGCGGCCTCGTATGCGGCCTCCTTGGCCAGCTGGCGGATTCGCGGCTCCATGGCGTCCACGGTGGCCGGGGTGAAGAATCCGGCCACGACCCTGCGGACGCCGGGGTGGGACGGGGTGTCGTTGCTGGCCAGCACGGGTGGAAGCGCGAAGCGGGCGCGCTGCAGGATGCGCAGGGCCTGCCCGGACAGCGGCGTCACGGCCAGCAGGGCGTTCGCCGGGCCGAAGTCGTCCGGGCGGTGCAGGACCTCGCGGACC
Organism: Arthrobacter cupressi; assembly: GCF_900099975.1. GTDB lineage: Bacteria > Actinomycetota > Actinomycetes > Actinomycetales > Micrococcaceae > Arthrobacter > Arthrobacter cupressi. The sequence goes on from NZ_FNEI01000001.1 coordinate 192,474, forward strand.
TCGGCCGGTTCCCGGACCACCCGATAGGGGCATTGGGGGGCGGTCATGCGATCCCCTCCAACCACAGCGGCGCCTGCTCCCGGAACGCGCGCACCGGCAGGGCCGCCGCCGCGTCCGGGAGGGTGCCAAGCAGCGTGACCGGCCCACTCGAGAAGGCCGCCCGGTTGCCGAGCTCCGCCAGCCCGGGATGCTCGGGCCAGCTGCCCAAAATCACCCCTTCCACGGCGAGGCCCCTGCGTTCCAGGGCCTCCAGGGTCAGCCCGGTGTGGTTCAAGGTCCCCAGCGACGGCCGGGCAACCACGGCAAAGCCGGCCGCGTCCCCCAGCAGCGCGCCGAGATCGGCCAGCGTGCCGCCGTCGGGATCCAGCTCCACGAGCAGCCCGCCCGCGCCCTCCACCAGCACGTGGTCGTGCCCGGCGGCGAGCCGCCGGACCCGCTCGGCGTGTGCCGCCAGCGACGGCAGCTCCACGCCGTCCACAGCGGCGGCCTGCACCGGGGCCAGCGGTTCTTCGAGCACGACGCCGGCCTCCGCCGTCAGGGGCGCGGCCAGCCTGGCGATTTCGGAGCAGTCCGAGTCGCCGTCCTTGTTGCCGCTCTGGCACGGCTTGTAGGCGGCCACCGAGCGGCCACGGGACTGCAGGGCGGCTGCCAGCGCGGCCGTGGCGACGGTCTTTCCGACGCCCGTGTCCGTGCCGGTGACCAGGATGATGGGTGGAAGGCTCTGGCGGTCGCGTTTCACGGGGTTTCCTCCAGGATGCCGCGCAGCGTTGCGCAGGCGTAGTCGATCTCGTCGGGGGTGAGGGTGGCGCGGGCGGTGAGGCGAAGGCGGGACACGCCGTCCGGGACCGACGGCGGCCGGAAGCAGCCCACCCGGATTCCGGCTGCGCGGGCTGCCCGGCTTGCCTTTACCGCGGTTTCGGCGTCGGGCATGGGGGCTGACTGGACAGCACCTGCGGCCGGGGTTGTTGCGATCCGCAGACCGGCGGCCAGCCGGGCTGCGTTGGCGCGGACGGCGGCGGGACGCCACGGCTCCGCGTCGATGATCCGGACGGCCGCGAGGGCGGCCGCGACGGAGGCCGGGGCCAAGGCGGTGTCGAAGATGAAGCTCCGTGCGCGGTTGAGCAGGTGCTCGCGCAGCAGGGCCGAACCCAGCACCGCGCCGCCCTGGCTGCCCAGTGACTTGGACAATGTCGCCGTGAGCACTACGTTCGGATGCCCGGCGAGGGCGGTCCCGGCTGCGGCACCGTGGCCTTCATGCCTGTCCCCGCCGGAGACACCCAGGCTGTGGGCCTCGTCGATCAACAGCATGGCGTCGTGCTCGACGGCCAACTCCAGCAGGGACGCCAGGGGAGCGGCGTCGCCCCACACGCTGTAGATGGATTCGACGGCGATCAGCGCCCGCGGCTCGCTCTTCCCACACAGAGCGCGGTCCGAAAGCAGCCGAGCGGCGTCGTCGACGTCGTTGTGTCTGAAGCCTTCCACCCTTGAGCGGGCCAGACGGAAGCCGTCGATGAGGGAGGCGTGGCAGTGCTCGTCGGCCACGATCAGCGTGCGCGGGCCGCCCAACGCCGTCACCAGGCCCACATTGGCCAGGTACCCCGAGGAGAACACCAAGCCCGCTTCCATACCGGTGAACCGGGCCAGCTCCTCCTCAAGCTCAAGGTGCAGCCCGGTGGTGCCGGCCACGAGCCGCGACGACGTGGCGCCCGCGCCCCAGCGGCGGACCGCCTCGCACGCCGCCTCGGCCAGGCGCGGATCGGACGCCAGCCCCAGGTAGTCATTGCTGGACAGGTCCAGCACAGCATCACCACCCGAACTGCTTTCCGGTGAACGGACTTCCGGGGAACGGCGCAGCCCGCGGCGTTCACGGACGGCGGCCTGCTGCTCCAGCCACCGGGTCATCGAGACGCTCACCGGGCACCGACCCTTTCGTGGGATACGGCCGCCACCGCCGCCACCATCCCGGCGGCCATTGCTTCCGTCTCGGCGGCCGAGCTGATGTACGGCGGCATGGCGTAGACCAGGTTCCGGAACGGCCGCACCCATACGCCGTTGCGGATGGCTGCCTGGGTCACGGCGGGGACGTCCACGGCGTCCTCCAGCTCGATGACGCCCACCGCGCCGATCGTGCGGACGTCCGCGACGCCGTCGAGCTCGCGTGCGGGGGCGAGCCCGGAGGCCAACGCCGCACCGACCCTGGCCACGTCGGAGCGCCACGCGCCGGTGGTGATGATGCCCAGGCTGGCGTTCGCCACGGCGCAGGCCAGGGGATTGCCCATGAAAGTTGGCCCGTGCAGGAGCGCCCCGGCCGCGCCGGCGGAGACGGCCCGCGCCACCTCACCGGTGCAGATCATGGCCGCGAGACTGAGGTACCCGCCGGTGAGGGCCTTGCCCACGCAGAGGATGTCCGGCACCACCCCGGCGTGATCGGCGGCGAAGAGTTCCCCGGTTCGCCCGAAGCCGGTGGCGATCTCGTCGAGGATGAGCAGCAAGCCGTGGCGGTCGGCGATCTCCCGGAGGATCCGCACGCATTCCGCCGGGTAGGCGAACATACCGCCCGCGCCCTGCAACACGGGCTCGGCGATGATGGCGGCCAGTTCATCGGAGTGCCGCGCCGCCAGTTCCTCCAGCCCGGCCCGCCAGTGCTCAATGTCCTCCGCGGTGGCCGTCGCCACGGCCGGCGGGCGGGGCGCGAACACGTTCGCCGCCAGCAGGCCGGGGAACGCCGAATGCATCCCGTCCACCGGATCGCAGACGCCCATCGCCGCGAAGGTGTCCCCGTGGTAGCCGCCGCGCAGGCTTAGGAAACGCTGCCGCTTAGGCCGCCCCGCCGCCGTCTGGAACTGCACGGCCAGCTTCAGCGCGACCTCCACGGACACGGAGCCCGAGTCGGCCAGGAAGACGCGCTCCAAGGCGGGCCGGTCCGGTGCGGACGGCACCATTGCCAGGAGCCGTTCGGCCAGTTCGACGGCGGGGCCGTGCGTGAGCCCGCCGAACATCACGTGGCTGAAATCCGCCAGCTGGCGTTTAGCCGCGGCGTCCAGCAGGGGATTCCGGTAGCCGTGGATCACCGACCACCACGAGGACATGGCGTCCAGCACCTCGAAGCGTTCGCCGTGTTCGTCGCGCAGCCGCAGCCGCACTCCGTGGGCGCCTTCCACCTCCCACAGCGGAAGGGTGCCCGACGCCGGAGCATAGGGGTGCCACAGGCTGGCCCTGTCGCGCTCGATCAAGCTGCCGCGCTCGATCAGGCTTCCGGTCCGGTTCATCCCGCCAGGCTCCCGTGCCGGGAGCATTCGGCGCTCCAACCCAGCGGCGTGACCTGGACCTTCATCCTGCGGCGGCACTGCGCGCAGTAGCGCGGCGGTTCCATGGCCAGCAGTGCCAGGCAGCTGAGGTGCGTTTGGCGCCCGGGGTGAGCGTCCGACGTCGGGCCCTCACCGCCGGCGGACAACGCAGCGCCGCAGTGCCCGCAGTACAGTTCCGTGCTCACAGCGTCTTCTGGAGTTCCTTGATGGGCATGTTCAGCTCCACCAGCAGCTGCAGGTCGGCGTCGGCGGGGCGGCCCAGGGTGGTCAGGTAGTTGCCAACGATCACGGCGTTGATACCGCCGAGCAGGCCTTCGCGGGTGCCGAGGTCGCCCAGGGTCAGTTCGCGGCCGCCGGCATAGCGCAGCACGGTGCGGGGCATGGCCAGGCGGAAAGCGGCGATGGCGCGGAGGGCGTCCTTGCCGTCCATGATGCCCTGGTTTTCCAGCGGCGTGCCGGGGCGCGGGTTGAGGAAGTTCAGCGGGACCTCGTGCGGGTCCAGGGCGGCGAGCTGGGCGGCGAGTTCCGCGCGCTGCTCCAGGGATTCGCCCATGCCGATCAGGGCGCCGCAGCACAGCTCCATGCCTGCTTCCTTGACCATGGCGCAGGTTTCCAGGCGTTCTTCGTAGGTGTGGGTGGTGACCACCTGCGGGAAGTAGCTGCGCGCGGTCTCGAGGTTGTGGTTGTAGCGGTGCACGCCCCATGCGGCGAGCTGGTCCACCTGCCGCTGGGTCAGCATGCCCAGGGAACAGGCGATGTTGATGTCCACTTCCTCGTTGATGCGGTCGATCGCGAACTTGATCTGATTCATCAGCTTGATGTCCGGCCCCCGCACGGCAGCCACGATGCAGAATTCGGTGGCGCCCGTCGCGGCGGTTTCCTTGGCCGCCTTGACCAGCTCGGGGATGTCCAGCCAGACGCCCCTTACCGGACTGTCAAAGAGCCCGGACTGGCTGCAGAAGTGGCAGTCCTCGGGGCAGCCGCCGGTCTTGATGGAGATGATGCCCTCCACCTCCACGTCCTCTCCGCAGTGTTCCACGCGGACCTCGTGGGCCAGTTGCAGGGCCGCCGGGATGTCGGCATCCGGGAGCTGCAGGATCTCCAACAGTTGGGCCTCGTTCAGTCCGACGCCGCGTTCAAGGACCTGTTCACGGGCGGTTTCCAAAATGGTCATGCTGCTCCTCGCTTCGTCGCTGGATTGCTTCGGTGAATGCCTCCTTACTGACGCTAGCCAGCTTGCGGGGAGCCGATTTTGTTGGACGTCCACAAAGCCCGGCCGTCGTTCTTGGCTCCGCGCGGGCTGGAGCAAGCTCGTGCCCGAGCACAAGTAACAGCCCCGAAACACCGCGGTGACGCCGCCGTCGAATCCCGCCGATAGCGTCAGGCGGAGTCAGAAACGACCCAAGAACAGCTGAGGAAAGTGACGTGGGGATGACTGAAGAACAGCGGACAACACAGATCCTGGAACGTTCGACGGCGGCCGGTTCCGCCGTCGTCGACGGTTCCGGAAAGACGACGACGGCGGCCGGTTCCACCGGGGCCGGTTCTGCCGGGCGCGACGCGCTGAGCGCCGCGAAGGAAAGCCTGGAGGATTACACGCTGCGCTTCGCGCCGCGTTCCTACCGGAAGTGGAGCGCCGGGGTGGTGGCCACCAGCGCGCTGGGCGGCATCGCGTACCTGGCGGACTTCTCGATTGGGGCGAACATCGGGATTTCCTACGGCACCGGCAACGCGATCCTGGGCATCCTGGTGGCCGCGGTGGTCATCTTCGCCACCGGGTTCCCGCTGGCCTACTACGCGGCGCGGTACAACATCGACCTGGACCTGATCACCCGCGGTTCGGGCTTCGGCTACTACGGTTCGGTGGTCACCAACGTCATCTTTGCCACCTTCACTTTTATCTTCTTCGCGCTTGAGGGGTCCATCATGGCGCAGGGCCTGGAGCTGGGCCTCGGCATCCCGCAGTGGATCGGCTACGCGGCGTCCACGGTGATCATCATTCCGCTGGTGATCTATGGAATGAACACCCTGGCCAAACTGCAGGTGTGGACCACGCCGCTCTGGCTGCTCCTCATGGTGGTGCCGGTGGGTTACCTGGTGGTGTCGCACCCCGAAAGCATCGACTCCTTCTTCGCGTACACCGGCAAGTCCGGGGAATCCGGCACCAACCTGGCTTCGGTGATGCTGGCCGCGGGCGTCTGCCTGTCGCTGATGGCGCAGATCGCAGAACAGATCGACTATCTGCGCTTCATGCCGCCCCGCACCGCCGCGAACAGGGGCGCCTGGTGGCGGGCCGTGATCCTGGCCGGTCCCGGCTGGGTGGTTTTCGGCGCCATCAAGCAGATCGTGGGCATGTTCATCGCCGTCTACCTCATCGCCACCTTGGACCCCGCGGCCTCCGTCCACGCGAACGAGCCCGTGCACCAGTTCCTGGGCGTCTACCGGGAGATGATGCCCGCCTGGCTGGCCATGGCCCTGGCCGTGGTGCTCGTGGTCATCTCGCAGATCAAGATCAACGTCACCAACGCCTACTCCGGCTCGCTTGCCTGGACCAACAGCTTCACCCGCATTACCAAGACCTATCCCGGCCGCATGGTGTTCGTGGTCCTGAACCTTGTAGTGGCCCTGGTGCTCATGGAAGCGAACATGTTTGAGTTCCTCAACACCATCCTGGGCTTCTACGCCAACTGCGCCATCGCCTGGGTGGTCACCGTGGCCGCGGACATCGCCGTCAACAAGTACCTGCTGAAGATCTCGCCCAAGGTCCCCGAGTTCCGCCGCGGCATGCTCTACGCCGTGAACCCCGTGGGCTTCGTGTCCATGCTGGCCTCGGCCGGGGTGTCCATCGCGGTGTTTTTCGGTGCCTTCGGGTCCGGCGTGCAGCCGTACTCGCCGATCTTCGCGGTCGGCCTGGCGCTGCTCCTGCCCCCGATGCTCGCAGTCCTGACCCGCGGGAAGTACTACCTGCGCCGCACGGACGACGGGATCGACCTGGCCATGTTCGACTCCGAGGGCAACCCCAGCCAGGCCAAGCTGCTCTGCCACGTGACCGGGATCGAGTTCGAACGTCCGGACATGCTCCGTTCGGCCCAGGACGGACCCGACGGCGAACCCCAGTACATCTCCTCGCTCGCCCTCTCCACGGACAAGACCGGGGAACTGGTGCTGCCCGCGGAGAAGTAGCGGCAGTTTGGGGCGGCGCCAGGCTGGCGCCGCCCGCTGGCGCACTGAGACCGAGCCTCGTTGCGCAGGCGTCACGCCTGCGCAACGAGGCCTCCCGTCATTGCGCGGGTGTGCGGCGAGTGGTGCGCAACAGTGATCCGCCCCACACCAGGAATAGTTGCACGCGCGCCATAGTTGCCACAGACGGAAACGATTCCCTGTGTGAAAGGTTCTGCGCATGCTGTTCTCACCCCTGACCGTCGGCGAGCTGGAAATCCCCAACCGCCTGGTGATGGCGCCTCTCACCCGCGTCCGTGCGGGCCAGCAAGGCATTCCCGGTCCGCTGCTCGTGGAGCACTACCGCCAACGGGCTTCGCTCGGCCTGATCATCAGCGAAGGTACCTACCCGACGCCGGCCGGCCAGTCCTACCCCGGCCAGCCCGGACTCGTCACTGACGAGCAGATCGCTGGCTGGAAGAAGGTCACGGACGCCGTCCACGCCGAGGGCGGCCGGATCTTCGCCCAGATCATGCACGGCGGACGCGTCTCCCACCCGGACATCACCGGCGGCCGCGAGATCGTGGCGCCGAGCGCCGTGGGCATCGACGGCGAGGTCCGCACCCCGAACGGCAAGCGGCCCTACCCGGTGCCCCGCGAACTGCGCACCGACGAGCTGCCCCTGGTGATCCAGGAACTCGTCGCGGCCTCGCGGAATGCCATCGAGGCAGGGTTTGACGGCGTCGAGCTGCACTCGGCCAACGGCTACCTGCTGCACGAGTTCCTTGCGCCCAACACGAACGTCCGCACCGACAGCTACGGCGGTTCCCCGGAAAACCGGGCCCGCTTCGTGATCGAGGCGGTCCAGGCCGTGGTTGAGGCACTGGGAGCGAGCCGCGTGGGCATTCGGATCTCCCCGGAGCACCAGGTCCAGCAGATCGCCGAGACCGACCCGGCCGACGTCCGCGCCACCTACGAGGTCCTCGTGGACACCATCGCCCCGCTCAACCTCGCCTACCTGAGCATCCTGCACGACGATCCCAAGGGCGCCCTGGTGCAGGACCTGCGCGAACGATTCAAAGGAACCTTCCTGGTGAATACCGGGTTCAGCAGCGTCACCGTCCGCGAGGAAGCCGTGGACCTGGTGGCCGGTGGCCACGCCGACGCCGTGGTGGTGGGCCGCCCCGCCATCGCCAACCCGGACCTCGCGCGCCGCTGGCGAGACGGCCTGCCGCTGAACGAAGCGGACCCGTCCACGTTCTACGGCGAAGGGGCCACGGGCTACACGGACTACCCGTTCTACGAGGAATCGCAGAACTAAGCCCCACCGCCTGCCACACCAACCCAACGGCGGCACGTGCTTGCGATCCACGCAGCCATGTGCCGCCGTTAGGCGTTAAACGGTGCGTGCAGCCCGCTGCCCGACTCCTCGCTGGCAGAGGCCGATGAACCCGCCCAGCTGTTCCAGGCCTTCCGGCCGGGCGGGCAGGTAGTTGCTCAGCTCCGGCGAGCGGACGACGACGGCGCGCCACTGCCCGCGTGACACCGCCACATTGATCCGGTTCCGCGAGAGCAGGAACTCCATGCCGCGCGGCAACTCGCCCGCGGCGGAAGCAGCCATCGACACAATGACCACCGGCGCCTCCTGGCCCTGGAATTTGTCCACGGTGCCCACCCGGACGTTCCCCAGTCCGGCCGCGCGCAGCTCAAAACGGATCAGCTGTACCTGGGCGTTGTAGGCCGCGACCACCAGGACGTCCTGCTCACCAAGTGGCCGGCTCCCCGGGACGTCTCCGGGATCATCCCAGCGCAGCCCGAGATGGGCCCGGACCTGCCGCACCACCTCTGCCGCTTCCTCGGGTGACGACGTCGAGTTCCCGCGATGCGGCACATACACACAGTCGATCCCGGGTGGGAAGCCCTCAAGGTGCCGTGCCGACGCCGGCGGGGCGGCGTGCAGCCGCCCGTCGTAGGACAGCTCGGACACGGCGGCACACAACGCCGGATGCATCCGCCACGAGGTGGCCAGGAAGTACCCCAGCTCCGGCGGCAGGGTGTGGTGGCCATCCGAGAGCCAGCCGAGCGCCGATTCGTCCACCGGCTCCGGATGCTTCCCCTGCGTCACCTGCGGAAGCTGCTGCGGGTCGCCCAGCAGCAGGAGCCGCTGGGCTGCCCTGCTGACGGCCATGGTGTTGGCCAGCGAGAACTGCCCGGCTTCATCGATGACCAGCAGGTCCAGCGATCCCGGCGGCACCCCGTTGCCGGTCATGGTCCACGCCGTTCCGCCGATCAGGGCGCCGCCGGGAGCGGCGATGAGGCGTTCGACGTCGGCCTTGCCGCGCTGCTGCCACGGCAGCTGATCGTCGTGCTTCACTTCCTTGGCCACCCGCCGCGGATCGACGCCCGCCTTCTCCACGGCAGCGCACAGCATGTGCTCCACCACGGCATGCGATTGGGCCACCACGCCGACCTTCCACCCCTGCGCCACCAGCCTCGCCACCACATGGGAGCCGACGTGGGTCTTCCCTGTCCCCGGCGGACCCTGCACGGCGAGGCAGGACCGGTCGAGCTCGGCGACGGTCGCGGTGATCGCGTCGATGTAGCCGTCCGGGCCGGGCGCCACCGCGGGCAGCGTGTCAAGCGTTCGCAGTTTCGGCGGGCGGCGGCGCAGCAGGTCCAGGGCAGGATCCCGGGGCCATTCGGGAAGGGCTTCCCGCAAGCTGCTGGCCAGGTGGGCGAGGGCGGCCTTCTGCCCGTCAGTGGGGATCGGCCGGTCCGGCGCCAGCGCGAAGGGAAGCTCCGGGAACTCGGCGGCGCCGCGCGGCAGCCGCTCGGCGATGACTACGGTGTCGAGGCCGTCCGCTCCGCCGCTTTCGATCACTTCGGTGCCCGCCCAGCCGGAGCGGCCGAGCGCGGACTGGCGGCCCGAGGCGCCATCCTTTTCCTGCAGGCACCCAGGCAGGGGAGGGGCGTACATCCGGAAGAACGTCCTGCCCGGTCCAAAATCCGAACCTTCCGCGGCCCGGCCGGTCAGGCGAATGGTGCGGACCGGGTTCTTGCGCGGCCCGGGTTTCGCCCAGTCCTGGAGCACCTCGACGCTCTCGGCAACGAACACGTCCCGGGTGTCCTCCCATTCGGACACGGGCTTCTCCAGGAGGTCGAAGTGGCCCCACCAATACTGTTTGTCCTCGCGGCGGTGGTAGCCGACGGCGGCGGCAACCAGGGCGATGGCGCGGGCGTCGTTGGACTGGAGTTCGTCCTCCGGCAGCGAGCCGAGGTACTCCAGCAATGCCGCTTCCTCCGGTGCGGCCTCATAGCCGGCGGTATCCGGCGCGGCCTCGATCGGTGGCTCCGGGACGGCCGTGCCGACGCCGATGGAACGTTCGGCGGCCAGGCCCAGCAGCCAGTTGCGCAGTTCCAAGGTGGAGAGGCAGTCGTATTCGTTGTAGTCCGAGATGCTGGCCAGGATGGCCGCGGCGGCCTCGCTCTGCCCGTTGTCCCGGGCCGTGCAGTAGTTGGCGTACGCCACCACGGAGGCGCCGGCGTCGGTGACGTCCCCCGAGCGCAGGTGTTTGCCCATGTACAGGGGTTCGAGCTTCTTGATGCTGTAGGAGTTCTCGGAGATCCGAAGACTGTGGCGCACGGTGTCGTAAAGGTCCACCAGGACGCCTTCGCGGAGGAGATCGTCCACGGCCGCTTCACCCGTCACGTGGCTCAGCGACAGCTTCCGCAACGCCGTCTTCTCGTACGCGGCGTAGTGGTAGATGTGCATCCCCGGGTAGCTGGCCCGGCGTTTGGCCACGTAGTCCAGGAAGTCCCGGAAGGCCTTGCCTTCCCCGGCCCGGGAGTGCGCCCAGAACGGCCGGAACACGGGCGTCCCGCCGTCCACGGGGTTCTCGACCACCCCGAACAGGTACTCCAGGCCCCACACCCCGGCGGAATCCTGCCACAGGGGGTCGCCCTCGAAGTCGAAGAAGATGTCTCCGGGGTCCGGGGCCGGCAGCCGTCCCAAGGTGTTTTCCGGCAGGACGGTGTAGCTCACGGATTTGGCGTCGCCCGATTTGTCCGTGTAGTTGACCGTGCCGTCCGGGGTTCCCGTCCCGGTCTGCAGACGGGCCTGCTCCCGCAGCCGCAGGAAGGTGGCATCACCGGCTGCCGGCGCCGCGGCCAGGTGGTCGATGGTGGTGATCCCGGATTCGATCAGCTTCTTGCGCCGGCCCGCCCGCATTCCCGCCACCATGAGCAGGTCCCGGTGCAGCAGGACCTGTTCGGCGCAGTAGTCGCAACGCCCGCACGCGGTGTAGCGGGGATCGCCCCATCCGACCAGTCCGGTGTCGGCGAGGTGGCTGGCGGCCATGGCGAGGAAGCGTTCGCGGCGCTCCCTGAAGACCGGGAGGATGTCCGCCAGTACATGGTCGCTGTGGGCACCGGTGCCCAGCACGAGCGTGACCGTGGGGTCGGGGGTGATGCCGGCCTTGAGGAGTTGATCTGCGTAGGCGGCCAGCTGCAGCAGTGCGGTGACCTTGGCGTGCCGGGCCAGCTTGGTGTCGAAGACTGCATAGCCGTCCCCGCGCTTCACCAGGAAGTCCGAGCGCCCGTGGAAGGTGCCGTCGAAGAACGCCGCCTGGAACACGATGTCCGCCCCGGACCGCAGGGCACCCATCGACTCCTCGTGCTTGGCCCGCAGGGTGGCGCGGTCCATCGCCTGGGCGGGAACGACGTCGTACACGCCCCGTCCCGTATCCGGATCCCACGTGCCGAATTCCGTGATGAACGCATCCAGGACCTTGTGTTCGTGGATGTCCCCGAGTGCCGCGGCGCGCTCCAGCATGGGGTCCTTCGCGAAACCCGCCGGCGCGCTGCGGCCGAGCTTCTCGTCGAGCGTCCGCAGCACCTGGTATTCGCAGGTAGCCGCTGCCACGAGGTCGCTGGCCGAAAAGACCAGGTCCTGAGGCTGGCCGGCGGTCTCCGGATCGAGAAAGAACATTGCGCCCCCAGGCCGTCAAGCTGAGTCGGTTGAACTAATGAGGCCAAGCTATCAGCGGGGGCTGACATTTCCGCGCGGGGCCCTCGGGGCGACGCTTACGACGGCGGCACCGCACCTTCCGGGAAGAAGGTGGGTGCCGCCGTCGCGGGCTGTGCCATGCCGCCCAGGCAGGGACGCTCTACTTGGTGCCCTTCCGCGGGGCCCTGCGGGACTTGGGAGCCGCTTTCTCCTCCGCCACCGGCACCATCAGGTCCCGGACCTCCGCCACCACGCTCGGGTTCGCGCCGCGCTCGCCGAGGTCCTTCGCCAGGGTTTCCACCTCGGCGTTCGCGGCCTCAGCGTTGTCCGCGGCCAGGTGCAGCCCGGCACGGAACTGGACAAGGTCCCGGTACGCGAGGTTTGCAGACGGCGTTCCGGCCGCCTGGTAGCGCTCCAGCCCGGGATCCGTGAGGGCCAGAGCCCGCTCCGGGTCCGCGCTGTGGCTCTTGACCATGGTGCGGTGTTCGCGCCTGTAGAAGTCGTCGCCCACGGACTGCGCGACGGCGGTGGCGGCCTTGACGCCCAAGGGCTCGCCGGTGAAGCGCTCGGCTGCCTCCGTGAGGGCATCCAGCCCCTTGCTCAGGTACGGCGACATGGATCCTTCGAAGGCGAGGGTGAGCCCCACCTCCCGGTTGAAGAACTCCGGCGCGAAACGGTCCTCTTCCTTCGTTACCGGGAATCCGACCCGCAGCGGGAAGGTGTTGGACGCCTGCAGCACGCCCTCGCTGCTGTAGACCACCCGCACCAGGTATTGGCCGGGCTCGTCGAACACGAAGCCGCCGGTGCTGTAGGCCAGCTGGACAAGTTCGCTGAAGCGATCCTCGCCTTCGGTGCCGCCGGCGTCCGCCGCCGGGCCCAGCGTGACGGGCTCGGGAATGCCGTAGTAGCAGACCACCGATTCATGCAGCACGGTGGTGCCGTTGGGCTTCTGCACGTACACGGTGGTGTTGCCGTAGCGCGGGTCCAGGCGCCGGTCCAGCACTAGGGGCGCGTCGCCGGTGTTCCGCAGCCGGAACTCCAGTGCCACTGGTTCCATGAAATCGAAGTGGCTCTTGCCGGTCACGGTCAGTTCCACATCGCTGCCGGGGCCGGAGACCGTCATGGCCCCGGCCGGGGATTCCAGGTGCCCGCCCGACGCCCACGGGTCCCCGCCCATGATCACCGAGGCGCGGTCGCCATGGCGCATGTGCAGGAGTTCATCGTCGTCGAACCGGAAGCGGAAGTTCGCCCAGAACTGGTCCGCGCCGTTGCGTTGGTCATAGCGCCAGTCGTAGTTCATCCAGGACAGCGAATCCGGGCGGGCCTTGTCCCACGAATGCAGGAAATTGAAGGCGTGCCCGGCCTCGTGCACCCACGTGTAGAGGTAGTGGCGCTGGGCCCAGGCCTGGTCCTGGGTGGCGGGGGTTCCCGCCACCAGGTTCGTGAACCAGGAATGGTTGCGGAACACGGCGAAGCCCTGGCGGTCGGGTCCGCGGCCGGCCCCGCCAAAGCCGGCGGCGGCGTCGAACATGATGCCTCCCACGCCCGCGCTGTCGAACAAGCCGGCCTGCATTCCCCAGAGGTTCCAGGCCGGCCAGCCCGACGTGAAGCGGCTGAAGGAGGTCTCCATGGCGTCGTGGAGTTCGCCGACGTTCCAGGACACAAAGGCAGGGGCGCTGTCGTCGATCACCGTGTGCACGGCGTCGACCCGCAGGTCGATGCCGGTGTCCCGATAAGTGGTGCCGAGGTCCAGGGTGCGCGCGGCAAGGTCCGCGGGGCGGTTGTTGTGGCTGTGGGTGTTGTAGGACGGGGCCTTGGGGTCCACGTCCACGGAGCTGCAGAAGTCCATTTCCAGGTTTACGTCCCGGAAGCAGTCAGACTTGTACGCGCAGCTGTACGCGGCCTCCGGGGTGCCGCCCACTGTGAAGACCACGTTGGCGGGGTTGATGGCGCCGAAGAACCAGCCCACGGAAATGTCCACAGTGGTGGGCGGGTGGACGCCCTGCCAAAAGCGGACGGTGCCGCTGATTCGCACCCGGCAACGGGACCAGGTGACTACGGGTTTGTCCACGATCCAGGATTCCAGGTACGTGGTGACCAGCTGGAAGCGGCCCCCGATCCGCACGAAACGCTTCGTATAGATATCCCCGCTGATCCTGTTCAGTACCGGGGATTCGGCATTGTTCCGCCGGTCGATGTCCAGGCGCAGGTCCAGGGACTTGCCGATCAGCGCGCTGCCGGCCTGGTTTCCTTCATAGCGTCCGCTGATGGCCGCGTTCCGCCAGCACCGCCACCAGTCATGGTCCGGCGGCAGCGGCATGGGGCCGGGCTGCGGGAAGGGGATGGGACCGGGCAGCGGCACGGGTCCGGGAAGCGGGATTGGGCCCGGAAGGGGCGACGGCGGCAAAGGTACCGGAAGGGGGTTGTCGGGATTGGGCGTGTAGGACGGATCGGGCATGTTGGGGGTGTCCATCGGGGGGTCTTTCTCGCGTGAATGCAGTGGAACGGAATCGTTCGCCGGGCGGCTTTGGCGGCGCGGCGGGCAACGGGAGCCCGGTGGGCGGGGCCAGGAAGGGGCCGGCGGAAAGACGGTCCAGAGCGAGGCGGTGCGAGTCGGTCGGTGTCCCCAGAAACAGTCAGAAGGTGGCCCGCGCCCCGAATCCGTGAGTACCAAGGGGAACAATACTCCAACGAATGGACTATTGAAATGGTGGGCTAGACCACGATACTTCGCACCCTGTGCAGGCGTACGCTGAAAACATCGGCGTTGGGGCCGGGGGTCCGCGTCGATACCCATCGATCAAGGAGGACTCATGAGTGTTGTACGCGAATTCATGACCACCGATGCCCAATGCGTTAAGGAAGATCAGTCGCTGCAGGATGCGGCCGTGATGATGCGCGATTTGGACTGTGGTTCCCTGCCGATCTGCGGTAATGACGGAAAGCTCAAGGGCTTCATTACGGACCGCGACATTGTGCTCAAGTGCGTCGCCGAAGGCTGGAACGCCAGCGAGAAGCGGGCCGCCGACCTTGCACAGGGAAAGCCCATCTGGATTGACGCCGATGCCAGCATCGACGCCGCGATCGACCTGATGGAAAAGCACCAGGTGCGGCGCCTGCCGGTCATCACCGACCACAAGTTGGTAGGCATCATCAGCCAGGGCGACATCGCCAGAAACTACTCCGAGCAGCGCGTCGGTGAGATGGTGGAGCACATTTCCGCCAAGACCCCCATGACACCCATGGGCTGACGAAACACCGGTTCGGGCACCGTGGCGGACGCGCCGCGGTGCCTTTTAGTGCCCGGTCTTTTCCAGGGCCCGGCCGGCGTCTGAGGAAGGGCGTCTGAGGAAGGGCGTCCGAGGAAGCTAGAGGAACGCCTCGCGTCCCGTGCCCTCGCGCAGCACCAGTTCGCCGTCCTCAACCGAAGCCAACAGGCTCTTCGGCCGGCCGTGAACGGTGATCGCAGCGGACATTTCCCTCGAGGGAATCTCGACGCCGACCGTCGCCCCCTTGGCGGGCAGTTCCACGGAGATTTCGGCAGCCATCCCCAGCAGCATCTTTGTGGACGCGCCGGGTTCGTGGTGGGCTTCCTTGCCGTTGACGGTGATGGTGACGTCGTCGCCGTCGAACCCGTCCTGGAGGATTACGAGCAATTCCTGCATGGTGCGCCCCTTCCTCGCGGTGCCTTCCCACTACAGCACGCGGCGGTGCTTTTGGGTAGGGCAGCTGCCTTCGGTAGGGCAAACTGTCTTGGTGACTCACATTCCTTCCGGTACCGCAAACGCCGCATCGCCCGAGGCCGCCATCCACACACTCATCGCCGAGGAACTCGGCGTGAAAGCCTGGCAGGTCAAGGCCGCCGTCGAACTGCTCGACGCCGGCTCCACCGTGCCGTTCATCGCCCGTTACCGCAAGGAAGTCACGGGAACCCTGGACGACACCCAGCTACGCCAGCTGGAAGAGCGGCTGCGGTACCTGCGGGAACTGGAGGAGCGCAAGCGCACCGTCCTCGAGGCGATTGCCGCGCAGGGCAAGCTGACCGCCGGACTGGAGGCCGCCGTCGTCGCCGCGGACACCAAGGCCCGGCTCGAAGACATCTACCTGCCCTACAAGTCCAAGCGCCGCACCAAGGCGCAGATCGCCCGCGAAGCGGGCCTCGAACCGCTCGCCGACGCGCTGCTGGCCGATCCCGCACTCAGCCCCGAGGCCGAGGCCGCCAAGTACCTCAACGGCGAGCACGCGATCGACGACGCCACCGCCGCGCTCGCCGGGGCCCGGTCCATCCTGGTGGAGCGCGTCTCCCAGGACGCCGACCTCGCCGAAACCCTCCGCGAACGGCTGTGGACCCAGGGCAGCATGGTGTCCCGGGTGAAGAAGGGCATGGAGGCGCAGGGCCAGACTTCAAGGACTACTTCGAGTTCTCCCAGCTGCCCGCCAAGATGCCCGGCCACCGGGTACTCGCGCTGCTGCGCGGCGAGAAGGAAGACGTGCTGGAGCTGCAGCTCGCCGAGGCCGAACCGGCCGACGACGACGCCCTGGCCGCCGCGCGCACCCGCTACGAGAACGCCGTGGCCGCCTGCCTCGGGGTCGCCGAGCGCGGCCGCCCCGCCGACAGCTGGCTGATGCAGACCGCCCAGATCGCGTGGCGCTCGAGAATCCTGGACCGGCTCGCGAACGACCTGCGCGGGCGGCTCTTCGCCCAGGCGGAGGACGAGGCCGTGCGCGTCTTCGCCGCCAACCTCCGCGACGTGCTGTTGGCCGCGCCCGCGGGCAACCGCGCCACGCTGGGCCTGGACCCGGGGCTGCGTACCGGGGTCAAGGTGGCCGTCGTCGATGGCACCGGCAAGGTGGTGGCCACGGACACCGTCTACCCGCACGCCCCCGCGAAGAAGTGGGATGAGGCCCTGGCGACCCTTTCGCGGCTGGTGGCGCAGCACGGCGTCGAGCTCGTCGCGATCGGCAACGGCACCGCCTCGCGTGAAACGGACAAGCTGGCCGGGGAACTCATCAAGTCCCTCAAGGCGTCGGGCGGACCGGCGCTGCAGAAGCTGGTGGTCTCCGAAGCCGGGGCGTCCGTGTACTCGGCGTCCGCGCTCGCCGCCGCCGAACTGCCCGGCATGGACGTCTCCCTGCGCGGGGCCGTGTCCATCGCGCGGCGCCTGCAGGACCCGCTGGCGGAACTGGTGAAGATCGAGCCGAAGTCGATCGGCGTGGGGCAGTACCAGCACGACGTCACCGCAGCGAAACTGGACCGCTCCCTGGACGCCGTGGTGGAGGACTGCGTGAACGCCGTCGGAGTGGACCTGAACACGGCCTCGCCCGCGCTGCTGAGCCGGGTGGCCGGCGTCGGTCCTCTGCTGAGCGAGAACATTGTGGCCTACCGGAACGAGAACGGGCCGTTCAGCAAGCGTGCCGAGTTGAAGAAGGTGCCACGGCTGGGCGCCAAGGCCTTCGAACAGTGCGCCGGCTTCCTGCGGATCAGCGGGGGAGCCGAGCCGCTGGACGCCTCCAGTGTGCATCCCGAGGCGTACTCCGTGGCCCGGAAGATCCTGACCGCCGCCGCTTCTTCGGCCTCACCCGTGTCCGCGCTGGATCCGCAGGCCTTCGTGGAGGGCAGTTTCGGTGTGCCGACCGTGCGGGACATCATGGCCGAACTCGAGAAACCCGGCCGCGACCCGCGCCCTGCGTTCGTGGCTGCGAGCTTCTCCGAGGGGGTCGAGAAGATCTCGGACCTGTTGCCGGGAATGGTCCTGGAAGGCACCGTCACCAACGTGGCCGCGTTCGGCGCGTTCGTGGACGTCGGGGTGCACCAGGACGGGCTGGTCCACGTCTCGGCAATGTCCAACAAGTTCGTCTCCGACCCGCGCGAAGTGGTGAAGTCCGGCCAGGTGGTGCGGGTAAAGGTGCTTGAGGCCGACCCGGAGCGGAAGCGGATCTCGCTGACGCTACGGCTCGACGACGAACCCGGGGTTGGCGGGGCTGGTCGTGCTGGTGGGGGTCGTCAGGGTGGAGGTGCCCGTCCGGGCGGCGCTGGTGGGCAGCGTAGTGGCGGCCAGGAGCGCGGCGGACAGGACCGAGGGGGCCAGGACCGCCAAGGACAGCGTGGCGGCCAGCGGGGTCGCAAGCAGCAGGGCGGTAACCAGCAGGGCCGGCCGGCGCTGGCGGCCGATACGGCGTTGGCGGAAGCCCTTCGTCGGGCCGGACTGGCCAAGTAGACCCACTGAATAGCCCAAATCGAGCAGCACCCAAGTGGGGGAGGAACGTCGGCACGACGCTCCTCCCCACTTGCTTTTCCAAGCACTGCCCCGACCTCGGCGAGTCGGCCGGACACGCCGGGGATTTCCGCGGCCCGAGCAGAGCAAGCGGGATGGAACGCGCCTAAAGTGTGCCAATGAGCTTCACGAGACCCGTCGCTTTCACCACCCGGCCAACACTGCGGGGCACGTTCGGCATGGCGGCGTCCACGCACTGGCTGGCTACGGCCACCGCCCAGGCCGTCCTGGAACGCGGCGGCAATGCTTTCGATGCCGCAGTAGCCTCCGCCTTCGTGCTGCATGTCGTGGAGCCGCACCTCAACGGCCCGGGCGGCGACCTGACCGCGGTCTTCAGCACCGCCGTCGAACCCGGAAAACCGGTGGTCCTCATGGGGCAGGGCCCTGCACCGCAAGGGGCCACGGTGGAGCATTACCGGGCTGAAGGTCTCAGCCTTGTCCCCGGAACGGGGGCCCTCGCCGCGGCCGTTCCGGGCGCCGTCGACGCCTGGCTCCTGCTGCTGCGGGACCACGGCAGCTGGGAACTGGCCGAGGTGCTGGACTTCGCCATCCGCTACGCGCGCGACGGTCATCCCGTGCTGGCGAGGGTCGGGGCCACAATCGCCTCCGTGGCGGGGCTGTTCCGGGACTACTGGCCGAGCTCCGCGGAGCTGTGGATGCCGGGCGGCCGGATTCCGGAGGAAGGCGAACTGATCGGCAACGCCGCCTATGCCCGGACCCTGCAGAGGCTGGTCCAGGCCGGTGCCGGGCTCGGCGAGACGGACGGCACTGCGGCCCACACCCGCGAGGCGAGGATCGACGCCGCCCGCCGGGAATGGCGCGAAGGCTTCGTGGCCCGCGCCATGGTGGAATCCGTCCAGACGCCGCACCGCCATTCGAGCGGCACGGATCACCGCGGCGTTCTGGCCCTGACAGACCTGGCTGGATTCAGTGCAGGCTATGAGGCGCCGGCTACCTTGGAGTTCCGGGGCCACACGATTGCCAAGACCGGTCCATGGGGCCAGGGCCCGGCGCTGCTGCAGACCCTGGCCATCCTGGACGGTTTCGACGACGCGCACCTGGACCCGTCCACCGAACTCGGCGCCCACACGATCCTGGAGGCGATGAAGCTCGCGCTCGCCGACCGGGAAGCCTACTACGGCGACGGCGACGTGCCCCTGGCGGAACTCCTCTCGCCGGAATACGCGGTGTCCCGGCGGGCGCTGATCAGCGAAACTGCATCCCTTGAGTTCCGGCCGGGCCACCTCACGGGACACGAGCCCTACATTCCCGCACTCCGCACCGAAGGCGCCACAGAGGCCGGGACCGGGGAGCCCACCGTGTCTCCCTCGGGTGAGACCCGCGGCGACACCTGCCATCTGGACGTCGTGGACCGCTGGGGCAACATGGTGTCGGCCACTCCTTCCGGAGGCTGGCTGCAGTCCTCGCCGGCCATCGCGGAGCTGGGGTTTTGCCTGGGGACGCGCCTGCAGACGACCTGGCTGGAGCCCGGCACGCCGTCCACCCTGACGCCCGGCAAGCGGCCGCGCACCACGCTCACCCCGACCCTCGTGCTGCGTGACGGTGCCGCCGTGTCGGCGCTTGGCTCACCCGGCGGAGACCAGCAGGACCAATGGCAGCTGCTGTACCTGCTGCGGACCATCGTGGGCGGGTACTCGCCACAACAGGCGATCGACGCGCCCGCGTTCCACACCACGTCCATGCCCGGATCGTTCTGGCCGCGGACCTGGGAGCCGGGCGGCGCCGTCGTCGAGGACCGGCTGGGCGGGGAGGTGATCGCGGGACTCGAACGCCGCGGCCACCGGATCACCCGTGCGGGGGACTGGGCGCTGGGACGGCTGTCCGCCGTCGTGCGCGATCCCCGAACCGGGGTGCTGCAGGCGGCCGCGAACCCGCGCGGCGCGCAGGGGTATGCGGCCGGGCGGTAGCGGTTTACTCGTTGAGAGTGCCGGGTCCTAGAGTGCCGGGTCCTAGAGTGCCGGGTCCGGGACCGGGAAGAACACCCGGGGGTCCTGGAGCAGGGCAGGGTTGGATAGGTCCGAACGGTCCAGAGCCCGGTCGAGTTCGAAGTTGCGGCCGAAGCTGCCGTCCTCGAGGGTGATCGGCCGGCCCACGAGCTTGCCAAGGGCGAGCGTGTGCCCGTCCTCCAGCGGGATCAGCACGGGGGTCTTGCCCGGGAGGGTGCGGAAAATCTCCTCCTGGCGCTGGCGCCTCGCGGTGGGCTTCTTCACCAGGCGCTTCGGTTCCTTGCGGGCCGGCTTAGCTGGGATGTCCGCGTCCTCTGCTCCAGGGGTCCCGACTTCTTCGGGGCTCCCGACGGCGGCCGCCTCGCTGCGCGCCGCAGCCTTGCCGACGGCGGGGAGGCCCACCGTGCGGACCTTCTCGGGGTTGTTGCCGGTCCCGGCGGAGCGGACCACCCAAAGGAAGTCCTCTTCGGGGTCTTCCGGGATGAGGTCCAGGGAGGGTTCGGGCCAGACGAATTCCAGTCCGGCCGGCGTTCCCGCGAAGGCGTCGCCATAGAAGCGGGCGTCTTTCTGGATCAGCTTCGAGCGGTGGCTCAGGTGGAGGTCGGGCTCGCCGAGCCACTGCGGCATTGGAATCTTGGCGGCGTAGTCCGGGTGGGCTGCCTGCGGGGCGAACTCGGTGATGTCGGCGCGGAGCTTGTCCGGGTTGCCGCGGGACTCCCATTCATCGATCATCGCCAGGCCGTACAGGGTGAGGGCGGGGACGTGGCCCATCCACATCCGGATGGCGGGGTGGCCCAGGCGGCCGAATTCGGGGATGACCAGGGTGCGCAGGATCTGCAGGACCTCGGCGCGCTGCTTGCCCAGCCTGTCGGTGTCCAGGGCGGCGGCGCTTTGCTTGAAATCAGGGAACGGGAGGTAGGTCTGCATCCCTTTAGTTTGAGGGTGGGGTTGGCTTGGAACCAAGTCGGGCGCAGCGGCCGTCCGGGATGAAGTCGCGGCCGGGGCTTGGCTGGTGCGTTGGCTGGCGCTGGGGGCGGTCTCGGCTAGGGGAGTCCCTAGGTGGGTGGCTCCGGGATTCCCTGGGCGGGTGGCCGCAAGTGCGTGGCGCGGACTGTCTACGGCGGTGTTCGCCCGTATCGGTGCGTCGTGCGGTCCGTCCAGGGCGGTGTTCGCCCACAACCGTCCGCCGCTCAGCAGCGGAAGTAGTGGTTCCGGACCGGTTGTTGGCGGGGGTCGATGTGGGGTGGCGGGATGAACCAGGGGATGCCGGTGCTGGTCTGGATGGTCCAGTGTTCTTTGTGGATGAGGTGGTGGTGATGGCTGCAGAGGAGGGTGCCGTTGTCGGCGCTGGTGGGTCCGCCTTGTGACCAGTAGGTGATGTGGTGGGTTTCGCACCAGGGAGCGGGGATGGTGCAGCCGGGGAAGGCGCAGCCTTGGTCGCGGGTGGTGATGGCTTTGCGGAGGTGGGGCGGGAAGAAGCGGTTGGCGCGTCCGATGTCCAGGATTTGTCCCTGGCCGCCGAGGACGGCGGGGATGATGTCGGCGTCGCAGGCCAGGGTGCGCAGGACGGCGGCGGGGACGGGGCCGGTGAAGGTGAAGGACCCGGTGCCGGGGGCCGTATTCCCGGGGTCCGCGGTTTTCTCCTTCAGTGCGCCCCGAGCCGTGAGTGCGCCGAGGAGGTGTTGGTAGTCGATGGTGGCCGTGATTTGGGGTCGGTGGCCGCCGGCGGTGGGGAGGTTGCCGCTGGTGAGGGCGGCTTTGCAGGCGCTGATGAGGCCGTCGAGGAGTTTCTGGGGGCGGGAGCGACGGTCGAGGATCCCGGCGCCGGTCCCGGATTCTGCTCGACTGCCCGTGCCGGGTTCGGTGCCAGGGCCCGTGGCGCCCGCGGTACCCGCGCCCGCGGCGCCCGGACCGGGTGTGGTGCGGGGGTTGGTGGCGGCGTTCATGACGGTGAGGAGGTGTTCGTATTGGGTTTGGGTGGCGAAGATTTCGAGGTGGTTGAGGCCGTGTTTGGGTTTGCGGAGGAAGGCGCCTTGGGCGTGGCGGAGTTCTTCTTCGGTGGGTTCGGCGCCGTCCGGGTCCAGGGCATCGGTCCAGCGACGGGCGAGACGGGTGAGGAAGTCGGGGTCGTACTGTTCCGCGACCTGAGTGAGGTTCTTCTCGAGGGTGGTGAGGGCTTCGCCGGGTGTGGTGTGGGGTGCTTTGTCCAGGGTGAGGGCGATGATGGTCGCGGCGCGGGAGCTGATGGTGCCGGTGGCGAGGGATTCGTCGAGGTGTTCGTGGGCGGGGCCGATCGTTTGGCCGGTGATTCCGGTCCGTGGCAGGAGCGAGGCGGCGAGGGCGAGGCGTCTGCGGGCTTCGCCGGCGCCGATGCGCAGCAGCACGCGCAGGTATTCGGTGCTGCTTCGGAATTCAGCGGCGAGCCCGGCACGGGCGGTTTCCGCGGTGGCCGTCCGGGGGCTGTTGCTGTTTTCCGCGCCGCTGGTGCTGTCGTCGCCGGAAAGTGGGGTGATGTCGCGCCAGCCGGTGGTCCATTCGGTCGGTGCCGGGGTGGGTTTGTCCGGCCGGGTCCTGAGCCGGTCCAGCTGTCCGGCCGCGATGATCTGGAGGTAGTCGACCGTCCGGGAGATTTCCTCGACGCGCGCCGCGAACAGGGCCGAGGCGTCCAGGTCGAGGTTCCGCACGCCGTCGGGTGCGTCCTCCGCGCATGAGCGCAGGGAATCAAGCAGGGCGTCCAAGCCGAGCGGATCCGAGCCGGCGGCAACCCGGGCAGCGGCCGGCACCGGGACCGATACCCGGTCCCTCCACCGCTCCAGCTGCGCGACTGCCTCCATAACCCGACTCTTCCACGACCCACTGACAAAATAGCGCCCCGGCTTTTGCCCCGCACGGACCCGCCGTCGAGGGTCAGTTAGCGACGAGCCTGCTCCCAGCCGGCGCGAACTCGGCGCGAACTCGGCCCCGCAAGCTCGGCCTGAGCGCCAAGCTAGTCTTGTCGGGTGGAAACATATGGAGCGAACTCAGTACTTCCGGTGGCCGAACTGCACCTGCACATCGAAGGGACACTCCAACCGGAGCTGATTTTCGCCCTCGCGGAGCGCAACGGCATCGAGCTTCCTTATGCGGACTTGGATGAGCTTCGCTCCCGCTACGAATTCACTGACCTGCAGTCCTTCCTGGACCTCTACTACGCCAACATGGCGGTGCTGCGGACCGAGCAGGACTTCGCCGACATGACCCGCGACTACCTCGCCCGGGCCTCGGCAGGCGGTGTGCGGCACGTCGAGGTCATGATGGACCCGCAGGCCCACGTCTCCCGCGGGGTGCCGCTCGAGACCTGCGTCAACGGCGTTGCGTCGGCGCTCGCGACGTCGGAGGAAGAGTTCGGCGTCTCGACGCTCCTGATTGCCGCTTTCCTGAGGGATCTGCCCGAGGACGACGCGCTGGAGGTGCTCGAACAACTCCTGGCCATGAACGCACCGATCGCCGGCATCGGCCTGGATTCGGCCGAGGTGGGCAACCCGCCGTCGAAGTTCGTCCGCCTATACCAGCGCGCGGCGGAGGCCGGGTTGCACCGGATCGCGCACGCGGGCGAAGAGGGACCGGCGTCGTACATCACCGACTCACTGGACCTGCTGGGCGTGGAGCGGATCGATCACGGCATCCGCTGCATGGAGGACGCCGCGCTGGTTGAGCGGCTGGCAAATGAGCAGGTCCCGCTGACGGTCTGCCCGCTGTCCAACGTCCGGCTGCGGGCCGTGGACACGCTTGCCGACCACCCCCTGCCCGCGATGCTGTCCGCGGGCCTGAACGTCAGCGTGAATTCGGACGACCCCGCCTATTTCGGCGGCTATGTGGACGACAACTTTGTCCAGCTCAGGGCTGTCCTCGGCCTTACGGCGGCGGAGCAGTCGAGGCTCGCGGCCAACTCCATCCGTTCCTCCTTCGCCTCCGACGCCCGCAAGGCGGAACTCCTTGGGGAAGTCCGGGCGTGGGAAGCGGCCGCCGCGGAGGCCTGAGTCGCACCTAAGCAATCCACCCCCTACCTGAGACTCCGCACTCACTTGGGCGGCCCATGCCGTAACAGTCGGTCACGACACACGCTGTTTACCGGATATGGTGGCCGGAATTTACAGAAGCTTGGCAGACTGCAAGCAAATACCCGCCGCTTAAGGAGCCACATGGCCAAGACTGCCGCCGACAACAGCATTGCCCGCCTCAAGAGCGTCCTCGATGTACTGGCCGAGGGAACCTGGTCCGACACTACGTTGAACGCCGGCGAAGTCCTGGCAGAAGCAGCCTCCCGCGTCCCCTTCAGCGATCACGAATCCGAGCTCCTGAGCGGCGGCATCCCGCGCGGCCACAAGGGCCTCACCACGGCCACCGCCAAGCTGGTCAAGGCCGGCTGGCTGGTCAAGGGCCGCTCCGGCTGGACCATCACCGAGGATGGGCTGCGCGCCACGGTCGCGTTTGCGAAGCCGGATCAGTTCGCCGCCGCCCTCGCCGAGGGCACCCCGGTTCCCGAAGGCACCCCGCTGCCCGAGGCGCCCAAGAAGCCAGCCGCCAAGAAGGCTGCTGCGCGCAAGCCCGCCGTGAAGCGCACTGCAAGCACCGCAGCCGCGGGCACGGCCGCCTTGAGCACGGAGGCCATCGGGACGGAAAGCACGACGGCGGCGGAAGCCTCCGCGAAGAAGGCCCCTGCCGTGAGGGCGCCGAAGCTCGAGCAGCCGTCCGCCGTTGCCGTCGCCGGTGACTTCAGCACCATCCTTGGCGCGCCGGAAGACTGGGCTCCCCAGCACGACGAAGTCCAGATGAAGTACAACGCACGCAAGAAGGTCTGGTCGCTCACCGCCGATCTGCCGGCCGGCTTCTACACCTACAAGATCGCCCTCGACCGTTCGTGGGATGAAAACTACGGCGCGTTCGGCGTCCGCGACGGCGCCAACCACGAGCTCCACCACGGCGGCGGCAAGGTCACCTTCACCTACAACCACGCCACCCGCGACATCGTCCTGAGCTAGTTGCCCGGGCTGCCGCCGGCGATGCCGAGGCTGAGCCGGTCCAGGGTCGGGGGCTTGCCGCCGGGGGTGGGCGGTGCCTTACGCCTCCGCCACGCTGGCCTTCGGCCGCAGCCTGCCGTCCCCGCCGAGCTCCAGCACGGTGTCGATCCCGAGCCGTTCCAGGAACGCGAAGTCGTGGCTGACGATGAGCACGGCGCCGCGGTAGCTGCCCAGCGCCTCGGCCAGCTGCTCTGTGCTGGAGATGTCCAGGTTGTTGGTGGGCTCGTCCAGGACCAGCAGCTGCGCCGGCGGATCGGCCAGGAGCAGCTTCGCGAGGCTCACCCGGAAGCGTTCGCCGCCCGAGAGCGTGCCGACCGGCCGGTCCGCCGCGGCGCCGCGCAACAGCAGCCGGGCGAGCTGGTTGCGGATGGTTCCCGGCGGCGTCGCTGGTGCCACGGACCGCACGTTCTCCAGGGCGCTCGCGCCGTCGTCGAGCCCGTCCAGCCGCTGCGGCAAGTACCCCACGCGGTCGGTCAACAGCACCCCGTGAGGTCCTCCCGGAGCAGCCCGGCCGACGGCGGTATCCCCGGCGGCGTCCCGCCCCCCGGGGTTTCCGGGCGCCGCGTTGCCGGCCAGCAGCCGGGCCAGCAGGGTCGACTTGCCGGACCCGTTCGGACCGACCAGCGCCACACGCTCAGGACCTTGGATAACAAAGGTGCGGCCGCCGTCGTGGATTTCCGCGATCCGTTTGCCGCGCGGCACCTGCGGGTCGGGCAGTTCGAGTTTGATGTGCTGCTCGTCCCGGACCCTGGCATCGGAGGCGTCGACGGCGGCCTGCGCCGCTGCGATCTTGTCCTCCGTGGTGCCGCGCAGCTTCCCTGCGGAGACCTGGGCGTTGCTCGCTCGCTTTCCTGCCAGGATTTTCGGGATTCCGCCGTCTTTCTGGGTTTTCTGCGCAGTCCTTTCGCGGCGGGCCAGCTTGGTTTCGGCCTCGGCGCGCTGCCGCTTCTCGACTTTGAGGGTTTGTTGGGCGGTGTGCGCAGCCTGCATGGCCGCGGCCTGTTCCTGCTCCCGGTACGTCTTCCAGTCGCTGTAGGGGCCACCGAAGGTTTCCAGCTCGCCGGCATGCAGCTCGCTGGTGTTCTCCATGTGTTCCAGGAGTTCCAGGTCGTGGCTGACCACCACCAGGGTGCCGGGCCATTCGTCCACCATGCGCGTCAATCGGGCGCGGGTGGAACGGTCTAGGTTGTTGGTGGGTTCGTCCAGCAGCGTGATGGGCGTCCTGCGGATCCGCAGGCCAGTTACGGCGATGAGCATCGCCTCGCCGCCGGAAACCTCGGCGACGCGGCGTTCGAGGTCGGCCGCGCTGAAGCCGATCCGCTGCAACTCTTCGTCCGCCCGGGATTCGATGTCCCAGTCGTCACCGATGGTGTCGAAGTGCTCGTCGCCGACGTCCCCGGATTCGATGGCGTTCATGGCGGCGAGGATGTGCTCGATGCCCAGCAGCCCGGCAATGGTGATGTCGCTGCGGAGGGTGAGGTTTTGCGGCAGATAGCCCACCTCGCCGCTGCATTCCAGCCGGCCGCTGCTGGGTTCCAGCTGGCCTGCCATGAGCCTCAGCAGGGTGGATTTGCCGGTGCCGTTGCGCCCCACCAGTCCGGTCCGTCCGGGAGTGAACGAGCCGGTGAGCCCGGACAGGGCAGGGGTTCCGTCCGGCCAGTGGAAGGTGAGGTTGTGGAGGGAGATCGCTGATTTCATGGGGTGGTCTTTCGTCCGGAGCGCCGCGTCCTCGCGCAGTCCCCTGAAGGGGCAGGCGGCATGGCGGCGTGGTTCGCGTGATGGCTGGGAATCAGAGGCGCGGTAGGTTCCGGTTCCCCGGGAGCGTCAAAGAAAGGACGCGGCGGGGATACAAAGGGAGCGGCGCATGCCGGATGAGCTGAAGGATTTCCAGGTGTTGGAACAGGACCCGGCGTTCAGACGCGGCGGGTGCTCAAGACGGGCGATGGCCACCGGAACTCCGGCGGCTAGATTCTGTCGACCTCAATCTCCATGCGGTCGAGGCTACCACAGGCCTCGCCGCGGGGCCGGTGAGGGTGCTTCCGCGGTGAGGGTGCTTCCGCGGGGCCGGACGGGCTGCCCGGCCCCGCGGGCGGCCTACTGGTCGCCTTCGACGCGACGGTTCCAGCGGCGCTTGCGGCCGAGCTGGCGGTTGACCGCCCACGGAGAGCGGCGGGATTTGCCCTGGCCTTTCCACTGGTGGGGCCTGCAGAGTGCGCAGCCTTTATGGCGGCGGTGGGGTGAATGTGCCATGACAGCTTCCTTTCCGGAACAACTCCCGCCCGGATAGGCGGGATAGTTCAGGAAGCTTGAGAGTCATGAGGGCAGCTTAGTGGGGAGGTGCGACAGGAACCAGAGCTCATTCCTCCGTGCCGCGGAGCTTGCCTTGGAGGTACGTCCGGACCCGTGTGTCGGGGCTCAGCTCGATGGCTGTGCGCAAGCAGTCCGCAGCCCCCGCGGCGTCCCCGGCCGAAGCCAGGAGATCCGCCCGGGCGGCGAAGTAGGGCTGGAAACGTTCGCAGTTTTCCGGATGCGCGGTGGCAATGCCGTCCAGGCGGCCCAGCCCCGCCAGCGGCCCATCGAGGCGGCCGATCACGGCGGCCTCGGCCACGAGCGATCCCAGCGTGGGCGCCACCCTGTTCAGCGCCGCGTACAGCGTGCCCAAGGCGGCCCAGTCCGTCCGGCCCGTCCGGTAGCGCTCGGCATGCACGGCCTGGATGGCCGCCTCCAGCTGGAAGCGCCCCGGCCCGCGCGGGCCCGTGACCAGCGATGACGCCCGCCGGAGATACTCCTCTCCGCGGCCGATCAGCACGGCATTCCAGCCGCGCGGATCCTGTTCTTCCAAGGGCACGTAGCTTCCGCCGGTCGGCCGGGAGAGCAGGAAGGCGGCTAACGCCGCAAGCGCCCACGCCTCCGGTTCCGTCTCCAGGCTGCCGGCCACGAGCTCGGCCAGGAACAGCCCCTCGGTGAGCGAGGGGCGGGAGCCCGCGCCGCCGTCGTCGGACACCGCCGGGCCGGAACCCGAAGCGGAAACGGCCGGAATCGCCAGGCACCCGTACACCGCCTCGAGCACGGGCGGCAGCCGTTCCGGCAGGACCCCGGGGCCGGGGAGCTCGAACGGGATCCGCGCATCCCGGATTCGCCGCTTCGCCCGGACCAGGCGCTGGGCCATGGTGGCCGCCGGGACGGCAAACGCCGCGGCGATCTGCGCGGCGTCGAAGCCAAGGACGGTCTGCAGCATCAGGGGAGCGCGGATGTCCTCCGCGATGGCGGGGTGCGCGCAGACCAGCATCAAGGGCAGGCGGCGGTCGGGAAAGTCCGGCGCGGCGGAAGGCGAAGAGTCGTTCATGGCAGGCTCCGGAAGGGAATCCAGGGGAGTGGAGAGCCGGTGCCGGGCGGACTTCCATTCGTCGCGCTGCCGGTTCCGGGCGACGGTGAGCAGCCAGGCCTCGGGACGTTCCGGCACGCCGTCGGCGGGCCAGTGCCGCAAGGCTTGTTCGAAAGCGTCCGCGAGGGCGTCCTCGGCGAGGAGCACGTCTCCGGTGCCGCTCGCGAGGATGGCGAGCAGGCGGCCGTACGACGCGCGGGCGGCCAGTTCCGCGGCCGCCCGCGCCCCGCCGTCGTCGTCTGGAGTCCCGGTCACCGATAAGTCAGCCGTTCGGCACCCATGCGCCGTCCACGGTGTGCGTGGCGCCCGGGCGGATCTCCACGCTGCCCCACATGGCGGCGGGTGCCTGCCCGGCCCACTGGATGGCGGCGTCGAGGTCCGGGACGTCGATCAGGAAGTAGCCACCCAGCTGTTCCTTGGTGTCGGCGAACGGCCCGTCCTGGATCCGCAGCTTCCCGTCGTCCGTGGTGACCGTGGTGGTGGCGTGCGAGGGCTGCAGGACTTCGGCGCCCACGAGCACCCCGGCCTGCTGCAGGGTGGCGGCGTAGCTGTTCATGGCCCCCTCGCCCTGTGCCAGCATTTCCGGGCCGAGTTCCTCGGGGGTCATTTCCTGGTAGTGCATCAGCAGTGTGTAGCGCATGATTCCTCCTTCATCCGATGGTGGCCCGTGCCGGGCTCACTCTCAAGACGAACGAGCCGACTGCCGATCGACACGGGGAGGAAAAAAAGATCAGGACGCCGCGATGTGCCGTTCGATGATGGCCGCGATCTCCGTGTGCCCGTGCTTGCGCGCGAGTTCCAGGGGAGTGACGCCGCGCTCGTCCGTCATGCCCGGTTTGGCGCCGTGCCGCAGCAGCAGGGTGACGATTTCCTGGGCTACCGGGCCGCCGTCGTTGAGGATGATTGCCTCAATGAGCGCGGTCCAGCCGAGGGTGTTGGTCAGGTTCACGTTGATGCGGGTGTTCTCCAGCAGGTACCTCACCACCTCCACATGGCCCTTTTCGGCCGCCGGGGTCAGGCCGTTGCCGCCGAAGCGGGTGAGGCGCTTGAGGTCGCAGCCGGCGTCCACCATGGTCTTCACGAGCTCGAGATCGTTGTGGATGCAGCCGTGGATGAAGGGGTTGAAGCAGGTCTGGTCCTGGGCGTCGATGTCCACGCCCGCCGCGATGAGCGCGCGGACCACGTCCAGGTGGCCGCCGCGGGCGGCGCGGAGGATCGCCGTCGCCTCTTCGCGGTCGACGGCGTCCTTGTCGGCTCCGTCGGCGAGGGCGGCTTTGACCGCGTCCAGTTCGCCCGCTGCCGCGGCTTCGAGGTAGCGCTCGTCAACGGTCAGGGTAGTGGTTTCCATGCGTTCCTCCAGGTGACGCGGTCCTGGGGTGGCAGGACGATCTTGGCATACGTGTCAGCGGTCCTCGGGGTCACGCACGGGGCGTCCGTGCGAACGGGAGGACCTTCTGTTCAAAATGGTATACCAAACGGGTATTCTGGCGGAATGACACCTTCTGCAGCCCCGCCCGGCCTCACTCCCGACGAGCTCGCCCACCTCCGCCGCTGCGTGGAGCTGGCACGCGAGGGGCTCGACGCCGGGGACGAACCGTTCGGCTCGCTCCTCGTGGACTCGTCCGGCACGGTCCGTTTCGAAGACCGGAACCGGGTGGCCGGCGGCGACGCCACCCGCCACCCGGAATTCGAGATCGCCCGCTG
Organism: Arthrobacter cupressi; assembly: GCF_900099975.1. GTDB lineage: Bacteria > Actinomycetota > Actinomycetes > Actinomycetales > Micrococcaceae > Arthrobacter > Arthrobacter cupressi. The sequence goes on from NZ_FNEI01000001.1 coordinate 222,337, forward strand.
GGCCGCCGAACACCTCAGCGAAGCCGAGCGCCGCAGCAGCGTGGTGTACACCTCGGGCGAACACTGCCCCATGTGCAGTGCTGCCCACGCCTGGGTGGGGCTCGGCCGGATCGTCTATGCCAGCAGCTCCGAACAGCTCACCGCGTGGCGCGCTGGATGGGGCCTGGCCGCCGGTCCCGTGGCGGCCCTCCCCATCCAGGCTGTTGCTCCCGGCATCCCCGTGGCCGGCCCCGCGCCGGAATTGGAAGAGGAGATCCGGGAGCTGCACCGCGCCCTCACGGAGCGCCGCCAGGCCGGCTGAGCGCCGCGCGGCAGGCTAGGCGCCTACGCCCCCACCTCGAAGCGCGCCACCGCGAGGTCATCGAGCACGTCCGGATCCACGTCAACGCCGAGCCCGGGCTTGTCCGATACCAGCACCTCCGGAATCCGGAACTCCAGGTTGCCCGGTTCACGTGAGAACTTCACCGGCCCCGAGAGCTCGGTGGACACGATGGCCGGGTGCGCCAGGGCCAGGTGGTAGCCGGCGGCGGACGCGATGCTGGTCTCCAACATGGAGCCGATCTGCACGGAGAACCCGGCCAGCTCGGCCTGGGTGGCCAGGCGGTGGCAGGCCCGGATGCCGCCGCTCTTCTGCAGTTTCAGGTTCACCATGTCCACGCTGCGGGCCTTCACGAACCGGGCCAGGTCGCCCTGCGTCACAACGGCCTCATCCGCCATGAGCCGCACGCTTACCTGGGCGCGGATCAGCTCGAAACCGTCCACGTCGTCGGCCCGGATGGGCTGCTCCACCCAGTCGATCCCGAACGGTTCCAGCTCCCGGATCATGGCGATCGCCGTCGCCGGATCCCCCCAGCCCTGGTTCGCGTCCACCCGGATCGCAAGGTCGTGCCCGATTGCCGCGCGTACCGCCCGGACGCGTTCGACGTCGAGCCCGTCCTTCCCGCCCAGCTTCATCTTCAGGTGCCGGAAGCCTTCCTCCCGCGCCCGGACGGCCTGCTCCGCGAGGACCTCGGGAGCGAGGATGCTCATGACCCGCGCGATGGTGGGGTTCTCCGGCTTCCGCCCGCCCAGCAGGCTGTACACCGGCCGTCCGGCGGCCTTGCCCGCCAGGTCCCAGCACGCGATGTCCACGGCCGCCTTCGCCGAGCCGTTGTTCTTCATCGCGGAGTCCATGCGCTGGTGGATCGCGGTGATGTCGAAGGGATCGAGCCCGACGACGGCGGGCAGCAGTTCGGTGCGGAGCGCCTCGACCGCTCCTCCCGGAGTTTCCCCGGTGACGTGCGCGTCCGGGACGCTTTCGCCGTAGCCAACCAGGCCGTCGTCGGTCTCGAGGGCGAGCACGATGCTCGGCATGGTGGCGTAGGTGTCGTATGCCACCACGAACGGTTCCTTGAGCGGGACGTCGATGCGGGTGATGGTCGCTTTAGTGATCTTCATTCGGTGCCTTTCAAGGAGCGGGCTTGCGGGTAGCGGGCGTTCACATCACGGAGTTCAGGAATGCGACGGTGCGCGGGTTCTGCGGGTTGTCGAGCACTTCGGCGGGGGAGCCTGCCTCGACCACGACGCCGCCGTCCATGAACACCACGGTGTCCGCCACGCTGCGGGCGAAGCCGATTTCATGGGTCACCACGATCATGGTCATGCCGTCGGCGGCGAGTTGGCGCATCACGTCCAGCACATCGCCCACGAGTTCGGGGTCCAGGGCGGAGGTGGGCTCGTCGAAGAGCAGGAGTTCGGGATCCATGGCCAGGGCCCGGGCGATCGCCACGCGCTGCTGCTGCCCACCGGAGAGCTGGGCGGGGTAGTGGCCGGCCACATGGGACAGTCCCACCCGCTCCAGCAGCTCGTAGGCGCGGGCCTTCGCGGCGCTGCGCTCCACCTTCTTCACACCCACCGGTGCCGCCATGATGTTCTCCAGGGCGGTCATATGCGGGAAGAGGTTGAAGCGCTGGAACACCATGCCGATGCCGCGGCGCTGCCGGGAGACTTCCCGCGGGTTCATCTCGAAGATCTTCCCGTGCCGGCGGGCGTAGCCCACGAGGTCCCCGCCCACTTCGATCCGGCCGCCGTTGATCCGTTCCAGGTGGTTGATGCAGCGCAGGAACGTGGACTTCCCGGAGCCCGAAGGACCCAGCAGGCACATCACCTCGCCTGGTTTGACAGTGAGCGAGACGCCCTTGAGGACCTCCACGTGCCCGTAGCTTTTGCGGACGTTGCTGGCCCGCACCAGGGTTTCGGTCATCGCTTGCTCCTTTGAATGCGGTTTTGCATGATGCGGCTGAGCAGGGTGGGAGCCTGCGCTGCGGTGCCGCGGCCGTAGTGGCGCTCCAAGTAGTACTGCGGCACGGACAGCACCGAGGTGAGGAAGAGGTACCAGGCGCTGACCACCAGCAGCAGTTCCACCTGGCGCAGGTTCTGCGAGGAGATCTGCGTGGCCACCGTGTACAGCTCCAGCACCGCGATCACGGACAGCAGCGAGGTCTGCTTCAGCATGGAGATGGTCTCGTTGCCCATTGGCGGGATGATGACCCGCATCGCCTGCGGCAGCACCACCTTGAACAAGGTGTACGCCGGCGACATCCCCAGTGACGCCGCCGCCTCATGCTGGCCGGGGTCCACCGAGAGCATGCCGCTGCGGATGATTTCCGCCGAGTACGCGGCCTGGTTCAGCGTCAGGGCGAGCAGGCCGGCGACGAACGCGGGCACCAGGGTGTTGGTGTCCACGGAGAAGATGGTGAAATCCGTGAAGGGGACGCCGAGGCTGATCTGCGAGTACAGCAGGCCCAGGTAGCCCCAGAAGACGATCTGGATCAGCAGCGGCGTGCCGCGGAACACCCACACGTACAGCCAGGCGAAGGCGTTCATCACAGGGTTCCTGGACAGCCGCATCACGGCCAGCAGCACGCCCAGCACGGTGGAAACCAGCATCGCGATGACGGTGACCAGCAGGCTCAGCCCCACGCCGTTGATGATCTTCGGGTTGAACAGGTACGTGGCGATCGTGGAGTGCTCGATGTTCGGGTTCGTCCACAGCGAGGCGAACAGCCCCGCCAGGGCGAGCACCAGGACGCCAGCCACCACCCAGCGCCACGGGTGGCGCAAGGGGATCGCGACGACGTCGTCCTCCACTTCCGGGGCGACGGCGGCACCCGGCCCGGCCGCCTTCGCCGTGGCCGCCTTAGTGGTCGGGACCGCACTGCTCACATGACCGTTGCTCACTTGACGTCCTTGCCGAGGTTCATGCCGGCCGTCTTGACGGAGTAGTCGGAGAGCTCGTACTTCTTCAGGATCTCCTCGTACGTGCCGTCCTTGATGATCGCCTCCATGGCCAGCAGGAGCGCCTTGCTGAGCCCGGCGTCCTTCTTCAGCACGCCGATGCCCGTGTACACGGGGTTGTAGCCGGCCGGGTTGGCTGGGTCGCGCACGATGTCGAACACCTTGCCGTCGCCCGCGGTCTTCGCCGCGTAGGCCGCCGGGGCGGAATCGACGACGTCGGCGCTCGCCTTTCCGGCGCGGACCGCCGTCTGCACGTCGGTCTCCAGCGGGAGTTCGGTGACGTTGATCGGGTCCGAGCCCTTGTCCTTGCACTGCTGCTCGTAGCTGCGCAGGATGTCGCCCTGCACGGTGGCCTTCTGGACGGCGACGGTCTTGCCGCACAGATCCAGCGCCGTGGTGATGTTCTCCGGGTTGCCCTCGCGGACCAGGATGGAGAAACCGGCGTGCAGGTAGTCCACGAAGTCCAGGGTCTTCTGGCGTTCCGGGGTGTCGTTCATGCCGGACATGATGATGTCGTTCTTGCCCGACTGCAGGGACGGGATGATGCTGTCGAAGGCCTGCTTCTGCAGCTCCAGCTTTACCCCGAGCTTGGCGCCCAGGGCTGCGGCGAGGTCCACGTCCAGGCCGGTGAGGTTCTGGTTCTCGTCGAACATTTCCAGCGGTGGGTATGGGATGTCCGAGGCCACCTTGATGACGCCGGCGCTCTTGAAGCGCTCCGGGAGGGCGGCCGCGGCGGCGGGATCGGCGTCGGCGGTTGAGACGGGCTTGGCCGTTTCGGCGGGGGTGGCTGCACCGCCGCAGGCGCTCAGGCCGAGCACCAGCGGGAGGGCGGCGGCGCAGAGCAGGTGGCGCAGGGAAAGTTTGCTGGTGGAGGCGTTCATGGGGGGACTCCTAGGTGGGCGGTTCGGGGTGGCTGGCGGCTGAGCTGGTTACTTGCTGAGCCGGTACCAACCGGTGCGGGTGACGCCGTCGGCCTGGTATCCGGCAGCGAAGGCGGTTTCGAAGGATTCGCGCATGGTGATGCGCCAGAGCGCGGCCTGTTCGGGGTCGGAGGCACGCAGGGCCACGATGTCCCGGGGCGCGCGGCACCAGAGGGTGTCGTCGGCTGTGCTGTCATTCGAACGGAGGAGCTGCGGCTCGCCGTCGGGCCCGTGCTTCAGGATGGTTGTGGCACCCAACTCCGGGAGTTCGACGTCGCGGGGTGTGCCTTCGCCGCAGGCGATGCTCGTTTCGGAGGAGAGCGGCCAGACGGCCACGAGGCGGTCGCTTTCGTCGTTGGCGTTGATCTCGTCCTCCATCAGGCCGTAGAAGTTCCGCTCGTACTGGCGGACGTGGGCGCCGAGCTTGCTGAGGTTGAAGCGGGCGTTGCGGCTGACGAGCGGATCGAAGGTCCAGGTCATGGTTTCGATGCCGCGGTCCAGGGACCAGGCGCGCTGGTGTTGCTTGAGGGCGAAGCCGACGCCTTTGTCCGCGATGCCGGGGGCCACGCCCGCGATGAACGAGTAGGTGGCCGTGTCGCCAGGTGTGACGATCGCGACGGCGGCCCCGCAGAGAGTGCCGTCCGGCAGGTAGGCGGCGGAGATGTTGCAGCCGGCGTGCGAGATCGCGCGCAGGATGTCGAAGGGGACGGGGGCGCCGTGCGGGGACGTGCCCCAGATGCTGACGAGCAGGCCTTCGATGTCCCGGAGCTTTTCACGGTCCGTCTCTTCGATGACCGTGACGCCGGCCCGTTCGGCGGCCGCGGTGGCCGCTTCCCTGGCGTGGCGTGCTGCGGGATGTGCTTCAAGGGTGAGTGACATTCCTCCACTATGACGAGGCTCCAGCACCGATGGCTTTAGCGTGCAGCACCAAGCTGCACCGATGAACTTGTTGTTTCCCACAAGGGCGGCTAGTTTGCTGGGCATGGCTTCGTACCCCTCCGCGTCCTCCCGGCCCGCCGGCCAGTCCCGCCAGATCCCTCTGCAGGAACTGCTGAAGGTGCTGGACGGCTCGGGCCTGCGCATCCGCACGCACGGCCCGACGCCGGAACTCGCCCTACTGAGTCCCGGCCTGTACGACCCCACCGCCGAGCTCGAATCCCTTCCGGGCGGCATCCTCCTCGGCATCGGCCTGGACCCCGCGGGACCGCGCACCGCCGTCGTGGTGGAAGAAGCGGCGGCCGCCGGTTTCGCGGCGCTCGTGGTGAAGGGCGCGTCGGACGATGGCCTCGCTCCGGACGGCCTCGCTCCGGATGGCCTCAAGGAGCTGGCCGCCGCGGCGGACCGGGCCGGCGTCGCGCTGCTGGTGGTGGAAGACGGGGTGTCCTGGCGGCAACTGGACGGACTGCTCGAATCCGCCGTCGGGACGCTTGCGGAGGCGAACAGCTCGCTGGTGCCGCTCGGCGTCGGGGACCTGTTCGCGCTGGCCAACGCCATCGCCGCGATGGTGGGCGGCGCCACCACCATCGAGAACCTGCAGGAACAGATCCTGGCCTACTCCACCCTGCCGGGCCAGCCCATCGACGAGGACCGCCGCAGCGGCATCCTGGGCCGGCAGGTTCCCTACCTCCCGGAGAACGCCGGCCAGTACGCGGCGGTGTTCCGGGCAGAGGGCGCCGTGCACATCGAGGGCGTGGGCGAAGCCGCCATGGACCGCCTGGCCATCGCCGTCCGCGCCGGGAGCCAGCCGCTCGGGTCCATCTGGGTGGTGGATGCGGAAGGCGCCTTCGACGCCGAGGCCAAACGCGCCCTGGAGAGCGCCGCCGACATTGCCGCGCTGCACATGCTCCGCGCCCGCAGCAGTTACGACCTCGCCCGCCAGCAACGCGCCGAACTCCTGCGCCGCCTCCTGGAGAGCGACAGCGACGCCCAGCTCGTGGCGGAGCAGCTGGCGCTCGGACGCCAAGGCCCGTTCGCCGTCGTCGCCTTCCAGGCGGAGGTGGTGCCCGGCTCGGAGGAGATTGCGCTGGCCCGCGTGCTGGACCTGGTGACCACGCAATGCGAGGCGTACCGGCAAGGAACCCAGTGCGTGATGATTGGCACCACCATCTACGCCCTGTTCACCGAGGCGGGGGCGGCAGCGCTGCCGCAGATCGGGACCCTGGCGCGGCGGCTGATCGATCGGGCCGCCGCGTCGCTGCGGCTGGAGCTGCGGGTCGCGCTGGGCACGCCGGTCGCCGCGGTGAACGAGATCAGCCGCTCAAAGTACGACGCCGACCTGGTGCTTCTGATGCTGGCCGACGGCGGGCGCGGGGCCGGGGCTGTTGGGGCAGGGCCTGCTTCCGGCGGCGGGACCGGCAGCGGGTTTGCCAGCGCGGCGGAGCTGCGCAGCCGCCTCACCCTGCTGGATGTGGCGGCGCTGTTCCGCAGCAAGCCCCGGCTGATGTCTCCGGCCGCGGCCGCCATGCTGGAACACGACGCCCGCTCCGGCACCGACTACGCGAAGACCCTGCGCACGTACCTGGCCTTCTCCTGCGACTCGGCCAAGACCGCGCACGCCCTGTCGCTGCACCAGAACACCCTGCGTTACCGGCTGCGGAGGATGGAGGAAATCTTCGGCATCGACCCCGCCCAGCCGGACGACATGCTGGTCCTGTGGCTGAGCCTGGCCGTGCAGGAACTCGATGGGCCCTGGTCCGCGGACATTCTGCTGGATCACACGGCTGGTTAGACCCGGCAGGCCCGGAACGGCGCGGCGTGCGCCGGGGTAGGCGCAGGGTGATCCAGCAGAATCGATTCGTGACCAGCCACAACGTTCGGATACCGATTGGATTTATGGCTTCTTCCGGCCCCATAACCGCCTCACAATTGAGGCATCTATTCGCTGGTCTCACGTGTCCAAGGAGACTGCCGTGCGCCACACGACCCGTTCCGTCGTAGCTTTGTCCCTCGTGCTCTTCCTGGGGGCGTGCGTCCAACCGTCGCCCGGGCCCAGCCCGTCGGGCGCTGACGGTGCCACGCCGGGAGGCTCGGCATCGGAGACTCCCACCACAGCGCCGTCGTCAGGTACGCCGGGGAACTCGGCGGAGACCTGGGCCGCTTACAAGACCAAGGACGACACGCTTACTTTCGAGCATCCCGCACGCTGGACGATCACGGACCCGGCAGGGCAAGCCGCAGCCGGTGGTATCTTCCTCAGCGTGGCGAACGAGGCCGGAAAGCAGTTGGCGACGCTGCGGACCAACATGGTTGCGGGCGCGGAGTGCACCACGCGGTCGCCGTACTCGCTGCTTGATTCGCAACCGCTCCCGGCGCTGGCGCAGAAGGGAACCACGCCCCGCTTCGTCTTCGAGGGCCGGCAGGGCACGGACCCGGCAACGCCTGGTCCCTTTGCCTACGGAATCACCTCGTCCCCCGCGCCGAGCGGTCCCGATGCCTGCCCCATCTTCCATTTCTTCACCTGGCCACCCAGCGGTGCCGCCTTTGGCGGAGCGTACAACCCGATGGAAGCCGTAGAGGGTGCGACGCCGGGACCGGATACACCCGAGGCCTACATGGAGACCCAGGAATACAAGGACATCAAGAGGATGATCACGTCCCTGCGGCCGGTCTCCTAGGAGGACTGCATGACCGACAAGTGCCCGGCCTTCGCTGCCACCAGGCACTTGGCCAGGTAGAAGGGTTTGCCCGCGCGGCGCACGTACTGGGTGAGGACCAGGACCGGGTCCGAAGGGCGCAGCGCCAGCAGCTTGGCACGGCTGGGGCCGGCGGTGCTGAGGCTGATTTGGCATTCGCCCGGGCCAAGGCTCATGCCGGGACGCTCGGCGAGGATCTCAAGGAGGGTCTTGGGAGCCAGGCTGGTGCGGCCGGCGGGGTCGGCCGCGGCGGCCAGCCAGTCGCCGTCGTCGGCTGTCTCGCCGGAACCGGCTTTCTTGCCGGAATCGGGCTCCCGGCCCGCGCTGATCGGTACGTTCTCCTGCAGGTGCCCGATCGCCTCGCCGTTGCGGATCAGCACGCTTTCCCAGAGCCAGCAGTCCTCGTTGGGTTCGACGCCGATGCCCGGGGCGACGAACTCTGAGGCCGGCTGGAACTCGGCCAGGGTGCGCTTGACCTGGACGTCCAGTTCGGAGCCGCCCAGGAGCTGGTCGAAGGGGCGGATCTTTTCGATGCCGATGCGGGGGAGCGAGTCCGCCACGAAGCGTCCGACGCCGCGGCGCGCCCGGGTGAGTCCGTCTTCCTCGAGCAGCATGAGGGCCTCGCGGATCACCGTGCGGCTGACGTCCATCATGACGCCGAGCTCGGTTTCGGTGGGCAGCAGCGAGCCGGGCTGGAGCAGCTTGGTGCGGATGGCTTCGGCGATGCGGGAGTACGCCGCCACGCGCAGGGGCTGGCCGGGCTGGGCAGTCAAAGGTCGGGACAGGAACTGGACGGCGGTGTCGCTCACGGGGCCTCGCTTGGATGGGGTATCGCCACTGTATCGGGGTTGTATAACTAATCAAATCCAGCCCTCGGACCGGGCAGGAAAGACGGTCGGATGCCGTCCAAATCGCGCCTTCGATTGACCCGCGGCGGCATATTGACTCGGTCTTGGGGCAGGCCTACCCTCTGCCTTAACGGGGGCTTGTGACCCCGTTTCTTCAGTGTTCGGCGCTGCGTCTGGGGGCGCTCCGGTCGGCGATAGAGCCAGCGAGGAGGGTCCTAAATGTCTTGGGAAATGTCGGGAAAGTATGTTGCAAGTTGCAGTTGCTCGTTGATTTGCCCGTGCCCGGTCGACGGCGAGCCCACCGGCCCGAACAGGGAATGTCGAGGCGTTGCCGTGTTCCATATTGAGGGCGGCAAACTCGACGACACAGATCTCTCGGGAGTCGATTTCGCTTTCGCCAACTGGTTCCCCTCGAACCTGTCGGCCGGCGGCTGGAAGGTCGGGGTGGTGGTTGATCAAGGGGCGGCCGATGGCCAGGCAACTGCCCTAGAGCGGATCCTGCACGGTGACGAGGGAGGCCCGTTCGCGGACTTTGCGGCGCTGTATGGGGAATGGCTGGGTGTCCAGCGGGCGAGCATCAGCTTCTCCGACAGCGACACACCGTCTGCTTCGGTGGAAGGGAGTGTGAGTTACACCTTCGAGCCGCTGCCCGGAATCGACGGCGGTGTCACAACAGTCAAGAACGCGATGTACGGTTTCGCTCCCGAGTTCATGATCGGGAAGGCACCTGCATCATCCACCCTGTTTGGCCTTGATTTCGAAGGCGTCTACGGCGAGAGCGCTGACTTCAGCTTCGCCAGCGAGATGCCCGAAGGCGCCGCCAAGGGCCGGGCCTGAAGGCCGGCCGCGGGTGAACGGGAAAGAACTGTGAACAGGAAAGGAATACCCGGAACCGGGGCGCGCACACCGCACGCCCCGGTTTTCCGGTTTGACCCACGCGCCATCGATTCCCGGGTGGCAGGCCTCGTCGCTCTCCTTCTGGCGCTCGCCGCCGCGAGCTGGGTTTTCTCGGCCGTGCAGATGAATGGCATGGACATGGGGCGTTGGACGGACCCCGGTCCGCTGGGCTTCTTCCTCACCACGTGGGTGGTGATGCTGGCCGCGATGATGTTTCCGTCCGTTGCCCCGATGGTGGTGGCCTATGACAGAATCCAACGCCACCGCCGCGGCTCCGGACGGTATGCTCCGCGGGGTTCCACGGCCCTATTCGTGGCCGGCTATCTCCTGGCGTGGACGGTCTTCGGCCTGGCGGCCTACGGGGCCTACGCCTTGCTTGTGGCAATCGTTCCCGGCGCGCTCACATCGGAACCGGGAGGCCGTTACGTGGCGGCAGTCGTGATCCTCGCGGCAGCCGCCTACCAGTTCACGCCAGCGAAGAACATCGCCCTGATGAAATGCCGGACGCCCATGGATTTCATCCTGCGCCGGGTGCGGTACGGCTTCGTGGGCGCGTTGCGCCTGGGGGTGGAACACGGTACGTGGTGCGTCAGCTGTTGCTGGGCGCTGATGATTGCATTGTTCGCGCTCGGCGTTATGAACCTTGGCTGGATGGCAGTAGTTGGAGCATTCATCGCCCTCGAGAAAATGCTCCCGTGGAGGCGCTTCGCGAACCGGGCCGTGGCCGTCGCCCTGGCCCTCATTGCGATTGGTGTTGCCCTCGTGCCGGGAATGGCGTCTTGACTACAGCACGCCGGTCTACCCGTACTTGACCGAGCCGGGGGCGTGAGGGCTAAGCGAGACCGAGGTCGCTGTCCGTGTAGGCCCCGGCGCGGAGTGCCGGCTCCGCCTGGCAGGTGCAGTTGCTTTCGACTTCGATTCGGATGTTCACCGTTTCACCACCCACAACACTGAGGATGACGGGCTCCTTTCCGGCGCTGGAAACTCGCAGGACGGTACTTTCTGGAGACGCTGTAGACATAGCGGAATTCTTTCGGATGAACGGGATGGCGGGGATCAGCCAGTCGCGTCGAGCACGCCGCGCACGGTGGTCGGCGCCCGCGCCCGCAGAGGCGAGGAGGGTGAGCAGAAGCTGGGCGGCGCGGGTGGGCACGAACCCGGCGGCAATGTCGCCCGGCACCAGCCCGGTAAGGCGGGCTCCGGCAGCGGTCAGCCACGTGGTCAATGGTAGCTCCGGGAGGACACCGGCGTTGTGTCGGACGTCATAATGTCAGCCGAGCGACACCTTCCCGTCCACGCCGACGGTCCAGCCGGGGTTGTGCGCGATCTCCCAGATGATGCCGTTGGGGTCCTGGACATGGCCGTGGAAGATCCCGCCGAACTCCCCGGCCTGTGCCGGTTTCAGCACCGTGGCCCCGGCCGCTTCGAGCCTGGCAATCGTGCTGGACACCTCGGCTGCGCTGGCCACGTTGTGGGAAAGGGTCACGCCGCTGACGCCTTCGTGTGTCCCGGGCCTGCCCAGGTCCTGGTTGAACTTCACGGAGTCGAACAGGCCCAGCACCAGGCCGGGCGCCACTTGGAAGAAGATGATTTCCCCGGGTACATCCAGCAAGGGTTCCCAGCCGAGGCCGTCCGTGTAAAACCCGCGGGCGCGGTCCAGGTCCTCGGTGGCGAAGGTGATGAAATGCAGTTTCTGCTCCATAGGGGGATCGTAACCGAGGGGCCGGACAGCCACGCCGGCGGCGCAAACCAAAGCCAAACCAAAGCCAAACCACGCCAATCCAGGACCTTGGAGGCGCGTCGGCGCGATGCGAGGATGAACGGGTGGAACCCTTCTTCGACTTCCTCGGAAACTACTGGTGGCTCGTTTTCCCCCTCGGCGGAATGGCCGGCGGGTGGGCGCGCCAGTGGTCCAAGGCGAGCGAGCGGCGGCACCGGCGCAAGGTCGAACTGCTCAAGCTGAAGAACCAGAACGCCGCGGCAGATCAAGCCAATAAAGCCGAGGTGGCCGCGTTGATCGCAGCCCACGATTCCGTGAACCACAAGTGGCTGGACTACGAGCTGGACGTCGGCAAGCTCATTGACTTTCCGCTGATGACGGACGTCCGCGAGCCCCTCACCGTCGCGTTCCTGCGGGCCAAGAAGGAGGCCGACGCCTTGCGACCGGCGGCCCCGGAAGACATCACGACGGCGGCCCGCCTGGCCGAATACCGCGCCGCCGTGCACGGCTTCGAGCTGGCGTTCGACGTCGCCGAACGCGAAGGCAAGCGCATCAAGGACAGCAATTTCACGGGCCCCGAGCGCCAACGCCTGGCGACCGCCCGGAAGCTCCTGCGGATCGCCGGGGACAGTGCCGCCACACCGGCCGAACGGCAGACGGCGTACAGGCGCGCCCGCAAGGAACTGGACGGGCTGATCGTCCTGCCGGAAGCGGCTGTCGCGGCGCTCGAAGAGAAAATCGCCGGCAGGCTCGAGGCCCGGAAGGACCCGGCCGGACCCTCGGCATGACGTAGATTCGGGGGATGACTATAGACATCCACCACAACCCCGATCGGGAACGCTTCGAACTGCAGGACGCCGGCCGCGTTATCGGCAAGGCCGCGTACAAGGATTACGAAGGCGGCGCCGGCACGGATTCGGAAGCCGCAGCCAAGCAGCGGATTTTCTACCACACGGTCGTCAACGAGGAATACGGCGGGCAGGGCCTGGCCGGGAAGCTTGCCACTGAAGCGCTGGACCAGACGGTCGCCGCGGGCCTGCGGATTGTTCCGGTGTGCCCGTTCATCAAAAAGTTCCTGGTCAAGCACACCGAGTACGAGGCCCACGTGACCAGGCCGACCCCGGCCCACCTCGGCTTCCTCGAGGACGCGCTCGCGCAACGGGTAAAGGCGTAAGATCCCAAAACAAAAGTCAGGGCTCCCGGAATTCCGGGAGCCCTGACTTTTTCTCCCCGGGCTTCGCGCCGGGAGCCTGTGAGTACGGGTTACGAACGCACGCTGTTGCGGCCGCGGGTGAGGATCAGGGCCAGGCCCACCATGCCTACACCCAGGAGCAGGTGCAGCACGTTGTCGAAGGCGTTCAGCGGCACGAAGTTACCGGGGGAATCCTGCGGGACCACCAGGCCGTAGATGAACAGGACGAGGTAGATGACGCCGCCGTAAAGCAGAAAGGAGCGGGAACCTGCGGCGCTGCGGGCCAGGAACAGCCCGGCTGCGCCGAAGAGCAAGTGGACGATGTTGTGCAGGGCCGAGACTTGGAAGAGGCCCAGCAGCATGGCTTCAGAGTGGTGTCCTGCGAAGTGCATCTGATCCATGCCGGCCGTGATGCCCGGAACAAAGCCAAGCACACCGACTAGCAGGAACACGGCGCCCACGGCCAGGGACGCCTTCTGGACATTGGTGCGGGCTGCGGTACTGGTAAGCGGATGAGTTGCCATGATGATCTCTCCTGTATGCAGTTGCTGCCTAAGGAGCAGCGGTTCTGATTCCCCCCAAAAGGGTTACGCCCGTTATTCGGGGCCGATCCCGGACCGGATGGGTGCATCAGGAAAAAACTTTGGGGCGCCCCGCTGAACGCGGGACGCCCCAGGAGACAAGGCTGGAAAACAGGCTAGGAATGCAGTGGGGCCGAGGCAACGGTCGGTGAGGTCGGCCGGGCGGATCCGCCTACGGGTTCCACCGTGACCCCCAGCGACGCGGCCCTCGCGATTCCCTTCACCACGGCGGGCTGGGACAGCGTCTGGGCATCCATGAGGCCCTGCGACTCCGGTGCCGACCCGTCCTGCGGGATCAGCCACATCTGGTACACCTTGCCCGCGGGCGGCGGAGGAACATCCTTCATCCGCACCACCACGGCATCCTTCGACTCCGAGATGGCAACGGTCGCCGTGCCGCCGCCGGTGACGCCCACCGTGGCTTCGCGGACATCCTGCGCCTGCAGGATCTGGGTGACCGGATCGTTCTGGCTGGCCACATAGCCGCCGATCCCCACCCCGCCCACGGCCAGGACAATCGCCGCCGCAGCGGCGAGCAGCCAGTTCCGGACGGCGGAAGGCCGGCGTCGTTCCTCACGCTTTTGCCGCGCGGCTGCCAGTTCATCGCCCGACGCCGGGAGGCCAGCGGGTGCCGCCGCCTCCGACGGCGTTGCTTCCGGCAGCTGTGCGGGCGTCTGTGCCGACGGTTGTACGGGCAGTTGACTCAGTGTCCGCTCGAGCAGCCCGGCGGGCGGTTCTTCCTCCGCGGTGAAGGCCAGGGCCAGGGTTTCCCGGGCCTGGCGGACGCGTTCGTTGAAGGCTGTGCGTTCTGCTTCGGGGGCGGTGGAGATGTACGAGTCGATGGCGGCGCGTTCGTCATCGCTGACGGCGTCCAGGGCGTAGATCTCCGCCAGCTCCACGGCGCGGCCGGCCTTCAGGTCGGTGGCAATATCGGCGGCGAAGCCGCGGGGCTGCGTGCCGCCGTCGTTCGTGTCCATGCTGTTCATCTCAACTCACCTCCAAACAGGTCTTCAGGCGGATCAGTCCGTCGCGGATCCGGGATTTGATGGTCGGTAGCGCGGAATTCAGTTGCTCGGCGACTTCCCGGTAGCTCAGGCCGCCGTAGTACGCCAGCCGGACGGATTCCTGTTGCGTTTCGGTGAGTGTCTTCAGGCACCGCACTACGGCTTCGGCTTCGAGGCGGCTGCCCACCTCGTCGGACACGGAGTCGTGGTCGATCTCCTGGCTGTCGGCGCCGTACCTGGCTTCGCGGTCGGTAGCTGCCTGCACGGAGCGGACCTTGTCCACGGCCCGGCGGTGCGCGATGGTCATCAGCCAGGCCAGCGGGCTCCCGGCCGCGGTGTTGAAGCTCGCGGCGTTCTGCCAGACCTGCAGGAAGACTTCCTGGGTGGCGTCCTCGCTGAGCTCCAGGTCCACCAGGATCCGCCGCGCCATGCCGAACACCCGGCGCGAGGTGAGGCGGTAGAAGTCCGCGAAGGCGGCGCGGTCGCCGTCGGCGATCTGTCCGAGGAGCGCGCCCAGTTGGGCGTTCAGCTCCTGCGCCGTGGCGACGCCGGGCTCAGCGGCACCAGGCGCGTCTGAAGCGGGCCCGGCGGCAGTCTCCGCCGTTTCGGAAGCATGGGGATTGTCCATTGCATTCCAGCATAGGCGTCCCAGCTGCGCCGTAGTCACGCAACCCACCTCCTGCCCTGTTTCCGTCTATGAACACAAAGCATTCGGTGCCGCGGGGGCTTTGGACGGGTCGCATTTCGTAGCTGTGAGCGTGCGGGACACAGGGTCGCAGCAGGATTTACCCAAGATTGGCCCAGTTTGCACCGTGGGCGTGAACTGCTGCGTATCTTCGTTTCGGGGGATTGCACGGCGGACCGAGAAAGCGGCGGCGGGAGTCACCCAAAATCACCGACACCGTCGTCGAAAGGTCTCAGAATGTCCCAGTCAAACTACAGCCAGTCCTACCAGTACCCGAATTACCCGACCGTGCAGCTGAGCAATTCGCTGGAGCACTTCCAGGGAAGCAAATTCAAGGAAAAGTCGATCATCTTCGGGGTCATCGGATTCTTCGTCCTGGGAATTGTCTTCGGTCCTCTGGCGATTTCCAACGCACGGAAGGCTGAGGCTCTTCATCATTCGGCGACCGTGGGCAAGGTCCTCGGCTGGATTGACACCATCTGCGCCGCGCTGGGAATTCTCGTGGTCCTATTCATCATGATCTCGGCGGCGTCTAACGCGGGGAGTTAGACGCCGTCGTTCCTGGGGGGAGCGTCGCCGTCGCGCGCCGGCAGGTCCGGTGCACGACGGCGGCCGCCCGGGAATTGCCGCGGATACGGCGGGTGCGCTGCCGAGAGTCAGCAAGTCTCGGTCCCGCAGCGTTCGGCGGGGACTACCATGGGTCATGGCCCGTTTCCCGATGAAGATGGCGTGCACGTTCCTGGCCCTTCTTGGGCTGCTGACCGCTGGGGCGGCCCCGGCGACGGCGGCACCGCCACCCCGTAGCCCGGAACCGGTGGGCAACGACGTTTCCTGGCCGCAGTGCGGCAAGACCCTTCCCACGGGGCAGGCCTTCGCGATCGTGGGAGTGACCGGCGGCCTGGCCAACAACACCAACCCCTGCCTGGCTGAGCAACTCGCTTGGGCGGCAGGCTCCACCGGGGGAACGGCCCAGCCCAAGGTGGCCTTGTATGTGAACACGGCCAACCCGGGGCATGCGGGCACGTGGTGGCCGACGTCTAACAGCTACGCAGGCCAGCAGGTTACCAATCCCTACGGGAGCTGCGGTGGCGCCGTCGATGCCGCCTGCTCCTACATGTACGGCTACGCGAAGGCCTACGACGACGCCACAATCCGCGGGGTCAGCAACCCCGGGAGCTATTTCTGGTGGCTGGACGTGGAAACCGGCAACAGCTGGCAGGCCAACACGGCCCTGAACAGGGCCGACCTCGAAGGCATGGTGGCCTACTTCAAGAGCATCACATCCGGCGTCAGCGGTGCCGGCGTGGGGATCTATTCGACCGGGTACCAGTGGGGGACCATCGCCGGGACCGTGCCTTCAAGCAGCTCGCTCACCGGGCTGCCGAGCTGGCTTGCCGGCGCCAAGACTTTGCGCGGAGCGATGTCGAACTGTTCCTTGCCCGGTCTGACGACCGGAAGCCGGGTGTCGGTAACCCAGTACGTGTCGGCGGGACTTGATTACGACTACTCCTGCCCCTGAGTGCGTCTTCGGGATTCATCGGTGTCGGAGGCTTGGGCACCCGAAGGTGCTTCGGTGAACTTTTGAAGACCTCGTCCATTAGTCGCGAGTCGGAAGACTCCTCATGCACGAAGGCTTATGAAGTTGGCAGAATGGCGCTGAGTGTACTGGCAGACCCTATTAAGAGCATGGCGAGCTTCGAAAGGCACGTGAGTAGATGACGGCATGGCTGATTCGGGCGGGAAGCACGGGGGAGCGGGAACAATGGGCTCTCAGTAAGTCGGTCACGGGCGCGGGGTATGGCGACGTGGAATCACTCCAAGACTCAGACACCAGGGAAAAGGTCTTTGCGAGAGTCGAAGCCGGAATTCCGGGCCAGAAGCTTGGCGCTGTCCGGAACTTCGCGGCGCAACTGTGGGCATTGCGCGGGCGGATGGAGATTGGGGACCTCGTGGTGATGCCTCTCAAACGCTCGGCCGTGGTCGCGATTGGAACCATCGAAGGTCCATATGAGTACGACTCCAACGAACCGGATCCAGAACGTCGCCATGTCCGCCGCGTGCGATGGGACGCTCCTGACATTGCGCGTTCGCGGATCAATCAGGATTTGCTTTACTCTCTCGGAGCGTTTTCAACGATCTGTCGTATCGAACGCAACGACGCGGAGTTCCGGTTACGCACTGCGATGTCGACCGGCAAGGACCCGGGAGCCCGGTTGGAGATGCAAGAAGCGCCTTCCAAAGATGGCGGCTTTTCGGTCGATGAAACAGAGCAAGAGAACGTGCCTGTAGACATATCACGTTATGCAGCTGATTCGATAGCAAGCCGTCTCATCGAAACTTTTGCAGGGCACAAGATGGAAGCAATGGTTGCCGAAATCCTCAAAGCCGATGGTTTTGTGTGTACCGAACATGGGCAAGGAACTGACGACGGCATCGATCTCGTAGCCGGGAAGGGACTCCTGGGCTTGGATAGCCCGCGTGTCATCGTTCAGGTGAAGAGTCAAGCCAGCCCAGTGGATTCTCCGACCGTATCCCAGCTGCACGGGTCGCTATCGATCCACAAGGCTGACCAGGGCCTCCTCGTAGCCTGGGGAGGACTTACCAGGGCGGCCCGAAAACTGGTGGACTCGCAGAGATTCGCCATTCGCGTCTGGGACGCGGACGAACTGGTGAATCAAGTCCAGAATCACTATGCGGAATTTCCTGCACGCGTCCGACAGGAACTACCGCTGAAACAAATTTGGACGCTAGCCGATGAAGCGGGCTGATATAGGGAGCAGAGATTTTGAGAACTCAAGAACCTGTCCGGCGCGCGAGCGGCAATGCTACGCGCAGCAAAGTTCTGCCTAACATAGAGTTTGAGCTATAGAAAGCGATGAAACAGTATTCCTGGATTTTTGGAATGCCACATCCGGTTTGCCCCAGAGAGGTCTGGAACATTCCGCTAAGAGAGTTTGAGCGAGACTCGCCGTGCGCGCCGGCAGCAGCCGCCGAAGTTTGGCCTTCTCCTGCGTGCTGTTATCTAGTCGGGCATTCTTTCCTTAGCCCACTGGAACAGTTCCCGATTTATTTCGAGAAGCGTATCGATATAATTCCGCGCTGCTTGTTCATTCACTTGAATTGAGTTCCCTCGAACATCGGTGGCAAAGGTTCGCGCTTCGTGGACAAGCTCAATCAACCCGGCCGGCGCCCCAATGCGTTTCAAAGCCACATGAGGTGCGACATGCCTAAGTTCTTTTCCTGATACGGCGGCTTTTCCTCCCAAGTGATATGCCACAGTACGAATGCCCAATCGTAGATCTGTATATGTTGAGCGGATCAGTTCAACCAGTGCGCCTGACGAAGCTGCTTGCGAGTTCTGCCTAGCCCACCTTAGGTTGGCCTCAACCTGCTTTCCAATGAAGTCCAGTAAGGAGGAACTATTCCGGCCTGAGGAGGATTCTTCGTATCCCTTGGGTGCATCGGTTTCTGTTGCGTCGGATTCTTCCTCCAACTCCTGGGTCCTGTCCTTGAGATCTTCAGAACGAAGAGTCCCTGCACGCTTTGCATTGGCGCCGAATCCAGTAACTTCTGAGACTTCGTCAATGAAGCGGCCGATCTGGTGGCGAAAGATGATTGCAATAGCCACCAGAACCAAGGGCCAGGCAATCGCGGCTATGGAGCTAAGGGTCGGGGTGAACCAATCTTCAGGCAATGTATCCCCACCCCTGTTTACTTGCTAGCGGTAGACGCTGTGCGGATAGTTGCGGTTCTCTCGGCGTTGCCGCCTGTAACTCACCCTTGAACAAGGTCGCCCAATTCTGCCCACCACGCCAGGCGCGTGTCACGCCCTTCGTAGCTAGACCGTCTGTTGGCGCCTGAGGAGCTCGGTAAGATGAACACCTTGCTCGTCGCTACTTTCCAGGTTTGGAGGCCCAGCATAGGTTTGCTGAATCCCTGTCCCTTTGCATATGCCGCCCCTGCAGTCTTCCCATTGAAAGCCACGTAGTTGGGCGAGAACTCCGATATCTTAGCTTCGAATTCACTAATGCCCTTGTTCAAGTCAAGATTTAGATCGTTTGATTGGACCACGTCTTTATTGAGATCCGTCATTCCGATCCCGTAGTCAGTCAGAAGACCATCTTGCTCCGCGGCAAGTAGGATCGGTGTGAAGCCGGCATTGAACAGCAAGAGCCAGAATTCGTTACCGACTCCCGAATAG
Source organism: Arthrobacter cupressi (assembly GCF_900099975.1). Lineage (GTDB taxonomy): Bacteria > Actinomycetota > Actinomycetes > Actinomycetales > Micrococcaceae > Arthrobacter > Arthrobacter cupressi. The sequence continues at coordinate 241,293 of NZ_FNEI01000001.1, forward strand.
TAGTGATGTCGGATTGCAGATCTGTTTCCTACCGCCGTGCCGACAAACACAACCCTCAGATTCGGTACGATGAGGTCTGGCAGCATTACTCCTCCAGAAACTCTGGCCCGGAGCCAGCGTCGTGGCTAGGGCGGAACCGGACGCTGGATGGTCATCCTTGACCAAAGGTTAGTGGGAACCAAGGAGGGTTACTAGGCTTCCAGCTGGTTCGCTTTCGCAGGGTTCTGGCTGTCGCCCCACGTATCTGGCAACTCAAGCTGACGAAGAGACGATTTTCCGTATTGATGCCCAGAGACGCTATCGACGCCGGGCTTTAGGAAGACTTCACCGTCGCGTCGACACCTGGGTGTCGGACTCTACGAATGGCTTTCGACTGAACCAATTGACCGGGCATTCGCCAACAGCATCCCGAACAAATACCCTGGCGCAATGGACACATTCGACGGGGGTACGGCCACGGAACAGTTGCCTGAAGGTTTGTACGAGCTGCTGAAGACAGCCTCGCTTGAGAGGCACCTAAGGACGGCACCGGACCTTCAACCCGGTTTCCTGGAAATCGGGGAGGAAGACGCCCCAGACATCCTCTCGCGGCACGTGGCCGATGTCGTCCGAGATGCGTTGATAGCAGCAAAACCCGCCGAGCGCGTGGCCCTGGCCAATCGACTGCTCCAAGCGCTGAGCCATGAAGACCGGGTCGCCGACGGCCCGAGCCAGCTCCTTTCCCTCCATCGTCCCGACGCACTAAAGAGACGCCAACTCCGCCGCCCCACCACGAGGCTGAGCGACTCGGCTCTACTGACCAACAGCAAGGACGATCCCAATCTCGCCGCAGAGCTCAGAGCTGAGATCGAGTCAGCGAACACAGTGGATCTCCTCTGCGCGTTCGTCCGCTGGACAGGCCTCAGGCTTCTTCAGCCGGCCCTTGAACAGCTGACCGACCGCGGCGTGAAGCTGCGGGTCATCACCACCACCTACATGGGGGCAACCGAGCGCCGCGCCATCGACGAACTCGTCAACCGTTACGGCGCTGAAGTCAAGATCAACTATGAAACCCAGGCCACCCGCCTTCACGCCAAAGCCTGGCTGTTCGGCCGGCACTCGGGATTCGACACGGCCTATGTTGGCAGCTCCAACCTGAGCCAGGCTGCTCTGTTGGACGGTCTGGAATGGAACGTCCGCCTGAGCTCCGTCTCCACTCCCGCTCTCTTGAAGAAATTTGAGGTCACTTTCGACAGCTACTGGGAACAGCGCGCCTTCCAGAGCTATGACCCAGAACGCGACGCAGCCAAGCTCGACGCTGCACTGGAGCGCAACGGCGGCAAACGCACGGCAGCTCCCGACGCTACAACTGGACTCGAGGTTCAACCGTTTTTGCACCAAGAGGAAATGCTCGAAGATCTTGAGGCGGAGCGCTCCAAGGGCTTCAACAGGAATCTGCTGGTCGCAGCAACCGGTACCGGGAAAACCATCACTGCGGCTCTGGACTACAAACGCCTGTGCGAGGCCGCTGGGCGGGATCTCAAGTTGCTCTTCGTCGCGCACCGTCAGGAGATCCTCGCGCAGTCCATGCGCACTTACCGGGATGTCATGCAGAACGGTGCCTTTGGTGAGCTCTACGTCGGTGCCCACAAGCCGTCCGAGTGGAGGCACATCTTCGCATCGGTGCAGTCTCTCAACGCCCGCGGCGTCCGGGAACTGGACCCGGAACTCTTCGACGTCGTGGTCATCGACGAGTTCCACCACGCCATGGCCCCGACGTATCGGTCCCTGATGGATCACCTGAAGCCACAACAACTGCTGGGGCTGACCGCGACGCCGGAACGCGGTGACGGCGTCGACGTCGCCCAGCAGTTCTTTGACGGACGTACAGCCAGCGAGCTCCGCCTTTGGGATGCACTGGACGCCGACCTTCTGGTGCCCTTCCACTACTTCGGTGTGTCCGACGACGTCGACCTCAGCCAGGTCGAATGGAAGCGCGGCAACTACGACACCGCTCAGCTGGACCGCCTGTACACGGGCAACGATGCACGTGCCGCGAAGGTTATCCGCGAGCTGCGGGAAAAGGTCACTAGCACCGAGGATATGCGCGCCATCGGCTTCTGCGTGTCGGTTCAGCACGCGCACTACATGGCTGAGGTTTTCAACCGGGCCGGCATTGCCTCGGTGGCCGTCGACGGCACAACCGATGACGCCGTCCGCGCTCAGGCTCTCCGACGGCTCCGTGACCGGGAGATCAACTGCATCTTCGCGGTAGATCTCTTCAACGAAGGCCTGGACTTGCCGCAGGTAGACACGATCCTGATGCTGCGGCCCACCCAGAGCTCCACCGTCTTCCTGCAGCAGCTCGGCCGCGGCCTCCGCCGTGCGGATGACAAGGCAGTGCTGACGGTACTCGACTTCATCGGCCAGCAGCGGCGCGAATTCCGCTTTGACCTCAGGTACCGTGCGCTGACCGGGTACGGCAGGAAGCAACTGGAAAAGGCCGTGGAGGAGGAATTCCCGTTCCTTCAGTCGGGATCGCAGATCGTGCTCGACCGGGTTGCGCAGAAGGTCGTCCTGGACAACCTCCAAGCTCAACTGAAATTCACGAAAAAGCAGTTGGTCCAGGACATTGCATCGCATGGGGAGACGGATCTCGAAACGTACCTTCGGGCTTCCGGCAATGAGCTGAAGACCATCTACCGCTCCACCAGGGATTCGTGGACCGGCTATCTGCGCCAGGCGAATCTCATCGACGGATTCTCGCCTCTCGAAGCCGTACTGAAGGATCAGCACTTCACGCTTTCCGATGCCGCGGAGAAGAAGCTACTCGGCCGCATGGCTGCGTTGATCCATGTGGATGATCCCGAACGCGCGGACGCCTACGCGATGCTTGTCGCCGCGGACTCTCCCCGCTACGCGGAGCTCGCTCCGCGCGAGCAGGTGTTCGCGCGCATGCTGTTCTACACGCTGTGGGATGACGCCAGCGGTTTCGCCTCGTACGACGCCGGGCTGGACCACCTTCGCGGCTACCAGTTTGTGTGCGCCGAGATTCAGCAGTTGGTGAGGCTGGGTGCGTCGTCGTCCAGGCATGCCGCCAAGGGTCTCGGCGCGGGACTTCAGCACATTCCGTTGCTTTCCCATGCCACATACCGGCGTGAGGAGATCCTTGCGGCACTCGGTTACGGTTCGCTCGAAATGGGCAAGAACGTCCAGCACCGTGAGGGCGTGGCGTGGTGCCCGGCTACCTCCACGAACGCCTTCTTCGTCACCCTGAACAAGGACGACAAGAAGCACTCGGCCACCACGATGTACCGGGACTACGCCATCAGCCCGGACCTGTTCCACTGGGAATCCCAGAACAACACATCACCAGCCAGCTCCGTCGGCAAGCGCTACCTGGACAGGACCAGCCATGGCTCGCAAATTGTGCTGTTCACACGGGACACAGCCGACGACGAGACCGGGTTGACGGTCCCATACACCTGCCTCGGCCAGGTCGATTACGTCCAGCACTCGGGCGAGAAACCGATCGCAATTACGTGGAAGCTGCACCGGCCGATGCCGGCAGATGTTTACGCAACCGCGGCTGCGGTGTCGCAATGACAGCCGTATTCTTTCCATCTTCGTGGAACGGAGTTGGTCCTAAATCTAGTCGTCAAGAATCCGAAGAAAAGTTCGCTCCATTCCTTGCAAAAATATATGTCATCAGCCAACAGCAGGACGCCTGGGCCTTTCGACCTTGTTGGCATAGGTGACTGCGGGTTGTATCTCGCCACCGCAAGCGAAGAAGCCGGATTTAGGACTTGGCGTGTAGTCGGCCGCACCGATGGAACTAGGATCGAGCTACCGGGCTCTATTTGAGTCGTAGTGGGTACTGTGTTTTCGGAGCTGCAGAGCTGCGACGAGACTAGGAGGGGTCTTGAGCCGAGAACTTGATTCCGTGTATCATCCGCCAGCCGACGAATACATTCGACCTGCAAAGAAGATGCTGCTTCGACCGGAGGGACGGGTTGATAGCCACTATGTTCGGGGAGCGCGTTTCCATCCGTCGGCCTTTTCGCGGCTTCACCATGGTCAGCGGGTGGAAGTTGAGCTTGTTCCGGAACCTGGAAATCCGCATGACCGATGGGCGGTTGCACTATATATCGATTCTGACCGCATAGGTTATATCGCATCCGAAATGGCGGGTCCGTGGCAAGACTTTGTCGTCACTTGTAATAGAAGAGGTACGGCAGTGTGTGCCCTTGGCGTGATCGATAAGGAACGAGGTAATGTGGCCGCCACCATCTTCCTGCCCTGGGAAAAAGAACTTGGGTCATTAGCCATGGAGGAAGGAGTTGTCCTCCAATGCGATCGATTGATCGCGGTCCTAGCTCCCGAAGAACGTCGAGAAATTGTCGCGACGGGCGGATGGAATGGCCTCACATCGAAGCACGCAAAGATTCTCCACAGGGCGAAGACCATGGCGCCAGATCTCAACTGGAAATCGAATAGCAAAGGCCATAAGTGGGACAGTATACCTAGTCAAATCGTCTGGCGAATTGAGTCGTTAAAGGACGGTGAAGAGAATTCTCGGCGACACTCAAAGGGTAAGTAAAGCTCATTCTTCTCGCATATGGGCATCCTGCACGGTCAAATCTTGAAGAATTTCTGCATATTTCTTTGGTTGTTTACCGCCGTAGCCGGGAAAACTCTCTAAGCCGGCAGCCTCCTCAGCTGATGGTCTACAGGGACTCTCGACGGTGGAAGTGTCGTGATGAGGAGTTCGTCGGCATTACGCTTGCCGGTCTTGCCACTAGCGGTATAGCGCACAGTCACTAAGCGTTTTGTCAAAGACCAGGAGCGAACACCAAGCGTCTCACGGTCCTCAGCACTAGGAGTCATGCGAGAGTGTGCATAGAGCCAAGGGCTATCGGTCAAGAGCGAATTGTTGTCATAGCTAAGCAGCCAACGGAACTGGGCTTTAGTGCGCAAATATTCGGCGAGCTGCATATGGAGCATGTGGTCGACTAGCCGCGCTTTTCCTGCCCCATCTCGCCCATATCCTCCACTGGGATCGAAGGAGGCACGGTAAAGGTGGGAGGCTTTCTCGAGGTATGGCGGATCGAGGTAGGCGATGACACGAGATGGGATCAGTTGAGGGTATTGTTCAGGTACATCGTCAAGCGTTTTTCTCCAATCCTTGCGCCAGACATCGACAAGGCGGCCGGTGTCATACAAGTGGCCGATGTATCGGAGCCGTTGCTCGATCGAGTCGGGATTCCAGCGGCATCCAATTCCGTAAGGGCTTTCTTGCTTGCGTCCCCCAATTGGACCGGCCTTGCCATGCAGGATCCCCGAAAATGTCGTGCGGTTCAGGAACAAACATTGCATTGCCAGACCGAGCCTGATTGTATTGGGCGATGCGCTACGTGCGGGCGTCCATGAACGCCAGTAGTCCCAGCGTTCAACTCCCGTGGCTCCGCCGGGCTTTACGTATCGGTTCCACTCATCGCGCATTCGGTCGATCAGCGTTTCCGTATCGGCGGCCGCAACCTGCCAGAATGCGGTCACCAATGGATCAACATCGGCGAGCAGCACTCGATCCACGATCCCCTGTCCGACGAGTCGCAAGGAGGCTGACGCCCCGCCTGCGAATGGCTCAACAAGTAGGCTGATCTTCGGCACCTCACGCGAGCCTTGGGCAGTATCCAAGACCCGGGCGATCACCGGGGCAAGGGAAGACTTTGCCCCTGGATAGCGCAATGGCGACTGATATCGGCCAGACGTCAGTGCGTGATTGAGGGTGCCGAGTGGCGAAATGAGTTGTCGGGCGTTGTCGAGGATGTGCGTCGGAATCGCGGGAGTGGCGGCAGGATTACCGCGAGTGATTGCGACCGCCGAAGTATCTAGATTCTGGCTCATGGGGTGGGCCGAGCCTGACCCGGTTCCCCTGCGGGCGAATCGAGGCCGAGGCGTTTGGTGGCCACAAGGCGGAGCACGTCTGTTCCCACACCGATCGGAAACGCAGCCTTCCCGTGGGCGGCCGCCACCGGGATGATTCCATCGACATACATAGAGGATCCTGTGCGGTCGATCACGTCGAGTATTGCTGACAGGGTCGGGTAGGACGCCGGGTCGGCCTGGCCACCGCTAGCGTCGTATGGTGCGCCTGTTGGTGGCGGTACGGTTGGGACGACAACGCGGCCATCGGGGGCGCGGTATACGAACTTACGGCCCCAGTAAGTTTCCTTGCCATAAGCACGTGCGTTGTTCGCGTTAACGACGCGGGCAATGATTTCTTCATCGCATACCAGCAGCTCGCCAGGCTGGAGAATATCGTGACGGGCAAGTTGGCGAGCGTAGTCCACGAGAGCTCCAGACTTCTCGATCCCACAAATGTACGGCGCCCGACCGGGAGCAGAACTTCCCATATTCTGGAAGTATTCCAAGGCCCGGCCGCGAAGCTTGGCTGGAGTGCCGAACACGGCCAGTGGACCATCGACGATAAACAAAGTCGTGGGAAGGGCCTTCTGCCGCGACTGCTCCCATAACAGAGTTGTCAGACCTACGAGTACGAGCAACTCTACGACAGACATCAGGCGCCCGAGCGCGGACTGGTTCGAGCCCTCCTCGCCCACCTCTTCGTGGATGCGAAGTACATCCGTTGGAAATAGATCAATACCGCATGCATCGCATATGAGGCCAGCGGGCGGCACCGGCACGTCCTTACTGCAGTTGGGAGTGGGGCAATTGACCGGAACTGTGGCTGCCGGCGTGCCGGGCACACCATGGAGCATGAAGAGTAAGTCGAGTAACGGCTGGTCGAGGCGGTTTACGTCGATCTTCTTTTGCCGAAATAGCGCGTTGATCGCCTCGCGCCACGAGGTTGCTATGTCAACGCCAGGGCGCGTATAAGCGCCCGCAACGGGTAGATCGAGGGTTACAAGCGCCGTGTTGACGGCGCGCTCTATTTGGTACGGGTCGACGAACTGCTCTGCTCGTTGAGATTCCAGAACGTTGAGGTCTAGGAACGCGGCGGCGGCTTGGGCGAAGCCATACATCACCGATGGCAGGCCGTCGCGTACCTGCTCGACGACGTAGGAACCGTCAATAGCCAGAGCTGACAGGAGACGCTCCTGCGAGGACGAGACCCCAAGGTCACTCCGTTGACGGATTCGCTTGCGGATTGCATCTGGGTCGTGGATCGTCTCCGCAGGAACGTGAAAGGTGCGTTGATCCGCGATAGCTTTTACGGCAGCCATTGAGTGGCTCAGTCGCGAGGCCAGTTCGTGAGCCCCGCCGATGGTCTCATATGGCATCAGGAACGTGTCCCGTCCAGCGTCAGCGGAGGGTCCCCAGCCGCGGCCCGTGCCTCATTCACCAGGGCGACGTCGTAGCGATCGATCTGAACAGGGACGATGTATGGCGATGACAGAGTCTTAAGTCGAACGTACCCACGGTCTTCGGACGCGATGATCGCGTCCGAAAACGACCCGAAGTCGTAGAACTTAGCCAACTCGTGCACTTCCGTCGTGTTGTTCAAATGCGCAACGACCCAATTAGCGGTGTTTGCCTTGACCTGGTGCGCGACGCCGGAGACCTCCTGGGTCGCGTACGTCATGCCGAGATTGAGTTTGCTGGCCTCTTTGGCGAGCTTGACCCACACATCGAGGTCGTCCTTGTACCGGTCGGATGAGAACAGGTTGTGCGCCTCCTCGAGCATCACCTGGATGTGCGGTGGCTCCTGCCCGGACGTGAACACCTCAGTCTGCCTGGAAAGGAGCCGACGCGTGATCGACTCGCTCAGCGCTTTAGTCACAGCCTCGGCGCCGACGTGCAAGTCAACGATCACAATGCGCCCACGGACCAACTCCTCGTAGATCTCGATCGCGGGGTCGTTCCGCGTCAGCGGACTGTGAAATGGACGTAGCGGGTTCAAGTTTCGCCAGCCTCGGACGTTTCGGTTACCGCTGCGAGTCGTGAAGATCGGCTCGACACTCTTCCACCGAACGTCCTTCGCGAAGTCATTCGCTTCTCTGTCGCCGGCGTCGCGCAGCCCCACGATCTTGTCGACGACGTCTTCGATATCGGCGGCCGCGATGGTGACGATGTTCGCAGTGGATCCAGCTTGCGTAAACGGATTTCGCCCGAGTTCAGCGACAACCTTCTGTTGAAACGTGCCAGCAATACTGATTCGCACGCGAAAGTTGGTCGGCACTGCGAACCCCGCTCGCATGAGGGCACCGTAGAGTACGAGCCGGGCGCGCTGTGCGTGTGTGGTGGCGGAGCGGTCGTCAGCGACGTCCGCGTAGGAGGTACCCGCGAAGTCCTTTACATAGCCGGCCTCGTCACTACTGAGGGTGTCGGAGATCAATCCCTGAACCGCGTCGATCTGGTTCTCGGAGAAGAAATTGATGTTGAGCGGCTTCACATGTGCCTGTGCACCGTCCGCCCCGAACTTGAAAATTCGGACGTGGTTCGCGCCGATAGCTGCGATCTCGGTGCCGTCCTGCGTGTTCGGGTTTGCATATTCTCCCTGTGGGTCGAAGATCAACTGGCCGATGGGGCTCCCGCCCGTTGCACGCTGCCGCTCGGAGACTGCGAATGTGCGCGCGATGATGATCTTCGCGGTATTCGACTTCCCCATCCGAGTCATGCCCAGTAGGGCGGTCTTATTGCCGATAAAGTCGCGGATGTTGACTTCGACCGCGGCGTTGGCTTGTTGGGAAGTCTTGGCGCGGCGGCGCGTCGCGGAGTACCGAACCGCCCCGATGCGCACGCGTTCGACAGGGCGCCCCGTCGGCTTGAGGTAGGAGGCAATCGTGGCGAGGCCGTCGCCGATCGGTTTCAGGACTCGATACGTGGACGTGGCATAGAAGTTGTCCACGTCAGCACCGAACTCAAGCACTCTCTGCCCGTCCACCTCGTCCTCGTAAAAGGTCCCGAGGATCTTGCACCGCACCCCAGTGAACGAAACTCGATTCTTGGTGAATGGATCAAGCTCCGCATCTAGTACGACAGATGGGGCCGGGTCCTGGTTGTTCGAAAGGGCCGTGCGCAGCGACTCCTCACGAACGGCATGCAAGTCGCGTTCTAGTGACAGTGGCGCCGTCCCCTCGACACGCAGGAGCAGTACTTCGTCGTCGTCAACGCGAGGGTCATTTACGTCCTGCGGGGTTGCCAGCAGAAAGGAGAATTGTGGGATACCGCCGGCGTCGAATTTCCAACGGTCGTGGGTCAGCACAACAGCTTGGCCATAGTCGATCTGCTGGATCGCGCCGATTCGCGTTGATCGATCGTCGGCGAGCAGTTCAGATCGCAAGAGTGACCCGGCTCCTACGCCAGGGATAAGTTCGTTCATGTTCTCCCCCTTAGGACGCGTTCGGTGCGCCCTTAGTCTATTGCAATGGGTGTCCGTACCAGCCCGTACTACCAGAGGCGCCGCGTGTCGGCTTTTGGCAGGGCCACCCCGAGATCTTCGGCAGCGCAGTCGTACCGCAGGCTGGGCTGCCTGGTTTCTTACTGTGCCCGGCCAGTATCGAGGTCGCCGCCTTCGAGTAGCGGCCGGCGCGTGCGTCCTTTGTTGTTCGTCTCATCATTTCAGTTGTCCACACGGAACAACCTAAGTGCACGCTCGGACATTCTTCGCGCGTCAGAAGAGATTTTCTAATTTCCCCCAGCAGCCCTTTCAGCAATCCGCCCCGCCAGATACTCCGCGTCCAGCCCCACGCCACCCAGCAGCGGAGAATAATGCCCTGTCAGCCACGGCAAGCCCACGGCAAACAGGCCCGGATACTCCGTAACCCCACGCGTATGCCGCGGGTAGTCCCACTCATCCAGGACTGGAATGTCCACGATGCTCATGTCGAGCTTGTAGCCGGTGGCCCACAGGACCGTAGTGATGTTCTCCGCCGCCAGATCCACGCGCGGCGAGGAAGTCTCAGGCAGCCAGTCATCCACCCTCGCCGGTTCGGCCGGCGGCGCAGAAATCCCCGCCGCCGCGATGTACGCATCAAACAGCGGCTGCATCCGCTGGCCGAACCCGGCCTCGACAGCAGCGAGGCGTTCGGGGAGGTCGTCCGTGAAGACGAGTCCGCCGTCGTGGACTGCTTCAAAGTGACCGTGCAACCGCATGCCTTGGCGGCCGAGGTCGCGCAGGTGGATGGCGTGGCCGCCGTCGGTGCCGGAGAGCAGCGGGTTGCAGGCGAAGCGGGCCGCGGGGGAGGGCAGCTGCTCCGTCCTGAAGGCGTTCAGCCCGTACTCGGGCCCGTGGATGCCGAGGTTCAGGATCCAGTGGATGAGGTCGTGCCCGCGGTAGCGGCGGGGCGCCTCCGGGCAGCTGGACACGGCCAGGTGGACCTGCCGGCCGGCCGCGTGCAGTTCTTCTGCGATCTGCCCGCCCGACTGCGCGGTCCCCACAATCAGGACCGCACCGTCGGGCAGCTGGCCGGGGTTGCGGTACTCGTGGGAGTGCAGCTGAAAGATGTGCGCGGGAATCTCCACGGCGAGGGTAGGGATCCTGGGTACTTGGAACGCGCCGGTGGCCAGCACGACGTTGCGTGCCCGCCAGCCGCCGTCGTTGGTCTCGACGGCGAAACCGTCGTCCGCGGGCGAGACTCGGGTGACGTCGGTGCCCGTGCGGACAGGTGCGCCGATCAGTTGGGCGTAGCGGCGGAAGAGGCTCACGACGTCGTCGCGCGGCATGAACGCCTCCGGCTCGGGGCCGTCGTACGGCATGCCGGGCAGGTCGATCGAGAAGTTCGGCGTGTTCAGGTAGAAGCCGTCCCAGCGGTCCTGCCAGGCGCCGCCGAGTTCCGTGCGCCGGTCCAGGAGCACGTGTTCGACGCCGGCCCGGCTGAGCCAGTAGCTCATGGCCAGTCCGGCCTGGCCGGCACCGATGATGAGGGTGTCGGTTTGCTGTGCGTCAGAATTCTGCATGGCTGATTCCTTCGGCCCGTTCCCAATGTTGGCGCAGCGATGCCGCGAGGCGCTCGGGCTCGATGCGGTGCGGCGGGTCAAAGTGGTGGCGATCTGCGAACACTTCGGTCCGGGTGTCGGGGAAGACCGTCGACAGGCGCTCGATGATTTCGCCGAAGTCGTCCGGGTTGCTCAGGCCGCCGAGGACCAGGAGCACCGGCTGCCGGAACTCTGCCAGTTTCTGGCGGTCCAGATCGTAGTTTCGGAACGTCTCGATGAAGGCACGGATGCCGGCCGGTCGCTTGGCCATCCACGGCGGCGGGTCACCGGTGAGCGGCGGCGGAAGGACGACGTCGGCCCTGACGGCCAGCTTCATGAACCCGGCCATGAATTGGTCTTGCGGTAGTTGGTTCAGGGCGTCGTATTGTTGCCACAGCCGTGCGTGCGCGGGACTCCAGTCCCAGCTGCCGGCCCAGGCCGGTTCGAGCAGGGCCAGGCTGGTGAGGCGTTCGGGGTGCTTCGCCGCGAAGGCGATGGCTGCCGCTCCGCCTCCCGAATAGCCCACGAGGTGAAAGGTATCCCAGTGGCGGGCGTCGGCCTCGCGAAGGAGGCCATCGACCTCGGTGTCCAGGCTCCAGCCCGGGGGAGGGGCGTCGCCGGCGTAGAGTTCAAGGTCTTTGGCGATGGCGCGCACCTCCGGTCCCAAGGCTTCGATGAGTGCGCCGTAGGCCGGCTGGGCAGGAAGGACGCTGCCGGGCAAGAGGATGGAACGGGTGGGCTCCATGGCAGAACTGTACGCCTGGTTCGTTGCGCTGGTGAGGGGAGCTGCTGTGGATAACTTTTTTCGAACGTGTGACAAATCCGTTATTCTCGAATTGACGCTTTTCCACTGTCTAGATGAATTCGTTGGGGATCTCGATGACTGAACGCTCCTTTTCCTTTGCCCGCGGCCGTGTTGTCGCCGCCCTTGTAGGAGCCGGTCTCTTGCTCTCCGCGTGCCAAGGAGGAAGCCCGACGCCGGGCAACTCGCCTAGCGCTTCGAGCGCCTCCGCATCGCCTTCGGCGACTCCGTCGCCGTCTCCGTCCGCGAAGTACGTTCCAGCTTCGGCCAAGGGTAAAGCCCAGAACGTCCCGGTTCCCGTGAAGCCCGCTCTGGCCGATCAGAACTCGAAGGCGGGGCTCGAGGCGTTCACGAAGTACTGGTTCGCGCTGCTGGATTACGGGTATGCAACCGGGGACCTCAAGACTTGGATTTCACTTACTGGTCCCAACTGCGAATTCTGCTCGGAGCTCAAAGAAGCCATTGATTCTGTGTACTCCTCCAAGGAGTGGATGACAGGTGGGAAGCTGACGACCCCGAGCGTCGAAGCAAAATGGAAGGCAGGAGCGGCAACACAGGGCGTGGCTGTCCAGGTCATACAAGCGGAGATCAAATACTTCAACGCAAAAGGCCCCGTGGATCGTGAACTTACGCCGGAATCTAACAGCGGAGTGGCATTGATCGCAGAGTTCCGCGGTGGGGCTTGGAAGGCGATAAGTCTTGGCCACCTGGGGTAATGCAGGGATAGCCTGCTTGGCACTTCTCTTGGGCCTAATCGGCTCGGCAGAAAGGGCTGATGCGGATTCGCACAAATCGTCTGCCGGTTTCAAGAAGTCGACGGCAGATGTCGAGCTGACCTACGTTTTCGATCCGGCCACTGGCACCATGATCGAGGCTCCCATTGGCTACGTCGACACCGATCCTTACAAATACGACTACTTACCGCTGTGCGACATCGAACGCGATGGTCTGGACAGCGGCTGTGAATCACTTGCGGTGAACTGCGAGCCGCGCACGCCCGGAGGTAAACGAGGTACTCCGGTTCAATGGCGCTTCGCCCCGAAAGCAATTGCCAATCCGACGTGGTCGGACTGGCAGTCGCAAGGCGGACCTACATGCCTCTACGACCCCGATCCCCAAGCAGTCCTGCGCGCTATTGCCGCGCGCATCGCGAACGACTTCAAGCAACTGCCGATCCAATCCGCGAAGGTGACCGTCCAGCCCGGGCCGCACACCCTCAAGGGAATGGAAACGAACGTCTTCGCCGCGGCAACCGAGCAGGCGTTCGACGTCGTGATCCTGGGACAGAATGTCCACCTGGAGGCGACGCCGGTCGAGTACACCTACAACTACGGTGACGGGACGAGCTTCGGCCCAACCATGTTCGCCGGCGGGTCGATTTCCGAAGACGAATGGGGCACCAAGACCCGGACGAGCCACATCTACAAGCAGACCGGCGACTTCCGACTCACCGTGACCACCGGGTTCCGCGGAACATACTCGGTCAACGGCGGACCGCCGCTTCCCATCACCGGAAACGGTCAGTTCGCCTCGCCCGCGCAGCTCGTCAGCGTGTGGCGAAGCGAGACACGCCAGGTCGCCGACAACTGCATCGAGAACCCCACCGGCTGGGCCTGCCCCAGCAGCGCCGGCAGCAACAAATAGGGCCCTTAACCCAGCCGCGCCCGGTTTTCCGACCTCTCCCAATGGGACAGCAACATTCCCGCCAGGCGCGCCGGTTCGATGCGGTGGGGCGGGTCGAAATGATGCCGTTCCTCGAACACTTCGAGGCGGAAGTCGCGGAAGACTTTCGAAAGCCGCTCGGCCACTTCGCCGTAATCCACCGGGTTGCTGAGCCCGCCGAGGGCCAGGAACACGGGGCGCGGGAACGACGCCAGCCTTTCACGCTCAAGGGCATAGTCCTTGAACGTTTGCATGAACGCCCTGACGCCGGCAGGCCGCTTGCCCATCCACGGCGGCGGGTCACCAGACGGCGGAGGCGGCAGGACGACGTCGGGCTTCACGCCTAAGCGCATGAACGCAGTCATGAACTCATCCGGCTGAAGCAGGTCCAGCTCGTCGTACTCTTCCCACAGTTGGGTGTGCTCCGGGCTCCAGTCCCAACTGCCGGCCCACGCAGGTTCCAACAATGCCAGGCTCTGCACGCTGTCCGGGTGTTTAGCGGTGAAAGCCAGGGCTACGGCGCCCCCGCCGGAGTATCCGAGCAAATGGAACGTATTCCACCTCCGGGCATCGGCTTCGCGCAGGATGCCATCGATCTCGGTATCCAGGGTCCAACCCGGCGGGGGAGCGTCGCCCGAGTAAAGCTCAAGGTCCTTGGCGACGGCATTGACGTCCGGACCCAGCGCTTTAACCAGTGCGTCATATGCCGGTTCGGCGGGGAGGACGGCGCCAGGCAGAAGGATGACCCGCTTCGGTTCCATGGCAGAACTGTACGCCCGCGGCAGCCTGCCCGGGAGGCATCGCAAACCCCGCCTGCCGGGCCCGTCCCACCAGCCCCAGCAATAGCTGATAGTCACATCTAGCCAACGCGCACCAGCAGGAGGAAACTTTCATCCAGCGGGTTCCGATCCGGAACTCTCAGTAGAAGGGTTGATTGATGTTCAAGAGACTTGTTGCCTCTTTGGCGGTCATGGGAACTGCCCTCTCCGCGCTCCTGATAGGCGTCCCCGCCGCCCAGGCCAGCACGGGCGGAACTCCCGACGGCGAGCTGCATCCCAGCGTCGGCATGATCGTCTTCTACCAGCCGGACGGACGCTTCCGGTGCAGCGCCACCCTGGTGTCCCCGACGGTCCTGCTTACCGCCGCACACTGCACCGAAGGAACTCTGGGCAAGACCTTGGTGACTTTCGAATCGGTGGTAGCGGAAGCGCCGCCGTCGGGCCTTCCTGTTGCCGCTGACCCGACCGTCGGCTACACCGCAGCGGACCTCGCCGGCCACATCTACGGCACCGCTTATGCGCACCCGAACTACTCGAACTTCACGGACCTGAAGAACTGGAACGACGTCGGCGTCGTGGTCCTGAGCGAACCGATCAGCAACCCGACGTCGGACCTCGCAGACCTCAACCGGCTTGACCAGATCCCGTCCGGCAGCCTGAGCAGGACGATCTTCACCGGCGTCGGCTACGGCACCGAAGTCCGCAAGCCGGACAGCGGCCCGCAGAAGCCTCAGCCGATGACCTACCCGCTCATCCGCCGCTACTGGGAGGTTCCCGGACAGAAGCTCACCCCGCAGATCCTGCAGGTCAACGGCAACCCCAACGACGTCCGCGGCACCGGTGGCAGCTGCTTCGGCGACTCCGGCGGCCCGCTGTTCCTGGATGGCCAGATCGTCGGCGTGACCAGCTACGGTTACACGGCCAACTGCCGCTACCTCGACGGCTACCAGCGCGTGGACATCCCGGTGGTGCAGGACTGGCTGGCAACCTTCGGGGTCACACCCTGAGTGGCACGGGACGAGTGGTTGCGGAACTGTCGGAAATTTCCTCTGGCCATCTGCGGAAACCTCTGTAGACTGGACGGTGTTGTTGTGTTTGGCATTTGGTAGTTCAGGCAGTTCCCGCGGCTCATCGCCCGCGACTTCTGAAGTAACGGTGGAGAACACCCCACACCGGAGGCCCGACAGTCGGGACAACCCTCCACCTTCAGTAAGGAACTGAAAAAATGGCTACAGGTATCGTCAAGTGGTTCAACGCCGAAAAGGGCTTCGGCTTCATCTCTCCCGAAGATGGCAGCCAGGACGTTTTCGCCCACTACTCCGCAATTAACTCCTCGGGCTACCGCTCCCTCGAAGAGAACCAGAAGGTTTCCTTCGACGTCGAGCAGGGCCCCAAGGGTCCCCAGGCAGTGAACATCCAGGCCATCTAGGTTTCGGATTCACTAAAAAGCAGGGCCGGTCGTTTCGACCGGCCCTGCTTTTTGTTTGCCTGCTTTTCGGGGTGGTTATCCACATAGCATCATTTGTCGGTGTTGCCCGGGGGCGGGCACTCCTACCGTGGTGGGAAAGCCGCCTTCCGAAGGAGCCCCGATGAACAGGATTCTCGCCCCCTTTGTACTACTCTGCTGCTTGGCGCTTGGCGGTTGCGTCTTCCCAGCCGGACCGCCGGAGGTGGGGCATGCGAGCGCCTCACCGACGGGCGAAGTCCCCGCCGCTGTGGAGGCAGAGGCCACGTCTAGCAATCCGCCGTCCGCGAGTGCCGAGGAAGGCCAAGCGAAAATCATGACGGCGGCCGAAACCTGCCGCGAATGGCGGAACCTTATGGGCTTCATCGCCTTTGGTGCGCCGACCGCCGAGGATGTTCTGATTCGTGCAACCAAGGTTTCGGCGGGAGCCCCGGCGGAGTTGAAGGCCGAGTCCGCTACCGCTGCAGAGGCAATTACTTACACGACGCTCAACAAGCACCTTGGCCGCGACATGGGCAACGCCGAACAGGCACTGGTGGAGCTACGGGCTGCCTGCAAAGCCGAAGCAAGCATCGACATCATTCCCTGACATTGCTTGGCGGCGCACTTCTGCTGGAAGCATTGACCCCATGGACGCACCCGCCAACATTCCCGGCATCGAACTTCGCATCAGCATTGCCGGCACCGATCCCCTCATTTGGCGTCAGTTGATACTGCCGGCGATTGCCACGGTCGCCGACTTCCATAGCGCGGTCCAGCGGGCCTTCGAATGGGAGGACCGCCACCTCCACGGCGTCCGCGCCGTCGACCGCGCTGGCCAGCCAGGGCTCACCGACTCCGGTATCAAGTTCCTGCTCGAAGTCCAACGCCGCATGGGCGACCGGAAGTAGGACTGGGATTTGCCTACTTTCCGGCAGTGCCCGGGCATCCGGCGCCGTTCGGGTTCTCCAGGCAGTTCTCCGCGTAGAGGTGCGTTTCCGTGCGCCAGACGCTAATGGGGACGGCGGGGCTGTTGACTTGGGCGGTTCCGATGATGGGGACCCAGGGTCCGCCGTCGACGGAGTATTCGCCGGTGTAGGTGGTGGAGACGGAGATGTGGTAATCTCCGGTCGCGGTATAGACGTGGCTCGTGCGGGTCTCGGAGTCGAGCTCGGCCTGGTCCGGCCGGAGTGGTCCGCCCTGGATGGTGAAGGTTTTCGTAGTGCCGTCGCCGTAGTTCCAAGCGAACGACGACGGGTGGGCCCTAACGCTAATGACCTTGCCGGCGAGCCGGGGTGAGAAACCTTGGTCGCTAACCTCGGCGTAGACGTTGGTGTACGCGCCTTTGAGGGTATGCCGGCCGGGCTGCGTGACGATCTTCGCAGGCTTCAATGCCAGGGAGCGGAACTCGGTGATGCTGAAGGCCGGACGGGAAGGGCCTACCGGGCGGTCGACTGGGTCACTCGGATAAGAACAGGCCTGTGTCTGAAAGGTTTCCCAATTTGAGATACCGTCATTCCGCTTGTAGTCCCAGTCCACCATCGTGCCGCCTGGTTTCTCATTGCATTTGGCATCCAGAAGTGTGCATTCGGCGATGGAGAGGGTGTCTTGACCGACCGCGCAGGTGGGAGTCTTCCTAAACAGGAAGGCGGGCTTTCCAGCAATATCCACCGTGTTCAGAACTGCCGTTTGTTCTGTCTTCGGCAATCCATTGCCAGCCTGGGCTACCGCTTTTCCTCCGTGGAGACTACCCGACTCATTCCTCGCGAGAGCTGCCGACGCTGGGGCGAATAGCAAGAAGACAACGAGGGCAATGACGCCTGTTTTGCGGACACGCTTGTTCATCATGACCCACTCGGAACACCGAAGTCTGCCACGATCCATGAGCCGTTCTTGAACCGTGAGTACATGACGAAGACGTCGTCGCCAGCGGCGTGCCCTTCGTTTTGGCTCACCTGCTTTCCTGTGGAGTCATACTCACGCATCGCGCCCTGCGACACGGTCATCAACGGTGAATAGGTGCCATTGATGTCAGCTTGGAACTTGTCAGAGTACTTCTCAATCTTTAGTTCTCCTCCAACAAACCACCCGTTCTTCTTGTAAGTCTCGGGAATGCCCTCCTGCACGTTCTTGCACGTTTTGCAGCCCGGGACGGTGAGCTTGTTGACGGGACCGTAATCTCCCGTGATGAAGCCGTAGTTCATCAAACTCAACCAGTAGTCCGCAAAGGCGCGGAGGCCTTCCTTCGTCTCCTTCGTCGCAGCCTCCGGCAGCTCCGGCACCGGGATGTTCCGGGCAGGGCCGTTGGACGACGCCGGAGTCGGCTTCGAGGCGTCCGGAGTCGGGGATGCGGAAGTCGCGCTCGGGCTTGCCGACGAAGACGGCGCTGGAGAACCCTGGCACGCGGTCAGCGCCAGCAGGGCAGCAAGAGAAGCGGCCGCAATGGGCGCAAGACGGTGCAGTTTGAGAGTCACGTGGACATCCCCCGAGTCGGTGTGGCTGTGGCGTAAAAGCCCGTTCCCACCCGATTTTACAGAATTGTCACACCGCGCTTTGAGTTATCCACAGAGATGACAGGCGCGGTCACCGTTGAAGCTTCAGCAGTGGCGCCGGTCCCTAGCCCCCGCACGGTCCACCCTGCGGCTTCCCAAGCCGCAGCGTCCAGCACGTTCCGCGCGTCCAGCACCGTCCGGCGTCGTACGAGAGCTCCAACAGCTTCAGGCGAGAGGGAGCGGTATTCCTCCCACTCGGTCAGCAGCAGCACCAGCTCGGCGCCCTCCAGCGCCCGGGTGGTGGAGGACTCGAAGCGCAGCTGCGGGTAGCGCATCCAGGCGTTGTTGATCGCCTTCGGGTCCGTGACGGTGACGTGGGCGCCGGCAGCGGCGAGCTGCAGGGCGACGTCCAGGGCGGGGGAGTCGCGGATGTCGTCCGTGTCCGGCTTGAACGCCGCGCCGAGCACCGTGACGGTGCGGCCGGAGAGGTGCCCGCGGCACAGTTCCCGGGCGACCTCGACGGTGCGGGCGCGCTGGCCCAGGTTGACCGAATCGACGACGCCCATCCATTCCTCCACAGAGGAAACGTCCAGGGCACGGGCCTGTGCTCGGAAGGAACGGATGTCCTTGGGCAGGCAGCCGCCGCCGAAGCCGAGCCCGGCGTGCAGGTAGCGGTTGCCGATCCGCGGGTCCAGGCCCATCGCCTCGCTGAGCTCGGACACGTCGGCACCGGAGGCGTCGCAGAGCTCGGCCATGGCGTTGATGAAGCTGACCTTGGTGGCCAGGAAGGCGTTGGCGGCGGACTTGATGAGCTCCGCCGTCGCGAAGTTGCAGACCAGCCGGGGGATGCCCGCGCTGATCAGGGGCTCGTACACGGCATCCAGTGCCTTCGTCACCGGAACCCCGGCTGCGGAGGAGTTGCCGCCGGGCACGCCGTACACCAGCCGGTCCGGCACGAGGGAGTCCTTCACGGCGGTGCCCTGCCGCAGGAACTCGGGGTTCCAGCCGAGCAGCACGTCGGGCCGGCGGGCCAGGACGCCGCGGAGCATGTCCACCGTGCCGACCGGAACCGTGGACTTGCCTACCAGGACGGCGCCCTTCGCCAGGTGCGGCAGCAGGCTCTTCGTGGCCGCGATCAGGTAGGACAGGTCAGCGGTGTCCGAGGTCTTGGACTGCGGGGTGCCCACGCAGAGGAAATGCAACGAAGCAGAGGCCGCGTCCTCGAACTCCGCGGAGAAGCTCAGCCGCCCGGTGGCGAAGCCGTCCTTCAGGAGCTCGTCCAGGCCGGGTTCGTGGAAGGGCGCGAAGCCCTTGTTCAAATGGGCCACCTTCTGGGCATCCACGTCGATGCCCACCACGGTGTGGCCCATCGAGGCGAGGGTGGCCGCGTGCACGGCACCGAGGTAGCCGCAGCCGATGACGGAAATCTTCATGAGGCAAGTCCTTTGCTGGAAGTCAGGGGCGAGGCCGGGAGGACAGGAACCGGAGGAGCGGGCAGTTCCGCGAGCTCCTCGCCGTCGATCACGGCTTGGTACTGGCGCACCAGTTCGGCGCTGAGGGCGGGCCACGTCCGGCCCTGGACCGAAGCGAGGGCCGCCGTTCCGAACGCGCGGCGCTTGGCGTCGTCGCCCATCAGGTCCTGGACGTAACCGCGCAGCTGGGCGAGGTTCCCCGGCTCGTACAGCCAGCCGGTGCGCGAATTCTCCACGAGGTCCAGGGGGCCGCCGCGGCCGGTGGCCACCACGGGAACGCCGGAGGCCATGGCTTCCTGGATGGTCTGGCAGAAGGTCTCGAATTCGCCCGGATGGACGAAAAGATCAAAGGAGGCCACGGCCTCGGCCAGGGCGTCGCCGCCCAGGAAGCCGGTGAACACCGCGCCGGGCAGGGCAGCCTCGAGGGCCGCGCGCTGCGGCCCGTCGCCCACCACCACAAGCCTGGTGCCGGGCAGGTCGGCGAGGACGGCCAGGTCTTCCACCTGTTTTTCGACGGCGAGCCGGCCGACGTAGCCGATGATCCGCTCGCGGCCGGGGGCCGGGGAGCCGCCGGGAGCTGCGGAGCCGCCGGGAGCCACGGAGCCGCCGGGAGCTGCGGAGCCGCCGGAAAGCACGGAGGTGCGCCACGCCGTCGACCGCTTCGCGGGATTGAAACGCGCGGTATCCACACCGCGCCGCCACATGTCCACGCGCAGGATCCCGCGGCCGCGCAACTGATTCAGCGCGAACGTGGACGGGACCAGGGTCCGGTCAGCCAGGAGGTGGATGTTGTCCACCCGGTTCCAGGCCCAGTTCTCCAGGAACGGCACGCCGTAGCGGCCGGCGTAGCTGGGAACCTCGGTCTGGTAGATGGCCACCGTGGGGATGCCGAGCTGGTGCGCGGCCTGCACGGCCCGCCAGCCGAGCACGAACGGGGAGGCGAGGTGAACGACGTCGGGGGCGAAATCGGCAAGGATGCGCTTGACCCGATTCACACCACCCAACGCAACCCGCACGTTCGTGTACCCGGCGAGCGGCACCGACGGCAGCCGGTGCACGTACGCGCCCTTCACGACGCTCGAAACATCGGTGTCCGACGTCGACGGCGCAATCACCATCACCTCGTCCCCGCGCTCCTGCAGATGCTCCAGCACCCGCAGGATGGAATGCGTTACCCCGTTCATCAGCGGCAGGAATGATTCGGCGACGATTGCGATCCTCACGCTGTCCACGCTCGTGGCGGCGGTTGGCGGCGCGGCGGAAACGGCGTGACGGTGCAGGAAAACTTTGGTGAACAGATGCCCGACGGCGGCGGGCACCGGGGCGGGCCGGCCGGTCTCAGTCCGGCTGGCTGCTGCCCCGCGCCCGCTTCAGATCCTTCCGGAGCCCGCGGTTGTCCGCCCGCAGTTCGCGGTTGTCTTCGGTCAGGCCGCGGTTGTCCTCGGCCAGCCCGCGGTTCGCGGCTTCGAGTTCCAGCACCAGCTTCACCCCGGCCAGGTTCAGTCCTTCATCCAGGAGCACGCCGATCCTGCGCAGCGTGACGAGATTGGCCTCGCTGTAGCGGCGCGTGCCGCCGTCCGTCCGTTCCGGTGTGAGCAGCCCCTTGCGCTCGTACAGCCGAAGGTTCTGCTGGCCCGTGCCGACGAGTTCGGCCGCGACGGAGATGGCGTAGAGGCCGAGCTCGTTGCGTCCGCCGGCCCAGCGGGCCGCACCGCCGTCCGCCCCGGCGGCCGTACCGCCGTCGTGCTCTCCGGCGGAAAACCCGCCACCCAAACCCGCCATGAAAACCCTCCAAAAATCCTCTTGCACCACCTTCTCACCAGTGCTATAAAAAATCTATACCAGCCACCACAGATATGGGGGCTGGGGAACCAACAGAATCAGCATCAAGATGTGAAGGAGTGAGAACCAAATGCTGATGCGCACTGACCCGTTCCGCGAATTCGACAGGCTCGCCCAACAGGTTTTTGGCACAACAGCACGCCCCGCCGGCATGCCCATGGACGCGTGGCAGGAGGGCGAGAAATTCATTGTTGCCCTCGACCTGCCGGGGGTGGCTCCTGATTCCATCGAGCTGGACGTCGAACGCAACGTCCTCACTGTCAAGGCAGAGCGGAAGTCGCCGGCGGGCGAAGACACCGAGATGATCGCCGCTGAACGCCCGCAGGGTGTCTTCAGCAGGCAGCTCATCCTCGGCGACACCCTGGATACTGAAGGGGTGCAGGCCAGTTACGACGCAGGCGTCCTGACGCTCCGCATCCCGGTGGCCGAAAAGGCCAAGCCGCGGCGCATCGAGATCACCTCCAACGAACAACGCCAGGAGATTAGCGCCTGACCCTGCCGCTCCGCCGGAGTTCGCCCGGGGGTGGCCCCGGCGGAGCACACGAACGGGAGCATCGGACCGGCCGCATCGGAAGAAGGGGTGCAGGCTTCGCGCCACACCACAGCGCTTGTTGCGCAGAGGAAACGCGGCCCCCGACGGTGTCTCCCAACGGGCGGCCCCTGGTGCCCTCCGGGGGCCGTCCCCAATTCCGTACCATTCTCACCGGGGGTCTGCCTTGGATAACGGCCACGCCGACTATTACGCAATCCTTGGTGTCCCGCCTGCGGCCACCGCCCGCGAGATCGCCCGGGCGTACCGCGGTTTGCTGCGCCGGCTCCATCCG
Source organism: Arthrobacter cupressi (assembly GCF_900099975.1). GTDB lineage: Bacteria > Actinomycetota > Actinomycetes > Actinomycetales > Micrococcaceae > Arthrobacter > Arthrobacter cupressi. Next base: position 263,530 of record NZ_FNEI01000001.1, read on the forward strand.
GACACCCGCCAAAAAACCCACGACGGCGGCACCTCCGGGGCGGTCGACCTCCAGCAATTGCACGCCATTATGCAGGCGTACGTCGTCCTGTCCGACCCGGAGAAGCGGGCGGCGTACGATCGGGAGCTCCCACCGACCCGCCCGGCCGGGACACCCGTCAAGGTGCGGGTCCACCGGGATCCGGTACCGCGGGGTCCCGCCGGGCCGCTCAACTTCGGGCCAACCCGCTGGTCGCCCCCGCCCGGCAACACCTTTCCAAGGAGACCTACATGAGTGCTTGGCGCTCCTACGACAGCCACCTGATGCCCGCGTTTTACGAACGCTTCGAGCAGCGCTGGGGGAAAGGAACGGCGCCGTTCCTGGACCCGGAAGTGCACGAGCAACCCATGCCGCGGGCACAGTGGATCAACGTGGACACAGGCGCAGCCGTGGCCGTGGTGCCGATCTGGACCGACGATCCCGAGCATCGTTCCTTCGGCGTTTTCTACCTTCCACCGGCCGGCGACATCTGGATACTCCGCCCCGGGCCGACGACATTCACCGAACCGGGCAAGGGTGCCTCGCGCGAACAGGTCTCCCTCCGCAACGACGCCTTCAAGAAAGCCGTGAACCACGCCAAGGCGTTCATTTACGGCCCGCAACCGTAGGCGTCTCTCAGCTGTCGTGCCTGAGTTCCTCCGGCAGCTCATCCACGAAGACCGTCTGCGGCGGCTCGAAGTAGATCACCAGGACCTTCTCGCCCACAGGGAACTCGCTGCTCTTGTCGAAGGGGTGGGCGTGGAAGGCGCTGAGCCCGCCCCGGTACGGCAGCATCACCTCGCCGATGGTCCCGGGGCCGATCCGTCCCGTGACGCGGCCGATCCTGCCGGTGAGGCTGTGGTCGACGTTCTTATACATGGCGGCTCAGGACTTGGGCGTGGCCGGGGGACGCTTGGTGCCGTCCTTGCCGTTCTTCAACGCGGATGCCAGCGACGGCAGGAAGTTCCCCACCTGGGACAGGATCCCGCCAACCATGCTGTTCAGGCCCTCGCCGCCGTTCAGCACCGTCAGCTGCCCCACGTGCGCGAACGGCTCGGCGGCCGCGGCGACGATGGCCGGCATGTTCTCCGCCAGCTGCTGGGAAATGACCGCGTCCTGGTTCGTCTCCAGCGCCTCGCCGCGGGCCTTGATGCCCTCGGCCTCGGCGAGGGCCTTGGCCTTCACTGCGGAGGCGGCGGCGTCGCCCCGGGCCTTGGTGGCGGCGGCTTCGGCCTCGCCGGTGACCCGGGTGGCGCCGGCCATGGCGGCAGCGGCCGCCGCGCTCGCCTGCGCCTCCACTTCGAGCCTCCGGGCGTTGGCCTGCGCCTCGAGTTCGGTGCGCTTGGCGCGGGCCTCGGCGGCGCTGATGTCGGCCGCCTTCTGGGCCTCGGCCTCGGTGCGCTGGGCGTAGGCCTTGGCGTCGGCGGGCTTGCGGATGGTGGTCTGCAGCTTCTGCTCCTCGCGGTCGGCCTCGAGTTTCGCCACCTCGGTTTCCTGCACCACCACCTGCTGGCGGGCGGTGGCGTCGGCGAGCGGGCCGGCTTGTGCGGCGTTGGCGCGTGCCCTTTCGGCATTGGCCTGCGCGGCGGATTGCTTGATGGCCGAGAGGCTTTGCGCGTCGGCGATCATTGCCGCGGCCTCGGCTTCCTTCTCGGCGGCTTCCCGGTTCCTGGTGGCCTCGGCGATGCGGGCCTCCATCTTGACCTGGGCGATGTGCGGCTTGGCCAGGTTCTGGATGTAGCCGGTGGGGTCCTGCAGGTCCTTGATCTGCAGGGAGTCCACCACGAGGCCGAGCTTCTCCATCTCCACGCCGCTGGCGCTGCGGACCTGGGAGGCGAGCTTGTCGCGTTCGCGGATGATTTCCTCCACCGTCATGGACCCGATGATCGAGCGCAGGTGGCCTTCGAAGACGTTGTAGACCTGGCTCTCCATCTTGGGCTGCTGGCCCAGGAAGCGCCGGGCGGCGTTGGCGATGAACGCGGGGGAGTCGCCGATCTTGTAGATCACCACGCCTTCCACCACCACCTGGATGCCTTGTGACGTGACGCAGTTGACCTTCAGTTCGGTTTCGTTCAGCGTCAGCGCGAGGGTGCGCACCGTCTGCAGGCCGGGGACCACCAGGGCGCCCTTGCCGGTGACGATCTTGAAGTCCATGCCGTCCGTGTTTTCCAGTGTCCCGCGGGTCAGGCCGGAGATGATGAGGGCCTCGTTCGGCTCGGCCACTTTCCACATCGCCTTGGTCACGCCCCAGATGACGCCGACGGCGATCAGGACGAGAGCAATGACGATGATTACCGGAAGGAAAGCTTCCATGACCTGTCCTCTCAGGGTCAGTGAACAGGCATCGTGGTGGACCCCCATAGGCCGGGCTGCCGGTTCTGTAGACAGTCTGTGCAAGCAGATGCGTGGAAGTCCAGTGATTTTCGACGGGGACTGTGCGGTGCGCGCCGCACTACGCAAACGAGAAGGCTGGCACAGCCCCCGGCAGCTTCGCCGGACCAGCTGTGCCAGCCCTTTTGATGACTCGTTAGATTGAGCTGTGCTCGCTATTCATTGGCCACTCCTCATCGTCCCGGGATTGCCATGTCCGGGCTACTTTCTCCCATCGGTTTGACTGGGCCAGAACATCCAGCCGGCGGTCATCATCAGGATGCCGAGCACCAGGTGCGTCCAGTTGTCCAGGAGGTTCACCGAGAGGAAGTTCGCAGCCGATTCCTCCCCGACGCCCAGCCCGTACGCGCTGATCAGCACATACAGGGCGCCGAAGCCATACAGGAACGCCCGTGCCCCGGACGCCGTGCGGGACAGGAACCAGCCGGCCGTCCCGATGCCCAGCTGCATCAGGTTCAGCAGCATCGACACCTGGAACAGGCCCAGGAGCATGGCATGGGAGTCCGGCCCGAGGAACTGCATCTGCGCGTACTGGGTGGTGATGCCCGGGATGAATCCCAGCACTCCCACCAGCGCCACGAGCAGGGCCACGCCGATGCCTGCGATCTGGATGTCCTGGCGTCCGAAATGGACTCCTGTTGCATGTGACGCCGCGCTGCTCATATGCCCTCCAACCATTCCGTGGGAACTACTCCCCATCTTACGTCCGGGTGCCTGAAAAGGCGCCCGACGGCGGCCCGCGCCTCCCGCGGCAGGCTGCCGGTCCGCGCCGCGAGGGTGAGCGTCAAAACAGCCGTGCGCCAGCGCGCCCGACCGGCCCGGGCAGGGCCTTCGTGGCACGATGGATCACGATGAAATTGCGTGCTGACCAGACCGGAAACCGTGGCCTCCCGATGCCCCTGTGGCTGCAGGGCGCGCTCGAATCGGCGCAGGCCGCCATCATCTCCGCCCTGGTGGTGGTGCTGCCCCTCGCCGGGGTCTGGGCCACTGACGGATTCGAGAACCGCAAGGTCGATTTCCTGGCCCGGTTGGCGGGCCAGGCTTGGCTGCTGATCCACGGCGTCCCGCTCCAGCTGGCGTCCGTGAATGTCGGCACCGCGGCGCAGCCCGGCAGCGGAGTCCTCTCGCTTTTCCCCCTGGGCCTGACCCTCATTCCGTTCCTGCTGGCCTGGCGCGCAGGCCGCCGCCTCGCCCGGGCCTCGTACACGGACCAGCTGTGGCAGGCCTTCCTTGGCGCGCTCCTGGTCTACGGTGCCTTCGGCGCCGCCACCGCCTTCGTGTGCCGCACGCAGGAAGTGGTGATCAACATCTGGTTCGCCATGCTCCTGCCGCTGATTCCGTTCGGCCTGGGCATGGTGGTGGGCTCCCGCCGGGAAGCAGGCTCGTGGAGCAGGCTCATCGGCGTGGACGCGGTGGACTGGATCGCCCGGACCAGCCAGCACTCCCGTTGGGCGGGGTCCTACTTCGCCTCCGCCATCAAGGCCGGGTCCGTGGCCCTCATGACCTCCCTCGCCCTGGCCGCGGTGCTGCTCGCGGTGGACCTGGGCATCCACTGGACGGAGATCATCGCCGTCTACGAAGGGCTGAAGGCCGGCGCGCTCGGCGGCGCGGTGCTCACCATCGCCCAGCTGGGCTATCTGCCGAACCTGGTGCTCTTCACGCTGGCCTGGAGCTCGGGCGCAGGTTTCTCGCTGGGAGTCGGCTCGCACGCCGGACCGCTGGGGACCGCCGTCGGGCCCTTGCCGGCCATCCCGGTGTTCGGCGCGCTGCCCACCGGACAGCTGGATTTCGGGGCAGCCGCCCTGGTGCTCCCCGTGCTGGCCGGGCTGCTGGCCGGGTGGTGGTTCCTGCGCGAAGGCGAGAACCACTTCGACGAATGGCTCTCCATCAAGATCCGGGCCCGCTGGTTCACCGCCGCCGTGTCCACGCTGGTGCTCGGTGCGCTGATCGGCGCCGTCGCGGGAGTCCTCGCCGGGGCGCTGGCCTGGATGGCGCGGGGTTCGGCCGGGATCGGCCGCCTCACCGAAATCGGGCCCGACCCGCTGTGGACGGCGGCCTGGCTGGCCGCGGAGGTGGGGATCGGCGTCGTGATCGGCTACGCGGCCGGGCCGTGGCTGGAACGCCGGCAGAAGCTGCGCGAGGCGGACCTGGAAGCCGCCAAATACTAGAGTCCCGAGCGCAGGACTGGCGGCAGGGACCGGTCGAAGTCCGCCGTGCAGCTGCTCCGGGCCTGTTCGGTGAGGGCGTCGCGGGAGCATTCCTGGAAGGCGCTCACCTGCTTGAAGAACAGGGCCGAGAACACCACCAGCAGTCCCAGCACCGCGGACACCACCAGCCCGGAAATGGTGCCGAACAGCAGGATCCGGCCCTGCCGGAAACGCACCGCGCGGACCACCACCACAATCCCGAGCACCCAGGCGGCCAGGGTGAGGATGCCGCTCAGCCACACGTAGCTGACGTTCAGCGAGTAGATGAACGCCGCGCCCAGCACGGTGAGCAGGAAGCTGCGGAACAGGAGCTGGGTGCGGGACTGCGCGGCCTCCGCCTCCCCGTGAGCTGGCAGCTGGGGGCGGGGTCCGGCGTCGGAATTCATGTTTTCCAGCCTACGCGAGGCGGCCATAAGCTAGTGCAATGCGCATTGTTGTCCTCGTCTCAGGCACCGGTTCCAATCTCCAGGCGGTCATCGACGCCGTGAAAGCGGGGGAGCTCGACGTCGAGATCGCCGCCGTGGGTGCCGATCGCGAAGACACCTTCGGTGTGCAGCGCTCCGCCGACGCCGGCCTGGAAACCTTCGTGGTGAACTTCAACTCCTTCGAGACCCGCGCCGAATGGGACGCGGCCCTCACCGCCAAGGTGGCCTCCTACCAGCCGGACGTGGTGGTGTCCTCCGGCTTCATGCGGATCGTCAGCCCCGAGTTCATCGACACCTTCGGCGGCAAGTACCTCAACACCCACCCCGCCCTGCTGCCCGCCTTCCCCGGCGCCCACGGCGTGCGGGACGCGCTGGCCTACGGCGTGAAGGTCACCGGCTGCACGGTGCACTGGGCCGACGCCGGCGTGGACACCGGCCCCATCATCGCCCAGGAAGCCGTGACCGTGCTCCCGGAGGATGACCAGGATTCCCTCCACGAACGCATCAAGGTGGTGGAGCGCAGGCTTCTTGTGCAGACCCTCGGCGAGCTCGCCTCCCGGACGATTCCTTCCCCCAACTAGATCGCAGTTAATGTCCTTTTGAGGCCTGTAAAGGACATTAACTGCGATCCAGTTGGGGTGGCCGGGCGTCTGCCTGTGGATAACCCGTTGCGGGGCCGCAAGGTTTGCAACCATGGGGCATGAGGACCCCGCAACCCCTGCCGCAACCGTTTGCTGCTTTGCCGTTCACCTTCCAGGAAGCCCTCGACGCCGGAGTGACCCCCGGGCGCCTGCGGCACCGCGCGCTCCACAAGCCCAGCCGCGGCATCCGGATCCCGGATGCCTCCGATGCATCCGGGGCCGCGCCTCCGCTGCTCCGGGCCCTTACCGCGGTCACCGAATTCTCTGCTGTGTCCCATGCCTCGGCCTTCGTGCTTTGGGATCTCCCGGGGTTCCTCCCGGGCAGCGACGAACCGGGCATCCATATTTCGCGTCCGGATACCATGGCGATTCCCCGGCGGCGCGGGGTGGTGGGACACTACGGCCAATTCTTTCCGGACGAGATCACCAACCTGAACGGCCTTTTGGTCACCACCCGGGTGCGGACCTGGTTGGACGTGTCCCGAAAAATGAGCATCGATGAGCTGACCGTGGTGGCGGACCATTTGCTGCGGATCCCGCGTCCGGTGTTCGAGGGACGAAGCGAGCCATACGCAACCATCAGGCAGCTGGGCGACATGCTGGACCGGCACAAAGGAACGCCGGGGATCCGGAAAGCGCGGCTTGCCCTGGAACAAGCCAGGGTCGGCGCGGACTCTGCCCCTGAAACCAGGCTTCGGCTGGCACTGGAGCGGGGCGGACTGCCGGAACCGGAACTCAACGCTCCCGTGGACCTCGGGTCCGGCGTCGTACGCCATCCTGACCTGGCGTACCGCGAGTACCTCGTTGCGGTGGAATACGACGGCGAGCAGCATGCGGATCCTGCCCAGATTGTCCGGGACATTGCCCGCGAAGAGGACTTTGCGAGGGCAGGCTGGTCATCTGTCCGGATTTCCAAACGCCACATGGAGAACGGCGCAAGGGCAGCCGTGGCAAAGGTCCGGACGGCGCTGGCAGAGCGCGGATGGCGTCCCCGCTGACATCGCCTGCAGGGAACAGCCCAACTGGATCGCAGTTGATGTCGGAATAGCCCCTCAAAAGGACATTAACTGCGATCCAGTTGGGAAAAGGAGAGGCGTCAGCTCAGCGAACGCTGCTTGGTTTCCGGGGCGAAGAGACCCATCCAGATGACGGCCAGCAGCACCAGTCCGCCGGCCAGCGCGAACGAGGTGGCCAGCCCGAAGGTGGCCAGAAGAACGAGGCGAACACCAGCGGCCCGAAGCCGGCGCCGATCCGGGAAAACGTCGAGGCCCAGCCAAAGCCGGAGCCGCGCAGCTCCGTGGGGTACAGCTCGGACACGTAGGCGTACAGCACCGGAATTGCCACCTGCACCACGAAGCCAAACACCAGCAGCCAGAACACCGCGGCGGACGGAATGTCCACCACCAGCGCCACCACCACCAGCGTCAGTGCGGACAGCGGGCCGGTGACCGCCAGGATCCACTTGCGGCCCAGCCGCTCCACCAGCAGTGCTGCGGCCACCACGCCCAGGAGCCCGACGGCGGCCATTCCCGCCGTCGTCACGAACGCCTTGTACTCCTCGAACCCGGCTCCGATCAGGATGCGCGGCATCCAGGTCAGGCTCAGGTAGTACACGAGAAGGACGGTGAAGAACAAAGCCCAGGCCGCCGTCGTGATCTTCCAGCTGAACTGCCACAGTCCGCGCAGCTGGGTCCAGGCGCTCCCGGCGGAAAGCCGTGGCACGTCCTGCGGATCGGGCAGGCTGTAGGCGCGCTGCTCCGCTCCGGTGGCGGCCACGAGGGCGTCGATGACTTCCGCGGCTTCCTTGCGGCGGCCCTTGCGGATGAGGAAGAGCGGGGATTCGGGGACGCTGCGCCGCACCCAGAACACCAGCAGGGCCGGCAGCACCATCACCAGCATGGTCAGGCGCCAGTCCGCGAACGCGGCCACGAGCCCGGCGGACACGAAACCGCACAGGGCGGCGCCGACGGGCCACCAGCCGTCCATGGCGGTGAGCACCCTGCCGCGTTGCTTGCGCGGGGTGAACTCGCCCACCAGGGCGTAGTCCACCGGGATGCAGCCGCCCAGCCCGAAGCCGGCCAGGAAGCGGAAGAGGCAGAACCAGAGGAAGTCCGGCGCGAACGCACCCAGCACCGTGAAGATGGAGAAGATCAGCAGGGTGGCGGTGAAGGCCTTCCGGCGGCCGATGGTGTCCGCGATGGTTCCCCACGCGAAGGCGCCCAGGGCCATGCCGATCAGGTTGGCCGTGCCGATCCAGGCGGCGTCGGCGGCCTGCAGGGACCAGTGCTTGGAGAGCAGGGGAATGAGGATGCCGTTGAGCGTCACGTCCCAGGCGTCGAACATGAAGCCCAGGCCGCCGATCAGGAAAATCCGGCCCTGGACGCGCCAGCGCCACGGCAGTTCCTGGACCACCTGCTCGCCGCTGGGCACTGACGTGTACGTGTTCATGTTCCCCTCCTGGGGAAAACTTTAGCGGTGGTTTTCGACCGCTTTTCGCAGGAAGCCGCCCGCCTCGTCCAGGGCACCCTTCGCCTGCGCCGGATCGATCCCGGTGAGCAGCACGAGGATGGCCGCCTTGACGGATCCGCCCACCGAATCGAGGGCACGGATCGCGGTGTCCGCGTCCGCCCCGGTGGCGTGCTGGATGGTCCGCTGGGAGCGGGCAAGCAGCTTTTCGTTGGTGGCTTTCAGGTCCACCATAAGGTTCCCGTAGGTCTTGCCGAGTTTGACCATGGTGAGCGTGCTGATCGCGTTCAGCACCAGTTTCTGCGCGGTTCCGGCCTTGAGCCGGGTGGAGCCGGCCACGAATTCCGGGCCCACCACCACGTCGATCGCCACGTCCGCGAGCCTGCCGATGGCCGAGCCGTGGTTGCAGGCGATGGCCGCCGTGAACGCGCCCCGGCTGCGGGCTTCCTCAAGGGCCCCGATCACGTATGGGGTGCGGCCCGAGGCAGAGATGCCAATCACAGCATCTTTTTCCGTCACGTTGATGTCATGAAGGTCCCGGGCACCTGCCGTCGCGTTGTCCTCCGCGTACTCCACCGGTTTCTGGATGGCCTGCGTGCCGCCGGCGATGATGCCCACCACGAGGCCCGGGGGCGTGCCGAAGGTGGGCGGGCATTCGCTGGCGTCCAGCACACCCAGGCGCCCGGCCGTGCCAGCGCCCACGTAAAGCAGGCGGCCGCCGCGCGCCAGCCGTTCCGTCACGGCGTCGACGGTCTGTTCGATGGCGGGCGCGGCTTCCTCGACGGCGGCCGGGACGGTGCGGTTGACCTCGTTCATCGCCGCCACGAGTGCGGCGGTGTCCATGGTGTCGATGCTGTCCAGCCCGGGGGCCGGCTGTTCGGTCTGCAGGCCGGCGAGTTCGGAGCGGAGCCCCGCCAGCGGGTCGCCGTGCGGCGGAGTTGCGGCGGTGGGATCAGTCGGGCCAGTTTGTTCCGTCACGGTGGATGTACCTTTCCTGCAGGAGCCCGCGGCGCGTCGCAGCGAGGGCCGCCCCGTCCATGCCGTCACCGAGGGGCTCGACCACCTCCATCCCAGCCGAAGCCAGGGTCTTGTGCAAGAGGCCCGCGAAGAACACCGAGCTCGCCAGGCCGCCCAGGACAGCCACCCGGCCATGGCCGCCGTTGGCCCGTGTGACCGTGCCGGCGAGGATCCGGCAGGCCTCGTCCACGATGCCGCGGGCGACGGCGTCCCCCGCCTGTGCGGCGTGCAGCACCAGGGGAGCGAAACGGGCCATGCTCCGGTACGGATTCTCGGACCCGCCCAGCCAGGCGGGGAGCAGGAGCGGGTCCTCAACCAAAGCGCCCGCCGCGGCGCTCAGCGAAGTCTCCGGGCCGCCGTCGAACGCCTGCACTACCGCTTCCAGGCCGCGCTGGCCGATCCACCGGCCGCTTCCCCGGTCTCCCAGCAACGGACCCCAGCCGTCGGCGCGGTGCAGCTGACCGCCGTCGTCGAAACGGAACGCCACGGCGCCGGTGCCCACCACCAGGACGGTGCCCGGGGCTCCTTGCATGGCGCCGAGCTGGGCGGCGGTGGCGTCGGAGAGGACCGCGGCGGGGACGCCGAAGCGGCCGGAGAGCAGGCTGGCGAGTTTGCGTGAGCTTTCGGCGGAAGCCTCGACGCCTGCCACGGCCGCCCCGAAAGCGCTCAGCGGGGACCCGGAGGGGCCCGCCGCAGTCAGCTCCCGGGGCAGCATCGCGGCAGTGTCTTCAAGGAGTTCGAAGGCCAGGCGGGCGCCGTCCGTGACACCGAGTCCGGGGAAGCCATGCTGGTCCGCCCTGGCGAGCACCTCGTCCCCGGAGCGCAGTTCCAGCCGGCACCTGCTCTTGCCGAGATCGGCCACCAGTACCATCCCCAACGCATCCATGGTCCAACCCTATCCGCGTTGCGGGGCCCGCTCTACGTCCTTTCGAGCGCGGAAAACTGCCCCGCAACGCAATGAAACCGGGGGGCCAGCGCCGACGCGATAAACTGTGGCGTATCCCCACCATCTGCGAACCAACGCGATCCAAGACGGAGATTTTTGTGAGCTTCACGCAGCTTGACCGTGTCCCTATCCGCCGTGCACTCATCTCGGTATACGACAAGACAGGACTGGAGGAGCTCGCGAAGGGCCTGCACGCAGCCGGCGTCGCCATCGTCTCCACCGGTTCCACCGCCAAGAAGATCGCCGCGGCCGGCATCCCGGTCAAGGAAGTCGAAGAAGTCACCGGCTCGCCGGAAATGCTGGACGGCCGCGTGAAGACCCTGCACCCGCGCGTGCACGGCGGCATCCTCGCCGACCGCCGCGTCCAGGCCCACATGGACACGCTCGCCGCCATGGAGATCGAACCCTTCGACCTCGTGGTGGTCAACCTGTACCCCTTCGTTGAGACGGTCCGCTCGGGCGCCGGCCAGGACGACGTCGTCGAGCAGATCGACATCGGAGGCCCGGCCATGGTGCGCTCGGCCGCGAAGAACCACGCCGCCGTCTCCATCGTCACGGATCCGTCCTTCTACGCCTCCGTGGTGGAGGCCGCGGCCTCCGGCGGTTTCGACCTGAAGACCCGCCGCCGTCTGGCCGCCAAGGCCTTCGCGCACACCGCCGCCTACGACACCGCCGTGGCAACCTGGACGGCCTCCCAGTTCCTGGACGAAGACGGCGACGGCGTCATCGACTGGCCCGCCTACGCCGGCCTGGCCCTGGAACGCTCCGAGGTGCTGCGCTACGGCGAAAACCCGCACCAGCAGGCCGCCCTGTACGTGGACAAGGCTGCCCCGGCTGGCATCGCCCAGGCCGACCAGCTGCACGGCAAAGCCATGAGCTACAACAACTTCGTGGACGCCGACGCCGCCCTGCGCGCCGCCTTCGACTTCGCCGAGCCCGCCGTCGCGATCATCAAGCACGCCAACCCCTGCGGCGTGGCCGTCGGTTCCGCTTCCGCGGCGGACCCGATCGCCGACGCCCACGCCAAGGCCCACGCCTGCGACCCCGTCTCCGCGTTCGGCGGCGTGATCGCTGCCAACCGCACCGTGACCGCCGGCATGGCCGCCACGGTTGCCGGCATCTTCACCGAGGTCGTCATCGCGCCGGATTTCGAGCCCGAGGCCGTGGAGATCCTTTCCAAGAAGAAGAACATCCGCCTTCTCGCCCTGCCTGAAGGCTACGGCCGCTACCCGGCGGAAATGCGCCAGGTCTCCGGCGGTGTGCTGGTCCAGATGAGCGACAAGGTGGACGCCGACGGCGACAACCCCGCCAACTGGACCCTCGCCGCCGGCGACGCCGCCGACGACGCCACCCTGGCCGACCTCGCCTTCGCCTGGACCGCCTGCCGCGCCGCCAAGTCCAACGCCATCCTGCTGGCCGACAACGGTGCGGCCGTGGGCATCGGCATGGGCCAGGTCAACCGCCTGGACTCCTGCAAGCTGGCCGTCGAGCGCGCCAACACGCTGGGCGTCACGGTGGAGTCCGACGTCGACGGCGCCGGCGGTGCCTCCAACGCCTCCGGTGCCAACGCACCTGAGCGCGCCCGCGGTGCCGTGGCAGCGTCCGACGCGTTCTTCCCGTTCGCCGACGGCCTGCAGATCCTGATCGACGCCGGCGTCCGCGCCGTGGTCCAGCCCGGCGGTTCCGTCCGGGACGAGGAAGTCGTCGCCGCGGCCAACGCTGCCGGCATCACGATGTACTTCACCGGCTCCCGCCACTTCTTCCACTAGGAAACACACCTTCCTCGACTGCTGAGACACCGTCGTTTTGAGCCCTCAAAACGACATCTGCGCAGCAGCCGATGGAGAAGAACAGCGAAACGGCGGCCGCCCCCTCACGTAGGGGACGGCCGCCGTCGTTCGTTAAGCCAGCCTAGTTGGCGGAGGCGTTGTTGTAGGCCTGCTGGATGACCGAACCCCAGTACGGGCCGTACATGGTGGTGGAGCGGCTGCCGTAACCGTAGCTGTTGATCGAGTTCTGGTAGCCGCCGGAGCCGGTGCCGATGAACCAGGGGCCGCCGGAGGAACCGCCGGTCATGTCGCAGGGGATCCCCTGGGTGGTGCCGCCGGGGTTGATGGTGTCGTTGACGGCGGTGCCGCTGCAGGCCTTGAGGGACTGTCCGTCGAAGGGGCTCGCGGCGGGGTAGCCGAAGGCCTTGTAGGTCAGGCCGCGGGCGGCGTTGAACTCGACGCCGGAGGCGCCCACCGTGTCGGCGAGGGTCTGGCCGTTCAGGGGCGAGACGACGGCGAAGCCGGTGTCGTACTGGATGTCCCCGCCGGAGCTCCACTGGGTGGTGGTGTACAGGGCGCGTGCCGTCCACTTCCCGTACGGAGCCGCGCCGTTGAGGTACGCCGGGACGAAGACGAAGTTGGTGGCGAAGGCGCCCGGGCCTTCGTTGAGGCAGTGGCCGGCCGTGGAGACCGTGCTCTCGTTGGCCGAGGTGACGGAGTTACCGGAGCAGACGTAGTTGGCCCCGCCGAGGGTGAAGAAGACCTTGCCGATGTGCGACACGGGCGCTTCGTCGGTGTGCAGGGACGGCTTGCCCTTCCCGGCCTTGCCGGCGATCTTCGTGGCCAGGCCCTGCACGACGTCGGCACGCGAGGTGGTCCTGCCGCCGCGTTCCAGCGCCTTCTGCGCCAGGACATCGCCCGGGATTGCCGAGCGCATGCGTTCTGGGGTCCAGTAGTCCGCGACGCCGCTGGTCTGGAGTGTGGCGCTGACTGTCTGGGGCACCTCCTTGGTGTCGGGGGAGGCCGACGTCGCGGACGCCCCTCCCGCGGACGTGAAGGCGAACAGTGCGGCGGCGGAGAGACCGAGAAGGCTTGTGGCCAGGGTCTTGGTTCTTGTCACGATTGTCCTGACTTTCGATGGGAAAGTGGCCCGGGCGGAGAGGCCGCCGCGGGATAACGCAATGAAAATTACCCGCGCTGTGACAGCTTTGTAAAGAGATGTTTCACAATTTGTGATAGCTCTCTATGAAATACGACGGCGGCTGGCGCCTCGCGCGGGACAGCGCCTGCGGCGCGCCGCGCGGGACCGCGCCTGCGGCGCGTCATGCAAGCCCGGGAACCCCCGCAATTTAGGGGCGAAATGGCCCGCTGTGGCATAGTTGGAATGTTCCGCCGGGCATCATCCGGCAAACAACGCAAGGGGTTTGTGGTTCGTCCTGCGTGCCGACAGGAGCAACGGCGAAGTTGCAGCCCCGGGAGACCTTCAGGGAGACGCCCGAGCAATGGCCAAGATTATCTACACCCACACCGATGAAGCGCCGATGCTGGCCACGTATTCGTTCCTGCCGATCATCGAGGCCTTCGCTTCGACGGCGGGTGTGGACGTGGAAACCCGCGACATCTCGCTGGCCGGCCGCATCATCGCTGTCTTCGGTGACTACCTCACTGAAGACCAGCGCACCGGTGACGCCCTGGCCGAGCTCGGCGAACTGGCGAAGAAGCCCGAAGCCAACATCATCAAGCTGCCCAACATCAGTGCCTCCGTCCCGCAGCTGAAGGCGGCCATCGCCGAACTGCAGGGCCAGGGCTACGCCCTGCCGGACTACCCGGACAACCCCTCCTCGGACGAAGAGACGGACATCCGTTCCCGCTACGACAAGATCAAGGGTTCCGCCGTGAACCCGGTGCTGCGCGAAGGGAACTCGGACCGCCGCGCCCCGCTGTCGGTCAAGAACTACGCCCGCCAGAACCCGCACTCCATGGGCGCCTGGAGCAGCGACTCCAAGACCAACGTCGCCACTATGGGCGCCAACGACTTCCGTTCCAACGAAAAGTCCGTGGTCATCCCGGCCGACGACACCCTGCGCATCCAGCTGGTCCACGAGGACGGCACGGTCAAGACCCTCAAGCAGTCCATCCCTGTGCTTGCCGGCGAAGTGGTGGACGGAACCGTCATGCGCGCCGCCGCGCTGGATGAATTCCTCGCCGCCCAGGTCGCCCGCGCCAAGGAAGAAGGCGTGCTGTTCTCCGCACACCTGAAGGCCACCATGATGAAGGTCTCGGACCCCATCATCTTCGGCCACGTGGTCAAGGCCTACTTTGCCGACCTCTTCGCCAAGTACGGCAAGCAGCTCGAAGCCGCCGGCCTGAGCGCCAACAACGGCCTGGCCTCCATCCTCAACGGCCTCGACGAGCTCCCGGAAGACATCCGCGAAGAGGTTGCCGCCGCCATCAAGCAGGGCCTGGAAAACGGCCCGGCACTGGCCATGGTGGACTCCGACAAGGGCATCACCAACCTGCACGTTCCCTCCGACGTGATCGTGGACGCCTCCATGCCGGCCATGATCCGCACCTCCGGCCACATGTGGGGACCGGACGGCCAGGAAGCCGACACCCTGGCGGTCCTGCCGGACAGCTCCTACGCCGGCGTCTACCAGGTGGTGATCGACGACTGCCGCGCCAACGGCGCTTTCGACCCCACCACCATGGGCACCGTGCCGAACGTCGGCCTCATGGCCCAGGCCGCCGAGGAATACGGCAGCCACGACAAGACCTTCGAGATCCAGGGCGCCGGCAAGGTGCAGCTGGTTGACGGTTCCGGCAAGGTCCTGATCGAGCATGAGGTTGCCCCCGGCGACATCTGGCGCGCCTGCCAGACCAAGGACCTGCCCATCCGCGACTGGGTCAAGCTGGCCGTCACCCGTGCCCGCGCCTCCAAGACCCCTGCCGTGTTCTGGCTGGACGAAGAGCGCGCCCACGACGCCCAGCTCATCGCCAAGGTCAAGGAATACCTGAAGGACCACGACACCGAGGGCCTGCAGATCGAGATCATGTCCCCGGTCAAGGCCACAGCCTTCACCCTGGACCGCATCCGCAAGGGCGAAGACACCATCTCGGTGACCGGCAACGTGCTCCGCGACTACCTCACGGACCTGTTCCCCATCCTGGAACTGGGTACCAGCGCCAAGATGCTCTCCGTGGTTCCGCTGATCAACGGCGGCGGCCTCTTCGAAACCGGCGCCGGCGGCTCCGCCCCGAAGCATGTCCAGCAGCTGCTCAAGGAGAACTACCTGCGCTGGGACAGCCTGGGCGAGTTCCTGGCCCTGGCCGTCAGCTTCGAGCACCTGGCCACCACCGAAGGCAACGCCCGGGCCCAGGTCCTGGCCGACACCTTGGACCGCGCCACCGGCACCTTCCTGCTGGAGAACAAGTCCCCGGGCCGCAAGCTGGGCACCATCGACAACCGCGGCAGCCACTTCTACCTGGCCTCCTACTGGGCCCAGGAACTGGCCAAGCAGACCGCCGACGCCGAGCTGGCCGCCTCCTTCGCGAAGGTCGCCGAGGCGCTGACCTCCGGTGAGGAAACCATCGTGGGCGAGCTGCTCGCCGTCCAGGGTTCCCCGGTGGAGATCGGCGGCTACTACCGCCCGGACGCCGACAAGGCCTCCGCCGTCATGCGCCCGTCCGAGACCTTCAACACGGTGCTCGCCGGCCTGAAGTAGCCACGGCTTAACCCAACTGACTCGCAGTTAACGTCGTTCTGAGTCCTCAAAACGACAACAACTGCGAGTCATTTGGGTTTAAGCGCCACACTCAGCGGGACGCGGAAAAGCGCGGTGCCGCCACGCCGCCGTCGGCGATGTCCGCCAGGACCCGGCCGATCGCCGGGGTGAACTTGAAACCGTGCCCGGAGAAACCCGCGCCGACCACCAGCGGGCCGAAGGCATCGAGCACAAAGTCCTCGTTCGGCGTCGTGGTGTAGGTGCAGCTGATCGGCACCGCGGAGGAGGGGTCGACGCCGGGAAGCCACTCGCGCGCGTAGCGCACCAAAGCTTCGAGCTGCCGGGGTTCGGGCTGGAAGGTGCGGGCGTCCGGATCCGTCACGGGGCCCACGCCGTGCCAGCCGGCCTTGATGCCTTCGCCCGGCGTCATCATGCCGTAGACGGGGCTGTACCAGTAGGCGTCCCGGGGGTCGTCCGGATCCGGGTTGTGGTTGAAGCTGGGCCATTCCAGCGAGCCGTCCAGCGGGGTGAAGTGCGCGGGCTGTTCCTGGGTCACCACGAGCGGAGGCAGGGCGGCGAGCCCGTCGAGGACCTTGTCCGTCCAGGCTCCGGCCGTGACCACCACGCGGCGGGCCGTGAACTCGCTGTGGTCCGTCGCCACCAGGACGGAGTCCGGGCCGAGGACCCGGATGCTGCGGACCGGCGTCGAATATTCAAAACGGGCGCCACGGGCCTCAGCGGCCGCCCGCAGCGCACGCAGCGCCTCGGCTGCCCGCACCCGGCCGGAGCCGGGCACGAAGAGCACGTCGCCGCGGAAATTCATGCCCTGCCACCGTTCCCCGGCCTCGGCGGCGGAGATGAAGTGGCTTTCGATTCCGCGTTCCCTGTGGGCCTCGCGGACGGTGCGGAGCCTGGCCGCATTTCCATGGTTGGCCAGCCCGACGAGGTCCAGCAGCTGCGTCCCGGACTCGTCGGACAGTTCGTCCCACAGGGTGCGGGATTCGGCCAGGAGGTCCAGGTAGTCGGACTCGGCGTAGGCGGTGTTGAAGTTCCGGGTGGCGCCGTGCGAGGCGCCGGCATGGTGGCCTTCTTCGAACCGTTCCAACAGGACCACTGACTTGCCGGTCCGGGCCAGCTGCCAGGCGGCGGCCGATCCCATTGCGCCGCCGCCTACCACCACTACGTCAACATTCATGGCTTCCATTCTGCCGTTTCACCCCCAGGTAGCTCGCAGTTGTTGCCGTTTTGAGGGCTCAAAACGGCAACAACTGCGAGTCAGTTGGGCGGGGGCATAGATTGGGGTGCGTGAGTTTCCTCAATCCTTCCCCCGCGGCCGCTGCCCACGGGACCGCGTTGCTCCGAATCTGCGCCGGCGCCCTCATGCTCCTGCACGGTGTCCAGAAGCTCCTGGCCGGTCAGGAAGCGTTCGAAGCCTCCATCGCCGGCATGGGCGTGCAGAAGGCCGAGATGCTGTCCTGGCTGGTGATCGCCGGTGAAACAGGCCTGGGCGCGATGCTCCTGGTGGGGGCGCTCACGCGGCTGGCCGGCTTCCTGGCCGCGATGATGTTCGCCGCCATCTGGTTCGTCACCGAATCGGGTAAGCCCCTGCTGGCCGCCACGGGCGGGATCGCCGGGGAACTGCTCATCGTCTACGTCGTGGTGTCCCTGGCCTTCGTCTTCCTCGGTGCGGGCTCAGCCTCGCTGGACCGGAAGATGTCCGGCGTACGCTTCTCCGGCCTGAAGACGCCTGCTGGACAACGGGGCAGGCGCTAGCCCGCGTGCCAGGCCGCCGGGAGGTTCAGTATGGTGGCCCCGGCTTTAACAGGGACCGCACCGGGGCCACCACCTGAGCTCCGGCAGGACGCCACCCACCGGAGTAGTAGCCGTGGTTTCCGAAGCAGCAATGCGGCTTGCGCAGCTAATCTGACGCCCCCAGCCTCTGACTCAGATTCAACGGTTGCGTTCATGGTATGGCCAGGGAAATACCCGGTCCAGAAAAAGGGGAAATCTCTACGCCGATTGTCACGACTGGGACTGTGAATGACGGGAAGAGGGCGCCGGTACGGAATCCTTCAACGCCGTGTGACGCGTCCTGTCACACGCCCCTGGGCTGATCGTTGGCGTACCGGACCCCCAGCTGGGAACGGACGCCGTCGAACAGGCGCATGGTGTCCAGCGAATCGTCCCATGGCATCACCGGGCTCTCGGTGAGCCCCTGCTGGATGCACCGGGTCACCTCGCGCAGTTCGTAGCAGTAGCCCACGCCCACGACGTCGAAGCGCTCCACCCGCGGCTCGTCCCACCCCGTGCGGATATGCAGTTCGCGCGGATTGTTGATGGAGCCGTGCGTCTGCAGGAACCCTCCGGTGCCTGCCACCGACGCGCACCGCGGACCGTGCGCGAGCAGGGAGGACGTCAGCTGCGCGATGGCGCCGTTGTCATAGCCGAGAGTCAGGGCGTTCTGGGAATCCACGCCGTCGCTGTTCAGGGTGCCCACGGCGCTGACAGACTGCGGCGCCCCCAAAGTTCCCCAGGCCCAGAGCAGCGGATAGATGGTCAGGTCCAGCAGCGCACCACCGCCGTCGGCCGGCGACCAGATCCGTGCGGTGGGGTCGTACGGTGCCGGGAATCCGAGGTCCGCGCTGACCCATTTGACCTCGCCGAGTTCGCCGGAGGCCGCGATCGCGAAGGCCCGCTGCATGCTCGGCAGGAAGCGGCTCCACATGGCCTCCATCAGGAAGAGCTTGCGCTCGCGTGCCAGCCCCACCAGCTCGGTGGCTTCGCGCGCGTTGATGGTGAGGGCCTTCTCGCAGAGCACGTGCTTGCCGGCCTCGAGCGCCGCCTTGGCCACCTCGTAATGCTGCGCATGCGGGGTGGCGACATAGACGACGTCCACCGCGTCGTCGGCGAGCAGTCGCTGGTAGCCGTGCATTCCGCCGTCGTCCCCGTACGCCTTCCTGGCCCCGTGCGTCGCGGCGAACGCGTCCGCCGTCTCCTGGCGGCGCGAACTGACCGCGTAGAGTTCGGCGTCCTTGAGCTGGACCAGGTCCCCGGCGACGGTGTTCGCGATCCCGCCGGTAGCGATAAAGCCCCAGCGCAGGGTCTTCCCGGTGGCGGCCCGCGGGTCCTGGTCTTCCTGGCTGAACAGCCATGGCCTGGCGATGTGCTTGCTCATGCTGCCCATCCTCTCACTCCATTCCGGCGGCTTTCCTCCTCTTGGGCAGGGAACTCATCCTCCCGGCTAAACATACTTGGCGGTCGGTACGTTTAGGCTGGGTTAGTTCATCCCTCGCAGAGCGTTTCTGTGGGGAGTTACCGAATGGAGCAGGGATGAGTGTCTTTCGACGTGTCGTTTTGCCGGTGGCATGGCTGCTGGTCTTTGCAGTCATAGCTTTGGCCTTGGTCAAGATCGCGTTCATCGACGGCCTGCGGGCCGAAGAATCCGGGCCGGCCCCGATGGCGCAGGTGGGGACGCCGGCAGTACCCGCGGTCCGGGCCACTGTGACGAACACCGTGCAGATCAAAGCGACGGTCCAGAGTGATCCCGCACAGCCTGTCCGGAGCACCGCCGCCGGAACCGTGGTGCACATCTACCGGGACGCCGGGACCACCGTTGCCAAGGGCGAGGCGGTGATCCAGGTGCGGACCGAGCAGCCCCGCGAACCCGCGCAGGCCCCCGCACCGGGTGAAGAAGCAACCGAAGGGCAGAGCAGCGAACCGGTGTACGTTTACACGGATGTTCCGGCTCCGGCAGGCGGCAAGGTCAGCGAACTCGGTGTGCTGATCGACCAGCAGGTGACTGTTGGCGAAACCGTGGGCAAGGTGGACCCGGGGAGCTACACCGTGTCCGGCCCCGTGACCGCCGCACAGCAGTTCCGGCTGCTCGGCAGGCCGGGCTCGGCGGAGGTCGCACTGACCGGCGGCCCGGCGCCCTTCACTTGCCCGGCAGTCACGGTGAAGACCAACGCCTCCGACGCCGGTGCTTCCGGCGGCGGGACGGGTGGCGGCACCGGGGCCGCTGGCCTGGTTGTGCCTGCGGGCGGCCTGCAGCCGGCCGCCGTCGCGATTCCCGGCGGGGGAGGGGAAGCACCCCAGGACGGCGGACCGGCCACGGGGACCTTGAGTTGCGCCATCCCCTCCGGAACGGAGGTCTTCGCAGGCCTGGGCGCCACCATGACCGTCACGGCGGGAGAGTCGAAGAACGTCATTACTGTTCCGCTGAGCTCGGTGAAGGGCAGCGTCAAGGAAGGCATCGTGTGGCTGGCCGGGGAAGCTGTACCGGGCGCCGGGGCCGTGCCGGGTGCCGCGCCCGGAGCCCCCGCCCGGGAAGCCCAGGAAGTCCCCGCCCGGGAAGCCCAGGAAGTCCGTGAACCGGAGCAGCGCCGTGTGAAGCTTGGCCTGAACGACGGCTCCAAGGTGGAGGTCACGTCCGGCCTGGCCGAGGGGGAAATGGTCCTGGAGTTCGTGCCGGGTGCGGCCGCGCCTCCGGCGATGCCCGGCCCGGGCCAGATGGTTTACGGCCCGGCGGGCGGCTAGGCATGGAGACTTTGCTGAGCCTGCGCGGGGTCACCCGCTCGGTGGTCCTGCCCGATGACCAGGAACTGCACATCCTGCGGGGCATCGACCTTGAAGTTTTCAGCGGCGACCACACCGCGATCGTTGGCCGCTCGGGCTGCGGGAAGTCCACGCTCCTGAACCTGCTCGGCCTGTTGGACGTTCCCAGCAGCGGCGAACTGGAATTCCTGGGAACACCGGTGCAGCACATCGGCGGCAACGCCCGGGCCCGGTTGCGTGGCTCCACGGTGGGCTTCGTGTTCCAGCAGTTCAACCTGCTGCAGGGCCGCAGCGCCCTGGACAATGTCATGACCCCGCTGTACTACGCCAAAGGCAGGGACTTCTGGCGGCGCCGCGAACTGGCCATGGAAATGCTGGACCGCGTGGGCCTTGCCGCCCGGGCGGGAGCCAAGCCGAACATGATGTCCGGAGGCGAGCAGCAGCGGATCGCCATTGCGCGGGCGCTCGTGCGGCGGCCCCGGCTGATCCTGGCCGATGAGCCCACCGGAGCGCTCGACGTCGAAACCGGGCAGACCGTGATGGCGCTCCTCGATTCGATCGCCACCGAGTCTGCCGCGGCCCTGGTGACCATCACCCACGACCACAATGTGGCGGCACTGGCCAGGTCCCGGTACCGTCTCGACGCCGGCGTGCTGCAGGCAGTTGCGGAGGTTCCCGCATGAGCGGCGTCGTATCGGCCTTTGTGGAGGCCTGGCAGGAACTGCGCATCAACAAGGTCCGGATCCTGCTGGCATTGGTGGGCGTTGCGGTTTCTGTGACCGCCCTGACGTCCGTGGTCGGCGTGGGAGACCTCGCCCGCGAAGGCTTCAAAGTCCAGGCAGAACGCAGCCAGGGGCGCACGGCCACGGTCGCCTTGAGCGTCAACGGACCCACCACGCCGGATCCCGTACGGCTCGAGAAGGCCTACCAGGGGATCGTGGAGCGCTACGGGATCAGCTATTGGACCCACACCGGGCAGGCCCAGGCGCGCTTCCAGTTCCCGGGAGGCGTCCAGGACGTGCAAATGACGCTGGTGGATCCCGGCTACGGGGTCATCCACCGCACGGACGTCACCCAGGGCTCCTGGTTCGCAGACGACGACGAGCAGCGGCTGGCACCCGCCGTCGTTGTTTCGGAGGCGTTCTACAACACGGCCGGCAGGCCGGACCTCGTGCGGAAACCGCTGGCGAAGCTCATCGGGGAACAGGAGACGACGGCGGTGATCATCGGCGTCGTCCCCGATCTTTTCCCCCAGGCGCCGCCGTCGGCGTTCATGCTGAACGGGGCGGCACAATCCGCGGGGATCGCGAAGGGCTATGGCCAGTTCAAGGTGTGGGTGCAGGACGGGCAGGCCGCGGCGTTGATGCCCGCCATGCAGGCGGACCTGCAGATGCAGTTCCCGGACATGTACATCGACGCCACCCGCATGGACTACGCCGCCCACGGGGACCCGATCGCCGTCGCGCAGGTGGCGGTGGGCGCGGTGGCCGGGCTGGTGCTCCTCCTCGGAGCCATGGGGATGCTGAACATCTCGATGGTGACCATCCGCTACCGCGTCCGGGAGATCGGCATCCGCCGCAGCTTCGGCGCTACCTCGGGCCGGATCTTCGTGGGCGTCATGATGGAATCGCTGGTGGCCACCGCGGTGGCGGGGATCGTCGGCGTCATGCTGGCGGTGGCCGTCGTGAAGAATCCGTGGATCCAGCAGAAGGTGGCGCCGGCGCTGAGCGAATACCCGCCGTTTCCGCTCGAAGCGGCGATGCTGGGCTTTGGCGCGGCCGTGCTCGTCGGTGCGCTGGCGGGTGCGATTCCCGCCCTGGTCGCCGTCCGGATCAAGGTGATCGACGCGATCCGGTTCTGATGGATGCCAGCCGGCCGGCGGCATCCAGCAGAACGTTCCCGGCCTCAGTTCCGGGCTGCGGCCTCCTCGTTCAGCGCGCCCTGCAGCAGGCGGAACCTGCGGTCGGCCCTGCGGGCCAGGCTGCGGTCGTGGGTGACCACCAGGATGGTGGTGTTGTGGTCGCGGCTGAGCGAGCTCAGCAGTTCGATGATGTGCTCGCCGGTCTGCTCGTCCAGGTTGCCGGTGGGTTCATCGGCGAGGATCAGCTTGGGTTCGTTGGCCAAGGCGCGGGCGATCGCCACACGCTGCTGCTCCCCACCGGAGAGCCGGTTGATCCTGCGCTGGTGCTTCCCGGAATCCAGCTGCACCTGCGCCAGGAGTTCCCTGGCGCGCTGGGCCCGGGCCGCCTTGCGGAGGCCGGCAAACTCCATGGGGAGCATGACGTTGTCCAATGCGCTGAGGTTCGGGATCAGGTTGAACTGCTGGAACACGAAGCCGATGTCCCGGCGGCGGTACTCGGTCAGCTTGCTGTCGGGCAGGCCCGCCAGGCTGACCCCATCGACGACGACGTCGCCGCTGGTGGGCTTGTCCAGCGCGCCCAGGAGGGACAACAGCGTGCTCTTGCCGCTGCCGCTCTTGCCCACGATGGAGGCCAGGGAGCCCCTTTCGAGTTCGAAGCTGACGCCGTTGACCGGCTTGATGGTGCGGTCACCGGATTTGAACTGGCGGACCAGGTCCTTGACTTCAATCATGGCTATTCTCCTCGGAGGACTTCGATGGGGCGGATGCGTGCGGTGAGCAGGGCCGGCACCAGGGACCCGACGACGGCGACCGCGAACACCGCGGCGATACCGGCGGCGATCACGCCGGGGGAGGCGCTCGCCGTGACGGAACTGAGCAACTGGGTGGCGCCGCCGAAGGGACCGCCCTGGCCGCCGAAGCCGCCGCCGAACCCGCCCGGGCCGCCCTGGGCGGTGGCAGCCGTGGAACTGTTGGAGCTGATCAGTGCCGAGGCGATCCCGCCGCTGGCGAACGAAGCAATCGCTGCGCCGACGACGCTGCCGAGGGCCACCAGGACGAGCGCCTCGAGGACGAACTGCACCCCGATGGTGCGGTTCCGTGCGCCGATGGCCTTCAGGACGCCGATCTCGCGGCGGCGCTCGCGGACCAGCATGACCATGATGAGCAGGATGATGAGCCCCGCCGTAGCCAGCGCCGCGATGTAGGCCACCAGGGAGATGCCCTTGACGCTGTTGAGGGAGCTGACGGCGGTTTCAAGGTTCCGCTGGCCCTGGGTGACGTCGGCCTTGTCGGTCCCGAGTGCCGTCTGCAGGGCCGCCTTGGTGCTGTCCACGTTCTCCATGCTGTTGACCGTGACCACCATGCTGGAGAGTTCGCCGGGGGTCCCGGCGAGGGCCTGCGCCTCGGCCAGGGTCAGGTAGATGGCGTTGTTGCCGAAGGTGGTGCCGGCGTCGAAGGTGCCGGCCACGGTGAAGGTCTTACCGGCGATGGTGAAGCTGGAGCCGACCTTGAGGCTGTTCTTCTCCGCGAGTGTGGTTCCCACGAGGGCCTTGGTGCTCGCCGCGGCGTAGTCACCGAGGCCGGTGCCGCTGGTGATGTCCAGGGCCTTGCCGGTGCTATCCACTTCGGCGGCGGTGCCGGTGGCGGTGATCGGCAGCGAGAAGGCCGGTGCCTGCGCTGTGCCATTTGTAGCGGTGCCGTTCATGGTGCCGGAGTTGTTCCGGTTGCCGAGCGTGCCGGCGTCGACGGCGGCCGTCAGGCTGGTGGTGACGCTCGCACCCTGCCCGCCGGGACCGCCGGCGCCGGGCTGCGTGGCTCCGCCGGCAGCACCGGTGCTGTCCGTCGTCGTCGTGGTTTCCGTCCTCAGCCGGAGCGCCTTGGTTCCCACCACGGAGGTGACGTTGGGGACGGCCGCCGCGGCGGCCGCTTCCCCGGCCGTGAGTGGCTCGCCGCCGCCTTCGAAGCCCTGCCCGCCGGCGGGATTGACCGTCAGCGTGGTGCCTACGGAGGCATTCAGCTCCTCGATCCTGGCGCCCACGGCCTGGTTGGCGACGAGCATGGACAAGGCCAGGCCGATGGCCACGGCCAGAACCGCCACCACGGCTGCTGTTCTGATTTTGTTGCGGAAGGCGTTGCCGACGCTGCGGGCAAGGACGCTCACGGTTCTCCTCGGGATCAGGTGCCGGCAGGGAGTGCCGGCGTCGGATCCAACATTCGCGTCAGTGCCTGTGCGGGAAGAAGCACGGAGCTATGTTTGCGCGGTGAGGCTTAAACCAATGATGCCCGGCCCCTGTAGGGGCGGGGCATCATTCGTGTCAGTTGACGCTTACTTGGTGAGCGGGCCGAGCACCGGATCGTCCACGTAGGCCGTCTTGACGTTCTCCTTGGTGACGATCACCGGCGGCAGGAGGAAGGCGGGAACGGTCTTCACCGTGTTGTTGTAGGACTTGTCGTCATTGATCTCAGGCGTCTTGCCAGCCTGCAGGTCCTTGACCATAACGATGGCGTGCTCAACAAGCTTTCGGGTGTCCTTGTTGATCGTGGAGTACTGCTCGCCCGCCATGATCGACTTCACGGACTGAACTTCAGAGTCCTGCCCGGTGACAACCGGAAGCGGCTTGCCGGCCGCCTTGACGGAGGTCAGGACTGCACGGGCCAGGGTGTCGTTCGGGGACAGGACGCCGTCCAGGGATGCAGTGCCGTAGCTGCCGGTGAGCAGGGTGTCCATCCGGCGCTGGGCGTTCTCAGCCTTCCAGTCCTGGGTTACGGCCTTTTCAAACGTGGTCTGGCCTGAGAGGACCTTCAGCGTGCCGTCGTCGATCTTCGGCTTGAGGACCTTCATGGCGCCATCGAAGAAGACCTTCGCGTTGGCGTCATCCGGGGATCCAGCCAGAAGCTCGATGTTGTACGGACCGGCAGGCTTCTTGGCCTTCATGCCGTCCAGCAGCGCCTGGCCTTGGAGCTCGCCAACCTTGAAGTTGTCGTAGGCCACGTAGTAGTCCACATTCTCGGTGTTCAACAGCAGGCGGTCATAGGCAATGATCGTGGCGCCGGAATCCTTGGCCTGCTGAAGCTGGGTGCCGAGCTGGGAGCCGTCGAGGGCACCGACGATAATGACCTTGGCGCCCTTGGCGATCATGGCACTGATCTGGTTCTGCTGCTCCGCGACGCCATTGTTGGCGAACTGGACAGTTGGTTTGAAGCCGGCGCTGGTGAGGCCGTCGTTGAACAGCTTCTCCGCCAGGACCCAGTTTTCGCTGGTCTTCTTCGGAAGTGCGACGCCGATCGCGGCGTCCTGCGCGAAGCCGGCCGCGCCGGTGGTGCCGCCTGTTGTGCCCGGCTCGGTGCGCCCGCAGGCCGTCAGCGCCAGTGCCGCGATCGCAGCGATCGCTGCTGCCTTTCCTGCTTTACCAATCATTCGCATTTCTTGGTTCACTTTCTTTAGGGGTATTGGCTCCGGGAAACAGAGTGACTCAGGCTTCCCTGGAAATGGTTTCTTTGGTGGACGTGACCTCGTCCGGCTGGAGCGGTGTGCCGGGCCCGCCGGATGGACGGTTGAAGTTCTTCATCATCAGGCCGATGATCGATGCCCGGCCCTGCGTCTTGTTGTAGACGTCGATGGCCACGGCCACCAGGAGCACCAGACCCTTGATCATGGACTGCCAGTCGGCACCGACGCTAAGGAGCTGCAGGCCGTTATTCAGCACCGCCATCACCAAGCCACCGACGATCGAGCCGATCACTGTGCCCACGCCGCCGGTCACCGCTGCGCCGCCAATAAAGACTGCGGCGATGGCGTCCAGTTCCCAGCCGGTTCCGTCGGACGGGCCTGCTGAGGTTGAGCGGGCCACGAAGATCATTCCAGCCAAGCCGGCGATGATGGACATGTTCATCATGACCAGGAAGTTGATCTTTTTTGACTTCACGCCGGACAGCTCGGCCGCGTGGCGGTTACCGCCCACTGCGTAAACGTGGCGGCCCACAATGGTCTTTGAGGAGATGAAACCGTAGATCAGCACCATGACGGCGAGAATTAGGCCCGGAACCGGGAATGAGGTGCCCGGGCGGCCGGTGGCAAAAAGGTAGGTGGCGTACAGGATGGCCGCGCAGATCAGCACCAGCTTCAGGACAACCACCCAGGTTTCCGGCACCTCAGCGCCCAGGGCCTTGGCTGTACGGCGGCGCCGCACTTCGCCGTAGACAACGAAGGCGACCGCCGCGAGACCGATCAGCAGGGTCAGGTTGTTATAGCCGATATTCGGTCCGACCTCCGGGAGGTAGCCGGCGCCAATGTACTGGAACTCCCTCGGGACGGGAATCGAGTTTGACTGACCCACAAACTGCTGCGCCCCACGGAAAATGAGCATGCCGGCCAGGGTAACGATAAACGCCGGGATGCCGACGTACGCGGTCCACCAGCCATGCCAAGCGCCAATGAGGGCACCCAGGCCCAGGCCGAGCAGGATGGCCAGATACCAGGGAATGTTCCAGTCCCGCATCGCGATGGCCACCACCATGCCCACAAACGCGGCCACGGAACCCACGGACAGGTCGATATGACCGGCGATGATGACCAGCACCATGCCGATGGCAAGGATCAAGATGTAGGAGTTGCCATTGAAGAGGTTGATAACGTTGCCTGGAGTGAGCGTGATGCCGCCTGTGAGCCACTGGAAGAGAACTATCAGAGCCACCAAGGCAAATATCATGCCGAACTGGCGGGTATCGCCACCGAAGAGTTTCTTGAGCGCGTTCATTGTTTTCAGTCCTTGTATCTTGAAGGTTCTGGAAGGCTGCAGCGGTTAGGCGGCTTTGCGGGCGGAAGTCATGAGCTTCATCAGGCTTTCCTGGCTCGCTTCCTCCTTGTTCAGGACGCCGGTGATGGCACCTTCGAAGATGGTGTAGATCCGGTCTGAGAGCCCCAGCAACTCGGGCAGCTCGGAGGAAATCACAATGACTCCCTTGCCTTCGTTGGCGAGCCGCTGAATGATGCCATAGATTTCGTACTTGGCGCCGACGTCGATGCCGCGGGTGGGTTCGTCCAGTATCAGCAGTTCCGGTTCCGTGAACATCCACTTGGCCAGGACCACCTTTTGCTGGTTGCCGCCGGAGAGTTTGGCGACTCCTTCCTGGACCGAAGGGGCCTTTGTCCGCAAAGACTTCCGGTACTGTTCGGCGACCGCGAACTCCTTGTTGGTGTCCACCACACTGCGCTTGCTGATCTTCTCCAGGCTGGCCGAGACGGTGGTGGTCTTGATGTCATCCAGGAGGTTCAGTCCCAACGACTTCCGGTCCTCTGTGACGTAGCCGAGGCCGGCTTCGATCGCCTGGTGCACATTCCTGAGTGTTACTTCCTTGCCGTCCATGTAGACCTGGCCGGACACGAAGTGGCCGTAGGACCGGCCGAAGACGGAACGGGCCAGCTCCGTCCGGCCGGCGCCCATCAGCCCGGCGAAGCCCACAATCTCGCCGCGCCGCACAAAGAAGTTCGAGTTCTTGCAGACCAACCGGTCCTGGATCTGCGGGTGGCCGACAGTCCAGTTCCTGACCTCGAAGAAGACTTCACCGATCTTCGGAACGTGGTCCGGGAAGCGGGACTCAAGCGTCCTGCCCACCATCCCCTTGATGATCCGGTCCTCGTCCACGCCGTCGCGCTTGACGTTGAGCGTCTCGATCGACTTGCCGTCGCGGATGATGGTGATCTCGTCGGCGATCTGTTCGATCTCGTTGAGCTTGTGGGAAATGATGATCGAGGTGATGCCCTTGCCCTTGAGGCCGAGGATCAGGTCCAGCAGGTGCTGGGAATCCGATTCGTTCAGGGCTGCCGTGGGCTCGTCCAGGATGAGCAGCTTGACCGACTTGTTCAGGGCTTTGGCGATTTCGACGAGTTGCTGCTTGCCGACGCCGATTTCCTTGATGGGGGTGTCCGGGTCTTCGCGCAGGCCAACCCGGGCGAGCAGCTCAACGGAGCGCTTCCGGGCCTCTGCCCAGTCGATCACACCCCATTTGGTGGGCTCGTTGCCCAGGAAGATGTTCTCGGTGATGGACAGTTCCGGGATCAGCGCCAGTTCCTGGTGGATGATCACGATGCCCGCGTGCTCGCTGGCCCGGATGTCCTTGAACTGCTGCACCTCGGCCTGGTAGACGATGTCGCCCTCGTAGCTGCCGTACGGGTAGACGCCCGAGAGGACCTTCATGAGGGTGGACTTGCCGGCGCCGTTTTCGCCGCAGATGGCGTGGATTTCGCCCGCCTTGACCCGGAGGCTCACGTTCGACAGGGCTTTCACTCCGGGGAATTCCTTGGTGATCGAGCGCATTTCGAGGATTACGGGTTCCTCTTGCGTGGTGGGGATCGTCATAGGCCCTACGCCTCCAATGCCTGACGTCGTTGTCTCCCGGAAGAACTCCGGGCTGTCTGATGAAAAAGTAAACTGGATCACAGGTCTTGTAGTCAAGAGTTGAACGCAAGACTTTCGGGATCGTTGCCTAATTGCTGCTTTTCCGTGACCGGCCTGCGGGCGGGTGCGGCTGTTCCCGGAGCCCGGATGCGGGCGGCTCCGCGCCCGCGGTCAGCCGCTGCTGATGCCGGCGTGCTGGAACACCAGCGCGGCAGCGCCCAGGGCCTCTGCGCGGGCACCCAGCGAGGACATCGTCAGGGTAGTCGTCTCGCCGACCACCGGGACGGCGTGGCGGACCAGGCCGCGCCGGATCGGGCCCAGCAAGGTTTCGCCGAGCCCGGCGAGCGGGCCGCCCACCACGATCACTTCGGGGCCGATCAGGTTGGCCACGTTGCCCAGCGCGCGGCCGACCGCGAGGCCGGCGTCGTCGATCACCCGCAGGGTTGCGGGGTCCTTGGCGAGGGCGTTGCGCACGATGTCCTGCGGCTCCAGGCTCCGGCCCGCGGACTTGCCAAGGAGTTCGAGCATGGTGCTGGTGGAGGCCACCGTTTCCAGGCAGCCGCGGTTGCCGCAGCGGCAGATGGCGCCATACTCGTGGATGGTGGCGTGGCCGATCTCGCCGGTGATCCCCACCGCTCCGTAGTATGGTGCCCCGTTGACGATCAGCCCGGCGCCGATGCCCGAGCCGATCTTCAGGAACATGAGGTCGCTGACACCGCTGTGCGGCCCCCAGGTGACTTCGGACAGGGCGCCGAGGTTGGCGTCGTTGTCCACGTACACGGGCAGTTCCAGCGCCCGCTCCAGGCGTTCGAGGATCTGGAAACCGACCCATTCGGGCAGGATTGCGCCCTGCGCCACGGTGCCGCTCCGGCGGTCGATCGGCCCGGCGATGCCGGCTCCCGCGCCCACCACCGCCCGCCGTTCCACACCGTTTTGGCGGAGCAGTTTGTCGAGCAGTTCGACGGCGGCCGCGATGCCTTCCTCGGCATGGTGGCCCAGCGGCAGGGTGACGGTTTCCTCCGCGATTACCTGGTAGCCAAGCGAGGCCAGGACCACCCTGAGGTGGCGGCGGCCGAAGTCGATGCCGACGGCGACGGCGCCCTGGCTGTTGAGCCGCACGCTCAGCGCCCGGCGGCCCGAGCTGGTCACCGGTTCCGTGGACACGAGCCCGGCGCCTTGCATGATTTTCACGATGTTGGACACCGTGGCGGTGGAGAGGCCGGTCTGGCGGGAGAGCTCGGCCTGCGTGGCCGGGCCGCTGAGCAGGCACTCGATGAGGCGCTGTTGGTTGAGGTGGCGCAGAGCTGATTGCGAGCCGGGATTCTTGCTGTGGCTCGCGGCCGGGCGCGTCGTTGCGGGCATTTAAGAAGCGTGCACCAAAGAGACATTTGTAGTCAAGAAGTTAACACAAGCGGATGCTCTGCGGCGCCGCCAGTCCTGGTGCGTTCCGTCCTCTTGTGGGCGGCGCCGGGTCCAATCATCCCACGCTGCCGGCGGGCTTGCTGCGTATCGTGGGAGGACAACCGAGAGCCATTGAAGGGGTAAAGATGCTGCTGGCAGTGCTGCAGGCAAACGCCGCTGTCCTGGACACCGACGCCAACCTGGCGGCCATCGACGATGCAGCCCGGCGTGCTGCCGCGGCGGGTGCCGCCCTGCTGCTCACCCCGGAACTCTTCCCGGTGGGCTACGCACCCCTGCGCATCGATGCGGAATTCGACTATTCGGCACTGCCGGAACTCCGGCAGCGCCTCGCCGCGACGGCACGCAAGCACGGTATCGGCCTTGTTTACAGCCTTCCCGCCCGGGACGACTCCGGCGCGCACCGCATCACCGCCACGCTCCTGGACCGGAACGGCGCAACCCTGCTCGACTACGGCAAGGTCCACCTCTTCGGTGCCGACGAACGCAAGGCATTCAGCCCGGCGTCGGAGGCGCCCGCCGTCGTCGACTTCGAGGGACTGCGTGCCTCCCTGCTGATCTGCTATGACGTGGAGTTCCCGGAAACCGCGCGGGCGGCTGCCGTCCGCGGGGCCGAACTGCTCCTGGTGCCCACGGCGCTGTCCGCCGGGTTCGACGCCGTCCCGCAGGTGCTTTTGCGGGCCCGTGCCCTCGAAAGCCAGCTCACCGTTGCGTACGCCAACCACAGCGGGCACGAGGACGGCTGCGACTTCGCCGGCGGCAGCGTGGTGGCCGGACCCGACGGCGCGCTGCTGGCCGCCGCGGGCGAAGCTCCCGCCGTGCTGTTCGCCGAGGTGTCCGGGGAAGCCGCCCGGTCCGCCCGGGAGAAAGTTCCGTACCTGCGGGAGCGGCGCCCGGAGCTCTATGCGGAATGGGAAGCCGGCGCGCCCTGACCGTCA
This sequence comes from Arthrobacter cupressi, assembly GCF_900099975.1. Lineage (GTDB taxonomy): Bacteria > Actinomycetota > Actinomycetes > Actinomycetales > Micrococcaceae > Arthrobacter > Arthrobacter cupressi. The sequence goes on from NZ_FNEI01000001.1 coordinate 294,302, forward strand.
CTTGATGTGTCCGGCCATGGACCGCCGCAGCGGCTGCTGGTAGCCTCCCCGCCATGGCCATCGACCCCGCCCTGCTTGACTGGCTCCTGGATTCGGACCCTGCCCTGCGCTGGCAGGTGGAGCGGGACCTCGCCGGTGCCCCGCCCGAAGTGTGGCAGGAGACCCGCAGCCGCGTTGCCACCGAGGGATTCGGAGCCCGCTTGCTCGCCCGGCAGGATCCGGACGGGCAATGGGCCGGCGGGGCGTACTTCCCGGCCGGCCATGATTTCGAATCCGAAGAACCAGGCCAGCCCTGGACCGCCACCACCTGGTCCCTCAATTCCCTGCGGGACTGGGGCCTGGACGCCGGGGCCCTGGCAGGCACGGCGGAGCTGCTGAAGGCCAACAGTCGCTGGGAATACGACAACCTGCCCTATTGGGACGGCGAAGTGGACTGCTGCATCAACGCCTACACGCTGGCCAACGGAGCGTGGCTTGGGGCCGATGTTTCCGGCCTCGCCCGCTGGTTCGTGGAACACCGGCTGCCCGACGGCGGCTGGAACTGCGACTGGGTGGAAGGCTCCAAGCGCTCGTCCTTCCACTCCACGCTCAATTCCCTGAAGGGCCTGCTGTACTACGAGCAGGCCGGTCTCGGCAGCGCGGAATTGACTGCGGCCCGCCGGGCAGGGGAGGAGTACCTCCTGGAGCGCCGCCTGCTCTACCGGCTGGCGACCGGGGAGCAGGTGGCCTACTGGGCCAGCCGCTTCGTGTACCCGTTCCGCTGGTTCTACAGCGTGCTGAACGCGACGGACTACTTCCGCTCTGCCGCGCTGTTTGACGGCACGACGCCGGACCCGCGCCTTTCCGATGCGATCGACGCCGTCCGCGACGCCCGCGGCCCGGACGGACGCTGGATCCAGGAGCGCCGCCACCCCGGTGCGGTGTGGTTCGAAGTGGACGTGCCGGCGGGAGAGCCATCCAAATGGCTCACCTTTTATGGCACGCGTGTGCTGGAGTGGTGGGACGGTGCCGTGGTGGGCCGAACCACTTAGTCCGCCATCCCGTCCACGTACTGCAGCGCGATCCAAAGTTCGGCACGCACTTGCGCGTCATTAAGGTCCCTGCCCAGGAGTTCGCCCACTTGGCCGATCTGCCGGCGAACGCTGTTGCGGTGCAACCCCAAACGCTTGGCAGAGCCGTCCCAGCTCCCGTTCTCCGCCAGCCAGCCGCGAAGGACGGCCAACAGCGGGTCCCGTTTCCCGGCGTCGAGCGCCAGCAAAGGTTCCAACAGGCGGGAGGCGAGCATGGTCCCTGCCTCGCGGCCGAGCAACCCCGTGACGCTCCAACTGACCTCGTCCACGCGGGCGCTGCGGCCGCTGGACTGAACCTTCGAGCGCAGCGAGGACACCCGCTGGTACGCGGCGGGCAGGCTGCCAAGCTCCGCCGCATCGCCGATCACCAGGCGCCAGCCCAGCTTCTCGACCTCGGCCACCAGGGCGTCGTCCACCTTCAGCCGGGTGACGGCCGCGAAGCCGTAGTCCGTGATCTCCACGAGCTTGGTGTCGAACAGCCGCCGCCATTGCAGCAGTTCGCGCACCGGGCTGTCCCCGGCGGGCCAGCCGGGCTGGTCCGCCTTGATGCCCTGCACCACGCGGACGGCGGCGGAGCGGCTGGAGGACAGGCTCTGCGCGAGGAGGTCCTTGAGGCCGTTGACGTGCCGGGTGCCGCCTGAAGCCAGGCTGTCCGGGTGCAGCAACAGTGCCGTGGCGAGCTGGCTGGGTGCGAGCGAACCGCTGGTGCGCTGCCGGACCAGCAGTTCCAGCAGGCCCACCACCGACTGCACCACGTTGTTCTGCGCCGGGGTGAGGGCCTCGTCCGAGCCCAGGATCAGCGCCCCCAGGTTGGCGTCCTTGGTGCTGCGCAGCGGGTGGCCGAACACCATGGCCGAGCCCGGCTGCTCGAAGCCGTCCATCTCCACCCGGGGTCCGCTGCCGGACAACAGCCGCTGCAGCATGGGTTCCAGCAGTGAAAGCTCGACGCCGGTGCTGCCGCCGGCGCTGCCCCTTTCGCTGGAGCTGTGCCTTTCGCTGGAGCTGTGCCTTTCGCCGGAGCTGTGCGCCCGCGCCCGGACCCGTCCGTCCGCGCCGAACAGCAGGGCCCACACCGGCACCCGCTGGACCAACGCGGCCAGCAGTTCGTGTTCGGGCCTGGGGGAGAGGACCGCCCGCATCAGCTGCCGGTTGATGTCCGCGAGCTGGCGGAACACGCGGGCGTTGTCCGATTCCAGCAGCTGGGAAAACTCCAGGCCGATCGCTGCGAACGGGATGGATTCCGGGACTTCGATCAGGGTGAGGCCGTGCCGGCGGCAGGCTTCCAGCAGCCCGTCCGGGACCTCATCGAAATACGGCCGGACGCCGAACCCCAGGGCCCGCACCTTTGCGTCCACCAGGCGCCGGACGTAGGCGTCGATGCGTTCCGGGGTGCCGCCGTCGCCCCGGAAGGGCAGGCCGGCGGTGAGCAGGAACTCACCCTCCGGGACGTACGGCGTGGGGTCCTCGAGTTCGCTCGGTTCCACCCAGCGCAGCGGCTCGGCCCCGCTGGTGCCTTTGCCGCCCCGGCCTGGACTGCCGCCGTCGTGCAGGACCCGTATGCCCGGAGGCAACTGGGCGAGGAGTTGCTCCAGCGTGACGGCACCCAGCGAGCCCTGGGGCTGCGCCGGGGAAGTGGCTCCGGACGCCCCGCCGGACGCCGGGGCAGCAGTCGCATCGTGGGGTGCATTACGTCTCATGCCAGTTGACTATAGGTCACTTTGCACCATCCTGAGAGGTGGCTCACAAGATACCGTTGACGGAGGAAAGCGCAATTACTTCGAAGGGACGTCAACGGTGACTGTGTCCGCCACCCCCGTAACAAAGGCCGGAGCCGGCAGGCCCGGCCTCGGCGCGCAGTTGCTGCGCCGCAAGCCGATCAGCCAGATGGTCGAGGAGGCCGGCAACGGCGAAGGCGGCGCCCCGCTGCGCCGCAGCTTCGGCGTCCTGCAATTGACGATGATCAGCGTCGGCGCCACCCTGGGCACCGGCATCCTGGTGATCCTCGGTGAATCCGTGCCCCTGGCCGGGCCCGCCATCTGGATCTCGTTCGTGATCGCCGGATTCGCAGCACTTCTTTCTGCCGTGTCCTACGCCGAGATGGCCGGCCTCGTCCCGGTGGCCGGCTCCAGCTACTCCTACTCCTACGCCACCATGGGCGAAGGGATGGCTTGGATCTGCGGTTGGTGCCTGGTCCTTGAATACGCCGTCTCCGTCGCCGCCGTCGCGGTGGGTGCGGGCCAATACGTCAACGAAACGCTCGGCGTCTTCGGCCTGGCCCTGCCGGACGGCCTGGCGCTGTCCCCGGCCGAGGGCGGCACGGTGAACCTCTCCGCCGTCGTGATCGTCCTGCTTGCCATGGTGCTGCTGGTGCGGGGCGCCCGCGAGAGCGCCTGGATCAACACGGCGATCGTCGCCGTGAAGGTGGGCATCCTGGTCTTCTTCTGCGCCGTGGCCTTCACCGCCTTCAACGCCGGCAACTTCGAACCCCTCCTGCCCATGGGCGCCGCCGGCGTCTCCGCCGCCGCGTCCCGCGTGTTCTTCTCCTACATCGGCTTCGACGCCGCCTCCACCGCCGGGGAGGAAGCGAAAAACCCCAAGCGGGACCTGCCCCGGGCCATCATGCTCTCCATGCTGATCGTCACCAGCATCTACGTCCTGGTGGCCGTGGCAGCCATCGGCGCCCGCCCCTGGGGCTGGTTCGACGGTACCGAAGCCGCCTTGGTGCAGATCCTCGAAGAGACCACCCACCAGCCATGGATCGCCTTGGTGTTCGCAGTCGGCGCCGTGCTGGCCATCGCCAGCATCGTGCTCACCGTCCTCTACGGCCAGACCCGCATCCTGCTCTCGATGTCCCGCGACGGACTGGTCCCGGCAATCTTCGGGCGTGTTTCCCGCCGCACCGGCACCCCGGTGGCCGGAACCCTGATCGTGGGCACCGCCGTCGCGCTCACCGCCGGCTTCATCCCGCTCGGCGCGCTCGCGGACGCCACCAGCATCGGCACACTCTTCGCCTTCGCGCTGGTCAACGTGGCCGTGATCTACCTGCGCCGCAACCGCCCGGACCTCAAGCGCAACTTCCGTGTCCCGCTGTACCCGCTCACCCCGGTCCTCGGCACCCTGATGTGCGCCTACCTGATGGCCAACCTCGGCGCCGAAACCTGGCTGGTGTTCGGGGCATGGATGCTCGTGGGGATTGCCCTCTACTTCGGCTATGGACGCCGCAACTCGAAGGTAGCTGCCCTCAGCGAGCAGGACTACCGTGAACTATCCGCCAGGGTCGGCGACGAAACCGACCCGGAAACCGTGAAGGCAGGACTCTGATGACCACCGCCACCGAACTGCCCGCAGACGCACGCCTCGCGTCCGTTCCCGGGGATGCCCCCATCACCATGCTGAACCCGGATTTCCCGTTCAGCTACGACCACTACCTCCAGCACCCCGCAGGGCTGGGCAGCGTCCCGGAAGAGCTGTACGGGACCGAAGTGGCCGTCGTCGGGGCCGGCGTGTCCGGGCTGGTCACCGCCTACGAACTGATGAAGCTCGGCCTCAAGCCCGTGGTCTACGAGGCCGACCAGATCGGCGGACGCCTGCGCACCGCCTCCTTCCCGGCCGCCCCGGGCGTGGTGGCGGACCTGGGCGGCATGCGCTTCCCGGTCTCCAGCAAGGCCCTCTACCACTACATCGACAAGCTCGGACTGGAAACCCAGGACTTCCCCAACCCGCTCGCCCCGCCCACCTCCAGCACCGTGATCGAGCTCAAGGGCGAGAAGTTCTACGCCGAAACCTCCGATGACCTGCCCGCCTTCTTCCACGAAGTGGCCGAGGCCTGGCGTGCCGCCCTGCGCGAGGACGCCCGCTTCGAGGAAATGCAGGAAGCCATCAAGGCCCGCGACACCGGCCGCATCAAGGAACTGTGGAACGGGCTGCTGGAGGACTTCGACGAGGAAACCTTCTCCGGCTTCGTCGCCAAGAGCCGCGCCTTCAAGGAAGCCGGCTTCGCGCACCGCGAGGCCTTCGGCCAGGTGGGCTTCGGCACCGGCGGCTGGGACACCGACTTTCCCAACTCCATCCTCGAAATCCTCCGCGTGGTCTACACCGACGCCGACGACCACCACCGCGGCATCGCCGGAGGAGCGCAGCGGCTGCCCGAGGCACTCTGGAACCACGCGCCGTCGGGCATGGCCCACTGGCCGGACGGCACCTCCCTGGCGTCCCTGCACTCCGGTTCGCCGCGCGGCGCCGTGGCGGGAATCGCCCGCGTGAAGGACGACGACGGCGTCCCCACCGCCCGTCTCGCCGTCACCGAACGCTGGGGGCGCACGAGCGAGTACGCCGCAGTCGTGACCACCTGCCAGTCCTGGCTGCTCTCCACCCGGATCAAGACCGAGGAGGCTTTGTTCCCGGCGGAGCTGTGGACCGCGATCGAGCGCTCGCACTACATGCAGTCGTCCAAGACCTTCGTGATGGTGGACCGGCCGTTCTGGAAGGACCGCGACCCGCAGACCGGGCAGGAGGTCATGTCCATGACCCTGACCGACCGCCTTACCCGTGGCACCTACCTGCTGGACAACGGCCCCGACCAGCCCGCGGTCATCCTTCTTTCGTACACCTGGAACGACGACGCCCTGAAGTGGCTGAGCCTGGACGCCGAACAGCGCGCCGACCTCATGATCCACTCCCTGGAGCAGATCTACCCGGGCCTGGACATCCGCAGCCACATCGTGGGCCAGCCGATCACGGTGTCCTGGGAATCCGACCCGAATTTCATGGGCGCCTTCAAGGCCAACCTGCCGGGTCACTACCGCTACCAGCAGCGCCTGTACACGCACTTCGAGCAGTCCACGCTGGACGACGCGCACCGCGGCATCTTCCTGGCCGGCGACGACGTCTCCTGGACCGCAGGCTGGGCTGAGGGTGCCGTGACCACGGGCCTGAATGCCGTGTGGGGCGTGGTGAACCACCTGGGCGGCTCGTCGGCGCCGGGCAACCCCGGCCCGGGTGAGCTATTGGCAGAGTACGGTCCGGTGAGCCTGGACTAGGGGCGGGGGCGCCGGGAACGGCCCTTCGCCGTCGCTTAGCGCGTAGGTCCCTTCCCAACACTCGCAAGCTCGCGTCGGGGCCCTCGGGACGACGCTTCGCCGCAAAGGGGCGCCTGCGGTCGCTGGGCGACCTTCAGCGCCCGTTGCGTCGCGATGCGCTCCTCTGCGAAGGCCCGCCGCCCGGCTGGTGCCTCGCCGATGGCTTTAGCCGTGCATCTCCCGGTGGGCCGCTGCCAGCTCCACGTAGTGGGCTGCGTTGTGCTTGACGCCGTCGAATTCCTCGTCGCTGAGTTCCCGGCGGACCTTCGCCGGGACGCCGGCCACGAGGGAGCGGGGCGGGATGACGGTGCCTTCGAGCACCACGGCGCCGGCGGCCACGAGCGAGCCGCGGCCGATCACTGCGCCGTTGAGGATGGTGGCGCTCATGCCGATCAGGCAGTCGTCCTCCACCGTGCAGCCGTGCACGACGGCGGAATGGCCCACGCTGACGCGCTCGCCCACGGTGCACGGGAAGCCGGGGTCGGCGTGCAGTACCACGTTGTCCTGCAGGTTCGAGCCTGCGCCCACGCTGATCGCGGCGGTGTCGGCGCGCACGGAGACGCCGTAGAAGGCGCTCGCGTTCTCGCCCAGGCTGGCCTTGCCGATGATCGAGGCGCTCGGGGCCACGAAGGCCGTTTCATGGATCTCGGGGGTGTCCCCGGCGAAGGTGTAAATGGGAGCCATGGTGGCAAGCCTAGTGGACGGCGCTGACCCAACTAGGTCGCATTTGATGTCGTTATGAGCGCTTATTCCGACATCTGCTGCGATCTAGTTGGGCGGGGCGGGAGTCCGCAACACCAGGAACTGGTAATGCTGCACCCACTGCCCGGCGCCGGGCCCGGATTCGGGGCCGACACCCTCCGGCCAGGTCTCGAAATGCTCCACCTTGCCGTGCCGCCCGAAAATCTCCTGCACGGCAGCGTCGCTCCGGCGGCTGAAGAAGCGCCGCGGTTCGATGTCGTCCTCCGGATTCAGGACCTCTTCGTCATCGCCTGACCAGAGCCCGACGGCGATCGGCGCACCCGGCGCGGTGACCCGCACGAGTTCGCGGACGACGTCGTCGATTGCGCTGTTGGGCACGTGCAGCAAGGTGCTCATCGTCCAGGCCGCCGGGAACGCGGCGTCGGCGAACGGAAGGGAGCGGCCGCTCGCGACTGAGGCCTCCAGGCTTTTGGCCCGGGCCAGGCGCACGCTTTCCTCCGAAAGGTCCACGCCGCAGTAATGCAGCCCGGCCTGCACGAACCCTAGTCCGTCGATGCCGGAGCCGCAGCCGAGTTCCAGCAGGGAGTGCCGGTGTTCGGACTTGAGGAAGCTGATGAACCAGTCCCGGCACGCCACCCGCCGAGGGGTGAGGGGCCGCGCGTCCCGGGCTGCGGCCTCGCGGTTGTAGTACGTCGCCAGGTCGGCCTCATAGTTGCCTGTTTCATGGCCAACAGGCCGTGGTTCCCCCTCCATGGTCCAAGGGTAGACCCAAGGCGGGAAGGGATGGCCTCGGTTTCGCCTCCCGAAATGCTGATGACCCGCCCAAATTTGGGCGTGCCCAAATTTGGGCGGGTCATCAATATTTCCCCGGGCGGGAACTCCGGGAACTGGGAATGCCGGGGGCTAGTTGAAGACGACCGTCCGGGTGCCGTCCAGCAACACGCGGTGCTCGGCATGCCACTGCACCGCCTGCGCCAGGGTGCGGCCTTCCACGTCCCGGCCCATCTGCACGAACTGGGCGGCGGTGCGGGCGTGGTCCACCCGGATGACTTCCTGTTCGATGATCGGCCCTTCGTCCAGGTCCGCAGTGACGTAGTGGGCGGTGGCACCGATCAGCTTCACGCCGCGCGCGTGGGCCTGGTGGTATGGCTTGGCGCCCTTGAAGGACGGCAGGAACGAGTGGTGGATGTTGATGGCCTTGCCGCTGAGCTGGGTGCACAGCTCGTTGGATAGCACCTGCATGTAGCGGGCCAGCACGGTCAGCTCGATGTCGTGCTCCTTGATCAGACCGAGCAGCTGCGCCTCCGCCTGTGGCTTGGTGTCCGCGGTAACGGGAATGTGGTGGAACGGGATGCCGTAGAACTCGGCGAGGCCTTCGAGGTCCCGGTGGTTGGAGACGATGGCCGGCACCTCGATGGGAAGGGTTCCGCTGCGCTGTTGGAAGAGGAGGTCGTTGAGGCAGTGGGCGTCCTTGGAGCCCATGATCAGGGTGCGCAGCTTCCGGTCCACGGGGTTGATTTCCCAGTTCATGCCGAACTCGGCCGCCACCGGCTCCAGCGCCGCTGCCAGCCCGTCCTGCGTGGACGACGTGGTGGCTTCCACCCGCATGAAGAAGTTCCCTGTGGTGGGGCTGCCGTACTGCTGGGAATCGGCAATGTTGCAACCGGCCTCGAGCAGGGCACCGGCCACGGCGTGCACGATTCCGGGCCGGTCAGGACAGGACAGGGTTACAACAAAAGACGCGGGAAGGGTGGAGTCAATCACCAGACAAGCCTACCGTCGCCCGCTGCTGTACTGTTAAGGCCGTCGCGACTGGCGTTGGGTGGTGAACCACCAGGGAGCGGCACGGATGAAGACCACGGATCGTACGCCTGGGCCGAGGGTCATGTTTTGCCCCTGGCTTGCCGCGCCTCATTACTTACAAGCTGCGTAATTATGAGGCACTCGGGATATGCCAGGCGGTAGCCTGACCTGTGAGTAGTACCAAGTTGCCTAGCCAGGAGATCTTTGTGTCGACCAACATCACCTCCGCGACCATCAGCAACCAGCCGCTAGCCGAACTCGACCCCGAGATCGCCGCCGTCCTGGAACAGGAACTCGGCCGCCAGCGCGGCACCCTGGAAATGATCGCCTCCGAAAACTTCGCCCCGCGCGCCGTCATGGAAGCACAGGGTTCCGTCCTGACCAACAAGTACGCCGAGGGCTACCCGGGCAAGCGCTACTACGGCGGCTGTGAATACGTCGACGTCGCCGAACAGCTGGCCATCGACCGCGTCAAGGCACTGTTCGGTGCCGAGTTCGCCAACGTCCAGCCGCACTCCGGCGCCCAGGCGAACGCCGCAGCCCTCTCCGCCCTGATCAACCCGGGCGACAAGATCCTTGGACTCTCCCTGGCCCACGGCGGCCACCTGACCCACGGCATGAAGCTGAACTTCTCCGGCAAGCTGTACCAGGTTGCCGCCTACCAGGTGGAAGAAGACACCTTCCGCGTGGACATGGACAAGCTCCGCGAGCAGGCCATCGCCGAAAAGCCGCAGGTCATCATCGCCGGCTGGTCCGCCTACCCGCGCCACCTGGACTTCGCCGCCTTCCGTTCCATCGCTGACGAGGTCGGCGCGCTGCTCTGGACAGACATGGCGCACTTCGCCGGCCTGGTCGCCGCCGGCCTGCACCCGAGCCCGGTACCGCACTCCGACGTCGTCACCTCCACCGTGCACAAGACCCTTGCCGGTCCGCGGTCCGGCGTGATCCTTGCCAAGGAAGAATTCGGCAAGAAGATCAACTCCAACGTCTTCCCGGGCCAGCAGGGCGGCCCGCTGATGCACGTCATCGCAGCCAAGGCCGTGGCCTTCAAGATCGCCGGCAGCGCGGAATTCAAGGAGCGCCAGGAGCGCGTCCTGGAAGGCGCCAAGATCATCGCCGACCGCCTCACCCAGGCCGATGTCGCCGAAGCCGGCGTCTCGGTCCTCACCGGCGGCACCGATGTGCACCTGGTCCTGGTGGACCTGCGCAACTCCCAGCTGGACGGCCAGCAAGCCGAAGACCTCCTGCACTCCGTGGGCATCACGGTCAACCGCAACGCCGTGCCGTTCGACCCGCGCCCGCCGATGGTCACCTCCGGCCTGCGCATCGGCACCCCCGCCCTGGCCACCCGTGGCTTCGGCGCTGCCGAATTCACCGAGGTCGCGGACATCATCGCCACCGCCCTCAAGGCAGGCTCCGCCACCGACGTCGAGGCCCTGCAGGCCCGCGTCGACAAGCTGGCTGCCGACTTCCCCCTCTACCCCGAGCACGAACAGTGGTGAACGCATCGATGGCACAGACCGCCAAGATCCTCGACGGCAAGGCAGCTTCGGCCTCCATCAAAGCCGAATTGACCGAGCGCGTCGCCGCGCTCAAGGCCCGGGGCGTCACCCCGGGCATCGCCACGGTGCTGGTCGGCGCCGACCCGGCCTCGCAGCTGTACGTCGGCATGAAGCACAAGCAGTCCAAGGCGATCGGGATGAACTCGATCCAGAAGGAGCTGCCGGCGGACGCGACCCAGGAGCAGGTTGAGGCCGTCATCGACGAGCTCAACGCGGACCCGGCCTGCCACGGGTACATCGTGCAGCTGCCGCTGCCGAAGCACCTGGACACGGACGCCATCCTCGAGCGCATCGACCCCGCCAAGGACGCCGACGGCCTGCACCCGACCAACCTCGGCAAGCTCGTGCTCAACGTCAACGGGCAGATCGACACGCCGCTGCCGTGCACGCCCCGTGGCGTGATCGAGCTGCTCCTGCGCAACGGTTACGACCTCAAGGGCAAGCACGTCGTCGTCGTCGGCCGCGGTGTGACCATCGGTCGGCCGATGCCGCTCCTGCTCACGCGCCGCGAGGTCAACGCGACCGTGACGGTTGTCCACACGGGTACCCCCAACATGTCCGAACTGCTGAAGCAGGCTGATGTGATCGTGGGCGCCGCGGGGGCGAAGCACATCGTCAAGGCCGCGGACGTCAAGCCCGGTGCCGCCGTGCTGGACGTGGGTGTGACGCGTGAGACGGATCCGGAGACCGGGAAGAGCAGGATCTACGGCGACATCGAGCCGGCCGCGGCCGAGGTCGCGGGCTACATTTCCCCGAACCCGGGCGGCGTCGGACCGATGACCGTCGCGCTGCTCATGACCAACGTGGTGGAAGCCGCGGAACGGGCAGCCGCCGCCAAGGCCTGAGCACCAGAGCAACCGGACGCACCGCTGTGCGTCCGTCCGCCCCGGCGACGGCGGCAGCCAGCCCGGCTGCCGCCGTCGCCGTTTAAGGGAACTTTGCGTCAGCCTTACTTCAGTTGCCCGCGGATCTCACCACCCGGGAAGGTGGGGGTGTGCACGTTGACGTAGTAGCTGCGGGGGCTGGCCGCGATCTCCGCGAGGAGTGCGGGGTCGGCTGTGGTGCAGGCGTCGAGCGTCCACGTGGTTCCGCTGCCCACGGCAAGGGGCACCACCACGGGTCCGGCCACGCCGCGCGGAGCCACATGGATGTGGGCCGCGACCGCCGGGAGCGAAAGATCGCGCGCCGTGAGCGTGTAGCAGAGCTCCCCGCCGTCGATCGTGTAGCTAAAGAAGCCGCTCGCCCCGGTGTTCGAGCCTGTGACTTCCTGTTCGGTGTTCAGCGGGATCGCGGGGACACCTCCCGGCTTTGCGGTGGCTGCGCCGGCACCGGCGGCCGCAAGCGCGGCGGCGATACCCAGCACGGCGAGTGGTTTGAGTGTGCGAGTGGCTGGCATATCTGGTCCTCCTTGTAGACAAGCTGTTTTACCGGAAGCCCCCATTGCTGATCACGGTACGCCCGGGCCGGGCCGTACAACAGGGGCGGCAGCTACTCCCGCGGGAGTACGCAGGCTGCTCCCTGGACCGGACGACGCCGCGGGCTCGGGGGACTAGGCTCGGAATCATGCAGCGACCGTACGGCTTCAGGCGCAAGGGGCCGCCGACGTCCTTCATTGCCATTGCGGTGGCCCTGGTCCAGGTGCTTGGGACGGTTTTCGCGGCCAGCCGCCAGGACGGCGCCCGGTCCCTGGATGCCCTCGCCTTCCTGCTGCTCCTCGCCGGTCCTGCCGTGCTGCTCCTGCGCCGCCGGATGCCGGTGCTGATGGTGCCCCTGACGTTCGCCGCCGCCCTCGCCTACCTCCTGGCCGGCTACCCTTGGGGCCCCGTGGTGGTCTCCTTCGCGGTATCGCTCCTGCTGAGCGCGGCCGCGGGTCTGCGCTGGCTCGCCTGGCTCGGCGCCGGCAGCGCCGCGGTCACCGTGCTGCTCTGGTCCCTCCTGGGTAGTGACGAGTCGTGGCCGCTGCGTGTCTCCGCCGCCGCGGCCTGGGCGGCCATCTTCGTGCTCCTGGGCGAAGGGTTCCGGCGGCGGAAGGAACGGGTGGCCGAATACCGGCGCCGCCGCGCCGCCGCGGAACAGGCCGAACGGGACGAATACCGTCTCACCCTGGCCCGCGACATCCACGACGTGGTGGCCCATTCCCTGTCCATGATCAACGTCCAGGCCTCCGTGGCGCTGCACCTTGGCACGAACGAACCCGAGCGGCTCCGCCCTGCACTGGAGGCCATCAAAGCGGCCAGCAAGGAATCCCTCGCGGAGGTCCGGCAATTGCTTGGCGTGCTGCGCGACGACGCTCCGCTGCATCCCGGAGCGCGGCCCGGGCTGGCCCGGATTCCTGAACTGGTGGAACACGCCCGCCTGGCCGGCCTGCGGGTCGAGCTGGCCAACCCGGTGGATCCGGCGGGGGTGGGCGAACAGCAGCAGGAAGCGGCCTACCGGGTGGTCCAGGAAGCGCTGAGCAACGTCCGTCGGCACTCCGGTGCGGCGGCCGCCGTCGTCCGCCTTGCGGTTGTGGGGAACACGCTGCAGGTGACGGTCGACGACGACGGCGCGGGGCTGGGCGGCTCGGAACCCGGCAACGGACTCACCGGGATGCGGGAGCGGGTGGAAGCCCTCGGCGGCAGCCTCGCCCTGCTGCCGCCGGACGGTCCTCGGCCGAACAAAGGCCCGAATAGGGGCCTGCGCGTGGAGGCCCGGATCCCCCTGGGCACAGAAGGGACCGGACCATGATCCGCATCCTCCTGGCCGACGACCAGACCCTCATCCGCGCCGGGTTCCGGGCCCTGCTGGACGCGGAGCCGGACATGCAGGTGGTGGGCGAGGCCGGAACCGGAAGGGACGCCGTCGGGCTGGCGCTGCGCGAGGCGCCGGACGTAGTGCTCATGGACATCCGCATGCCCGACGGCGACGGCCTGGACGCCACCCGCCGGATCATGGCGGAGCCGCGCCTGGCCGGCACCAGGATCATCATCCTCACCACCTTCGAACTGGATGACTACATCGCCGAGGCCGTCCGCGCCGGTGCGGCGGGCTTCCTGCTCAAGGACACCGAACCAGCGGAGCTGATCCGTGCCGTGCGCGTGGTGCACGACGGCGACGCCCTCCTTTCGCCCTCGGTGACCCGCCGGATAATGGCCCAACTCGCCGTGCACAGCCGGGCGGCCGTGGAACCGCTGGCGCTGGAACAGATCACCGCGCGGGAGCGGGAAGTGCTGGCCCTGGTGGGCGAAGGGCTGAATAATGCCGAGATCGCGGAACGGCTCTTTATCACCCCGCTCACCGCGAAGACCCACGTTTCGCGGATCATGAGCAAGCTCATGGTGCGGGACCGGGCCCAGCTGGTCGTGCTGGCCTACGAGTCCGGCCTGGTACGGCCCGGCTGGAGCAGTTGAGGCTTGCCGGGGGCCTCCCGGGGGAGTAGGCGCCCAATCCGGATTGCCTCCCGGTGGCAGACGCGTCCGGGCGCCCGGAAAAACAGACTGGATGCAGAGCCGCAAGAGCTCGGACGGCCCGGATGCACCGGGCCCGACCGCCAAGAGTTTGGACCCTGACATGTTCACAACACTGAGCACCACTGTCGGCGCATTGGCAGCCAACGTGCCCGCCGCTGTCGCCGCCCACGGGCCGTGGGACGGAGGAGGAGGCTTCTGGCCGTTGTTCCTGCTGATCCCGCTCTTCTGGATCCTGGTGATCGGTTTCTTCATCTTCTTCGCCCGCCGCACCTGGCGGCACAACCACCACTGGGCTGCCGCCCAGGGAGCCGAAGGCGTGCTGCGCGAACGCTACGCCCGGGGCGAGATCGACGAGACCGAGTACCGCCAGCGTCTCGAAGTGTTGCGCGCGAACCCGAAGTAGCCGGCACATTCTGCCGGATCACCCGGCAAACAGGCCACCGGGACCCCCGGAACCGCGCCGTTCCGGGGGCCCGGCTCGTGTGGTGATCCAGCAGAATATGCGCCCCGGAGGTGACCGGGCGAAAAACGGGAGAATTGTTCCAGAAATTTGTGCAATAGCTCTTTCACGTTTTTCAAGGCTCAACTAAGGTGCTGAGGGTGCACAATGAAGCAACCCGCTCCGCAACCACTCCAGCTAGTGCCCACATGAACCCTGATGCAGTGATCCGTGCCGAGCAGCTGCGCAAGCACTATGGCGACGTCGCCGCCGTCGACGGCATCTCCTTTGAGGTGCCCCCGGGGGAGTCGTTCGGCCTCCTCGGACCCAACGGTGCGGGCAAGTCCACCACCATGAAGATGATCGGCGGCGTCTCGCAGCGCAGCTCCGGGAAGCTGAGCATTATGGGCCTTGACCCGGACGTGAACGGCCCTGAGGTCCGGGCACACCTGGGCGTCGTCCCGCAGCAGGACAACCTGGACGAAGAGCTCAAGGTCCGCGAAAACCTGATCGTCTACGGGCGCTACTTCGGCCTGCCGCTGAGCTACCTGCGCCCCAAGGCGGACGAGCTGCTGGAGTTCGCGCAACTGACGGACAAGGCGAAGTCCCGCGTGGATGCCCTCTCCGGCGGGATGAAGCGGCGGCTCACCATCGCGCGCTCACTGATCAACGAGCCCAAGATCCTGCTCCTGGACGAGCCCACCACGGGTTTGGACCCGCAGGCCAGGCACATCCTCTGGGACAGGCTCTTCCGGCTCAAGGAACAGGGCGTCACCTTGATCCTCACAACCCATTACATGGACGAGGCCGAGCAACTGTGCGACCGGCTCATCGTCGTGGACAAGGGCCGGATCATGGCCGAGGGCTCGCCGGCCTCCCTGATCCGGGAACACTCCACCCGCGAGGTCCTGGAGTTGCGATTCGGATCCGAACGCAACGCCACCATCGGCGCCGAACTCCAAGGTGTCGGCGAACGGCTGGAAACCCTGCCGGACCGCGTACTGATCTACGCCGACGACGGCGAAACCGCCCTCGAGCAGGTCTCCGCCCGCGGCCTGCACCCGCTGACCTCGCTGGTGCGCCGCTCCTCGCTGGAGGACGTGTTCCTCCGGCTGACCGGACGGAGCCTCGTTGACTAGCGGAACGGACAAGCAGTTCCCGACGGCGGTGCCCGCCCTGCGCGCGCACCCACCTTCCGTCTCGGCCGCCCGGGCCCGCCGCTGGGGCGCCTTCTTCTACGCCGAACAGGTGCTGCGGGTGATGCGCGGCTACTCGTGGTCCTTCATCATGTACAGCATCGCGCAGCCCGCAGCGTACCTTTTCGCGATGGGCGTGGGCCTGGCAACGCTCGTGGACGCCAACGGGGCGGCGGCGTTCGGCGGGGTGACCTACCTTCAGTTCATCGCGCCGGCCCTGATCGTCTCGGCGGCGGTGATGACGGCGTCGGGGGAGTTCTCCTACCCGATCATGGACGGCTTCAAATGGCGCCGGGTTTTCTACGGCCCGCACGCCTCGCCCCTGGTGCCGCAGCAGATCGCCGCGGGCCACGTGCTCGCCGTGACCCTGAAGTTCCTGATCCAGTCCGTGGCCTATTTCGTGATCGTGGCCCTGTTCGGCGGCTCACCCGGGGCCTGGGGCTGGATATCCGCACTGGTCGCAACGTTGGCCGGGCTTTCCTTCGGGCTTCCGCTCATGGCCTACGCCTCCAGCATTACCAAGGACAGCGGTCAGTTCGCCTTGGTGCAGCGCTTCATCGTGGTGCCGCTGTTCCTGTTCTCCGGGACGTTCTTCCCGCTGGACTCCCTGCCCGTGGCCGTGCGCTGGATCGGCTGGATCTCCCCGGTGTGGCACGGCACGGAACTGGGACGGGTCTTCACCTACGGCATGGAGGAAAACCCGGTGCTCACCATCGTCCACGTGGCCTATCTGCTGGGCGCGGCCGCGGCCGGCTGGATCCTCACCCGCCGGCAGTTCGTGAAAAGGATGGGCCAATGAGCACGGTCGCCGCAGGCCAAGGCGGTACTGCGAGCGGGCCGCACAGCGTCACCGAGGCTGCCCGGCAGCGGAACTTCGGTGCCCTCTATTCACGCAACGTCCAGGCCGTCGTCGCGCGCGGCCTCATGGCCGCCAAGAGCAGCACCTGGCTCATCCTTGTCTCCGGCTTCTTCGAGCCGGTGCTGTACCTGATCGCCATGGGCGTGGGACTGGGCACGATCGTGGGCGACGTGGAGGGCCCCGGCGGGCAGATGATCAGTTATGCGGCGTATATCGCACCCGCCCTGCTGGCGGTCTCGGCCATGAACGGAGCTGTCTACGATTCCACCTGGAACGTCTTCTTCAAGATGAACTTCGCCAAGTTGTACCAGGGCATGCTCTACACCTCGCTCGGCCCGCTGGATGTGGCCATGGGCGAGATCTTCCTGGCCCTGCTGCGCGGGCTCCTCTACGCCACCGGGTTCACCGCCGTGATGGGCGTGATGGGACTGCTCACCACGTTCTGGGCCGTGTTGATGATCCCGGCCTCGCTGCTGATCGCCTTTGGTTTCGCGAGCCTGGGCATGGGCATCACCAGCTTCATGAAGACCTTCCAGCAGATGGACTGGATCAACTTCTTCATGCTGCCCATGTTCCTGTTCAGTGCCACGTTCTACCCGCTGAGCGTCTACCCGGGGGGCATCCAGTGGCTCATCCAGGCCATGCCGCTTTGGCATGGCGTGGAACTGCTGCGGCAGATCAGCGTGGGCGCCTTCAGTCCTGCCACCGCGGTCCACATCGGCTACTACCTGGTAATGATCGTGGTCGGTGTCGCCCTCACCACGGGCCGCCTGCGCAAACTGTTCCTGAAGTAGCACCGGCAAGGGAGGCCGGGCCCGTCGTGGCGGGTGCCGGGAGCCCGTCCGGCGGCCGTGCGCAGCCTGCTCCGGCACCGTGTTCGCCGGAGGTGGAAGCGGCCCGGACCGCCCGCGGAGTTTGCGACAATAGGGGAATGCGATCTCTTGGCGATTCTCCCTCCTCCGTTCCGTCCCAGTCCCCGGGTCAGGGCCTGTTCCAGGGCTTCCGCATCGGCGGACTCGGCATGACCGTGGTGCTCATCGCCTTCCTGGTGGCCGTCATCTTCGCGGCCAACCAGAACGACGTGGTGGGTTGGATTGTGGCGGTGGTTTCCCTCGGGTGGCTGCTGCTCGCCGGTTTCGTGGTGTTCAGCATCCAGAAAGCCGCACGCCGGGCCGGCCAGAAGTTCACGGAAGCACAAAACGCCTTCAACGCCGCTGCCGGCCGTGCGCCGTCGTCGTCGAGCGCTGACCACGGCGGCACGCGCGTGGTCTCCGAACGCAGCGAAGCGGAGGAGATCCGGGACCTCAAGCTGGACCACTCCTTCAAGATCGTCCAGGTCCAGGTCCGCGTGATCGAGGATGAGCGCGCCAAGGGCGGGGCCGCCAACCAGGACACCATCAACCGGGCGCTGGAGACCATCGCCATCACCTCCGCCAACGCACGGGACATGATCAAGGCCTCCGGTGACTCCGGCGAGCCCGTGACCGGCACCATCATCGATTAGAGTAGGCGGGTGAGTTCGGCATTGAAGAAGGATTTCCTTCGCATCGCAACGGTCAACGTCAACGGCCTCCGCGCCGCCTACCGCAAGGGCATGGCCGAATGGTTGGAGCCCCGCGAGGTGGACATCCTGTGCATGCAGGAAGTCCGGGCACCTGACGCCATTGTCCGCGAGCTGATCGGCGAAGGCTGGCACATCCTGCACGCCGAAGCCGAGGCAAAGGGCCGCGCAGGCGTGGCCATCGCCTCCCGGCAGGAGCCCGTGGCCACCCGTGTGGGCATCGGTGACGACTACTTCGCCACCGCGGGCCGCTGGGTCGAGGCCGACTTCGCGGTGAAGACCGCTGCCGGCGAAGACACCACCCTCAGCGTGGTCAGCGCCTACGTGCATTCCGGCGAAGTGGATACCCCCAAGCAGGTGGACAAGTACCGCTTCCTGGATGTCATGATCAGCCGCCTGCCGGAGCTGGCCAAGCACAGCGACCACGCCCTGGTGGTGGGCGACCTCAATGTGGGCCACACCGAGTTCGACATCAAGAACTGGAAGGGCAATACGAAGCGGGCTGGCTTCCTCCTCGAGGAACGCGCCTACTTCGACCGCTTCTTCGGCGAGGAAATCGGGTGGAGGGATGTGCACAGGGGCCTGTCGGGAGCGATTGACGGCCCCTACACCTGGTGGTCCCAGCGCGGCAAGGCCTTCGACACCGACACAGGCTGGCGCATCGACTACCACATGGCCACTCCGGGACTCGCCGACGCCGCAATCGTGGCGGTTGTGGACCGGGCTGCGTCATGGGACACCCGCTTCTCCGACCATGCCCCGCTGGTAGTGGACTACCGGCTCTAAGCTCCCGAAAGTTCTTTCATGACAAGCTCCACGACTGAAACCGTTGCCGTGCCCGCAACGTCCACCAAACTCGCCGCAGGCCAGAAGCACCGCGTGCTCTCGGGCATGCAGCCCTCCGCCGACTCCCTGCACCTGGGCAACTACATCGGTGCCTTGGTGAACTGGGTCCGGATGCAGGACGAGTACGACGCCATCTTCTTCATCCCGGACCTGCACGCAATCACCGTGCCGCAGGACCCGGCGGAGTTGGCCAAGCGCACCCGGGTGACCGCGGCGCAGTACATCGCCGGTGGCGTGGACGTGGACAAGTGCACCCTGTTCGTCCAGTCCCAGGTGCCCGAACACGCCCAGCTGGCGTGGGTGCTGAACTGCATCACGGGCTTCGGGGAGGCCTCCCGGATGACCCAGTTCAAGGACAAGGCCCAGAAGCAGGGCACGGACCAGGCCAGCGTCGGGCTCTTCACCTATCCGATCCTGCAGGCCGCGGACATCCTGCTCTACCAGCCGCACGGGGTTCCCGTGGGCGAAGACCAGCGCCAGCACGTCGAGCTCAGCCGGGACCTGGCGAACCGGTTCAACTCCCGCTTCGGCGAGACCTTCCAGGTGCCGGAGGCCTTCATTCAGAAGGAATCGGCCAAGATCTACGACCTGCAGAACCCCACGGCGAAGATGTCCAAGTCCGCCGAATCCCCAGCGGGCCTGATCAACCTGCTCGATGATCCCAAGACCACCGCCAAGCGCATCAAGTCCGCGGTGACGGACACCGAAACGGAAATCCGGTTCGACCGTGAGGCCAAGCCCGGGATCTCCAACCTGCTCACCATCTACTCCACCATCAGCGGACGGCCGGTGGAGAAAATCGTGGCGGACTACGAAGGCAGGATGTACGGCCACCTGAAGGTGGACCTCGCCGAACTGGTCACCAACCACCTCACCCCGATCCGGGAACGGGCCCACGAGCTCCTCGCCGACCCGGCCGAACTGGACCGCCTCCTGGCCCACGGCGCGGACAAGGCCCGCGAGATCGCCTCGGCCACCCTCGCGGACGTCTACGCCAAGGTCGGCTTCCTGCCCTACGGCAGCCAGCAGGGAGCCCGCTAAACCGATGTACCCTGCCAGCAAGCTCACGGCCGAGGCCGGCTCCCACACCACGGGAACCGGCCCCGCCAGCGGCGCCCTGGCGGATACAGTGGCCGGGGACTGGGACGAGAACCCCAGCGTCGGCGTCATCCTCGGGTTCCCGCCGCACATCGCCGCCGAACTGCAGCAGTGGCGCGCATCCTTCGGTGACCCCATGGCGGGCGTCATCCCGGCGCACATCACCCTGGTCACCACCACCCCCGCGAAGGACTGGGACGCCACCACCCGGCACGTCCGCAGCATCGCGGGCCGCCAGGCACCCTTCACGGTCACGATCTCCGGCACCGGTTCCTTCCGGCCGGTCTCCCCGGTGGTCTTCCTCAAGGTCGAAGACGGCTTCGGCGAATGCGTCAACCTGCACGAACAACTGCAAAGCGGCCCGCTGGAACGCGAGCTCCCCTTCCCCTACCACCCGCACGTCACGGTCGCCCACGACGTCGCCCCCGAAAACCTGGACGAAGCCGAAACGGTGCTGAAGGACTACAGGGCCACCTTTGCTGTGGCTAGCATGGGACTCTACGAGCACGACAGCAACGGAATCTGGCAGCTACGGGAAGAATTCGACTTTGGTGGCGATACTGACGAAGCAGAAGAGGACCAAGCGGCGACTGTCCAAGCAACCCACGCCGCACACGAGGAGCGTGCACCGGGCAGCCCCGAACGGGGCTGAGGAAACGCCGCTGCCCACCGAGCTTGCCAAGCTCAAGGTAGTCCTGATCCGCCGCAAGGTTGAGTGGGGCAAGGCCCGGCGCTCCGGGCAGGGGATCACGGCCCGCCCGCTCGCGCTCCTGCAACTCCTCCTGGCCCGGCTCAATGTGTTCCGGCCCATGCGCGCCTGGCAGCACTACAGCCTCGCCCACGGCCCGCTGATGAGCGCGGGAATCGGCTTCACCATGTTCTTCTCGATCACCGGCCTGTTGGCCACCGGATTCTCGGTCGTCGGCCTGGTGCTCACCGGGCAGCCTGCCCTCGTGGACGCCATCATCGCGAACATCGCCGAAAGCGCCCCGGGTCTGCTGAAAACCGACGGCGGCGAAGGACTCGTGGACCCGAGGGACCTGCTCAATCCGGGCGGGCTCGGCCTGACCGCGGTAATCGCCGCGGCCGTCACGCTGTTCACCTCACTCGGCTGGATCGCGGGCATGCGCGACGGCCTGCGGGGAGTCGCGGACGTGCCCCCGCTGAAGCGGAACCCGCTGCTGTTGAAACTGTCCGACGCCGGCACCCTGCTGCTGCTGGGCGTGGCACTTGTTGCCAGCTCGGGTGTTTCGATCGTCTTCGGTACGGCGGCCACCTGGCTGATCGGTCAGTTGGGCCTGGACGAGCGCGTCGCGGAACCCGCGGCGGCGGCCGTGAAGCTCGTGGTGCCGCTGCTGCTGAACTGGGCCACGGCCGTGGTGATGTTCCGGCTGGCCGGCGGGCTGAAGCTCGTGAAACGGGCCTTCCTCGAGGGCACGATCCTGGCAGCCGTGGGAACCACGGTGCTCCAGGTGTTCAGCACCGAACTGCTGGCCCGCGCCGGCCAGAACCCCATCCTGGCCCCGTTCGCGATCATCATCGGCCTGCTGATCTGGTTCAACCTGGTCAGCCAGGTCTACCTGTTCTCCGCGGCGTGGTCCGCCATCCGCGAGGCTGATCTTGGCGCGGCGGAGCACAAGAAGACCCAGACGACGCTCGGCTCCCGGCCCGTCCCCCTGTAGCTCTGGGCCCACGCCGCCCGGGTTCCCTGGCCGCAGCGAAGCGGAGGTTAGGGAGGCGGTGGGGATTAGCCGTCCAGGTACTGGCCCGCCCAAGCAGAGATGATCCGCGCCACCCGGGCCGCCTGCCCCTTGCCCGTGAGCAGGTGCTCGGTGCCTTCCAAGGACACGAAACTGCGCGGGTGCCGGGCGGTCTGGAAGATCTCACTGGCGTTCTCGATCCCCACGGTGTTGTCCGTGGGGGAGTGGAGCACCATCAGGGGCCGGTGGAGGGTGCGGATGCAGTCCCGCAGGTCAGCCTTTTCAATGTCCTCCACAAAGTGCCGCCGGATCTCCCTGCGCCGGCCACCCAGGTTCACCTCGGCACTGCCTTCGCTGAGGATGGTGTCCACCTCGGCGTCGAACATGTGCTCCACATGCTTCGGCTGGAACGGCGCGGCCACGGTGGCCACCGCCGCGACCTCAGGCAGGCTGCCCGCGGCCGCCAGCACGGCCGCACCGCCGAAGGAGTGCCCCACCAGGAGCGAGATTTGCTTGTCCTGGCTGCGCATGAATTCCGCGGCCTTGATGGTGTCCGCCACTTTCACGCTGAAGGAACCGTCCGACCAGTCACCGGCCGAGCCTCCCAACCCCAGGTTGTCGAAGCGGAGCATGCCCACTCCCTGTTCGGCGAGGCCCTTGCAGATGCGCGAGGCGGACGGGCTGTCCTTGCCGAGGGTCAGCCCGTGCGAGAAGAGGCCCCAGCCGCGCACCGGGCCTTCGGGGACGTCCAGGATGCCGGCCAGCAGGGCGCCGGTGCTGCCTTCGAAACTGACCTTCACGGATGTGGACACCTGTCCGCCTTTCCTTGTGTTTATCGCCCCGGGCAGGGGCTTGGGTGATTAAACGCCGACGACGGCGGACCACCGGAGGGTGGGACGCCGTCGTCGGGCTGTACTGCTGTCCGCTAGATCTTGCGGCCGAGGATGGCCTGCTTGACCTCGGCGATCGCCTGGGTGACCTGGATGCCACGGGGGCACGCCTCGGAGCAGTTGAAGGTGGTGCGGCAGCGCCACACGCCTTCCTTGTCGTTGAGGATCTCCAGGCGCATGTCGCCGGCGTCGTCACGGGAGTCGAAGATGAAGCGGTGTGCGTTCACGATCGCTGCCGGGCCGAAGTACTGGCCGTCGGTCCAGAAGACCGGGCAGGAGGAGGTGCAGGCCGCGCAGAGGATGCACTTGGTGGTGTCATCGAAGCGCTCACGGTCCTCGATGGACTGCAGGCGTTCCTTGGTGGGCTCGTGGCCCTTGTTGATCAGGAACGGCATGACCTCGCGGAAGGACTGGAAGAACGGCTCCATGTCCACGATCAGGTCCTTCTCGACCGGCAGGCCCTTGATGGGCTCGACCGTGATGGGCTTGGACGTGTCCAGGTCCTTGAGCAGGGTCTTGCAGGCCAGACGGTTGCGGCCGTTGATGCGCATGGCGTCGGAACCGCAGATGCCGTGGGCGCAGGAGCGGCGGAAGGACAGCGAACCGTCGATCTCCCACTTGACCTTGTGCAGGGCGTCCAGCACGCGGTCCGTGCCGTACATGGTCAGCTGGTGGTCTTCCCAGGCGGCCTCTTCGGAGACCTCAGGGTTGTAACGGCGGACCCGCAGGGTGATGTGGAAGGTGGGGATTTCCCCGCCCCCGCCAACGCCCGCGGGAAGTTCGATCTTGGAGGCCGGCTCAGCCATTTCGGTCGTCATTAGTACTTACGCTCCATAGGCTCGTAACGGGTGAAGACAACGGGCTTGGTCTCCAGACGGATGCCCGCGACGGACTCGGCCGAGGACTCGGTGGTCACCGAGGAATCCTTGTAGGCCATGGAGTGCTTCATGAACTTCTCGTCGTCACGGTCCGGGAAGTCTTCGCGGTAGTGGCCGCCGCGGGATTCCTCGCGGTGCAGGGCACCCACGGTCATGACCTTCGCCATGTCCAGGAGGAACCCGAGCTCAACGGCTTCCAGCAGGTCCAGGTTGAAACGCTTGCCCTTGTCCTGGACAACCACGTTCTTGTAGCGCTCCTCGAAGGAGGCGATGTCGCTGAGGACCTTCTCCAGGGATTCCTTGGTGCGGAACACCTGCATGTTGGCGTCCATGGTGTCCTGCAGTTCCTTGCGGATCTGGGCCACGCGCTCGGTGCCGGTGCCGCCCAGCAGGCCGTCAAGCATGCCGCGGGTCTGGGCTTCGGGGTCCTCTGGGAGTTCCACGAAGTCCGCGGTCTTGGAGTATTCCGCGGCAGCGATGCCGGCGCGCTTGCCGAACACGTTGATGTCCAGCAGGGAGTTGGTACCGAGGCGGTTGGAGCCGTGGACCGAAACACACGCAACCTCACCGGCGGCGAACAGGCCCGGAACAACGGTGTCGTTGTCCTGCAGGACTTCGGTGGCGATGTTGGTGGGGATGCCGCCCATGGCGTAGTGCGCCGTCGGGAACACGGGGACCGGGTCCGTGAACGGTTCCACACCGAGGTAGGTGCGGGCGAACTCGGTGATGTCCGGAAGCTTGGCTTCGATGTGCTCCGGCTCCAGGTGGGTCAGGTCAAGGAGCACGTAGTCCTTGTCCGGGCCGCAGCCGCGGCCTTCCCGGACCTCGTTGGCCATGGCGCGGGCCACGATGTCACGGGGCGCCAGGTCCTTGATGGTGGGGGCGTAGCGCTCCATGAAGCGCTCACCCTCGGAGTTGCGCAGGATTGCGCCTTCGCCGCGCGCACCTTCGGTGAGCAGGATGCCCAGGCCGGCCAGGCCGGTCGGGTGGAACTGGAAGAACTCCATGTCCTCCAGCGGGATACCGCGGCGGAAGGCGATGCCCATGCCGTCACCGGTCAGGGTGTGGGCGTTGGAGGTGGTCTTGAAGACCTTGCCGGCGCCGCCGGACGCGAACACCACGGACTTGGCCTGGAAGACGTGCAGTTCGCCGGAGGCGAGGTCGTAGGACACCACACCGGCTACGCGCTTCTGCTTGTAGGGGGTGCCGTCCTCGCGGACCGCGTCCTCTTCGACCAGCAGGAGGTCCAGGACGTAGTACTCGTTGTAGAACTCCACGTTGTGCTTGACGCAGTTTTGGTAGAGCGTCTGCAGGATCATGTGGCCGGTGCGGTCGGCTGCGTAACATGCACGGCGCACGGGGGCCTTGCCGTGGTCGCGCGTGTGGCCACCGAAGCGGCGCTGGTCGATGCGGCCTTCGGGCGTGCGGTTGAACGGCAGGCCCATCTTTTCCAGGTCCAGCACGGCGTCGATGGCTTCCTTCGCCATGACCTCCGCCGCGTCCTGGTCAACCAGGTAGTCGCCACCCTTGATGGTGTCGAACGTGTGCCATTCCCAGTTGTCTTCTTCAACGTTTGCCAGAGCAGCACACATGCCGCCCTGTGCTGCACCCGTGTGGGAACGGGTGGGGTAAAGCTTGGTCAGTACCGCGGTGCGCGCACGCTGACCGGATTCGATCGCGGCGCGCATGCCGGCGCCACCGGCACCGACAATAACGACGTCGTACTTATGGACCTGCATACCAGATGCTCTTTCTCTCAAAGTCAGATGGTCGGCGGAGCAGCTCCGCCGATGTGGGCGCCGCCCAGGGGCAGCGCCGCAGGAGCGCTACGGCGCGGGGCAGAAACCGCCCGGCAGCTGGACGCCGTCCACCACGGGGCACGGGTTGAAGGTGAAGATCACCAGGGTGCCGAGGATGACGATGACTGCGCTGGCAGCGTAGAGGACCACCTTGAGCCAGAAGCGGGTGGCGTCCTTTTCGGCGTAGTCGTTGATGATGGTGCGGACACCGTTGGTGCCGTGCAGCATCGCGAGCCACAGCATGGCGAGGTCCCAGAACTGCCAGAACGGATCGGCCCACTTGCCGGCGACGAATCCGAAGTCGATGGCGTGGATGCCTTCGCCCACCAGCAGGTTCACGAAGAGGTGGCCGAAGATCAGCACCACCAGGACGACGCCGGAAAGCCGCATGAACAGCCAGGCGAGCATTTCGAAGTTGCCCTTGCTGCCGCCGCTGCGCTTGTACTGCGGCGCGATCTTGCCGGAACGGGGAGACTGGATGGCGGTCATGGCTTAGTGGCCTCCCAATGCGAGGGACAGGTGGCGGATGGCGAAGCCTGCGAAGGTGACCAGCCAGAGCGCGAGCACAACCCACAGCATCTGGCGCTGGTACTTCGCGCCCTTCTTCCAGAAGTCGACGGCGATCACGCGCAGGCCATTGAAGGCGTGGAAGATGATCGCTGCGACAAGGCCGGTTTCACCCAAGGCCATGAGGGGGTTCTTGTAGGCGCCGATGACGGCCGTGTAGGCCTCGGGGGACACGCGCACCAGTGAGGTGTCCAGGACATGGACCAACAAGAAGAAAAAGATCACAACACCGGTAATACGGTGTCCAACCCAGGACCACATGCCTTCACGGCCGCGGTACAAGGTGCCAGCTGGTTTTGTCGGCACTGAATAAACCTTCCTGCATCACAGCGGCGCTGGCACGGGACCATGCGGGGGAACGCCAGCTGCGAGAGCACTCGTAGCTCAGCCTAAATCTAGGCTTCGCTCACAGCTTATTCAATTCAGGTTTCCCTACCCCGCAGGCGGAATGGACAGTTTCGTGCCTTGTTTTCAGCCTTTTGCATGCCCCGATGAGACGAACACCACAAAGGCGTCGATGCGGGCATGGTCGGATAAGGTAAGGCGGTGAGTACAGACAATGCTTCCCGCCCCGCATCCCCGCTGAACCGCTTCCACGCGGTCATTCCGGCCGGTGGAGTCGGGACGCGCCTGTGGCCCCTTTCGCGGGCCGCCGCGCCGAAGTTCCTCCACGACCTGACCGGTTCCGGCAGCACCCTGCTGCGCTCCACCTACGACCGGCTCGAACCCCTGGCCGGCAACCGCGTCCTCGTGGTCACCGGCGTCGCGCACCGTGCAGCCGTCTGCCGCCAGCTCCCGGAGGTCGGCGAGGACGAACTGGTGCTCGAAAGCGAGCCCAAGGATTCCGGCGCCGCCATCGGCCTGGCCGCCGCGATCCTGCACCGCCGCGACCCGGACACCATCATGGGTTCCTTCGCCGCGGACCAGGTCATCAGCCCGGACCAGGTCTTCCAGGACAGCGTCCGGGAAGCCATCCACACCGCGGCCAGCGGCAAGATCGTCACCATCGGCATTAAGCCGACGCACCCGTCCACGGGCTTCGGCTACATCCGCACCGGTGAACTGCTCAAGATTGACGGCGCACCGAGCGCCCACGCTGTGGTCGAGTTCGTGGAGAAGCCCAGCGAGGACGTCGCCAGGAAGTACCTCGAGTCCGGCGAATACGTCTGGAACGCCGGCATGTTCGTCGCCCCGGTGGCGCTGATGCTCAAGCACCTCGAATCGAACCAGCCCGAACTATTCGCCGGGCTGCAGGAAATCGCCGCCGCCTGGGACACCCCGCAGCGCGCCGAGGTCACCGCCCGGGTCTGGCCGACCCTGCCCAAGATCGCCATCGACTACGCCGTGGCCGAACCGGCCGCGGCGGCGGGCGATGTCGCCGTCGTGCCCGGCGCCTTCCGCTGGGACGACGTCGGTGACTTTGCCGCCATCGGCCGGCTGAACAGCGCCGGCGACGTCGACGAGGTCACCGTGCTTGGTGAAGGCGCCCGCGTCTTCACCGAGAACGCCAGCGGCGTGGTGGTGTCCGACACGAAGCGCGTGATCGCCCTGATCGGCATCAAGGACGTGGTGATCGTGGATACCCCGGATGCCCTGCTGGTCACCACGAAGGAGCACGCCCAGCGGGTCAAGGGCGCCGTCGACGCGCTCAAGGCCAGCGGCGACACCGACGTCCTGTAGCCGGATAACGGCGGCCGGAGAACGGCACGATCCCGTAACCAAGAGACGCCTTTCGTTCCGCCGCCCGCCGGGATGGCTAGAGTTGTGAGGTGCGCAATTTCACTACTGAAACCGAGCCGACTCCCGTGGTGGGACCGTGGCTCGAGGAACTCCTGCCGGACTTGATCGAATTCCGAAGGGACCTGCACGCGCACCCGGAGCTTTCCTTCAAGGAATTCCGCACCACGGACAAGCTCGTGGAGCGGCTCGAGGCCGCGGGGCTCAAGCCCCGCCGGCTCGAGGGAACGGGCCTCACGGTGGACGTGGGGGAAGGGCCCATCTCCACGGCATTGCGCGGCGACATCGACGCGCTGCCGATCATCGAGGAAACCGGGCTTCCCTTCGCTTCCAAGAACCACGGCGTCACCCACGCCTGCGGCCACGATGTCCACACCACCACCATGCTGGGCGTGGCGCTGGTGCTGCACGGCATGCACCAGGCCAAGCCGCTCGGCGGCACAGTGCGGATCATCTTCCAGCCCGCTGAGGAGACCATGCCCGGCGGGGCCCTGTCCTGCATCGATCAGGGCGTGCTCGACGGCGTACCCCGCATCATGGCGCTGCACTGCGACCCGCGCATCAACGTGGGCCAGGTCGGTACCCGCATCGGCGCCATCACGTCGGCCTCGGACACCATCAAGATCGAGCTGACCGGCCGCGGCGGGCACACCTCGCGCCCGCACCTCACCGAAGACCTCGTGTTCGCGTTGTCCCAAATCGCCGTCAACGTTCCCGCGGTGCTGTCCCGCAGGGTGGATGTGCGCAGCGGCGTCTCCGTGGTCTGGGGCCAGATTTCGGCCGGTTCGGCGCCCAACGCGATTCCCGCGAACGGGTACATGGCCGGCACCATGCGCTGCCTGGACCGTGACGCCTGGCACGACGCCGGCGAACTGCTCGACGAGGTCGTGCGCGAAATCGCCGCGCCCTACGGAGTGGACGTCCACCTGGAACACACCCGCGGCGTTCCGCCCGTGGTCAACTCCGAGGACGAAACGGCCATCATCGAGGCCGCGGCACGCGCCGAACTCGGCGAGCACGCCGTGGTCCTGACTCCGCAGTCCATGGGCGGGGAGGACTTCGCCTGGTTCCTCGCCGACATCCCCGGCGCCATGATGCGCTTGGGCACCCACACTCCCGGCGGCGAGGAGTACGACCTGCACCGCGGCGACTTCATTGTGGACGAGCGTGCCCTCGGCTACGCCGTGCGGGTCCTCGCCGCGGCCGCCCTGCGCACCCTCCGCGACCTCTAGCCTTTCCAGCGCGAACGTACAGTTGGGGCCCTGAATCCGACGATTTTAGGGCCCCAACTGTACGTTCGCGCTTCTTTCGGGGCGATTGAGTTGTGCACAATTTAATTGTGGTCTATCGTTTTCTTCATGAGTGACGCACCCCGGCTGAACCACCAGGTCTGTTTCGCGCTGTACTCCGCCTCGAAGGCGGCGACGGCGGTCTACCGGCCCGTGCTCGAATCGCTCGGGCTGACCTACCCCCAGTACCTCGTGATGCTGGTGCTCTGGGAAGAGGAACCACGCACCGTCCGCGAACTGGGCGCCGCGCTGGGCCTGGATTCCGGCACGCTGTCCCCGCTGCTCAAGCGGCTCGAGGCGCTCGGCCTCGTGGACCGGCGTCGTGCGCTCGACGACGAACGGCGCGTCGAAGTCCATCTCACGGAGACCGGCCGAGGGCTCAGCGAAGGCGCCGGCGCCGTGCCCAAGAGGCTCGCGGACGCCGCGGGGCTGGACGCCGCCGAATTGGCCCAGCTGCACACAACCCTCCTGCGGCTCACCGCCGCCCTGCAGGCCGCGGACAAGTCTTAAGCCCCCACGCTCTCCGGAACCGGAACAAACAGAACGGAAGACCCATGAAGACCCTTTACACCGCGGAGGCACTGGCCTCCGGCGAAGGCCGCGACGGAAACGCGCGCAGCAAGGACGGCAAGCTGGACGTGGCGCTCGCCAGCCCCGTGGAACTGGGCGGCAACGGACAGGGCACCAACCCGGAACAGCTGTTCGCCGCCGGCTACGCCGCGTGCTTCCACTCGGCTCTGCGTCTGGTGGGCCGCAAGGCCCGCGCGGACCTCAGCGATTCCGCGGTGGCGGCGAAGATCCATTTCGGTGCCCTTGAGGACGGGGAAGGCTACGGCCTGGCCGCCGAACTCGAAATCGCCCTGCCCGCCCTCGACCGGGAAACGGCCGAGCAGTTGGTGGCCAAGGCGCACCGGATCTGCCCCTACTCCAACGCAACCCGCGGGAACATCGACGTCGACATCACCCTCGTGGAGGTGGCCGCATGAGCCGCGCCCTCCCATTCAGTGGCCGCGAGATCCGGCTCGCCTCCCGACCCCAGGGCCGGCCCGTTCCGGAAAACTTCCGCCTCGCCGAGGCGGGCGTCCCCGTGCTGGAAGAGGGGCAGATCCTGGTCCGGAACGAGTTCATTTCCGTGGACCCCTACATGCGCGGCCGCATGAACGACAGCAAGTCCTACTCCGCGCCCTTCCGCCTGGATGAAGCGCTCGACGGCGGCGCGGTGGGTGAGGTGATCGCGTCCCGTTCGGACGCGCACAAGCCGGGCGACGTCGTCGTGCACCAGCGCGGCTGGCGCGAGTACGCGGTGGTGGACGCCGCCGCCACGACGCCGGTACCGTCCGGGCTGGCACCGCATTCGGCGTTCCTCGGGGCGTTGGGCATGACCGGGCTGACCGCCTACGCCGGCCTGCTCAAGGTGGCCGAATTCAAGGCCGGGGACGTCGTGTTCGTCTCCGGTGCCGCAGGTGCGGTCGGTTCGATCGTGGGACAGATCGCCAAGGCCATGGGCGCCGCGAAGGTAATCGGCAGCGCCGGGACGGCGGAGAAGGTGGAACGCCTGCTGGAACTGGGCTTCGACGCCGCATTCAACTACCGCGATGCCCCGGTGCTGGAGCAGTTGGCGGCGGCCGCGGGGGAGGGCGGGATCGACGTCTACTTCGACAACGTCGGCGGCGAACACCTGGAGGCCGCCCTGGCGCTGATGAACACCGGAGGCAGGGTCGCCATGTGCGGGGCCATCGCCCAGTACAACTCCACCGAGCCGCCGGCAGCGCCCCGCAATCTTGCCGTCGCGATCGGCAAGCAGCTTACCCTGCGGGGCTTCCTCGTGGGCGGGCAGCGCCAGCACGCCGCAGAGTTCGCCGGCCGGATGGCGGGCTGGCTCGCGGACGGGACCGTGCGCTACGACGAGACCATCGTGGCAGGGCTGGAGAACGCGCCGCAGGCCTTCATCGACCTCCTGGACGGCGCCAACACCGGCAAGATGCTCGTGCGGATCTAAGTTCCCGCCCCGCCGGCTACTGCAAAGTAACAAAAGCCCAACAATCCGCGGATCGTTGGGCTTTTGTTATGCCCGGGTGTGGCCTGCGCCACTAGTGTTTGATGCATAAGTGCGCTCCGGCGCATGCTGCGAAGCATCAGTGAAAACAGAATTTCAGGCTCGAGTCTTCGAAACGGACACTCATTGACCCACCGTCGTAGCATCAATCACTTTCTTCCTGGAGGAACATTGAAGCAATCACTGCGTGCCACCCTCAAGCGCGGTTCAACGGCTGGCGTTGCCACAGCAGGCGCCGCCGCGCTCCTGCTCACAGGCTGCGGAGCGGCCCCGGAAGCCGGTACCGGCACGAACACGGCGAGTGACTACACCGCCTGCATCGTGTCCGACTCGGGCGGCTTCGACGACCAGTCCTTCAACCAGTCTTCCTATGACGGATTGAAGAAGGCCGAAAAGGACCTGGGCATCACGGTGAAGTCCGCGGAGTCCAAGGCCAACAGCGACTACGAGACCAACCTCAACGGCATGATGAGCGCCGGCTGCAAGCTGACGGTCACCGTCGGCTACCTCCTCGGCGACGCCACCAAGAAGGCCGCAGCGGACAACACGGACAAGCACTTCGCCATCATCGACTTTGCCTACCCGGCACCGATCGCCAACGTGAAGCCTGTCATCTATGACACCGCCCAGGCCGCCTACCTCGCCGGCTACGCTGCGGCCGCCACGTCCAAGACAGGAAAGGTCGGCACTTTCGGCGGGGCCAAGATCCCCACGGTCACTATTTTCATGGACGGTTTCTATGACGGCGTCCAGGCCTACAACGCTGCCAAGGGCAAGAAGGTCCAGGTAGTCGGTTGGGACAAGGCCTCGCAGAACGGCTCCTTTACCGGCGACTTCGAGAAGCAGGACACCGGCAAGCAGGTCACCAAGAACCTGCTGGACCAGGGCGCGGACATCATCCTGCCCGTGGCCGGACCGGTGGGCAAGGGCGCCGGCGCGGCACTGAAGGAAGCCAAGGCGGCAGGCAAGGACGTCAAGCTCATCTGGGTCGACTCGGACGGCTACCTGACGGCCCCTGAATACAAGGACCTGATGTTCACCTCCATCGTGAAGAAGATGGACGAGGCTGTGGAAGGCCTGGTCAAGGACGACAAGGACGGCAAGTTCTCGAACGAGGCCTTCGTCGGCACCCTTGAAAACGGCGGCGTCGCGATCGCTCCGTTCCATGACTTCGATTCGGCCGTCTCCGCTGAGACCAAGTCCGAACTGGACGCCCTGAAGGCGGACATCATTTCCGGCAAGCTGAAGGTTGAATCCAAGGCGAGCCCGAAGAAGTAGACACTCCACCGAACACGCCGCCGGTACCGTGCCCTCGGTACTGGCGGCGTGTTTTTGCCCAAACTAGCGCCTATCCCGCTCCCAAAGTTCGCTGCCCTCACTTCGGGGCCCTCGCGAGATAGGCTTGGCTCACGCGCCCCGGTACTGGCAGCGTGGCCGTCTTTCGGACTCAAAAGAACGGTGGGAGTTGTGAAACTCGAATTGAAAGGGATCTCGAAGGCCTTCGGATCCTTTTACGCCAACCAAGACATCGACCTTGTGGTCGAATCCGGCCAGATCCATTGCCTTCTCGGTGAAAACGGAGCCGGAAAATCCACCCTCATGAACGTGCTGTACGGGCTGTACGAGCCCACCGCGGGCAGGATCCTGGTGGACGGGAAGCCCATGAACTTCCGCGGCCCGGGCGACGCCATGGCCGCGGGAATCGGCATGGTCCACCAGCATTTCATGCTGATCCCCGTATTCACGGTTGCAGAAAACGTTGCCCTCGGCGCCGAACCGACAAGCCCTGGCGGCATCCTGAACCTGGAGAAGACCCGGAAGGAAATCCGCGAAATCTCCGAACGCTACGGCTTTGACGTCGACCCCGACGCCCTCGTGGAGGACCTGCCCGTCGGAGTGCAGCAAAGGGTGGAAATCATCAAGGCGTTGGTCCGGAACGCGAAAGTGCTGATCCTGGACGAACCCACCGCCGTGCTGACGCCGCAGGAAACCGACGAGTTGCTGGACATTATGCGCCAGCTCAAAGCGGCCGGAACATCGATCGTGTTCATCTCGCACAAGCTGCGAGAGGTCAAGGCTGTCTCCGACGTCATCACCGTAATCCGCCGCGGCAAAGTCGTGGGGGACGCTCCGCCCACGGCCTCGCCCACCGAGCTGGCGTCCATGATGGTCGGTCGGCCGGTCAGCCTGAGCCTCAACAAGGCCGCCGCCCAGCCGGGGGAAACCACCTTCGTCGTGCGCGACCTCACGGTACGCGCGGCCAACGGCACCAACGTCGTCGATGGCATCAGCTTCGAGATCGCCAAAGGCGAAATCCTCGCCGTGGCAGGAGTGCAGGGCAACGGCCAGACCGAGCTCACCGAAGCGATCCTCGGGGTCCAGGAGCATGTGGCCGGATCCGTCATGCTCGACGGCAAGGAATTGCTCGGCCTGCCGGTCAAGGAGGTGCTGCGCTCCGGCGTCGGATTCGTTCCGGAAGACCGCACCCATGACGGCCTGGTAGGGCCCTTCTCGGTGGCGGAAAACCTGGTGCTGGACCTCTACGACCAGGCGCCGTTCGCCAGGGGCGTGAGCATGAGTCCCGCCAAGGTCTCCGGCAACGCCGAAGCCAAGATCAAGGAATTCGATATCCGGACCCCCTCAGCGGGCTCGGCGGCGGGAACGCTGTCAGGCGGCAACCAGCAGAAAGTGGTCATGGCGCGGGAGCTGTCCCGGCCACTGCGGCTCTTCATCGCGAGCCAGCCGACACGCGGCGTCGACGTCGGGTCCATCGAGTTCCTGCACCGCAGGATCATCGCGGAACGCGACGCCGGAACCCCGGTGATGATCGTCTCCACGGAACTGGACGAGGTGGCCGAACTGGCCGACAGGATTGCCGTGCTGTACAAGGGCAAACTGGTGGGCATCGTGCCCGCCGGAACCCCGCGAGACACCCTCGGCCTGATGATGGCCGGCGTAGGCCCGGAAGGAGGCTCCAATGACAACTAAGGACAGCAACCCACCCGTGGATCCGGACAAGGAAACCGTCGAGGAGGTCCAGGCCGCCGACGTCGCACTCGACACGGCGGGCGGCACGCTCGAACCGTCGCTGGTCCCGGTCTCCACGCAAAGCGGGGACACCGGCCACCCGCAGGGCAGCGTGCTGCGCCGGATCGTCATGGGCAATGGCTTCGTGTCGCTCCTCGCGGTCTTCGTGGCCCTGGTGCTGGGCGGCATCCTGATCGCCAGCACCGATCCCGCCGTCGCCAGGACCGCCGGGTACTTCTTTGCCCGGCCCAGCGATTTCCTGTCGGCACTGTGGAGCGCCATGACGAGGAGCTACGTTGCCCTTTTCCAGGGCTCCGTGTTCAACCCGCGCCAGGGATTCTCGCCGCTGCTGGAAACCATGACGGTGGCCACGCCCCTGATCTGCGCCGGCCTCGGCGTGGCGCTCGCCTTCCGCGCGGGCCTGTTCAACATCGGCGCCCAGGGACAAATCATCATCAGCGCCACGCTGGGCGCCTACGCCGGCTTCGCCTGGCACCTGCCCCTCGTGCTGCACCTGCTGGTGGTGATCGTGATGGGCGTGATCGGCGGCGCCGCCTGGGGCGCGGTCGTCGGCCTCCTGAAGGCACGCACCGGCGCCCACGAAGTCATCGTGACCATCATGCTGAACTACGTGGCGCTGTTCCTGCTGGACTTCCTGCTCAATACCGAGGCTTTCCGGCGTCCGGGGGACGTCAGCCCCATCTCGCCGCGGCTGGATGAGTCCGCTGTGTACCCGCAACTGATCCCCGGCTCGCGGCTGCACCTGGGCTTCCTCGTGGCCGTCGCGCTGACCGCCGGTGTCTGGTGGCTGCTCAACCGCTCCACGATCGGCTTCGAATTCCGGGCCGTGGGCGCGAACCCCGCGGCCGCGCGGACCGCCGGCGTCAACGTCCAAACCGCCACCATCCTGGTGATGGCAATGGCCGGCGCCCTGGCCGGTTTCGGCGGCATCGCGCAGGTGGCCGGCACGGAGAAGGTCCTCACGGGCGGAGTCGCGGCACAGATAGGCTTTGATTCCATCACGGTTGCCCTCCTTGGCCGCAGCACGCCGTGGGGAACGTTCTTCGCCGGCCTGCTCTTCGGTGCCTTCCGCGCCGGGGCCGTGCAGATGCAGATCCAGACCGGAACGCCGATCGACATCGTCCTGGTGGTCCAGTCCCTTATCGTCCTGTTCATCGCCGCTCCTCCGCTGATTCGCTCGATCTTCGGGCTCAATCCCGGCAGGAAGAAGCGCGCCAAGGCTGCGGCGAAGGCCGCCGTCGCCACCGGAGGTGCCAAATGACCACCGCAACCAAACCGGCGCCGGTCCCCGCAGGGCCGACGACGGCGCTCCGCCCGTCACTGAAGGTTCCCGTTTCGCTTGGGGTGCTTTCCCTCGTGGCCCTGGTGTTTTTTGGCTTCCTCGGACCCTCCAAGACCGCGGAAATGAAGGTCAGCGAGCAGGGCGACGCCATGGAGCTCCCGGCCATCCTGATTCCCGGACAGGGCGGCGGAATCGCACTGGCCATCCTGCTGCTGGCGATGGCCGCCTACTCGGTGTACCTCTGGTCGAAGGGGGAGCGCTCGCCCAAATGGCTGCCCATCGCCTTCGCAGTAGTGTTCGTGTTCGCCCTGCTGGTGTGGATCGTGGCCGGCGCCCGTGAACCGTCCATCTCGTTGGCCGGGCTGATCGCCGGGTCGGTGACGCTCGCCGTGCCTCTGGTCTTCGGTTCCCTCTCAGGCGTGCTCTGCGAGCGGGTCGGCGTCGTCAACATCGCCATCGAAGGCCAGCTCCTGGGCGGCGCCTTCACCGCCGCACTCGTGGCGACCGTGACCCACAACGCCTACGTCGGGCTGCTGGCCGCCGCCGCGGCCGGAGCCCTCGTGTCGATGGTGCTGGCCGTATTCAGCATCAAGTACCTGGTCAACCAGATCATCGTGGGCGTGGTGCTGAACGTCCTGGTGTCCGGCTTGACGGGCTTCCTCTTCGGCACCGTCATGGCCCCGGACAAGGAACTGTTCAACACACCGGCCCGGCTGGACATCCTGCCCATCCCGTTCCTGTCCGACATCCCGATCATCGGACCGATCCTGTTCGAGCAGTCGGTGGCCGGCTACCTGATGTACGTGGCCGTTGCCGTCGTCTGGGTGGGGCTGTTCAAGACCCGCTGGGGCCTCCGCGTCCGGGCCGTCGGCGAGCACCCGCAGGCGGCCGACACGCTGGGCATCAACGTCAATGCCACCCGCTTCTGGAACGTGACCCTGGGCGGTGCGATCGCCGGCATCGGCGGCGCCATCTTCACCCTGGTGACCATCGATTCCTTCACCAAGGAGATCTCCGGCGGCCGCGGCTTCATCGCCCTGGCGGCCCTCATCTTCGGCCGGTGGAACCCGATCGGAGCCTTCCTGGCGTCCCTGCTCTTCGGCTTCGCCTACAACCTGCAGTCCATCCTGGGCATCATCGGCACCCCCGTACCCAGCCAGTTCATGGCGATGCTGCCCTACCTGGTGACGATCTTCGCCGTCGCCGGGCTGGTGGGCAGGTCCAGGCCACCGGCGGCCAGCGGCATACCGTACGTCAAGGGCTGAGCGTGGCGGACATCAACTGGAAGGCCCTGGAAGGCGCTGCCGTGGCCGCCATGCGGAAAGCCTACGCACCGTATTCGAAGTTCCCGGTGGGGGCCGCGGCCCTCACCGAGGACGGCAGGATCGTTAGCGGCTGCAACGTGGAGAACGCCAGCTACGGGCTGACGCTGTGCGCCGAATGCGCGCTGGTGGGGGAGCTGCACATGAGCGGCGGTGGACGCCTGGCGGCGTTCTACTGCGTTGACGCGAACGGTGCGGTGCTGATGCCCTGCGGCCGCTGCCGGCAGCTGCTGTATGAATTCCGGGCGCCCGGCATGCAGCTCATGACCAGCAAGGGCATCCGGAGCATGGACCAGGTGCTGCCCGACGCCTTCGGCCCCGAAAACCTGGAGCCCGAAAACCTGAAGAACAGCCGTTTGGAGGACACGCAGTGAACAGCAACGAGGCGTTCGACGCCGAACCGTTTGACGCCGTCCAGATCATCACCATCAAACGGGACAAGGGAACCCTGACCCCGGAACAGATCGACTGGACCATCGACGCCTACACGCGCGGCGTGATCGCCGACGAGCAGATGTCCGCCCTGAACATGGCCATCCTGCTCAACGGGATGAACCGGGAAGAAATCTCCCGTTGGACCGCGGCGATGATCGCCTCGGGCGAGCGGATGGACTTCTCCGGCCTGCGGCGGCCCGACGGCGGCGTGAAGGCCACCGTGGACAAGCACTCCACCGGGGGCGTGGGGGACAAGATCACCCTTCCGCTCGCGCCCCTGGTTGCGGTATTCGGGGTGGCCGTGCCGCAGCTCTCCGGCCGCGGCCTCGGCCACACCGGCGGAACCCTGGACAAGCTGGAGGCCATCCCCGGCTGGCGGGCCGCGCTGAGCAATGAGGAAATCCTGGCCCAGCTGCAGGACACGGGCGCCGTCATCTGTGCCGCGGGCAGCGGCCTGGCCCCGGCGGACAAGAAGCTCTACGCCCTGCGTGACGTCACCGGAACGGTGGAGGCGATCCCGCTTATCGCCTCCTCTATCATGAGCAAGAAAATCGCCGAAGGCACGGGCTCGCTGGTGCTGGACGTCAAGGTGGGCTCGGGCGCCTTCATGAAGGACGAGGCCCGCGCCCGGGAACTCGCCGAAACCATGGTCGCCCTGGGCAAGGACGCGGGGGTGAACACCGTGGCCCTGCTGACCAACATGGACACCCCGCTCGGCCTCACCGCGGGCAACGCCATCGAAGTGGCCGAATCCGTGGAGGTGCTGGCCGGCGGCGGCCCGGAAGACGTCGTCGAACTCACCGTCCGGCTCGCCGAGGAGATGCTCGCCTGCGCGGGAATCCACGACGCCGATCCCGCCGCCGCGCTCAACGACGGCCGGGCGATGGACGCGTGGAACCGGATGATCGAGGCGCAGGGCGGCGACCCGAAGGCCGCGCTTCCCGTGGCGAAGGAATCCGAAGTCGTCTACGCCCCGGCCGACGGGGTCCTCCTGGAACTGGACGCGCTGTCCGTGGGCGTCGCGGCGTGGCGTCTCGGGGCGGGCCGGGCCCGGAAGGAAGACGTCGTGCAGGCCGGGGCGGGGGTGCGGATGCACGCCAAGCCCGGCGCCTATGTCCGGGCCGGCGAACCGCTCATGACCCTGTTGACAGACACCCCGGAAAAGTTCGAACGCGCCAAGGAAGCGCTGCAGGACGCCGTAGTGATCGGGCCGGAGGGCTCCCGGCCGGCACAACAGTTGATCATCGACCGGATTGCCTGAGGACCGGATAGCCTAGGAAACCGTGCAGGCAATCAACGACTTCATCCTCGCGGCCGCGGGGCAACCCTGGGTCCTGTTCCTTGTCCTCGCCTGCTGCCTGATCGACGGCTTCTTCCCGCCGATCCCCAGCGAATCCGTGGTGGTGGGCCTGGCGGCAGTGGCCGCGACGGCGGGCGTGCCCAACCCCTGGCTGCTGATCGTGGTGGCTGCCATCGGGGCGTTCAGCGGCGACAACATCGCCTACCTCATCGGCCGCAGGATGGGCACCCGGCGCTGGCGGTGGATGCGGACCCAGCGGATGCAGGGGGCGTTCCGCTGGGCCGGGCGGGAGCTCCGCCGTCGGGCAGCCTCGCTGATCCTGGTGGCGCGGTTCATCCCGGTCGGCAGGGTGGCCGTCAACCTCACGGCCGGCGCCACGCATTTCCGGCACGGGGAGTTCATCTCGCTGACCGCTGTGTCCGCCGTGCTCTGGGCGGGGTACTCGGTGGCGATCGGCGTGTTCTTCGGCCAGTGGTTCGAGCACAACCACCTGCTGGGCGCCGTGATCGCGATCGTCGCCGCCGTCATCCTGGGCGTCATCGTGGACCGGATCATCAGCAAGGTGCGCGGCCCTCTGCCCGAGGATCTGGACAGCGCCTGATCCGCCCCCCGCTCAACCCAGGGTATGAGCCTCCCGACGCCGGAAAATCAGCCCGCGGGAGGACCATCGGAAGCAGCCGCCCGGGATACCGTTGAGACCGTGATTCCCGCGGTCGGGGCGTAGCGAACGACGCACCGGCCGTGGGACACTTGGACAAGCTGTCCAGCCCTTATTCCCCCGGTCAGATCGCCCGGTCAGTACTAGGAGCCGTCGTCCGTGGAATTCCTGAACCAGATGCTTGAGCACGCCGCCGGGCAACCGTGGATTTACCCCGTTCTCCTGGTGTTCTTTTTCATCGACGGCTTCGCCACGATCCTGCCCAGCGAAACGGCCATTGTGGGGCTGTCCGCGCTCTCCCTGCACCACGGGCAACCGAACCTTTGGATCCTGGGTATCACCGCCCTGATCGGCGCCATGGCCGGAGACAACATGGCCTACCTGCTGGGCCGCAAGATCGGCCTGGACCGCTGGAAATGGATGCGCCGGCCCAAGGTGAAGAAGATGTTCGCCTGGGCCCAGTACGAACTCGGCAAGCGCGGGGCCGTGCTCATCTTCACCGCCCGCTACATTCCCTGGGGCCGCGTCGCCGTCAACTACGTGGCGGGACAGACCGGGTTCCGGCACCGCACCTTCTTCTGGCTGGACGCCTTCGCCTGCGTCACCTGGGTGGGCTACTCCATCGGCGTCGGGCTGCTCGCCGGGCAGTGGGTGCACAACAACCCGCTGCTGGGCGTCGGCATCGCGGTGGCGTTCGCCGTCGTCCTCGGTTTCGTGGTGGACCACGCGCTGCGCTGGTGGCACAAGTACCTGGAACGGAAGGACGCCGCGGCGGCGGCCATGGAAGTGGACGCGCAGGACGAGAAGGAAACCGCCAGGATCCCGGACGCCGGCTGACCGCGTTAGCGACTAACGCGCCCCCCGGCCTCGCAAGTCCCCATTGGCTCCCGGACCTCGCTTCGCTCGGTCAGGGTCCCTCGCCGGTGTGGGCCCACGCCCGGGGACCCCTGCGCGTTACTCTTAGTCCGTGACTGAACCCATTGTTGATGCCGCCCCTGCCCTCGACTTCGATCTGAAGAACCTGCCCAAGGTTTCCCTCCACGACCACCTGGACGGCGGGCTGCGCCCGGCCACCATCATCGAGCTGGCCGAGGCCGTCGGCCACACCCTGCCTTCCACGGACGCTGTGGCACTGGGCGAATGGTTCCGAGAGTCCGCCGACTCCGGCTCCCTGGTCCGTTACCTCGAGACCTTCGACCACACCATCGCCGTGATGCAGACCAAGGAAGCCTTGGTGCGCGTCGCCAAGGAATTCGTCGAGGATCTCGCGGACGACGGCGTCGTCTACGGTGAGGTGCGCTGGGCGCCGGAACAGCACCTGCAGAAGGGCCTCACCCTGGACGAGGTCGTGGACGCGGTGCAGGAAGGCATCGACGCCGGCGTGGAGGCCGTGGCCGCCACCGGCCGCGACATCCAGGTGGGACAGCTCATCACCGCCATGCGCCACGCGGACCGCAGCCAGGAAATCGCCGAGCTCGCCGTCCGCCACCGGGAAAACGGCGCCGTGGGCTTCGACATCGCCGGCGCCGAGGACGGCTTCCCGCCGTCGCGCTTCAAGGACGCCTTCACCTACCTGGCCGAGCAGCACTTCCCGGCCACCGTGCACGCCGGCGAAGCCGCGGGCCTGGACAGCATCCGCTCCGCACTCCTCGACGGCCGCGCCCTGCGCCTGGGCCACGGCGTGCGGATCGCCGAGGACATCTCGGTGGAGTTCGAGGTGGATCCGGAGAACGACGGCGAGGAAGCAGTGGGCATGGTGACCCTCGGCGAACTGGCCGCCTGGGTCCGGGACCGCGGCATCGCCCTGGAAATTTGCCCGTCCTCCAACCTGCAGACCGGCGCGATCGCGGAATTCGGTGAAGGCATCGAAAGCCACCCGATCGACATGCTGTACCAGCTGGGCTTCAACGTCACGGTCAACACTGACAACCGGCTCATGAGCGGCGTGACCCTCACCAACGAATTCGAACTGCTGGTGGAAACCTTCGACTACGACCTCGACGACCTGCTGGAGCTCACCCTCAACGCCGCCGAAGCCTCCTTCCTGTCCCTGGACGAGAAGGAAGCACTGGTCGAGTACATCAACGACGCCTACGCGAACCTTGCCGGCTGACCATCCCGTAAGCAAGGAGCACGGCTCCTCCGGTGGCGCCGCCCCCGGAGGAGCCGTGTCCCGGCTCGTGGAAGTGATCGCCGCCCTGCGCGAGCACTGCCCCTGGATGGGTGCCCTCACCCACGAATCCCTCGTGGAGTACCTGATCGAGGAAGCCTACGAAGTGGTGGACTCGATCGAGGCGGGCACGGAGGCCGAACTCGCCGGGGAACTGGGCGACGTCCTCCTCCAGGTGGTGCTGCACGCCCGGCTCGCCGAAGAGCACGGCCGCTTCGACTTCGACGACGTCGCCTGGGCCATCACCGCAAAGATGGTCCGGCGTAACCCGCACGTCTTCCGGCCCGACGGCACGCTGCAGGATTCCTTCCCGGCCACCGTCGAGGAAATCGAGCAAAAGTGGGATGCGGTCAAAAGAGCCGAAAAGCCCGGCCGCAGTGATCCGTTCGAGGGCATTCCGCCGCACCTCCCGGCGCTCTCCCTCGCGCAGAAATCCCTCGACCGGGCCCACAGGGCAGGGCGCGCCGGAAAGCCGGATCCCGCCGTCGGGCCCGTCCCGGTCCACCCGACGGAAGCCGAACTCGGCGACTATCTGCTCGCCGTTGCCGCCGCAGCGCGGGAGCAGGGATTCGACGCCGAACGGGCCCTGCGCGGCGCCGTGCGCCGCTACCAGGGGCGGGAGGAAGGAAGCCGCTGAGGTGCCTTCCAGGAAACCGTTCCGTAACCTTGGCCACTCTCGACTAGGCTAGTGCCGACGAGGACGTCGAGACTTTCCCTCTAGATTCCCAGTAAATCGCTTCACCATAAGGAGCAATCCATGGCGCTTATCGATGCCATCCACGCCCGCGAGATCCTTGACTCCCGCGGAAACCCGACCGTAGAAGTAGAGGTCCTGCTCTCCGACGGCCAGATCGGCCGCGCCGCGGTTCCGTCCGGCGCTTCCACCGGTGAGCACGAGGCAGTCGAACTCCGTGACGGCGACAAGGGCCGTTACCTCGGCAAGGGTGTCCAGAAGGCCGTCGACGCCGTCATCGACGAGATCTCCCCGGCCCTGATCGGCTTCGACGCCACCGACCAGCGCAGCATCGACCAGGCCATGATCGACCTGGACGGCACCCCGAACAAGGGCAAGCTCGGCGCCA
Source organism: Arthrobacter cupressi (assembly GCF_900099975.1). GTDB lineage: Bacteria > Actinomycetota > Actinomycetes > Actinomycetales > Micrococcaceae > Arthrobacter > Arthrobacter cupressi. The sequence continues at coordinate 336,178 of NZ_FNEI01000001.1, forward strand.
ACGCCATCCTGGGTGTTTCCCTGGCCGTGGCCAACGCTGCCGCAGCCTCCGCCGACCTGCCGCTCTACAAGTACCTGGGCGGCCCGAACGCCCACGTCCTGCCGGTCCCGCTGATGAACATCCTCAACGGTGGCTCGCACGCCGACTCCGATGTGGACATCCAGGAATTCATGATCGCCCCGATCGGTGCCGAGACCTTCTCCGAGGGCCTGCGCTGGGGCGTCGAGGTGTACCACAACCTCAAGTCCGTGCTGAACGAAAAGGGCCTGGCCACGGGCCTGGGCGACGAGGGCGGCTTCGCCCCGAACCTGCCCTCCAACCGTGCTGCCTTGGACCTGATCCAGGAAGCCATCACCAAGGCCGGCTACACCCCGGGCAAGGACATCGCCCTGGCCCTGGACGTCGCTTCCTCCGAGTTCTACAAGGACGGCGCATACCAGTTCGAAGGCAAGGCCCTCAGCTCCGCCGACATGAGCGCGTACTACGCCGAGCTCGTCGCCGACTACCCGCTGGTCTCCATCGAAGACCCGCTGGACGAGAACGATTGGGACGGCTGGAAGATCCTCACCGACACCATCGGTGACAAGGTCCAGCTGGTGGGCGACGATCTCTTCGTCACCAACCCGGAGCGCCTGCAGCAGGGCATCGACGCCGCCACGGCCAACTCCCTGCTCGTCAAGGTCAACCAGATCGGTTCGCTGACCGAGACCCTCGACGCCGTGTCCCTGGCACAGCGCAGCGGCTACACCACCATCACCTCGCACCGCTCCGGCGAAACCGAGGACACCACCATCGCCGACATCTCCGTCGCCACCAACGCCGGCCAGATCAAGACCGGTGCCCCGGCACGCTCCGAGCGCGTTGCCAAGTACAACCAGCTGCTGCGCATCGAAGAGGAACTCGACGACGCCGCACGCTACGCCGGCCGCAGCGCGTTCCCGCGTTTCAAGGGCTAGCATCCGCGAAAACGGCTGACCGGTGGCTATGGTGGAAAGACCATGGCCACCGGTTCCGTTTAACGGAAACACCCGCTCCGTGCGGCCGTGCGGAACGTTGAACGCAGCAGGCCGCCGGGCATGCACCACGCAGTACAAGCAGGCAGTACAGGAGTGTCATGGCAACCCGCCGTCCCAAGGTCCCCCGCGCTGACGCCCTCGGCCGGCCCCAGCAGAAGGCCGACGGCGGCGACGTCATCCGGGCGGATTTCGGCGACTCCCGCAAAGCCCCCGCAGCTGCTGAAAACAGTGGTCCGGCAGCTCCGGCGTCACCCGCCGCTCCGTCCGCTGGGTCCCCCGGAACGAAGAGCCCGGCGGTAAAGGAGGGCGGTCCCACGGCCGCCAAGCCCAAAGGCGCCGTCCCGAAGGCGAACACCGCCAAGGCCGCACCGCAACCCGTGATCTCCAAGACGGGCGGCACCACCGGCGGCCCGGCGAAGGACGGCGAGGACCCGGTCCCGGCCAAGGCGTTTTCCGGGCGCATGCTGGCGCTGGCCGTCGTCATGATTGCCATCACGGTGCTGCTGGCCCCGACGGTGAAGATCTTCCTGGAAAAGCGCGCCGAAATCTCCGCCCTGGAGACCGAAATCGCCAACAAACAGGCCGAACAGGATGACCTGAAAAAGCAGCTTTCGCGTTGGCAGGACCCCAACTACGTCAAACAGCAGGCGCGCGACCGCATTAACATGGTTATGCCGGGTGAAACGGGCTACTGGGTATTTGGTGCGGATGTTCCCGCCGGAACCCCGGGTGGCCGCACCGGCAACGGAGCGTCCGGAACCCCGGGAAACCTGCCCTGGGTGGATGGCCTGTGGGAGTCGATCCGACGCTCGGCAACAGACTAGACGCGGTGCCCGCCGCCGTCGTGCCCTGGAGGGGACGGCAGAACAGGGCAGGAAGGTGGCAGCGCCAGTGCAAGAGAACACGGCCCCTGCGACGGAGGAATCCCGCACGCCCTCGGCACATGACCTGGACGTCCTGAGCCGCCAGCTCGGCCGGCCCGTGCGCGATGTGGTGGAAATTCCCGCCCGCTGCGTCTGCGGCAACCCCCTGGTGGCGGCAACCGCGCCGCGGCTGAGCAACGGCACTCCGTTCCCCACCACGTTCTACCTGACCCACCCGGTCATCACCTCCGCCGTCTCGCGCCTCGAAGCCGGCGGAACCATGAACGAGATGAACGACCGCCTCGCCGCCGATTCCGGACTGGCAGAGGCCTACCGCGGCGCGCACGAAGCCTACCTGCGCGCGCGGGACGAGATCGCCGGCCGCTCCGGCACCGGCGACGTCCCGGAAATCGCCGGGGTCTCCGCCGGCGGCATGCCCACCCGCGTCAAGTGCCTGCACGTGCTGGTGGGCCATTCCCTTGCCGCCGGCCCGGGCGTCAACCCCCTCGGCGACGAGGCCCTGGACGCCATCGCCGAGTGGTGGACCAAGGACCGCTGCTACTGCGCCGGCGCCTGGGAGACCGAAGGCGAGGCCCCGTCGAAGGACCTCAGCCGCCACGGGCCGCAGGGGCTGCCCGGCATCGTGGGCCGGCCTGCACCGGTCCGCAAGTCCCAAAGCACGTCCCCGACCACGGAAGAAGGCACTGCATGAAGCGCGTAGCTGCGATCGACTGCGGCACCAACTCCATCCGCCTGCTGATTGCCGACGTCAACGGCGGCGGCACCGGAGCCCCGCTGAACGACGTCGTGCGCGAGATGCGCGTGGTGCGCCTCGGCCAGGGGGTGGACGCCACGGGTGAACTCGCCCCCGAAGCCCTGGAACGCACGTTTGCGGCGAGCCGCGACTACGCCCGCCTGATCGAGGAACACGGCGCCGGCGGAGTCCGCTTCGTTGCCACCTCGGCCAGCCGTGACGCCCGCAACCGCCAGGTCTTCGTGGACGGCATCCGCGAGCTGTTCGGCGTGGAACCGGAAGTGGTGTCCGGCGATGAGGAAGCGGCGCTGTCCTTCGCCGGCGCCAGCAGCGTGCTCCCCTCGCGGGGCAAGGATCCCGTGCTGGTGGTTGACCTGGGCGGCGGCAGCACCGAGTTCGTCCTCGGCGACGCCGACGGCGTGATCGCGGCCAAGTCGGTGGACATCGGCTGCGTCCGGCTCACCGAACGCCACCTGCGCAGCGATCCGCCCACGGCGGCGGAAATCGCCGCGGCGGAGGCCGACGTCGACGCCGCCATCGACCTCGCGGCGCAGACGGTCCCTCTGGAACGCAGCACCGCCGTCGTTGGGGTGGCCGGCTCCATCACCACCATTACGGCACACGCCCTCGGCCTGGAACGCTACGAACCGGGCAGGATCCATGGTGCCACCCTTGATCTCGAACAGATCAGCAAGGCCGCCACGGAACTGCTGGAAATGAGCCGCGAAGAGCGGGCGAAGCTGCCGTACATGCACCCCGGACGGGTGGACGTCATCGGCGCGGGCGCCCTGGTCTGGCGGCGCATCCTGCAGCGGCTCGCGCAGGGCAGCTCCATCGCTGCTGCGACCTCGAGCGAACACGACATCCTCGACGGCATCGCGCTGAGTATCCGCTGATGGCGCGCCTGTTGACGGCCACCGGATTACGACGGCGCCACCGCACCTTTTCCGCCACCCTGACCGCCCTGCTCGCCACCACCGGGCTCGCTGCCGCCATGGCGGCGGGCGGCCTGGCCACGGCGAGCCCGGCCGCCGCCGACGCCTGGCGGGACAAGGAGTACTGGCTCAAGGAATCCGGGATCTCCGAAGCCTGGAAGGAATCCAAGGGCGCCGGAGTGAAGGTCGCGATCATCGACAGCGGCGTGGACGGACGGCATCCGGACCTCAGGGGGGCCGTGGTCGGCGGAACAGACGTCTCCGGCTCCGGAAACCCTGACGGCCAGAAGTCCATCGGTGCCAAGCCCGAACACGGCACCCTGGTGGCCACTCTGCTGGCCGGCCGCGGTCACCAGCGGACAAGTTCCTCCTCCCCGCCCGCCTCCGGAACCAGCAGCGGGGGACCGGACGGCATCATCGGTGTCGCCCCGGAGGCGGACATCCTCTCCGTCTCCACCTGGCTCGGCTCGCCGAACCCCGCCGGAAAGACTGACCAGGAACAGATCCCGGTGGCCGTGCGCTGGGCCGTGGACCATGGCGCGAAGGTCATCAACATCTCACTCGGCAGCACCTCTCCGGAGTGGCCGCAGAGCTGGGACGCGGCCTTCCTGTATGCCGAACAAAAAGACGTGGTGATCGTGGCAGCCGCAGGCAACCGCATCGGCGGGAACGTCCAGGTCGGTGCACCCGCCACGATCCCCGGTGTGCTGACAGTGGCCGGCCTCGACAGGGACGGCAAGGCCAGCGTGGACTCGTCCTCGCAAGGCATCAGCATCGGCGTGGCCGCCCCGGCGGAGGAACTGATCGGCGGCATGCCGGGCGGACGGTACGCCGAATGGGCGGGAACCTCCGGAGCCACGCCCATCGTCTCCGGCGTGGCCGCCCTGATCCGTTCCAAGTGGCCGGACATGAGCGCCAAGCAAGTGGTGAACCGGATCGTCACCACCGCCAAGGACGCCGGCGTCAAGGGCAAGGACCCGATCTACGGCTACGGTGTGCTGGACGCGAAGGCAGCGCTGTCCGCCACCGTTCCGGAAGCGAAGAGCAACCCGCTCGGCTCCATCAACGAGTGGATCCGCGTCCACCGGCGCGGCGATTTCAGCACCCCCACCCAGGAGCCGAGCCCCAGCAAGAAGGCAAGCGCCAAGCCGACCCTCCAGGATCCCACCGTTCCGGCCGCCAAGGCCCCGGCAGCGGCCGGAACAGCACTCCCCGGGGTGGTGATCATAGGCTTCGGGGCGATCTTCATCGGCATCGTGGCGGCGGCCGGTGTGCAGCTGCGCCGGGTGTACCGCAAGACGCCCGCCGAACCTGACACGGGCACCCTCGACAAGGTGGAACCAGGCACCGGAAAGTAGCCTCACACGCCCTGCGGGAGAGGCCTGGGAAGCAGTTAGTGAAGATTTTCACAAAGTGCGCTATTCTGGATTCATGGCACCCACCCCTGAGCTTATTGACCGTCCCCGAGTCCTCGTTGTCGGCGGCGGTTACGTCGGCCTCTACGTCGCACTGAAGTTGCAGAAGAAGATCGCAAACGCCGGTGGCATCGTCACCGTCGTCGATCCGCTGCCCTACATGACCTACCAGCCCTTCCTCCCCGAAGTGGCCGGCGGCAACATCGAGGCGCGCCACGCTGTCGTCTCCCACCGCCAGCACCTCAAGCAGACCGAGCTGATCCAGGGCCGCGTCACCAGCATCGACCACGCCAACCGCACCGCGGTTGTCGCTCCGGCCGACGGTGGCGCCCCGTTTGAGATCCCGTACTTCGACGTCGTCCTGGCCGCCGGTGCCATCACCCGCACCTTCCCGATCAAGGGCCTGGCGGACAAGGGCATCGGCCTGAAGACCATCGAGGAAGCCGTTGCGCTGCGCAACAAGGTCCTCGAGCGCATCGAAGCTGCTTCCACCATGACCGACGCCGCCGAGCGCGCCAAGGCCCTGACCTTCGTGGTCGTCGGCGGCGGCTTCGCCGGCATCGAGTGCATCACCGAAATGGAAGACCTCGCCCGCGCCGCGGTCCGGAACAACCCGCGCGTCAAGCAGGAGGAAGTCCGCTTCATCCTGGTCGAGGCCATGGGCCGCATCATGCCCGAGGTCACGGCCCCGCAGGCCGAGTGGGTTGTTGAGCACCTGCGCAGCCGCGGCATCGAGGTGCTGCTGAACACCTCCCTCGACAACGCCGAGGGCACCCTGAAGCTGATCAACATGCCGGACAAGTCCCCGGCCGAGGAAGTTGCCGCGGACACCCTGGTGTGGGCCGCCGGTGTGCAGGCCAACCCGATGGTCCGCTCCACCGACTTCCCGCTGGAACCGCGCGGCCGCGTCAAGGTCCTCCCGGACCTGCGCATCGGCGGCGACGAGGGCATCGTCGAGAACGCCTGGGCCGCCGGCGACATCGCCGCCGTCCCGGACCTCACCGGCAAGGGCCTGCCGGACGGCACCTGCGTGCCGAACGCCCAGCACGCGCTGCGCCAGGCCAAGAAGCTCGCCAAGAACCTCTGGGCTTCGCGCTGGGACAAGCCGCTGGCTGACTACAAGCACAAGAACCTCGGTGCGGTGGCCGGCTTCGGCGAGTGGAAGGGCGTTGCCAACATCAACCTCCTGGGCCGCATCGGCCTCAAGGGCGGCCTCGCCTGGCTGGCGCACCGTGGCTACCACGGCCTGGCCATGCCCACCGTCGAGCGCAAGGTCCGCGTGATCTTCGGCTGGATCCTGGCCTTCTTCGCGGGCCGCGACACCACCCAGCTCATCGACTTGGACAACCCGCGGGGTGCCTTCGTGGCCGCCGCCACTCCGGCCCCCAAGCCCGCTGCCGCTCCGGCGCCCGCGGCCCCGGCCGAGGACAAGGACAAGGCGCCGGTCACGGCCGACGCCAAGTAAATCCCCACCGCCTCCCTAACCTCGCTGGCGCTCGGCCAGGGAACCCGGGCGGCGTGGGCCCTGCAAACGCACGACGGCGGCCGTCTCCCACCCGGGAGGCGGCCGCCGTCGTCGTATCCGCTGCACACAAGCCCGGCCATAGACTGTCTGCCATGGCAGGCGAAACTGATCTGACGGCGCTCCTGGCGTCCATGAACCCGGTGCTCCGGGAGGGTGACTACGTCTACGCGCTGTGGCCGCACGGCAAACCGCTGGAAGGCGGCATCGAGGCCGCCGTACGCGAAGCAGAAGGCCTCACCGTGGTGCTGCACCGGGACGAGGCCGAGCGGCTGGGCCTGTCCTACGACTTCGTGGCCGCCTGGATCACCCTGCAGGTCCACTCCGCGCTCGAAGCGGTGGGCCTCACGGCCGCGGTCAGCTCCGCCCTCGGCGCGGCGGGCATCAGCTGCAACGTCCTGGCCGGCTTCCATCACGACCACCTCCTGGTCCCCACCGGGCAGGGAGCGCACGCACTGGAGGTCCTTTCCCGCCTGCAGCAGGGGCTGGTGCTGCGCGGCGAAGTTCCCGCGGACCGCGACGCGATCCTGTCCCTGACCGCGTCGGCCTTCTCGATCAGTCCAGTGACGGGCCTGCCGGTGGACGGGATCCCGGCCGAAGTGGGGCTCCTGGAGGAACTGTTCGACTGCGATGAATACCTGCCCGAGTTCAGCATCGTGGCCGAGCTGGGTGGCGAGATCGTGGGACATGTGATCAGCACCCGCGGCGCCGTGGACGGGCTCGCCTTCCTGGGGCTCGGTCCCATCAGCGTGGAGCCGCACCTGCAGCGGCGCGGGATCGGCTCGGCCCTGCTGCGCGAGACCGCCCGCCGTGCCGAGGCCGCAGGGGAGGCGGGCATCGCCCTGCTCGGCAGCACCGTGTTCTACCCGCGCTTCGGCTACGTGCCCGGCGACTCCGTCGGGGTCCAGTCCCCGGATCCGGCCTGGGGGGATCACTTCCAGGTGCTGCCGCTGTCCGGAATGCCGGACGGCGGCCGGCCCGACGGCGGCCGGGGAACCTTCCGCTACGCGGCGCCTTTCGAACGGCTCTAATTTCGCCCGGCGCCGCACGGGCGCTGGGTTACGATTGTGCGGGCGCCCCAGTAGCCCAATTGGCAGAGGCAGCGGACTTAAAATCCGCAAAGTCAGGGTTCGAGTCCCTGCTGGGGCACAATAGCCGCGGCATTTCCGCCGCCGTCGCATTCCCGGATTTCCGCAAAATTCAGACGATACTCCCGCGCCCTGAAAAGGATTCCCCACAGGCAACGAGTGTTATAGGGATGTGACCTGATTCACTTATCTTCCCGGTCTGATTGCACTAGTTTGAGTCGTATTCAGGACTACCTGATCTATCGCATCAAAGGCAGTTCGCACCTTTCGATCGAGGAGACAAACATATGTTTGACCTTTCCCACGCGGCTCCGCGTGCAGCCAAGCTCACAGTGCTTGGCATCGGTGTCGCGTTCCTGGCCACGGCCTGCGGTGGTTCGCCGAGCCCCAGCGCAACCTCGGCCACCACTCCGGCAGCAGGAGGCGTCTCCTGCCCGGCGCCGACCGCAAGCGCCAGCGCAAGTGCAAGTGCAGCACCCTCCACCGGGGCGGTGCCGCCGTCGAGCACAACCACCGACGTTCCCCTGAAGCTCGGCTCCCTGCTGCCCACTACCGGCAACCTGGCCTTCCTCGGCCCACCCGAAATCGCCGGCGTGAACCTTGCCGTCAAGGAGGTCAACGCCGCGGGCGGCGTGCTGGGCAAGCCGGTACAGGTGACCCACCGGGATTCCGGTGACACGAAGACCGACACCGCCACGCAGTCAGCCACCGCGCTGCTGGCAGGCGGTGCGCAGGCCATCATCGGTGCCGCCTCCTCGTCCGTGTCGAAGACCGTGATCAACCAGATCACCGGCGCCGGCGTCATCCAGTTCTCGCCCGCCAACACGTCCCCGGACTTCACCGCCTGGGATGACAAGGGCCTGTACTGGCGCACCGCACCGTCGGACGTCCTGCAGGGCAAGGTCCTCGGCAACTACATCGCAACCTGTGGGGTCCAGACCGTTGGCATGATCGTGCTTAACGACGCTTACGGAACCGGCCTGCAGAAGTACGTGAAGGAATCCTTCGAAGGTGCAGGCGGCAAGGTGGTGTCCGAGGAGCTCTACAATACGGGCGACTCGCAGTTCCAGGCCCAGGTGGACAAGGTGGTGGCAGCCAAGCCGGACGCCATCGTCCTGATCACCTTCGACGAAGCGAAGTCCATCATCCCGCTGCTGACGGCCAAGGGCATTCCCGGCAAGCAGCTGTTCCTGGTGGACGGCAACACCTCGGACTACAGCAAGGTCTTCAAGCCCGGCACCATGACCGGGGCCCACGGCACCTTCCCGGGTACCTTCACCAAGGATGAGTTCAAGAAGTCACTCCTGACGGCGGACCCGAAGCTGAAGGACTTCACCTATGGTGGCGAGTCATATGACGCCGTGAACCTGATCGCGTTGGCCTCCGAAGCCGCCAAGAGCACCAAGGGCGTGGACATCGCCAAGAAGCTCAAGGAAGTTTCCGAGGTCGGCGAGAAGTGCACCGACTACGCTTCCTGCGTCACCCTGCTGCGCAACGGCAAGGATATCGACTACGACGGCAAGTCCGGTCCGGTCACGTTCTCCGATGCGGGCGACCCCACGGAAGCCTACATCGGCATCTACGAGTACAAGGATGACAACACCTTGAGCCCGGTCCAGGAAGAGTTCGGCAAGCTGTAAGCCGGCCCCTCCAGCCAACAAGGAAGCCCCGGAGCGAATGCTCCGGGGCTTCCTTGCTCGTGTACGGGCTTCGTGTGCGGCGGCGTTACTGGCCTTCGCCCTCCACGGTGTCTGCCAGCGTACCGAGGTACAGCTGAATGACCTTGGGGTCCTTCATCAGTTCCCGTCCGGTGCCCGTGTACGCGTCCTTGCCCTGGTCCAGGACATAGCCGCGGTCGCAGATCTGCAGGCAGCGGCGGGCGTTCTGCTCCACCATGATCACGGACACGCCCGCGCGGTTGATCTCGTGGACCCGCAGGAACGTCTCGTCCTGCTTCACGGGGGAGAGGCCGGCCGAGGGTTCGTCCAGCAGCAGCACAGCCGGGTCCATCATCAGGGCCCGTCCCATGGCCACCATCTGGCGTTCCCCGCCCGAGAGCGAACCGGCGCGCTGGGCGCGGCGCCGGCCGAGTTCGGGGAACAGTTCGGTGACGAAGTTGAAGCGCTCGGCGAAGACCTTGGGCCGCTGGAACAGGCCCATCTGCAGGTTCTCCTCGATGGTCAGGGCCGCGAACACATTGTTGGTCTGCGGGACGAAGCCCAGGCCCTGCGAAACCAGCTTGTTGGCCTTGAGGCCCGTGAGGTCCTTGCCGTGCACCACCACCGAGCCCGAGTGCACTTTCACCAGGCCAAACATGGCCTTCAGCAGCGTGGATTTGCCGGCGCCGTTGGGTCCGATGATGCCAATCAGTTCGCCCTTGCGGGCCTCGATGCTACAGCCGTTGAGGATGTTGACGCCGGGCAGGTAGCCCGCCACGAGGTCGGTAACCTTGACGACGGCGTCCCCGGCGGGTGCGTTGCCCGCCGCCGGCATGGCGCTGGTGGCGCTCATTTGCCTTCCTCCTCTTCCAAGCGGGCTTCGATGGCCTCCGGCGCGATGATGCCGGCGTCCTCGGTGCCCACGATCGATTCTTCGTCCGCTTCCAGTTCGGCCTCGAGTTCCCGGATGCCTTCGGCGTCGCCGAGATCGACGTCGTGGTGGGCGCCCAGGTAGGCGTCGATCACGGCAGGGTCTTTCATGACCTCCGCGGGGGGACCTTCCGCGACGATCCGTCCTTCCGCCATCACCACCACCCAGTCGGCGATGTGCCGCACCATGTTCATGTCGTGTTCGACGAACAGCACGGTCATGCCTTCGGCCTTGAGGTTCTTGATGTGGTCCAGCAGCGACTGGGTGAGGGCCGGGTTGACGCCGGCCATCGGTTCGTCAAGCATCACCAGCTTGGGCCGCACCATCAGGGAGCGGGCCATTTCCAGCAGCTTCCGCTGTCCGCCGGAGAGCGAGGCGGCGTAGTCGTCCTTCTTGGTGTCCAGCTTGAACTTCTCCAGCAGGACATCGGCGTGCTTGGTGATCTCCCGTTCCCGGCCGCCCCAGATGTTCTTGAAGAGGGCCTTGGACAGCCTTTCCCCGGGCTGGTTGGCCGCGCCGAGCCGCATGTTTTCCATGACGGTCAGCTTGCCCATCACCTTGGTCAGCTGGAAGGTGCGCACCATGCCCATCCGGGCCACCTTGTAGGAGGAGACGCCGGCGATGTTGTTTCCTTCGAAGGTCCACGACCCGGAATTGGGGGTGTCGAAGCCGGTCAGCAGGTTGAACAGCGTGGTCTTGCCGGCGCCGTTGGGCCCGATGAGCGCGGTGATCTTGTGGCGCGGGATTTCCAGGTGTTCGACGTCGACGGCGCTGATGCCACCGAAGTTCCGGGTGACGTTGTCCGCCACCACGATCGGGTCGCGCTTCTTGCAGCCGGGCAGGTTTTCGCCGACGGCGATTGCCCGGGTGTCGGTCATGTAGTCGATGTTGTCAGGGTTCTGACCGTTGGTCCCGCTCATGCGAACGCCAGCTCCTTTTTGTTACCGAAGACGCCCTGCGGCCTGAAGATCATCAGGAGCATCAGCGCGATGCCGACCAGGATGAAGCGCAACTGGCCGGCCTGGACGATCGAGAGGAAGGTGATGGCCCCGGACTCGATGAGGCCTGCGAGCAGGTTTTGGGTCAGGGACAGCACCACCCAGAAGATCATGGCCCCGACAATCGGGCCCAGTACCGTGGACATGCCGCCGAGCAGAAGGACCGTCCACAGGAAGAACGTGAGTTCCGTAGCGTAGTTGGCGGGCTGCACCGATCCGCGGGGAAGGGTGAACAGCAGCCCGGCCAAGGCGCCAAGGATGCCGCCGATCACCAGCGCCTGCATCTTGTAGGCATAGACGTTCTTGCCCAGGGAACGGACAGCGTTCTCGTCCTCGCGGATGCCCTTGAGGACCCGGCCCCAGGGGCTGCGCATCAGCAGCCAGACAATCACTGCACAGAGGATGACGACCAGCCAGCTGACCACGCGGACGTAGAAATCCCGGTTGCTCCAGCCGAAGATGTAGGTCCCGGGCGGGAACGGGTTGAAGGAGTCGAATTCCCGCTGGAAGGTGGACAGACCGTCGGCGGAGCCGGTGATCCGGAACAGTGTATTGGTGGTGACGATGTACCGGATGATTTCCGCCGCGGCGATGGTGACGATGGCCAGGTAGTCGGCGCGCAGGCGCAGCGTAGGCACGCCGAGCAGGAGGCCGAAGATGACGGCGCTGAGCAGTGCGATCAGCAGACCGACCACGAACGGGACCTTGAAGGTGAGCGTCGAGATCGCGAAACCGTAGGCGCCCACCGCCATGAAACCGGCCTGGCCGAAGTTCAGCAGGCCCGAGTAGCCGAAGTGCACGGCGAGGCCGAGCGCGGCAAGCGCGTAGGCCGCCGTCGTCGGTGTGACGATTTCGCCGAGGGCGAGAGAGAGGATATTTCCGAAGTCCATTGCTTGTTCCTAACCCACACGCTCACGCCGGCCGAGGATGCCCTGCGGACGGAAGAGGAGGACAACGATCATGACGACGAGTGCGCCCACATACTTCAGGTCCGGCGGCAGCACGAGGCTGGTCAGTTCGATGAAGATGCCGACCACCAGGGAGCCGACCAGGGCGCCGAAGACGGTGCCGAGGCCGCCGAGGGTGACGCCGGCGAAGATGGCCAGGAGGATCTGCGTTCCCATGTCCCAGGTGACGCCGGGGCGGTAGTACGCCCAGAGGATGCCGCCCAGGGCGGCCAGGAAGCCGCCGACGACCCAGACGATCCGGATGACGCGGTCCACGTCGATGCCCGACGCCGCGGCGAGTGCCGGATTGTCCGCCACCGCACGGGTGGCTTTGCCTAGCCGGGTCTTGAGCAGCAGGAGACCCAAGGCAGCGATTACCACGGCGGCGATCAGCAGAGACCAGAGGGTATTCGGGGAAATGGAGATCGGCCCGAGCTGCACGTCCGTGACCTGCGAACCGGGGAGCTGCTGGGTGTCGCCGCCGAAGAAGAACTGGAACACATACCGGGCGGCGAGGGCCAGGCCGATCGAGACGATCATCATCGGCACGAGGCCCGTTCCGCGGCGCCGCAGCGGACGCCACAGTCCGGCGTCCTGGACGTACCCGAACGCGGCGCCCGCCACAAGGGCCAGCGTGATCGCGAGCCAGACCGGCAGACCCCACGCGTTGAAGGCGAAGACGCCGAGGGCGCCGATGGTCACCATCTCGCCGTGGGCGAAGTTGGTCAGGCCGGTAGTCCCGAAGATCAGCGACAGGCCCACGGACGCAAGGGCCAGCAGCATGCCGAAGCTCACCCCGGCTACGAGGCGGTTGAGCAGGTTCTGGCCGAAGTCCTGGCCTTGCACCACAATGCCCTTGCCGAAGGCGAAAATCACCGAGAGGTTTGAGGTCTGGCTGAAGGAGACGTCCCGGGGATTCTGCTGGCCGTCGGCCAGCTTGATGCCTTCCGGCAGGGTGGAGGTGTCCAGCTCAACGGTGTAGGTTCCCTTGGCCGGCACCGGGATGGTCCAGGCACCGTTGGCGCCTGAGGTTGCCGAGCCTTCGAAGTTGTTGCCTTTGACGGAAATCCGGACGCCGGGAATCGGAGCGCGGGCATCATCACGGAGGAATCCGCTGATGTTGTTCTGGAAACCTTGTTGAGCGGGCGACGGCGAAGGCGACGGGGTGGTTGCCTGCGCCGCGGGGGCTGCCAGCAGCAGTGCTGCCACGAGGGCCGCGAAGAACGCCCCCACAACTTGCTGCAGTCCCGCATGCGGTCTCTTGGACCGCTTTCTGCTTATGCTTCTCAAAATGGAAAACCTTCCACATTGGGGGTGGTCCCGGTGCGCCATTGCAGCCGGTGCGAACGGTCATGGGCTCGGCGCACAGCTTCCGTAGCCTCTGCTGTGTGACTTGCATCACCCATGCGTGCTTATGCTACCGCCGAGCGAGCGCGAATAATGCTGTGCGCAGGGCTCCGGAGGTAGCGATCAGATAACAACTGTGAAGCCTGAGGCAACAAACAAGGCCGGGACGCAGCCGGAAATCCACTGCCCAAAGACGTTTTCGAACCGTGATCATCGGCCGGAACTTTCTCTCCCCGCCGGGCGTGGGAATTGGTAGCGTAAATTATCACAACGCCCTTATTCAGGAGGACATCCCACCATGGCACTCGGCGGCAACCCGATCTTCAACGGAAAGAATTTCCGTGGGGCTACGCAGGCACCGCCTGTTCCCGCCCATCCGTACGGCCAAAACCCGTACGGCCAAAACCCGTACGGCCAAAATCCCTACGGACAGGCCCCATATGGCCAGAATCCCTATGGCCAGGCCCCGTACGGCCAGGCCCCGCAGGGCCAGCCCGGCTGGGGGACGCCGCCACAGGGCATGAGCCGCGAGCAGCTCGAGCAGATGTACAACCGGCCCGCCGCCGGTCCGGCTGACACCGGCCGCATGACGTTCGACGACGTCATCATCAAGACTGCGGCCTGCCTCGCCGTGGTGGTGCTCGGCGCAGCCGTGACGCTGTTCGTTCCGATGGGTACCGCCAGCCTCCTGATGATCGTCGGCGCGCTCGGCGGCTTCGTCCTGGCGCTGGTCAACACCTTCAAGAAGCAGCCCTCGCCGGCCCTGATCCTGGCGTATGCCGGCCTCGAAGGCTTCTTCCTGGGTGGTCTCACCCGGATCCTGGATGGCATGTTCCCCGGCGTCGGCCTGCAGGCCGTGATCGGCACCGTCGCGGTGACAGGTGTGACCCTCCTGCTTTTCAAGAGCGGCAAGGTGCGCGCCACACCCAAGGCCATGCGCTTCTTCATGATCGCCCTCATTGGTTACGCGGTCTTCGCGCTCATCAACATGGTGATGATGTGGACCGGCGCCGTGGATTCGCCCTTCGGCCTGCGCACGGAGGTGGAGATCCTTGGCATTCCGCTGGGTGTCTTCATCGGCCTGCTGGCCATCGGCCTGGCCGCGTTCTCCCTCATCATGGACTTCACCAGCATCGAGGAAGGCGTCCGCGCCGGCGCTCCGGAGCGCTATTCCTGGACCGCAGCCTTCGGCCTGACCGTCACCTTGGTGTGGCTGTACGTGGAAATCATCCGCCTGCTGGCCATCCTGCGCGGCGACGACTAGCTGTAGCTAACAGAAGATGAGGGCCCCGCTTCGGCGGGGCCCTCATCTTGTTAAGCGAAGCCCCGCTCAGCTCAGCCGCTCGAACACCACGGCCATGCCCTGCCCGCCGCCCACGCACAGGGTGGCCAGGCCGAATGTGCCGTCGCGTTCCTGCAGGCCGTTGAGCAGGGTGTTGGTCATCCGGGCCCCGGTCATGCCGAAGGGGTGGCCCAGGGCAATTGCGCCGCCGTGGACGTTGAGTTTCTCCGGATCAATTCCCAGCTCCCGGGCGCTCGCCACCACCTGCACGGCGAAGGCTTCGTTCAGCTCCACCAGGTCGATGTCCGCCATGGTCAGCCCGGCCAGGTCCAAAACGCGCCGGGTGGATTCCACCGGGCCCATGCCCATGATCTCGGGGGAGAGGGCGCTCGCGGCAGTGGCCACTATGCGCGCCAGCGGTGTCAGGCCAAGCTCCCGCGCGCGGGAGTCGCTCATGACCACGACGGCGGCCGCGCCGTCGTTCAGCGGGCAGGCGTTCCCGGCGGTGACGGTTCCGCCGCGGCGGAACACCGGCTCCAGGGCACTGACGGCCTCCATTGTGACTCCCGGCCGGGGCGAATCGTCCCGCTCCACCACGGAGCCGTCGCCCCGGGTGTACGGGGTGATCTCGCGGCTGAAGAATCCCGAGGCAATCGCGGCCTCGGCCCGGTTCTGGCTGAGCACGCCCCATTCGTCCTGTTCCGCGCGGCTGATCCCGTAGGTGGTGGCCACGTTCTCGGCCGTCTGGCCCATGGCGATGTAGATGTCCGGCAGGCGGTCCCCGAGCCGCGGATCCGTCCACGGCGTGTTCGACTCCGCCCGGACGGCGGTGCGCTGCTTTGCGGACTGGAAGCGCGGGTTGTGCACCCCGGCGTCGCTCTCGCCGGCGCCGGCCCAGTTCTGGTAGCGGGACACCGCCTCAACGCCCCCGGCTACGAAGGCGTGGCCTTCGCCGGCCCGGATGGCGTGGAAGGCCATGCGCAGGGTCTGCAGGCTGGAGGCACAGAAGCGGTTGACCGTGACCGCGGGAACGTAGTCCAGCCCGCTCAGCACCGCCACCACGCGGGCCATGTTCGAGCCAGCCTCGCCGCTGGGTTCGGCGCACCCCAGGTACAGGTCGTCCAGTCCGAGCCCAGGGCCCGCGCCGGCGTCGAACGCCGGGATTTTGCCCAGGGCGGCGGTGACCATGGCGGCGGCCAGGTCGTCCGGGCGTTCGTCCTTGAGGGAGCCTTTGAAGGCCCGGCCGATCGGGCTGCGGGCCATGGACACGATGACAGCCTCAGTCATGGGGCCAGCTTACGCCCGCGCCGGGCTCCCGGACCGCGGCCGTTCAGGCCAGGCGGGAGGCCCCGGCGGCCGGGGTCACGGTGAAGATGTCCGGTGCGGTGTGGCCGGCCTCGGCGAAGGAGCGCACGACGGCGTCCCTCACCTGCTGCCCGAGTCCCACCGGGGTCAGGGCGATGGCGGAGCCGCCGAAACCGCCGCCGGTCATGCGCGCGCCGATGGCGCCGTTGGCCCGGGCGGTATCGACGGCGAGGTCCAGCTCGGGGCAGGAAATTTCGAAGTCGTCGCGCATCGAAACGTGGCTGGCGTCCAGGAAGCCGCCGATGCTGCCGGCGCCGTCCGTCGCCAGCCGCTCCACTGTCTCAAGCACGCGCGCGTTCTCCGTCACCACGTGCCGGACCCGGCGGAAGGTGGTGTCGTCGAGAACCCGGGCGGCGTCGTCGAGCTGTTCCAGCGCGAGGTCACGCAGTGCCGGGACGCCCATGAGCCGGGCTCCCAGCTCGCAGGACGCGCGGCGCGAGGCGTAACCGCCGTCGGCGTGCGAGTGCGAGACCTTCGTGTCGATCACCAGCAGGACCAGGCCCGCGGCCTCGGCGTCGAAGGGGACCAGCTGCACGCTCTGGTCCCGGCAGTCCAGGAACACCGCCTTTCCCCTGCTGCCGCGCAGGGAGGCGGACTGGTCCATGATGCCGGTCGGCGCGCCGACGAAGCTGTTCTCGGCCTGCTGGGTGGCCAGCACCATCTCTTCGGCGGACAGCCCGGCGCCGAGGAGTTCGTTCAGGGCGCTGATGACGGCGCATTCGATCGCGTGGGAGGACGAGAGGCCGGCGCCCAGCGGGACGTCGGAGTCCAGGAGCAGCTCGAAGCCGGGCACCGTGATTTCCCGCTGCTGCAGGGCCCAGGCGACACCGAGGGGGTACTTGCCCCAGCCTTTTGTTCCCGAACCGGGCGCGAGGCCCGCCAGCTCCGCGTCCACCATGCCCTGGTCACCGAAGGTGGACAGCAGCCGCACGGTGGAATCGTCGCGCAGGCGGACGGCCACCTTGGCGGTCTTGTCGATCGCGAAAGGCAGCACGAACCCTTCGTTGTAGTCGGTGTGCTCGCCGATCAGGTTCACGCGCCCCGGTGCCTGCCAGACGCCGTCGGGCGCTGCTCCGAAAGCCTCCTCGAAGCGGGCGGTGAGCCCGCTGCGGAGCTGCCCGTCTGGGTGGTCAACGGCCCGGGTCCGGGTCATGCGCGTGCTCCTTCCGGGAGGGTGTCCTTGAGCGCGGGGCTGGCAACCGTCCTGAGCCTCTCGGCGACGGCTTCGGGGGTGGTGTCGTTGATGAATGCTCCCATGGCAGCCTCGGACCCGGCGAGGAACTTCAGCTTGTCGGCGGCCCGGCGCGGGGAGGTCAGCTGCAGGTGAAGCTGGCCGGACGCCCGCAGGGAGGGCTCAAGAGGTGCCTGGTACCAGGCCGAGATGTACGGCGTGGGAGTGGGGTAGAGGCGGTCCAGCCTCTTGAGCAGCTCCAGGTACACCGCGGCCAGTTCGTCGCGCTCGGAGCCGTTCAGGGCGGCGAGGTCCGGGACGTGCCGGTGCGGGACGAGGTGGATTTCCAGCGGCCAGCGCGCGGCGAAGGGGACGTAGGCGCTGAAGTGTTCGGCTTCCAGGACCATCCGGCTGCCGTCATTGCGTTCGGCGCCGAGGATGGATGCGGCCAGGGTCTCCGTGCCGCCGCTGCGTTCAAAATGTGCGGCGGCGGCGGAGGCCAGGACTTCCGCGCGCGGGGTGATGTAGGGGTAGGCGTAGATCTGCCCGTGCGGGTGGTGCAGCGTGACGCCGATCTCCGCGCCGCGGTTCTCGAAGGGAAACACCTGCTTGATGCCGGGCAGTGCGCTCAGGGCGTCGGTGCGCTGCGCCCAGGCCTCGATCACCGTGCGTGCCCGCTGCTCGCTGAGCTCGGCGAAGGAGCCCGTGTGCTGCGGAGTGAAGGACACCACCTCGCAGCGCCCGTAGGCTGGCGCGCTGTGGCCCCAGCCGCTGTGGCCGGCTGCCTCCGGCAGCTTCCCCGTGGCCGGGCCGAGCGAAGGGAAGCGGTTTTCGAAGACCACGACGTCGTAGTCCGGCGCCGGGATCTCCGAAGGGTTCTCCGGCGTGGTCGGACAGATGGGGCACTGGTCCGCCGGCGGGAGGTGGGTGCGGCTTTGCCGGTGGGCGGCGACCGCCACCCAGTCCCGGCTCAATGCGTCGAAGCGGACTTCGCCTGGCTCGGCGCGGGGCGGCAGCGCGCGGTGGTCCTCCAGGGAGGCTGGATCCCGCGGCGCGGTGCCGGCGTCGTCGAAATACATCAGCTCCCGGCCATCGGCGAGGAAAGTGCTGCTAAGGCGAGTCATGTGACAATCATCGCACAACTGACCAAAAGTGCAAATTAATTAACAAAACATCACATCCGGCGATGCAGTACGGTGGTGCCATGCCTTCCGAGTCCGCCGGTGAACAGACCGAATCCCGCCGCTTTGCCAGCGGCCGCCAGTACGAGCTCCGCCGCGGCGACGCGCTCGCCATCGTCACGGAACTGGCCGCCGGCCTGCGCCTGTTCAGCCGCGGCGGCGTGCAGCTGACCGAAAGCTATGACGGCGACGAACTCCCGCCCGGCGCCACCGGCATCACCCTGGCGCCGTGGGCCAACCGCGTGGAAGACGGCGTCTGGTACCTGGACGGCACCAAGCAGCAGCTGGACATCACCGAAGTGGGCCGCAATAACGCCAGCCACGGCCTGCTGCGCAACGCCTCCTACGCCCTGGTGGACGAGGACGAATTCTCGGTCACTCTCGAAGCCGTGATCTTCCCGCAGCACGGCTACCCGTTCCTGGCCCGGCACCGGGTGCGCTACGAAATCGACGCGGAGCTCGCGCTGCGCGTCTCCCAGACCCTGATCAACGATTCACAGGACGCGGCGCCCTTCGTGCTGGGCGCCCACCCGTACTTGCGCCTGGGCGACACCGCCCCGGAGGAACTGCGGCTGACCGTCCACGCGGCCACCCGGCTGGTTGCCGACGAACGGCTCATCCCGCGCGGCGCAGCGCCAGCGGACGGCGAATACGCCCTGGGCGGCGGCGCCGCGGTGGCGGAACTGGATATCGACGTCGCCTACACGGACCTGGAGTTCGACGGCGGTACGGCCCGCCACGTGCTCAGCGCCCCGGACGGGCGCAGCGTGACCCTGGAACAGGACGAGAACTGCGGCTACGTGCATGTCTTCGTCACGGGCAACTTCCCGGGCCGCAGCAAGGCCGTGGCGATCGAGCCGATGACCGGCCCGGCGAACGCCTTCAACTCCGGCGAGGGCCTGCGCTGGCTGGAACCCGGCGCGTCCTTCACCATGCGCTGGGGGATCTCGGCCGCGCTCTGAGTGGATTCCCGCCCCGGAACCGGCGGTTTCCCATCCGGGCCCGCCTGGGGAATTATGGGGGCATGACGCCCACACCAGACGCCACTCCCTCCCGTCCGTCCGCGCGCCCCGCGGAGGCTCCGCCCCGGTTTTCCGAGAAGCAGCTGGCGCAGGACATCCCCTACGGGGTGCGGATCGCGGCGGCTTGGGCCTGGCGGATCGGGCTGATCCTGCTGGTGGCCGGGGCCCTCATCTGGCTGCTGTCCAAGGTCAGCTTCCTCATCATCCCGCTGATGGTCGCGTCACTGCTCGCCGGCCTGCTGCATCCGGTGGTGGCCTGGCTGCGCAAGGCCATGCCGCAGGGCCTGGCCGTGGCGATCACGGTGCTGGGCTTCATCGGGCTGATCGCCGGCGCCCTCGCGCTGGTGGGCCGGCAGCTCGCCACCGGCTTCGGCGAACTGTGGCAGCAGGCGCTGACCGGGATCCAGCAGGTCCAGTCCTGGCTCGCCGACGGGCCGCTGCACATCACGGCAGACCAGATCGACAAGTACATCGAGGACGGCGTCAACGCTCTGCAGAACAACAGCAGCAGCATCCTCAGCGGCGCCCTGTCCTTCGGCAGCACTGCCGGCCACTTCGCCGCCGGACTGGTCCTGGCCCTGTTCATCCTGATCTTCTTCCTGCTGGAAGGCTCACGGATCTGGAGCTTCCTGGTGCGGCTCCTGCCCAAGCGGGCCCGGGCAGCCACCGACGGCGCCGGACGCCGCGGCTGGGCCTCGATGGTCAGCTACGTGCGCATCCAGATGTTCGTAGCCTTCGTGGACGCCGTGGGCATCGGCGCCGGTGCCGCGATCATCGGCGTTCCACTGGCGTTGCCGCTGGGCGTGCTGGTGTTCATCGCCTCCTTCATCCCCGTGGTGGGTGCACTCGTCACCGGCGCGATCGCCGTCCTGCTGGCCCTCGTGGCGAACGGCTGGGTCAACGCCCTGGTCATGCTCGGCATCGTGCTGCTGGTCCAGCAGTTGGAAAGCCACATCCTCCAGCCGATCGTCATGGGCAAGGCCGTTTCCCTGCACCCGGTGGCCGTGATCCTTTCCGTTGCCGCCGGTTCCTACCTCGCGGGGATCCCCGGCGCGCTCTTCGCCGTGCCGCTGCTGGCCGTAGCAAATACGGCGGTGCGCTATATTGCCGCCCGGACGTGGGAACATGATGAAGGACTGTCCGCCTCCTACAGGGAGGTCGGAGCCGAGATGCAGGACCCTGACGAGGACCCCAACATCAAGGACACCCGGCCTGCCGCCCTGCGGCCTGCGCACGGCGGCAAGCAGTCCCCGGGCGGCAAGGATGCCCCCACCCATGAAGCGGCCGCCCGGCCAGGCTACGGCCAGGCTCCGGCAGCCGAGACCGACAAAGGAGAGTAATCCGTGAACACCCTCGAAACCCTGCCCGTCACCCTGGACGATGTCCTTAAGGCGCAGGAACTGCTCGAGGGCATTATTACGAAGACTCCGATTGAAACGTCACGGGCACTGGGCACCATGGTGGGCGGCGAGGTGTTCTTCAAATGCGAGAACCTCCAGCGTGCCGGCTCCTTCAAGGTGCGCGGCGCCTACGTCCGGATGGCCCGGCTCTCACCCGAGGAAAAGGCCCGCGGCGTGGTGGCTGCCTCTGCCGGCAACCACGCCCAGGGCGTGGCCGTCGCCGCCAAGAGCCTGGGCATCAAGGCCCGCATCTACATGCCGCTCGGCGTCGCCCTCCCCAAGCTCGCCGCCACCCGCAGCCACGGCGCCGAAGTGGTGCTGCACGGGCACAACGTGGACGAAGCACTCGCCGAGGCCCAGCGCTACGCGGACGAAAGCGGCGCCGTCTTCGTGCACCCCTTCGACAACGTCGACGTCGTGGCCGGCCAGGGCACCATCGGCCTGGAGATCCTGGAGCAGGTTCCCGACGTCGATACCATCCTGATGGGGGTCGGCGGCGGCGGGCTGCTGGCCGGCGTCGCGGTGGCCATCAAGGCCAAGGCCAAGGAACTTGGCCGCGAGATCCGGATCATCGGAGTCCAGGCCGAGAACGCCGCGGCCTACCCGCCTTCCCTCGCCGCTGACGCCCTGGTGCCGCTCAAGAAGGTGTCCACCATGGCGGACGGCATCGCCGTCGGACGTCCCGGACAGCTGCCCTTCAGCATCATCCGCGAACTGGTCGACGACGTCGTGACCGTCAGCGAGGACTCCCTCGCCCGGGCACTGATCTTCCTGCTCGAACGGGCCAAAATGGTGGTTGAGCCAGCCGGCGCGGTGGGCGTGGCCGCGCTCATGGACGGCACCATCGAGAACCCGGGCAAGGTGGCCGTGGTGCTCTCCGGCGGCAACATCGACCCCATGCTCATGCTTAAGGTGATCCAGCGAGGCCTGTCGGCGGCGGGACGGTTCATGACGGTGCGCATGATGCTCGACGACCGTCCCGGCTCGCTGGCCACCATCGCCCGCATCATCGCCGAGAACGACGCCAACGTCACAGGCCTGGACCACACCCGGGTGGGCGGCGCCATCAGCATGGGCGACGTCTCCATCACCATCAACCTGGAAACCAAGGGCCACGAGCACGGCAAGCAGGTGCTCGAAGCGCTCCGCGCCGAAGGCTTCCAGCCGATCGTGGTCCACTGACGGCGGAGGCCTGATGGCTTACCTCGGCGGCAGGACCCCGGAACCGCCGGCGCCCGGGAAGGAATCACTCGCTGCGCGCGCCAAGGGCGGCCTGCTCCTCATGGGCGGATTCGTCGCACTCCTGGCCGTGATCGAGCTGATCAACACGCTGCTCCTGCACGGGCTCAACCGCACCTTCGGCCTCCGCCCCAGGAGTGCGGACGGCGTGTTGGACATCGTGACCTTCCCCTTGCTGCACGCCAACTTCGGACACCTGTTCTCCAACGCCCTGCCGCTGGTCATCTTCGGCTTCCTGGTGTTCCTGTCCGGGCTCCGGGTGTTCCTGACCACCATGGCGCTCAGCTGGCTCGGTTCCGGGCTGGCAGTCTGGCTGATCGGCGGCGGCGTGACGGTCGGCGCCTCGGGGCTCGTCTTCGGCCTGTTCGCCTTCCTCCTGGTGCGCGGCGTCCTGAACCGCAGCTGGTGGCAGCTCCTGCTCTCGGTGGTGCTGTTCCTGGCCTACGGCGGCATCCTCTTCGGCGTGCTGCCCAGCGTGATGGGCGTGGTGTCCTGGCAGGCGCACCTGGGCGGCGCCATTGGCGGAGTCCTGGCCGCGGTGCTGCTCCGGCCCAAGGCTGATTAACGCAATACGCCGGCCCTCCCGCAAAAGGGGAGGGCCGGCGTCGTGGGGTAAACGCTCCTAGCCGGTGAACGGCTTGGCGGAGACGATCTCCACCGGGATTTCCTTGCCGTTGGGGGCGGTGTAGCTGAGCTTGTCGCCCTCCTTGTGGCCCATGATGGCGACGCCGAGCGGGGACTTCTCGCTGAAGACGTCCAGGTCGGAATCGCCGGCGATTTCGCGGGAGCCGAGCAGGAAGGTTTCCTCATCACCGGCGATGCGGGCAACCACGAGCATCCCGGGTTCGACGATTCCGTCGTCTGCCGGGGCTTCGCCGACCTGGGCGTCGCGCAGCAGCACGGTCAGCTGGCGGATGCGGGCCTCGATCTTGCCCTGTTCCTCCTTGGCCGCGTGGTAGCCGCCGTTTTCCTTCAGGTCGCCTTCCTGGCGTGCAGCTTCGATCTTCTGGACGATCTCCGCACGGCCGGCCCCGGACAGGTGCTCCAGTTCGGCCTTCAGGCGGTCATATGCGTCCTGGGTAAGCCACGCTGCAGTTGCGCTGTTGGTGGTAGACACGGACTTCTCCTTATGGATCTGCAAGCAAAAGACCCCGCCGTGGCGGCCACTTATGGAACTCAGCAACCAGTTCAGCGGGGTAAAGGTATTGATTCAGTGTAGTCAATCCTGTGGACAAACCAAAAGCGAAAGGAGTCGCGGGTCACACCGCCTCAGTGGCCGCTGTCTGTGATCCAGCAATTGTCCACCACGCCGGAGACGGCTTCGGACTCGGTGCGCAGCGCCAGCCGGTGGATGGTGGTGCGGCCGCCGTCGGCTCCGACCTTGGGCTCGTTCGGGCCGATCTCCACGACCTTCCAGCCGACCACCGCGAACTTCGAATCCAGGGCCTTCACCGCGCATTTTGCCGTGGCCCCGGGGTATTTGGCGACCTGGAAATCCACTTCGATCTGCGTGGCGTCGGTGGTGTGGTAGCCGATGTCCTTGAAGGTGACAGGTGCGGTGGCGCTGGTGGTGGCGATCCAGGCCATGAACCCGATGCCCAGCAGCAACGCCACGATAACCAGGTTTCGCATCCCCTTGCGCCCCAGGCGGCGCTTTTGGCCGCCGTAGCGATTGGCTAGGCTGTTACTTGCCGGCAGCGCGGTAGCCGAGGGGTCGTCCGAAGTCACCCATCCAGTTTAGTGCGCTTTCGGTGGCTCCCTTGCATCAGTCCATCTCCTGCCACCCCGCGCGCAGGACAATGAATGCCGGCACCACCCCGGCCGGCAGCACCAGAAAGAGGAACGTCCGAAGGATGAGCACATCCACCAGCTCCGCCACTCCGCTCCGGCTGCTCGCTGTCCACGCGCACCCGGATGACGAATCCAGCAAGGGCGCGGCGACCATGGCGATGTACGCCGCGTCCGGCGTCGAAGTGATGGTGGCGACGTGCACCGACGGCTCCCGCGGTGACATCCAGAACCCCGGCATGGAGGACGCTCCGCACCCCAAGCGGGACATGGCCGGTGCGCGCCGGTTGGAGATGAACGCCGCCGCGAAGGTGCTGGGCATCCGCCAGCAGTGGCTCGGGTTTGTGGACTCCGGACTGCCTGAGGGCGATCCGCTGCCCCCGCTTCCGCCGGGCTGCTTTGCCCTGCAGCCGCTGGAACGCGCCGCGGCGCCGCTGGTGCGCCTGGTCCGGGACTTCAAGCCGCACGTCATCCTCAGCTACGACGAGAACGGCGGCTACCCGCATCCGGACCACATCATGGCGCATAAGGTGGCCGTCGAGGCCTACCATGCGGCAGGGGACCCGGAACGATACCCGGGAATCGGGGAAGCCTGGGCGCCGAGCAAGCTGTACTACGACCGCGCCTTCAGCCCCGAGCGGTTCCGTGCACTGCACTTCGCCCTTGAGGAGGCGGGCCTGCAGTCGCCGTACGCTGCCCGCCTGGCTGCCTGGCTGGAGGCCGACGCCGAAGGCCATACGGCGCCGGGGCCCGTCCACCAAACCACCACCCAGGTGGACTGCGGGGACTACTTCGACCTCAGGGACGACGCGTTGCGGGCCCACCGCACGCAGATCGATCCCGAGGGCTTCTTCTTCGCAGTCTCCCCGGAGCTGCAGCGCACGGTATGGCCCTGGGAGGACTACACCCTGGTGCACTCCCGGGTTGAGGCCGAGCTGCCCGAAAAGGACCTGTTCGCGGGGCTAAGATAGAAGGTGCCGGCGATTTCTATGACACGTAGAAATCAGGCGGGAACCATGCCGCCCGGCAGCCAGCACCTCCCACAGAAGGTTTGAACAGTGCACCACATGCTCCTCGTCCTGGCCACGACCCCGGCGCCTTCGCCGTCTCCGTCCCTGCGCCCGGGCCTGTCGGAGGACCAGGTGACGCCCGGAACCTGGGGCTTCATCCTGACCGCCTTCATCGTGGTGCTCACAACCTTCCTGATCGTGGACATGGTCCGCCGGATCCGCCGGGTCCGGTACCGCGCCCAGGCCGAGGAAGCCCGCCTTGCCGCCGAGGGCGGCCCCGATGCCGAGGCCGATGGTGATGGCGGCGCAGCAACCCGCTGAGCAGCACCCCGCCTCCGGCCCTGCTTCGACGGAGCAGGGGAGCTTCAACGCCCTCGGCTCCGAGCCTTCGGCCTACCTGCGCCAGCATGCCCACAACCCCGTGCACTGGCAGCCTTTCGGGGATGACGCCTTCGCGCTTGCAGCGGCCCGCGACGTTCCCGTGTTCCTCTCCATCGGCTACGCGGCCTGCCACTGGTGCCACGTCATGGCCCATGAATCCTTCGAAGACCAGGACACCGCCGACTACCTGAACGCACATTTTGTGGCCATCAAGGTGGACCGCGAGGAACGCCCGGACGTCGATTCCGTCTACATGGCCGCCACGCAGGCCATCAGCGGCGAAGGCGGCTGGCCCATGTCCGTCTTCCTCACCCCCGAGGGCCTGGCCTTCCACGCCGGGACGTACTTCCCGCCCACTCCGCTTCCGGGCCGCCCGTCGTTCCGGCAGGTGCTCGAAGCGGTCCGCGAGGCCTGGCTGGAACGCCGCGACGCCGTCGAACAGAACGCACGCAACCTCGCCGCCGGGATGGCCGACGCGCAGGCCGGCGCCGTCGTCGTCCTCGACGGCATGCCGCAGGCCGTTGACCCCGCGCTGCTGTCCACTGCGGTTCGGGGCCTTGCGCGCACTGAAGACCCCGACGGCGGCGGCTTCGGCCGGGCGCCCAAGTTCCCGCCGTCGGCGGTGCTGGAGTTCCTCATCCGGCATGCCGCGGTGCCGTCGGCGACGTCGGACGCCGCGCGGGACCTGGCTGGCCGCACCCTGGCGGCAATGGCCCGTTCCGCGCTCCGCGACCAGCTGGACGGCGGCTTTGCCCGCTACTCCGTGACGGCTGACTGGTCGGTGCCGCACTTCGAGAAAATGCTCTACGACAACGCCCAGCTGGTGCGGGTCTACGCCCACTGGGTCCGGCTGGGCGGCGACGCCGTGTTCCCTGCGGAGGAAGCCGCGGCGGTGGCCTCGGAAGCCGCGGCGTGGATGATCGACGCGCTGGGGATCGGCACTGCTGCGGCCGGCGGACTGGCCTCCTCGCTCGACGCCGATACCGTGGTGGACGGTGTCCATCACGAAGGCGCAGCCTACCTGTGGAGCCCTGCGCAGTTGCGGGAAGCCTTGGGCCCGGAAGATGGCCCGGCGGTGGCGCGGCTGATGAACGTGCGCGAGCGGGGCACGGTGTCCGCGCACGGGTCGCCGCTGCATCCCGGCCGGAGTTTCAGCGCGGCCGACGCGCTGCTGTGGGAGCGTTCGCGCCCTGTGCTGCTGGCCGAACGCGGAAGCCGCAACCAGCCCGCACGGGACGACAAGGTGGTGGCAGGCTGGAACGGACTGGCCGTCGCCGCCCTGGCCGAAACCGGGGCCATCCTCGGTGAGCCCCGGTTAGTGGAGGCGGCGGAGAACATCGCCGGCTACCTGGAGCGGGTGCATTGGGACGCCGGGGAGCCGCGCGACGGCGAACCCGGGCGGGCGCGGCTCACCCGGGTCTCCCATGACGGGACGGCCCGCGGAATCGGCGGCCTGCTGGAGGACTACGCTTTCTGCGCCGACGGCTTGCTGGCGCTGTACGCCGTCACGGGCCGCGTCCGCTGGTACACCTTCGCCCAGGAGCTGCTTGCGGAAGCCGCCGACCGCTTCGCCGCCGGCGGACGCCTGACCGATTCGGCGGGGGAGTCCGGGCAGGTGCTCCGCGCGTCCGGCGAGCAACCGTCCCTGGACCCCTTTGACAACGCCGCGCCCAGCGGTGCGGCCGCGTTCGCCGGCGCCCTGCTGACATCGTCCGCCTACTCGGGCTCGCACGACCAGCGGGCCATGGCCGGGAACATCCTGAACCTCCTGCCGCCCATCGCAAGCCGAGCGCCGCGGGTGGCCGGCTGGCTCCTGGCCACGGGGCAGGCAGCCCTTGCTGGCCCGCTCGAGGCCGCGGTGGCCGGGCCGGACGGACCCGCCCGACGGGAACTGCACCTGGCACTGCTGCGCTCGCCGAGCCCGGGAATGGTGGTCGCCGTACAGGAAAATCCCGACGGCGGCCGGCAGGGTCCGGAACAGGAACCGGTTGCGCTGTTGGAGCACCGCGGCGCCGCGTCGGACGGTTCGCCCCAGGTGTACTTGTGCCGGGGCATGGTCTGCCAGCGGCCGGTCACCTCGCCCGCGGAACTCGGGGAACAGCTCGCGGCCATGACTGGCAGCCGGGCGGACACGGGGGAGCGATGAGCGGCGTGGAATGGCGCGGTCTGATCGCCCTGCTGCTCAATGAAAAGACCAGGATTGCGTTGGCTGAAGTGGTCCTCGAAGAGGCCGAACGGGAGGGCAGGCGGCTCTCCGCCTTGGAGCGGAGCAAAGCGCGGGCGGCCCTGACGGACGCCGGAGTGCTTGCCGGTGCCGAACCCGCTCCGGGCGTCAGCCGGGATTACCTTCAGCGGTTTCTCCGGCGACCCGGACGTGCGGACGGGGCCGGACTTGAGAGGTTCCTGCGGAGCGACGGGCGGATCGACAGGTATCCGGCGAATCAGGAACAGCGGCGTCTGCTCCTGGCTTGGGTCGCAGGGCAGGTCCTCGCACCGGGCGAGGTGATCGATGAGCGGACGTTAAGCGCCCGGCTCGGGGAGTACAGCGACGACCCGGTCCTGCTGCGGCGCTACCTGGTCGACGTGGAGCTGGTGGAACGGGCGCCGGACGGCAGCGCGTACTTCCTGCCCGAGGGCGGGACGCGGGATTAGCGCAGAACCGCGAACATGATCGCGATGAAATGCGCCGCGAAGCCGAAAACCGTGAAGACGTGGAAGAGCTCGTGGAAGCCGAAGACCCCGGGCCGGAAGTTGGGCGCCTTCAGCCCATAGAACACGGCTCCCGCGATGTAGAACACACCGCCGGCGCAGATCAGCACCACCGCCGGGACGCTCGCCGCGAAGAACTGCGGCAGGAAGAATACCGCGGCACAGCCCAGCGCTACGTAGATCGGCACGTACAGCCAACGCGGTGCATGCGTCCACAGCACCCGGAACAGCACACCGAGGAGGGCGCCCGCCCAGATCAGCCACAAGAGCAGCACCGCCGTGGGGCGGTCCAGCAGGGACCAGGCCAAGGGGGTGTAGCTGCCGGCGATCACCAGCATGATGTTGCTGTGGTCGAGTCGCTTGAGGAGCAGCCGCCGCTTCTCTGGCCAAGTGCCCCGGTGGTAGACGGCGGAGACGCCGAACAGCAGCGCCCCGGTGACGGCATAGATCGCGGAGGCAATCTTGCGGTCCGGGCCGGGTGCCAGGGTCACGAGCACAATTCCTGCTGCGACGGCGAACGGGGCGGCGACGGCGTGGATCCAGCCGCGCCAGAGGGGTTTGGCCAAGAGCTCCGACATTGTTAAAGAATAGGCTACGATCCGGTAGGTTACCAACGAGTAACTTCTGGCAGCTTCGCTTCACGACTGTGCGTGCACGTCCATTCCGGCCCGGGGCGGTAGCCTAGGTGATGCGCCTGCGGCACCTCGCCCGGGTCTGTGGTGAGTGAAGGAAGTCAGGTGAAGATCCGGATGGAGCTGCCCGGGATTCTCTACGGCTTCTACGAACGCAAGCTGCTGCGCTCCCTTGAAACGGACAAGATTCCGCGCCACATCGGCGTGATGGTGGACGGCAACCGCCGCTGGGCACGGCAGTTCAACGCGCCCACCAGCGAGGGCCACCAGGCCGGCGCGGATAAGATCCACGAGTTCCTCGGCTGGTGCCAGGAACTCGGCGTCAAGGTCGTCACCCTCTACATGCTCTCCACGGACAACATGAGCCGTTCCGGCGAAGAGTTGGACCTGCTCATGGGCATCATCGCCAACACCATGGACCGCCTGGACGAGGCCCCCGATATTTCGGTCCACGCCATGGGCGCCCCCGAACTGCTGCCCGACTACCTCGCCGAACGGCTCAACAAGCTCACCGCCCGCACGCCGGTGCGCGAGAAGCTGCACGTGAATGTCGCCGTCGGGTACGGCGGACGCCGCGAAATCGTCGACGCCGTCCGCGAACTTTTGCATGACGCCGTCGCCAAGGGCCGCGACATGGCCGAGGTCGCTGACGAACTTGATGTGGACGACATCTCCCGCTTCCTCTACACCCGCGGCCAGCCGGACCCGGACCTTGTGATCCGCACCTCGGGCGAGCAACGGCTCTCCGGCTTCCTGATGTGGCAAAGCGCCTACAGTGAGTTCTACTTCTGCGAAGCCCTGTGGCCGGCCTTCCGCAAGATCGATTTCCTGCGGGCCCTGCGCGACTACGCCGGCCGGCAGCGGCGCTTCGGCACCTGAATGCGTGAATTTTCCGTGAGCTGCCGTTCACGGGAAATTCACGTCCCGTCGACGCGAATCGCCGTCAGTGGTCACCGGAAATGTAACTGCGCGGGAATACGTTAATCCCATCAGCAGGCAAAACCGCCCGCTGATCGGGGAGGCCAGTAGATGGAGCGAAACATCGCACCTTATACGTGGGGGGCCGAGCCCGGCCTTCCGGCCGAGCCGCCTCACGAATAAGCCGGGCGAACGCCCGGGGCTGGAGTCGATGTGGCTATTTCTGAGCAACTGCCCGTAATCGTTTCCGACGGGGAAGGTGCAGCTACCTCTCGCAGCAAGCGGAGCCCCCACGCCAAGGCTCCGCGGGCCGGCAAGGCAGCCGGCCGAAGCTATGTCATTGACACCTCCGTGTTGCTCTCCGATCCGCGGGCACTGCTGCGCTTCGCCGAGCACGAGGTGATCGTGCCGATTGTGGTCATCACCGAACTCGAAGGCAAGCGCCACGATCCCGAGCTTGGCTACTTCGCCCGCAAAGCCCTGCGGCTGCTCGACGAGCTGCGCGTGAAACACGGCGGACTCAACACGCCCATCCCGATCGGCAGCGACGGCGGCACCCTCCGCGTGGAGATGAACCACATTTCCACCGAGGTTCTCCCGGCCGGATTCCGCGGCGGCGACAACGACAGCCGCATCCTTGCCGTCGCAAAGAACCTGGCCAATGAAGGCCGGAACGTCACGGTGGTTTCCAAAGACCTGCCGATGCGCGTCAAAGCCTCCGCCATGGGCCTGCTCGCCGACGAGTACCGCAACGAACTCGTCAAGGACTCCGGCTGGACCGGCGTGGCCGAGGTGGAAGCCAGCGAAGAGGAAATCAGCACCCTCTACGGCCACGAACCCGTTTTCATCCCCGCGGCCGCCGAACTTCCCGTGAACACCGGGCTGGTGCTCCTGTCCAACCGCGGCTCTGCCTTGGGCCGGGTGGGCGCGGACAAGCAGGTGCGCCTCGTCAAGGGCGACCGCGACGTCTTCGGCCTGCACGGACGTTCCGCCGAACAGCGGCTCGCCATCGATATGCTCATGGACCCCTCCGTGGGCATTGTCTCCATCGGTGGCCGCGCCGGCACCGGCAAGTCCGCGCTCGCGCTCTGTGCAGGCCTTGAAGCCGTCCTGGAACGCCGCGAACACCGCAAGGTGATCGTCTTCCGGCCGCTGTACGCCGTCGGCGGACAGGAACTGGGCTACCTGCCCGGCTCCGAGTCGGAAAAAATGAACCCGTGGGCGCAGGCGGTCTTCGACACCTTGGGCGCGTTGGTGTCGCAGGAAGTAGTTGAGGAAGTCATGGACCGCGGCATGCTCGAAGTCCTGCCGCTCACCCACATCCGCGGACGCTCCCTGCACGACGCCTTCGTGATCGTGGACGAAGCCCAGTCGCTCGAGAAGAACGTCCTGCTGACCGTCATGAGCCGCATCGGACAGAACTCCAAGATCGTCCTCACCCACGACGTCGCCCAGCGCGACAACCTCCGGGTCGGACGGCACGACGGCGTTGCCGCCGTCGTCGAAACCCTCAAGGGCCACCCGCTGTTCGGCCACATCACTCTCACCCGCTCCGAACGCTCGCCAATCGCTGCGCTCGTTACGGAGCTGTTGGAAGGGGCGGAGATTTAACCCGGCTGTCCTAAAAACGGGAGCGGCACCCGCCTTGGGTGCCGCTCCCTTGCTTTTGGTGCCTGTTCGTGGCTGGGTTCACCGGGAGACGGCCCTTCGTCCTCGCTTAGACACGACGCATAGGCACCCCTTCGGTCGCTGGGCGACCTTCGGGGTCCGATGCGCCGCGATGCGCTCCTTTACGAAGGACCGCCGTCCCGTCTCGCAGGCAAGTCACCTTTGGAATCCATTCGCCGTCCCGTCTTGTGCGGCCGACGCTTTACGCTCGCTAATCGAGCCCGAGGAACCTTGCCCAGGGTTCGTGGCCTTCCACTTTCAGGGTCCAGTTGGGGCGCTTGAAGGTTTCCGGGGTGAGGCGGACGCGTTGGACTTCTTCGACCTTCGGCCCCCAGTTGGTGCGGTAGGTGCCGTTCAGTTCGTAGCCGAGGGCGCGGGAGACGCCCAGGGATTTCTCGTTCCAGGCGGCGGCCTCGGATTCGGCAATGTCGGCTCGGAGGTGGTCGAAGGCGTAGCTCACGACGGCGGCGCGCATCTCCTTGCCGAGGCCGAGGCCTTGGGCGGACTGCTTGAGCCAGGAGCCGGTGCTGACGGTCTTTAGGACGCTAAAGTCCTTGGCGCCGATGTCCTGGCAGCCGATGATTACGCCGTCATACCAGATGCCCAGCAGCAGGGTCCAAGCCTCCGGGGTGGTGATGGAACGGCAGCTCCAGTGCCAGCGGGCCATGTTCGGGCCGAGCTCCTCCGCGGGCACTTCGGTTCAGGGAGTGCTGAAGGGGCTGCGTCCTGGTTCGTGGATGCCGCTGCGGGCGGCGTCGAGCAGGGCCGGGAGGTCCATGTCCTGGACCGGTTTCAGCTGCAGGCGCGGCGTGCTGAGCACAAGGCCGAACGCCGGCCAGATGTCCGTGAGCGAGGTCATCGGCCCAGCCTAGTCTCCGGCTGCAACGGTCTAGGCACCGGGCTCCCAGGTAATGTGCTGGCGGACATCGCTCAGGTTCATCGATTCAGCCAGGAACAGGTCGTCCAGCATGTACTCGTCCACGCCCAAGATGCGGATCCAGTGCCCGGTGCCGGCGGCGCCGTCGTCGAGCGCCTCGCTCGCCACGCAGACGCCCGTGGCGGTGTCGATCCGGAGCCGGGTCCGACCCGGCAGGCACAGGGGAGAACCGGGGTCCGCGGGGGAGTAATTAGGGCCGGGGACCACCACGGATTCCAGGGCCGGGCGGCCCTCGTGGTCCACTTCCCGCACCGCGCCCAGCGCCACGGGATTGCTTTCCGGGAACTCGATCGGCACCGGCGCATTGCCGGCAAGTTCCACCGGATCCAGTGCCGCGGCCAAGCGGCCGTTCCCGAAGGACGGCTCCCCGTACGCGGCTTCCGGCCGGCGGCGGACCAGCCCGGCGCCGTCGTACACGGGAGTGACGAGGTGCGCCGGCAACAGCCAGGAACTGCGGCTGGACCGGACATAGAAACTGTCCCGCGAATCGTTGATCCCGGTGGTGCTGTGCAGCAGCACGCCGTCCGCGTTCTCGAGGCGCAACGCTCCGGGTCGGCGCAACCACGCCTTGAGCGGGCCGCTCCCGTCCCCGGGAAGATCGCGGTACTCAAAGCGGAGGCTGGTCCATTTCCAGGGCGAGGACCGGCAGAGATTGCGGAATGTGGAGGACATGTCGGGGGAAATTCCGGCCCCGGATTCTGCACTGTAGCGCCCCATATCCACATAATACGGCCAGCATCGAGCGGCCCCGCCGGCAAACCGGATAGCATCCGAGGGTGATCCGACGACTCAGCGAACTGTGGAGTGCCAGCCCCGTGGCCTTTTGGCTGGTTGTGGCCGCATGCCTCTACTTCGCCGTCATGGCGGTCCGGCTGACCATCATCGACGTCCGCCATCACCTGCTGCCCAACCGGATCGTGTTCCCGTCCTACGGGGTGGCCGGGGTGCTGCTGGCGGGGGCCGCGCTCGCCGTCGCCTTGTCCGGCGCCCTCGGGGACCTGCCCGACGCCGGTGCGGTCCTGTTTGGGGTGCCGGTCCTGGGGATCGTGGCCGGGGGAGCGGCGCTGTGGCTCTTCTACTTCGTCCTGCGGTTGATCCACCCGCCCGGCATGGGATTCGGGGACGTCAAGCTGGCCGGGGTGCTGGGTCTGTACCTGGGCTACCTCGGGTGGGGCCACATCTTCGCCGGGACCTTCCTGGCATTCCTCTTCGGTGGTCTGTGGAGCCTGTTCGTCCTGGCCGCCCGCCGGGGCACCCTCAGCTCCGCGATTCCCTTCGGGCCATTCATGCTCGCCGGCGCCGCCGCGGCCATGGCGGTGCTGCCCGCCTGAGCCGGGGAACACAGTACCGGGCCGTAGGCTGGTCCCATGCCGGCACCCGACTACGTCCTGAAACTGCGCGAGAAGATCGGCCACGACCCGCTGTGGCTCCCGGGCGTTCGGGGTGTGGTCGTCAACGATGCCGGCCAGATCCTGCTCGGCCGGCGCGCCGACAACGGGAACTGGGCGCTCATCACCGGCATCCTGGAACCGGGTGAGGAACCGGCGGCCGGGCTCGTCCGCGAAATCGAGGAGGAAACCGGGGTGGTCGTGGAGGTGGAGCGGCTCCTGGATGTGGTGGTCAACGGCCCCGTCACGTTCCCCAACGGCGATGTGTGCACCTTCCTCAGCGTGGAGTACCGGTGCCGCTACGTTTCAGGCGAAGCGAAAGTCAACGACGACGAAAACCTCGAGGTGGGCTGGTTCAGTCCCCGGGACCTCCCGGACCTCGGCCCGGGCCACCTGGCGTGCGTACGACTCGCTGTGTCCGAGGAGGCACCGGCTGACGCTGAAGATGACCGCTGAGGAGGAAACCGGCCAGGGCAGCAAAGGAACTAGGAACGGGCCCGTGCGGCGCTGACGGCGCGGTAGCCTGCGAAGCACGCGGCGGCCCCGCAGAGCACAGCGCCGGCGATCATCGCAGCGTTGCCCGCTGCTGTGAAGGTCATGGAAACCGCGAGGAGCGCACACAGGACGGCCCCCAGCCCCCAACGGACGGCGGGGCTGGTGGTTGTCGATTCATCGGGATCCGGGCTCACCGTTCAAGCCTAACAAGGCGCGGCATCCGTTTTCCGGCCGTGACCTTCCGCCGGAGAATGCAACGCGGCTGTGCTTCCGGTGCTGCGGCTCCCGGAGCAGACTGGTGCCCTGGCAAGGAACCAGCAGAACTTCGGGGGCTTTCATGAACGTGCGCACTCGACTGTCACGGCACGCGGTGCCGGTCCTCCTCGTGGCCCTGAGCGGAACGGTTGCCGCCTGCGGCAACGCCCCCGGGGCGCCCGACCCCGGCGGCCGCGGCACCACCAGCCCCACCCAGATGAGCCCGACGGCACCTGACGAAGCTCCCTCCGCCATCCCCACGAGAACCACCCCAGTGCCCGGGCCGGTGTGCAAGGGCAGCCCACTGGGCTGCCGGATCTACCGTTCAACCGGCGGGAGGGACGGCACCGGCGAACTGGCGTGGCTGAAAAGCAAGCCCCTGGAAGTCTCGATGTACTACGTCAATGAAACCTGGACCGTGGGGGTGAAGACGCCCTGCAATGGCCTCGGTGTCGAGGTCAAAACCGAGGCAGGAAAGTGGATTCCCGGAAACATCATCGCGACCGCAATGGGCTGCCCCGGCCCGGAAAGCGGCTACGAGAACTGGACGCACGAGCTCTTCAAGCAGCCGGTCACCTGGAAACTCGACGGCACGAAGCTGGTGCTGCACAACAGTCACGGCACCGTCGAACTCCGGGACGCGGGTCGCAACCCGCACATGTAGCGGACCGCTCCCCGGTACTTCGGTCCCGGAAAGTTTTTCGGGCCGGAAAGGCCGACGGCGGCCGGCGCCTTCCGTGCGGAAGGCGCCGGCCGCCGTCGTGCTCTTGCTGCCTCTGGGAGGCGGCGGGAGCTAGGCCTTGTGGGCCGGGGAGGTCATGGTGGTGACGTCCAGGGCCTTGTCGAGGTCGGCCTCGGAGACCTTGCCTTCGCCTTCGCCGACGAAGCCGAGCTTCTCGGTGGCCTGGCGGATGGTCAGGCCTTCCTTGACGGCGGTCTTGGCGATCTTGGCGGCGTTCTCGTACCCGATGTACTTGTTCAGCGGGGTGACGATGGACGGGGAGGCTTCGGCCAGGAAGCGGGCGCGCTCCACGTTGGCGGTGATGCCGTCGATCATCTTGTCGGCCATGACGCGGCTGGTGTTGGCGAGCAGGCGGATGGACTCGAGCAGGTTGGCGGCCATCACGGGGATGCCGACGTTCAGCTCGAAGGCGCCGTTGGTGCCGGACCAGGCGATGGCGGTGTCGTTGCCGATGACCTGGGCGCACACCATGATCGAGGCTTCGCAGATGACCGGGTTGACCTTGCCGGGCATGATCGAGGAGCCCGGCTGCAGGTCCGGGATGGCGATTTCGCCGAGGCCCGTGTTGGGGCCGGAGCCCATCCAGCGCAGGTCGTTATTGATCTTCATGAAGGAGATCGCGATGTTGCGCAGTTGGCTGGAGCCTTCGATCAGGCCGTCGCGGTTGGCCTGGGCTTCGAAGTGGTCGCGGGCCTCGGTCAACGGCAGGCCGGTGTCGGCCGCCAGCAGTTCGATGACGCGCTCCGGGAAACCTGCCGGGGTGTTGATGCCGGTGCCGACCGCGGTGCCGCCGAGCGGAACTTCGGCGACGCGGGGGAGGGCGGCATTGATGCGCTCGATGCCGTAGCGCACCTGGGCTGCATAGCCGCCGAATTCCTGTCCGAGGGTGACAGGGGTGGCGTCCATGAGGTGGGTGCGGCCGGACTTCACGATGTCCTTGAACTCCACGGCCTTGCGCTCCAGCGATGCCGCCAGGTACTCAAGTGCCGGGATGAGGTCGTTGATGAAGGCCGAGGTGGCGGCGACGTGCACCGAGGTGGGGAAGACGTCGTTGGAGGACTGCGAAGCGTTCACGTGGTCGTTCGGGTGGACAACCTTGTCGCTGCCCTTGGCGGCCAGTGCGCGGTTGGCGAGTTCCGCGATCACTTCGTTGGTGTTCATGTTCGAGGACGTGCCCGAACCGGTCTGGAAGACGTCGATGGGGAAGTCGCCGTCGTACTTGCCGGCAGCAACCTCGTCAGCGGCAGCGGCGATCGCCTGGGCGAGCTCATCGTCGAGCACACCGAGTTCGGCGTTGGCCAGTGCGGCAGCCTTCTTCACGCGGGCCAGCGCTTCGATGTGCGTGCGCTCGAGGGTCTTGCCGGAGATCGGGAAGTTCTCCACCGCGCGCTGCGTCTGGGCCTTGTACAGGGCGTTCACGGGAACGCGCACTTCACCCATGGTGTCGTGCTCGATGCGGAACTCAACGTTCGTTTCTTGAGTGGAAGTCATGGGGCTAGCTTATTGCGGGCAGCGGCTCCAGCCGAAACCCGAACGGAAGGCTACGGCGGCCCGTGACGGGCCGCCGTCGGGCGTTCCTAGAGCTGGCCGATTCCGGAAACCAGCGCCGCGCGGCCCTCGTCCAGCTTGTAGGAGAGGCCGATGACGGCGGTCCGGCCTTCCTCGATTGCGTCCGAGATCACACGCGAGCTGTCGGCCAGGCGGGCGGCCGTCTGCTTCACGTGCTCCACCACCATGTCGTTCACGTCGTGCTGCTCGTTGCGGATGGAGGTCAGCACCGAGGGGGTGATCCGCTCGACGAGGTCGCGGATGAAGCCGGCCGGCATCTCGCCGGTCTCGACGGCGGCCTTGGTGGCGTTCACCGCACCGCAGCTGTCATGGCCGAGGATCACGATGAGCGGGACGTGGAGCTGGGAGATGCTGTATTCGAGCGAGCCGAGCACGGCGTCGTCGATCACCTGGCCGGCGGTGCGCACCACGAAGGCGTCGCCGAGGCCGAGGTCGAAGATAATCTCCGCGGCGAGGCGCGAGTCGGAGCAGCCGAAGATCACCGCGAACGGGTGCTGGTCCTCCACCAGGGAAGCGCGGCGGGACGCGTCCTGGTTGGGGTGCTGGGATTCGCCTGAGACGAACCGTTCGTTTCCTTCGCGCAGACGGCGCCAGGCAAGTGCAGGAGTCAGATAGGTAGCCACGCGGCTACTTTACGGGGTGCTGGAGGGGGCGGGTGAAACTGTGTCGGCGGACTTTACGACGGCGGCGGCCAAGGTGGAGAGCTCATCGATCCCGGCCGGGCCGCTCAGGATGATCGTGGTGCCTTTGTATTCCAGGACCAGGCTGCGGTTGCCTTTTCCGGCGTCGCGCAGTTCCCATTCCCGGCCCCCGGCGTTCCGTTTTCCGGTCACGGGGGCGTTGTTCGTCTGCTGCAGCAGCCAGGTGGGGTTGGCCTTGCGGGTCTGGACCAGGCCGATGAACGATTCCTTCGGCGTCAGGAAGCCTACTTCCCAGGTGGGCACGCCGCTGGCGCTGCCGGATTCCCAGCGGGCGTAGTTCGGACGAAATGTGTCGCCGGGTTCGGGGGCCACCGGTGTGAATCCGGCCACATCCTTCGCGTTCGCGGCGATGGCGGCAACGTCGATGTCGGCACGGTAGCCGTCGCTCTTCGGCGTCGGGTTCATGAGCACGATCGGCAGGAAAGCCAGGACGCAGACCAGCAGCGCGATCACCATGCCGATCACCGAGGCGTTGGCCCGCTTGGCCGCTTTTGCGGCGATAACCGGCTTGACTGCGGGCTGGCCGGGGTTTTGGGGGTCGGTTGCCGTCGCGTCGGGTACAGACTCGGCAACCGGGGTGTCTTGCTTTTCGCTCACCCTTCCATAGTCCCTTATCCGCAGCATGAATACACATCCGGTCCGATGGGGGAAGTGGCGTTCCGGGGCGTGGACACATCGTGGCTGCTCCGTGGCGGCCAGACTATGATCGAACCCAGGGAAAGCATCGAAGTTGCCAAGCGGCTGCTCCTGGTCCCATGAGATCGGTCCCATGAATCGTCATCGAAGAAGAGGTTCACGTGTCAGCACCAATGTCCCAGCAGTATTCCACGATCTCCCCGGCCCTGGCCGTCGGGAGCGATGAGCCGGACCGCAACCTCGCACTGGAACTCGTCAGGGTCACCGAAGCCGCCGCCATCGCCGGTGGCCACTGGGTGGGTTTCGGCGACAAGAACAAGGCCGACGGCGCCGCCGTGGACGCCATGCGTTCCTTCCTTCACTCCGTCCACTTCAACGGCGTCGTGGTCATCGGTGAAGGTGAAAAGGACGAAGCACCAATGCTGTTCAACGGTGAACGCGTCGGTGACGGCACCGGCCCGGAGTGCGACGTCGCCGTCGACCCCATCGACGGAACCCGCCTCACCGCGCTCGGCATCAACAACGCCCTGGCCGTCCTGGCCGTGGCCGAACGCGGCTCCATGTTCGACCCCTCCGCCGTGTTCTACATGGAGAAGCTGGTCACGGGTCCGGAAGCCGCGGACATGGTCGACCTGCGCCTGCCGGTCAAGCAGAACCTGCACCTGATCGCCAAGGCCAAGGGCGTCAAGGTCAACCAGCTCAACGTCATGATCCTGGACCGTGACCGACACCGCCCGCTGGTGGAGGAAATCCGCGAGGCCGGTGCGCGCACCAAGTTCATCATGGACGGCGACGTCGCCGGCGCGATCGCAGCGGCCCGCTCCGGCACCGGCGTCGACGCCCTCATGGGCATCGGCGGCACCCCGGAAGGCATCGTGGCCGCCTGTGCCATCAAGTCCCTCGGCGGCGTGATCCAGGGCCGCCTGTGGCCCACCAGCGACGACGAGAAGCAGAAGGCCATCGACGCCGGCCACGACCTCGAGCGCGTGCTGTCCACCAACGACCTGGTCACCAGCGACAACTGCTACTTCGCCGCCACCGGCATCACGGACGGCGACCTGCTCCGCGGCGTGCGCTACCAGAAGGACCGCGTGGTCACCCAGTCGATCGTGATGCGTTCGAAGTCCGGCACCGTCCGCTTCGTCGATGCCGAGCACCACGCCAGCAAGTGGGAAGGCTACGCCCGCAAGAGCTAAGCTCTGCCCCGCTCTTCCTTGAGCGCGAACGTACAGTTGAGGCCCTGAATCTTCCGGATTTGGGGCCTCAAGTGTACGTTCGCGCGCCGGACTGGAAAGTGCCTGTGGATAACCGCGCAGCGTGTTCCCGCGTGGGTCAAACTAAGGCATGCCACGTAAGCCCCTACCGGACGGATTGCAGACCGGATCGTTCACTTCCGCCACCGCGAGCGAGCTCGGTGTCGGCCGAAAACGGCTTCGGCAGCCCGACGTTTTCATCCCCTCGCGTGGAATACGGTTGCCCTTGTATGGCGCCGCCGAGCCCTCCGCCAACCTTCGTGCGTACACCGCCCTCGACGGCTCCTCGGTGGTGACCCACCAGTCCGCTGCGCGGGTTTGGGATGGCGCCTTACCTGCCTGGATGCAGGGTGACTGGCGGATCCACGTGACGAGGAGCCGCGACGACGGCAAGCCCCGGCGTCGCAATGTGGTCGGTCACCGGTTGACCTTCCTGCCGGGGGAGGTGGTGATGCACGACGGCGTCCGTATCACCTCGCCCGCCCGCACCTGGCTGGACCTTGCAGCCTTCCTCCAGGTGGACGAGCTCATCGCGTTGGGTGACTCACTGGTTGTGTCCCATGACCAGGATTTTCCGTACCCAAGAACAGCAACCGCGACCATCGAAGAGCTTCGCAGAATGATTGCGGCGCATCCCGGCATGAGGGGAATGAAGACGGCGCGGCTGGCAATGGCGGGAATCAGGGTTGGTGCGGACTCAGCGCAGGAGACCAAGATGCGTTTGATTCTCGCGAGGACCCGCCTTGGAGAGCCCCTCCTGAACCACGTCATACGGAACGAGTGGGGCCAGGCCGCCGTGTGGCCGGACGCGGCCTATCCGGAGCAGAGGATTGCCCTTCAGTATGACGGCGGGCACCACGGAGATCCCCGACAGTACCTTCGCGACATCAGGCGGCAGGCGACGACAGAGCGCCTGGGGTGGCGGGAGATCCGGGTCTCCAAGGAAGACCTCGAAGGCGACAAGCCGTTTCTGGTGGAGAAGGTCCGCGCTGCGCTTGGTGGCATCCCGCGCGAACGTACACTTGGGGCCCCGAAAACGACGAAATCAGGGCCTCAACTGTACGTTCGCGCCGAGGAAACCGAAGCGACGGCCTAGTGGAGCTTGTCCCGCAACTTGCGCGCCAGCTGGTAGGCGCCGTAGCGCAGCTTGTTGACCGGTAGGTCCCACGTGCCCGGATACGCCACTTCGCGGCCGCCGAAGGACTTCTTGAACGCGGTGAAGCCCGCCCATTTGTGGTCGGGCTGGTCTTCGGGAGCGACGCCCCACAGGTCCACGTGCTTCAGGCCCTGGTCCTTGGCGTCGGCCATAAGGGTGACGAGCAGCGGAATGCCGGCGCTGAGCTTGCGGTGGGTGTCATCCAACGCGGCATGGGCGTAGGTGCGGGTGTCAGCGGAGTCGTAGGCGAATGCGGCGGCAATCGGCGTGCCCTCGAGTTCGGCGATGAACAAGGTGCCCGCCCCCGCCGGGAGCAGGGAGGCGGCCACGGTGCTCAGGTACTCATCGCTCTGGGGCTTGAAACCGTTGCGTGCCGCCGTCATGTGCAGGAAGTCCAGCAGCACCGAAATCTCGGCGGGATCCTGTGAGGATCGGAATGTCACGCCCTTTTTGTGGATATTCCGGTACAGGTTGCGGTTGGTGGGCTTCATGCTGGCCAGGACGTCCTTGAAGTCGCCCTCCAGGTCCACGATCCAGCTCAGTTCCGGCTGCTGGTTCGCAGGCGCGGGCTGCATGCCGCGGGCTGCCAGCAGGGCCGGCGCCTCGTCAACGCCGAAGCCCGCACTGACAGGTTCCAGCCGCACGAAGACGGCCCCGCTGCGGCGGGCGATGCCGCGCAAGGCGGCCAGGGCGGCGTCGAACGCTTCCACCGATTCGGCAACCGGGCCGTAGGGCGCGTAGAGCACCTTGCCCGCCGGGTTCTTCTCCTCCACGGCGAGGAAGTGCCAACCCGGCCCGGACTCCTCGTGGACGGTCCGGCCCAGGGCACGCTGGACGTCGGCCCACGCGGGGCTTTGCAGGAAAAACTCCATGGCTCAGCTTTCCAGGCTCGTGGTGATGGCAAACGCGACGCTGTCCTCCGACGCCCCGGACTCCGCGTGCACCATGACGGGGTTCTCCGCCGCCGGGATGAAGGCGCTGCCGCCGCGCACCAGCCGCAGTTCGCTCTTGGGGGAGTCCAGCAGCACGGCCCCGGAAACCACCACGACGACGGCGGGCCCGGACTGCGCGAGCGGCACCGGTTCCGCCCCGGGAGCCAGTTCGATGCGCTGGAGCCGGAACTCGCGGAACGGCGGCACATAGAGTTCCTGGCCGAGCACGGAGGTGCCGGCTTCGACCCGGGGAACGCCGATCGGAGCGAACTCCACGGTCTTCATCAGCTCCGGAATGTCGATGTGCTTGGGGGTGAGCCCGCCGCGCAGCACGTTGTCCGAGCTCGCCATGACCTCCACGCCCAGGCCCTTCAGGTAGGCGTGGATGTTGCCGGCGGGCAGGTAGATCGCCTCGCCCGGGGCCAGGGAGACGAGGTTCAGCATCAGCGAAATCAGCACGCCGGGATCGCCAGGGTATTCCCTGCCGATGCCAAGCATGGCGGAGAGTTCCGCCGCGTGCGGCTCGAGGGAACCGGAGGGGGCCCCGGCCACGGCTTTCACGGCAGCGGACACGGCCGCGGTTACCCCGCCGCCGCCGGCGATGAGAGTGCTGAAGGCACCGCGGAGGGCCGCGGATTCGTCCGGCGCGGAGAGTTCGCCCGCGACGTCCCGGAGCGCCGAAGCCTCGGCGCCGGAGGCCTCCACCAGCCCGGCCAGGTGCTCGAAGGCCGCCCGCGATTCCGCCGCCGGACGGAAGCCGCACAGTGCCTGGAACGGGGTGAGGGCGAAGATCATTTCGGGCTTGTGGTTGTCATCCCGGTAGTTGCGCTCGGGGGCATCCGGAGCGACCCCGGCGGCGTTCTCGAGCGCGAAGCCCGCCCTGGCCTGCTCCAGGCTCGGGTGGACCTGCAGCGAGAGCGGCCTGTCGGCGGCCAGCAGCTTGCCGAGGAAGGGCAGCCGCGGACCGAACGCCGCCACGGACTCTGCGCCCAGGAAATGCTCCGGGTCCTCGGAAATCAGCGCATCCAGGGCGAGCGGCGCGGCCCCGGCACGGCTGGCGACGGACGGTGCGCCGGGATGCGCGCCGATCCACAACTCGGCTTCCGGCCCGCCCGAGGCGGGGGTGCCCAACAGGGCGGAGATCGCCGTCGTCGATCCCCAGGCGTAGGGGCGCAGGACGTTCTCAAGCTGGTACACGGGCGATGATCCTTGTCGCTGAAAGAAGGAAGTTACAGGGGACGGCACTGGCCGTTGTTCGCCAGCAGGAGTTCAAGCGTCGCATAGTCCTGGATGTCGTAGAGCGAGTTCAGGTAAGCCGCCGTGATCGGCTGGCCGTCCGGGCGGGTGGTCACCGGGGTGAAATCCTCCGACGGCGTCTCGGCAGCCACCCGCGTTGAAACGGGCCCGCCGGCCTGGGGGCCGTTCCCCGGGGCGGACTGCCCGACGCCGGTCAGGGAGTCATCCTGCACGGCACCGGCCTTGGGGTCCGCCTTAGTCTGCAGCAGCTTGCGCACGCGCTCATGGATGACGGTGAAGTCCGGCACGGTGGAGAACCCGGGGTCGAAGTCCGGCGGGCCGATGGTCAGGCGCGACACGGGCTGGCTCTTGGACTTGATGGCCAGGTCCACGAAGCTGCCCAGCTGCGAGGAGGAAATGTTGGACTCCACCACCTTGGTGCCGGCGTCGGCGATGCCTTCGAACTTGGACAGCAGCGTGGCCGGATCCAGTTGTTTGAGCATGGCCTGCTGGACGCACTGCTGGCGCGAAATCCGGGCGAAGTCATCGACGTTCTCTCGGGACCGGCTGTACCACTGGGCCTGGAAACCGTTGAGCTTCTGCTCGCCGGCGGGAATCCACCCGTCGGGCTTGACGTGCCGGCTGTCGCTGC
Source organism: Arthrobacter cupressi (assembly GCF_900099975.1). GTDB lineage: Bacteria > Actinomycetota > Actinomycetes > Actinomycetales > Micrococcaceae > Arthrobacter > Arthrobacter cupressi. The sequence goes on from NZ_FNEI01000001.1 coordinate 379,370, forward strand.
CCGGCAGCATGCCGCCGCTGATGGGGACCCAGCCGCCGGCTTTGATCCGGATGCCGCCCATGGCGTCGATCAGTTTGGAGAATCCGTCCATGTCCACCACCACGTAGGCCTGGATGGTGATGCCGAGGCTTCCGGAGACCGCCTCCATGGTGGCCTGTGCCCCGGGATCGGCGACGCCGGGGTAGAGGTCCGCGTACTTGGTGCTGACCTCGGTGTTGATGGCGTTGATGAGGCATTCGTTGCCGCAGTTGTAGCCCTCGGGGTAGATCTCCCGCATGGGGGAGTCCTCGCTGAACTGGGCGTTCTGGAGGTTGCGCGGCACCGAGATGATCGCGCTGGCGCCGGTTTCGGCGTCGACACTCATGACCGAAAGGCTGTCCGGGCGGCGGCCGGTGCGGCCGTCGCCGGCATCGCCGCCCATCATGAGGAAGTTGTACCGCCCGTCCACGGGCTCCAGCGCCGGACCGTTGGCGAAGATGCTGCCGATGGCGTTGCGGCCCACGTTCAGCACGTAGGCCAGGTAGCTGAGGCTGCCGCTGCCGATCACCAGGGACACCACCAGGGCGACGGCGACAATCGGCCGCATGCCCGGCGCCAGCAACACCGGGCGGATGATCCGGAACGTGTTCACGAAGAGCAGGGCCCAGCCGGCGGCGAGGGCCAACAGGAGCACGATCAGCACCAGGGACGCCACCGGGTGCGTGAACAGCGCCAGGAGCAGGGACCTGTTGAACAGGGCCAGTACCAGCAGCAGGAGCGCCACGGCCCAGACAGTAAACGTGACCCGGAGCGCGATGCGCCCGAGTTTCCGGTCACCGGCCACCACCTGCGCACTGCCCGGCAGGAGCAGTGTCATCAGGAGCAGGACGAAGGCGCGCTTGGTCCGCACCGGCGCACTCGCGGCGCCCGGGAAGCGGACCGGGTCGGTGAGCGTCGCGGTGCTCGTGTTTTGGCTCGGGCTGGACGGGCTGCCTGGGTGGCTCCTGGTCATCGGCACGGCCTCCCTTAGCGGCCGCTCCGGGCGGACACGTTGTCCTGGGAGAACACTTCGGCGACCTTGTCGCGCAGTTTCGCGCCCTTGGCAGAAGCCACGTTGTTGAGCTCCTGCGCGAAGTTGAGCAGCTCGCCCTGCAGGCGCGAGGCCAGTTCGTCGGAGCCGGAAGCCAGCATTCGCACGGCGAGCAGGCCGGCGTTGCGTGCGCCGCCAATCGAGACCGTGGCCACCGGAACGCCGGCGGGCATCTGCACGATGGAAAGCAGGGAGTCCATGCCGTCCAGGGTCTTCAGCGGCACGGGCACGCCGATCACCGGCAGGGGCGTGACGGAGGCAAGCATGCCCGGCAGGTGGGCCGCGCCGCCGGCACCGGCGATGATCACCCGGATGCCACGCTCATGGGCGGTCTGCCCGTAGCGGATCATTTCGGTGGGCATCCGGTGTGCCGAGACGACGTCGGCTTCGAAGGGGATGCCGAACTCGGCGAGGGCGTCCGCGGCGGCTTCCATGACCGGCCAGTCGGAATCCGAGCCCATCACGAGGCCTACGATCGGGGCGGCGTTCTGGGCGCTCATGCGGTCTCCTCGGGGAATTCAGCCGGCACACGGCCGTCGCGGATAATGCCGGCCACCACGGTGGCGCGGCGTCGGAGGGTGTCGATCTCGGCGACGGAATCGCCCACAAGGTTGACGTGGCCGATCTTGCGTCCGGCCCGCACGGACTTGCCGTAGCAGTGCACCTTGGCGGCGGGCTCGTAGGCCAGCGCCTGCGGGTAGGCGCTGAACAGGTCCTGGTTGTCCCCGCCCAGGAAGTTCTTCATCACGGCAACCGAGCCCAGGACGTCGGTGGCGCCAAGCGGAAGGTCCAGGACCGCACGCAGGTGCTGTTCGAACTGGCTGGTGACCGAGCCGTCCTGGGTCCAGTGGCCCGTGTTGTGCGGGCGCATGGCCAGCTCGTTGATCAGGAAGCCGACGCCGACTCCCGGGGTTTCGAAGAGTTCGGCGGCCATGACGCCGGTGACGCCGAGTTCTTCGGCGATCCGCAGTGCGGCTTCCTCCGCCGCGGCGGCGACTTCCAGCGGGATGTCCTGTGCGGGCGCGATCACTTCGTCGCAGACGCCGTCCACCTGGATGGTGTGGGCCACCGGCCAGGCGCGGGATTCGCCGCCGGGGGTCCTGGCCACCAGTGCGGAGAGTTCACGGCTGAAGTCCACCTTGGCTTCGGCGAGCAGCGGGCTCATCGATTCGAACCAGGCGCCGGTCTCCCCGGCCTCGGCGGGGGAGTGCACAATACGCACGCCCTTGCCGTCGTAACCGCCGCGCGGGGTCTTCAGCACCACAGGCCACCCGGTTTCGGTGCCGAAGTCCACGAGCTCGGCGATGGTGTGCACCGCGGCCCAGGCCGGGTTGGGCAGGCCGAGGCGGTCGATGGCGGCGCGCATGACCAGCTTGTCCTGGGCGTGGACCAGGGCGTCCGGGCCGGGCTGGACATTGACGCCGGCGTCGATGAGCGCACGCAGGTGGTCGGTGGGCACGTGTTCGTGGTCGAAGGTCATCACGTCCAGGCCCTTGGCGAACTCAAGGAGGGCGTCCAGGTCCTTGTAGTCACCCACCGGTGCCGTGGCAACCGCGCGGGCCGCGGAGACGTCCTCGCCTTCAGCGAGAACACGGAGCTCGAAACCGAGGGCAGTGGCTGCCGGGGCCATCATTCGTGCGAGCTGGCCGCCGCCAACAACGCCAATAACAGGAAAAGTCACAGGGTTCAGCCTACCGAACAGCAGGGCGGATACGGGATTCCTTGCCGTACGGGGCACGCTTTTGGCGGCGGAAAGCGGCCTGCCTCACTTTTCCTTGCAGCGGGCGCGCAGGAAACGGCGCTAAAATGGTGATTCGGCCCGTCGGCCCCAATTCACCAGGCCATGGAGGGTCATGATCAACACACTTGCAGATCGCATTCGCGGCTTTGCCTCGCTCTTCTGGCGCGAGGTGGCCAAGTTCGGCGCTGTCGGCGGTGTGGCGTTTGTCATCGACAACGGCTTGACCTACTACCTGATGCACGGGCCGATGTCCGACAGCCCGTCCAAGGCGCGCTTCGTCGGTGCACTCCTGGCCACCGTCTTCTCCTGGGTCGCCAACCGGTTCTGGACCTTCCGGCACCGCCGGCAGGACAACGTCCTGCGCGAATTCGTGATGTTCGCCATCATCAACGGCATCGGCATCGGCATCTCCACCGGGTTCACGTTCATCGCCAATTACTGGCTGCACATCACCGACAAGAACCTGCTGTTCGCCGCGGGCGTTGTCGGCATCCTGGTGGCCACCGTGGTCCGCTTCTTCGCCTACCGCTTCCTGGTATTCAACAACGAACTCGACGAAGAGCCCGAGTTCTCCCACGACCACGAGCTCATCGAGCTCCACCACAAGGCGAAGTCCGAGGCCGGCCAGGCCGGCGACCAGGAGGCCCTCAAGCGCCGCTGACGCGTTCGTTCTGGAGCAGGTGCTCCGTCACCTCGACCTCCGGGTGGACCAACACGATCGAGCCGCCGCGGTCCCAGCAGCCGAGGGCTTCGGCCAGGGCGGCATCCAGTCCGTCAGCGGCCCGCACCAGAATGCGTGCACCTTCCGCCGTTTCCGCTTGGCCGCCTGCCGAAGCGGGTCCCGCGGCGGCGAAGTCCGTGAGCAGTTCGGCATGGCTGAAGCCCCGGCCCGGCAGGCGCAGCGCGGACAGGCCAGGCTCCGCTTCCGCGTAGGGCATGAAGACGTCGCCGTGGGAGCGCACTTCCGCGGCGTAGTCCAGGACCCCGGGCGGTAGCGTCCCCGGCCAGCGCATCGCCAGCGCGGCAAGCGGGACCGCGACGACGGCGTCAAAACCGGCGGTGGCTCCCTCGCCGGCGGCTGTGCCTGACCCGCTACCCGGCCCGCCGTCCCCGGGAGCGGAGGTGGCGAGCAGATCCGCGGGGCCGCCGTCGAGCACCAGTTCCATGCCCAGCTGCCAGGCGGCCAGCGCCCACACCAGCGACTTCCAGTGGGCCGGCAGTTCAAGCCGCAGCGAAATGCCCGGCCCCGCGTCGAGTTCGTCCTGGAGGAGGTTGGCTGTTTTCGCCACCCAGTTGTCCAGCACCCGGCCGGACAGTTCGATCCGCTCGGAATCGGGGCCGTACCAGGTCAGGCGGGGAGACGTGGCGTGGCCGGAGCGAAGCGCAGTCATCAGATTCATTGCCGGGATGCTCATGGCTAAATCTTCCCACGGGGCACGCCGCCGCGCGCTGGCGGATCCCCCTTCACAAATGCTGTGATTTGCACCACGCGGTTTTGCGCCGCGGTGAACCGGGGACATTCCGCCATCCGCGGAAATTCAGCGAACACCCAGGTTAAATGGAATTCAGCTTCCGTTTTCCCGGCATGGTGCGGATCGGGGCGGAAAATTCCCGGGCGTGGCGCGCCGCACCAAGTGGAGGTGTGGTGATTATTATCCCGGCGCGGCTTGACGCCCCCGTAGTTACACGCGTGTAATTAGTAATCAATCGCCGCTGCGCAAATATCGCGTACATACCGAGTACCGGACCAATCAGGCAGCGGCTGCAACATCAGGAGGGACGCCATGGGGCAAGCGTTGAGAATCCAGGAAGATGCAGCCGTCGCAGAACTTGCGTCGGTGAAATACCGTTCAAGGGAAGTTCCCGGGGATTGGTACGTGGATCCTGCCGATCCTGCCGCGGCGGAACGGTACCTCGAAGCGACGCGGGAATCGTTGGAGGACCAAGCCACGGCGCTGCTGGCCGAACACGAAGCACACGACAACGAGGGACTGCTTGGCGGTGACGACGCCGCCGACGGTCTCGACGACCCGCCCATGGAGCTCCACCGGCCGTCCGGCACGCCGGGCCAGCCGCTGTGGATCGGACTCCCGGGCCTGGCCGACTTCGACGACGAGGGAGAACTGGGATGGCAGGGCGACGCGCTCTGCGCACAGACCGATCCCGAGGCGTTCTTCCCCGAAAAAGGCGGATCTACCCGCGATGCGAAGAAGGTCTGCGGGGCCTGCAACGTCCGCGCGCAGTGCCTTGAATACGCGCTGGCCAACGATGAACGGTTCGGCATCTGGGGCGGACTCTCGGAGCGGGAGCGCCGGCGGTTGAGGAAGCGAGCAGTCTGATTCTCCAAGCAGTACACGTTACTGCCGTTGTGGTCTCCCACAACGGTGCTAGCTATCTCCCCAGGACCTTGGCGGCTCTGCTGGACCAGACGCGTCCGGCAGATGCCGCCATTGGCATTGATGCAGGCTCGCGGGACAACTCGGCGGAGTTGCTGGAACAGGCGCTGGGCAAGGCCAACGTCACCTCATCCAGCCAGCCGAAGACCGGATTCGGGGGCGCCGTCAAGGCCGGCCTCGAGGCCCTCGCCCCGGAAAAGGGGCGGGCTTCGGAATGGATCTGGCTGCTGCACGACGACGCGGCCCCGGCACCGGACGCCCTCGCCGAACTGCTGCACGCCGTCGAACGCGCGCCGTCGGTGACGGTGGCAGGCTGCAAGCAGCTCGACTGGGACGCCGAACGCCGGCTGATCGACGCCGGCCTGTCCACCAGCCGCTGGGCCGAACGCCTGACCCTCATCGAAGCCGATGAACTCGACCAGGGCCAGTACGACGGGCGTACCGACACCTTTGCCGTGAACTCCGCAGGCATGCTGGTCCGCCGTGACGTCTGGGAACAACTGCAGGGCTTCGACCCTGCCCTGCCCGGAACCGGCGACGACGTGGACCTCTGCTGGCGCAACTGGCTGGCCGGCAACCGCGTGGTGGTGGTGCCCTCGGCCCGGATGTACCACATTGACGGCCGCCCGGGGGCCCTTGCCACTCCGATGGCCGCGCGCAAGGCCCAGGTCCACCTGCGGCTCAAGCACTGCCCGGCATGGGCGGTGCCCCTCCACGCGGCAGGCGCACTGCTCGGCAGCGTCCTCCAATTTGTCCTCAGCATCCTGGTCAAGGAACCGGGGCGCGGCCTGGCCGAGTTGGGAGCCACGCTTGCCGCCCTCATCCGGCCCGCGGCGCTGCTTCGTGGCCGCCGGACCGCCGCGCAGACCCGCAAGGTGCGCCGCTCCGTGATCCGAGGCCTCCAGACCTCCCGGCGGGAAGTCTGGGCGCACCGGCGCACCCTTGTCGAGGCCATGGGCATCGAGGAGGACGAAGACTCCTCGCCCGAGCGGCTGTCCACGAATCTGCTGAACAGCGAACCCACCGGCGACTCCGCCGACGACTTCGCAGCACTCGCCACCAAGGAGCGGGGCTGGATCGGCACGGGTGCCGTCTCCGCCGCCGCGCTTGCCCTGGTGGCGTCCGTGGCGGGACTGCTCGGCGTGTTCGGCGCCTCGGCCGTCACCGGGGGAGCCCTGCTTCCGCTGTCGCCGGATCCGGCCACTATCTGGCGCACCGCCGCCAGTTGGTGGACAAGCCTCGGCCCGGGCCTGCCCGGCCACGGCGACCCGTTCGCCTATGTGCTCTGGCTGCTGTCCGTCCTGGGCGGGGGCAACGGAAACGCGGCCATGTCCTGGCTGCTGCTGCTTGCCATGCCGCTGTCCGCGCTCGGCGCCTGGTTTGCCGCGGGTGCCCTCACCGGCCTGCGCCGCTTCCGCTTCATCGCCGCCCTGCTGTGGGCCGCCGCCCCGGCGCTGCAGGTGGCCCTGAACCAGGGCCGCGCGGGGGCGCTCCTCGCCCATGTCATGATGCCGTTGCTGCTCCTGGCCCTCCTGCGCGCCACGGGCTCCGCCCGGGGCCGCCGCACCCAGGGTGCGGCCGCCAAAGGCCGGGCACGGGGCAGCCGTCCCGCGAAGGAGCTGCCCGGTAAACCCGGCAGCAACGGAACGCCGTCCTGGACGGCCGCTGCTGCCGCCGGACTGGTCCTGGCGGTCGTGACCGCCTCGGCGCCCTCCCTGTTCCTGCCGCTCGCCTTCCTGATCGTCCTGTGCGGGATCCTGCTCGGCCGCCGCGGCCGGACGGTCTGGTGGGCCCTGCTCCCGGCGGTTGTACTGTTCCTGCCGTTCGGCATCTCCGTGCTGGACCGGCCCCGCGCCCTCCTGGCCGATCCCGGCGTGCCGCTGGGTTCGCAGGCGGCCCCGCTCTGGCAGCAGTTGCTTGGCCAGCCCTTGGAATTTTCGCCCGACGGCGGACTGGCCAACCTTCCGCTGTTCGGTCCCTCCGCAGTGCCCTGGTCGCTGCTGCTGGCGTTGCTGGTGGGCGCGCCGGTGCTCCTCATGGCCGTCGCTGCGCTGTTCGTGCCCGGCCGGCGCACCCGCGTCACCCGCATGCTCTGGCTCGCGGCCCTCCTGCTGCTGGCCTGGTCCTGGGCCGCAGGACACGTGGCCACCGCACTCGTCGGAAATACGCTCGTCACACCATTCAGCGGCCCCGCTGTTTCGGCGGCTGCCTGCGCGCTGCTGGGGGCGGCCCTGATCGGTGCCGGGAACCTGCTTCGGCTTTCCGAACGCCCCCGCCGCGGGTCCGGAAACCCACGGCCTGCGGTGCTTCCATGGCTGTCCGGCCTGGCAACCCTGCTGCTGGTAGCCGGCCCACTCGCGGGGATGACCGTGTGGGCCGCCCAGAACGCCATTCCTGACGTGGACGGCGGTTTCACCGCCGCGGCGCTCGGCACCGAACGGCTCCTTCAGGCTGCGCCCGAGCGCACCTTGCCGGCCACCGCCGTCGACCACGGGCAGGGGCCGGAGCGGAGCAACACCTTGGTCATTACGCCTGACGAGCAGGGCGGGTACGCCTCGGCCCTCATGCGTGGGGCCGGAACAACGCTCGATTCCCTCTCCACAATTGCCGCGGCCCGTCAGATCAGCGGCCCGCCCGGCAAGGAGCAGGTCCGCAAGGACGATGACGCCACAGCGTCCATCCGCACTGCCGTGGCGACCATCGTGGCCGGCGCCGGTGTTGACCCGCGGCCCGCGCTGGAGCAGCTCGGCGCAGGCTTCGTGGTCCTGAAGGCTACCGACGCCGCCGCACAGCTGACCGCGAACAGGATCGACGCAGTGCCAGGGCTCGTGGCCGTCGGCCAGACGGACTCCGGCTGGCTCTGGCGGATCACCCCGCTCAACGACGCCGCTGCCAAGGACGCCGAGACCGCGCACCGCGTCCGGATCATCGACTCCAAAGGCGCCGCAACGGTGCTGCTTCCGTCCTCGGGCAACAACGTGGGCGTGGCCATCCCGGACGGCGCGGCCGGCCGCAGGCTGGTCCTCTCCGAGCGATTCGACCCGGGGTGGACAGCCTGGCTTGACGGGCAGCGCCTGACCGCCACCGCATCCGGCTGGACGCAGTCCTTCACCCTGCCGGCCCGTGGCGGGGAACTCAAAGTGCGCTACGTCAGCCCCTGGGAGCCGTGGCTGGGAGCCCTGCAGGTGCTGGTGATCGGCCTTACCGCCCTCCTGGCCATCCCCATGCCCGCACGGCGCCCGAAGCCGGCCCGGTCCATCAACAACCGGACCGGCCAGAAACGGTCCAGCCAAAAGCGGGGCCCGGAAGAGCACCCCGCCCCCAAGGAGCGCAGCAGTGTCTAAGGACAACAGCACCGAAGCCCCCAAGGCCGCCCCGAAGCCCGGACGGAAGCGGCAAAGCCGCGGAATCGTGGGTGGAGTACTTTCCGCAGCCCTCCTGCTCGCCGGGGGAGCTGGTGTGGTGTCCGCTGCCTCGATCCTGCCTCCGGCGGCCGGGAGCCGGATCCTCCAAGCGGGACTGACAGATGTTCCCGCAGGCCGCAGCACCATGGTGTGCCCCGGCCCGGCGGTGCTGCCCGAAGGCACGGCCGCCGGCACCGACCCCCAGTTCAGCCCGGTTTCGCGCACGGCGAAGAACAGGCTGGATGCCCTGGTGCTCAGTGACGCGGCAGGGGTACTGCCCGCGAGCCGGGTGGCCGCCCTGGACGGCAGCGGGGCCAGGACCGTGTCGGAAGCACCGAAGGAAAGCCCGGCACCGGCCCCCGGCCCGCCGGCACTCAAGGCAGCAACGGTTGCGCAGGACGCAGGCAGGATTACGGTGCTGGGCGCCGAACCGACGGGCAAGCAGCAGGCCGCCCTGGCCGCCGTCGGAAGCTACTCCGCCACGGACGGCGACCTGCGCGGCCTCGCAGCGGCGCAATGCCAGCAGCCCTCCAACGACTTCTGGCTCCTCGGGGCGGACACCACGGTAGGGCGCACCGCCTTGCTGAACCTCAGCAATGCCTCCGGGACGCCGGCCACCGTCAACCTCGAACTTCTCGGCGCCAAGGGACGGATCCAGTCGCCCGGCAGCCGGGGCCTCCTGGTGCCGCCGGGTAGCAGCCGCACCATCAACCTGGCCGGCCTGGCCTCTGACGAGGAACATCTCTCCGTCCACGTGCGCAGCAGCGGCGGCCCGGTGGCCGCAACCGTCCAGCAGAGCGTGTTGCGCGGCCTCGTCTCCGGCGGCGTGGAGCATCTGGCGCCGGGTGCCGCGCCGGCGGACTCCCAGGTCATGACCGGCGTGGTCATCCAGGACCCCAAGACCATCAACGCCCTCAGTAGCCGGGACGGTTTCGCCGATGCCGTGCCCGCCGTGGAAGTCACGGTCCCGGGTGCCGCCGACGCGGTGCTGGATATCAGGCTTTTCGGACGAAACGGACAGCAGGCGCTGGCCGGCGGGGGAGCCGTCACGGTCAAGGCGGGTTCGGTTGCCGAAATTCCGCTGAACGGTGTCCCCGCAGGGACCTACACGGTCAGCGTCACTTCGGACGTGCCGTTCGCGGCGGCCGCCCGGCTGCTTGGCAGCCCCCGCGAATCGGCGCCCATGGACTTCGCCTGGTCTCCGGCCGCCGTCCGGCTGGGCAGCCAGCACGTGGTGGCGGTACCCAGGGACGGGCGCCGTTTCCTGAGTTTCGGTGTGCCGGACGGCAGGGCCACCGTGAACTACACCCCGGTGACGGTGAACGGCAAGCTCGGCAAGACCGAATCAGTGGACATCGCAGGGGGAACGACGACGGTCATCGGCGTTCCGGACACGGCCAAGGGGCCCGCGGTGATCGGCTACGTGGTGGCCGCCTCGGGCGATCCGGCCTACGGCGCGGTGCTCCTCGGCGAGCAGGAAGGCCCGGGGATCTCCACGGTGGCCGTCCAGCAAGGCGCGCTGGGGCATGAGAAAGTCGCGGTAACGCTGGGCTACTAGACCCGGCCCGCCACGAGGCAGCTACTGGTAGCGGCGGCGGTAGACAGGGTCCAGCGACTCGGGCGGGACGCCCAGGTACTCGGCGGTGTATTCCACCACCACGTCATGGATCAGGTCCTGGAGTTCGTCCCGTCCACCCGCCGTGTGCTCCACCACGCGCCGGTACACGGTGATGAGCGGGCCCTCACTGCCGCTGCCGCGGCTGCACGCACCCAAGGGGGCGGCTCCGCCTTCGGCGAGCAATTGCTCAAGGTTGGGCGGGATTTCCTCAACGGCAAAGGCGACGCCGTTCAACTGCTGGCCCCACATGTCCTGCAGGCGTTCCGCCGAATCCAGGACCAGATCATCAAAACGTTCGGCCCTGCTGCGGTACCCGGGAAGGGTGGGAAGCATGACTTCCCCGCGCTGTCCGCGGCCGTGCCGGTTCCGCCGGCGCTGCCTGAAGCTGCGCACCGGAGCCCCGGAAGTGCTGCCGCCGGTTTCGCCCAGGCTGACCGTGAAGCCCGGACTGTGGTGCTGTGACTGCATATACAGACTCTAGTCCCCAGCGGCTCCCAAATCTCGCTTCGCTTCGATTCGGGGCCCTCGCCGCTGTGGGCCCACCCATCTGCTCCTAAATCTCGCTTCGCTTCGATTCGGGGCCCTCGCCGCTGTGGGCCCACCCAGCGCGACATAATCCGCGCTGGGCGGCCAATGCGCCGCCTGCCGCCCTGCACCCGCTAATCTGGGATGTTGTGGGTGCTATTCGCCAATGTTCCAGGTCAGCCTGCCGCCAGTCCGCGGTGGCCACGTTGACGTACGTTTACGCCGAATCGACGGCCGTGCTGGGGCCGCTGGCGATGTACGCCGAACCGCACTCCTACGACCTCTGCACCCAGCATGCAGACTCCCTGACTGTGCCGCGCGGCTGGGAGGTCCTTCGCCTGGCGATGCCCTCCACCCCGCCGGAACCCGGCCCCGATGACCTGCTCGCCCTGGCCAACGCCGTCCGCGAAGCCGCCGCGGCTCCTGACGCTCCGGGACAGCGCACCTCCCGGCCCGCCGTCGAACCCCCGCTTGTGGAGGGGGCACGCCGGGGCCACCTGCGCATCCTGCGCGAGCCTTCCTGAGGCGTAAACACAATCGTTCCAGCTGTTGCCGGGCTGTACGCTGGAAGCTGCATATCCGGTCCGCCACCGGCACCCGTGCGACGGTGCCATCCAGGGAGCTACAACCATGCCAAAGGTCAGTCCTGAACTGTTGTCCATTCTGCGTTGCCCGGTCACCGGTTCAGCGCTGGTCCAGGAAGGCGAGGAACTGGTAGCTGCCGAGGCCGACGCCACGGGCAACAAGCCCCGCTACGCCATCCAGGACGGGATCCCCCTGCTGCTGCCGCCGGAACTGCTGGCCGCGGCAGACGCCGCTCCGTCCGGCCAGCACGACGGCCCCGCCAAAGCCTGACCCGCCCGCACCTGTTCCAGACGTACACCGGTTTTATCTAAGGACACCCATGACTTTCGACTTCAAGGTTGCCGACCTTTCCCTGGCCGAGGCAGGCCGCCACCAGATCCGCCTCGCCGAACACGAAATGCCGGGCCTGATGTCCCTGCGCGCCGAATTCGGCCCGAGCCAGCCGCTCAAGGGCGCCCGGATCGCAGGATCGCTGCACATGACCGTGCAGACCGCTGTTCTCATCGAGACCCTCACCGCCCTCGGCGCGGAAATCCGCTGGGCCTCCTGCAACATCTTCTCCACCCAGGACGAAGCCGCCGCAGCCGTCGTCGTTGGCAACGGCACCCCGGAAAACCCGCAGGGCGTTCCCGTCTTCGCCTGGAAGGGCGAAACCCTCGACGAATACTGGTGGACCGCTGAGCAGATCCTCACCTGGCCCGGTGCCGACAGCAACCCGGAGCTCGGCCCCAACATGATCCTCGACGACGGCGGCGACGCAACGCTGCTCCTGCACAAGGGTGTCGAGTTCGAGGCAGCCGGAGCCGTCCCGGAAGCCAGCGACGACGATCCCGAGGAATACGCCCTCATCCTGGGCGTGCTGCGTGCCTCGCTGGCCAAGGACCCGCAGAAGTGGACGCGCATCGCCGCCGGAATCCGCGGCGTCAGCGAAGAGACCACCACGGGCGTGCACCGCCTCTACCAACTCGCCGAACAGGGCAAGCTGCTGTTTCCGGCGATCAACGTCAATGACTCCGTCACCAAGAGCAAGTTCGACAACAAGTACGGCATCCGCCACTCCCTGCCCGACGGCATCAACCGTGCCACCGACGTGCTGATGGGCGGCAAGGTCGCCGTCGTCTGCGGCTACGGCGACGTCGGAAAGGGCGCGGCGGAAGCGCTCCGCGGCCAGGGCGCCCGCGTGATCGTCACCGAAATCGACCCCATCTGCGCACTGCAGGCCGCCATGGACGGCTATCAGGTGGCCCGCCTCGACACCGTGCTGGAACAGGGTGACATCTTCATCACCACCACCGGCAACAAGGACGTCATCATGGCCGAGGACATGGTGCGCATGAAGAACAAGGCGATCGTGGGCAACATCGGCCACTTCGACAACGAGATCGACATGGCCGGCCTGGCCAAGGTCGAGGGGGTAACGAAGGTCGAGATCAAGCCTCAGGTCCACGAATGGGTCTTCGACGCCGGCACCGGCACCGAACGCTCCATCATCGTGCTCTCCGAGGGACGTCTCCTGAACCTCGGCAACGCCACAGGCCACCCCTCCTTCGTGATGAGCAACTCGTTCGCGAACCAGACCATCGCCCAGATCGAGCTGTGGACCAAGCGCGACCAGCCCGAAGGCGAACGCGAATACGAAAACCAGGTCTACGTGCTGCCAAAGATCCTGGACGAGAAGGTGGCCCGGCTGCACCTGGACGCCCTCGGCGTCGAACTGACCGAGCTCAGCAAGGAACAGGCCGAATACCTGGACCTGGACGTAGCCGGCCCGTACAAGCCGGAGCACTACCGCTACTGACGGCCAGTTTGCGGCGCGGGTTGTCACATGCAGCCCGCGCCGCGCCGTTTGCCGCCCCGGCGCGGCTAGAATTGACTGGTTACTTTGACAGGCCCGTTTCGATGCCGGCCTGCACGTGGGGATGTGGAGACGGAACATGGGGAACAGGGCGAAACGCCGTACCGGAAAGATCCTGGTTGTGGCCGGAATCTGCGCAGCGGTCGCAGTCGGCGGAATCGGGGTCGCAACGGCGCCTTCATGGCTGGACCGCGCCCCGGAGTCTGAGGCGGGATCACCGCAACGCAGCGAAGTGGGGCTCGCCTCCGCCGTCGTCAAGGCAGTGGAACTGGGCATCACGCCCCTGGACGGTGCACGTGAAGTGAACCCCGCCGTCGGGCCGACCGTAAAGGCCGTCAACGGCACCCTGAAGGACGTCGTCCTGGCCCCGGCCGACGGTGGCACTGCCGTGAAGGGCAGCGTCAGCGCCGACGGCAGCACCTGGAGCACCCTGGAACCGCTGAAGTTCAACACGAAGTACAGCTACTCCTTCACCGTGGTGGACGGCGCCGGGCGGGAAACCAAGAAGACCCAGAGCTTCACCACGGTCTCCACACCCAACGAAGCCGACGCCTCGGTCTACCCCTTGGACGGATCGGTCATGGGCTCCGGCCAGCCGATCGAGATCAACTTCAGCGAGCCGGTCCTGAACAAGGCGGCGATGGAGAAGACCGTGAAGATCTCGGTCTCCTCCAAGCAGAAGGTCGCCTGGCGCTGGTACTCCGACCAGAAGGTCCGCATCCGCCCCGAAAAGTTCTGGGCGTCCGGCACCAAGGTCACCGTGGACCTGCCGCTTTTCGGCAAGGAATTCGGCAACGGCATGATCGGCAACTCCAACGTCAAGGTGTCCTTCACCACCGGGCCCCAGCGCGTGGCCGTGGTCGACGACCTCACCAAGACCATGAAGGTGTACTTCGACGGCGTCCTGGTCCGCACGGCTCCTGTGACGCTTGGCAGCCCGGACTGGCTCTCACCCACCGGCTACGCGGTGATCATGGAACAGCAGCGGTACTCGAAGTTCAACGCCGGCAGCATCGGCCTCAAACCGGGCGACAAGGGCTACTACCCGCCGCTGACCGTTGAACATGCCAACCGCCTCACCAACTCGGGCGTCTATGTGCACCAGGCACTGCCCTCCGCCTACGGGGCCGTGGGTGTGGCGAACGTGTCCCACGGCTGCGTAGGTCTGCTTCCGGCGGACGCCGCCTGGTTCTTCAACAACATGAAAACCGGCGACCTCGTCCAGGTGCTCAACACCGGGGCGCCCGCGGTGGAGCCGCTGGAGGGCTTCGGCGACTGGAACATCCCCTGGGCCTCCTACGCCCACCGCTGAACCGTCAGCCGCTGAACGGCACCCGGCCGAGGCGCTCCCCGACGCGCCGGCTGCGTTCCTCGGCGCGCGTCAGCCGCCGGAATTCGCGGTCCCGCCGCTCGCCGAGCACCGCCCACAGGTAGTCTTCCGGGAGGGTTCCCGGGGGCGGCGGCGGGGCCACATGCGCGGACATTTCCGCCGCCAGGGACAGGGCCATGTTGATGCGCGACGCCGGAGCCATCCTGGGTGCCTGCTGCACGAACTGGTTCGCCCGGCGGGCTGTCCCGTCCGGGATCCGGCCGATGTCGGCGAGGGCCGCCCAGCCCTGCAGATACGGAGGTGCGAAGGGGAAAACCTTCACTTCCTGCTGGACGCGCTGGCGCAGCGAGTACGTGCCGGCCACGATGTCGCCGAGCCTTTTCGACTTGTCGTTGAACAGGGCCACCGCCACGGCCAGGCCGCCGAAAGTCAGGAAAATTTCGAGGAACCCGATCAGCCCCCGGATCAGGGCGTGCCGGAAGCGGATGGACCCGCCGTCGTCGCGCACGATCCGCAGGCCCGCCGCGAACTTGCCGACGGAGCGGCCGCGGCTCAGGGTCTCGACGGCCACGGGGACCACCACCAGGCACAGCACCACGCTGCTGAGCATGACGGCCCGGGCGGCGGCGTCGTCGAGGTCCGGGAGCAGGCCGGTGACGAGCAGCATCATGAAGAACAGCAGCACGAAATACACCAGCAGGTCCAATGCCAGGCCGAGGGCCCGGGCGGCGAGCGATGCAGGCCGGAGTTCAAGGACCACTGCCTCGCCGGTAATGATTGAACTCACGGATGCCCCCAACTGTGATGGATTGTCCTCAAAGTTTAGGCCTTCCTGGGGGGAGCGGGGGTTAGGGTAGTGCCGTGGATATCGACGCCTTCACCGCGGTGCACGCTGCCAAATGGGCGCGCCTGCATGACCTGGCGCACCAGCGGCGCTTGAGTGGCGACGAGGCCGACGAACTCCTGAAGCTGTACCAGACGGCGTCCTCGCACCTCTCGCTGATCCGGTCCGTGGCGCCGGAAGGGGCGCTGTCCGCGTCCTTGTCCGCGGCGCTCGCGCAGGCACGGACCCGCTTCACCGGGGCACGCTCGAACTTCATGGAGGACCTGGCTGTATTCTTCGTGGTGTCCCTGCCGGCCGCGTTCTACCGGCTCCGGTGGATGACTTTGTGGTGCGGGGTCTTCTTCTGCCTCGTCGGCGCCGCCTACGCACTGTGGATCGGGACCTCGCCCGACGCCCTGCGCGCCCTGGGCAGCAACTCCAAGGTGCGGCAGTATGTGGACGAGGACTTCATCGACTACTACTCGGAGAACCCCGCAGCGTCCTTCGCCGGGGCCGTGTGGACCAACAACGCCTGGATAGGGGCGCAGGCCGTCGCCCTGGGCATCACGGGGTTCTGGGTGCCCATGATGCTGGTGGCCAACGCCCAGGGCGTCGGCATCGCCGCCGGGGTTTTCGCCGCCACCGGCAAGCTGGACGTATTCTTCAGCTACATCCTCCCGCACGGACTCATGGAGCTTACGGCGGTCTTCATTGCCTCGGCCGCGGGGCTGAAGATCTTCTGGGCCATGGTCTCGCCGGGTCCGCGGCGGCGCATCCAGGCCGTTGCCGACGAAGGCCGTTCGTTGATCACCGTGGCCCTGGGGCTGGTGCTGGTGCTCTTCATCTCGGGGCTCGTAGAAGCCTTCGTGACGCCCAGTCCGCTGCCGGTGTGGGGCAAATTGGTGATCGGCGGTCTGGTCCTTGCCGCCTACTGGGTGTACACGCTGGTGCTGGGCGGCCGGGCTGTCCGCGCTGGAGCGACCGGCGACCTGGGCAGCAACGACGCCGGGTACCGGGCGTTCGCGGCCTGACGGACGCTCCGGATTCCGGCGCTCGCCGGGGTGGCACGTCGCCCGGCACAAGGGCTGACGGTAGGCTCGAATACAGAGAATATTGCCGGTGACCTGTTTTACACCGGCATGCGAACCGAACGGAAGCGAAGCGACGTGAGTGACAAAACCCCGAACCCCAGTGAGCCGGACGTGGAAATCGACGACGACGGCGAGCCGGCTTTCGAGTGGATGAAACCTGCCGCCAAGGCTGAGTCCCGGCAGGCGCCGTCCGCTTCGCCCGCCGCCACTGCGGATTCCGCTACGCCCGCCAAACCTGCCGGAGCCGGTTCCGCGCCCGCCAAGGCGGCCGAACCCGCCAAGACTGCTGTGGCAGGCAAGTCTGCTGAACCAGGCAAGTCTGCTGAGCCAGGCAAGTCTGCTGAACCAGGCAAGGGCCCGGTGAAGCAGCCCGAAAGCCGGGCTGACCGCAAGGCCGCCGAGGCTGCCGGCGCCGCACCCGAACCGGCGCTTTTCGCAGAGCCGCTTCCGACGTCGGCCCTTCAGGTCCGGCCGCCGGAAGCGGAAGTGGAACGCCGCAACGCCGAGCGCGAGCTGGCAGCCAACGCCAAGCCCGTGGCCCCCCGTGTTTTCCAGGTGCTCCTGGGCGTGTTCTACCCGGTGGTGCTGCTGGTCCTGGCCATCCGGGCCGTCACCAGCCCGCTGTTCCTCTGGGTGGAATACAACCGTCCGGGCTTCCCGGGCGACGGGTACGGGTTCAGCACCGATGACCGGATGAGCTATGGCTCCTACGCCGTGGACTACCTCAGCAACTGGGCAGGCCCGCGGTACCTCGGCGACTTGGTCCACGAGGACGGCACGAAGTTGTTCAAGGACAGCGAAGTGGCGCACATGGCCGATGTAAAGCTCGTGATGCTTGCGTCGTTCGGCGCGGCCGCGCTGATGGTCGTCATCGGCATCATCGCGATGCTGTACCTGCGCAAGCGCAGCACCGGCGGCATTCGCCGCGGCCTCTTTGCCGGGTCCATTGCCACGCTGGTGGTGATCCTGGCCCTGGGCACGCTCGGGGTCCTCGGCTGGCAGCAGTTCTTCACCGAGTTCCACCGGATCTTCTTCGCCAGCGGGACCTGGACCTTCGCGATGGACGACACGCTCATCCGCTTGTTCCCCGGACAGTTCTGGATGGATGCCGGCATCGCCATTGCGGCGCTGGTCTTCCTGGCCGCCCTGCTCACCCTGATCCTGACCTGGCCTACGCGCCGCCGCCGCGGCCTGCCGCCCCGGAACGCGCCCAAGGACACCGGCACCGATGCTGACGAAAGCGGCGCCGCCACGAAGGACCGCGACGCCGGGGCCAAGGCCTAGAAGCCGCTAGATCCAGGACGGCATCCACATGCGCATCCGCCAGTCCTGGTAGCTGATGGTCTCGGCGGTCCAGACCGGGTAGAAGTACGCGGACACCAGGACCGCCAGGACCACGATCAGTGCCACGAGGTAGAGGCCTGACAGGCGCCGCCACTGCGGGTCGCCTGGCCGGCCCAGGATGCGGCCCAGTCCGTACACCAGGGCGAGGACGAGGAACGGCTCGAAGGACAGGGCGTAGAAGAAGAACATGGTCCGCTCGGGATACAGGAACCATGGCAGGTACCCTGCGGCGACTCCGGCGAGGATGGCGCCCGCCCGCCAGTCCCGGCGCCCGGCCCACCAGAACAGCAGCACCGCGAGGGCGATCGTGGCACCCCACCAGATCACCGGGTTGCCCACCGAAAGGATCGCGGTGGTGCAGGTGGGAAGCTCGCAGCCTGCGGTGCCCAGCTTGGGGGACTCGTAGAAGAAGGACGTGGGCCGGCCCATTACCAGCCAGCTCCATGGACTAGCCTCATAGGGGTGGTCCGCGCCCAGGCCCTGATGGAACTTGTAGGCCTCAAGGTGGTAGTGCGCCAGGGAACGCAGCGGTGCCGGAATCCAGTCCCAGCCCGACGCCGGCTGCTTCTCCGCCCACCCGCGGAAATAGGCGTCCTTGGAGAGGAACCAGCCAGTCCACGTTGACAGGTACACGGCGGCCGCCACCGGGATCATGCTGAAGAACGCCGGCACGCCGTCCTTGAGCACCGCGGCGCTGGCCCAGCTCCGGATGCCGGCGATCCGCCGCGCATTCATGTCCCACAGGACGGTCAGCAGGCCGAACACGGCAACGAAGGCCAGAGCCGACCATTTCACGCCCACGGCCAGGCCAAGGCACACGCCGGCAACGAGACGCCACCACCGCAGGCCAAGGAACGGCCCGGCCACCAAGGTCCTGGCCGGAGGCCGGCCGTCCCCAAAGGCTGTGGCAAGGCGCGCGGCAAGGCGGCGCCGGCCGTCGTCCCGGTCCATCAGCAGTGCGCCGAAAGCCGCGAGGACCCAGAACATCAGGAAAACGTCCAGGATGGCCGTGCGCGACATGACCAGGTGGTGGCCGTCGACGGCGAGCAGCAGCCCGGCCACCCCGCCCAGCACGTGCGAACGGAACAACTTCAGGGCGATCAGCGAAACCAGGAAGACGGACAGGGTCCCCGTCAGTGCCGCCGCGAAGCGCCACCCAAACGGATTGTCCGGGCCGAAGAGACCCATGCCCCAGGCAATCATCCACTTGCCGAACGGCGGATGCACCACGTACTCCGGGGTGTCCAGGGGCAACACCGGGTTCCCGGCCTTGAAGGAATCGTTGGCCTTCTGCGGCCAGTTCCTTTCGTAGCCGCTCAGCAGGTACGAGTACGCGTCCTTGACGTAGTAGGTCTCGTCGAACACCAGGCTATGCGGGGTGTCCAGCCGGACAAAGCGCAGGATCCCGGCGATCACCGCGGTGACCGTGGGAATCAGCCAGAACCACAGACGCAACGACGGCGGATAGTCCCGCCAGCTCTGGATCCCCCCGATCAGCCGCTCCCGGAGAGCCGGGGCGGTGAAGGCTCCCGCGGGCCGCACCAGCCAAGCAGGGGAGGCGGGGCGCACGGCGATCTCGGTCACCTGCCCCATGCTACCGCCGCGGGCTGTGGGCGCAGGCCGCGGGCTTGGCCCGGGAGCCGGGAGTTTTCTGGGAGACTGTCCGCCATGACGCAGAAGGTGCACAAAGGCCTCCACCATGGCATCCCCACGTATTCGCTCGACGATGGAGGCCCCTGCAACGGGAAGCTCCATGTCGGCGTTGGCATGCGGGATGAGCCTGCGGTGCTGGCCGGCATCACCCACCTGGTGGAACATCTCCTGCTCCGCATGGTCCAGCCGCAGACCGTGCTGCATGGCGGGACGACCGGCACGGAGTCCGTGGAGTTTTGGGCCAGCGGGGAGCCGGAGGACGTCGCTGCGTTCCTCAATGCCATCGCCGCGGCCGTGTGCCGGTTCCAGGACGTGTCCGGGGAGGACATCGGCCGGGAGAAGGCTGTGATCCAAGCGGAGGACCCGAACAAATTCCGGGCGGTATCGAGCGGGCTCTACGGCTATCGTTTTGGGGCCGCGGATCTCGGGAACGCTCATTTCGGTGCCCCGGCAACGGAAAGCCTCGGCATGTCTGAGTTGCTGTCCTGGGCGCGGCAGTGGTTCGTCGCGGAAAACGCTGCCCTGACCTTCACCGGCGAGGTCCCGGCGGCCTTGGACGTCAGCATGCCCCCGGGCAGTATCCCGGAGCGGAGCGTGGCAGTTCCGCTCATCACCGAGCCGACGCTGGTGGTCTCCCGGAAGGACGGCGTGGCTTTGTCCCTGCTGGTCCCGGACGCGGACGCCGAGCTGCTTGCTGAGGCACTGCGCTACGAACTGTGTGCTCGTCTCCGCCACGACTACGGTCTGGTCTACTCAGTGGTCGATTTCCAGGCTCCGATGGACGCCGACACGGTGCAGCTGGACCTCATCCTGGACCCGACGTCGTCGAACATCCCGGCAGCCTTCGACGCCGGAACCGCGGCTCTCCACGACATCGCCAGCACCGGTTTCAGCGTGGAAGCACTGGACTACACGCGCAAGGCTCGCGCCTCCGATCTGGAGTACGGACGGTCCGTGCCCGACTGGCACCTCGACCGGCTGGCCGTGCGCGGATTGCGCGGGTGGAGCACGCCCGGCCTGAAAACGGTCACCCGGCATACGGACTCGACGACGGCGGTCAGCCTCGCTGCGTCCCTGGCGGCAAGCATGGAAAGCCTCATGGTTGCCGTCGCCGGATACGCGAAGCCCCGCCGGAAACACGCGGCCGCCCAGGGACTCGCCTTCGAGAGTTTCCTGATCTGGCGGGACACAGCACCTGCAGTGCCGAACGGGCACAGGGCCTGGCAGGCGAAGGACTCGGAAGCCGTCCTTTGGCTCACTCCGGACCGCCTGCTGAAGCGCAGCGGCAAGAAAACCAAGGCGATCGAACTCGCGGACATCGCAGTCGCGGGCGACCGAAGCTGCGGCTGTGTTTGCCTCCTGGACCGCCACGGCCGGAGCCTGGACTTCGACGTCACCGAGTGGAGGAAGGGCAAGGAGCTGCGCAGCTCCTTGCTCGCGGCCGTCCCTGAGGATACGGTCCGCGTCTTCCCGGCGGACTAGTTCGCGAGGGCCCTGATCTGAGCGAAGCGAGGATTGGGATCGAACTGGGCGCTAGCCGCTCCGGGTACAAGTACGCTTGGTCGGGTGAGTGAACAAGCAGAGCCCCAAGCCGACGTCGACGATTCCGCCC
The DNA here is from genome assembly GCF_900099975.1 of Arthrobacter cupressi. Taxonomy (GTDB): domain Bacteria; phylum Actinomycetota; class Actinomycetes; order Actinomycetales; family Micrococcaceae; genus Arthrobacter; species Arthrobacter cupressi. The sequence continues at coordinate 400,416 of NZ_FNEI01000001.1, forward strand.
CGGAAGCCCGCACGGAAGACGCCCTGACCCGCGACCTCCTGCCCGTGACCCCGGGTGGCGGCCGGATCGTGCTCGCCGCGACGCCGATCGGCAACGTCGGCGATGCCTCCAGCCGCTTGGTGGAGCTGCTGCAGACCGCACACATCATTGCCGCTGAAGACACCCGCCGGCTGCACCGGCTGGTGCACGCGCTCGGCATCGAAGTTTCCGGCCGGGTCATCAGCTACCACGAACACAACGAAGCCACCAAGACCGCGGACCTCCTGGAACAGGTCCAGGCAGGAAAAACCATCCTGATGGTGAGCGACGCCGGCATGCCCGCCGTCTCGGACCCCGGCTTCCGGCTTGTTGAGGGAGCCGTGGCGGCAGGCCTGTTCGTCACCGCCGTGCCGGGCCCGTCCGCTGTGCTGACGGCGCTCGCCCTCTCCGGACTGCCCACCGACCGCTTCTGCTTCGAGGGCTTCCTGCCCCGGAAGGCAGGGGAGCGCAGCTCCCGCCTGGCAGAGCTCGACGGCGAACGCCGCACCATGGTGTTCTTCGAAGCCCCGCACCGGCTCGAAGCCATGCTCCGGGCGCTGCACGACCGCTTCGGCGCTGAGCGCAGGGTCGCCGTGTGCCGGGAACTGACCAAGACCTACGAAGAAGTCCTTCGCGGTACGGTCCAGGAACTCCTCGAATGGGCGGAAAACAACGAAGTCCGCGGTGAAATCGCCGTGGTGGTGGAAGGTGCCCCGGAAAAGGCGCCCGGCACTCCCGAGGACCACGTGGCGGCCGTCAACGAACTGGTGGCGCAGGGAATCCGGCTCAAGGAAGCCGTGGCCGCGGTGGCCGAAGAAGCCCGGGTCAGCAAGCGCGAGCTCTACTCTGCCGTGCTCGCGGCGCGTTAAGGCCGTGCTCGCGGCGCGGAAGGCATGGCCCGCAGAGGCCCCGGCGCCGGCTGTGCAAGTGCACAGAGAGCGGCGGTGGCGGCAGTGCGCGAAGGCGTAGACACTCTTTTGATTCCGGCAGTACCGTGGCAGTTAATCCCCGCAATAATGCGACCCACGTAACACCAAGGGTTGGTGCATTTCCACAATGCACCGCCTGACGAAGGAGTCACTGTGACTGTCACCGCAGAACGCGAAGCAGAACTGCTCGCCAAGGTTCCCACCGGTCTGTTCATCAACGGTGAGTGGCGCGACGCCTCCACCGGCAAGACCTTCGATGTCGAAGACCCGGCCACCGGCAAGGTCCTTCTGAGCATCGCCGACGCCACCAGCGAAGACGCCCTCGCCGCCCTCGCCGCGGCCGACGCCGCCCAGGCCGCCTGGGCCCGCACCGCACCGCGCGAGCGTGCAGAGATCCTCCGCCGCGCTTTCGAACTCGTCACCGAACGTGCCGAAGATTTCGCCCTCCTCATGACCCTTGAAATGGGCAAGCCGCTGGCCGAGTCCCGCGGTGAGGTCACCTACGGTGCCGAGTTCCTGCGCTGGTTCTCCGAGGAGACCGTCCGCGACTACGGCCGCTACGTCACCACCCCCGAGGGCAAGAACAAGATCCTGGTCCAGCGCAAGCCCGTTGGCCCGTGCCTGCTGATCACCCCATGGAACTTCCCGCTGGCCATGGCCACCCGCAAGGTCGGCCCGGCCCTCGCCGCGGGCTGCACGGTGATTATCAAGCCCGCCAAGTTCACTCCGCTGACCACCCAGCTGTTCGTGGCCACCCTGGAAGAGGCCGGCGTGCCCGCCGGCGTGGTCAACGTGGTGTCCTCCTCGAGCGCGTCCTCGATCTCGGGTCCGATCATGAAGGACTCCCGCCTCCGCAAGGTTTCCTTCACCGGCTCCACCCCGGTGGGCAAGCGCCTGATCGCCGACGCCGCCAACAACGTCCTGCGCACCTCGATGGAGCTGGGCGGCAACGCACCGTTCATCGTGTTTGAAGACGCCGACCTGGACAAGGCCGTCGAAGGCGCCATGGCCGCCAAGATGCGCAACATGGGCGAGGCCTGCACCGCCGCCAACCGCTTCCTGGTCCACGAGTCCGTAGCTGCCGAATTCACCGCGAAGTTCGCAGCCGCCATGGGCGCCCTCACCACGGGCCGCGGCACCGAAGACACCACCAAGGTGGGTCCGCTGATCGACTCCGGCGCCCGCGACGACGTCCACGCACTGGTCACCGCTGCCGTGGCCCAGGGCGCAACGGTCGCCACCGGCGGTGGTCCCGTGGACGGCGACGGTTACTTCTACGCCCCCACGGTCCTCTCGAACGTCCCGAACGACGCCGACATCCTTGGCTCCGAGATCTTCGGACCGGTGGCCCCCGTGACCACCTTCGCCACCGAAGAGCAGGCCATCAAGCTGGCCAACGCGAGCGAATACGGCCTGGCATCCTACCTCTACACCCGCGACTACGCCCGCATGTTCCGCGTGGCCGAGCAGATCGAATTCGGCATGGTCGGCTTCAACGCCGGTGTCATCTCGAACGCCGCCGCACCGTTCGGCGGCGTGAAGCAGTCCGGCCTGGGCCGTGAAGGCGGCGCCGAAGGCATCGCCGAGTACACCACCACCCAGTACATCGGCATCGCCGACCCGTACGCCGGCTAGGCAGCCAGCTCCACGCAACAGGCGAGGGCCCGGCTCCGGAACACTCCGGAGCCGGGCCCTCGCCGTATGCGGGCTCGGCTTTGATCAGTTACTGCGTTTGTTCAGTTACCGCGACGCAGCGGGCGGACAGCCTTCCGCAAGTTCCCGATGAACGCGCCCGCGCGCACCGCGCCACGGCCGGCCCAGCGGAACGGCGCGGAAATCGTCCGGAACCACCGGGACAACAACGACGGCGGGAACCAGTCCGCGCGCAGGCGCACCAGCCATGACCTTCCGCGCCGCAGCATCGCCCGGACCGCGGACAGCCGGTCCGCGGTGAGCCGGGCCCCGGCGCCGGGTGCGCCGCCATCCGCGGGACGGCCGTAACGGTGCCGTTCGAAATCGGCGGTGAGCGCGTGCACCGCCCGCATGCCGGCGTCGTCGGCGAGGGCCGAAGGGATGGACCCCTGCAGGCCGGCCGCGAAATGCCGCGGCGTCTCGCTTGGCCGCGGGACGTGGCCGTAGTCCCGGGCCAGATCCTGGAGTTCATCCCACGCCAGCGCGGGGGGGACCGCGGGGCCGGCCTGTCCCGGCGGGCGGACCTCCCGCAGGCGGCGGGCCCGTATCCCGGCCCGGAGCAGGCGCGGTGACGCCAGCAAGGCTGCCGCAAGCAGGGCGCCGGCCAGGACGAAGACCGCCTGCGGAATCCCGGTTCCGGCACCCGTCCCGGTGCCCGGCAGCGGGGCTGGCGCAACGGCGCTGCTGCTGGGCAGCGGGGTCTGGTTGGGGACCGGGATGTCATCCTCGTCCAGGTTGCTGCCGCTACCGCCGGGGGTTACGGCATCGGCCGCGTAGTCCGGAACCGAACCCCGCGACGGGGTGGGCTCGAAAGGAACCCAGCCAAGCCCCTCGAAATAGAGCTCGGGCCAGGCGTGTGCGTCGCGGGCATCCACCGAAAACTCGGTGAGCGGATCGCGCCCGCCCACGGCGATGTTGTTCCCGGTGGGATGGCCCGGTGCGTACCCGACGGCGATCCTGCTGGGGATGCCCGTAACCCGGGCCATGACGGCCATGGCCGAGGCGAAGTGCACGCAGTACCCGCTCTTCTGCTGCAGGAAATCGGCCAGCACGGACAGGCCGTTGCCGTCGTAACCGCCCTGGACCGGGGCCTGCAGGGAGTACGTGAATTCCGCCGAACGCAGGTACCGCTGGATGGCAAGGGCCTTGGCGAAGTTGTTCCGGAGACCCGTGGTCAGGGTCCCGGCCGTGTTCCGGACGATTTCCGGAACGTTGCCCGGAACCTGGGTGAACTCCTCGGAAAGCTCGCCGTCAGCCGGGGATGCTGTTCCCGCCTGCGTCAGGGCGGCCGCCGTGATCCGGGGGGAGACCGAGACCACCGTGTAATGCTGGTTCCGGGACGTGCGGTCTTCGCCCCGGATACTCAAAGTCAGCGGATCCCAGGACCAGCGGCCGTTGAGCCCGTTGACGGCCGCGGGCGTATACGGGACGGGGAGGTAGGGGCTGGTGAACTGGCCGGTGTCGATGATCGTCAGGTCACGGACGAGCTCCTCGGGAAGCGTGTATCCGGGAACGATTTGCCCGGTGCCGAGCCTGCGGCTGGAGGCCCTGTCGTCGGGTGCCCAGCTTTCGCCCTCGAAGCGGTCGATAGTGACCGACCGCAGGTAGACCGGGGTGCTGGAACTCGTGGCGTAGGTGATCCTGCCGTCGCCAGTGGGCGTGCGCAGGCTGTTGCCCAGGGTGATCATGGGGTTCAGCCCGTTGGAAGGCCCCCAGGGATTCAGGCGTGACCCCACCGGGAACGTGCCCTGGTCGAAGCCGGGGACGGCCAGGGGGAGGACCAGGCCCACGGCGAGTGCGGCGCCGCCAAGCACCACGGAGCGCCGGAGCTGGCCCTGCCCGCGCCCCGTTCCGGACTGGAGCCGGGCGTCCGGGGCGAACCACTGCGCGCACCCCAGGAGCAGGATGAAACCGGCCGATGCCGCCAGGAATCCGGCCAGCCCGGCACCCTGCGGCTTGATCGTGGCCGGGACCACGAGCACCGCGAGCAGGCCCAGGCCCGAGGTGGCCGGCAAGGCCAGGGGGACGGCCAAGGTATCCATCAGGAGCACCACGAGGCCCAGGCACAGGCAAATCAGCAGCACGATTCCGGTGTTCGGGGCCACCGGCGCGGTTTCCGCATAGACGGTCTCGCCGGCCCGGTCGAACAGCACGAAAGCCTGCTTGAGGGTGTCCGGTCCCGGGATGAAGCCGGCGATGCTTTCCTTCCTGAGGAACGTGTTGCACAGGATGAACACGAGCGCGGCGAAACCGCCCAGGGTGACCAGGGCCGCCGGTGCCCGCAGGGCCCGCAGCACCGCCATGGCCAGGGCCACGACGCCGACGGTGATGATGACAGGGCTCAGCCAGGCCCAACCCCTCAGGACGCCATTGAGTGACAACGATGCGCCGATGACGGCGGCGGCGATAGCACCGGCCATGGCCCACGGATAAGGGCCGACGGGCCTCCTAACGGGCCCCGGACTGCGGGACGGCGCGGCTGCACTGCCCGCGGCCGCACCGCGGACCTGTCCGGGCACCGCGGCTCCGCCGCGCTGCCCGCTCATCGCCTCACCGCACTCATCGCTCCACCGCCGCACCGCGCCGCACGTCCATGGCGGCGGCGGCCGCCGCCATGATCTCGCCCTGGTCGAACGCGGACCAGGCAGCCGTCAGCTGCGTGCGCGGAGTGACGGCGAGTGCCCGCCAGCCGCCCAGGCGCAGCGCGTCCACCGCGGCCTGGGCGCTGCGGGGATGTTCGGTGACCAGCAGCGCGAAGGCATTCGCGCCGAAACCGGCAGCAGGGGCAAGGGCGCGGGCCTCGGCCTCGCCCAGCGTGCCCAGCAGGGCGAGCACCGGGCCGCGCAGCCGGTGCGCCGCGAGCTTGTCCATCAGCCGGTCATCAAAAGCCGCCTCGCCGCCGTCGGGATTGCCGCCGTCACCGCGCTTGCCCTCACCGCCCTTGGCGTCATTGCGCCGGATGTCACCGCGCCTGCCCTCGCCGTGCGGGTGCCGGGGGCCGTCCAATTGGATCGCGGCCAGGCTCTCGCCGATGGACTGCAGCCCGCCGCTGCCGCTGTATTCCTCGGCATCCGGGAACGGTGCCGAGCGGGAACCGTGGAACGCGGGGTTGCCGGCGGCGTCAAGGAACCGCAGCGAGTAGTTGCGTTCGGCGAGGTGCGCGCTGATGGACATCGCCGCCGTCACGGCCCACTCGAAGCTGTCGCTGCTCAGCAGTTCGAACGAATCGTCGTGGACAGCCGGGAAACGGGACCCCGGCCCGATGGCGAAGGAGGAATAGCGGTGGTCCATGATGATGGTGGCCTCGGGGGTGGTGACGGATTCCTCCTGCCTGACCATCAGTTCGCCGTGGTGGGCGGTCGCCGCCCAGTGGACCCGGCGCATCGGGTCGCCGTGCCGGTACTCGCGCGTCATCACGTCGTCGTCGCTCGGGTTGGCCCGGATCCGGGTGGCCGTGACGCCGTCGTTGCCGCGCGCGCCCGCCAGCCCGGTCGCCGGAAGCTCGACGGCGGCCGGCGTCACCGTGAGCAACTCGCCTTCGTCGATGGTGTGCCGGTGCAGCGACAAGCCGAACGGATCGCAGAACTCGGCGGTCACGGGGCCGATCTTGAACTGGCCGCGCCTGCCCGAGCGCAGGTGGTATTCGTAGCGGCTGGTGCCTCCGCTGGCGGACCGGGCGGGGAAGCGGAACGCCGGCGGCTCGCCGAAGCGCGGAGGCAACTGCTCTTCCATGATCACTGAGGCGTTCGAGCTGCCCGTGCGCGCCACGGCGAGGCGAACCGTCGCGGTGGACGAGGTTTCCACGGTGGGCGGGATGAATTCCCGGAACACCTGGAACTTCGGCTTCAGGACCCGCACCCCGGCCAGGGACACCAGCGGCAGCACAATAAGCAGGATGCCCAGGGCCAGCAGGTCACGGCGCCCCATGATCTGGGCGAGCAGGAGCGAAGCGGTGCCCGCGGCCAGCAGGCCCCAGCCCCGGGTGGTGAACAAATGCTTCGGAAGCAGTTCCAGCAGGGCCATGGCTGGCTCCTACGCGCGGCGGGCGTCGGCCGCGGAGTCCCGGCTCACCGGCAGGGAGGCCAGGATGGCGCGGATGACGCTCTGCGGGGTGTCGCCCGCACCGGCGGCCTTCCGCTCGAGGATGATGCGGTGCGCGAGGACCGGTTCGGCCACCGCGACCACGTCGTCCGGCAGCACGAAGTCGCGGCCGTCCAGGGCAGCGGTGGCCTTTGCCGCGCGCAGGAGCTGCAGCAGGGAGCGCGGGCTTGCGCCGAGCCGGAGCCGGGCACTGTCGCGGGTGGCGTGCCCGATCGCCACGGTGTACTCCTTCACGGCCTGGGACACGTACACCTGCTGCACTGCCGTGATCATGGCGGCGACGTCGGCAGCGGTTACCACCGGGGTGACCTTCGCCAGCGGGGACACGGCCTGGTGGGTTTCGAGCATCTCGATTTCGGAGGCCTGGTCCGGGTAACCCATGGAGATCCGGGCCATGAAACGGTCCCGCTGGGCCTCGGGGAGGGGATACGTCCCCTCCATTTCGATCGGATTCTGGGTGGCAACCACCATGAACGGTTCGGCCATCTTGTAGGAGGTGCCGTCCACGGTGACCTGGTGCTCCTCCATGCATTCCAGGAGCGCGGACTGCGTCTTCGCCGAAGCGCGGTTGATCTCGTCGCCGATGACGATGTTGGCGAATACCGCGCCCTTGCGGAACTCGAACTGCCGGGACGACTGGTTGTAGATGGACACGCCGGTCACGTCCGAGGGCAGCAGGTCAGGGGTGAACTGGATTCGGCTGACACCGCAGTCGATGCTCCGGGCGAGGGTCTTGGCGAGCATGGTCTTTCCCACGCCGGGAACGTCTTCCACCAGGAGGTGCCCCCGGGCGAGGAGCACGGTGAGGGCGAGCTTGGCGGCCTCTGCCTTGCCGTCGATCACCTGGTTGATGGCGGCCAGGATTTTTTCGCTGGCGGCGTGGAACTCCGCAGCGGGCATGGCGGCGTGCCTGTGCCCGTTGGGCGATCCCGGTTCGGCAGTGGACTCTTCCGCACGGACAACGCTTTCGCGGACGATGTCCTGGTGCCGAACCGTGCTCTGATGCTGTGAATCCATGGACAACCCTTCAGCCATGACGGAACCCCGCTGGCCTGCGCCGACGGGATGCTCCACCCCCTGATACCAAGACTACCCAGCCGGTGCCCGCCGCAGACAGGGGCCAGCGCCGCGTCCAATGCGCGGACCGCGGGCCGCTAGGGTTGACGCATGTGCAATTCCCTTCCGCCGCTTTCCTACCGCGCGCCCGAAGACGTTGCCGGCGACGCCGAAGAAACCCCGGGCAAGCGTGCCCGCAAGGAGTACCCGCCCGCCCCGGAGCCGCTGCCCGTCCCGGTGATGGACAACCACACGCACCTGGACTTCCGGCACGGCCTGCTGGAGGTCTCGGTGACCGATGCGCTGGACGCGGCGGCCGCCGTCGGGGTCCAGGGCGCGGTGCAGGTGGGCTGCGACCTGGAGTCCTCGCGCTTCACGGTGGAAGCCATCGAAGCGGACCGGCGGCTGCTGGGCGCGGTGGCCATCCACCCCAACGATGCGCCGGCCTATGCCGGGCGGGGCGAGCTGGAGTCCGCGCTCGCCGAGATCGAGGAGCTGGCCGGGCACCCGCGGGTGCGCGCGATCGGTGAAACCGGCCTGGATTTCTATCGCACGCACGGCGACGGCCTGGCCCACCAGCGCTATTCCTTCCGGCGGCACATCGACATCGCCAAGCGGCTGGGGCTGACCCTGCAGATCCACGACCGGGACGCGCACGACGACGTCGTCCAGGTGCTGCGCGAAGAAGGCGCTCCGGAGAAGGTGGTGTTCCACTGCTTCTCCGGGGGAGCGGAACTGGCGCGCATCTGCAACGAGAACGGTTGGTACATGTCCTTCGCGGGCACCTTCACCTTCAAGAATGCCGACAACCTCCGCGAAGCCCTGCTGATCGCCGAGCCCGAACTGATGCTGGTGGAGACCGATTCGCCGTTCCTGACTCCGCACCCGCACCGCGGCCGGCCGAACGCCAGCTACATGGTCCCGTACACGGTGCGGGCCATGGCGGACGTTGCGGAAAAAGACCTTGCGGGGCTGTGCGGACAGCTGGCCGGGAACACCCTCGCCGCCTATGGATCGTGGGACTGACCCGCCTGCGGACGGCCGCGGAGTACATACCGGGTATGCACAATTTCTTGGCCGTTTTATAACGCTTCGGTTACAGTGGGTAACCAGTAGCCGGGGTCGGGGAAGGCCAGCGGATACGAAAGCTCCGTTCGCACTGGAAATTTTCACGTAGATCGGCAGTGGCAGCGCAGTTGCTCCACCGCGGGATACCCCCGTGCCTTTGGCACTTGGGCCGTCCCCGCGGCAGGTAGGCAACTGCGTTTTTCCCCGTGCCCGGATGGTCCAACAGTTACGGGCAATCATGGTCAAGTTCTTCACCACGGACGGCAAATTCAGCTTTCCCAAGGTCGCTGCGCAGTTGCTGGTGCTTTCGGCACTGGTGCTCGGGATTGTCGCCTTCACCGGCAACAACAAGACAGTGACCCTCAACGTCGATGGAAAGGTGAGCTCCGTCCAGACCTTCGGCAGCACGGTTGACCAGGTGGTCAAGGCGGCGAAGGTCGAGCTCAAGCCGGCGGACCGGGTCAGCCCGGCGCTGGATGCTTCGGTGCAGAACGGCTCCATCATCAACGTGAACCTGGCCAAGTCGGTCTCGGTCACCCTCGACGGCACGCAGCGGACCGTCAACACCAACTCCCCGGACGTCGCGGGCCTCATCACCGAACTCGGCGTGGCCAGTTCCTCGGCTGTCTCCGCCGACAAGGACATGCAGCTTGCCGTCTCCGGCTCCGTCGTGTCGATCTCGACCCCCAAGAAGGTCACGCTGATCGCGGACGGCAAGAGCTCGGTGAAGACCACGACGGCGGCCGACGTCGCCACCGTGCTGAAGGACGCCGGCGTCAAGCTTGGCGCGAACGACCGCGTCTCCCAGCCCCGGCACGCCCCGGTCATCAAGAACATGGTGATCAAGGTGTCCCGCGTGGACCTCTCCAAGACCGCCACCGTCACCGAGAATGTTCCCTTCGAGACCATCACCACCAAGAGCTCCACGATGTACACCGACGAGGAAAAGGTCACCCAGGAAGGCGTATTGGGCCAGGTCAGCAAGAAGTTCAAGCTGGTCACGGTCGACGGCCGCGAAGCCTCCCGCACCCTGCTGTCCTCCACGGTGACCGTCAAGCCGGTGGCCGAGAAGGTCACTGTCGGCACCAAGGAACGCCCCGCCCCCGAGGCCTCGAGCGGCCCCACCGGCGCCCCGAACGAAGCCATGTGGGACCGCATCGCCCAGTGTGAGTCGGGCGGCAACTGGTCCATCAACACCGGCAACGGCTACTACGGCGGCCTGCAGTTCGACATCCAGACCTGGCTCGGCTCCGGCGGCGGCGCCTATGCACCGAATGCCAGCCTGGCCACCAAGGCCCAGCAGATCGACATCGCCAACCGCGTGTACGCGGAGCGCGGCCTGCAGCCCTGGGGCTGCGGCTGGGCAGCCTAGGCGGCACTGCGAAGCACGACATGAGGCCGGGTCCGGAATTTCCGGGCCCGGCCTTCGTCATGTGTGGCGCCCCGGCAGCCGCACGGAAAGTCCTGCCACCGGGCGGGCGATAGGATACCTAGGTGACTGACGCGAATTCCGAACCTGCCGCCGTCGCGCCCCTCCTGGGAGCCGCCGACATCCGACGGCTCGCCGAGGAAATCGGTGTCCGCCCAACCAAGACGCTGGGCCAGAACTTCGTCATCGACGGCAACACGATCCGCCGCATCGTCTCCGCCGCGGGCGTGGACCCGGAAGAAACCGTCCTCGAGGTCGGCCCCGGGCTGGGCTCCCTGACCCTGGGACTGCTCGACGCCGCCAAGCAGGTGGTGGCGGTGGAAATCGATCCGGTGCTGGCGGCCAAGCTGCCCGAAACCGTGCGCGCCTGGCGCCCCGACGCCGCGGACGATTTCCACCTGGTGCTCTCCGACGCCATGAAGGTCACCGACCTTCCCGTCCAGCCCACGGCCCTGGTGGCCAACCTGCCCTACAACGTCGCCGTGCCGGTGGTGCTGCACCTGCTGGAACACTTCCCGGGCCTGCGCCACGGCCTGGTCATGGTCCAGGACGAAGTGGCGGACCGGCTCGCGGCCACGCCGGGGTCCAAGATCTACGGCGTCCCCTCCGTCAAGGCCGCCTGGTACGGGCACATGCGCAAGGCCGGAGTGATCGGCATGAACGTGTTCTGGCCGGCGCCCAAGATCCACTCCGGACTGGTGGCCTTCACCCGGCAGGAAGCCCACAACACGCACGCCACCCGCGAGCAGGTGTTCGCCGTCATCGACGCCGCGTTCGCGCAGCGCCGCAAGACCCTCCGCGCCGCCCTGGCCGGCTGGGCCGGCAGCGCCGCCGAAGCCGAACGCTGCCTGGTGGCCGCCGGCGTGGACCCGACGGCCCGCGGCGAGGTGCTGGACATCGGCGCCTTCATCCGGATCGCCGAGGCACGCCACCCGCAGGCCGCATGAGCCGCCCCGTCTCCGCACACCAGGGCCGTTTCGTGCCGCGCACCGTGAAGGTCCGCGCCCCCGGCAAAGTCAACGTCTCCCTGAAGGTGGGCCCGCTGCGCCCGGACGGCTACCACTCCGTGGCCAGCGTGTACCTGGCCGTTTCCCTCTACGAGGAAGTGGCCGCCACCAGCACGCCGACGCCGGGCATCACCGTCAGCATCAGCCCGGACAGCACGCTGGAGCTCGACGGCGTCGACATCCCGCTGGACGAACGGAACCTGGCGTACAAGGCCGCCGCGATCATGGCCGAGGTGTCCGAGAACCCCACAGGTGTGCACCTGGAAATCACCAAGCGGGTGCCGGTGGCGGGGGGCATGGGCGGCGGCTCCGCCGACGCCGCGGCCACCTTGCTGGCCTGCGACGCCCTCTGGGACAGCGGCCTGTCCCGCGAAGAACTGGCCCACCTGGCGGCCGAGCTCGGCGCGGACGTGCCGTTCTCGCTGCTGGGCGGCACCGCCGTCGGACTGGGCGTGGGGGACAAGCTCTCGCCGGCGCTGGCGAAGGCGCAGATGGACTGGGTGCTGGTCTGCGCCGATTACGGCCTGTCCACCCCGGAGGTCTTCCACACGCTGGACCGGCTCCGCGACGCCGAAGGGGTGGACGCCGCCGAGCCGAGCGAAGTGGATGCCCAGATCCTGCAGGCCCTGCGCGGCGGCGACCCCGAAGCGCTGAGCCGCGTCCTGGTCAACGACCTCCAGCGCGCATCGATCGAACTCGCCCCGCAGCTGCGGGACACCATCGGCCTCGGCGAGTCCAAGGGTGCCCTGGCCGGCTTCGTGTCCGGCTCCGGGCCCACCGTGGCGCTGCTGGCACACAACCAGGCCGAGGCCCGACGGCTGGCCGAAGAACTCGGGCACCTGGGCCACACCGCACTGGCCGTCCACGGACCCGTTCCCGGCGCGCGGATCACCTCCGATACCCTGCACTAGTTCAATTTCCCCAAGAAAGTAGTACCCAGTGGCCCACCTGCTCGGCGGTGAGAACCTCACCGTTTCCTTTGCAACCCGCACCGTCCTCGACGGCGTCACGCTCGGATTGGAGGACGGCGACCGGATCGGCATGGTGGGCCGGAACGGCGACGGCAAGTCGACCCTGATGCGGCTGCTCGCGATGCGCTCCACCCCGGACTCCGGCCGGGTCACCAAGCGCGGCGACGTCAACATCGGCTACCTGGACCAGTCCGACGTCCTGGACGGGGACCTCACCGTCGGCGCCGCGATTGTCGGCGACCGCGCCGACCACGAATGGGCAGCCAACCCGAAGATCCGCGAGATCATGGGCGGACTGGTGGGCGACGTCGACTGGCACGCCAACGTCCACGCGCTCTCGGGCGGCCAGAAGCGCCGCGTGGCGCTGGCGAAGCTCCTCATCGAGGACCACGACGTCATCATGCTGGACGAACCCACCAACCACCTCGACGTCGAAGGCGTCGCCTGGCTGGCCCGGCACCTGAAGTCGCGCTGGCGCGCCAAGCAGGGCGCCTTCCTGGTGGTCACCCACGACCGCTGGTTCCTCGACGAAGTCTGCAACCGCACCTGGGAAGTGCACGACGCCATGGTGGACCCGTTCGACGGCGGGTACGCCGCCTACGTGCTGGCCCGCGCCGAACGCGACCGCATGGCCGCCGTCGTCGAGAACAAGCGCCAGCAACTGGTCAAGAAGGAACTGGCCTGGCTGCGCCGCGGTGCGCCCGCCCGCACCTCCAAGCCGAAGTTCCGCATCGAGGCGGCCAACGAAATCATCGCCGACGTCCCCGAGCCCCGGGACTCCGTGGCCCTGAACAAGATGGCCACCGCCCGCCTGGGCAAGGACGTACTGGACCTCGAAAACGTCTCGCTCGCCTTCCAGGGCGGCGACGCCGGGCAGAAGCTCTTCAACAACGTAACCCTCCGGCTGGCGCCGGGCCAGCGCCTGGGCCTCGTCGGCGTCAACGGCGCCGGCAAGTCAACCCTCCTGCGCCTGCTCAACGGCGACATCACCCCGGACGCCGGGAAGGTCAAGCGCGGCAAGACAGTGGTCACGGCCGTCCTCAGCCAGGACGTCAAGGAGCTCGACGAGGTCAAGGACCTGCGCGTCGTCGAGGTCATCGAACGCGAGAAGCGCTCCTTCAACGTGGCCGGCAAGGAACTCACCGCCGGGCAGCTCGTGGAGCAATTGGGCTTCACCAAGGAAAAGCAGTGGACCCCCGTGGCGGACCTCTCCGGCGGTGAACGGCGCCGCCTGCAGCTGCTGCGCCTGCTGGTGGGCGAACCCAACGTCCTGATGCTCGACGAACCCACCAACGACCTCGACACCGACACCCTCGCCGCCGTCGAAGACGTGCTGGACGGCTGGCCCGGCACTCTCGTGGTGGTCAGCCACGACCGCTACCTCCTGGAGCGCGTCACGGACTCCCAGATGGCGCTGCTCGGGGACGGCAAGCTGCGCGACCTGCCCGGCGGCGTCGACCAGTACCTGGAACTGCGCGAGGCAGCGCTCGCTTCCGGCAGCGTCAGCGGCGGATCCGGTTCGAGCCCGACGGCGGCCAGCGGCACTTCGGGCGCCGCACCGGCGTCGGGCCCCACCGAAGCCGAGAAACGCGAAGCCCGCAAGGAACTGAACCGGATCGACCGCCAGCTGGGCAAGATCGCCCAGCAGGAAGAAAAGCTGCACACCCAGATGGCGGCCAAGTCCGAATCCGGCGACTTCGACGCCCTGGCCGAACTCAACGCCAAGCTCCAGGACCTCCTCTCCGAAAAGGAGGGCCTCGAACTCGAATGGCTCGAAGCAGCCGAGGTCCTGGGGGAGTAGGGCTTCCTCTCCCCACCTTCCCAGTGGTCGCCTTGGGTGGCGGAGACGGCCCTTCCGCGTCGCTTAGACACGATGCAAAGGGGCGCCTGCGGTCGCTGAGCGACCTCCGGCACCCGATGCATCGCGATGCGCTCCTTTCGGAAGGACCGCCGTCCGCCATATTGCGCGCCTTGGGTGCCCGCTGACGTCAGTGGAAACGGGACGATCGGCAAGCAGACTGCGGGTCTCCGCAGAGGAGCGCATCGCGGTCGATCGCGTCGTGGAGGTCGCCCAGCGACCGGAGCGGCGCCTATCGGCTGTGTCTAAGCGACGGCGGAGAGCCGTTGTCTGCGTCTCAGGTGACCAGGATCAAGGTGAGCGACGCAGAAGGCGAGGGCACCGGTACGGCGGGACGGGACACTTACGCGTCGTCGCGGAGTTCCGGGTCTTTTTGGAGGCCGGTGAGGCCGTTCCAGGCGAGGTTGACCAGGTGGGCGGCGACTGCGCGCTTGTCCGGCGTGCGGCTGTCCAGCCACCACTGGCCCGTCATCGCTACCATGCCGACAAGCATCTGGGCGTACATGGCGCCGTCGGCGGAGCTGAAGCCGCGGCGGGAGAATTCGTCGGAGAGGATGTGCTCCACGCGGGCCGTCACGTGGGACAGCAGCGTGGAGAATGCGCCTTCGGGCTGCGACGGCGGGGCGTCGCGCATGAGGATCCGGAAGCCGTCGGTGCGGTCCTCGATGTAGCCGAGCAGGGCCAGGGCCGCGCGTTCGACGAGGACGCGCGGCTTGGCTTCGACAGCGAGCGAATCGTTGATGGAATCGAGCAGGATCCGGAATTCGCACTCCACCACTTTGGTGTAGAGGCCTTCCTTGGAGCCGAAATGTTCGTAGATGACCGGCTTGGAGACGCCCGCCGCGGCAGCGACTTCCTCGATGGTGGTGCCGTCCAGGCCGCGGGCGGCGAAGAGGCCCCGGCCGACGTTGATCAGCTGTGAGCGGCGCTGCGGACCGGTCATCCGGGAACGGACGGGGCGGCCGGTGGAGGCCTCCACGGCGCCTGCTGTTCCACCGTCCGGACCGGAAACCCCTGTGCTCTTGCTCACCCAACCATCATGCCTCATGGCACGGAGGCCGGATTCCATGGCGCCCGGCCCCGGCGGTTTGCCGGGAAGGGACGGGTCACTGGCGGAGCGAAGTCGCGCGGAAGCAAACGGTCATGGCAGACTTGATACCTGTGCGCGCCACCCGGTCAGCCGGGAAACCGCAGGCCACGGCCTGCCGGCAAGCGCGCACGGTCCGCTCTGGTGTAACGGCAGCACCCCGGCCTTTGGAGCCGTGGAGTATAGGTTCGAATCCTATGGGCGGAACTCGTCGGTTATCTGCCGGCACTGTTTTTCCGGAGCTGTACCGCTGAACCGCGGCGACGGCGCCATCCGGAGCCAGAGTACGATTGAGCAGATGCCGCAGCCGGGTCCACCCCGGTGGTTACCCGAACAAGGAGAGCGACTTAGTGAGCCCCGCCGCAACAGGCCCTGCCGCTGTAATCGTCCTGGCCGCTGGTGCGGGCACGCGCATGAAATCGCGCACCCCCAAGATCCTGCATCCCATTGGTGGAAAATCCATGGTGGGACATGCCCTCGACGCCGCCCGGGGCATCAGCCCCGACCGCCTGGCCGTGCTGGTCCGGCACCAGCGCGACCTCGTGGCCGCCCACCTGGCCGACATCGCCGCCGACGTCTTGGTCGTGGACCAGGACGAAGTTCCCGGCACCGGCCGCGCCGTTGAGCAGGGCCTCGAAGCGCTGGACAAGCAGGGCACCGTGGACGGCACCGTCGTGGTGACCTACGGCGACGTCCCGCTGCTCACCTCCACTCTGCTGGCGGAACTCGTCGCCGAACACGAAGCCGGCGGCAACGCCGTCACGGTGCTGACTACCGTCCTGGACGACGCCACCGGCTACGGCCGCATCCTGCGCGCCGAGGACGGTTCCGTCCTGGGCATCCGCGAGCACAAGGACGCCAGCGAAGACGAGCGCGCCATCCGCGAGATCAACTCCGGGATCTACGCCTTCGACGCCGCCGTGCTGCGGGACGCCCTGGCCCACGTCACCACCGACAACGCCCAAGGCGAGAAGTACCTCACCGATGTCCTCGCCATCGCCCGCAAGGACGGCGGCCACGTCGCGGCCGTCGTCACCGGCGACCGCTGGCAGGTGGAAGGCGCCAACGACCGCGTGCAGCTTGCCGCCCTCGGGGCCGAACACAACCGCCGCATCGTCGAGGCCTGGATGCGTGCCGGCGTCACCGTCGTCGATCCCGCCACCACCTGGATCGACTCCACCGTGACCCTCGACGAGGACGTCCGCCTGCTGCCCAACACGCAACTGCACGGCAGCACCACCGTGGCGCGCGACGCCGTCGTCGGCCCGGACACCACCCTCACCGACGTCCAGGTGGGCGAAGGCGCCAAGGTGACCCGCACCCACGGCTCGGGCTCCACGATCGGCGCCAGGGCAAGCGTTGGCCCCTTCACCTACCTGCGCCCGGGCACGGTCCTTGGGGAGACCGGCAAGATCGGCGCCTTCTACGAAACCAAGAACGTGACCATCGGCCGCGGTTCCAAGCTCTCCCACCTCGGCTACGCCGGTGACGCCGAAATCGGCGAGGACACCAACATCGGCTGCGGCAACATCACCGCCAACTACGACGGCGAGAAGAAGCACCGCACCGTGATCGGCTCCGGCGTGCGCACCGGGTCCAACACTGTGTTCGTTGCTCCCGTCAGCGTGGGCGACGGCGCGTACAGCGGCGCGGGCACCGTGATCCGCAAGGATGTTCCCGCCGGCGCCCTGGCCGTCAACGCGGCCGGGCAGCGGAACGCCGAAGGCTGGGTCATCGCCAACCGCCCCGGCAGCAACTCCGCCCTGCTGGCCGCCGCCCGCCTGGCGCAGGACGCCGGCACCCCAGACTCCTCAAGTACTCCGGCAACCACAGAAGAGGGCACACAGGCATGAGCGAAATTACGGCACACGGCGAGAAGAAACTGGTCCTTGCCGCCGGGCGGGCGCACCCCGAGCTCGCGCAGGAAATCGCCAAGGAGCTGGAGACCGAGCTCCTGCCCATTGATGCCTACGACTTCGCCAACGGAGAGATTTACGTCCGCTCCGCCGAAAGCGTGCGCGGCACCGACGCCTTCGTGATCCAGGCGCACCCGGCACCGCTGAACAACTGGCTGATGGAACAGCTGATCATGATCGATTCGCTCAAGCGTGCCTCGGCCAAGCGGATCACCGTTGTTTCCCCGTTCTACCCCTACGCCCGCCAGGACAAGAAGGGCCGCGGCCGCGAGCCGATCTCCGCCCGCCTGGTGGCCGACCTTTACAAGACCGCCGGCGCGGACCGCATCATGTCGGTCGACCTGCACACCTCCCAGATCCAGGGCTTCTTCGACGGCCCCGTGGACCACCTGATGGCCATCCCGCTGCTGGCCGACTACATCCGCACCAAGGTCGAGGCCGACAACATCACCGTGGTTTCGCCGGACACCGGCCGCGTCCGCGTCGCCGAGCAGTGGGCCGAGCGCCTGGGCGGCGCCCCGCTGGCCTTCGTGCACAAGATGCGTGACCTCACGGTGCCCAACCAGGCGGTGTCCAAGACCGTCGTCGGGCAGATCGAAGGCCGCACCTGCGTGCTCATCGACGACATGATCGACACCGGCGGAACCATCTCCGGCGCCGTGCAGGTGCTGAAGAACGCCGGCGCCAAGGACGTCATCATCGCCTGCACCCACGCCGTGTTCTCCGACCCCGCCGCGCAGCGCCTTGCCGAGTCCGGCGCCCGCGAAGTGGTGGTCACCAACACCCTGCCGATCCCGGCCGAGAAGCGCTTCCCGCAGCTGACCGTGCTGTCCATCGCGCCGCTGATCGCCCGCGCCATCCGCGAAGTGTTCGACGACGGTTCGGTCACCAGCCTCTTCGACGGCAAGGCCTGAGCCGCAGGCCCCAGCCGTTGAAGGACCCGCGGACTTGCTCCGCGGGTCCTTCCGTTTAAGCCCGACGGCGGCGGGTCTGCTAGGATGGAACGTCACCTTGGCGAGGGGACTGCTTTCCTGCGGTCCCGTTATCGACTGGGTCCTGGGCTCCCAAGCCGGCCTTACGGCCGCCGGGCGGCCGGACGAGTCCCGCCGCCCACCTGGCCCGGCCACGCGCCGTCGGCCATCAAACAAGAGGAGCCTCTTATGTCTGAGCAGAAGCTCGCAGCAGAACTGCGCACCGAATTCGGCAAGGGCTACGCCCGCCGCGCCCGCGCAGCCGGCCAGATCCCCGCCGTCATCTACGGCCACGGCGCAGAGCCGCTGCACGTCAACCTTCCGGGCCGCGCCACCACCCTGGCCGTCCGCGTCTCCAACGCACTGCTGTCCCTGGACATCAACGGCGAAGAGCACCTGGCCATCGTCAAGGACATCCAGCGCGACCCGATCAAGCAGATCATCGAGCACATCGACCTCCTGACCGTCCAGAAGGGCGAAAAGGTCACGGTTGACGTTCCCGTGCACGTTGTCGGCGAAGCCGCTTCCGGCGTTGTTGCCAACCAGGAAGCCACCACGGTTTCCCTCGAGGCCGAGGCCACCCACCTGCCCACCGCCATCGAGGTCAGCATCGAAGGCCGCGAAGCCGGTGCTCACGTCCACGCCTCCGACCTCGAACTGCCCAAGGGCGCTGCCCTGCTGAGCGACCCGGAGACCCTGGTTGTTAACCTCTCCGAAGCCGCTGCCCCGGCTGAGGAAGAGGCCGGCGAAGAAGCAGCTGCTAAGGAAGCCGCTCCCGCCGCCGAGTAGTCCTTGCCGGCTCCCGGAAACGCGGAGCCGGGGCAGGAATGCCTTGGAAGTGGCCGGAACCCGCACGGGTCCCGGCCACTTTCTTTTTCCTACCACCCCCTGATTCCTAGGATGAGTCCATGACAGAAACCTGGTTGGTCGTCGGCCTCGGCAACCCCGGCACCCAATACAGCAGCAACAGGCACAACGTGGGCCAGATGGTCCTCGACGAGCTCGCTTCCCGGATCGGGGGAGGCTTCAAGACCCACAAAGCCCGCGCCCAGGTGCTCGAAGGGCGGATCGGGATCGGCGGGCCCAAGCTCGTGCTCGCCAAGCCGATGTGCTACATGAACGTCTCCGGCGGCCCGGTCTCGGCGCTGACCAAGTTCTTCGGGATCGAAGCCGATCACGTCATCGCCGTCCACGATGAAATCGACATTCCCTTTAACACCGTCAAGCTCAAGATCGGTGGCGGCGAAGGCGGCCACAACGGCCTGCGCGACATCTCCAAGGCCCTTGCCACGAAGGACTACCTCCGGGTCCGGGTCGGGGTCGGCCGGCCGCCGGGCAGGATGGACACCGCTGACTTCGTGCTGCGCGATTTCGCCACCGCGGAGAAGAAGGAACTGCCGTTCCTCCTCGATGAGGCAGCGGACGCCGTCGAGATGCTGGTTTCGAGCGGGCTACTGGCGGCCCAGCAGAAGTTCCACCCGGCCAAGAACTGATTTCCGGCACCGGAACTACTCGCTCTACTCGTTCTGTCAGTGCCTCCTTCCAGACTCTACTTACTTGGAAAAGGAGGTAGTACGCTACTCGTTAAGTGGCGTCCGGGCACCGTTCGGCCCCCGCCACCTGACATTGAAGGACAGATAGATGTCAAGGGAGATGCAGCGCTGGGGCGATGCTTCGAAGGCATTCGACCCTGGCAAGAAGGATGCCGGGACGGGCAGCCACATGCAGTGGTCCGTCGCGGCGCGGGGGCGCGAGATGGCGCGGGTCAAGGACGCCCTTGGCCGGCCTGAGGTACTCGGCGTTGTGATCACGGGCGCCCAGGGCGTGGGAAAGAGCTCCATGGGCCGCCTGGTGGTTTCGTCACTCGACAACGACCCCTACGTCATCCACTTGCGGAGCGCCTCCACGGGAGAAGGCGCTCCGTACAGCTGTTTTAGCTTCATGCTCGCCAGGCTGCCGCAGAAATACCTGGCGTCGCCCACCGGAATCCTGCAGGGAATCACCTCGCTCATCCGGGAGGACGCCGGCGGACGCGACGTCATCCTGGTCCTGGACAACCCCGGCGGAACCGATGAAATGAGTACCGGTGTACTCATGAACATCCTGCTGACAGGTGCAGCCCGGATCATCGCCATCGCCCAGCAGCCCAGCGACCTGCCCGTGGACTTCCACTGGTTCCTGCAGGAAGGCCGGCTGGCGGAGGTCCAGCTCGAGACCCTGGGCCATGAACAAACCGCCGAAGTCCTCGCCACCATGCTCGGCCACAGGATGACCGCCGCCCTCGTCAGCCGCCTGCATACCGCCTCCGGCGGCAACCCGCTCCTGCTGGAGTCGCTTGTCGCCGAGCAGCGCGCGGCCGGCAACCTGGTGCTGCTGAATTCGGTCTGGACCCTGCGCGGCGACCTCATGGTGGAAAGCGCCCACGGCCTGGAAGAAGTCGTCAGGGCACGGTGGGCCAAAGAAAGCCCCGAAGCCCGCGAGATCGTCGAAATGCTGGCCTGCGCGCGCCAGGTGCCGCTTGGCCGGCTCGCGGCAGTTTACGACGCCAAGATCCTGGCCGACATGGAGGATTCCGGGCTCCTCGCCGTGGATGACACCCCGGAACGCTGGACGTCCCTGCGGCAGCAGTATGTGGCCGATATTGTGCGGTCGTGGTTGACAGTGCCCCGCCGCAGGCAGCTGCGGGCAACCCTGCTGGACGGGCGCGAACCCGATGCGGCCGATATGTCCGAACAGGAAGTCCTCAGCTATGCTGCCCTGTCCCAGGACGCCCAGGTGCCCCTCAGCCCTTCCCACGCCCTGGCGGCCGCCGGCGCGGCCGTCCGCCATTTCGACCCCATCTTTGCCCTGGACTGCGCCGAAGGAATCCGCCGGGACGATCCCCAGTGGGTGGCCGGGCAATGCCGGAAGGCCGAGGCCCTGATCCTGATGGCCGAATACGACAAGGCCCTCACGGTGGTCGAGGACGTCGCCCCGGAACAGATCGATGCTTTGCCCGCCCGCGGGCTGGCTGCGTACTTCGCCGCCCGCGGAAACGCCATGCGCTGGGCGCACGGCGGGGCAGAGGAGGCAGCGGCCGTCATGAAGGAAGCACGGGAACGCCTGGCCGCGATCCGGGACCGTGCGTCCGATGGCCCGGCCGTCCAGGAGGAACTCGCAGCGGCCGAACGCCGGCTGGACTTGGAGGAATTCGTCCACGCCGCCTACCTCGGAAACTACAAGGACGTCATCGAGGCCCTGGAAACCGCCTCGGCGGACCAGGACCCATCCCACCTTGAGCACAGCCTGGCCTGCGCGGTCATCCTCATCGAGGCCTACTCAGTCACGGGGCGGGAAACGGATGCGCTGCGGCTGGTCGACTTCGTCGGCCAGCGGATGGAGGCCCTTCCCGAAACGCACGGGCTGCGCAACTACTTCCGCCTGACGGCCTTCTGCGCGAACCTGCTGGCGGGCCAGTGGCGCAGTTGCCTTCGCATGCTGGGCTCCGGGCCCCTCGCGTCGCCGTCGGAACTGCAGTACCGGGGCGCGGCATTGGAACTCGCCGTCGGACTGGCGAATCTCTTCGCCGGCCGCGGAGCCAAAGCCCTGGATTTCCTGCTTCCCGCAGTTGCCCAGCTGGAGCACCGCTCCGTGATGGGACTGCTGCAGCTTGCCTATGCGGCCACCGCCTTCGCGTACGCCCAGCTGGGTGACTCGCCGAATGCTTACAGCTACCTGGCGATGGAGAACGACGCCGGAAAGTCCGGATCGTTCCTGTCGGACCGGGGCCGGGAGTTCTGCTCCGACATGGCAAGGCGCTGGCTGGGCGAACCCGAAGCCCGGGAGCGGCTGATCACCGCGGCCCGTGAGGATCTCGCCCATGGCCGCTACACCACCGCCGGACTGAACGTGGTGGGCGCAACAGTCAACGGCCGGGACGAAGACTTCCGGTTGATGGAGGAAATCGCCGGGCACAGGCAAGGCCCGCTCGCGCGGCTGTCGGCCCTGCTGGCGAAGGGCTGCCTGGCCCACAGCCCCCGGATCATGATGGAAGCCGCGGACCTCGCCGTGAGCCTGGAACTGGATGCGATGGAGGCGCGTTGCGTCGCCCTCGCCCTGGACTACTCCCGGTCCGTTTCAGACCACACCACGCTGCGCCAGGCACAGGCCAGGCTGGACAGGCTTTCCCAGCTGCTGGTTGAACTGCCTGTCGTACCGCAGGGCAATGCGCCCCTGCTCACCGAACGGGAGCGGCAGATTGCCAGGATGGCCGGCCACGGTGTGTCCAACCGGGACATCGCCAAGGACATCGGAGTCTCCGTCCGTACCGTTGAAGGCCATCTCTACCAGGTTTTTGCCAAGCTGAGTGTGTCCTCGCGACGTGATCTGCTTGGCCTCATTTAACAGGAGCAGCGAAGGCCCGGGCGGCCTCGCCGACGTCAACCCGGTACGGACCCGGCCCCTCGTCGGCCGGGCCCACGAACTTGACCTGGCAACCCAGGCCCTGCGCAGCGGGTCCACCGCGGCGGTGCTCCTCGTAGCCGAGGCCGGGGCAGGGAAGTCCACCCTGGCCGAGGCGATCGCCGCGGCGTTGTCCGAAGAATTCATCGTCATGCGGGTACATGGCAGCCCGTCCCTGTCCAACGTTCCCTACGGCGTGCTGGCGCCCTACCTCGTGGACCTTCCGGAAGATCCAACGAGCTCCCACATTGCCATCCTCCGCGCGTTCTGGGCGCAGTTCGAACGCCTCCGCGAAGGCCGCAAGCAGCCGCTGCTCCTGCTGGTGGACGACGCCCACGAACTGGACGAGGCCACCGCGAACGTGATCGTGGACCTGATCACAGCGAACTGGGCGAAAGTGGTGGCCTCGGCGCGCCCCCGCCCGGGCCTGCCGGCCCCCATGATGCAGCTTTGGTACGACAGCATGGCCGAACGCATCGACCTGGGGCACTTGGGGCGGGACGACGTCGGCGAAGTCTGCGAGAACCTGCTCGGCGCGCCCGTCCTGGCCAGCACGGTCCAGTTCCTGTGGGCGGCCTGCGAAGGAAACCCGTTGCTGCTTACCTGCCTTGTGGAGGACGCCCGCGCGGCCGGGATCCTGGCCAAGCGCAACGGGGTCTGGATCCTGAACGGCGCACTCGCAACCGACGGCCCGGCCCTGACCGGATTCGTGCGGAACCAGCTGCTGCGCAGAACGCCCCAGGAACGGGACGCCCTGACGATGATCGCCCTCGCCGAACCCGTCAGCATGGAGGCGCTGGAGGAGGACTTCGGGGTCGACCTGCTGCAGAACCTCGTGGAGAACCAGCTCCTGGCCGCCTCGGGCGGGGGAGACATGCTCCGGCTCCGGCACCCCATCTACGCCGAAGCCATCCGGAGCATGGTCTCGGCGTCCCGGAGCCTGCAACTGCACCAGCAATTGGCTTGGCGCCTGGAACAACACCCGAGCTCGGACGCGGCACTGCTGCGGCGGGTGACCTGGTCCCTGGAATCCGGCGTGAAGGTTCCGGAGCGGCAGCTGCTCCGGGCCTCGGTGCACGCGGCCCGGACGTTCCAGAACGATGCCGCGATCTCCCTCGCCACGCTGCTGGCGGAAGGCCCGGCCAGGGCCCACGCCCAGTTGGCCGCCTCCCGGGCGCACTTCAATGCCGGCCGCTATGCCGAAGCGGGCAAGGCCTATGCCGAAGCAGCCAAGGCCCTCTCGGAACCGGTCCGCGCCCCGGAGAACGGCAAGTCCAGCAGGCGGAAGTGGACCGGGGGCGCCGCGCTGCTGCATTCCCTGTTGGACCACGTCCTGGAATCAAGCAACGGCACCGGCAAGGGTTCCGGCCTGGCGCCGCAGGAGCGGGAGGCCGGGGAGGTGATGGCGAAGCTGCTGTCCCTGGACCTCGCCGGGGATTTCGAGGGCCTGGCGGGCCTGCTTGAAGCCCCCGAAACCGCCGCGGCGGTGCCCGACGACGGCGGCCCGGCACGGGCCTTCCTGCTCGCCCTGCGTGCCGATGTCCTGCGTGCCGGCGGTGATCCGGTACAGGCCCACGGCCTCGCGCAACAGGCTGCAGCCTACGCGGACATGGATCCGGAGGAACTGTTCTTCTATCCCGAGTTCGTGCTGTACCGGAAGGTCGCGGCGGCCCTGGACGCCGGCGACTGGCTCGGCGCGGAGGAGTACCTGGCCGCCTACGAGGCGGAGTCCGGTGCCGGGCTGATGACGTTCGGCGGCACCGTCCAATATTTCCGGGGATTGTCCCGGCTCCGCCAGGGGCACCACGGCGAAGCATTCAAGGTGCTGCGTCCCGCCGTCGAGATGCTTCGGCTGAATGACCCGCAGCAACTCCTTGAGCCGGCAACCGCGATGGCAGCCTACGCCGGCGTCCGCTCCGGTGAGACGGGCAGCGCGCGGGCCATGCTCGAAGGCTTCGGCGACCCGGCCAGGGGCGGGAGCGGCCCGGACGCCCTCCTCGCCCCGGTCTTCGCCGCTGCCGCGAAGGAAGCCCTGGACCGTGACGGCGCGGGAATCCAAAGCCTCCAGAACCTCGTGGTGGGGGAGTGCGGAAGGCTGCCGGCCGGCGTCGAACTCCAGGCATTGTCCCTGTGGCTGGAACTTGGCAGCGCGGCCGCCGCGCAGCGCACCGTGGAACACGGCGGCACGATGAGCGGCGCGTGGGCATCGGCCTGGACCCGCTTCGCCACGGCCCGCGGAAGCAAGGACGTGCGGACTGTGCTGTCCTCCGGGGATTACCTGCGGGCGCTTGGCCAGATGCGGCTCGCCCGCGACTGCTACTCGCTGGCCTTGTCCCTGTCCGAAAGCAGCGGGGACCGGGCGGCGGCGAGGCAGGCGGCGGCCGGCAAGGAAGCGTGTGACCACGCCCTGGGGGAGAAGAAGAGCACGCCCGCGGCGGAGGCGCCCAACCCGGGTACCGTCCAGCTGACGCGCCGCGAGCGGGACATCATCGCCCTGGCGGCATCGGGCCTGAGCGACCGGCAGATCGCGGACAAGCTGATGGTGTCCGTGCGCACTGTGGAGGGCCACTTGTACCGCAGCTACGCCAAGCTGGGCATCCGGAGCCGCGAGGAACTGTCCGCGGCAGGCAACCTCTAGCCAGATACTCAGCCTCCCTGAGACCTGAACTGAGTACTTGCAGAGCACCCGAGTGGTTATTCAAGTGAATTGACTAATTGGAGCGAGTACAGCCAAGTAATGCTCCTTCCATCCCGCCCTGAACTGAGTACCTGAGCCACATTCCGGGTGCCGCAGGCCCTTCGAAGTCGAGTAGTGGCTACGGATGTGCCGGGCCGCGCCAAACGGTTGACTGAATTCCAGCCACTGGAAAACAGCCAAAGGGTCTCACGATGCGCCAGCTACCAGCTCGACTCGACGATCATGTGTCGCCGAACACCGTGCTGGAAGCATTGGCGCTCCCAGGGGTTACGCACCGGAGTTTGCGGTGCGCTGACGATGGGGGGCAGCCGGCCGGAGTGTCCGGCCGGGTGTCCGGTTCATCGTATACTTCCGGTTTTCACTGGCGCCGCCGGCCTGGGTCTGGCGGCACCCCAAAGACGGAGCCGGCGGCGTTAGAGTCTTCTGAGACCAAGGCTCTACCCCCAGCCGCCGCCGGCTCCCTGAACTTGGTCTCGGCATGAGCGCTATCGACGACTTCCACGCGCGCACCGTTAGCCACTCCGCCTACTGGCGGCAGAGCGGCGCTGCGTCCCTGAGGGGGCACCTCCCCAACCGGATGTCATGGGATCCTGCGCTCCTCGCACCGGCGTCATCCGCGGATTCCGGGACGCCCTGGGCCAAGCGGTACCGCCGTTTCCTGCGCATCACCGACATCGCGATCGTGCTGCTCACGGTGGTGGCCGCCTACACGTTGCGCTTCGAGCCGGCCGATGCCCTGAACTCGGCACCGGATGCCTCCTACCTGATCGTCAGCGCGGTGATCCTGGTGCTCTGGGTGCTCGCCCTGGAGGTCTACCACACCCGTGACGACACGGTGCTGGGCATCGGCTCGGACGAATACAAGCGGGTGCTCGATGCCACCATCAGGGTTTTTGGCGGGATGGCGATCCTGATGATCGTGCTGGACGTGGACGTGGTCCGCAGCTATTTCGCGATTGCGATGCCCGCGGGCGCGTTCCTCCTTGTGCTCAGCCGCTGGCAATGGCGCGCGTGGCTGAGCCGGCAGCGGCACTTCGGCCACTACTTGTCCAAGGTCCTGGTGGTCGGTGAGCGCGGCGACGTGGAATACGTGATCCGGCAGTTCGGCAAAGTCTCCGGAGCCGCCTACGAGGTGGTGGGCGCGGCCCTCCCGGCGCCCGAGGCGGACAGCCGCCTCCAGCTTTCCGACAGGAACATCCCGGTCATGTGCGGGCTCGACGCCGAGGAAGTCGCCGCAACCGCCCAGCGCACCGGAGTGAACTCAGTGGTGGTGGCAGGCTCCCTGCCCGGGGGTACGAAGGCCATCCGGGAGCTGGCCTGGACTCTCGAATGCACCGACGCCGGGCTTGCCCTGGCCTCGAGCCTGACCAACGTTGCCGGGCCGCGGATCCACTGGCGGCCGGTGGAGGGGCTTCCGCTCATGCACGTGGAGCTTCCCCAGTTCACCGGCGGCAAGCATGTGCTCAAGCGGGCCGTGGACATCATGGTCGCCGGGCTGGCGCTGCTGCTGCTGTTTCCCCTCTTCGCGGTGCTCGCCCTGATTGTGATGCGTGACGGCCCTGGCCCCGTGTTCTTCAAGCAGGAAAGGGTGGGCCGCAACAGCGAGCGGTTCCTCATGTACAAGTTCCGCTCGATGGTGGCTACCGCCGAAGAGGACCTGGCCGGCCTGGCGGACCAGAACGAAGGTGCGGGACCGCTGTTCAAGATCAAAGAAGATCCACGGATCACCCGCTCCGGGCGCTGGCTGCGCAAGTACTCCCTCGACGAACTGCCGCAGCTTCTCAACGTGCTGCGCGGCGAAATGAGCCTGGTAGGGCCGCGACCCCCGCTGCCCCGCGAGGTGGACGGTTATGAAACCCACGCCCGACGGCGGCTCCTGATCAAACCGGGCATGACAGGCCTGTGGCAGATCAACGGGCGTTCGAACCTGGACTGGGACGAATCCGTCCGCCTCGATCTCTACTACGTCGAAAATTGGTCGCTGACCGGCGACATCATGATCCTTTGGCGGACGGCCAAGGTGGTCCTGAAACCGGTTGGTGCCTATTAGCGGGACTGCCGCACCGGAAGGGGTGTTTGCGTCATGAGTCTCAGAATCGGATATGCGCCCGGCGCCTTCGATCTATTCCACGTGGGCCACCTGAACATCCTCAAGCACGCCAAGAGCCGCTGCGACTACCTGATTGCCGGCGTTGTGTCCGACGAAATGCTGGAACTGGTCCGCGGCCGGGCCGCCGTGGTTCCACTCGCCGAACGGATCGAGATCGTACGGAACATCGGTTACGTGGATATGGCTTACGCCGAAACAGTGCCGGACAAGCTCCAAGTCTGGGAACAACTGCATTTCAACCTGTTCTTCAAGGGCGACGACTGGAAGGGGACGCCCGAAGGCATGCGGCTGGAGGAAGCCTTCGGAAAAGTGGGCGTCGAGGTGGTGTACTTCCCCTACACCGTGCACACCTCCAGCTCCGCCCTGCGTGCCGCCTTGGAACTGATCGGGGATCAACAGGACTTCCGCCACACAGGGAGCCGGCCATGATGCGGATCGCCATGCTGGGAACCCGCGGCGTTCCCGCCCGGTACGGCGGCTTCGAAACGGCCATCGAGGAGATCGGCCGGCGGCTGGCTGCACGCGGACACGAGGTCACCGTGTACTGCCGGCACAGCAACGGCAGCCAGGAGGCGGACCTGGGCGAGTACCTGGGCATGAAGCTGGTTTTCCTGCCGGCACTGCGCAAGCGGGCCCTGGAAACCCTGAGCCATAGCGGTCTTTCCGTCGCGCACCTGATGGCGCAGCAGCTGCACCGGCGCAGCGACGCCGCGATCGTCTTCAACGCCGCCAACGCCCCTTTCCTGCCGCTGATCCGCGCCGCCGGCATCCCGGTGGCCACCCACGTGGACGGGCTCGAATGGAAACGCGCCAAGTGGGGTCCCGCGGGGCAGAAGTACTACCTGCGGATGGAAGCGCTCGCGGTCCGCTGTTCGGACCTGCTGATCGCCGACGCGATCGGCATCCAGGACTACTACAGGGAAAAGTTCGACGCCGACACCGTGTACCTGGCGTACGGCGCCCCGATCCAGTCCAGGGGAGAGTCCGCGAAGCTGGCCGGGCTGGGCCTGGAACGGCACGGGTACCACCTGGTGGTGGCGCGCTTCGAACCCGAAAACCACGTGCACCTGATCGTGGACGGCTACGTTCGCAGTGCCGCGAAGACACCCCTGGTAGTGGTGGGATCGGCGCCATATTCGGACGAGTACACCCGGTCGGTCCATGCCCTGGGCGACGAGCGCGTGCGTTTTGTCGGCGGTGTGTGGGACCAGGACCTCCTGGACCAGCTCTACGCCAACGCGCGGATCTACTGGCACGGGCACTCAGTGGGCGGGACCAACCCGTCCCTGCTGCGCGCGATCGGATCCGGCACGGCGACCAACGCCTTCGACGTCGGCTTCAACCGCGAGGTGCTTTCCACCGCCGGGCGCTACTTCAGCAGCCCCGACGAGGTGTCCGCGCTGGCCGACGACGCCGAAAGCGGGGAAGGGCTCGCCGAACGCGGCAGGCTCGCCCGGGCCTTCGCCCGCCGCTACGACTGGGACCAGGTGGCAGACGGCTACGAGCAGCTGTGCCTGGACCTCGCCGCCAAACGCGGCAGCGCCAAACGCGGCGCGGGACGGCAGGTCAAGCAGCAAACAAGCAAACAGGGTTCCAGCAAGCACGGAACAGCGAGGGTGGTGCGGTGAGCGTCAGGGCGGCCTTCAATGCCGGGGGATTCCCGGCGTACCGAAGCGCACTCGTCCAACTGGGCGGCGCGCAGAAGAAGGCTGCGCGCAGCGCACCGGCCTACTCGCGTTACGTCAACCGGCGGCTCGGACGCTACCTCGCGGCCCTGTCCTTTGCGGCCGGCCTTTCGCCAAACGCCGTGACCGGGATCAGCGCCGTGTTCACCTTCGCGGGGATCGCGCTGCTCATGCTCTTCCCGCCGTCGCTGTGGCTCGGCGTGGCCGTGGCCCTCCTCCTGGCCACCGGCTACGCCCTGGATTCCGCCGATGGGCAGCTGGCCCGGCTGACGCGGACCGGTTCCCCGGCAGGGGAATGGCTTGACCACATCGTGGACGCGGTCAAGACCTCCCTGCTCCCGCTCGCCCTCGCGGTGGGCCTCTACCGCTTCGACGCCGTTCCGAAGCTCATGCTGCTGGTGCCCCTGCTCGCGGCATTGGTGTGCGCGGTCCTGTTCTTCAGCATGATGCTGACGGAACAACTGCGCCGGCAACGCGGCGTCGAATCATCGGCCGACGATTCCCGCCGGCCCTCCTGGGTGCGCTCCGTGCTGGTGGTGCCCATGGACTACGGATTGTTGTGCTGGGTCTTTGTGCTCTACGGGGCAGTGCCGGTGTTCATGACTGTGTACACCGTGATTCTTGCGGCGACGGCGGCCTTCCTGGTCTTGGCGTCGGTCAAATGGTTCCGGGAGCTCTCAGTGCTCCCCGACGCGCCGCGCGGCAGACACCTCCGGGAAAGTGGCCCGGAAACTCCATCGGATGCTGGGGGTCAGCAATGAAGAATTCCTCACGTTCCGGGCCGGCGCCCGGAAGCGGCGCAGCCCGCCGCGCCGGGCCTCGGCTGCGCGCGGCACTCCTGGTCGCCGCGCTCGCACTTCCCGGTGCCGGCCTCGTCGTCTGGGCAGCCACCCAGTCCGGCATGCCCGGCGGAACGCCGCAGGGCAGCCAGGGGGCGCCGTCCGCGGCAACCGTCCCCGGCGGAACAGGAAGCACGACGCCGGGCGGCACCGCGACTACGGCGGCACCGCCGTCGGGAACTGAATCACCGGCCCCGGCACCCACCGCGAAGGCGACCACCCCCGAAAAGGACCCCGCCCCGGTGGACCGCAAGGGCAAGACGGAGCAGGAACTGGCCACGATCGCCCAGCCCGTGGCGCCCGCGGTGCCGCTGACGGCGAAGAAGACCGTCAAGAGCGGAATCACCGCGACCATCACGGAACTGCAGGCTGTGGACGGGGAAGCCAGGGGCATCGGCGAGATCGCAGGGCCGGCCATCCGCTTCAAAGTCACGGTCGTCAACGGCACCACGGCCGCGGTGAAGCTCGGCACAGCGCTCGTCACCGTCACCTACGGCAACGACGAAACCCCGGCCAGCTCGCTGAGCGGCCCCGGAGCCACGGAGTTCCCACTGACGGTCGCCGCCGGGGCAAGCGCCTCCAGCACGCTGGTGTTCGGGGTGCCCAAGGACCAGCGGGCCGACGTCCGGATCTATTTCAGCCTCGACGCGCTCACCCCGATCGCAGCGTTTGAAGGGCAGGCCCCGCAATGACCGGCACCATCACCGGGCCGGCACAACGCGGACCGGCCCACCTCCCAGAACCCGCGCGCAAGGTTGCCCGCCGGGTCCGCAAGGCGTCCAAGCGCTTCGGCGCCCACACCGGGCTGGCCATGCTGCGGCTGCGCAACCTCCTGGTGCGCAGCAGCGCCACCGGCACCGCCGACGTCGTGGTGTCCATGACCACCTACGGGGAACGCATCCGCACGGTTGCCGTGGCCCTGGAGTCGATCGCCCGCGGCGAAATCAGGCCCCGGCGGATAATCCTCTGGCTGGACGACCCCCGGCTGATGGACACCGAACCGGCAGCCCTGCGCCGGCTTCGCCGCCGCGGCGTGGAAGTCCGGCTCAGCAGCAACTACGGTCCCCACACCAAATACTTCCCGTACGTCTCGGCACCGGAGCTGGAGGGCTACCCGCTGGTGACCGCCGACGACGACATCATCTACCCGGCCAACTGGCTCCGGGTCCTGTATGAGGCCAACCTGGCCCACCCGGACATGATCCACGGGCACTGGGTGAGCACCATCGGAGTCAACAACGGCAGCATCACCCACTACGAAGCCTGGGGGCGGCGGCGGGACACCCGGCCGGCCTTCAACAACTTCGCGCTCGGGGTCTCCGGGGTCATCTACCCGCCGGCCATGCTGCGGGAACTGCGCCACCGGGGAACGCTCTTCATGGACGTCTGCCCCGGCGCGGACGATATCTGGCTGCACTGGGTGGCCCTGCGCGCCGGGATCCCAATACGCCAGGTGGACAGGATCCCACGGCACTTCCCGATGATCCCCGGCAGCCAGTTCACACCGTTGAACGAACTCAACGTGGACCAGCACCGCAACGACCACTGGATCCGCGGACTGTATTCGACTGCAGACATAGACGTCCTGGCTGCGGGTCAGGAAAAAAAGACCACTACCGCAAATCTCTGGGATGGGGAAAACGATGCGCACTAAGAATCACCCGGATGGCACCGGCTTCTGGCCGCGGAGCAGGAACTTCCGGAAAGCGTTCCTGGCCGCCCTGCTCAGCACGGCGACGGCGGTATCGATAGCCGTGCTGGGAACTGTCCCTGCACGGGCGGACACCGCCCCCGTCAACCCCAACGACCCCGCGACTCCGGTGACGGTCGCCGCAGACGGCCTGCCTACCGCCCAGATCAACGGGGTCGCCTGGGCCCAGGTAATCATCGGCAACACCGTGTACGTGGGTGGCAACTTCACCGAAGCCAGGGCCTCTGGCGCCGCACCCGGCACCGGGGTGGCCCGCAGCAACCTGCTGGCTTACAACCTCACCACCGGCGTCCTGATCAACACCTTCGCGCCCACCACCAACGGCGAGGTCACTGCGCTGGCCGCTTCGCCCGACGGCTCCCGCCTCTACGTCGGCGGCTCCTTCACGAACGTGAACGGCTCCACCGTATGGCGGCTCGTGGCGCTGAATCCCAGCACCGGTGCCATCATCACCAGCTTCCTGCCCAAACCTTCGGCGTCGGTCCGCGCCATCGTCGCGACGGCGGACACGGTCTACTTCGGCGGCCTCTTCGACGCCGTCGGCTCGGTCAGCCGTGGCCGGCTCGCCGCGGTGACGGCAGCCAACGCCACCCTCCTGCCGTGGAACCCCATCGCGGCCGGCGGCCGGGTCAACGCCCTGGCCCTCGCGCCCGACGGTGCGAGCATGGTGGTGGGCGGCGCCTTCACCACCTTGAACGGCTCCTCCAACCCGGGCTTCGGCCTGGGCCGGGTGGATACCAACACTGGCCTGAACCAGGCGTTCCCCATCAACAACGTGGTCCGCAACGGCGGCACCACCGGCTCCATCACCACCCTGGCCACGGACGGCACCAACGTGTACGGGGCCGGTTACACCTTCGGCCGCGCCAGCACCCTGGAAGGCATGTTCTCGGTGAACTGGTCGGACAACACCACCAAGTGGATCGAGGACTGCCACGGTGACACCTACTCGATCACCCCGATGGGAGACGTCCTCTACCTTGCCGGACACGCCCACTACTGCGGCAACGCCGGCGGCTTCCCCCAAAAGCAGCCCTGGGAGTTCAACCGCGGCCTCGCCTTTAGCAAGGCGGCCACCGGCGTCCTGACCCAGGAAAGCCACGGCTACACGAACTTCGCGGGCACGCCCCGGCCGGAGCTGTTGAACTGGTTCCCGATCCTGGACGCCGGTTCCTTCACCGGGCAGGACCAGGGTCCCTGGACCATGGCGAGCAACGCGGACTACGTGGCGATGGCCGGAGAATTCACCATCGTCAACAACCAGCCCCAGCAGGGCCTGACCCGCTACGCAAAGAGCAGCATTGCGCCGAACCTCCGCGGGCCGCGGGTGGACGGCACCAACCTGAACCCCACCCTGTCCACCCCGGCGGCCGGCCAGGTGCGCGTGCGCTGGCAGGCCAACTGGGACCAGGACAACCAGAACCTGACCTACCAGGTGCTGCGGGACAGCAACGTCATCAGCACGGTCCAGCAGACCTCGACGTTCTGGGACCGCCCCGGCATGACCTTCCTGGACACCGGCCTCGTCCCCGGGCAGGAATACCGCTACCGGGTCTACACCCGCGATCCCTTCGGCAACGAGGCCCGCAGCGATTCGGTGACCATCACCGCCAGCGGTGACTCGCCGCCGTCGAGCGGCTATGCGGCATCCGTGCTGGCAGACAGCCCGTCCAACTTCTGGCGCCTCGGCGAGGCGACCGGCAGCACCGGCGTTGACCTGGCCGGCAAGGACGACCTCAAGCTCATGCCCGGCGTGACCTTCGGTGCCGCGGGCGCGGTGATCGGCGAGACCGACACCGCCGGCGCCTTCAACGGCACAACCTCCGGCGTGGCCTTCAACCCCACCCTGGCCAAGCGGCCCAACGTCTTCAGCACCGAAGCCTGGTTCCGCACCAACACCGGTAGCGGCGGCGAGATCATCGGCTACGGGAACTCGGAGAGCGGTGTGTCGGCCGACTACGACCGCGTGGTCTACATGTCCAATGTGGGCCGGCTCTACTTCGGCGTCCAACCGAATGGCGGCGCCCGGCAGACCATCAGCACGCTGGGCAGCTACAACAACAACCAGTGGCACCACGTGGTGGCCACCCTCGGAAGCAACGGCATGCAGCTGTTCGTGGACGGCGTGCTGCAGGCGAGCCGGACCGACGTCACCACCGCGTGGCCGATCGACGCCTACTGGCGGATCGGCGGCGACAACCTCGGCAACTGGACCCAACGTCCCAGCAGCCGCTACCTGAACGGCCAGATCGACGAGGTGGCCATCTACCCGACCGTGCTGCCGCTCTCGCGGGTGCAGGCGCACTACGTGGCGTCCGGGCGCACAGTGATCGCCCCGCCGGCACCGCCGGTGGCCCGGTTCACGTATACCACCGACGGGCTGACCGTGAATGTGGATGGCACCACCTCCTCGGACGCCAACGGGCCGATCAGCTCCTACGCCTGGAACTTTGGAGACGGCGGAACAGGCACAGGTGTGACGGCGCAGCACACGTACGCGGCCGGAGGCACCTACAACGTGCAGCTCACGGTCACGGACAACACCGGGTTCACCAACTCCGTAACCCACGCGGTGACCGTGACGGCGCCGCCGCCCAACCAACCGCCGGTCGCGGCCTTCACCTCGACGGTCACCAACCTCGCGGTCGCTTTCAACGGCTCCGGGTCCAACGACCCGGACGGCACCATCGCCTCCTACGCCTGGACCTTCGGCGACGGCGGCACGGCCGGCACGGTCTCGCCGAACCATTCCTATGCCGCGGCGGGCACCTACCCGGTGACCCTCACCGTCACCGATGACGACGGCGACACCGGCACCCTCACGCAGGACGTCACCGTGACGGAGCCGCCGGCCGACACGATCCTCGCTGCGGACGACTTCGGCCGGACTGCCACCGGGGCTTGGGGCAGCGCCGACACCGGCGGGGCCTGGACCATCGCCGGCGGCAACAGCAATTTCGCGGTCAACAATGGCAGCGGGGCCATGACGGTCGGCACCGCCGGCCAGAGCCGCAGCGCCCTGCTGAACTCCGTAACCACGGCTGACGTCGACGCGCGGGTGGAAGTGTCCGCGGACAAGGTCGCCAACGGCGGAGGCTACTTCGCCTCCCTGCTGGGCCGGCACGTGGGCAGTAACGACTACCGGGCCAAGGTCAAGGTAGCCAGCACCGGCGCCGTCTCGCTGTACCTCACCAGGGTGGTGGGCGGCGTGGAAACCACCATTGCCGGGCCGGTCAACATCGCCGGGCTGACCGCGGGGGCGAACGACCCGCTGGTCCTCCGGCTGAAGCTGGAAGGCATCAACAACACCGCCGTCAGCGGCAAGGTGTGGCGGGCAAGCGCCACTGAACCCGCGGCCTGGCAGCTCACCGCGAGCGACAATACTGACGCCCTGGAAGTTCCGGGCGGCGTGGGCCTGGTCAGCTACGTTTCCGGTTCCACGACGAATGTGCCGCTGGTGCTGCGCTACGACCGGCTGAACGCCACGGCCGGCGGCAACCCGACGCCCAACGTCGCGCCGGTGGCGGCCTTCACGTCCTCGGTCACCAACCTTTCGGCCTCGTTCAACGCCGGCGGTTCCTCGGACAACGACGGCAGCATCACCGGCTACGCCTGGACCTTCGGTGACTCGAGCACCGGAACCGGCCAGACGCCGTCGCACACTTACGCGGCGGCAGGCACCTACCAGGTGACACTGACCGTCACGGACGACGACGGCGCCACCAACGCGGTGACGCATCCGGTGACCGTGAACGACCCGCCGCCCGCCGCACCGCTGGCCGCCGACGCCTTCGGCCGGACAGTGTCCGGCGGCTGGGGCAGCGCGGACAGCGGCGGCGCCTGGACCATCGGCAGCGGTGCCACGAACTACAACGTGGCCGGCGGCGTCGGAACCATGCTGCTCGGGACGGCGGGTGCTTCCCGCTCAGCCAGCCTGAACGGGGTCAGCGCCCCGGACACGGATGTGCAGGTCAAGGCCTCCCTGGACAAGATCGGCGACGGCGGCGGCACGTTCGTGAGCATCACCGGCCGACGGGTGGGAACGGAGGACTACCGGGCCAAGCTGAAGATCGCGGCCAACGGTGCCACAACCCTCTACCTGACCAGGACGTCGGGCGGCACCGAAACCACCTTGGTGTCCGCCAACGTGGCGGGCCTCACCCTGGCCGCGGGCGACGCCGTGCAGATCAGGTTCCAGGTCACGGGGACAGGCCCCACCACCCTCCGCGCGAGGGTTTGGCGGGACGGCGCCGCGGAGCCGGCAAGCTGGAACCTGACGACGACCGACAGCACCGCCACACTGCAGGCAGCGGGCTCCACCGCGCTGATCGCCTACCTCTCCGGATCGGCTACAAATACGCCCGTGACAGTTCGCTTTGACGACTACCTCGTGCGTGTCCCGTGAGAGTAGCCTGAGGGGGACAGGTGTACGCAGGCAATAACAAATTCGCAGGCAATAATAACGAAGCCTCCGGCAGGGCATCCTGCCGGAGGGATACGTGAGCGGCTCAGCGCCCACTCCGCAGTCAGTATTGGGGGAGTGGATTTGGGGGAGGAACGCGCTGATGACCCCGGCGAAGCGGATGTTCCGCAGACTCATTGCATGTCTTGGACTGGCCGCCCTCTTCGGCGGCATCCTCACCGCGCCCGCCTTGGCGGACTCGGCGCCCGTGAACCCCAACGATCCCAAGACCCCCGTGACCGTGACGGCGGACAGCCTCCCCACGGCCCAGCACGACGGCGTCGCCTGGCAGGCCGTGACGGTGGGCAACACCGTGTACGTGGCCGGCAGGTTCAACAACGCCAGGCCCTACGGCGCGGCCGCCGGAACGCAACTCGTGGCACGCCGGAACATCCTGGCGTTCGACCTCGCCACTGGCGTCCTCAAATCCAACTTCGCGCCGAACCTGAACGGCCAGGCGCTCTCCATCGCCGCGTCACCGGACGGCTCGCGGATCTACGTGGGCGGCGACTTCACCACGGTCAACGGGGTGCAGCGGCTCCGGATCGCCGCGCTTGATCCCGATGACGGAAGCCTCATCTCTTCCTTCGCTCCCAAGGTCGCCGCCAGCGTGCGCGCGATCGTGGCCAGCAATTCCACGGTGTGGTTCGGCGGCACGTTCAACGCTGTGGGTTCCGTCGCAAGGAACCGCCTTGCTGCCGCCAGCGCCTCCACCGGCGCACTCCTGGCATGGAACCCCAGTGCCGACGATTCGCGCGTCAACGCCCTGGCCTTGTCACCCACGGCAGACCGTGTGGTGGTAGGTGGCGCCTTCACCACGCTGAACGGCTCCAACCGGCCCGGCTACGGGTTGGGCATGGTCAACTCCATGTCGGGCGCCACCCTTGCCATCCAGGTGAACGACGTGGTCCGCAACGCCGGCGACCAGTCGGCCATCCTGTCCCTCTCCACGGACGGCACGCAGTTCTACGGCACCGGCTACATCTTCGGCACCGGCGGCAACCTCGAAGGCGCCTTCGCCGCCAACTGGTCCGACGCCAGGATCAAGTGGATCGAGGACTGCCATGGCGATTCCTACAGCGCCTTCGCGAACAACACCGCCGTCTATGTGGCCGGGCACCCGCACTATTGCGGCAACCTGGGCGGCTTCCCGGAAACCAGTCCCCGCACCTGGCACCGGGCCGTTTCGTTCAGCCGCGCGGCTACCGGGTTCCTCACGCGGGACATTTATGGCTACCCCTCCTTCACGGGCCAGCCGGCGCCGTCGATGCTCAACTGGTTCCCGGACATGGACACCGGCACCGCCAGCGGCCAGAGCCAGGGGCCGTGGTATGTGACAGGCAACAACAGCTATGTGGTGATGGTGGGCGAATTCCGCAACGTCAACCAGAGCCCGCAGCAAGGCCTGTCCCGGTTTGCCGTCAAGGAGATTGCCCCGAACAACCAGGGCCCCAGGGTCTCCGGCTCCGCCTTCGTCCCCACGCTTAGCAGCCCCGGCGCAGGGCAGGTCCGCGTGCAGTGGCAGGCCAACTGGGACCGGGACAACTCGAACCTGACTTACACCGTGCTGCGCAACGGCAATCCCGTGTACAGCGTCTCCCAGCTGTCCACCTTCTGGCAGCGGCCCACCCTGGTCTTCAACGACTCCGGCCTGCAGGGCGGCACGCAAAACTACCGCATCCGGGTCGAAGATCCCTTCGGGAACACGGTCACGGGGGACACCAGGAGCATCACGATCACCGGCACCACGAATGACCCGCCGGTGGCGAGCTTCACCAGCAGCACCAGCCTGCTCACCGTCAGCGTGAACGCCTCCGCTTCCTCCGACCCGGACGGCAGCATCAGCAGCTATACCTGGGGATGGGGCGACGGGAGCACCAGCACCGGAGTCACCGCGCAGCACACCTATGCCGCGGCCGGCACCTACACGATCAACCTCACCGTGCGGGACAACAGCGGCGCCACGGACGTCGCCACGCGCTCGGTGACGGTGAGCGACGGCGCCAACCAGCCGCCGTCGGCCGTTTTCGCCGTCACGGCGAACCAGCTGAGCGTGACCGCCAACGCCTCCGGCAGTTCCGATCCGGACGGCACCATAGCGTCCTATGCATGGAACTTCGGCGACGGCGGCACCGGCAGCGGCGTAAGCGTCCAGCACGCCTACGCGGCGTCCGGTACCTACACGATCACCCTGACCGTCACGGACAACGACGGCGCCACCGACGTCGCTACGCAGACCGTCACCGTGGCGTCGGATCCGGGAGCGGCACTTGCCTCCGATGCCTTCGGCCGCACCGTGGCCTCGGGCTGGGGGACCGCCGACAGCGGCGGGACTTGGACCGTGGGGGGAACTGCGTCCTTCTACTCCGTGTCCGGCGGTGACGGACGGATGAACCTGGCGGCAAGCCGCGGGACGTCCGCCTACCTCGGCGGCGTGTTCAGCAGCGGCACCGACACCACCGTCACTGTGGCCCTGGACAGGATCGGCAACGGCGGCGGCACGTTCATGGGTGTGATCGCCCGCAAGGTGGGCACCGCCGAATACCGAGGCAAGATCAAGGTGGCTGCGGATGGGGCGGTCACGGTCCAACTGACCCGGCTCTCGGGGACCACCGAAACCACGATCGGACAGTTCGTCACCGCGCTGAGCGTGACGGCGGGCCAACAGCTGCAGCTGCGGGTCCAGGCCACCGGCACCTCGCCGACCACCTTGCGGGCCAAGGCCTGGCGCACGGGCACCGCCGAACCGGCCAACTGGCAGCTGAGCACCACGGACAACACCGTGGCGGCCCTGCAGGCTCGGGGGAATGTCGGCCTGTTGGCCTACCTGTCCGGCTCTGCGACGAATGCGCCCGTCAACGTGCTGTTCGATGATTTCGCGGTGCAGCCGCTGTAGCCCTGCCCGCGGGGCCCAAAACGCGGAGTGCCCCGCACCGCTTGAGGCGGTGACGGGGCACTCCGGTTGCGAAGCTGCTGCCGCTTAGCTGTCGAAGCGGATGCCGAGGTCGCGGCCTTCGGCGAGGTACACGTTGTTGTCTTCCCAACGGTTGATGTACAGGCCGGTGACCTTGCTCTTGGCACGGCTGATGATGCGGATGGGGTACTTGGAGCCATTGCCGTAGTCGTACTGGTTGCGGCCCAGGAAGTTGCGCTGCACCGTCACCACGATGTCCGCGTACTTGCTGCCAACGGCGATGTTGATGGACGTCTGGCCGTCATCCACCCAGTTGCGCTCCACGAGCACGTTGGCGAGCTTGGCGACGTTCTGCTGCAGCATGATGGTGCAGCCGCCGTGGGTGCCGCGCGGGCTGGGCGCACTGCCGGCACCGGTGACGATGGAGCCGACCACGGTGTTGCCGACGATCCGGATGTTCTGGCCGCCCTGGACCTGGATGCCGTCGTTGTGGGTGCCGTCGCTGTGGGCGGGGTCGTTGCTCCAGTAGGTGAGCTCGTTGATGTAGTTGCCTTCGATGACCACGTTGGCGTACACCGAGCCGCCCGGGCGGTTGAAGACGCCGATGCCGTCGTTGCTGCGCTTGATGCGGTTGCGGCGGGCGGTGAACTCGTGGCCCACGATGCCGTCACGGTAGTAGGACGGGCGGTCCGGGATGATGGTGCAGTCCTGGACGAGGAGGTTGTAGCAGTACGCGCTGTTGGCGTCCACGATTCCGGTGTTGGCGGACGGGATGTGCTTGCCGCCGCGGAGGCGGCAGTTGCGGATGACCACGTTGCGGGCCCGGACCTTGATGTCGCCGTAGATGTCCAGGTTTTCCAGGAGGGTGCCGTCCTTGGTGATGACCAAGTCGGCGTAGCTGGTGTTGTACGGGGTGAGGGCGGTGCCCGCGATGACGCCGGTATTCAGGCTGGTGGGCTTGTATGTGCCCGGGATGAGGTCCGAACGGCTTGCCGCCGAGGCGGGTGCAGCGACGGCGTAGCTCGCAGCAACGGCTCCCACGACACCTGCGGCGCCGAGACCGAGAGCTTTGCGGCGGGATAGTTCAGTGCTTGGCTTCAATGTTCATTCCTTGGTTGGGGTAGTGGGCGTCCTTCGGTACCGCGGCCCCCAGCGGCCGTGGAAAACCGGGACTGCCCATCGAAAAATGGAGCGCTAGCCGTTGCAGCGTATGGCGCTGCGATGGTCCTGGCGAGGCAATGCGAGCGTGTCGCATCGGCGGAATTCCCGGATGACCGCGGGGAGTGCTTCATGCACCCCGGGTGTCGGGACGAGACTCATGGAGCCGGTGTCGATGCCTTCGGACCCTCTCAGCACGGCGGCACAGGTTCCATTGAACCGGCCCCGATCGGGTGGACGGCAGGCATCGCGGCAGGCTTCGGCCGGGTGCTCGCTCGTGGCGTGTGGTGGATCGCCATGGTTGTTGCCCCTGCGTTTTCGGACTCCGGGCACGGGGAAACGCACCGTTGGCCCAGGCTGCAAAGCAACGCCGGTCCGGCGACATGTGCGGTGCCAGGCGTAGCGGAAGACTACGTCCGGCGTTTCCCGTAGGCATCCCCGACCCCGGCTAACGGACACCAACGCTAGTAGAGCCTCGACTTTTGTTGCAAATCGATAACGGCCCAAGATCGCCCCCCTCGCGATGATTTCGACTTGATAACGGTGCTTGGAAAAGTTGCGACACGCCGGGATAATCCGCGTGATTCCGGGAAAGTTGCGATAGGTGCGCGGGCGGCCCGAAAACTTTCCAAAAATTCTTTAACCGACGCCCCGGCAGGGCCCCCCTGCCTGTGTTCGGTGTCACTTCCGCTTGTATTCGCTGTACACATAACCGAACGCTCCTGACGCCATGCCGGTCCCGCGGGCGATCGTGCGCAGCCCCCGCGCCCGCAAGGACATGGACCCGGTGACCGTCCCGGCCAACAACCGGGCGCTGCCACCGGCGATCCGCACCGCTCCGGACACCAGGTGCCGGCCGCGCACGGCAGCCTTTTCGACGGCATTTTCCGCCAGTTCCAGGCTCACCCGCGCCGCCGAATTCCCGCTGCGCAGGGCCCTCCGGAGCACCCATTCGCGGCTCAGCCTGGACACCGGGACACGGTCGATGACGGCAGCCTCATCGCACCACAGCATCACACCGCCCAGCCTGACCAGCTTGCGGGTGAAGAGCGTGTCCGAGCCGCCGCTCAGGCCGAACCGCTCGTCGAAGCTGAGGCCGAATCGGCGTATCTGCGGCAGGTCCAGGAGGAGGTTGTTGGTTGCGGCCACCGTGAGCCGGGTTCCGGTCTTGAGCCGGCGGCGGTCAAAGAACCTGCCTTCCTGGATCCAGCGTTCCGGGGTCCTGGCGTACTCGCTCACCACGGGGCCCACGACGGCGGCCGCGCCGGTGGACCTGTGCAGGGACACCAGGGTGCGGAGCCAGTTCTCCGTGGGCACCTCATCGTCGTCGATGAACACCAGCACCGAATCGGCGGCGGACTCGGCAAGGGCCCGGTTCCGTGCGGCAGCGATCCCTGGCCGCGGTTCGTGGACGTAGCGCACCTGCGGGGAAGCGAAGGCTTCCACGGCGGTCCGTGCGCTGGCTGCGGGGTCGTTGTCCACCACCAGGATCGAAGCGTCACCGCCGGCGCCGTCCAACTGTTGTTGCAGGCGTGGGATGGCCAGCGCCAGGTCCTCCGGACGCTTGTAGGTCAGTACCGCCACGACGAGCGATCCTGCGGGGGCCTGGCTCATGGTTCCTCCTTCACGAGGGGTTCTTCCGTCATGGCCGGCCGCTCACCGTTGTGGCGGACAAAGAGCGACCTGGCCTGGGAAAAGAACAGCTTCAGATGCTTGCGGTGGAACAGGAACAATGCTGCGGCGCCGGCGATGATGAATGCCAGGAGCCCCGCGGCGGCGGTGGCCGGAGCCGACCAGCCGAGCACCCGAAGAGCCAAGTAGGCCGCAGCACCCCACAGCGAGGAATGAACCGCCGGCATCAGCACGCCCAGCAGCTCGCGGACCCTGCGGCCGCTGAGGCGGGACTGGATGGCCAGCAGGACCGGGACGAGGAGGAAGCCGAAACCCACAAGGCCTACAGCGACCCCCAGCAGGCCGAACTGCAGGCCCACCACGATGCCGCCCACCTGGACCATCGCTGCCAGGACCTCGTAGCGGACGATCAGGCGGCCCTTGCCCAGCCCTTTCATCAGGGACGGCGTGATGTAGAAGAGGGTTTCGCGGATGCCGCCGATTGCCAGCACCGTGACGATCGGGGCAGCCGGCGCCCACGCGTCGCCCAGGACCACATGCACCAGTTCCGGGGCCGCGCAGGCCACATAGGCCATTGGCGGGGCAGCAAGCATGGCCACAACCCTCGAAGCGGACAAGAGGTGCCCGGCAACCATCGCCGTGTCCCCGGCGGCCCGGGAGAACGCGGGGAACATGATCCGGTTGACGGTCTGCCCCACCAACTGCACCGGCACCACCATGATCCGGTAGGCCATGCTGTAGAGCGAGAGCGGGAGCACCCCCAGGAAGCGGCCCACCAGGATGTTGTCCACATTGCGCGAAAAGTAGGCGAGGAAGTCCGTGAAGAAGACGCTCATGCTGAAGGCCAGCAGCGGCCGTACTTCGCCGAGGTGGAAGTTGGGCCCCGGACCGCGCGATGCCAGGAGCAGCAGCAGGGCCGTGAGCAGGTCCGTGGTGATGACCTGGTAGGCGAGCGCGAAGTAACCGGCGCCCAGCAGGGCGGCGGTGATTCCCGCCGTCGCGCCCGCTGCCGCGGCGATGATGTCCGCGCGCGCCACCTGGCGCAGCAGGAGCTCCCGGGACAGCATGGCCCGCGGCGTGATGGCCAGGCCCTTGAGCGGAATGGCGGCGGCCAGTGGCAGGAGCAGGGCTGTCACGCCGGGGGCGTGGAAAAAGCTTCCCGCCCACGGCGCCAGGACGACAGTGACGGCGCCGATCAGGACGGCGAACATCAGGTTCACGGTGGCGGTGGCGCCGGCCGCGCGGCGGCTGACTTCGGGGCGCTGGATCAGGGCCGAGGAAAGGCCCTGGTCCAGGAAAAGGGCGGCGAACGTGGTGTAGACGGTGGCGGCGGAAATGATGCCGTAGCTTTCCGGGCCCAGCAGCCGGGCCAGGACCACAGCGCACAACATCTGGAAGCCCTGCCTCGCGAGCACGGCCGAAAGGCTCCACCGCACGCCGCTGACCGCGGTCCGTCCCGAGAACGCCGGGGTTCCGCCCTCCGGGGGGCCGGGCGCGGGGACCTTGGCGGCGGGACGGCGGTGCACGGCGGTTCAGGCCTTCCCGCTCCGGACGCCGACGGCGGCAGCCACCTGCCGGGCCATGTTGTCTCCGTAGCCTTCCGGACTGTGCCGTTCCCGGGCCAGTTGCGCGTCGGCAAGTGCCCGTTTGCGGTAGTGCGGCCAGCCGGCGTGCACCGCGGAGAGGGCGTCGGCCAGGGCAGTGGCTTCTCCGGGATCGACGAACTGCACTGAGCTGTACCCGCCGGCCGCCTCACGCAGACCCGAGGTGTTGCTGGCTACCACCGGCCGGGCCGCGAGCAGGGCCTCGACTGCCGTGTTGCCGAACGGCTCATCCAGCCGTGAGGGCACCACCGCGACGTCGGCCGCGGCCAGGAACGGCCAAACCGTGTCCTGGAAACCGTGGAAGGTGACGAAGTCCGCAGCCCCGCTCCGCGCCACCTGCTCCCGCAGTTGGTCCTCGTAGCTTTCATTGCCGGGGAACACGGCGCCCACCAGGGAGAGCGTGGCCGGGACGCCCCGGTCGCGGAGCCGCAGCACGGCGTCGATCGCCACGTCCACACCCTTGCGGTGCGACAGGCGCCCCAGGTACACCACCCGCAGGCCGCCCTCGAGCCCCTCCCTGGCCGGCACCACCGCGTCCGGACCCGGCACCCCGTTGTAGACCACCGTGGCCCGGCCCCGCAGCCGGGGGAGGGACGCGGCGAGGGTGTCGGCGCTGAAACTGCTGTTGGTGACGATGTCCGTGGAAAGAAGCAGGGGCAGCGCCAGGGCGGCCCGCAGCGGGCGGGGCGCGCTGGACTCGGCTTCGTGGACGTGGGTGAGGACCGGGATCCTGAGCAGCCGGGCCAGGACGGTCCACAGCGGCACGGTGATGGTGTTGGCGAGCACCAGGTCGGGGCGGCTGCCGCGCAGCAGGGCGACTCCGGCAAGGCCGCCGCGCACGGCGGCCACGGCAAGCTTGAGTACCCCCGCGGGGGAGAGGAAGCTCTTGCGGAGCACCGGCGTCGGGCAGAACACGACGTTGACGCCGCGTGCCCGCAAACCTGCCACCAGCGGTCCCGGGGCGGGAACGGTCACCAGCACCCTGGCGCCATGGCGCAGCAGGCCGTCGACCGTTTCCAGCAGGACACGGTCCGAGCCGTAGAGATCGGCGCTCGGATGGGCCACCAAAACCGAAGGCCGGGGTTGGGAAGTGCGCACGTTTCTCCTGTCCGCACGGGCCGCCCGTGGTAGCAGAAGCTTAGGACCGCCGGTAAGGCTTTGACCAGCACTTCGGGGCCCCTGGGGCACTCCCGGGAAAGGCCCGCCTCGGAATGCTTCCGCAGCGGCCCCGGGCGTTCAATAATGGTGCAACAAACAAGGCAAACGGGACCGGGCCAACGAGCGGAACAGCCCCGGACGCCATCTGGGGGCGGCTCTTTGGAACTGTCAGAGTATCTCCGCGCAATAGTGCGCGGATGGTGGATCGTGCTGGTGTGCGCGGTGGCCGGACTGGGGGCTGCCGCGATCGTCACCGAGAACATGCAACCCCAGTACCAAAGCACGGTCCGCTTCCTCGTGGTGTCCCCGCCCGCCACCGGCCAGTCGGCCCTGCAATCGGACGAACTCTCCCGCGGCCGTATCGCCACGTACGCCGCCCTGGTCAAGAA
Organism: Arthrobacter cupressi; assembly: GCF_900099975.1. Taxonomy (GTDB): domain Bacteria; phylum Actinomycetota; class Actinomycetes; order Actinomycetales; family Micrococcaceae; genus Arthrobacter; species Arthrobacter cupressi. The sequence continues at coordinate 445,319 of NZ_FNEI01000001.1, forward strand.
CGACCTCTTCGTGGAGCGGATCCTGAGGGACAGCGGCGTCCCGGTCGACGGCGCGCAGGCCCTGGACGCCATCAGCGCCTCCGGCGACCGTGACACCCTGCTGCTCACCGTCGTCGTGACCATGCCGGACGCCAGCGACGCCGTTGCCGCGGCGTCGGCCATCGCCAAGAACTTCGGGCCCGCGGTCAACGAACTGGAGGAGGGACGCAGACCGGAAGGCTCGTCCCAGACCGTCCTGACAGTGGTGTCCGGCCCCACTCCGGAAGACGCCCCGGTGGCGCCGCGGGTGGGCCTGAACCTGGGGCTCGGCCTGTTGCTGGGCGTGGCGCTGGGGATCGGCATCGCCGTCGGCCGCCGGCTGATGGACCACTCCCTGCGGACCCCCGAGCAGGTGGAGGCCGCAACGGGCCTGCCGCTGCTGGCCCGTATCCCGCACGCTTCGGCCGCCCGCAGCTTCGAGAAGCTGCTGCAGCGCCGGTCCGATTCCCTGGTGGATGAGGCGGGGCGCAGGCTCCGCACCAACGTGGACCACCTGTCCCAGTCCCAGCACCTGCATTCGGTGACCGTCACGTCCGCCACGGCTGGTGAGGGAAAGACGACGGCGGCCCTGCTGCTCGCGAAGGCCTGGGCGGAGTCCGGCCACACCGTGCTGCTGCTGGAGGCGGATCTCCGGCACCCGGAGCTCGCGCTTGAACTGGGCCTGGCGAAGACCACCGGCCTGTCGAATGTGCTGTCCGGGCAACTGCCGCTGGACAAGGTGATCCAGCGGACAGCCTTCGAAGGCCTCCACACCATCGGCGCGGGCACCGTTCCCTTGCAACCCACCGAACTGCTGAGCAGCAAGCAGACGCCGCTGGTGCTGGCGGCGCTGAAGGAACGGTACAGCCGGATCGTCGTGGACGCCACGGCCCTGCAGCCCCTGAGCGACGGCGCCCTGATGGGCTCGCTCACCGACGGCGTGGTGGTGGTAGTGCGCCACGAAAGGGTCACACGGCAGATGCTGGCCCTCGCCCTCGACAACCTCCGCGCAGTGGACAGCCGTATCCTCGGCGTGGCCCTGAACGCCCTGCCTGACCGTTTCGCCGAAGCCCACCGGCGCGGGGCACCGCGCACCCGCCGCGCCCACCGCGCAGAAACGGTCGATCCGGGCCGGGTGCGCGGCTGGCCGGAACCCGGGGAGGCGGCCCGTCACGACGACGGCGGCTCCGGGCCCGGGCGCGAGAAGGACCGGGGTTCCGGCGGCTCGGCCGCCGACGACCCCGATGGCGCGGCCCTGCCGCCACCGCGGCGCGGATAGCGGTGCGCCATGTTCAGGCTGGTCCTGTGGATCGCATGTTGCTTCGGCTTTGCGTGGTTGTTCCGCCGGCGGATCCGCTGGGCCTTCGCCGGGATCCTGGGCGTCTGGATGCTGGTGCCCACCGTCGGCAGCCCGCTGATCACCGGAGTGGACAGTGGCGCCCTGTCCATGCACGCCGCGAGCTGGCTGATCTTCGCGGTCTTCACGGTCCGGCTGCTCCACGACCCCGTGTCGCTGCGGCGGGTGCTGGGCCGCGAGTTCTTCTTCTTCATGGTGCTGGCGCTGGTGGTGCTGGCCGCCTTCCTGGCGTCACGAAGCTCGCCGGACGGCGGCGGCATGGTGCTCCTCGTCGACCAGATCCTGGCCCCGGTCCTGTTCTTCCTCATCCTCCTTTCCGCGGCCCTCGACGACCCTGACCTGGTCACGGCGCTGCGGACCATGCTGCTGACCCTGGTGGCCGTGACCTGCGTCATCGCCCTGATCCAGTGGCTGACCCACAGTGTGCTCTTCTATGAGGAGGGCTTCCTTACCCAGTACTGGTTCAACCCGGAAACCGACCGCTGGATGGGCACGCTCGACCAGCCCCTGGCGTTGTCCCTGGCCATCTGCGTCGCCGCGCCCCTGGTTGCCGGCCTGAAACACAATTTGCTCCAGGCCCTGTTGCTCCTGCTGATGATCACCGGCGTGCTGGTCACCCAGTCCAGGGTGGGCCTGTTCGTGGTGGGCTTCTCCGTGGTGGCCGTGGTGCTCTTCGCCAAGCGCCGCGTGTGGGTGAGGATCGTCTTCCTCGTGGTGCTCTCGGTGGCCACCTGGTTCATCGTCCAATCGCCGCTGGTGGCCGGCGTTGCCGAACGGCTCGAGGACGACACGGGATCGGCCGAGGCCCGCGCCCGGGCCTTGGAATACTTCGTGGCCCACTGGTCCGACTACTTCATCGCGGGCCAGGGGATCGGCGCGAGCTACAAGGTGGCGGTGCAGGGCGGCCTGCAGACCAGCTTCGAAAACCCGCTGGTGATGTACAGCATCGATTTCGGCATCCTGTTTGCCTTGCTGTACTTCGGCGCCATGGCCTACCTGGTCCTGAAGCACGCGCCCAGGCACCACTTCCGCGGCCTTACCCTGGCCGGACTCCTGGCCGTCGTGGTGCCCCAGACCTACAGCTCCCTGGCGACCCGTTCCGCCGCGGCCATCCTGATCTGGACCGTGTTCGCCATGCTCGTCATGGCCGGCGATGAAGTCGTGCGGCAAGGACAGCTGCTGAGGGAGGCACAACGGTACCCGGAGCTGCCGGCCGCACCGTACGAAGGCGCTGTCCGCGAAAGGGACCAGGCAGGGAGGCGTCCGTGAACAGCGGTGCCTGGGGGGCCGCCGTCGGGCGCCGCCGCTTCCTGGCGCTCGCGGCACAGGGCGCAGTGGCGGCAGGCAGCGCCCTGGCCGTAGGAAGCACGCTCGCAGGCTGCGCGGGCTGCCCGCAGGCCGCAGGGACAGGCACCGCGGTACCCACGCTGGCCCCGGTCCCGGACGTCCCGCTCCAGCCGGCCGGGCCGTACAGCATCGGGAACCTGCTCTCGACGAAAAACTTCTACATCGCCCACCGGGGTTCGGGCGACAACTGGCCCGAACACACCATGCTGGCCTACTCGCAGTCCGTGGCCCTGGGGCTGAAGGCGATCGAAGTGTCGGTGTGGGCCAGTTCGGATGGCGTGCTGCTGTGCCACCACGACGCTTCCACACTGCGTACCACCGGCCACGACTTCCAGATCCCCGCCACCCCGTACGCGGCCCTGGCCCAGCTGAGGGTGGACGCCCGCGCCTGGCTGGGACCGGCTACTGCGCAGGAACCGATTCCCCGGCTGCGGGACGTCCTGGACGCCTTCGCCCGCAGCCACGTGATCTTCCTCGAGGACAAGGGCGGCACCAACGCCGATGCGATCATCACGATGTTGCAGGACTACCCGGACAGCCGGGACCACATCGTGTGGAAGCAGCCGGCCATGTCCCCGGGTCACCTCTACGCCCGGCAGCGCGGCTACACCACCTGGGGGTACTTCACGAGCAAGGAACTGGACCGGGCCGCGGACTTCCAGGACCGGGTGGACCTGTTGGGCGTTCCCACCCTGGCCGCGGAAGCGCCGATCCGGCAACTGGTGGCCTTGGGGAAGCCGGTGATCGCCTGGGAGGTGCACCGCAGGTGGGAGCGGGACCGGCTGCAGCGGCTGGGCGTGCGCGGCATGATGTGCTCCAACGTGCCCTACGTGCTGCAGCGGCTCGCGCCCGCCTCAACCGACAGCCTGGGCCAGGGCAGCCGCGCCGCCGGGGACCTGCCCTGGAAAACGGACAGCGACTGGGCCGAGCAGCCGGCCTTCGTGGACGATGCGCTGCGTTTCGGCGGTGCCGCCGGTTCCTACACCGTGGGGTCCATGGCACCGCTGGCCGCGCCCGGCTGGCGGCTCGACGTCGAACTGCGCTGGCCGGACGGCGGAGGAACCGGCGGGCAGCGGGCCGGAATCGCCTTCGCTCTTGGCGACGATTCCCCGGTGCTCCCCGTCACCAACGGCGCGGCGCCGGCGGCCACCCAGGGCGGATACCGGCTGGAGATCGGAGCGGACGGCTCCCTGGAACTCGGCCGGACCGACAAAGGCCAGGTGCAGCCCGTGTCCCTGGCCTCGGCGGCCGGCGGAGCCGGGAGCGGGCAGTGGCTCCGGGTCCGCGTGGAAATGGCACCGGTGGGTATCCGCGCCAGCGCATCGGCCGACGGCGGACGGACCTGGAGCGTGCAAAGCAACGACACCGCGTTCCGGGGCGGTTATTTCGCCCTGCTTTCGGGGACCGGTACGCCAGGGAACGACGGCGGAGCTGCCGTCGAGTTCCGCAACTTGGCCGTGACGGCGCTCAGCGTCCAGGAGATGTGCCTTGTCTGAGTGAGGGGCGCCTTAGTGAGCGGCGCCTAAGTGTCGCCGGGGCCGTGGGATAATTAGGATCAGTCAGTGTGACGTAATTTGCCCCTGTTTCCGGTAGAGCTGTTTTCCGGGACGCGGGCCGCGCCGCATGCCCTACCGGTCCACCCAGGAGTACGCCATGGTTGCCATCCCCACACATCTGCTCCACTCGGCAGCAACCCTCGACAACGACGAGGTGCGGCGGATCCGCAATGACTTCCCGATCCTGCACCAGCAGGTCAATGGCCGGGACCTGGTCTACCTGGACTCCGGAGCCACCTCGCAGAACCCCTTGAGCGTCATCGAAGCCGAGCAGGAGTTCTACGAACAGCGCAACTCCGCCGTGCACCGCGGCGCGCACTACCTGGCAGTGGAAGCAACCGAATCTTTCGAAGCGGCCCGGGAAACGGTGGCCGCGTTCATCGGCGCCCGCAGCGACGAACTGGTGTGGACCTCCAACGCCACCGAGGCCCTGAACCTGCTCAGCTACTCCTTCCTCAACGCTTCGCTTCCCGGCGCCCCCGCGGAATCGGCGCCCTTCGCCCTTCGTGACGGCGACGAGATCGTGGTGACCGAGATGGAGCACCACGCCAACCTCATCCCGTGGCAGCAGCTGGCCATGCGCACCGGAGCCACCCTCCGCTACATCCCGGTGGACGACGCCGGTGCCCTGGACCTTGAAGAAGCCGCACGGATCATCGGCCCCCGTACCCGGGTGCTGGCCTTCACCCACGCCTCCAACGTGCTGGGCACCATCACCCCGGTGGCATCGCTGGTGGACCTGGCCCGCGCCCAGAACACCCTCGTGGTGCTGGACGCGTGCCAGTCCGCGCCGCACATGCCCCTGGACGTCAAGGCCCTGGACGTCGACTTCGCCGTGCTCTCCGGCCACAAGATGCTCGCGCCCACCGGCATCGGAGCCCTCTACGGCAAGGCCGCCCACCTGAACGCGATGCCGCCGTTCCTCACGGGCGGCTCCATGATCACCACGGTCACCATGGAAAAGGCCGCGTTCCTGCCCGCGCCGCAGCGCTTCGAAGCCGGCACGCAGCGGATCTCCCAGGCCATCGCCCTTGCCTCGGCCGCGAACTACCTCACGGAAACCGGGATGGCCCGGATCCACGAGTGGGAAACGGTCCTCGGGCAGCGCTTGGTCAGCGGGCTCAGCGCCCTTCCCGGTATCCGGGTGCTCGGTCCGGCCGCCGGTGAGGAACGGATCGGCCTGGCTGCGTTCGACGTCGACGGTGTGCACGCCCACGACGTCGGGCAGTACCTTGACGACCGCGGCATCGCCGTCCGCGTCGGCCACCACTGCGCCCAGCCGCTGCACCGCCGGCTCGGGCTGACCGCCACCACGCGCGCCAGCACCTACCTGTACAACACCACCGACGACGTCGACGCCCTCCTGGAAGCCGTTGCCGGCGTGCGCTCGTACTTCCGAGTTTGAGGAACCCATGAGTCTTGACGCCCTCTACCAGCAGATCATCCTGGACCATTCGAAACTGCGCCACGGCGAAGGGCTCGCGTCCGAACCGGCGCCGGTGGGCGCCAGCTGCGGCGAATCACACCAGCTGAACCCCACCTGCGGGGACGAGATCACGGTGCGGCTCGCCGTCGTCGACGGCCGGATCAGCCAGCTCCGCTGGGACGGCGACGGCTGTTCCATTTCCATGGCCTCGGCCTCGGTGCTCACGGATCTCGCCGAGGGCATCGACACGGAGGAACTCCGCCAGCTGATCGAGACGTTCCGGGAAATGCTGCGCTCCCGCGGCACCATCACGGCCGACCCGGAAGTCCTGGGGGACGCCGCCGCGTTCGAAGGAGTGGCGCGCTATGTGGCCCGGGTCAAGTGCGCCATGTTGTCGTGGGTGGCCGCCGAGGACGCGCTGGGCCAGGCGACCGCCTAGTTCCTTGCAGGCGCTTCCTTACGGCCGCCCCAGGCCCTTGTACGTCCACCCGGCCGCACGCCACTTGGCGGGATCCAGCACGTTGCGCCCGTCGAGGATGCGGCGGTTGGCCACCAGCGCCGCTGTCTCGTGCGGGTCCAGCTCGCGGTACTGCTTCCATTCGGTGAGCAGTAGCACGGCGTCTGCCCGGTCCAAGGCAGTCTCCATGTCCGGCTCCAGCGGCAGCTCCGGGAAGCGTTTCGCGGCGTTGTCCAGCGCCTGCGGGTCGGTCACCGTCACCACGGCTCCCTGCAGCTGCAGCTGAGCCGCGGCGCTCAGGGCAGGGGAGTCCCGCACGTCGTCGCTCTCCGGCTTGAATGCCGCGCCCAGCACCGCGATCCTCTGGCCCATGAGCGTGCCGCCGCACAGCTGCCGCGTCAGTTCCACCACACGGGTGCGCCGGCGCATGTTGATCGCGTCCACCTCGCGCAGGAACGTCAGGGCCTGGTCGGCGCCGAGCTCGCCCGCGCGGGCCATGAACGCGCGGATGTCCTTGGGCAGGCAGCCGCCGCCGAAACCGATACCGGCACTGAGGAACTTCGAACCGATCCTGTCGTCCACGCCGATCGCCTCGGCCAGCCGCACCACGTCCGCGCCCGTGGCCTCGCAGACTTCGGCCATGGCGTTGATGAAGGAGATCTTGGTGGCCAGGAAGGAGTTCGCGGCCGTCTTGACGAGCTCGGCCGTGGCAAAGTCCATCACCATCCGCGGGGTCCCGGCGGCGAGGGGTTCCGCGTAGACCTCGTCCAGGAGGGCCACGGCGGGGTCGTCCTCGGAGCCGGAGTCCACGCCGTACACCAGTCTGTTCGGGTTCAGGGTGTCGCTGACGGCGTGGCCTTCGCGCAGGAACTCGGGATTCCAGGCCAGCATCGCCGCGGGCTGGCTTTCGCGCACGATGTCCGCCAGCCGTGCCGCGGTCCCCACCGGGACCGTGGATTTGCCGGCCACCAGTTCCCCGGGGCCCAAGTGTGAGGCCAGGGATTCGACGGCGGCGTCCACGAAGCGCAGGTCCGCGGCGTTCTCGCCGCGCTTCTGCGGGGTGCCGACGCAAATGAAATGCACCTGGGAGCCGCGGGCTTCGGCCATGTCGGTGGTGAAGCGCAGGCGGCCGGATTCCTCGAGCTGTTTGAGCAGTTCGTCCAGGACCGGTTCGTAGAAGGGCGCGTGGCCGTCCGAAAGTTCGGCCACTTTGGCGGGGTCCGTTTCGATCCCCACGACGTCGTGCCCCAGTTTCGCCATGCAGGCGGCATGGACGGCACCGAGGTAGCCGCAACCAATGACTGAAATCCGCATGCAACCCCCATGGTCGACGCACCGATGAACACACAGTACGACGATCGGCGGCGCGGCGCACCGGGTGCGCCGCAAGAACTTTCGGGGGCTGCCTCAGGCCTTGCGTTCGGGGGCGGAGAAGACGTCCGGGACGCCGTCGCCGTCGTCGTCACGCTGTTCCTCCAGCTCCACCGCGCGGTAGTGCCTGTTGCGTGCCCGGAGCACGACGGCGGCGAGCACCGCCGCGCACACGGAGCCTGCCAGGATGGCCACCTTGGCGTGGTCGTTGTGCGCGGAAGCGGTGCCGAAGCTGAGGTCGGCGATGAGCAGGGAGACCGTGAAGCCGACGCCGGCCAGCAGCGCCAGGCCCGCCACGTCGATCCAGGCGAGGCTGCTGTCCAGGCGGGCTCGGGTGGACTTGGTCAGGATGAACGTGGTGCCGAAGATACCGAGGGTCTTGCCCGCGACGAGGGCCGCGACGATGCCTAGCGCCACCGGGTCCGTGAAGGCCGCGCCCAGGCCTCCCGCCCCGCCGAGAGCCACGCCGGCCGAGAAGAAGGCGAACACCGGAACGGCGAAACCGGCGGAGAACGGGCGCAGGCGGTGCTCGAAACTCTCCGCCAGGCCGTGCTCCGGCTCGCCCTTCCTGCCAGAGGAAAGCACCGGGACGGCGAAGCCCAGGAGGACGCCCGCCACCGTGGCGTGAATGCCGGAGGCGTGGACGAACGCCCAGGTGGCCGCGGCGAGGGGGAGCAGCAGGTACCAGCTGCGGACGCGTTTTTGGACCAGGAATGCGAAGGCGGCGAGCGGGACCAGGGCGGCGAGCAGCATGAGCGGTTCGAGCCCGGTGGAGTAGAAGAAGGCGATGATGCCGATCGCGATCAGGTCATCGACCACGGCGAGGGTCAGCAAGAAGGTGCGCAGCGCCGCCGGAAGATGCGTGTTGATGACAGCCAGCACCGCGAGGGCGAAGGCGATATCAGTGGCTGTGGGAATGGCCCAGCCTTTGAGGGTTTCCGCACCCGACCCGAGGTTGAAGAGCACATATATGAAGGCGGGGAGTGCCACGCCGCCCGCGGCGGCCGCCACCGGGACCACGGCCTTCGCCGGGTTGCGCAGTTCACCCGAGACGAATTCCCGCTTGAGTTCGAGACCGGCAATGAAAAAGAACACCGCGAGCAGGCCGTCCGACGCCCAATGGCCGATACTCAGTTCGAGGTGCCAGGGGGCGTAGCCGAGTTTGATGTCCCGGAGGGTGAAATAGCTGCCGGCCCACGGGGAGTTGGCCCAGGCAAGGGCGGCCATGGTGGCGAACAGCAGCAGGGCGCCGCCGACGGTTTCGGTCCGGAGGATGGCCAGGACCCGCTGGTATTCGGGGAAGCTGGCGCGCCCAAACACGCTGCGCACGGGAGACTGGGGAGGCTGCGGTGGGCGGGGCGGGTGCGGGCTCATGCGGCTCCTTTGCGGGGGTCGGCAAAAACGTTGCCGACCAGACTTCCCGGCGCACCTTGTGTCCCATCCTACCCAACTGGCTCGCAGTTGTTGTCGTTATGAGCGCTCAAAACGACAACAACTGCGAGTCCGGTGGGCTGCGCCGGGGGCGTCAGCCGAGCAGGCCCGCGACGCCGATGGCCGCCGTCGCGAGGCCCAGCACCATGGAAATGCTCACCAGCACCACGTGCACGGTGAGGAACCGGGTGGCCTTGCCGGAAGCGTCCCGGGCCCGTGGGTCCTTCATGACGCGCTTGAGGAATTGCGGCCACACCGCCAGCGACCAGGCGCCGGCAATGACCAGCACCCAGCCGAGGATTGCGGGCAGGTGCATGCTAGTGGCTTTCGAGCCAGGCCTGCGCCTGCTGGGACTGGATGTTCAGGGCCTTGCCGACCATGGGCTCTGCGGCCTCGGCGATCTTGCCGCCCAGGAACGGAACCGAGGAGGTCACGTTGCCTTCCAGTTCGATGCGGGTGCTGGCGCCGTCAGCCACCAGGCGCTGCGCGGCGGTGACGTCCAGGGGAGCGCCGGCAACCTTCAGGGAGATGGTGCTGCTGCGCGAACCGTCGGCGGCCGGGGCTGCCCACTGTTCGGTCTGGGTGACGGTGAGGCTCTCGCCGACGAACTTGCGTGCGATGTCGGGCAGGCGGGTGGTGGGCAGGGTGCGCACGGTGACCGTGCTGAATGCGCCTGCGGGGTCGCCTTCCACGTTGAAGGATTCGAGGCTTCCGCCCACGAGTTCGCTGGTGTGCTTGAGGAAGTCTTCGTTCACAAAGACCGCGGCAACGCGGTCAACGCTGTGCGGCAGGGTGGTGGATGCGGCCAGGGGCATGGGGTGTCCTCCATGGAAATATCGGTTGAGAGCTTCTGGGGCTCCAAACCATCCTATGGGGTGTCGCCCGCCACTTTTGCACCGGCCGATCCCGCGGACGTCTCCTGCAGGGCGGCCGCGGCGGCGGAGATGTTGCGGGCCATGGAAGGAAAAATGATGCCGTGGAACGGGTAGACGCCCAGCCAGTAAAGCCTTCCGCTCAAGCCGCGGGGAAAGAAAATGGCGCGCTGCCTGTAGAGGCTCCCGGCGCCGTCGGGCTCCACCGACAACTCAAGCCAGGCACGGCCGGGCGCACGCATTTCCGCCCGGAGCCGCAGCAAGCGGCCGCGGTCGATTGTCTCGACCCGCCACCAGTCCACCACCTCCCCGGTGCCCAGGGTTTTGGGGTGGCGGCGTCCCCTCAGCAGCCCGGCGCCGCCCTGCAGCTTGTCCAGCCAGCCGCGCAGCCGCCAGGCGAGCGGCAGCGAGTACCAGCCGTTGCTGCCTCCGATTCCCTCGATCACGGTCCACACGTGCTCCGGGGCGGCCTCGCTGTGGAAGGTCCGCTCGTCGAGGAAGACCTTGTATCCGGCCCAGTCGGGGTCGCTCGGGAGCGGATCGGCGTCGATGCCGGCGTTCGCCCACGTCGTCTCCACTTGTCCGCCCCGTTCCTTGCCCAACGCCAGGGCGACCGCGCGCCGGTAAGGCGTCAGGCCGCCGTCGGGCTGGGGAATGTAACGGTCGACGTCGTGCTCCCGCGACACCGCGTCGTGCTGCAGCGACTGCACCAGGGGGAAGGACATGGACAACGGGATGGGCGTGACCAGGGCCACCCACAGGCCGGCGAGCTTCGGCGCGGGCACGGGCAGGGCGATGACCAGGCGGCGGGGCAGCCCGCGCTCCGCGGCGTACTCGTTCATCATGTCCTTGTACGTCAGCACGTCACGGGAGCCGATGTCGAAGGTCCGGTTCAGCCGGTCCGGGAGCGCAGCTGCCGCCACCAAGTAGTGGAGGACGTCGCGCACCGCGATGGCCTCGATGCGGTTCTTGACCCAGCTGGGTGCGGGCATCACGGGCAGGGTGTCGGCCAGGTGCCGGATCATCTCAAACGACGCCGACCCCGAACCGATCACCACACCGGCCTGGAACACGATGGAGTCCACCGGGGATTCCAGGAAGGCCCGTCCCACCTTCTCCCGGGAACGCATGTGGGTGGAAAGCAGCGCATTGTCCGGATGGAGCCCGCCGAGATACACGATCCGGTCCACCCCCGCGCCGGCGGCGGCCCCGGCGACGAGCCGGGCCATGGCTTCTTCCTTCTCCTCGAAGCCGCTGCCGGCGGCCATGGAATGGACCAGGTAGTACAGGACATCCACGCCCTCCAGCGTCGAGGTGAGCCGGCCGGCGTCGTCGAGGCTGTCCTGCAGCACCTCCACCTGCCCCCGCCAGGGAACGTCCGCGATCTTCTGCGGTGAGCGGACCAGGACCTTGACGGTGTGGCCGGCCTCGAGGAGCCGGGGAACCAGGCGCCCGCCGATATAGCCGGTGGCGCCCGTGACGAGCACCGTCCTGGACTGGCTGGCATCCGATGGCTGCAAAGCGGCCTCCTGGTGATGGCGGGAGGGGTAGGCTGGAATGACCCGGCGTTCGTCTGAATTTCCGGGCTTTTCGTGTTGCCCGCCCTTGGAACCACCCTAGGAGTTTCAGCCATGAGCCTCAACGGTCTGCGCCGCGCACTGGCGGAGGACGGGACTTTCGCGCGCGTCCGGAAGGAAGCCGGGCGTTCCTTCGAGGCCCGCAGCACCGATTACCAGATCAGCGCCCCGACCGGCATGCGGGCGGTGTTGCTTGCGGAAATGGCCGACGGCCTTGCGTCGGAGGACGTCGCTGCCGACGGCGGTGCCCCCGTGGTCCTGGCCGTCACCGCCACCGGCCGGGAGGCCGAGGACCTGACGGAGGCCCTTGCCTCCTACCTGCCGGCGGACTCCGTTGCCGCCTTCCCGAGCTGGGAAACCCTGCCGCACGAGCGGCTCTCCCCGCGTTCGGACACCGTGGGCCGGCGCCTCTCGGTGCTGCGCCGCCTCGCCCATCCGGAAGCGGCCTCGCCGCTGCGCGTGGTGGTGGCTCCCGTGCGGGCCGTGGTCCAGCCCATCGTGGCCGGCCTGGGCGACCTGGTTCCCGTTACGTTGAAGGTCGGCCAGGAAATGCCCTTCAGCGACGTGGTCCGCAGCCTGGCCGACGCCGCCTACGCCCGGGTGGACATGGTGACGCACCGCGGCGAGTTCGCGGTGCGCGGCGGCATCATAGACGTCTTCCCGCCCACCGAGGACCACCCGGTCCGGGTGGAATTCTTCGGCGACGAGGTGGACCAGATGCGCTGGTTCGCCGTCGCCGACCAGCGTTCCCTGTCCTCGCCCGGCCTGCACCACCCCACCGAACTGCACGCCCCGCCCTGCCGGGAAATCCTCATCACACCCTCGGTGATGTCCCGGGCCGCAACCTTGAAACCGCAGATGCCCGCCGCGGCCGACATGCTGGAAAAGATCGCCGGCGGCATCGCCGTCGAGGGCATGGAGTCCCTGGCCCCGGTGCTGGTGGACGCCATGGTCCCGTTCGTGGAGCAGCTCCCGGCGGGTTCGATCGCGGTCGTGATCGAACCGGAAAAGGTCCGCACCCGCGCGCACGACCTCGCGGCCACCAACGAGGAATTCCTCGAAGCGGCCTGGTCCACAGCCTCCGACGGCGGTGCGGCGCCCCTTGATCTCGCCGGGCAGGCGGCCACGGACCTGCACGCCGCGAGCTTCCGCTCCCTGACCGACACCCGCGGTGCGGCCCTGGGCCACGACGTCTCCTGGTGGTCGATCACCTCCCTGGCCACGGACGAGGACCTGGTGCTGGACATCGACGTGCTGAACCTGCACGCCCGGGAACCCCGCGGCTACCAGGGCGATGTGTCCGAGATGCTCGAATTCATCGGCTCCCACGTCCGGGACCAGTGGCGGATCGTGGTGGCCACGGACGGCCCCGGCCCCGCCCAGCGGCTCGCCGAGCTGTTCCATGACGCCAACATTCCCTGTACCCGGGTGGACTCCCTGGTGGAGGAGCCGCAGCCGGGCATCATCGAGGTGACCACGGCCGCCGTCGGACGCGGCTTCGTCCTGGACGGGCTCAAACTGGGCTTGCTCACCGAAGCGGACCTGCTGGGCCGCGCCTCAGCTGCGTCCACGAAGGACATGCGGCGCATGCCTTCCAAGCGGCGCAACGCCGTCGACCCCCTGCAACTGCACGCCGGGGACTTCGTGGTCCACGAACAGCACGGCATCGGCAAGTTCGTCGAGCTCATCCAGCGGAAGGTGGCGGGCTCCTCGGCCGGGGATTCCGGGCTGCGCGAATACCTGGTCCTGGAGTACGCCTCGTCCAAGCGCGGCGCACCCGGGGACCGGCTCTTCGTGCCCACGGACCAGCTGGACCAGGTGACCCGCTACGTGGGCGGTGACACCCCGGTGCTCAGCAAGATGGGCGGTGCGGACTGGGCCAGCACCAAGTCCAAGGCCCGCAAGGCCGTCAAGGAAATCGCCGGCGAACTGATTCGCCTGTACTCGGCCCGCATGGCCTCCCGCGGCCACGCCTTCAGCCCGGACACCCCGTGGCAGCGGGAACTCGAAGAAGCCTTTCCGTACGTGGAAACCCCGGACCAGCTGACCACCATCAACGAGGTCAAGGCGGACATGGAGCGGGAAATCCCCATGGACCGACTGGTCTCCGGGGACGTGGGCTACGGCAAGACCGAGATCGCCGTGCGTGCCGCGTTCAAGGCCGTGCAGGACGGCAAGCAGGTGGCCGTGCTGGTGCCCACCACGCTGCTGGCCCAGCAGCACTACGAAACCTTCACCGAACGCTTCTCCGGCTTCCCGCTGCGGGTCAAGCCGCTGTCCCGTTTCCAGAGCTCCAAGGAGGCCAAGGAAACCGCGGAGGGCGTGAAGTCCGGCGCCGTCGACGTCGTGATCGGCACGCACCGCCTGTTGTCCAAGGACTTCGAGTTCAAGGACCTCGGCCTGGTGATCGTGGACGAGGAGCAGCGCTTCGGCGTCGAACACAAGGAAGCGCTCAAGAAGATGCGCACCAACGTGGACGTGCTGGCCATGTCCGCCACCCCGATCCCGCGCACCCTGGAGATGTCCCTGACCGGCATCCGCGAAACCTCCACCCTGGCCACCCCGCCGGAGGAACGCCACCCGGTGCTGACCTACGTGGGCCCGTACACGGACAAGCAGACCTCGGCGGCGATCCGGCGCGAACTGATGCGCGAAGGCCAGGTGTTCTTCGTACACAACCGGGTGTCCTCCATCGAACGGGTGGCGGCGCAGATCCGCGAGCTCGTCCCGGAGGCCCGCGTGGAGGTGGCGCACGGGCAGATGTCCGAAAGCCGGCTCGAGAAGATCATCGTGGACTTCTGGGAGAAGCGGTTCGACGTGCTCGTGTGCACCACCATCATCGAGACCGGCCTGGACATCTCCAACGCCAACACCCTGATCGTGGACGGGGCGGACAAGTACGGCCTGTCCCAGCTGCACCAGCTCCGCGGCCGTGTGGGCCGTGGCCGCGAACGCGCCTACGCCTACTTCCTGTACCCCTCGGAGAAACCCCTGGGCGAGGTGGCCCTGGAACGGCTGAAGGCCGTGGCGGCCCACAACGAACTCGGCGCCGGCATGCAGCTGGCCATGAAGGACCTGGAAATCCGCGGCGCCGGAAACCTGCTGGGCGGTGAACAGTCGGGCCACATCCAAGGCGTGGGCTTCGACCTGTACATCCGGCTCGTTGGCGAAGCCGTGGCCGAGTACCGCGGCGATGCCGAGGAGAAGGCCGCCGAAATGAAGATTGAGCTGCCGGTCAACGCCCACTTGCCGCACGACTACGTGCCCGGGGAACGCCTGCGCCTCGAGGCCTACCGGAAACTGGCCGCCGCCGTCACGAACGAGGCCATCGACGAGGTCCTCGCCGAACTCGTCGACCGCTACGGCGAGCCGCCGCTGCCGGTGCAGAACCTCATAGCCGTGGCGCGCTTCCGGGTCACGGCCCGCGAAAGCGGCCTGTCCGACGTCGCGCTCCAAGGCAACTTTATCCGCTTCTCCCCGGCGAACCTGCCCGAATCCAAGGTGATGCGCCTGAACCGCATGTACCCCGGTTCCCAGGTGAAGCCTGCACTGGACGCCGTGCTGATCCCCAAGCCCAAGACTGCGAAGATCGGCGGCAGGGACCTGCAGGACGCCGAAATCCTGAACTGGGCCAACACCGTCATTGAAGCGATTTTCACCGACGTACCCGTAAAGGCTGGCTAACTTCAATGATGGGAGGACATCACGCCGCGTCAGGAGCCGCGGCGTGGATCGCTGTTGCCTCGACCGGGCCATACGCCCTGGGCTGGTACCCGCTGGATTCCACCGGGATCCTGATCGGGGCGCTCACGACGGCGGGAACCGCCTTGGTGTGCGACTGGGACCACCGTTCGAGCACCATCGCCCATTCGCTGCCGCCGCTCTCGCGGCTGATCGCCGTCGGGATCGAGAAGGCCAGCGGCGGGCACCGGCAGGGAACGCACTCGGTGCTGGGGGCTGCCGCGTTCGTGTTGCTCGCGGGCATGGCCGCGCAGTTCCAGCTGGACACCCCGGTGGGCCGGCTTTCGGTGGGCGCCGGGCTGCTGTGCATGTTCATGATCAACCTGGCGGCCAAGGCGCTGAAGCTTTTCCCGGAGCACGGCTGGCTGGCCAACTGGGTGTTCGCCCTGGCCGCGGCAGGGCTCGTAACCTGGTTCGCCCCGCAGCAGTGGGCCTGGCTGCCGCTGTCCATGCTGACCGGCGTCGTGGTGCATATCGTGGGGGACCTGGTCACGGTTGGGGGAGTGCCGCTGCTGTGGCCGATCGTGATCAAGCCGCCGAAGTTCTGGCGGAAGCTGCCGCTGGTCAGCGGGATCTGGAAGGCCAATGGTGCGCTGTCCATCCCGCTGCTGGGCAAGGCCGGTTCGCGGCGCGAATGGCTGCTGCTCATCCCGGTCAGCGGCTACGCCATGGTGGGGATCTGCGCCGCGGCCTGGGGTATGGCGAAAACGCACTGGCCTGCAGTCATGGCGGCATTCGCCGATTTCGCGGGACGTTAGGGACGGAACTTAACGATGTGAGGCCCGGGCGATTGCCCGGGCCTCACTCTTCGTTTTCGCGTTAGTTTTCGCCGGCCGAGTCGGAGCGGCCCAGGATGGTCTGCGGAATCCAGAAGGCCAGGGCGAAGAGGCCCAGGCAAACGGCCATCGGCCACGGATTGTCCAGCGTCAGGAAGGACAGCGAGTAGATGGCGCCGAGGAACATCACGATGAAGACCACGAACAGCACCAGGCTCTGGGCCAGGTTGTTCTCTTTTTCGATGACCTTGCTGCCAGTGTGCTGGGACATTCTTTCCTCCTCGGCCCCTCGGGGCTCAAATTCCAGGGCTGCTTCGGGGCTCGTCAGTAGGTGGATGAACCCTGTTCACCCTTGACGATGGCAATCCCGGAGCTCGCGCCAATACGTGTTGCACCAGCAGCAATCATAGCCTGCGCGTCGGCGAGGGACCGCACCCCGCCCGAGGCCTTGACGCCGAGGTCCGGGCCCACGGTCCGGCGCATCAGGGCCACGTCTTCCACAGTGGCGCCCCCGCCGTTGAAGCCGGTGGATGTTTTGACGAAGTCGGCGCCGGCTTCCACCGCGGCTTCACAGGCCAGCACTTTCTGCGCATCGCTGAGCAGCGCTGTTTCGATGATGACCTTCAGGATCGCCTCGCCGGCGTGCACGGCCTCGGCGACGGCGGTGATGTCATCCACCAGAGTGCCCTTGTCGTCGGCACGCGCTGCGGCGATGTCGATCACCATGTCGATTTCCTCCGCCCCGTCCAGCACGGCGCCGCGGGCTTCGAAGGCCTTGACGTCGCTGGGCGTGGCGCCGAGGGGGAAGCCCACCACCGCGCAGGTCAGCACACCGGAACCCTTGAGTGCCTTGGAGACGGTCTTGACCCAGATCGGGTTCACGCACACCGATTTGAAGCCGTATTCGATGGCTTCGGCGCAGACTTGGCGGACATCGGCCTCGCTCGCCTCGGGTTTGAGGAGGGTGTGGTCGATGTAGGAGGCAATGCTTGCTGCGGTAGCGGCGTCGTTGCTCATGGCAGTCCTTCCGTGGCGGGCCGGGTGGCCGCTTGGTGGCTCGTCAAAGGACCATCTTGCCATAGCACCCGGGCCCGCCGGCCGCGGCGTCAGGCTGCCGCGGAGACCTGCATTCCGGACGGTGCCGGCCGTCCCGCAGCCGCGGCCGAACGGGCGTGTCCGGCCAGATATGCAGCGCAACGGGCGGCGGCTTCCTTGGCCGAGAGCACCAGGCCCAGGCGCAGTCCGTCGCGTGCCGCGGCGTCGCCGATCGCCCAGATGCCCGGCACGGAACTTTCGAATCCGCTGCCCACCAGGATGCCGCCGTCGGGAGCGGTCTTCAGCCCGGCGCTCTCGGCAAGGGTGCTGCGCGGGGTTCGCTCCTCGGCGAGGACAACGAGGTCCCCGTTCATGATGCTGCCGTCGTCGAAGACGATTCCGGCGGCAGCCCTGCCGGACACGGGGGAGGACACGACGGCGGCCGGACGCAGCGTGGTGCGGACCGGACGGACTCCTCGGGCGCGCAGGACCGCCTCCGCCTGGCCGGCGGAGGGGCCGGTGCCCACGAGGATACCCAGCGGCCGGCGGCCCAGGGTGTCCGTGATTTCCTTGACCTGGCTGCCGAGGCGCTCTGCGTCGTCGATGGTGGAGTACGCCAGCGCGTGTTCGGCACCATGCACCGGGGGCTCTACCGGGGCCGAGCCGGTGGCGATCACCAGCTGGTCGTAGGAGAACTCGAGGCCCTCCGTGGTGGTGATCTTCCGGTTCGTCGGGTCGATGAAGCTGGCCAGCTGGCCGAAGCGGACGGACACCATGGAGTGCGCGGCGGTCTCCAGGAGCGCCTCCGGGCATTCGTCCCGGTTGCTTAGCACGGTGATGCGGCCCTCGAAGGTCGCTGCCGCGGAGCCCTGCTGGATGATGCTCTCCATGCCTGTGAGGTGGCGCAGGAGGGCCTGGGCCGCCGGGCCGGCGCCTGCGATGACGAGGTGGGTGGAGGTGTCCGGCATGGCGGGTCCTTTCGCTTCATGGGCGTTTTCCGAGCGGCGCCCGGACGGTGTTTCGCGGTTGCCTTTAGCCTAGGAGCGCGCCTTTTCCGCAGTGTTTCCCGGGGGTTGCAGTTTTTCCCTTGCGCGTTCCCTGACCGTTACTGGGCGGTAATGAGGTGGGTCACAGGGGCGGGGCGGCGGCTGGATTCGGTCAGCTCGTTCTTGGCTTTTTTGACCAGCTTCTTTGCTGAAGAATTTCTCCGGTCGGAAGTCGCTCCGGTATGGGGGCTCTGGGCCGCTCTGGAGGGCAATCAGCCAGACTGGCCGCCGGCGCCCTTATTTTGTCAGACCCCCTTGCTTGAATTGGTTCATGAAGCAGACCACGGCATTGGCCCAGGCAACGGGAAAGCACGTCCTTCCCGTCGATGCGCTGGCCGACCTCGTGTCTTCTTTGGAATCGCTGGAGCGCGTGCAGTCGCGTTTGCATGCGGTGCGCGAGGGGCTGCTGGTCATGGCCTCGCAACTGGCGGAGGCGATGGAGGACGACGGCGGCGTGTCGGGTTCCCGGTGGCGGCCGCCTGCGCGGGAGCTGGCTGAGCGCTCGGTGGCGGCGGAGATCGCTGCCGCGACCCGGATGAGTGACCGGACGGTGCAACGACAGATGGGCCTGGCGGTGGAGCTGGCCGATCGCTTCCCTCTGACGTTTCAGGCATTGTCGGACGGGCGGATCAGCCTGGCGCATGCCCGCGTGATCCAAGACGCCGGGGCAAGCCTGATGGATGATGAGGCCCGGGGCCGGTACGAGGCCGTGGTGGTGAGGTGCGCGGAACGGCAGGCGCCCGGGCGGGTGCGGCGCGTGGCGGTCCGCGAGGCCGAGAAAGCCCAGTCTGAGCCGCTGGCCGAACGTCATGAGCGGGCTCGGGAAGAGCGCCGCGTCTGGGTTAACCCCTTGCCGGACGGCATGGCCGAACTCGGGGCCGTGCTGCCCGCGGTGGTGGCCTACGGGATCCATGACCGCCTCACCCGGATCGCCCAGGCTTATGCAGACGCCCACAAAGAACACGACTCGGCCACAGAAAACGGCGCGGGCGCCCACGGTGGCCAGACCGCCCAGGGCCCCCAGACCGGCCAAGCCGGCCGGGGCGCCAGCGCTTCCCGCACTATGGACCAGCTCCGTGCCGACCTGCTCGCGGACGTGATGTTGCGTGGCGCCCCGACCGGGCACGATACCCCCGAAGGCATGCTCGCAGCCATTACGGCGAGGGTCGATGTCACCGTCCCGGCGCAAACACTGATAAAGGGCGAAGGCCCGGATGCAGATGGCGCCTCCCGCCTCCTGGCCGAACTCGACGGGCGGCACCCGCTCGATCCGGACACGGCACGGCTCCTGGCGGGAGCGGCTCCGGGCTGGAACCGGGTCATCACGGACCCTCTCAACGGCTCCGTCCTGGCCGTGGACAGGTACCGGCCCGGTGAGGACCTGCGGCGGCTGCTCCGGGCCCGCGATTCGCGTTGCCGTTTCCCCGGATGCGGCATCAAGGCCCGCGAGCTGGACCTCGACCACACCGTGGACGCCGCACTCGGCGGCGCCACGGAGGCCGGCAACCTGGCGGGCCTGTGCCGGCGGCACCACCTACTTAAACACCATTCCGGCTGGGACGTCCGGCAGGCCGGGGCCGGGGTTCTCGAATGGACCAGCCCCACCGGCCGCACCTATTCCGACCAGCCGCCTGCACCGGCAACACCCACCACACCCGACGGCCGGAGGCCCACACCCGCCACCCAGCGGGGAACCGGCACTTCCCGCGACCCGGACCCGCCACCGTTCTGATCTCGAGCCGCCCAATGACTGGAACCAGGGCGATGGCTTCGTTCAGTTGCGGTCCTACCTGCGGCGGTCCAAGCTACGGCGGTCCAACCTGGACGGTTCGGCCCCGGCCGGGAGGCCGAGCGACTGTGTGCTTGCCCAGCGGTTTTCCGCCCGCGGAGCGGCGAGTTAGTTGTGCGCCTTCAGTCGCGCCGCCTGCGTCGTTCGTACGCCTCCGCGCCACCGCGCCCCCGCGCCGCCTCCGCGCCCGCGGCGCCCGCGCCGCCTCCGCGCCCGCGGCGCCCGCGCCCGCGGCGCCCGCGCCCGCGTGCCTCCCGCGCCCGCGCTCCCGCGCCCGCGCCCCGCGCCCGCGTGCCGCCCTGCCGACCTCAGTACCGCTCCAGCAACTCCCTCAGCCCGTTGCTGATGAAGCCCGCTGCCGCGGAGGCCCGGTCAAGGAAGCCGTGCGAACCCACCGGCTCCACCGAGGCGATCAGGGCTGCGGCGTCGCCCAGGGCCATCCGGAGCTCGGCGGCAGGGAAGCCTTCGAGTTCCAGGACGGCGCTGCGGGAGTCGGTCCACGCGTCCGGACCGGGGTCGTCGTGGAAGGTGCGCGTGACCGTCAGCTTGTGCCAGCCGCCGTCGAGCAGGATCTCCGCGCGGTAACGCAGCATGTCTCCGGATGCCTCCACCCGCCCTCCGGCCAGGAAGCGCCGGGCACCGAACCGTTCCGAATCCAGGAACCCGGACAGCCGGGCGCCGGTGCCTCCCGCGGGCATTTCGACGACGGCGGTAAGGCCCAGTTCCTGCCCGTCCAGGCTGCCGCGGAGCCGGTCCGTGTACCGGACGCCGGGGGCCGGTTCACTCATGGCGGTGCAGTGCTCGTCCTTGGGCAGGCCCTCGGCCACCCGGGAGGCCAGATATTCCCGGGCATCCCGGTAGCCCATGGCCACGAGGGCGTCGGCGCTGATCCTGCCGAGGTAGAACTCCGGGTCCAGCGGCAGCGGGTGCGCGGGACGCACCACGTGGAGCACGAAGTCCCGGCCGGCCGCCCGGGCGGCGTCGAAATCGGCCAGGAGCGCGCCCATGGCACTCATCTCGATCATGTGCACGTACTGCTCCAGCGGCCCCTCGCCCCAATAAGGGGAGTTGCCGATGCACCAGATCAGCCACACCTCCTCGGCTCCCCGGCGCAGGGCCTCCTGCACGTTGGCGTCCCGGACCCACACGGCATCGGTCCAGATTTTCCCGTCCCGGCGCAGCGGCGTCAGGAAAATCGGCAGGGACATGCCCGCGGCCATCAGTTCAGCGTCGATCTCCGTGGCGTCGATCGGGTGGCAGCGCTTGCCGGTGAACTCCACCACGTTGAAGGAACCCCCGACGGCGCCCGGTTCCGCCGCGCGGGCCCGGATTGTTGCGTCGTCGATCCCCAACGCCGGGAAGACCTTGTTGAGCAGCCCGTCGGCATCGCCGAGCGCGGGCAGGGACCAGGGCCCCTTGAGGTAGTCGCCGAACGGCAGCGCCGAACCGAAGTCCTTGACGTCCACGGCGGACCAGCGCGCGCACATGTCCTCCGGCCCGATCCCGGAGAGCAGCATGCCCGCGGTCAGGATCCCGCCGGACGTGCCGTCCACATGGTCGAACTCGAGCCCTTCCTCGGCCAGTGCCCGCACCACCCCGGCCTGCCAGGCAACCCGCATCCCGCCGCCGGCCAGCACCAGTGAACGCTTCATGGACGCAACACTCCCCGCCAATAGACCCCGCGCCAATACACAAAACAAAGCACCGCCGTCGCCAGGTCGAAAATGGCGACCGCCAGCGCCGGCGCCGCGAACACCCCGTTCAGGACCCCGAGCCCGACGGCGGCGAACGCCCCGGACTTCTGCACCCCCGCCCAGAAGATGACCTCCGGCGCGGGGGCCTGCTTGAGCAGCGTGTGCAGGAGCAGCCCGCCCACCACGATCATGAACATGCCCACCGTGCCGAACAGTTGCAGTGCCACCGGCGTCGGCTCAGCGCCGAGCAGGGGCAGGATGAACCAGCCGAAGGGGATTTCCGCGACGCCCGTCAGCACCGTGATGACCGCGATGATCGCCAGCACCGCGCGCAGGGGATCGGCCGCGGCCCAGGCGAGGTTGCCACGCGCTGGCCCGCCGGCGACTGCAGGCCCGTTCACAGGTAGGACTCCAGCAGCCGGCCGCGGTCCACGATCAGCCAGAGCATGGCGAGCCAGACAAGCGTGGAGACATAGAAGCGGATGTCGTTGAGGAACATCCAGCGCCGAAGCAGGGCGCGCAGTTCGGCGTCGTCCTTGAAGTCCCCGCCCCGGATGCGCACGTTGATGGGAATGATGATGCCCTGCCCCACCAGGGTCAGCGTGATGATGCCGAGCAGGCAGATGGCGGCCGGGATCAGCCGGATGCTTCCCCATTCGCTCCAGACCAGGATGGCGCCGGAAATGAACATCGGCGGCACCACCACCGTGAAGAACTTGGTGGCCTGCCGGGTGGGGATGCCGAAATGCATGTCCACGTTGCCCCGCTCCAGCGACTCCCAGGTGGGGTAGAGGAACCACTTCAGCACCCACATGGTGCCCACATACATGGTGGCTCCGAACAGGAAGTAGAGGAGGTTCAGGAGCAGCAGCCAGTTCACGACGACGCCCTGACGTTCCCGGGGATCCTGCTGCGGTCCGGCGGTTCCAGCCACTCCTGGCCCTGGCCCAGGCCCGCCACGCTGTCCAGCATCTCGCCGCCGCGCAGGGCCGCGGCCTCTGCAGCGCTCGGAGCGGTGAGGAACCAGGCCTCGTAGTGGTCGTCCAGGACGCCGTGGGCCTCTGGCAGCCAGGCGGTGAAGATGGGCTTGTCGGCTACCTGAAGGGTCTTCAAGGAAGCCACGCCGGGAGCGTCGCCGAGGACGAGCCGGGCCTTCGCCGCCTTGCCGAGGCCGAGGTCCCCGGTGGCCTCGAAATAGATGTCCGACTTCCAGAGCATTCCCCGGAAGGCGCAGTAGTTCGACGCGGCAAGTTTCAGCGGCAAGCCGGCGGGCTCGGGCCGTTCGATTTCCACGAAGCAGCCCAGTACGCCGTCCTTGTCGTACTGGGCGGACACGGTGGAGTCGGTCACCACGAAGTCGAGGTTTGCCTGGTGCTTGGGCATGCCCCAGATGCCCTTGCCGCCCTTGACGGAAATTTCCGTGCTCACCGGCAGGTCCACCACGAACTGGCCCAGGCCGAACGTCTTCTGGAAAAGCAGGGGCAGCAGCGGGGGCACGGGGCGCCTGCCGTGGGTGATGGCGATGGCCAGGGAATATTCGATGTACTTGCCGATGTCCGTGGACTTGTAGTTCACCACGGTGACCACCAGCAGGCCCTTGCCGCCCAGGCTGAAGGGCCGCATCTCTTCGCCGGGCAACAGGGCCGCCGCGGCGCGCTTGTTGATGGGGAAGGCCGCCATGAGCACGGGGGAATCGTCCGAGTTCACCGGCATGGAATAGGGGATGCCGTCCGCCTGGGCGAAGCGGCCGCGCAGTTCATTCTGCCGCCGGGGCAGGGGAGAAGGCATGAGCCGGAGAATGGAGGCCAGCAGCCCGTTGAGCTTGTTCACGAATTCAGCTCCTTGACGATGATCGGAAAGGTGTCACGCCAGGCCTGGGCGCCGAAGAAGACGTCCAGGTGGCCGTAGCCGGGGAGGATATGGAGCGTGTCCTTGCCGGGGCGGTGCTGCTGGAAGAAGCGGAAGGTGCGTTCCTGGCTTTCGGGCAGGAAGCAGCGGTTGTCCTGGCCGGCGAGGAACGCGAAGCGTGCATTCGTCCGGGGCGCCTGGGCCTCGTAGTTGTCCGGCAGTTCCGGGTGCGAGCCGGCGGCCACCATGTGCCCTGCCCGGATGCTGTGGCCCATTTCCTCGAAGAAGCTCACCGGGACCTCCGCGAACTCCCCTTTGATCCATTCGTGCGTGGCGTCGTCGAGGTTCCCGTGCGACCATAGCGCCGGCCTGCCGCTGCCGTAGGTGAAGCTGACCAGTTTGCAGACTGTGTTGTCGCATTCGCGATGCGTGGCCTTGACCAGGGAGCGCAGGAGACGCGAGAAGTAGCCGTTGGAGCGGTTGCCCCAGGCCGGGGAGAGGTACGGGGTGAAGGCCTTCACGATCGGCGTGAAGTGGTCGATCTTGAAGCGCGAGAAGGCCGGCACCACGGGATGCAGGGACACTGCGTTGGAAATCACCGTGTCCACCCGGGGCAGCAGTCCCGCCGCGGCGGACATCGTGAACGAGGTGGACCCCTGGCAGTGCACCACGGCCTTGAGGGTGTCTGCCCCGGTGGCGTTGAGGACGTGCTCGACGGCGGCCGGATGGTCGTGCACGGCGGCGTCGCCAAGCGTCCAGGACAGCGGGTCCAGGTCGATCGAGGCACGCCAGTTCAGCATCCAGACGTCCCAGCCGTCCTCCAGCAGCACGTCCACGAGCGTGGTGCGGATGGGCGGGCGGAAGAGTTCGGCACGGACCCCGGAGCCGTGCACCAGCAACACGGGACCCTTGGCCGGCTCCACGGGAGAGGTTACGTGGACGAGGTTCAGCGGCACGCCGTCGCCGGCCCGGAAGGGAATGACCTCGCTGCGGTGTTCGGCCCGGGTGATGGTCGTGGTCATGGGTGGCTTCCTTCCCCCTGGACGGCTGTGGGCTGGACGGCTGTGGGCTGGACGGCTGTGGGCTGGACGGCTGTGGGCTGGATGGCTGTGCGCTGGACGGCGGTGGGCTGGACGGCGGTGGGCTGGACGGTGATGGGCTGTTCAAGCAGCCGGACGGCCGGCAGGCCCCCGGACGGAACTGGCCGGGCGCCGTCGTGCGTGTCCTCCAGCTCCCAGTCCCGGCACACGGTCTCCACCAGGAGGGGGTGGACGGTGAGGCTGCCGTCCGGGGCGAGGCGCATCCGCAGGAAACCCTTGTGGTCCTCCACGGCCTGGCCGGACATCTTCCAGGAAGCCACCTCGCCGCCGGGAGTGCGCAGGATGTACAGGGCGAAGGCTTCGCTGCCCAGCACCCAGCCGGAAACGAACACGACGCCGAGGACCAGCAGGGCTGCCGGTCCGCTGGGCAGGGGGAGCCAGGACGCCATGACTGCCAAGCTGAGCCCGGCACCGAGCGCCGTGAGCTGGTATAAGAGGCCGCGGAGGAAGGTGAGTGTTCCGCCCCGGTCCCGGAACCAGTCGCGGAACCAGCGGATCCTGCCGAGGAGTTTCCAGCCCAGCACCAGCAGCGCGAGGGCGAGCAACGGGCCGAGCACACCGAAAAGCAGTGCCCGGGCCAGGCCCACACCCTCGAGCGCCTCCATGAGGGGCCGGTTCCGGACGCTGCCGTAGATGACCCACCCCGCCAGGAAGACCATGGCATGCAGCAGGCCGAGCAGGGGGCCGAATGCGGGGTTCCGGGCGGGCAGCCAGTAGGGCGAAAACGGATTGGCCAGGCGGAGGGCCAGCTGCCGGCTGATGTTGGTGGCGGGGTGGCTGCCGGGAGCCCGGACGAAGCGGCGGGCGGGGCTGGAAGAACGGCCGGAGCTGGAAGAGCGGGCAGGGCCGGGAGGGCCGCCCGGCAGGCAGATTTCCGGCGGCAGCCAGTGTGTCTCGGACAGGTACGCCCCGCCCAGGCCGCAGGTGATCAGCTGGGCCGGCCCCGCGCCGTCGGGCGCCGCTGCTGGTGAGTATTCCTCATACCGCGAGTAGTGGTGCAGGTCCCCGCTCAGCCACAGACGGATCTCGGCGCCGGTGTCCTCGAACAGGCCGGTCTGCGGATTGAAGCGGCGGCGCAGGTAGTCCTGCTCGAAGAAGTCCGCCTGATGGAAGGCGGGGTCGCCGGCGGTTTCCGAGTACACCCACGACGGCGAGGCGAGGCAGAGGATGATCGAGTCGCCCTTGATGAGCTGGCTGGTGACGTTGCGGTAGAAGTACTCCAGCTGCGGTTCGTCGATGTACTGTCCCAGCTGGCTGTCTAGGCCCAGCAGCCACCAGCCCGGGGTGCCCGCCCCGCCGGAGAGCCGCACGGCGAAGTAGCTGCGGTTCTGGATGGTGCGCCAGGAGCCGATGCTGCGATGCCGCGTGAAGATGCGGATAAAGGAGGTGAGGCCGTCGTACCAGTCGTGGTTGCCGGGCAGTGCAAGCATGACGGTGGCTGGCGGGCACTCCACAACGGGCGGGCCCGGCGCGCCAGGAGCCGGGAAGGCCTTGCGGTACGGGCCAAGCATGCGGTCCTCGTACTGCCCGGGCGAGGCCACCGGGTACACCTCGTCCCCGCCGAGCACCAGGATATTGCCGCGCTTGAGCTCCATCCCGTCAACCGCAAGGCGTTCCTGGGCGAGGAGGAAGGCCACGGTGTACGTGGCATCGAAGCCGTCGCCCAGGTCGGCGGCGAAGTCCAGCCACAGGCCGTCGTCGGGAACCCGTAAGGGGACAGGGACCCGCAGCTCCTTCTCCGTTGCCGGCGGCTGCCCGGCCTGGCCCGGCAGTGGCAAGCGGCCCAACTCGAGGGGCGTGCCGGGAAGGCCCGCCTCCAGTTCGCGTTTGTCTCCGAAATCGGCGAAAACGGTGGCCGTCATGACCTTCAGCGCAGTGCGGGCTAGCGCGATCGGGGCGAGCCAGCGCACGGCTTCCCTGGGCGTGAACCCCAGGTCCTTGCTGTGCAATGCGAGCTCGTGGCGTTTCATGGCAGGCGCTTCATCGCCGGATCCGCGACACCCGGTTGCCGTAGACCTTCCAGAGCTCCCCGAGGAAGAAGTTCCCAAAGCTTGCAAGCGCCGGCAGCGGGGCCGGGCCCACCGCCCGGAAGGTGGTGAGCTGCCTGGCGAAGTCCAGCGGGCGGATGCGCAGGATGCCCGACCCCGCCACCGCGGCGGGATCCGGGGGCGCCCATTCGGCTGCCGGCGGCCGGCCGGGATCAGGGGGCGGGACATGACCGCGCACCACCGTGGCGTACAGGGTGGTGGTGTCCGCCCAGGAATCCAGCCCTGCCTCGTTATGGATGAGCTTGAAGCCGGTGAACGTGAGAGGTGTGCCGCCCGGATCGCGCAGCCACAGGCGGTAAAGCATGCGCCGGGCCGGCCGTGCGTCCGGGGAGGTGTCCGTCACGAACTGCTTGAACCAGCCCTGCTCCACCGGCATCCGGCCGCCGAACTGGTCCGCCAGCACGTAGCCTTCGGCCGTGGCCCGGTGCAGGGGGTCGGCCACGAAAGCGTCGATGTCCGGGGCTGTGATGGTCAGTTCGAACATGATCCTGCGGTCCCGGTCCCGGCCAAGGGCGTGGCCCTTGGCGGGATCGGACTGCCCGGGACTGAACCAGCCGTGCATCTGTTCCGTGAAACTGACGGAGGTGGCGGAGGCGTCGGTGTCCGCTTTGGCCATGCCCGGTGCCAATCCCCGCGTTGTCGCCGCCGGCTTTGGCGCGGCCGGCCGTTCGGGCTTGGCGGCCTTTCCCTTCGTGGCATCCGGTGCCAGGAGGCGCAAGGACTCCGCAGGGGAGTCGACGACGGCGCCGGGCGCCTCCCGTACGGACGTCGCCGGCGCGTCCCGTACGGACGTGACCGGGCCGCCGTCGTGCTGTGACTCCGGTGCGATCCCGCGGGCGGCGGGCCGGGCGCCTTCCAGCAGACGGCGGCAGGCACGCTCGGCGAACGCCGCGATGGTCAGGGACGGGTTGGCGCCCACCGGGCCCGGCATGGCGGCGCCGTCCACCACGAACATTCCCGGGTAGCCGAACACCTCGCCGTAGGAATCGACTACGCCCTCCGCAGGGTTCCTCCCGGCCGGGGCGCCGCCGATGGGGTGCACCGTGATGACACGTTTGGCCCACCAGAGCGGGTTGTCCACGAAGTCGCCGCCCAGTTCGCCGGCGATGTCCGCCATGGTCTTGCGGACCCGGCCGAAGTACCCCGTGGAGGTGGCGAGTGTCCAGTCCACGGCGAGCCGGCCATCCTGGAGGCTTAGCACGCCATCCGGGACATCACGGCCCATGCCCAGCAGCGGCAGCGAACTGGCCGAGAGGCTGCCGTCGCCCAGTGCCGCGGCGAGGTCGGCGGAGATGTTGGAACGGCGGGCCTCGAAAAGCCGGTCCTTGAGCAACTGGCCGGCCACCCGGGCGGTCCTGCGGACCACCCGGCCCAGCTGCCCGGTCTCGATCAGCCAGTTCATGAAAGCCGGATAACCGGCGTCTTCGACGTAATAGCCGCGCCCGCTGCCGCCGTCCTCGGTGTCCGGCACCCGGATGGCGGTGGTGATGACGGGCCCACGGCTTCCGGAGAGGGTGCGGGTTGCCGGTACCTTGCCTTCGTTGTGGATCTTGGCGCCCATGACGAAGGTCAGCAGGTCGCCGTTGCCGCTGAACCGGCTGCCGAGGGTTTCGCTGAGCGCTGGCAGGGAGGCCCGGTTGCGCAAGAGCAGGAAGTTGCTGCCGAAGGTCCCTGCGCCGAGGATCAGGTGCCGGCAGCGGATGATCCGCTCAAGCAACGGAGCCTCGGGGTTCTCCGGATCGTGCACCACGTAGCGGACCTCGTAGCCGGTGCCGGAGCCGGTGCCGCCGAGCGGCCGGATGCCGCGCACGTCGTGCAGGGTGCGGAGATCGGCGCCCGCCCGCTGTGCCGCGGAGAGGTAGGTGTGGTCCAGGGAGTTCTTGGCCCCGGAGTTGCAGCCGAGGTCGCATTCGCCGCAGAGGGTGCAAGTGGTCCGGACGGCGCGCTCGCCGTGGACGCTGCCGTAGGGTGCGGCGGCCAGCGGCTGGTTGGTGCCGGGCTCCGCGCCGGGGGCGGTGGTGAAGGTGACGGCGATCGGCGGCCGCTTGATGGCCAGCCCCAGGGCGGCGGCGCTGGCTTCCATGGCCATGGTCTTGGGGGTGTCCCGGTACGGATACGGGACGGGCTGCAGCATGTCCTCGGCGTCCTTGTAGAAAGGCTCCAGGTCTTCGTAGCTGAAGGGCCAGTTCTCGTAGCCGCCGCCGGGCACCGGGGATTCCTTGACGAACCACTTGGGGTCCTTGCGCAGCAGCACGTTCGCGTAAATCAGCGAGCCGCCGCCCAGCCCGCTGGAGACGAGGCCTTCGGTGCCGCGGAAGGTCCAGGCATCGAAGAGGCCGTAGAGCCCGCGGTCCGGGTCCCAGAAATTCCGGCCCATTTCCGCCGGGCTTCGTGCGAAGCTGCCGGGCGGATAGGCCTTTCCGCGCTCCATGACCACCACGGATTTGCCGGCTTCGGCCAGGCGCAGGGCCGCCACCGAACCGCCGAATCCGGTGCCCACCACCACGGCGTCAACGGTTTCGGGCGCGCCCCCGGAATCAGGTCCGGAAGGGTCATCCTGTTGATACTTCCCCGGCAAAGTCATGGCCGTTCCTTAGGAGCAGCTGCGGAATATAGCGACATGTTCCCACCGGCCGCGCAATCTGTCCATGCCTTGGAGTAATTGCCGGAACAGCGCCTAGACGCGCAGGCGATAGCCCCGTTTCACTACGGTTTCCACGAGGCTTCCGTCCGGCAGGGCGGAGCGCAGCCGGCTCACCGTCATGTCCAGGGCGTGCACGGAGCCGCGCAGTTCCAGCAGTTCCGAGAGCGACTCGCGGGAGAGCACCGCGCCGCCGGCCCCGAGCAGGGCCCGCAGGAGCAGCAGGGGAGCGGGGGCAAGGTCCACCACGTCGCCGTTGATCTTCAGGCAGCGGCCACGCAGCTCCACGTCCCCGGCCTTGGTTGCCAGGCGGCGCACGTGGTTCAGGGCCAGGTGCTCGGTGACCAGGCGGATCAGCGCCCCCATGCGGTAACGGTCCGGGATCAGGGGCGACAGCCCGGCGTCGAGCAGCGGCTGGGCGGTCACGGGCCCGACGGCGGCCACGGTCACCTGCGTCCTGAGCGCCTCGATCAGCTGCTGGTACATGCCCATCTCGTGGGCCGTGCTCCACAGCGCGTCGACGGCGGGGGCGCTCGTGAAGGTGAGCACGTCCAGCTTGCCGCCGCAGGCGGCCTCGATCAGGCGCGGAAGCTTGTCGCTGCCGTCCGGCTTCACCCAGCGGTACGGGGTGACGGTCAGGACTTTCGCGCCGGACATGCGCAGCCGTTCGAGTTGGCGGAAATCCGTGTAACCGTGCAACTGGACGGCCACCGTCTTGCCGCGCACACCCTCGTGGAGCAGCATGTCCACCAGGGTGGCGGTGGTTTCGTCGCTGCTGATCCCGACGTCGGCCAGGCCGGCCGCGCGGACGGCACCGCGGGCCTTGGGGCCACGGACGAACATGCGGGTGGCCGAGAGCACCTCAAGCAACTGTTCGCCGATGCCAAAGGAGTCCGCGGCCTCGCACCAGCGGCGCATGCCGTAGGCGGTGGTGGCGATGCAGATGTCCGGGCGCGCTTCGATGATGGTCTTGGTGTCCTCGATGAGCGCAGTGTCCTCCTGCACCGGAGCGATTTTCAGCGCGGGGGCGTGCAGCACCTCGGCGCCGCGCCGTTCGAGGGCTTCGATCAGGTCGCGGGAACGGCGGTGCGATGTCACACCGATCAGGAAGCCGTCCAGCGGGGTGTCTGCGGCGGATTCGACGGCGGCAAGCGGCGTGTTTTCCTCCACGGGCGTGTTAATCGCGGCTCCGTCGGCGGTCATGGTGGACGTGGTGCTCATGTGGGTCCCTTCAGGCTTCAAGGAGCGAAGCCGCGAGGCGGTTCAGGTCAGCGGAGGCAGCGGCATGATTGCGGCTGGCCATTGCCACCCCGACCACCTCGCCGATGACCAGGACGGCCGGATTGCTGCAGCCCGCGGCCGCATTTTCGATCGTACCGAGTTCGGCGATGGTGGTCCGCTGACCGGGACGGTAGCCCCGTTCGACGACAGCCATCGGCATGTCCGCGCGCATCCCGGCGCGGCGCAGGCCGGCCGCCAGCTGGGGCAGCGTGCCGATGCCCATCAGCACCACGATGGTGCCGCCCAGGCCCGCCAGGTGGGTGTGCTCGTCTTCGGTCAGCGGGGCGTGGCCGGACACCACCGTGAACATGTGGCTCACTTCGCGGTGCGTCACGGGAATGCCGGCGGCTGCGGGGACGGAGATGGCGCTGGTGACGCCCGAAATAACGTTCACCGGGACACCGGCGGCCACGCAGGCGGCCACTTCCTCGCCGCCGCGGCCGAACACGAACGGGTCACCGCCCTTGAGGCGCACCACGTTCTCGCCGGCCAGGGCGGCCTCGACCATGAGCTTTTCGATGTCGCACTGGGTGACCTTGTGGTGGCCGGGCTGCTTGCCGACGTCCACCAGCCGGCCGCTGCTGAGCCGCTCCAGTTCCTGGTAGGGGGCCAGACGGTCGTAGAAGACGACGTCGGCGTCCCGCAGGGCGTTGACGGCACCGACGGTGAGGAGGTCCGGGGTACCGGGGCCGCCGCCGACCAGCGTCACGTGGCCCGCAGCGCCCGCGGCCGGCTCGACGGCCACCGGGATGCCGGCTTCCCCTGCACGCCGCAGCAGCGGCTCCCAGCCCGGTTGGCCGTCGTCGACGGCGGCGATCAGGAAGGGGTGCTCGGGCAGCGGACCGTCGCCGGCGGCTCCCTCGGGAACGGTCAGGCGGAAGACTTTCGCACCCGCTGCCTCGTAGCGGCGGACCGCCTGGCGGGCGGCAGTTTCGGATCCCGTGACCAGGACGTCACGGCCGGTGAGGTCGATGCTGAGCTGCATGGTCAGTTCTCGCTTCCGTTGGTGGAGCGGACGGGGATGGTGGACGCGATGAGTACGCTGCCCTTTTCCTCGTTGGTGGCCGGGCGGATCTGGCCGCGCTCGTCCGGGACGAAGGTGATGGAGTCGTCCTTCTGGTCGGGGGCGTTGACGAAGGAGCGGAAGCGGCGCAGGCGCTCAGGATCCTTGAGGGTGTCTGCCCATTCGTCCACGTAGGTGTCCACGTGCTTGGCCATGGCGGCCTCGAGGTCCTCGGCGATGCCCAGGGAATCCTCTACCACGACCTGGCGGACGTGCTCCAGGCCGCCCTCGAGTTCTTCCTGCCAGCGGGCGGTTCGCTGGAGGCGGTCGGCGGTGCGGATGTAGTACATGAAGTAGCGGTCGATGTACTTGATGAGGGTGTCATCGTCCAGGTCCTTGGCCAGGAGCTGCGCGTGGGCGGGGGTGGCGCCGCCGTTGCCTCCGACGTAGAGGTTCCAGCCGTCGGCGGTGGCGATCACGCCCACGTCCTTGCCGCGGGCTTCGGCGCATTCGCGGGCACAACCGGACACGCCCATTTTGAGCTTGTGCGGGCTGCGCAGGCCGCGGTAGCGCAGTTCCAGGTTCACGGCCATGGCCACGGAATCCTGCACGCCGTAACGGCACCAGGTGGAGCCGACGCAGGATTTCACAGTGCGCAGGCTCTTGCCGTACGCCTGGCCGGACTCGAAGCCGGCATCGACCAGTTCCTTCCAGATTTCCGGGAGCTGTTCGAGCCGGGCGCCGAACATGTCGATCCGCTGCCCGCCGGTGATCTTCGTGTACAGGCCGTACTTTTCCGCGACGGCCGCGATCACGCCGAGCTTCTGCGGAGTGATCTCGCCGCCGGCGATGCGCGGCACCACCGAGTAGGTGCCGTCCTTCTGCATGTTGGCCAGGGCGCGGTCGTTGGTGTCCTGCAGGGTGCCGCGGCCGGCGTCCAGGACGTAGGCGCTGTTCTGGCTGGCCAGGATGTTGGCGATGGTGGGTTTGCAGATGTCGCAGCCGGCGCCGGTGCCGTATTTGGCCATGATTTCTTCGAAGGAGGTCAGTTCCAGGATGCGGATGGTTTCGAACAGTTCCTGGCGGGAGAGGCTGATGTGCTCGCACAGGGCCTTGGAAACCTCGACGCCGGACTTCTTCAGTTCGCCTTCGAGCAGCTTCTTGAGCATCGGCACGCAGGAGCCGCACTGGGTTCCGGCCCGGGAGCAGCTCTTCAGTTCGCCCAGGTCCTGGACGGGGGTGTTGCCCTCGCAGGAGCCGCAGCCGTTGATGGCATCGCGGATGGAGCCCGCGGCGACGTTGTTGCAGGAGCACAGGATCGCGTCGTCGGGCAGTTCGGTTTCCGGGGCCTCGCCGCCGCCGGCCGCGCTGAGGAACGCACCGGGTTCGGCCGGAAGTTCACGGCCCAGCAGCGGGCGCAGGCTCATGTACGGGGTGGCGTCGCCCACGAAGATGCCGCCCAGCAGCGTCTTCGCATCATCGGTGGTGACGATTTTCTGGTAGACGCCGCGGGCGGGGTCGGCGTAGACGATTTCCAGGGCGTGCTCGGTCTTGGCGAAGGCGTCGCCGAAGCTGGCCACGTCCACGCCGGAGAGCTTGAGCTTGGTGGCGGTGTCAAAGCCGGGGAAGGTCGCCTGTCCGCCGTGCAGGCGGTCCGCCACGATCTCGGCCATCGTGTTCGCCGGAGCCACCAGACCCATGCACATGCCGCCGAAGTTGGCCACCTCCCCGATCGCCCAGACGTTCCCGACGGCGGTGCGGCAGTGATTGTTGATGACCACACCGCCCTTGGGGCCGAGCTCGAAAAGGGGAGACCCGCCGTCGGGAGCGGTACCGTCCGCATCGCGGAACAGTTCGTCGCGGGGACGGATGCCGATCGAGGCGATCACCATGTCCGCCGGGATGACCGTGCCATTCTTCAGCAGCACGCCGGTGACCTGGCCGGCGTCGTCGGAGAGGATTTCGGCCGGGTAGCTGCCGGTGTGGACTTCCAGGCCCTTGGCGGCGACCAGCCGGCCGAGCGCCTGGCCGGCGCCTTCGTCCAGCTGCGCGTTCATGAGCCAGCGGGAGCCGTTGACGATCGCTGCCTCGGCGCCGAGTTCCATGGTTCCGGCCGCTGCCTCCAGGCCGAGCAGCCCGCCGCCGATGGTCACGGTGCGGACCTTCCGACCCAGCGTGGCGCCGAGTTCGGCAACGGTTTTGTTGATGGTCCAGACGTCGTCCAGCGTGCGGTAGACGTGGGCCAGCTCGCCGCCGGGGAAGGGAAGCTTCGCAGCATCGGAGCCGGTGGCCACCACCAAATGGTCGTAAGGGTAGCTGGCACCCGTGGACGTGGTGACCGTCTGAGCGCCGGTGTCCACCGAGATGACCCGCTCGCCGGTGCGCAGCGTGATCGATTCGTGGTCCCACATGGCGGTGTCGCCCATGGTCAGGTCGTACTCCATGTCGCTTAGGGCCTTGCTCAGGGCGACGCGGTCGTAGGGGAGGTGGACTTCCTCGGCAAGGACCGTCAGATGCCAGCCCTCGAGACCGCGGGTATGCATGGCATCCGCGAAGCGGTGGGCGGCGGGGCCGCCTCCGGCGACGACGATGCGCCGGGTCTCTGGGGCGTGGGTGGATCCGGTCATTGCTGGCCTTTCGCAGATGTCGCGGAATGTGGTGCTCCGCAGCTGGTCATCCCAGCGTAGGGATGGCCAGTTTCGCCTCAGTTTCCCGATTGTTTCGTGGGTTTAACTTCTGGGTCACGCTTGGATTTCGAGCGCCGTGAGCACTCTTTTACGTGCCGGACACACGGCGGGCCTTCCGGTGAAACGTCCCGGGCCTAGCTTTTTCTTATCCCGCAGCAAACCCGGCAAGGCGAGAGGAAAAGATCATGACGGTAGTCCTGGAACGCGAAACACGCACCGCCCCTGCGGCCGGCTGGCACCGCGTCTGCCCGCTGAATGAACTCGAGCCGGCCTGGGGCGAGGCGGCATTCATCGACGGCCTGCAGATCGCGCTGTTCCGGCTGCCCTCCGATGAGGTCTACGCCGTGGCCCAACAGGACCCGGCCACCCTGGCCAACGTCATGGCCCGCGGCATCATCGGCTCCCGGGGCAGCAGCCCCACCATCGCCTCCCCGCTGCACAAAGAGGTCTACGACCTGCGCACCGGCGAATGCTTCACCAAGCCCGAACTCCGCCTGGCAACCTACGGCGCACGGATCGTTGACGGGTATGTCGAGGTGGAGCTGTAGCTACAGCCCCAGAGCCTCCCGCACATCGGCGAGGATCCGGTCCAGGGAAGCCCGTGCCGCGGCGCGGGCTTCCGGCAGTTCGGCGGCTGATTCCACGGGAACGATCACTTCCAGGTAGCACTTGAGCTTCGGCTCGGTGCCGCTGGGACGGATGATGACCCGGCTCTGGTCCCGGGTTAGGTACAGCAGGCCGTCGGTGGGCGGAAGGTGTTCGCTGCCTTCGGACAGGTCCGTGAACTGCTCGACGGCGGAGCCCCCGAACCCTTCCGGCGGATCGGAACGCAGCCTGTTCATCATGGCGTCCAGCAGGCCAAGGTCTGCCACCCGGATGCTGAGTTGGTCGCTCGCGTGCAGGCCGTGCATCAGATAAAGCTCGTCCAGGGTGTCGAAGACCGTCTGGCCCGCGGCCTTCGCCGCCGCGGCGAGTTCGGCGATCAGCAGGGACGCGGAGATTCCGTCCTTGTCCCGGACCAGCTCCGGAGCCACGCAGTAACCCAGCGCTTCTTCGTAGCCGTACACCAGGCCCGGAACGCGGGAGATCCACTTGAAACCGGTGAGGGTTTCCTCGTGGGCCGCGCCCGCAGCGGCGGCGATCCTGGCCAGCAGCCGCGAGGACACGATCGAGTTGGCGAAGACCCCGGGCGACTCAACCGGCTCGGAGCCCGCGAGCGACCGCGTCACCACGTGTGCCCCCAACAAAGCCCCCACTTCGTCCCCGCGCAGCATCCGCCACGCCCCGCTTTCCGGGTCACGGGCAGCGACGGCGGCCCGGTCGGCGTCGGGGTCGTTGGCCAGCACGATGTCTGCGTCGAGCCGCCCGGCGGCGGCCAGCGCGAGGTCCAGTGCACCGGGTTCTTCGGGGTTCGGGAAGCTCACGGTGGGGAAATCCGGGTCCGGCAAGGCCTGTTCCTCGACCAGCGTCACGTCGTGGAACCCGGCATCCTTGAGCACCGAGACGGCGGTGTCCCCGCCCACGCCGTGCATTGGCGTCAGCACGATCTTCAGCTCCCTAGCGGGGAAACGTCCGGGATCGGCCAGGGCGACGACGGCGGCACGGTAGTCGTCGGCGATCGACTCAGGCAGTACGGTCCAGCCGTCCCCGGCCAGCGCGATGTCCTCCAGGCCGCCCACCGCTTCGATGTAGCCGGCGATCCGGGCATCGTAGGGAGCCACGATCTGGGCGCCGCGTCCGCTCTCTTCCACTGCGCGTCCGCCAAGGTACACCTTGTAACCGTTGTCCTGCGGCGGGTTGTGGCTCGCGGTGACCATCACGCCGCCGTCGCAGTCCAGGGCCCGCACCGCGTAGGCGAGCAGCGGAGTGGGCAGTGCCGAGGGCATCAGGAAGGTTTCGATCCCGGCGGCGGCGAAGACGGCGGCAGACTCCGTGGCGAAGACGTCTGAGTTGTGGCGGGCATCGTAGCCGACGACGACGCGCGGCCGGGAGCCCGGGCCGGACGCGGACACGGCGTCGTTCAGGAACGCCGCGAAGCCTGCCGCGGCCCGCCTCACCACCACTCGGTTCATGCGGTTCGGGCCGGGACCGAGCGCGGCGCGGAGGCCGGCGGTGCCGAACTGCAGGGTCCCGTTGAAGCTGTCTTCGAGCTGCTGGCGGGCCGCCGGGATTCCCTCAGCGGCCTGGTCGGCAAGCTCCTCCAGCGCCGCCGCGGTCACCGGGTCCGGGTCCTGCCGGGCCCAGGTGCGGGCTGCGGAAATCAACTGGTCCACCTGCACGGTGTTTGACGATTCGGGGGCCGCGTCGCTCGAAGTCATAGGTACAAAACTATCTGTTTTGCCTTCTTAACTGGCAACGCGGGGTCAGGGTGCGGCGGAGCTGACCCTGACCTCCGCCGCGCCGCCGCGGCTGAATGCCAGCGTTTCGGTGTCGTCCCAGGCCGGGAAGAAGGTGTCCGTGATGGCCACCGTACTGTCCGGCGTGAAGACCTCCACGGAGGAGGAATCCAGCAGGATCCGCAAACGGAGCTTCCCGTCCCGCAGCGGAACCTTGGCCTGATGGTACGGGCTGAACAGCCGGGAGAAGTTGCCGGTCCCGGCACGGGAGCGGTCCACCTTCAGGGTCCCGGTTGCCCGCTCGTAGGAGACCCGAAGTCCCGAGCTGCCGTCCGCGGAGCTGCGCAGCACCAGTCCGGTCTCGGCAGCCTCTCCCGGTTCGAGTTCGACGTCGAGCAGCTGGCTGCGGGCGGTGAAGTCCCCGCCCAGCGGCTCCGCGCCGCCGTCGACGGTGAGGTTCCTGCGGCGGACCTCACCGCCGGCGGCCTCGCCGAGGGCCCCGGAAGCAGCGGCAGCGATGCCCGAACGCAGGGCGTAACGCCCGCCGTCGCGCAGCAGCTCCAGCTCACGGGGAACGGCCATGGCACCGCGCCAGGGCGTGGTGGGTACGTCCTGGGCGTAGTCCCAGTTGCCCATCCAGCCCAGGAGCACGGGCTTGCCGCCGGGTGCGCCGCTGATCGAGTTCGCGGCATAGTAATCGGCGCCGTAGTCCAGCCACTGGGAATCCGTCAGCGGGGCCCCGGGCTTGGCGGCGTTCTCCGCGGTGAAGGTCCGGCCGTCGAAATCGCCCACGAAGTACTGCATGCCCGAGCCGCCGGCGATCCCGCCCGGATTGATGCTCAGCAGCATGACCCACTTCTTCAGGCCGTTGCCACCCGCGACGTCCATTTGCAGCAGTTCGGGGACTTCCCACAGCCCGCCTTGGGCGCCCACTCCGGAGAAATCGCTTAGGTGGTCCCAGTGCAGCAGGTCCGTGGACTTGAACAGCTTGACCACCTGGGCGTCGGCCACCACGGTGGTCATCACCCAGTAGCCGCCGGGCTCGTACCAGGTGACCTTGGGGTCGCGGAAGTTGTTGTTGCTCGGGGCAAGATCCAGGACGGGGTTGCCCTTGTACTTCTGCCAGGTCTTGCCGTGGTCCAGGCTGTAGGCCAGCGACTGGGCCTGGACGCCGGCCGGGCGTGCCCCGCCCTTGCCGTAGGCGCTGGTGTACAGGGCCACCATGGGCGGGTTCCCGGCGGTGCCGAGACCGGAGGCGTTCTCTTTGTCCAGCACGATCGCGCCGGAGAAGATCTCCTCGGCCTCGCTCGCCTCCATGGCCACCGGCTGCTGCGTCCAATGGATGAGGTCGGTGCTGGTGGAGTGGCCCCAGGACATGTTGCCCCAGAA
Source organism: Arthrobacter cupressi (assembly GCF_900099975.1). GTDB lineage: Bacteria > Actinomycetota > Actinomycetes > Actinomycetales > Micrococcaceae > Arthrobacter > Arthrobacter cupressi. Next base: position 483,145 of record NZ_FNEI01000001.1, read on the forward strand.
GTTGCCGTGCGGGTTGTGCTGGTAGAAGGCGTGGTAGGTGCCGTTTTCGTACACCAGGCCGTTGGGGTCGTTGATCCAGTTCCGTTCCGCGGTCAGGTGGACGGCGGGACGCCAGGGATCCTGGGCGGAGGGTGCCGCGGAAGAGACGGCAGGCGGGGCGTCCGGGGTTGCGGGTTTCGGTCCGGTGCACCCGGCAGACAGGGCGACGACGACGGCGGCTGCCGCGCAGAGGGCGGGACGGAGGGTCTTGAAGGGGTTCTGGAGAAGCATGGGGGAATCCTGGGGGGTGGAAAGTGGTGCGGGGACCTCCGGTGGTGGTGGAGGTCCCCGCGGTGCGGGGCAGACGGTTCGCAGCGCCTGCCCCGCGGCTTTGTTGCGGCCTACTTGTAGAGGCCTTCACCGCCAACGCGGACGTTGGTGGGGAGGTAGCCGAACGGGCCGAGGCCGTCCTGGCCGAAGCTGCGGTCAACCTGGGACACGCCGCCCTTGAAGTTGATCTTCACGGTCGGGGAGAGGGAACCGCCGCGCACGCCGTTGACGTTGTCGATGAACGACTGGACGAGGCCGTTGGGCTGCACGTAGTGCGAGTAGGCCTGGAACTGGCGGCCGTTCTGCTGACCCGAGATGGTGCCGCTCGGGTTGTTGGCAGGCAGGTTCAGGTCGGTCGGGGAGCCCAGGGCCAGGCCGCTGTTGTTCACCGGCTGGTAGTCGGAACGGATGCCGTCGCCGACGAAGCCGTAGACGCCGTCAGGGCCGCGCATGCCTGCCGCGTAGGTGAACTGGTGGCTGATGGTGAACAGGTAGTACTTGTTCTTGCCGTCTTCGTTCTGGATGAAGATCTGCGGACGCTCGGTCTGGTCGTTCACGCAGTTGGCGGAGAGAAGCGGGGGCAGGAACTTCCACTTGGTCAGGTCCTTGTTCTCGGCCACAGCCAGGCCCACGTTGGCGGTCTGGTAGTAGGCGCCGGTGTTCTGGACGTCCTGAACCTTTTCGGCGTGGGGGTCGCCCGGCTTGTAGCCGAGGTCCTCGGCCTTGCACTCGTATTCGCCGCGGTTGCCGCCGGTGTTGCCTTCGAAGACCATGAAGGTCTTGCCCGGGTGGGCCGGGTCGGCAAAGGTGTACGGGTCGCGGAAGGCGAAGCCCGGGTTCTGGGCCTTGGTCTGGTACATCTTTCCGTCCGGTTCCAGCAGCTTGGTGTGCTTGAAGCCGTCGAAGGTAACGCCGCTCTTGTCGGCGTGGATGTTGCCCAGGGCCTTGGCGATCACGGCATCCGGAGCGATTCCGCCGCCGCCGGCGTTGCGCTCGGCAACGTCGTAGAAGGTGGTCGCGGTGTAGAACACGTTGACCTGGTCGCCCTTCATGAGCCGGGTGGAACCGGACCATTCGGTGTTGCCGATGGAGCTGTTGGGCAGGAACAGGTGTCCGCCGTAGTTCCACTTGTCCTTGGCGGGGTCCGCGTTGGTCTTGCGGAAGAAGTAGCCAATCCGGGCGTTCCAGTGGCGCTGGTCGAAGCCGTACCCTGCGTGGCGGTCCGCGACCAGCGAGAAGATGACGTCCCAGCCCTTGTAGCTGATCTGGTTGGCGTGCTCATCGGTCAGGGACCAAGTGTCCCAGACCCACACGTCGTCGTTCATGGCCGGGAAGTCCTCCGGGATTTCCGGCATGGTGACGTCGGGGCTCATCGAGTTTTCGCCGGGGGCAACGTTGGGGTTGCTCTGCGCCATGATCTGCTTGGCATCCGCGCGGGTCCACTTGGCCGTGAAGTCGGCGGCCGGGTCGTAGGCCTTCTGCGTGTGCTCGGTAGGCAGCGGGAAGCCGGCGGTGGGTGCCGGCATGCTGCCCGACGGCGGATCGGCCGGGATGTTCGCCTGTGCGGCCGCGGAGGCCAACAGGATGGAGGCCACGACGCTCGCGGCCGCCGTGGCTGACACGGCGGTCCGCAGGCGGCGCCGCGGCCGTGCGGGGGTTGAGTGAATGCTCATTTGTGCTCTTCTCGCGGAGTTGTATTTCGTGGAAGACGGGCCGGAGCCCTGGAACCGGTCCCTGCCGCGGGGACACGCCTTGGATGTTGGGAGCGGCGGCGCGGGACCGGGTACCGGCGGCCTCCCTGCGGAGGCCGCCGGCCGCGTCGGACAGGGGTGTCCGGCGCAGGTCTGGGGGAGGCAGGCGTTCAGGCGGCCTGGAAGTTCATGCTTTCGCTCTTCTCGCGGAGTGTGGACATCGGATCCGGGCGCAACTGCCCGGGGTCAACTCCGGCTCCTCGATAACGGTGATGCCGCCTTCGAAGGACGCCATCGTATCGAGTGGCGTTGGCCGTCCGGGGACCGCCAACGTTTGCGTTCCGGCGGGGAGGCCGCCGGAACGTTGTCAACGCTTGCACGTTCCCGGCGGAGGGATCAAACCCTGTTTCGGCGGGTTCGGACCCGCCGGGGCGAGATGTCAGACAAATATGCGCAAGCGCTTACATTCCTACATCGCGCGCGTGCCACACCCTGCCGGTCGATGCAAATGTTTCGGACAAATCTGCTTTATTTCAAAGTGTTCATGCACCGTTAACTGCGGTGCCGTTTGACTTGACGGCCTCCCGGTTTTCTGCGGTCCAGCTGGGGATTTGCAGCCTCCGGCGGCACCGCGGCCCGCCCTTCTGAAGTCCAATCGATGGACGTAGAATGTGGATGCGGATCTGCCGCTGAACCGGGCCGGCACCGCGTACACATCGTGAGCTGGTGCAGCATGTGTGAATTGCCGAAACGGCGTTTCTTGGCCTCCCTGAACCCCCTGCGCCTGGTGCTGGCCGTCCTGGCCGTGGCTGTCGTCGCCGCGGGATGGCTCCTTCCGGAACTTGTCTCCGCGATTCCGATCGGCGCCGGATTGCTGACGCTGGTGGCGGCGGTCCTGCTGCCGGCCGTAAAGGAGATCGAGTTCGGCCTGTCGCCGGGTTTCAAGCTTTCACCGGCGCTCAAGGACCGCGAGGCCGAACTGCGCAGCGTCTTCGAGCTCCAAAGGGGCGACATGGAGTACTGCGCGCACCTGCTGTGCCCTGATCCGGAAACCGCCCGTGAGTTGCTGGAGGCTGCGTGGTCCCAGGCAGCGGCCGCTTGGCGGGGACCGGTCACGCCGCAGCTTCGCGTGTACACGCTGTGTGTCCTGATCCGCCTGATCCGCAAGGATGAAATATGGCGGGGAGCGGGGCGCGGGCCACTTCCCGAAGGGGACCTACTTACCAGCCTCGCCCTGGAAGAACGCATCGTGGTGGTGCTGCACGAGTTTGCCAACCTCACCTTTGCCGAGATCGCCGGCCTGACAGACCGGACGACGGCGGAAGTCCTCGGCTCGTGGGCCGCGGCCCACGCTTTGACCCGGGGTCCTTCCGCCGACGGCAAGCCGGCGCTCGAAGAGAGACCGTCGCCGGATGAGGACCTGAAATGAACCGGGAACTGAGGCAACGGCTCCTGGACGAAGCGGACGTCAGGTCAGCCGGGCACCCCGCGGACCTGGCAAGCGCCGTTGGCGCCGGCATGGCCCAGGTGCGGCGGAAATTCATGTGGGCCAGCGTGGCTGCGGTGGCCGCCGCCCTGGCCCTCACGGCGGCCTTCGTGGCCTGGCGCATCGCGGTCATGCCGCCTCCACCGCCGACCCTCGAATCGATCGCCGTCACCTCTGCGTCGCAGTCCTTGCGTCCGGCGGCCACCATCCCCCTCACGGCCACGGGCCGCTACAGCGACGGCTCGAGCAGGCGCCTCAGAGACGGGGTGGAATGGGCGTCCAGCAACCCTGCCGTCGCAACGGTGGACGGAGCCGGCGTCGTGACGGCCGTCGCGGCAGGCACCGCGGAACTTACGGCGACGCTGACAGGAGTCTCAGGACAGTTGGTCCTCGTCGTGCAAGCAGACGGCGCGAAGCTGACGGGCGTGCACGTGTCCCCGGAGACGGCCACCGTGGACCAGGGCGGAATCCTGCAGCTGCTGGCCGAAGGAAGCTACAGCGATGGTTCCCGGGGAAAGCTGAACGGTCCGGTGCTTTGGACCTCCAGCAACCCCGGCATCGTGGCGGTCGACGGCACCGGGATCGCCGCCGCCGTCGCGCCCGGTACGGCAACCATCACCGCATCGCAGGCCGGCCTGCGGGGCACGTCAGTGATCACCGTTCCGCCGGCGCCGAAAGTGGTTACCGCGCTCTCCGTCAATCCCGCGGAGCTGACCTTGAAAGAAGGACAGACGGCGCAACTGGAGGCAGTCGCCACCTATTCGGACGGCAGCAGCGCCACCGTCGGCAATGTCACCTGGGAAACTTCGCCGCCGGGCTCAACGGTCGGCGAGGTCGATGCCACCGGCCTCGTGACGGCCCGCGGCATCGGAAGCACCGCCGTCGTCGCCACGCTGCCCGGTGCCGGCGGGCAAATATTGCGGGGCCAAGCGACGCTTACGGTGGTCCCGACGGTGAAGAGCATCAAGGTGACGCCGTCCGGCCCGCTGCAGCCCGAGCCCGGCGGAAGCGTGCAGTTGAGCGCCGTGGTGACCTACAGCGACGGCACCACGGGTTCGGACGTCGAGTGGGCCTCGAGCAGGCCGCTCATCGCGTCCGTCGACGGCTCGGGCCTTGTCACCGCCATCAAGGAAGGCGACGCCGAGATCACCGCCACGGCGGACGGGGTAACCGGAAACGCGGTGACCGTCCTGGTCCGGACGAGTCCGGACTGATGTGAGGGTCCGGACGAGCCCGGTCTGAGTTCAGAGCCTGGCGATGATGTCCGCGAGGAGCTTCGAGATCCGCGCGCCGGCGGCCTCTCCGGCCTCGATGACTTCCTGGTGGCTCAGTGGTGCAGGGCTGATGCCCGCGGCCAGGTTGGTGACCAGCGAGATGCCGAAAACCTCCATGCCCGCATGGCGGGCGGCGATGGCTTCGAGGGCGGTGGACATGCCCACGAGGTCGGCGCCGATCCGCTTGGCGAACTGCACCTCGGCGGGGGTTTCGTAGTGCGGGCCGGTGAACTGGACGTAGACGCCCTCGTCCAGGGTGGGATCCACCTCGCGCGCCAGGCCGCGGATCCGGGACGAATACAGGTCCGTCAGGTCAACGAAGGTTGCGCCTTCCAGTGGTGAGGTTGCGGTGAGGTTGATGTGGTCGCTGATCAGCACAGGGGTGCCGGGTGACCAGGCTTCGTTCAGGCCGCCGCAGCCGTTGGTCACCACCAGGGTCTTACAGCCGGCCGCCGCGGCGGTGCGCACACCGTGGACCACCGCGCGCACGCCCTTGCCTTCGTAGTAGTGGGTGCGTGCGCCGAGTACCAGGGCCCGTTTGCCCTCGTTGGTCAGCACCGAGCGGATTGTCCCTACGTGGCCTTCGACGGCGGGTGCGGAGAAGCCGGGTACTTCGGCCGCAGTGAGGGTCGCGGTGGTGTCGCCGATGAGATCCGCGGCGGCGCCCCAGCCGGAGCCGAGCACCAGGGCAACATCATGGCTTTCGACGCCGGTCTCCGCGGCGATGTAGTCCGCGGCGTCCCGCGCGGCTTCGAAGGGATCGGTGTTAAGCAGCTCACTGTTACTCACTGGTACAAGCTACAGGGAGCCCCGCGGCATTGAACAGCGGCGGGGCGGTGATGGCGCGGCGGGCAGTGAGGTACAGGCCACTCAGGCGGGGCTTAGTGGCAGGCACCCCCGGCAATGCGTAACAATTGTTCTTTGTGACCATGCATCCTGACTTCAGTTCGCCCCGTATTGCAATTCTTGGTGGAGGTCCTGGTGGCTACGAAGCCGCCATGGTCGCAGCGGCCCTCGGGGCGCAGGTCACCATCATCGAGCGCGCCGGCCTCGGCGGCTCAGCCGTCCTCACCGACGTCGTACCTTCCAAGACCCTGATCGCGACGGCGGACCTCATGACCCGCGTCGGCGAGGCGGGGGAGTTGGGAGTCAAGTTCGCCGTCGACGGGGGCGACGTCGCCCCACACATGCGCGCGGACCTCGGTCACATCAACGACCGCCTTCTCAGCCTGGCCCGCGAACAGTCCGAAGACATCCACGAGGCCTTGGACCATGCCGGTGTGGAGATCGTCATAGGCTCCGGCAAGCTCGTGGACAACCACACCATCGAGGTCCTCACCATCGACGGCACCAGGACTGTCACCGCCGACGCCATCCTCCTGGCGGTCGGCGCGCACCCCCGCGAACTGCCCACCGCCAAGCCGGACGGCGAACGCATCCTGAACTGGGCCCAGCTGTACAACCTCGAGGAACTGCCCGAGGAACTGATCGTGGTGGGCTCCGGCGTCACCGGCGCCGAATTCGCTTCCGCCTACAACGGCCTCGGCTCCAAGGTCACCTTGATCTCCAGCCGCGACCAGGTGCTCCCCGGCGAGGACACCGACGCCGCGGCGGTGCTGGAGGACGTCTTCAAGCGCCGCGGGGTGCGCGTCCTCTCGCGTTCCCGGGCGAACGCCGTCGTGCGCACCGAAAGCGGGGTGGAGGTCACCCTCGGCGACGGCACCACCGTGACCGGCAGCCACTGCCTGGTGTGCGTGGGCTCCATTCCGAACACGGCCGGGCTCGGCCTGGAGGAAGCCGGCGTGGCGCTTTCCGAATCCGGGCATATCAAGGTGGACGGCGTCTCCCGCACCACCGCCCCCAACATCTACGCCGCCGGCGACTGCACGGGCGTGTTCGCCCTGGCCTCCGTGGCCGCCATGCAGGGCCGCATCGCCATCGCGCACTTCCTGGGCGACAGCGTCACCCCCATCAAGCTGCACCAGGTGGCGTCCAACATCTTCACCTCCCCGGAGATCGCCTCCGTGGGTGTCTCCGAGGCGGACCTGGAATCCGGCAAGTACCAGGGCGACGTCGTCATGCTGTCCCTGCTCGCCAACGCCCGCGCCAAGATGCGCAACACCAAGGACGGCTTCGTCAAGATCATTGCCCGCAAGGGTTCCGGCACGGTGATCGGCGGCGTCGTGGTGGGTCCGAACGCCTCGGAACTGATCTTCCCGATTGCCGTGGCGGTCACCCAGAAGCTGCACGTCGACGACGTCGCCAGCACCTTCACGGTCTATCCGTCACTGACCGGGTCCATTTCCGAAGCCGCACGCCGCCTCCACGTGCACATGTAGCTGGCGGCGCGGACGAGGCTGCGTGCGCTACTGGCCGCGCAGCTCCGCCAGGGCCGCCGCCAGCGGCATGTGCAGCGCTGGGCCGTGGCCTGGCAGGATCACCGAGGCATCCACGCCGTCGAGCCGGCGGGTCGCTTCCAAAGCCGCGGCCGGGTCCGAGTGGTACATCCTGTGCAGCATCTGGGGTCCGGCGGCGCGGCTGATCGGGTGCGCGGTGACGAACGAATCGCCCACAGCGATGGACCCTGCCGCGGGAAAAAGGATTGCCGCATTCCCGGGGGTGTGGCCCGGCAGCAGGAGCGCCTCGGGCGCGCCGGGCAGGACCCGGAGACGGGCGGGATTCCAGGCTTCGGCTCGGGTGACGGGTTGTGCCTGCAGGGCCTTTGCCTTGATGACGTGCAGCATCCAGCGGAACACCCTGGGACGCCAGGCACGGACGAGCACCTGGCCGAAGGTCACTTGGTGCTTCTCGCGGCCCTGGACGTGGGCCAATTCCTCAGGGGAGCACAGCACGGGCGTGCCGAAGGCCTCGGAGAAGTAGGCCGCTGAGCCGGTATGGTCCACGTGGCCGTGTGTGATCAGCACGGCGCGTGCATCCGCCGGATCCAGGCCCAGGGAACGGATGGAGCCAAGGACGATGTCACGGTCGGCGGGATAGCCGCTGTCGACCAGTATGTATCCGGTGCCGTCGCGGACCACGATCCAGTTCGAGGCCGGTCCTTCGACAAAAAAGACGCCCGGCGCGGTTTCCTGGATGCTGGGTGAAAGGTCGGTCACCGGCCCATCCTAAGGGGCACTACGCCGCTACGGCCCCTTGGAAATGTTTTTCGATGATCCCCTTGATGTCCTCGTGGCAGCCGCCGCAGCCGGTCCCGGCCCGGGTTGCCTTGGACACCTCGGGCACCGAAGAACAGCCGGACGCCACGGACTCCTCGATCGCGGCCCCGCTGACGCCTGCACAACGGCAGACCGTGCGCGCGGGGTCGTTGTTGGCGCCGGCGGGCTGGTCGGTGCCGTCCAGGCGCAGCAGCAGCGAACGGTCGGCCGGGAGCTCGGCGCCGCGTTCGAACAGGACCACCAGTTCGGCGGCGGTACGCGGCATCCCCACGGATACCAGCCCCTGCAGGACCCCGCCGCGGGTGGTCATCTTGACGTAGCGGCCGTGGCCGGGATCCGCCCACTGGGCCACTTCCCTGTGTTGTAGCCGATCGTGCGGCAGCCCGTCGGGAGAGGGACAGAGAATGTCATCCCACGGTTCAGCGGAGTTGTCGCCGGCGACCGCCAGGTTGATGCCGCGCGCCTTCAGGACCACGACGCCGGGCGGTTCCTTTGCCAGCGGCGGCAGGCTGTCCGCTGCCTCCTGGCCGTCTTCGGCAAGGGCTTCCAGGTAACCCGCCAGCCATTCGGCCTGCCGCCATCCCGGACCGACCAGGCCCGACGGCGCGGTGGCACCTTTGCAGTCCGGGCACCCGGAGGACCCGCAGCGGACTTCGGCGCAGTCGCCGATGGCGAACATGTGCGGTTCGTGGTGGGTGCGGAGCCGGTGGTCGACCAGGATGCCGGCCGCAACCGGAAGGCCGCAGCCTTCGGCCAGTTCGATCCGCGGCCGCACTCCGCAGGAAAGCAGCAGCAGATCGCCTTCGATCCGGGAGCCGTCGTCGAGCAGCAGCGCGGAGAAGTTGCCGTCCGGGCCGTTGTGCTCGACGGCGGTGGAGCGGGCGTTGCTCACCACCGAGACGCCGGCGGTGCGCAGCGCGGCGTTCAGCACGGCGCCGCCGCCGCGGTCGATGTTCCGGCCCATCGGGTGGGGCCCGCTGTGCACCACGGTGGTCTGTGCGCCTTCTTCGGCCGCGGCAAGCGCCGTCTCCAGGCCGAGGACGCCGCCGCCCAGCACCACCACGCGCTGGCGGGCGGTCACCGCACGGTGCAGCATGGCGGCATCGCGGAGGTCGCGGAGGGCGGTGACCCCGGCGGGCAGCACGGGGTGCGCCGGATCCGGGTTGATGCCGGTGAGGTTCGGGATCACGGGACGGGCACCGGTGGCGAACACGAGACGCTCGTAGCCCTCCGTGCTGCCGTCCGAGAGCACCAGCCGCTGCCGGGCCCGGTCCACCCGCTTGACGGTGACGCCGAGCCGCACGTCCACGCCTTCGGCAATGAGTTCGGCGGCGTCGGCAATTGCGAGGGCTTCCGCGGTGCTGCGCCCGACACCGAGTTCGGCGACCATCACCCGGTTGTAGGCGGCCTCGGTTTCCTGGCCGAGGACCATGAGGTTCACGCTGCCTCGGCGCACCGCCGGGAGGAGGCCCTCCACCAGGCGGGCTGCTACGGGCCCGAAACCAACGACGACGACGCGCTCGCTCATGATTCCTCCTTGCGGTGCGATGACACAGCTGTTGCGGCCAGGGCCGGTTCCGGGACCGCCGCGGCGGACCGGACCCATACCCGGCTGGTCTTGAATTCCGGCATGCCGGAGATGGGGTCTGTGGCGGCCTCGGTGAGGCGGTTGGCGCTGCCGGCGCCGGGGAAGTGGAAGGGCAGGAACACGGTGTCCGGCCGGATCGCGGTGCTCACCTCGGCCCGGACCTGGACCTCGCCGCGTTCGTTGCTGACGGTCACCAGCCCGCCGTCGGCGATGCCCCGGCGGGCCGCCGTCTCGGGGTGCAGCTGCAGCCGGGCTTCGGGCTGGGACGCCGAGAGTTCGGCGACCCGGCGGGTCTGGGCCCCGGACTGGTAGTGCTCCAGCAGGCGGCCGGTGGCCAGGGCCAGGGACTCCGGCTCGGAGGCACTGGCGAAGCTGCGCTGCGCACGCTTCGAGGGCGTGACGGCGACCATGGCGGCGCGGCCGTCGGCGTGCGCGAACCCTTCGGCGAAGAGCCGCGGCGTGCCTTTGCCGCCGGCCGGGTAGGGCCAGTAGGCGGCTTCGCCGGCGTCGAGCATGTCGTAGTCGATGCCGGAGTAGTCGGCCAGCCCGCCGGCGGAGGCCAGGCGCAATTCCTCGAAGACGGTGCGGGGGTCGTCGCTGAAGGTGGAGGGTGCCTCGAGCAGTTCGGCAAGCCGGGTCATCAGCCATAGTTCGGTGCGGACTCCCGGGGGCGGGGTCAGCGCGCGGCGGCGCCGGATGACGCGGCCTTCGAGGTTGGTCATGGTGCCTTCCTCTTCGGCCCATTGGGCTACGGGGAGCACCAGGTCCGCTTCGGCGGCGGTCTCGGACATGAAGAAGTCGCAGACCACCAGGAAGTCCAGGCTGCGCAGTCCCGCGATCACGGCGCCGGCGTCCGGGGCGGAGACCGCCACATTGGCGCCGTGCACGAAAAGGCAGCGGACGCCGTCGGGCTGTCCCAGGGACTTCAGGAATTCGACGGCGGGCAGCCCAGCACCGGGGATCAGGGATTCGTCCACGCCCCACACCTTCGCCATGTGGGTGCGGGCGGCGGGGTCGGTGATCTTCCGGTAGCCGGGAAGCTGGTCCGCCTTCTGGCCGTGTTCGCGGCCGCCCTGCCCGTTGCCTTGGCCGGTGAGGGTGCCGTAGCCGCTGCGTGCGGAGCCGGGCAGGCCCAGCAGCAGGCTGAGGTTGATCGCCGCGGTTGCGGTGTCGGTGCCGTCCACGTGCTGCTCCACACCGCGGCCGCTGAGGATGTAGCAGCCGCCGCGGCCCTCGTCCTTGGCGAGGCGGGCGCTCCTGGCCAGGCGGCGCGCGGTTTCGCGGATCAGGGTGGCGGGAACGCCGGTGATGGACTGTACGCGCTCGGGCCAGAATGCGTTGAGGCTGCGCAGCACGGCCTTGTGCCCGTTGGTCCGGCCTTCAAGGAACGCGGTGTCTGCGAGGCCTTCGTGGACCACCACATGGGAGATGCCCAGGATCAGGGCGAGGTCCGTGCCTGGGAGGGGTTGCAGGTGGATGCCGCCGCCGTTGCCCGTGAACGCCGCGGTGGCCGACCGTCGCGGGTCCACCACGATCAGCCCGCCGGCGTCGCGCGCGCCCTGCAGGTGCTGGACGAACGGCGGCATGGTTTCGGCCACGTTCGAACCGAGCAGCAGGATCACGGACGCCGAATCGAGGTCTTCCACGGGGAAGGGCAGGCCGCGGTCCACGCCGAAGGCCCGGTTTCCGGCCGCCGCAGCCGAGGACATGCAGAAGCGGCCGTTGTAGTCGATGCGCGAGGTGCGCAGGGCCAGCCGGGCGAACTTGCCCAACTGGTAGGCCTTTTCGTTGGTGAGGCCGCCGCTGCCGAAAACGCCCACCGAATCGTGCCCGTGGCGTGCCCAGCTGTCCTTGACCGCCGCCGCGACGAGCATCAGGGCCTGTTCCCAGCTGATCGGCTGGTGCACTCCGTCGGAGCCCTTGAGCAGGGGCTCGGTGACCCGGCCCGCGTGACCCAGCAGTGCCGCCGAGGTCCAGCCCTTGCGGCACAGCCCGCCCCGGTTAGTGGGGAACTCGCGGCCGGCCACCTCCAGGAGGGGAGCGGCGGACGCGGCGGGGCCGCCCGGCGTCGGGAGTCCAGGCGTCGGGACGTCCGCGGCCGGGAACCCCGCCCCCGGCTTGGCGGCCGGGGACAGGGTCATCGCGCACTGGAGGGCGCAGTACGGGCAGTGGGTGGCGGTACCGGAGGACATGTCAGATGTGACCCATCGAGGTGTTCTTGGCTTTCCGCAGATAGAAGGTCCAGCAGACGGTGAGCATGACTACGTAGGCCGCAACGAAACCGTAGAAGGCCGGGGTGTAGGAACCGGAAGCCGTGTTGGACGCGTTCAGCACCTGGGGGATCACGAAGCCGCCGTAGGCGCCGATCGCGGAGATCAGGCCGAGGGAGGAGGAGGCGAGCCGCTGGGTGGCTGCGGGGGAGGCGCCGTTGCGGGCTGCGCGGCTGGAGGTGGCGAAGATGACCGGGATCATGCGGTAGGTTGCACCGTTTCCGAAGCCACTGGCAACGAAGAGGAACAGGAACAGCACCAGGAAGAGCCAGAAATTCTTCAGCGGCAGGGTCCAGATCATGGTGAGGGTGATGATCGCCATGGCGGTGAAGGAGGCGACGGTCATCCTGGCCCCGCCGCGGCGGTCTGCCATGCGTCCGCCGTAGGGCCGTGCCAGGGAGCCGACCAGCGGGCCGAGGAATGCCAGGGAGAGCGCGACGGCGCCGACGTGGATGGCGGAGAAGTCCGGGAAGTAGTCCTTGATGAGCTTCGGGAAGACACCGGCGAAGCCGATGAATGAACCGAAGGTGCCGATGTACAGGAACGCCATGATCCACAGGTGCGGTTCCTTCAGGGCCGCGATGGAACCGGCCACGTCACCCTTGGCGCTGGTGAGGTTGTTCATGTACTTCCAGGCGCCGAAGGCGGCCAGCAGGATGAACGGAACCCAGATCAGGCCGGCGAGCGGCAGGTTCGCGGTACCCGCGGCGAGCAGGGTCACGGCGATCGGGACCACCAACTGTGCGACGGCGGCACCCATGTTTCCGCCGGCGGCGTTCAGGCCCAGCGCCCAGCCCTTTTCGCGGGCGGGGTAGAAGAAGGTGATGTTCGCCATGGAGCTGGCGAAGTTGCCGCCGCCGAAGCCTGCGAGGGCCGCCACCAGGAGCATCACGCCGAACGGGGTCTGCGGGTTGGAGACGCACATGGCCAGGCCGACGGAGGGGATCAGCAGGAGCAGCGCGGAGATGATGGTCCAGTTGCGGCCGCCGAACTTCGGGACCATGAAGGTGTACGGGATGCGCAGGGTCGCTCCGACCAGGCTTGGCATGGAGATGAGCCAGAAGATTTCCGAGGTGCTGAGCTTGAATCCGGCGCCGGGGAGCTGGACCACCACGATCGACCAGAGCTGCCAGACCACGAAGCCCAGGAACTCGGCGAAGATGGACCAGTACAGGTTGCGCTTGGCGATGGAACGGCCTTCGGCCTCCCATTGGCCCTTGTTCTCTGCGTCCCAATTCGCGATCCAGCGGCCGGGGCGATGTTCAAGTACGGGTACTGAAAGTTTGGTGGCCTCGTTGCCTTGGGTCTGTGCGCTTTGTTCGACAGTCACGGGATGCCTCCTTGGGGGGACTAGGTACTTCCAAGTTAGGGAGGGCTCGTTTCGGCGACCGGCGCGGTGTGTAAACGTGCTGTGACATTTGCCTATCCGAGGGTGTCGGGGCCGCGTGAGAAGCGGTGAGGGTTAGTGTGGCGTTGACCACATTGTGGGATGTTCCAAAAGGTCCATATTCCGGACCGAATGTCCATTCAGTGGATAGCCGGAACTATTCTTGAACCCTCAATAAACTTGCCGGGCAGGCCGCAGGCGCCGGACCGGTGTGAACGAAAGCTGCTACTACATGTCGTCCACCGCTACATCCAAGGAAGGCGAGTCCACTCAGCCAGTGAACTCGCGGGGCAAGGTGATCTTCGCGAGCCTGATCGGCACGACGATCGAGTTCTACGACTTCTACGCCTACGCCACCGCGTCGGTGCTCGTCTTTCCCAAGCTTTTCTTCCCCGATGCCACTGACATCAACGCGCTGCTTAGCGCCTTCGCCATCTTCGGCGTTGCCTTCTTCGCCCGTCCTATCGGGGCAGTGGTCTTCGGGCACTTCGGTGACAAGATCGGTCGCAAGGGCACGCTGGTTGCTTCCCTGTTGACCATGGGTATTGCGACCTTCCTCATCGGGCTGCTGCCCACGGCCTCCATGGCTGGGTGGGCGATCCTGGCGCCGGTCCTGCTGGTGGTGCTGCGATTCTTCCAGGGCCTGGCTTTGGGCGGGGAGTGGTCCGGCGCGGCCCTGCTGGCCACCGAGAACGCGCCCGAGGGCAAGCGCGCAATTTACGGCACGTTCCCGCAACTGGGTGCTCCAATCGGGTTCATCATCGCCAACGTGATCTTCATCTGGATGAACGTGACCCTGAGCCCCGAAGAGTTCCTTGCCTGGGGCTGGCGCGTTCCGTTCCTGCTCAGCGCGGTTCTGGTCATCGTGGGCCTTTACGTCCGCTTGAAGCTGGTGGAAAGCGCGTCCTTCACCAAGGTGATCGTCCAGGAAAAGGTCCAGAAGCTGCCCCTGGCCGCAACGGTCAAGAACCACTGGCGGCCGGTGCTCGCCGGCACCTTCATCATGCTGGCCACCTACGTGCTCTTCTACATCATGACCACGTTCACCCTGTCCTATGGCACCAAGCCCACCCTGGCTGGCGCGCAGGCAGCGGCCGAGAAAGCCGGCAAGCCCATGACGGCCGAGCAGGTCGCGGCGTTTGTCCCCGGTTTGGGCATCAGCCGGTCCGACTTCCTCTGGATGCTGATCTTCGGCGTTGTCTTCTTCGGTATCTTCACCGTGGTCTCCGGTCCGCTGGCCGAAAAGTGGGGCCGCCGGAAGTTCCTGCTCGGCGTCACAGCCGGCATTTTCGTGTTCGGTGCGCTTTGGTTCACGATGTTCGGCCCGGGCCAGGCCGCCGCGATGGTCGGCCTGATTGTTGGCTTCACCCTCATGGGCCTGACCTTCGGACCCATGGCGGCCATCCTGCCTGAACTGTTCCCCGCAAACGTCCGCTACACGGGTTCGGCAGTGGCATACAACCTCTCGTCCATGATTGGCGCGGCTCCCGCGGGATTTGTTGCCATCGCACTCTGGTCTGCGGCCAACGGAAGTACGTGGCTGGTTGGCGCTTACATGGCAGTTGCAGCGGTAATCACCTTCATTGCGCTCTGGCTGACCCGGGAAACCAAGGACACGGACTACGAGAACAACGTCGCCTGACAGTCGTCGGGGAAGCCACCCGGCAACAGCGAAAGGCTCCGGCCCTGCACCACATGGTGCGGGGCCGGAGCCTTTTCATGTCGGTCGCTGGCCCGCCAAGGGGCCCTCGCGAACTAGTCTTCGATCGTGGCGATCACAGCGCCGGCGGACACCGTCTCGCCGGCCTGGGAAACCAAGCCGTGGATGGTGCCGGCGCGGTGGGCGGTGAGCGGCTGCTCCATCTTCATGGCTTCGAGCACCACAATCAGGTCGCCTTCGGCCACCACGTCGCCGTCGGACACGGCCACCTTGACGATGGTTCCCTGCATCGGGGAGGTCAGCGCATTGCCGCCGGCGGCCGCGCTGGACGCACCGGCGCCGCGGGCGGCGCGCTTCTTGGCTTTGCCGGCCTTCGGCGTGGCGCCGTTCACGGCGACGGCTCCGAGCCCCGCCGGGAGGGCGACCTCAAGCCGCTTGCCGCCCACCTCGACGACGAAGCGCTGGCGCTCACCGGCGTCGGGGGCTTCAGCGGAGGAGGTGGCACCCGACCAGGCCGGGATGTCGTTGACGAACTCAGTTTCGATCCAGCGGGTGTGGACCGAGAACGGGCCTTCCGCGGGGGCGAAGGCGGGGTCGGACACCACCGTACGGTGGAACGGCGTGACAGTGGGCATGCCGGTGATTTCCAGCTCGGCCAGGGCGCGGCGGGAGCGTTCGAGGGCCTGCTTGCGGCTGGAGCCGGTGACCACGAGCTTGGCCAGCATCGAGTCGAAGTTGCCGCTGATCACCTCGCCGGCCTGGATGCCGGAGTCCACGCGGATGCCGGGGCCAGTGGGGTAGCGGAGGGTCTCCACGGTGCCGGGGGCGGGCATGAAGTTGCGGCCCGCGTCCTCGCCGTTGATGCGGAATTCGAAGGAGTGGCCGCGTACTTCCGGGTCGCCGTAGCCGAGTTCTTCGCCGCGGGCCAGGCGGAACTGCTCACGGACCAGGTCGATTCCGGTGACTTCCTCGGACACGCAGTGCTCCACCTGCAGGCGGGTGTTGACTTCGAGGAAGGAGATGGTGCCGTCCTGGCCCACCAGGAACTCGCAGGTGCCCGCGCCAAGGTAGCCGGCTTCCTTCAGGATGGCCTTGGACGATTCGTACAGCCGGCGGTTCTGCTCTTCGGAGAGGAAGGGCGCCGGGGCTTCCTCCACGAGTTTCTGGTTGCGGCGCTGCAGGGAGCAGTCTCGGGTGGAGACGACGACGACGTTGCCGTGGGCGTCGGCCAGGCACTGGGTTTCGACGTGGCGGGGAGAGTCCAGGAACTTTTCTACGAGGCACTCACCGCGTCCGAAGGCGGCCAGGGCCTCGCGGACTGCGGATTCGTAGAGTTCGGGGATCTCTTCAAGGGTGCGGGCGACCTTGAGGCCACGGCCGCCGCCACCGTAGACGGCTTTGATGGCCACCGGGAGGCCATACTCCTGGGCGAAGGCGACGATCTCGTTGGCGTCCTTGACGGGATCCTTGAGGCCCGGTGCCAGCGGGGCGCCGGCGGCCAGGGCGATGTGCTTTGCCTTCGCCTTGTCGCCGAGGGCGTCGATGGCTTCGGGGGAGGGGCCGATCCAGGTGATGCCCGCCTCGATCACGCGGCCGGCGAATTCGGCGTTCTCGGCCAGGAAGCCGTAGCCGGGGTGGATGGCGTCGGCGCCGGACTGCTTGGCGACGTCGATCAGCTTGTCGATGACGAGGTACGACTCGGCGGCGGTGTTGCCGCCCAGGGCGTAAGCCTCATCCGCCAGTTGGACGTGCAGGGCGTCCCGGTCCGGGTCAGCGTATACAGCCACGGAGGCCAGGCCTTCGTCGCGGGCTGCACGGATAATGCGGACCGCGATCTCACCGCGGTTGGCCACCAGTACCTTGGTGATCGAGTTCGAAACGGGCTGCGCCGGCTGTGCTGTCAACATGACTCCTTCTGTCCTCAAAGGAGACTAGCGTGATTGGGAGGGTTCCGCCCATATTGGTGGGGGAATCCGTGCGTGCGGCGCCTCCTCTTTGTAGGGTTGCTACAAACCGGCCGGGTCCCCGTCCAGGGCCCACAGCTCGGTGATGCCCACCCGTGCCTGGCCGAGCAGTTCGCGCAGCGTGGAGACGGACAGCCCGACGACGGCGTGCGGGTCCCCGTCGACCTTGCGGATGAACGCCCCGCCCAGCCCGTCGATGGTGAAGGAGCCCGCGCAGTGCAGCGGTTCCCCCGTGGCGATGTAGGCGTCCACCTCGGCCTCGCTCATCGGCGTGAAGTGCACTTCGGCGCTGGAGACCGCGCCAAGGGTCGCCCCGGTGCCGTCGGCACTTTCCCCGTCCTCGACGTCGGCGGCAGTTTCGCGGCAGTCCACCAGCCAGTGTCCGGTGTGCAGTACCCCGGAGGAACCGCTCATGCGGAGCATGCGCTCCTTGGCGACCTCGGCGGTGTACGGCTTGCCGTGCGCCTCGCCGTCGAACTCGAAGACCGAATCGCAGCCGATCACCAGGGCACCTTCGGCCTCGGGCAGCGCCGCGACGGCCTCGGCCTTGGCGCGCGCCAGCAGCAGGGCGGTGTCGTGCGGATCGGTGACCCCGTAGCGCGCCTGGACGGCGTCCTCGTCGACGTCGGACACGAGGATTTCGTGCCGGATGCCGGCCTCCGTGAGGAGCTTGGTGCGGGCGGGGGACTGGGAGGCCAGGATAAGTCGGGTCACGGATTCAAGGGTATCCGCTGCCGGAAGGCGCCGGAGGACGCGCTGGACGCTTTACCGACCGCGCTGCCGGCAACGCAAAAGGAAGGAACGCCCGTGCGGGACGTTCCTTCCTTTCAGCGGCTACACCCGCTCGCGGCTGCGGTCGATGACCGGTTCACGCGGGGCGGAGAAATCGCGGCGCCGGCGCGGGAAGGCCCAGAAGGTGCCCTTCGCGTCAACGTGTGGTTCCTTGCGCTCTTCGGTTTCCCGCGAGGCATCTTTCTTGGTGTCCCAGCGGAAATCCTTGCTGTACGGGTAGCACATTACAGACCTCCTTTTGGTGACTGCCTCTTAATCCTCCTCCTGATCCGGCAGCGCGTCGAGGCCAATTCAGGCAAGCTCAGGGCACCAGTTCCTTCGCTTCGCCGGCGTCGTCCGGGGCACCTGCCCGGGCCCCGGCCCGCTCAAGCGAGGCGCCTTCGACGTCCACGTCCGGCAGCACCCGGTCCAGCCAGCGCGGCAGCCACCACGCCTTCTCGCCGAGCAGGTACATCGCGGCGGGCAGGATCGTCATGCGGACCACGAACGCATCCACCAGCACACCGAACGCCATCGCGAAGCCAAGCGGCCGGACCATGGTCAGGTGGGAGAAGATGAAGCCGGCGAATACGCTCACCATGATGATCGCGGCGGCGGTGACCACGGCGGCGGCGTGGCTGAAGCCGCTGCGCACCGCCTGCCTGGCGTTCTCGCCGTGCATGTACGATTCCCGCATGCCCGAGGTGATGAAGACCTGGTAGTCCATCGCCAGGCCGAACAGCACACCGATCAGGATGATCGGCAGGAAGCTCAGCACGGCGCCGGGATTCGCGACGTCGAATACGGCGCCCAGCCAACCCCACTGGTACACGGCGACCACGGCGCCGAAGGCCGCGGCCAGCGAGAGCAGGAAGCCGCCGGTGGCCAGCAACGGGACCACCACCGAGCGGAACACAAGCAGCAACAGGATCACTGACAGCCCGACGACGATCGCCAAGTAGGGCGGCAAGGCCGCGCCGAGCTTTTCGGACACGTCCACGTTGCCGGCCGTCTGCCCGGTCAGGCCGATGGTGACCCCGGTATCGGCGGCGATGTCGCTGCCCTTGGCGCGGAGTTCGGAGACCACGTGGACGGTGCTCTCGCTGGCCGGCCCATCCTGCGGGATCACTTGGAACACGGCGGTGCGGTGTCCGTCGCTTCCGGTGGCCGGGCTCAATGCGACCGGCACGGCTGCCACCACCTTGTCCACGCTCCGGAGTTCCTCGGCAACGTCCAGCTGCTTGTTCACCGCTTCGCTGTCGCTGAGCCCGCCGGGCAGCTCGCCCACCACCACGATCGGTCCGGTGACGCCTTCGCCGAAGCTCTTGCGGGTGAGGTCGTAGGCCTGGAAGGCCTGGGACTCGACAGGTTCGGAGCCGCCGTCGGGCAGCGCCAGCCGCAGCTGGGAGGCCGGCAGGGCGAGGACGCCGAGCAGTACGACGCCGGCGAGCAGCGACCAGACAGGATGGCGGGTCACCAGCCCGCCCCAGCCGCGGTTGCTCTTGGCCGCATCGGCGGCCCGGTCCGCGCTCTCGTGGCCGGGCTCGGCGTTGTGCCTGGCGGCCTTCGCCCAGGCGCGCCTGGAGATCAGGCGGGGACCAATCAGCGAGAGGACCGCCGGGGTCAGGGTGAGGGAAACGACGACGGCGACCGCCACCGTGGCGGCGGCGGAGAGGCCCATCACGGCCAGGAAGGGCAGGCCGGGGACCACCAGGGCTGCCAGGGCGATGACCACGGTGAGGCCGGCGAACAGTACGGCGTTGCCCGAGGTGCCGGTGGCGAGGGCCGCGGATTCCTCCGGGTCCATGCCGGCGAGCAGTTGGCCGCGGTGCCGGTTGACGATGAACAGGGAATAGTCGATGCCCACGGCCAGGCCGAGCATGAGGGCGAGCATCGGGGAGATGGAGCTCATGTCGATGACGCCGGTGAGGGCGAAGGTTCCGCCCACGCCGACGGCCACGCCGACCAGGGCCATGAGCAGCGGCAGGCCTGCGGCGATCAGGGTGCCGAGCATCACGATCAGTGCCAGGGCGGCGACGGCGATGCCGACGATCTCGGCGACGCCGAACAGCTGCGAGACGTCCTCGGTGATTTCCTTGCTGGCCAATGCCGTTACCCCGGCGGAGGAGACCTCGTGCGAGATGTCCTGGACTTCCTGGCGGTCGGCAGGGGTGAGGGCGTTGATGGAGGTCTTGAACTGGACCTGGGCGATCGCGGCCCTGCTGTCCTCGGACACGAAGCGCATGCCCTCGGAAGCCTGAAGCTGGCGCTTGGCCAGGGCGAGCTTTTCGGCGCCCTCGGCGGCCTGCTTCCGGCCGGCGTCGAGCTTTGCCTTCCCCGCGGCGAGCTGGGCCTTCTGCGGGCCGAGCTGGGCGTCGATCGCGGCGGCAGGCAGCCCGGCCGCCGCCATCTGCTCCTCGGCGGCCTTGAGTTGTGCCTCGCCGGCAGCCAGCTGCGCCCGGGCCTGCTCAAGCTGGGCGTTCCCGGCTGCCGCCTGCTTTTCACCCTGTTCGACGGCGGCGGGCGCCTTGTCGAGTTCGGCCTGCGTTTCGAAGGGGTTGACGGTGGACTGCACTGTGGGCAGTTTCTCCAGCTTGGCCAGGGCTGCTGCGACCGCGTCCTTCCCGGCCTGGTCGAAGCCGCTGGAGCCCGCTTCGAAAACGATGCCGGCGGATCCGCCGGAGGCCTCCGGCAGGTCCGCCTTGAGCTTGTCCAGCATCCGCTGGGTCTCGGTGCCCGGGATCTGGAAGTTGTTGGACATGGTGCCGTGGAAAGCCGCGGCGGAGCCACCCACGGCGACCAGGACGGCCAGCCAGAGGGAGATCACCAGCCAGCGGTGCCGGTAGGAGAACTTGCCAAGACGGTAGAGCAACGTAGCCATGGTGGAACCGATCTGTTCTGGGTGGTCAGGCTGTGGCGGGTGCGTTGAAGCCGGTGGCCAGCAGGCCCACGGCGGTGACGAGGTGCTGGCGGAAGACCGCCAGGGAGTCCGGGGAAAGGTCGGCGCCGCGTTCTTCGAACCAGACGCCCATCGCGGCCTTGCCGCAGGCGATGATCGAGCCGGCCATGGCCCGCAGAGCGAGTTCGTTGGCGCCTTCGCCCAGCCGCTCGCGGGCCGCGGCGATGATCTGTTCGGTGCAGTGCTCCCAGGCCTCGAGCTCGCAGCGTCCGAGGGCCTGGCTGGAGTTCGTCAGGCTGAAGAGTTCGGCGATGGGGGCGGCCGTCATCGGATCCGCCAGCTCCAGTAGCGCAACCCGGGCGGATTCCAGGACCGGCTCATCCGCGGGGCGGAGGCGGAACTGCTCCAGGACGTTGTCAAGGAAGCGGTCCGCCAGGGAGGCAAGCGCAGCGTCGACGCCGGTGAAGTAGTTGAAGAAGGTCCGCCGCGACACCCCCGCCTCGGCGGCGATGTCTTCCACCGTGAAGCCGCCCGCGCCCCTGCTGCGGAGGAGTACCAGCGCGGCATCGGCGATGGCGCGGCGCGTGGCGGCCTTGTTCAGTTCCCGGCGGGACTCTGCCTTGGCGGTGTCAGGGGACGTTTTGGCGGTATCAGTTGACGGCACATATTTACACTAAGTGCATTTTTGCACTCTGCGCAAGTTAAATCCGGGGGAGCGGGGGCTATGCCTGCTGTTGCTGGCCCGCGGTGCTGTTCAGGTAGATCGACTGGCCCGTGGCCCCGGCCTCGCCTTCCTTCAGCGGGATGGCGAAAACGGCCGTGCCGTAGGCGCACACCTCGGTCCAGTTCGTTCCCATCTCGGAGGTGTCGAAACGCATTGCCACAATGGCGTTGGCGCCCCGCTGCTGTGCCTCGCTGACCATGCGGGCCATGACTTCCTGGCGGCTTTCATACAGCGCCCTGGTCATTTCGGGAAGTTCGCCGCCTCCCAGGGAGCGGAAGCCGGCGAGCATCTGGGAACCGATGTCCCGGGACCGGACCGTGAGGCCCATGACCTCGCCGAAGACGGCGTCGATGCGGTGGCCGGGGATATCGTTCGAGGTGACAATCAGCATGGGCCGAGCCTACCGGCAGGCGCCCGTTAAACGGATGAATCCCCGGGGAACTCCCGGGGATTCATCTGCAAGGCGGCGCGGTTGTGGACGGCGCGCCCTGGGTCGGCGTGCTAGGACTTGGCGGCCGCGAGTTCGCGGTCCTCCGCAGGCGCGCCGTCCCGGGTGTCCGCCGGTGCCGCGGACTCGTCCGCAAACGCCGTGCCGGTACGCGGTGCGTTGTACAGCTCCTCGTCCAGGATGCCCTGGCGCTTGGCCACGATGGTGGGCACGAGCGCCTGGCCGGCCACGTTGACCGCGGTGCGGCCCATGTCCAGGATCGGGTCGATCGAGAGCAGGAGGCCGACGCCCGCAAGCGGCAAGCCCAGGGTGGACAGGGTCAGGGTCAGCATCACCACGGCGCCGGTGGTGCCTGCCGTGGCGGCGGAGCCGAGGACCGAAACAAGGGCGATGAGCAGGTACTGGCTGAAGTCCAGGTTGATGCCGAAGAACTGGGCCACGAAGATCGCGGCGATGGCCGGGTAGATTGCGGCGCAGCCGTCCATCTTGGTGGTGGCACCCAGGGGCACGGCGAAGGAGGCGTAGCCGCCCGGGACGCCGAGGTTGCGTTCGGTGACACGCTGCGTGAGCGGCAGGGTGCCGATGGAGGAACGGGAAACGAACGCCAGCTGCACGGCCGGCCAGACGCCGGAGAAGTACTGCTTCACGGACAGGCCGTGGGCGCGGACCAGGACCGGGTAGACGGCGAACAGCACCAGCGCCAGGCCGACGTAGATGGCCACTGTGAACTTGCCCAGCGAGCCGATGGTGTCCCAGCCGTAGATGGCCACGGCGTTGCCGATCAGGCCGATCGTGCCCAGCGGCGCGATCCGGATGATCCACCACAGGACCTTCTGGATCACGGCCAGCGCTGAGGCGTTGAAGGCCAGGAAGGGTTCCGCCTGCCTGCCCACCTTGAGGGCGGCCACGCCGACGGCGATCGCGATCACCAGGATCTGCAGCACGTTGAAGTTCACCGCGGTGGTGACGGCGTCATCGGCAATCGTCGTGCTGGCGCCGAGGCCCAGGAAGTTCTTGGGGAACAGGCCGGTGAGGAAGGCCCACCAGCTGCCGACCTTGCCCGGGGCTTCGCCCTGGCTGTCGATTCCGGTGCCGGTGCCCGGCTGGAAGACGACGCCCAGGCCGATGCCGATCAGCACGGCGATCAGGGAGGTGATGGCGAACCAGAGCAGGGTGTTCCAGGCGAGCTTCGCCGCGTTGGAAACTTGGCGGAGGTTGGCGATGGAGCTGACGACGGCGGTGAAGATCAGAGGGACGACGGCGGTCTGCAGCAGCGAGACGTAGCTCGAGCCGATGGTCTGCAGTGTGGCGCCGAGGCCGTTGGGGGCCGCCTTGGTGCTGCCGGTGTACTTGGCGATGAGGCCGAGCACCAGGCCGACGATGAGGGCGGCGATGATCTGGACGCCGAAGGACGTAGCCCACTTGGGAAGTCGGGAAGCGGTCTTCCCAGCGGACGGCGAAAGGTTGGATGTTTTGCTCACCCGGACAACGTAGAGGGAGCTGGGATACCAGAGCGAGCAGACGTTGAGAAATATTACGCAGAAATGAACGTGACGGCCATCACTGGGATACCAGCGCTGGCCGCCACGTCAATGAAGCTTCAAGTTATTCCAGCCCCCCATGTGGCATATGTCTCAGCCGAGCAGTGCCCGGCGCAGCGTGTCGAGGCCCACGGAGCCGATGTTCAGGGCGTCGGTGTGGAAGGCCTTGAGCTCGAAGCCGTCCCGCTTTTCCAGCTCCGTGCGGATCTCTTCCCAGAGGCGCTGGCCTACCTTGTAGGAAGGCGCCTGGCCCGGCCAGCCGAGGTAGCGGGTGAACTCGAACTTGAGCTGTCCCTCGCTGATGGGCAGGTTGGCGCGGAGGAAGTCGTACCCCTTCTCCGGTGTCCACGTGCCGCTGCCCCAGGCCTCCGGGATTTCCAGCTCAAGATGTACCCCGATGTCGAAGACCACGCGGGCGGCCCGCATCCGCTGCATGTCCAACATGCCCATGTGGTCGCCCGGGTCCTTCAGGTAGCCCAGCTCCAGCATTAGCTTCTCGGCGTACAGGGCCCAGCCTTCGCCGTGCCCGGAGACCCAGGAGATGTTGCGGCGCCAGTTGTTCAGCAGCTCGCGGCGGTAGACGGCAGTGGCCACTTGCAGGTGGTGGCCGGGAACCCCTTCGTGGAAGACCGTCGTGGTTTCCGCCCAGGTGGTGAAGGTGTCTTCGCCGGCCGGCACCGACCACCACATCCGGCCGGGCCGTGAGAAATCGTCCGCAGGGCCGGTGTAGTAGATGCCGCCCTCGTCGGTCGGGGCGATCTTGCACTCCAGGGTCTTCATGACGTCCGGGATGTCGAAGTGGACGTCGGCGAGGTCGGCCACCGCGCGGTCCGAGAGTTCCTGCATCCATGCCTGGAGGGCGTCGGTGCCCTTGATCTGGCGGGCGGGATCGTTGTTCAGGATCTCCTTGGCTTCCTCGATGCTGGCGCCGGGCTTGATCTGCTCCGCCACCCGCTCCTGCTCGGCGATGAGGCGCTGCAGCTCCTGCACGCCCCAGGCGTACGTTTCTTCAAGGTCAACGGTGGCGCCGAGGAAGGTGCGGGAGGCGAGTGCATAGCGTTCGCGGCCCACCGCGTCCTTTTCGGGCGCCAGCGGAAGCAGTTCCCCTTCGAGGAAGGCGGCCAGGTCTGCGTAAGCCGAACGCGCGACGGCGGTACCGGCGTCGAGCTTCTCCTGCAGTTCCGCCGGGAGCGGCTTGCCGTCGATCGTTGCGTCCGCGGCGAGCTTGGCAAAGAAGCCGTCTTCGGCGGCGTACTTGCCGGCCTGTTCGACAACGATCCGCACTTGGCGGGCGGCTGAGACTTTTCCGGCGTCCTTGGCCGCGCGCAATGACGCGATGTAGCCCTCGATGGCGCCGGGCACGTTGCCGGCGCGGCCGGCGATGTGCTCCCAGTCCTGCGGCGTGGCCGTGGGCATCAGGTCGAAGATCGCACGGATGTCCTGGGCGGGGGAGGCGATGTTGTTCAGCTCCGCCGCGTCCCAGCCGGATTCGTGGAACTCGAGCTGCAGGCCCAGCCGTTCCCGCATGGCGTCGAGGGTGATGACGTCCGATGCGTCGGCGGGCTCCAGGCCGGAGAGCTTGTCCAGGGCATCGCGGGCCGCGGCGGCGAACGCCGCCGTCCCGGCCGGGGAGAAGTCCTGGTACTCGCTTTCGTGGCCCGGGATGCCGAGGGTGGTGGCCAGGCTCGGATTCAGCGCCAGGAGCGTTTCGGTGTACTCGTCAGCTGCGGCGTCAATGGCTGTCCGGGAGCGTGCCGGGGTGGTGTTTTCAGTAGTCACCCGACGAGCCTATCGGCGGACGCGCTTTCCTGAAAGGGTTGCTGAACACTCCCCGCCGCCTCCCTTGGCTCGCAAGCTCGCAAAGGGAACCCTCGGCGGCGTGGGCCCCCGGACCTTTTCCGGCTGTTCAGCCTTTGCTGCGCCGCCAGGCGCCCGGACCCGGGGTGGGGGCCAGGCGGAGCTGCTGCTGCCGTACCCAGTGGCGCACCGTCGGCTTGGCGGGCGCCGGGGCGGCGGGGGCCGAAAGCGAAGCGACGACGGCGGTCAGCGCGGCGAGCTCTTCCGGCGTCGGGTCCCCCTTGAGCACCGAAAGCAGCGGCGCCTCCGGCGTTCCGGCGTCCGTGGTGTCCTGGTTCATGGCAGCCGTGCTCACAGGGGGATGTTCCCGTGCTTCTTGCTGGGAAGGCTGGCGCGCTTGTCCCGCAGGGCGCGCAGGCCCTTGATGATCTGAACGCGGGTATCGGAGGGCGCGATGACGGCGTCCACATATCCGAGCTCTGCCGCCTGGTACGGGTTGAGGAGTTCCTCTTCGTACTGCTGGATGATCTCCGCGCGGCGGGTCTCGACGTCGCCACCGGATTCGGCGACGCCGGCGAGGTCGCGGCGGTACAGGATGTTCACGGCGCCCTGCGCGCCCATGACGCCGATCTGGGCGGTGGGCCAGGCCAGGTTGAGGTCAGCGCCCAGCTTCTTGGAACCCATCACGATGTAGGCGCCGCCGTAGGCCTTGCGGGTGATGACGGTCAGCTTCGGGACGGTGGCCTCTGCGTAGGCGTAGAGCAGCTTGGCGCCACGGCGGATGATGCCCTGGAACTCCTGGTCCTTGCCGGGCAGGAAGCCGGGGACGTCCACCAGGGTGACGATGGGGATGTTGAACGCGTCGCAATGGCGGACAAAGCGCGCTGCCTTTTCCGATGCGGCGATGTCCAGGGTGCCGGCGAACTGCATGGGCTGGTTGGCCACAATGCCCACCGTGTGCCCTTCAATGCGGCCGTAGCCGATGGTGACGTTGGGGGCGTAAAGGGCCTGCATCTCGAGGAAGTGGGCGTCGTCGACGATCTGCTCAATGACCTTGCGCATGTCGTACGGCTGGTTGGCCGAGTCCGGGATGAGCGTGTCCAGGGCGAGGTCGTCGTCGTCGAGCTCCAGTTCCTGCTCGTGCTCCAGCACGGGCGCCTCGGAGAGGTTGTTGGAGGGTAGGAAGTCCAGCAGTTCGCGGACGAACTCGATCGCATCGGCTTCGTCGCTGGCCAGGTAGGTGGAGGTACCGGTGGTGGCGTTGTGCTGGCGGGCGCCGCCGAGGGTTTCCATGTCCACGTCTTCGCCGGTGACGGTCTTGATGACGTCCGGGCCGGTGATGAACATGTGCGAGGTCTTGTCCACCATCACCACGTAGTCGGTGAGGGCGGGGGAGTAGGCAGCACCGCCGGCGCAGGGGCCCATGATCAGGGAGATCTGCGGGATGACGCCGGAGGAGTGGACGTTGTTGCGGAAGATGTCCGCGAACATCGCCAGGGAGGCCACCCCTTCCTGGATGCGGGCGCCGCCGCCGTCGTTGATGCCGATCATCGGGCAGCCGTTGCGGAGGGCGAATTCCTGGACCTTGACGATCTTTTCGCCGTTGACCTGGCTGAGGGAGCCGCCGTAGACGCTGAACTCCTGGCTGTAGATGGCCACCAGGCGGCCGTCCACGGTGCCGTAGCCGGAAACGACGCCGTCGCCGAGCGGCTTCTTCTTCTCCATGCCGAACGCGGTGGAGCGGTGGACGGCGAGGGCGTCGAACTCGACGAAGGAGCCTTCGTCCAGGAGCAGGTCGATCCGTTCACGGGCGGTGTTCTTGCCGCGGGCGTGCTGCTTTTCGATGGCCTCGGGGCCGGAGGGCTGTTCCGCACGCGCCTGGCGGTCGCGGAAATCGGCAATCTTTCCCGCTGTCGTGGTCAGATCGTGGCTCATCAAGTGTCTCCGGCTCTGTAGCTGTTTACGCTGGCACTGCATTGCTGGGCATGCGCGCTTAAGTAGCATCCGTACAAAATGCGGACCCTGGTGGCTAGTCTAGTGACGCAAAACCCGGATACCGCTGTAGAAACCCTACAATTTTCCGTCTTCATGTCGAGCGTCCAGCCATGTTACCCATGAGTAACTTAGATCGGTTACAGTGTCCTCATGACCTCAAGCAACGATGCTTCAGCACGTCCCTCCAGCCCCTACCGGGCGGCGGGCACCCTCAAGGGCCGCACCATCCTGATGTCCGGCGGCAGCCGGGGAATCGGCCTGGCCATCGCGCTCCGCGCTGCCCGTGACGGCGCCAACATCGTGCTGATGGCCAAGACCGGCGAACCCCATCCCAAACTTGAAGGCACTGTGCACAGCGCGGCCGCGCAGCTCGAAGCCGCCGGCGGCCGGGCCCTCGCCCTCGTGGGGGACGTGCGCAGGGACGAGGACGTCGCCGCGGCGGTGGACGCCGCCGTCGGGCATTTCGGCGGTATCGACGCCGTCGTCAACAACGCCTCTGCCATCGACCTGTCCCGGACGGACGCCGTCGACATGAAACGCTACGACCTCATGCAGGACATCAACGTCCGTGGCACCTTCCTGCTCTCCAAGCTGGCCCTGCCCGCCCTGCGCCGTTCCGCGCAGGACCGTCCCGGGCACGCGCACATCCTGACCTTGTCCCCGCCGCTGAACCTGGATCCAAAATGGGCCGGCATGCACCTGGCCTACACCATGGCCAAATACGGAATGAGCCTGACCACCCTGGGACTCGCCGAAGAGCTCAAGGACGACGGCGTGCTGGTCAATTCGCTCTGGCCCTGCACCCTCATCGACACAGCGGCAATTCGGAACATGCCCGGCGGTGAACGGATGGTCCAGGCGGCCCGCGGGCCGGAGATCATGGCCGACGCCGCCCACGCGATCCTCAGCGGGGGAATGGACGGCGCCGGCGCAGTATTGAGCGGAAACTTCTACACCGACGAAGAAGTGCTCCGTGCCACCGGCGTCAATGACTTCAGGCCCTACAGTCTCGGCGCTCCCGAAGAGCAGCTCGTGCCCGACATTTTCCTCTAGGCAGAAGGGCTACGTCGGTGGTGGCCGGGATCGCTAGGATTCAAGGTATGGAACGGGCAAATCTCGACAAGGACGCGCTGCTCAACGGGGATTTCCTCGCAAACACCGGCATCGCCCGCCTTGAGGTCGTGGAGACCACCGGCTCTACCAACGCGGACCTCCTCCGGGCAGTCACCGTGGAGCCCAAGGAATGGCCGGACATGTCCGTGCTGACGGCCGAACACCAGACCGCGGGGCGGGGACGCCTGGAGCGGCACTGGGAAGCGCCCGACCATTCCGCCGTGTCCGTGTCGATCGTGCTGCGGCCCGTCAACGCCCAGGGCCTGCCGGTACCCACCCAGAGCTATTCCTGGCTGTCGCTGCTCGCCGCCCTGGCCCTGCGCGAGACCCTGTTGGAGTACTGCGGCCTGCCCGCGGAGATCAAATGGCCCAACGACGTCCTGGTGCGGGGCCGGAAGATCTCCGGAATCCTGGCACAACTGGGACCGATGGGAGACGGCACGGTTCCCGCGGTGGTGCTCGGCACCGGGCTGAACGTCAGCCTCGCCGAAGACGAGCTGCCGGTCCCCACCGCCACCTCCCTCCTCGTGGAAGGCGCGGAGACCCTGGACCGCACCGCCATCCTGCAGAATTACCTGTCCCGTTTCGCGGTCCTCTACCGCAGCTTCTGCAATGCCGACGGCGATCCCGCCGCCGGACTGGCCGGCGGGCCGTCCCTGCACAAGCGGGTGGAAGCGGTGCTGGTGACGCTGGGCCGCGAAGTCCGTGCGCAACTTCCCGGCGACCACGAACTGGTGGGCCACGCCTCCCGGCTGGACGAATACGGTTCGCTTCTGGTGGTGGACCACGGCGGCCGGGAACACGTGGTGACGGCCGGGGACGTTGTGCATCTGCGGCCCACCGATGGCGGATATGCGTAAACAGCTCCTGCCGGGAGAGCAAGTGATCGTGGTGACCCGGCAACAGGCGCGCCGGCTCTTCCTTCCGGTGGCCGCCTTCATCCTCACTCCGGCGTTCGCTGCTTTCGGCTGCGCCTGGATCGTACAGGGCGGCCCGGCCAGGGTCCTGCCGGTGATGAGCGGCGGCGAATGGACCTTCTGGCTGCTGCTGGCCTGCGTTTTCCTGGCCCTGCTGGTGCTCCTCGGCTACTGCCTGCCGAAATACCTTGAGTGGCTGGCCGTCCAGTACATCCTCACGAGCCGCCGGATAATTGCCCGTTTCGGAATGCTTCGGCGCCACGACTGGCAGCTTTCGCTCGCGGCGGTACGTAACGTCGGTCTCAGGCAGTCCCTGATCCAGCGGACATTGCGCTCGGGGAATATATCCTTGGATACCGGGCAGCCCGGAGGAACCCTGATGCCCGATGTTCCGGAGGCCGCACGGTTCCGGAGCTTCATCCTCGAGGCGATCGACGGCCTGCCGCCGGCACCGGCGAATGACAGCGGAAACACGTGGACACGGAGAGAAGGTGGACAAGATGGATGGTGACCAGCCCTGGAACCCGGAGGACGGCAGCGATTCCTTGCCGGAACCTTCCCTTGACGAGCCCATGACCAAACCCCTCCCGGTGATTCCCCAGGCCTCCCCGCCCACCGGCGTGATGTCCGCCGAGCGGATCGCCATGAAGGTGCTCGAAACCAGGCTGCTGGGGGGAGAACGCACGCTCCGCCGTCGTGAAGTCGCCGCCGCCGCCGGCGTCTCATTGCTGTCCGCCCGCAAGCTCTGGCGCGCCCTCGGGTTCCCCAACTTCGGGGACGAAGACGTGGCCTTTACGGAGCAGGACCTTTCCGCGCTGTCCACCATCCTGGACCTGGTGCGTGCCGGGAAGCTCACGGAGGAAGCCGCCATCTCCGTGACCCGCGCGATCGGGCAGATGACGGACCGCATGGTGGTTTGGCAGGTCGAAGCCCTGATCGAAGACATGGTGATGCAGCAGGGAATCCCCGACGCCGTGGCCCGCAAGCGGCTTGTCAGTGAACTGCCGAACCTCCTGGACGCCATGGAAGAGATCCTGGTGTACTCGTGGCGGCGCCAGATGAACGCCGGCGTGCAGCGCCTGGCAGTCCGCGCCGAAGCCGGGCTGCGGGCCAGCGAAGCCGGCCGTGAAGGCGACGAGGACGACGCCCCGCTGCCGCTGGCGCGTGCCGTCGGCTTCGCGGACCTGGTGTCCTACACGAGCCTGTCCCGCCGGATGAACGAAAAGACGCTGGCACAGATGGTCCAGCGGTTCGAGAACAAGTGTGCCGAGATCATCTCGGTGGGCGGCGGACGCCTGGTCAAGACCATCGGGGACGAAGTGCTCTACATCGCCGAAACCCCGGCGGCCGGCGCCGAAATCTCGCTGGCACTGTCGCGTGCGTTCAGCGAGGACGAGATCCTGCCGCAGGCCCGCGTTGCGATGGTGTGGGGCCGCATTCTGTCCCGCCTTGGCGATATCTACGGGCCCACTGTCAACCTCGCCGCCCGTCTGACAGCCCTCGCCGAACCGGGTACTGTCCTGGTGGACCAGACCACCGCCGCGGCTCTTGGCCAGGATGAGCGCTTCGTCCTCGACCCGCAGGCCACAGAGAATGTGCGCGGATTCGGTGAAATCACCCCGGTGGTGCTCTCGCCGGGCCGGGGCAAGGGTCTCGTCCTGGACTGACCGGCCG
This sequence comes from Arthrobacter cupressi, assembly GCF_900099975.1. Taxonomy (GTDB): domain Bacteria; phylum Actinomycetota; class Actinomycetes; order Actinomycetales; family Micrococcaceae; genus Arthrobacter; species Arthrobacter cupressi. The sequence continues at coordinate 513,829 of NZ_FNEI01000001.1, forward strand.
GAGCGGATGCTGCGGCGGCCTGGCCGGTCGGAACCTGGCGATAACTCCTGGTTCAGCCAATTGATAGACTTTTCCGCGGGCGTTCCCTGTCCCGGGATCGGGATGGGGACTTATGCCCATCGCACCTGCCACTGCTCCCGGCCTATTCTGGAGCGCCGGCCGGTGATGCGTCCCCTTGGTAACCGGGGACGCCCGTGCGATAGTCGTAGGGACAAATTCCGCCGCCGTATGGGGGTACGGCGGAATCGCATGATCACCGGTCGGAGGCCGTGAGGTTCGAGGCTGCCTGGGGGCGGCCGTGATGCAAGGGAATTGAATCTGTGACGTCTTTATTCGGCAAGCTGGGGCTTAGGAAACGCCGAAACAAGTTCATCGCCACCACCGGATTCACCGCAGCAGCTGCGCTGTTGGTGACCGGTGCTGTGCTGTACCCGGGCTTTAAGACCGCGGAACTCGAACTGAACGACGGCGGCGTGTGGGTGGTCAGCAAGACCAAGAACGCCGTGGGCCGGCTGAACTATCCCTCCCGGGTGCTCGACGGCGCGGTCACCCCCGCCAGCACCGCCTTCGACGTGCTGCAGAACTCCAGCGACGTCTTCGTCGACGACAGCACGGGATCCACGGTCAACCAGGTGTCCGCGGCCAACCTGCGGCTGGGCGGGGACAAACAGCTCCCGTCCTCCTCGAAGGTCAGCTTCGGCGCCCAGGTGCTTTCCGTCACGGATCCCGTCAAGGGCCGGGTCTGGGCCCTGTCTCCGTCCACGGTGAACAGCTTCGACGAAGAAGGCACGCAGCCGGTGCTGCTGGCCTCCTCCGGTGCGGTTTCCGCCGTCGGGCAGGACGACCGGATCTACACGGCCGATCCGCAGAAGGGCGAAATCACCGTCACCTCCGTGGACGGCAACGGCGAACGCCAGAACTCCGAAACCACCAGGATCGACGAGCTCAAGGGCGCCGGCGACATCCAGCTCGCCGTGGTCGGCGACAAGCCGGTGGTCCTGGACGCCGCCCGCGGCAACCTCTTCCTGCCGGGCGGGCGCAAACTCCAGCTCCAGGACGCCCGGGAGGCCAAACTCCAGCAGACCGGCGAAGCCAGCGGCTACGCCGCCATCGCCACCCCGAAGGCCCTCATCAAGCAGCCGCTCGACGGCTCCACCGCGGCCGTGGTGAACTTCGGCGGCCAGGGCGTCCCAGCGGCACCCGTGCAGGTGGCCGGCTGCACGCACTCGGCCTGGGCCGGCGCCAACAAGTACGTCCGCGACTGCACGTCCGACGCCGACGACAAGACCGCCGATGTGCCCAAGGCCAGCGGTGCGCCCAGCTACGTCTTCCGGGTCAACCGGGACCTCGTGGTCCTGAACGACGTGAACTCCGGCAACGTCTGGATGGTCAACCAGAACATGCAGCTGGTCAACAACTGGGACGATGTCATCCCGCCGAAGAACCAGTCGGACGACCAGGACGAGGACTCCGCGGACGAGAACACCATCAACGTGCTGCCGGACCGCACCAAGCCCAACCGGCCGCCGGAAACCAAGCCGGACGAGATCGGCGCCCGCCCGGGCCGGACCACCGTGATGAGCGTGCTGGACAACGACTCCGACCCCGACGGCGACGTCCTCACCGCCTCGATCGGCGGCAACCCGCCCAAGTCCGGGTCCATTGAGAACATCTACGGCGGCTCCGCCTTCCAGATCTCCGTTCCCGCCGACGCCAAGCCCGGCACCGAGACCATCGACTACAACGCCTCGGACGGCCGCGGCCTGTCGGCCGGCGGCAAGATCACCCTGCACGTGGTGGGTCCGGACGAGAACAAGGCACCGGTCTTCAAACGCGCCAGCCCCACGACGCTGCTCGTCGAACAGGGCAAGACCGTCAGCCAGAACGTCCTCACCGACTGGATGGACCCCGACGGCGACGACCTCGTCCTCATGGACGCCAAGGCCGACAACCCGCAGGACCAGGTCAAGATTCGCCGCGACGGGCTGCTGACCTACCAGGACTCCGGCGCCACCGCCGGCAAGAAGAACGTCACCATCTCCGTCTGGGACGGCCGCGCCACGGCCACCGGACGCGTGGTCATCAACGTCCAGCCGCCGGGAGCATTGCAGCCGGTGGTCAACGCCGACCACGTGACCGCCGTCGTCGGGCAGGACCTGGTGATCGCCCCGCTGAAGAACGACGTCGACCCCAACGGCGGCGCCCTGCGCCTTGCCCACGTGGAGGCGGCCGGCCCGGCCGAGCTCGGCCCCGTGACCGACGGCGGCACCTTCACCTTCCGCAGCAACACCCCCGGCCCGGTGTACCTGACCTACATCGCCAGCAATGGCCCGCAAAGCACCCAGGGGCTGATCCGGGTGGACGTCGAGTCCGGCAAGGACGCCGGCAGCCCGGTGGCGGTGCACGACGTCGCGCTGCTCCCCGTGGGCGGCAACGTCCTCGTGGACCCGCTGGCCAACGACTCCGACCCCTCCGGTGGCGTCCTGGTCCTGCAGTCCGTGACCCTGCCGGAGAACGCCTCGGTGTCCGTCAGCGTCATTGACCACAGCGTCCTGCGGGTCACCGACGTGCTCGGCACCCAGCAGCCGGTCATCTTCCGCTACACGATCTCGAACGGGCACAAGTCCGCCACCGGCACGGTCTCCGTGGTCCCGGTGCCGGCCCCCGCCGTCGTCGAGGCCCCGCAGCCGAAACCGGACGAGGTGAACGTGCGCGTCAACGACGTCGTCACCGTTCCGGTCCTGGCCAACGACACCCACCCGCAGGGCGAAAAGCTGCACGTGGACCCGGTGCTGGCGCAGACCGTCCCGGAAGCCGACGGCAAGGCCTTCATCTCCGAAGACAAGCTGCGCTTCATCGCAGGCTCCGTGCCCAAGACAGTGCGTGCCATCTACAACGCGGTGGACCCGCAGGGCCAGAAGAGCGCCGCGGCGGTGACCATCCACATCCTGCCGTTGGACGGGACGCAGAACTCCCGGCCGCAGCCGCAGAACCTGACCGCTCGCGTGGTGGCCGGCGGCACCGTCCGCATCCCGGTCCCGCTGGACGGCATCGATCCCGACGGCGACTCCGTGCAGCTGACCGGCATCGACAGCACCCCCGGCATGGGCACGGCCACGGTGGGCAGCAGCTTCATCGACTTCGTGGCCGCCGGCGACGGGGCGGGCACCGACACCTTCCGGTACAAGGTGATCGACCGGCAGGGCGCCGTCAACTCCGGGACCGTGACCGTGGGCATCGCGCCGCAGGGCGAAAACAACCAGAAGCCCGCCCCGGTGGACGACACTGTCTCAGTGCGCCCCGGCCGGCAGATCGCCGTCGACGCCCTCGCCAACGATTCCGACCCCGACGGCGACCGGATCGCCATCAAGTCCGACGGCATCGAAGCCGATTCCGCCCTGCAGGCCAGCGTCAGCAAGACCAGCGGGCGCATCATCCTGACCGCACCCGGGAAGGAAGGGATCGTCAACCTCCGGTACGCGGTGGTGGACGAGCGCGGCGCCACCGCCGGTGCCACCATCCGGGTCAACGTCAAGGGCGACATCCCGCTGCTGGCACCGATCGCCCGCGACGACCGCGTCACCTCGGCCCAGACCATGGGCAAGAAGGCCGTGGACGTGCCTGTCCTGAAGAACGACGAGGATCCCGACGGCGTCGGCGAGAACCTGAAGATCGCCACCGCCGTGGAAACCGCCAAGCCCGGCAACGACGGCAACGTGGTGATCCAGCTGACCGACGGCCCGCAGCTGGTGCCCTACACCGTGGAGGACGTGGACGGACAGAAGTCCACCGCGATCATCTGGGTCCCGGGCATCGGCCAGCAGGTTCCCACCCTCGCCAAGGACGAGGTCATCGAGGTCATCGCCGGCCAGTCCGTCACCGTTGACCTCAACGAATGGGTGAAGGTCCGCGACGGCCGCAGCCCCCGCCTGAGCCAGGCCGACCGCATCAAGCTCATCGGCGCCGACGGCGGAGAGCCGGTGGCGAACGGCGGCACCGCCATCAAATACACGGCGGGCAAGGACTACGTGGGTCCCGGTTCCATCACCTTCGAAGCCACCGACGGCACCGGCCCGGACGACCCGAGCGGGCAGAAAGCCACGCTGAGCATCCGCACCAAGGTGCTCCCGGATCCCAACCGCAACCACCCTCCGGCCCTGCTCGGCAGTTCCCTTGAGGTGCCGCAGAACGATTCGGCCAGCATCGACCTGGGCCGCCTCACCAGCGATCCCGACGGTGAGGAGGCGGCGAACATGAAGTACGAGGTGGTGGGCGGCAGCCCGGCAGGTTTCGATGCCCGCATCGACGGCAAGGAGCTGCGCGTCGGTGCCAGGGGCGAAGCGAAGCCCGGCGACGCCGGCAGCGTCCAGGTCAAGGCCAAGGACCCCCGGGGCCTGGAGGCGACGGCGACGTACAAGCTTTCGGTGACCGCGTCCAACCGCCCCAAGCCGGTGGCGAGCGACGACGTGGAGCCGGACGCGGCCGCCGGGAAGCCGGTGACGGTCAAGGTGCTCGGCAACGACTCCAATCCGTTCCCGGACACCCCGTTGAAGATCGTCAATGCCGTGACCGAGACGGGCCAGGGCTCAGCGGTGGCCAACGGCGATTCCGTCACGGTCACTCCGTCCTCAGGGTTCACCGGCTCGATGATCGTCGCCTACACGGTGGCGGACAAGACGGGCGATCCCTCCCGCCAGGCCACGGCCCGCATCCGGTTGAGCGTCAAGGACAAGCCGATGCCGCCGGCCACCCCCCAGGCCCAGAGCGTCGGGGACCGGACCGCCCTGCTGACCTGGACGGCTCCGGCCGACCGCGGCTCGCCCATCACCAAGTACACCGTGCGGGGCGAGGGCGGATTCCAGCAGGACTGCCCGGCCAACACCTGCACCCTCAACGGGCTGACCAACAACGTGAAGTACCACTTCACCGTGACGGCCACCAATGCCATCGATGAGTCGGACCCCTCACCCGCGTCCGCCGAAGTGCGGCCCGACGTCAAGCCGGACACCCCGCTGGCGCCTGGCCTGAAGTTCGGCGACAAGCAGCTCACGGTCACCTGGACTGCCCCTGCAAGCAAGGGCTCGCCGATCAAGTCGTACGACCTGGAGATTTCGCCGGCCCCGGCAGGGCAGAACCCGCAGATCCAGAACCTGACCTCCACCAACTACGTGTGGAAGGGCCTGACGAACGGTGTCTCCTACAAGGTGCGCGTCCTGGCCCGCAACGACGCCAAGGACCCCTCCGAGTGGAGCCCCTACTCCGCGGCCGAGGTGCCCGCGGGCGTTCCGGCGACGCCGTCGGCGCCCACGGTGGCCAGTGCCCAGCCAGTCGGCTCACAGAGCCAGCTCAGGGTGACTTGGACCGCGCCGGACAACAACGGTGACGCTGTCTCGGCATACACCCTGACCACCCTGCGCGGCGGTTCAGTGGTCAGCAGCCAGAAGGTCGGAACGACGGCCCAGAACGTCGTGGTTGACAACTCGGAGGCGGACTACACCTTCACGGTTTCCGCCACCAACAAGGCCGGCACCAGCGGCACCAGCCAGTCATCGGCGCCCACCCGCGCGGCGGGCAAGCCAGGCACCGTGAACAGCGGCACCGTGGCGCCCACCGGCAGCAGCGGGCAGCTGCGGCTGACCTTCACTCCGCTGACCGCGGCCCAGCGCAACGGTTCGCAGGAGAGCGAGATCGAATACAGCTGGCGCACCGCCTACGGCTCCGGGCCCATCGCGCCCGGCGGCGGCACCATCGGAGGCCAGCCGAACGGCACCGACGTCACCGTCAACATCGTGGCCCGCTCCATCAAGGCCAACATCTCCGGCGACGCCAAGGCCATTGGCAGCGGCAACCCCTACGGCCCGCCCGATGCGCCGAACGTCAACGGCGGCAAGTCCGCCACCGGTGACGGCGAGGTGCACTGGACCTGGAACAACCCGAACATGAACGGGCGTCCGCTGGACCACTTCGAGGTCAGCTACGACGACGGCGGGTGGATCAATGTGGGCAAGGCCAACCGCTACGACCGCGGAGGCGGCGGCTGGGACCAGCAGCACAACCTTAAGGTCCGTGCGGTGACAGTGGTGGCCGGCGGCATCGGCAGCGCCAATGCCACCACCGGCAACGATCCGACCCCGCCGCCTCCGCCGAACCGCGTAGCGGTCAACAATGACGGCACTTACAACAGCTGCACCGAAGTCACCGGCGGCAACGGGTACGACGGCGGAACACCGAAGCGCTGCTACGGCGTGGCCAGCCCGGGCGGTCCCGGGGCCCCGTCGCCGTGGCTGAGCACCACCGACGGCGGCACGCCGGTGGACCGCTGCGGCAGCCCCTGGGGCGGCAGCGGCTGGTACCACATCAGCGGCGCCTCGGCCTCGGGCAAGAACCTCAGCGGCCGCTGGGTCCGGGCCAACACCGTGCACTTTGTGTCCGGGAACTCGCCCTGCTAGCCCCGCGGTTGGTGCCGGACATGCCGTCCGGCACCAGCCGCGTAAACTTGTACACCGAATTGAATAACCCGGCCGGGGCCGCCAGGACAGCCGCCCGGACACCACTACCGAAGGATCCACGACATGACTATGACAAGCGAGCAGGCTGCCTGGTTTGCGGACACGTTTGAAAAGCTGGTGGGCAACGTCGGCCAGGCAGTGCTGGGCAAGTCCCACGTCATCCGGCTGACCTTCACGGCCATGCTCGCCGAGGGTCACGTCCTCTTCGAGGACGCCCCCGGCACGGGCAAGACCTCCCTGGCCCGGGCCCTCGCGGCCACGGTCCAGGGATCGCACAACCGCATCCAGTTCACCCCGGACCTGCTGCCCTCGGATGTCACCGGCGTGACCATCTACGACCAGAAGACCCAGAAGTTCGAATTCCACAAGGGCCCGATCTTCAGCAACATCGTCCTGGCCGACGAAATCAACCGTGCCTCGCCGAAAACCCAGTCCGCGCTCCTGGAAGTCATGGAGGAATCCCGCGTGACCGTGGACGGCACCACATACGAGGCCGGCCGCCCGTTCATGGTGCTCGCCACCCAGAACCCGATCGAACAGGCGGGCACCTACCGCCTGCCCGAGGCCCAGTTGGACCGCTTCCTCATCAAGACCTCCATCGGGTACCCGGACCACGCCTCCACCGTGCAACTGCTGGGCGGAAGCAACCTGAAGGACCGTTCGCGCGACCTCAGCCCGATCATCACCACCCAGGCGGTGGCGGACATGGCCGACCTCGCCGCCACCACGCACATCGATCCCGCCGTGCTGGAATACATCTCCCGGCTGTGCGAGGAGACCCGCAACGCCCCGGAGACCCGGCTGGGCGTTTCCGTCCGCGGTGCCCTGGCCATGGTGCGTGCGGCCAAGGTGTGGGCGGCCGGGCAGGGACGCAACTACGTGCTGCCGGACGACATCAAGGAACTGGCCGGGGTTGTCTGGACCCACCGCTTCGTCATGGACCCGGAAGCCGAATTCTCCGGCGCCACCGCCGAGGCCGTGCTACAGCGCGTCCTGAACGAGGTCGCCGCCCCGCAGCAGCGCGCCAACGTCTGACCCTCCCGGTTCCGCAAAACAAAAGGTCTCAACATGTCTACCGGCACACCCTTGAAACGGGCTGCTGCAACCGTGAAACGCTCCCTGGGTCCGCTCGGGGAGCGTCTCGGCGCCCTCGGGGGAGGGGCAGCCAAACTCCCGGGGAAAGTCCCCTCGAAGCTCCACCCGGCCGCCGTCTGGCGTGAAGCCTCCCAGACCCTGGCCGAATCGCTCGCGCCGCTCTGGAAGCAACTGCGCCGGCTCTGGTTCGCCTACGCCTGGCCCGTGCTGTCAGTGGTCAGCATCCTGGGCTGGGTGGTCCTGGGCGCCACCGTCCTGCTGTGGATCGCGGGCCAGGCGTGGGGCTGGCAGGAGGCAAAGTCGGCGGCCTTCGTGGCTTTCCTGCTGTTCCTGTTTGCCGTGGCCTTCATCCTCGGCCGCTCCGCGTACGGCGTGCTGCTGGACCTGTCCCGGACCCGCGTGGCGGTGGGCGATGACGCCGTCGGCAGCATCGCGGTCTCCAACACCTCCACCCGTCCGCTGCTCCCGGCAGACCTTGAACTGCCGGTGGGCAGCAACACCGCGGTCTTCCACCTGCCGCGGATGAAACCCGGCCAGGTGCATGAGGACCTTTTCACCATCCCGACGGCGCGCCGCGCCGTAATCGTCGTGGGCCCGGTGCGTTCGGTGCGGGCGGATCCGCTGCACCTGCTGCGCCGCCGCGTGCTGTGGACCGACCCGGTGGACCTGTATGTGCACCCGAAAACCACGGTCCTTGCAGGCTCGGCCGCCGGCTTCATCCGCGATCTCGAAGGCATGCCCACCACGGAGCTTTCCAGCGCGGACGTCTCCTTCCACGCCCTGCGCGACTACGTGCCGGGCGACGACCGCCGGCACATCCACTGGAAAACCACGGCACGCACCAACAAGCTGATGGTCCGCCAGTTCGAGGAGACCCGCCGCGCACACCTGGCCATCTCCCTGTCCATCAACACGGACGAGTACGAATCCGAGGCCGAGTTCGAACTGGCCATCTCGGTGGCTGCCTCCATCGGGCGCCAGGCCATCCGCGAACAGCGGGAACTCGACGTCCTCACGCAGAAGGGGCCGCTGCGCTGCGAAACCGGCCGGAACCTGCTGGACGACATGACCCGGATTGTCGGGGCACCCATGCGTCGCACCGCCGTCGACCTCGCCCGGACTCTCGCCGACACCGTCCCGAACGCCTCGGTGGTCTTCTTCGTCGTGGGCAGCGGCGTCACCGCCACCCAACTGCGTTCGGCCGCTGCCTCGGTTCCCGCAGGCGTGCGCAGCCTCGCCGTGCGCGTCCAGGCCGGCGCGGCCCCCGCCCGGGCCAACATCGCAGACCTGACTGTCCTGACCATCGGCGATCTTGACGATCTCGCCCTGGTACTCCGGAAGGCAGCCGCATGAGCTCCACCCAGACTTCCCGCCCGCGGCGCGCTGCCCGGAAGCAGCCCGCACAGTCCGCCTTCGCGGACGGCCGTCCGCTGTGGCACACCGCGCTCGACGCCGGGGCCCTGGTCCTGCTGTTGGGCCTGGGCGTGCTCGGGTTCAGCCAGAGCTTCGGCGGCGATCCGCACTATCTGCTGGCCGGGTTCGGCGGCATCGTGACCGGCCTGGCGATCGCGGCGGTCAACGCGCATTACCGCCTGGGCCTGCTCATCACCGTTGCCCTGGCCTTCGGCGCCTACATGCTCCTGGGTTCGGCCCTGGCCGTGCCGGATGCCGCCATCGCCGCCGTGCTGCCGAGCCTGGACTCGCTGCGCACCCTGTTGCTGGGCGTGGTGTTTGCCTGGAAGGACATGCTGACGGTCGGGGTCCCGGTGGGCACTGCCGGCGGAATGCTGATCGTGCCCTTCCTCAGCGCCCTGATCTGTGCCTTGGCCGCCGGTCTCCTCGCGTGGCGGCTGAAGAGCCCGTACTGGCCGCTGCTTCCCGTGCTGGCCCTGTTCGTCACCGGCATCCTGTTCAGCACCAGCGCGGCCTTCCTCAACGTTGAACGCGGCGTGGGCGTCGCCATCGGCGCCATCGTCTGGGCCACCTTCCGGCGCGATGTGCTGCGGCGCAACGACACCCGCAGGGTGTCCGCGAACCGTCCCGAAACCGACGCCCGGGTGGCGCGGCGCGGGCGGGTGCGGCGGCTGGGCATGGCGGCGGCGGTTATCGCGGCCGCCGTCGGGATCACCGCCGTCGCCTCGCCGCTAATCACCGCAACGGACGACCGGAAGGTGCTGCGCACCAGCATCGTTCCGCCGTTCGACCCGCGCGACTACATCACACCCCTGGCCAGCTTCCGGGAATTCGTCAAGGACAAGAAGGACGACACCCTCTTCACCGTCAAGGGCCTGCCCAAGGACGGCCGGGTGCGCCTTGCCGCCCTGGATTCCTTCAACGGCCTGAACTACAACATGGACCCGAACGGCTCGGGCAGCTTCAACAAGGTGGGCGACGCGCGGGCGCTGAACAGCCAACCGGAGAACGCCGCGGCGGGAACCACCTACACGCTGGACATCACGGTGGGGGACTACCAAGGCTACTTCGTGCCCGGCGGCCGGCACACCACCGGCATCAGCTTCGCCAACGGCTCGCAGGCCGCTTCCGGCCTGTACTTCAACGCCGGCACGGACACCGCGGTGACCACCAAGGGCCTGAGCCAGGGCGACAACTACACGGTGCGGGTCTCCGATCCGGGCACGCTCGAGCACGGGCAGCTGACCCAGTACGACTTCGCCAAGCTGACGCTCCCGTCTCCCGAAGAAGTTCCGCCGGTGGTCGGGTCGCAGGCCAACGAGTTGTCCGCCGACGCACCCACCGCGATCGACCGTGTGCGCCAGATCGAGGCCCATTTCCAGAAGTCAGGCGCGTTCAGCAACGGCCTGGTCGCCGACGGGCAGCTGCCCAGCCTGCCCGGCCACAGCGCCGCCCGCATCCGCGGCCTGCTGACGGCCAAGCAGATGCTCGGCGACGACGAACAGTACGCCGTGGCCATGTCCCTGATGCTGCGCCACCTGGGCATCCCGTCCCGCGTGGTGATGGGCTTCTACCCGGACCCGAAGAGCCCCGAGAACGGTGCGGCGGACATCCCGATCAAGGGCAAGGACGTGCACGCCTGGGTCGAGGTCGCCTTCGACCGTGTGGGATGGGTGGCATTCGACCCGACCCCGCCCAAGGACAACGTGCCGATCCCGCCGGACCCGCAGACCAAGTCCAAGCCCAAGCCGCAGGTGCTGCAGCCGCCGCCCCCGCCGCAGGAGCCGGCGGACCTGCCGCCGGACTCCACGCCGGATGCCCTGGACGCGGATGAGAAGAAGAACAACCCGTGGCTGTTCTGGGGTGCCCTGCTGGCTGCGGTGGGCACCGCGCTCATTCCGCTGGTGGTCCTCGCCCTGCCCCTGGCATTGATCCTGCTGCTGAAGCTGCGGCGCCGGAAGAGCCGCCTGAACACCGGCCACCCGGCGCAGCGCGTCGGCGGCGGGTGGAGCGAGGTGGTCAGCCTCGCCACGGACATGGGTGCCGCGATCGACGGCAAGGCCACCCGCCGGGAGTCGGCCGGGGTGATCGCCGAGGCGTTCCCGGTTAACAGTTCGACGACGACCATGCTCGCCGGCCGTGCCGACGCCGCGATCTTCGGGGCGGGGCAGCCCAGCGAAGAGGAGGTCCGGAAGTACTGGGAAATCGTGGACGGCTCCCTCAAGGACATCACCGGCAACGTCGGCTTCTGGAAGCGCCAGCAGGCCCGGTTCTCGCCGCGGTCCCTGCTGGCCGAGGCCCGCACGGCGATCCGGGACGGCAACCTCAAGCCGCACCGCCTTCGCGCCGTTTTTCGCAGGAATACGGACAAGGAAAACGGCGCAGGAAAGGAACAGCAGCAGTGACCAGCGGCCCTGAGGAACACTGCCCCGCCTGCCGCCAGGCCGTGAAGCCGGGGGCATCGTTCTGCACCAGGTGCGGTTCGCCGCTGAGCAACCGCGGTGCCCGGATCGAGCGCAACATCAGCCAGGCCCAGATGGCCAGGATGGATCTGGCCGCCCCGCAGCCCGAGGGCGATGCCGGTAGGATCGCCATAGCGCCCACGCCGCCTGGACCCGCAGGACCCGGCCCGGCGGGGCGCCGGATGCCGCACGTGCCAGGGGGAGGGACAACGATGGACAACAAGGCTGAACTGGTTCCGGCGTCGGCGGGTAAGCGGCTGGGCGCCGCGGTGCTCGACTGGCTGGGACCGGCGGTAGTCCTGGGCATTGCCTTGGGCGTCGGTGCCGCCGGGATCACTGAGCGGCGCAGCAACGGCTTCATCGTCTACGACACCGGGCTGCTCGTGCTCCTGGGAAGCATCGCCGTCGGGCTGACCCTCGTCTACACGCTTGTGCTGCTCGGCGTCGAAGCCCGCAGCGGCAATACGATCGGAAACCAGCTGATGGGCATCCGCAGCGCGGACGCCGACGGATACGCCCCAGGCGGCGGCATCGTGTTCCTGCGCGGCCTCATCACCGGCGGGGTGCTGCTGCTGGCTATCCTGGCCGCCATCCTGCTGCTGGTGCTCGGCTGGTTCGGCCTTGCCGTGTTCATCCTCGGCCCGCTCTTCGTGCTGTCCGTCGCGTGGGCGGTGCTCGTGGTCGTTTCCAATGCCTGGGACAAACAGGGCAAACTGCGCGGCTGGCACGACAAAGCGTCCAAGGGATTGGTGTTCGATGTTTCGGCCGGACGCAACCCGGTGAAAAGCGGCGGCATCGCCGGCGAATACAACTTCGCGCCCATGGACCTGCCGCCGGTCCAGCAGGTGGCCTCGCCGGTGGCCATGCCGGCCGCCCGGAACCCCGTCCAGCAGCCCGGGCAGCCCCTGCAGATCCCGCAGCCCGGAGGTCCGGTGGGCGGCGCGCCGCACGCAGCCCCGATGCCCCTGCACCCGACAGCGCCGCACAACCCGAACCAGTGGCAGCCGCCGGTCGCCGCGCCGCCCTGGACGGCTCCGGCGGGGGAGCCGGCGCCGGTTTCGGCGCATCCGGACGACGACGTCGAACGCACCCAGTTGCGCCCGGGCGTCCAGGCAGCCGCCCCGGCGGTGCTGCGGATCCGGCTCGACGACGGCCAGAACGTCGAAGTAGGCGCATCCCTGCTGATCGGACGCAACCCCGCCGCCATGGCCGGGGAATCCGTTGAGCAACTGGTCCCCGTGTCCGATCCGGGGCGGTCGATTTCCAAGACCCACCTGCAGCTCCGCCGCGAAGGCGACGGCGTCTGGGTGACGGACCGCAACTCCACCAACGGCTCGGCCGTCACCACCCCGGACGGCATCCAAAGCAGGCTGGTTCCGGGCGAAGCCGTCTTCGTCCGCCCCGGCTCCACCGTCCAGTTCGGCGACCGTTTCTTCCACCTAGGACAGGCATGAATTCACAGCCCGCAGCCGCAGCTGCGACCGCCAACGAGTCCGGATTCGGGCTGAGCTACGGCTACGGCACGGACCGCGGCCTCCGCCGGGAACTCAACGAGGACTCGTTCATCGCCTCGGATCCGGTGTTCGCCGTGGCCGACGGCATGGGCGGCCATGAGGCGGGCGAGATCGCCAGCGGCCTGTGCGTCCGCACGCTTGGCAGCTACCCCCAACTGGCCTCGGGCGTCCGCACCGCAACCGCCGCCGAAGTGCAGGATTGCCTGCTGGCCGCGGACGGACGGATCCGCAGCGCAACGGGGGCCCGGGCTGGAACCACGCTCTCCGGCGTCGTGGTCGTGGAACAGATGGGGCTGCCGTACTGGCTGGTCATGAACATCGGCGATTCCCGGACCTACCTGCTCAGCCAGGGGGAATTCGCCCAGGTCAGCGTGGACCACTCCGAAGTGCAGGAAATGGTGGACGCGGGGAGCATCACCGCCGAGGAGGCGAACGTGCACCCGCGCCGCCACGTGGTCACCCGGGCGCTGGGCACCGGGGACGAGACCGAGGCCGACTTCTGGCTCCTGCCCATCCACGAAGGCGACCGGATTCTGGTCTGCTCGGACGGGCTCACCGGCGAGCTCAATGACGAGTACATTTTCCGGATCCTGAGCACGGTGGGCCATCCCCAGGACGCGGTTGATGCCCTCATCCAGGCAGCATTGCGATCGGGCGGACGGGACAACGTGACGGTGGTGGTGGTGGACGCCAAGAACGTCCTGAACGACGCCGGCGTTGCCACCACAGCTCCCCGGCCGGGGGCCGATGCGGAGGACGAAGACACCCTGCCGCGCCATGAGTTGCCTGCCGCGGGCGCCGACGACGACGCCGGCGCGTCCGGTGCACCGGACGGAAACGGGGACGGCGGCAATGGCAAGGAATAGTTACGCACCCGGTGACTGGTTCGGCGTCGTCCGCTCCGGCACCGTGGTGGTGCTGGGACCGGGAACCGGGCGGGAGCTCGTTGATTCCCTCTGGGCCCTGCTGGAACGCGGCCCGGAGATCCACGAGGTCCTGAATGAAGTCACCGAAGGCTTCGGTGTCTCGCTGACCCGCATTCCCGCATTCGGCATCGTCGAAGCCAAGGACGCGCTGCGCGTTGTGCTGCGCGGCGACCTGGACCTGGATACCGCGGACGGCGCCATCAATGGCCGCGACGTGACCACCTGGACCGAGCGCCGCATGGAGCTTCCAGCGTTCTACCGGCTGCGGATCGGTGCCGCCGAGGGGGCAGGCACTGACACCGCCGCTGGCGTTTCCTTGCCGTTGCAGGAAGGCGTGGTGCTGCTTTCCGGCCTGGAAGCCGTCCTCGCTCCCGGCGCACCTATTCTTCCGGCCGCGGTGGTGTCTGCGGACGCAGTGCCGTCCGCAGTGCCGTCTGCCGTGCCGGAGCCGGTGATGGCGGAACCGGCGACGGCGTCCGCTCCTGTCGCCGTCGAAACGATCCTCGCGTTCGAGCCCGAACCCGAACCCGAACCCGTCGCCGAGCCCGCCGCCGCACCCGGACCCGTCGCCGCGACCGGGAGTGCAGAACCCGGAAGCACCGAGCAGGACCACGACCAGGTGCTGGCGGAGCAGGAAGACCTGGAGCTCACCATCGCGCCCGGCCATCTTCATGACGAGCCCGGCGACGGCGACGCCGCCGGGCCGCGCACGGACAACCCTGCCACGGAGAGCGTGCCAACGGAGGGCACGGCAGCGCCGGAGGAAAGCGGTGCGGACGATCCCTCCGCGGCGGAGGTCGGTGTGGACACGGGTGCAACCACTGACGAAGTGGTCCGGACCCTGGAGCAGACCAGCAGCTACGACCACTTGTGGGAGCGGACCGTCATCCGCAACATCGAGGACGCCGCGGTGCGGGTGGACCCGGACGCCGAGGACCACGAAGAACCTGCCCCGGCCACTCCGGCCCCCATGCTGCCGGAACCTTCCCTGCAGGAACCGTCCCGGTCGGAGCCGGAGGCCCGGTCGGACCTTCCCGGGTCGCAGCCACAGACTCCGGAAGCCCACCCCGAACCGCAACAGCCGCCGGCCGTGCCGCAAAGCGGGGGACTGATTTCTTCGGTGCCCTGGCTGACCGGGAATTCGGCCCGGCCCGCAGCCCCTGTACAGCCCGTGGTTCCTGTACAGCCCGTGGTTCCTGTACAGCCCCCGGCCCCCGTGCAATGGTCTCCGCCCGCGGGTCCGGCCGTCGTCCAAGCCAACGGCGCGCCCGCCGGCGACGGCGGTGGGGACGGCGACCACGACGGCCACACGGTCATGAAGAGCAGCCTCGCGAACCTGCCTTCGGCCCCGGTCCCGGCCCCTGCCCCTGCCTCATCAGCGGGAGCGGAGCTGCTGCCGGACGGTACGAAGCGTCCGCTGGTCCTGGCCCGGGTATGCCCGCAGGGCCACGCGAACCCGCCCACCTACGCCCTCTGCCCTTCCTGCGGGAGCGCCCTGTCCGGCGACGGCGTCCAGGTTCCGCGTCCGAGCCTGGGCAAGGTCCGGTTGTCCTCCGGCGAGGTCATCGAACTGGACCGTTCGCTGATCATCGGGCGCCAGCCCTCCGTGTCCCGGGTCCAGGGCGGCGGCATGCCGGCGCTCGTCCAGGTGGAGAGCCCGGGCGGCGATATTTCACGGTCGCACGTGGAGGTCCGGCTTGAGGGCTGGCACGTCATGCTCTGCGACCTCAAGGCCACCAACGGCACCGTCCTGGTCCGCGAAGGCCAAGCGCCGCGCCGGCTTGCCCAGAACGAGATGGCCATTGTCCTGGACGGCGACATCGCCGAGCTGGGCGAGAACATTTCATTGCGTTTCGAGGAGATTCTGTGAGTTCCAAGCGGCCCCCTGCACCGCCGCCGCCCCTTCCCGGTTACCAGTACATCAGCCACCTTGGCTCCGGGGGCTTCGCAGACGTCTACCTCTACGAACAGGACCGGCCGCGCCGGAAGGTGGCCGTCAAGGTGCTCCTCTCGGACCTGAAGACCGAAGACGCGCGCCGCCGCTTCGAATCCGAAGCCAACCTGATGGCGCAGCTGTCCTCGCACCCGTACATCGTGACCATCTTCGAAGCCGAGACCACCGGCGACGGCCACTCCTACCTCGCCATGGAGTATTGCTCCCGGCCGAGCCTGGACGTGCGCTACCGCCGCCAGCGCTTCAGCGTGGACGAGGTCCTGGCGGTAGGCATCCAGGTGGCGTCCGCCGTCGAGACCGCGCACCGGGCAGGCATCGTGCACCGCGACATCAAGCCTGCGAACATCCTGGTGACCGACTACAACCGCCCTGCGCTGACAGACTTCGGCATCTCGGGCACCATCGGTGACGACAGCGACGACGAAGCCGGCATGTCCATCCCGTGGTCGCCGCCGGAGCAGTTCCGCGGCGGACCGGTGGAGGGCGTCCCGGTGGACGTCTGGGCCCTCGGCGCCACCCTCTACACCCTGCTCGCGGGCCGCTCGCCGTTCGTGATGCCCGGGCAGGACAACTCGCAGCGGGAACTGATTTCGCGCATCACCAACTCGCCCGTGCCGCGGCTCGGCCGGGCCGACGTTCCGGAGTCGCTGGAACTGGTGCTGTCCACCGCGATGGCGAAGGCCCCGGGATCGCGGTACTCCTCGGCGCATGCTTTCGCGCTGGCGCTGCAGCGCATCCAGGCGGAACTGAACCTGTCGGTGACGCCCTTCGAGGTCCTGGCCGAGCCCGGCGGCGCCGATGACATCCACCCGGACGATTCCTTCGAGGAAACCCGGGTGCGCAGCGTCGCCTCGATCGATCCCGACGGCGGCACCTCGCCTACCGGTTCCGCGCCGACCTTCCCGGCCCGGACCTTCCCGAACGGGCACCACGAAACACGGTACCCGGCGCCCGCGGCGCAGACCGCGCCGTCGTCCTTCATCGGGGTCCGGCCCGAGGTCGCGCGGCCGGCACCGCAGGCGCCGCCCCGGGCAACTCCGCAGGAGGAGCAGAACGAATCCACCGTGCTGCGCGGTTGGACCCCCAGCGCCCCGGAACACAGCGCCCCGGGCCACAGCGCTCCCGGGTACACTCCGCCGGCCCCGCACCTTTCCGAACCGGACCTTGCTGCCACGGTCAACCGGCCGGCGGCAGTGGCAGAGGACGACGGCGCGGAAACCGCGGCACCGGACCACCGCAAACGGAACCTCGTGCTCGCCGCTGTCGGTGCGGCGGTGCTGGTGGTCGCCGTCGTCGTCGGAATTGTGCTGGGCGCCACCGCGCCCCAAAAGGCGCAGCCGATGGAAACGAACAGCAAACCGCCGGCGGATGCCCTGGACAACGGGGTCGTGCCGGATGTCGCTAACTTGGCGGCGAAGCGCACCGCGGCCGGCAAGCTCCGCTTCACCTGGACGAATCCGCAGCCGCAGGACGGCGACACCTACAAGTGGCGGCGCGCCTTCACGGCCGACGCCGACTACCACGCCGCGAAGGCCCCCGCGATGGAGATTACCGAGAACTCCACCGGACGGACGTGCATCCAGGTGATCATCGTCCGCTCGGACGGCAACGCCTCACCGGCCGGTGACAGCTCCATCAACTGCTATGTCGGGAAGTAAATGACTTACACATACGAGGTCCAGGGAGGCTTTGCATGGGAGATCTAGCAATAGATTTCTGCGGGGAATGGCACGAACCCTCGGACGAGGACGTTTTCAGCATCGGCCGCGAGGGTGACCTGGAGGTCGACGACAACCCCTACCTGCACCGCCGCTTCCTGCAGATCGCACGCTACGACGGCATCTGGTGGCTGAGCAACGTGGGCAGCATGCTCTCGGCCACCATCGCGGACGGCTCCGGCGGCATGCAGGCATGGCTGGCGCCGGGCGCGCGCATCCCGCTGGTGTTCAGCCATACGAACGTGATCTTCACCGCCGGCCCCACCACCTATGAGTTCGCTGTGCACCTGAAGACGCCTTCCTTCCGCCAGGAAGCCCGCGACGACGACGACTCGGCCGGCGACACGACGATCGGCCCGGTGGTGTTCACCGACTCGCAGAAGGCACTGATCGTGGCGCTGGCCGAACCGATGCTGCGCCGCGACGGGACGGGCTTCAGCTCGATCCCGTCCTCGGCGGAGGCCGCCAAACGCCTGGGCTGGGCGCTGACCCGTTTCAACCGCAAGCTCGACAACGTCTGCGACAAGCTGGACCGGGTGGGCGTGGTGGGCCTGCGCGGCGGCGGCGGGAAGCTCGCCACCAACCGGCGCGCCCGGCTGGTGGAACATGCGGTCACGTCACACCTGGTCACGGCCGAGGACCTGTATTTGCTGGAAAAGATGAGGGGCGTTGACGAAGGATGAAGTTCCGCCTGACTTTGCGCCGCGACCCGGCCGTTGCCAAGGACCTCGCGGTCACCGTTGACGGCCGGGCCACGGTCGCGGATATCGCCGGCGAGCTCTGGGCCGCCGATCCCGACCGTCAGGGCACCGCGGTCCCGCCGAACCTGTCGCTCAAGGTCGATGAAGCCTTCGTCGGGGCGGGCATGAGCGGCATTGTGCTCGATCCCGCGGGGAACCTGCTGGAGTCCGGGCTGCGCCCGGGGTCCACGGTGTCCCTGACCCAGGTGAGCGAACAGTTCGCCACCCCGGGCGGCAACCGCGGCCCGACGGCGGCGACCCTCCGCGTGTTTTCCGGCCCGGATTCCGGGAGCGAGTTTTCGCTGCCGTTCGGCACGAGTTACATCGGCCGGGACCGGGACGCCGACATCCGCCTTAGCGACCCGATGACCTCCAAGCGCCACGCCCGCATCACCGTCGCCGAGACCGTGGAGATCGCGGACACCAATTCCGCCAACGGCCTGCTCATGGACGGCCTGCCGGTCGCGCGGGCAACGCTGAACTCCTCGGACACCGTCACCCTCGGTGACACCACCGTCGGCGTCGTTGCCCTGTCCCGGAACCACGGCGCCGCGCCCAGTTCCCCGCTGGTCGACTTCAATCGTTCCCCGCGCGTCGTGCCGCGTTTCGACCCGCCCAAGCGGGTGCTGCCGGCCGGCCCGAAGCGCCCGGACCACCAGGCCTTCCCGTACATCATGCTCATGGCCCCGCTCCTCATGGGCGGCATCATGTTCGCGGTCACCCAGAACATCCTCTCCGTGGTGTTCATGATGATGATGCCGCTGTTCATCATCGGCCACTACGTGGACCACAAGGTCCAGTCGAAGCGGCAGATGAAAGAGGCCATCAAGCACTTCCGCGCCGCGATGCTGGCGTTCCGTGAAGACATCGCCGAGCAGCAGAACGTTGAACGCTCCGTGCGGCTGCAGGAATCGCCGTCCGTGAGCGACACCGTGGACGCGATCTACAAGCTCGGTCCGCTGCTGTGGACCCACCGTCCGGAACACAAAGGATTCCTGGGCGTGCGCTTCGGACTGGGCACGGCGCCGTCGCGCATTCCGTTCGAAGAACCCGGCAGCAACGACACCGAAGCGCAGTACATGCGCGAGATCCAGGAATGCCTCGAACAGGTGCGGATGATCGACGGCGTGCCGGTCGTCTCCCAGCTGCGGACCTCCGGTTCCTTCGGCATCGCGGGGGAGCGCGGACTGGTCGACGACGTCGCCCGCGGCATGGTCCTGCAGCTGGTGGGACTGCATTCGCCCGCCGAACTCGTGGTCACCTCGCTGACCTCCGGCCGTTCCCGGGAGCGGTGGAACTGGCTGCAATGGCTGCCGCACGTCGGGTCCGGCCACAGCCCGCTGTCCGGTGACCACCTCGCCGCGGGGCCCGGCGCCGGCTCCTCCCTGCTGTCCAAACTCGAAGACCTCGTGGAACAGCGCGAGGCCGCCTCCAAGGATCCGCGGCCGCAGCCGCGCCCCGAACTGGCCAACGAGCACGGCGAGCTCGCCGGCCCGGTGCTGCCCACTGTCCTGGTGGTCGTCGAAGACGACGCCCCCGTGGACCGCGGCCGACTCACCCGCCTGGTGGAACGCGGACCCGATTCCGGCGTCCACGTCATGTGGGTCGCCGCCAACGTGCAGTCCCTCCCGGCCGCCTGCCGCGACTTCATGGCCGTCGACGGCGATCACGGCACCACCACGGGCCAGGTCCGGCTCGGCCGCCACACCTACCCGGTGAGCTGCGAAAGCGTCGACGCCGGACTCGCCACCCAGCTGGCCCGCATGATGTCGCCCCTGGTGGACGTGGGCAAGCCGGTCGACGACGACTCCGACCTGCCGCGAGCCGTGTCCTACGTGACCCTGGTGGGCAAGGACTTCATGGACGTTCCGCAGTCCGTGGCCGAACGCTGGCAGGAGAACAACTCCGTGCACTCCAGCGCCGTGCCCAACCGCAAGGACAACGGCAGCCTGCGCGCCCTGGTGGGATCCAAGGGCGTGGAACCGTTCTACCTGGACCTGAAGAACGAGGGCCCGCACGCCCTCGTGGGCGGCACCACCGGTGCCGGCAAGTCCGAATTCCTGCAGTCCTGGGTGATGGGCATGGCCTCCGCCTACAGCCCGGACCGGGTCACGTTCCTCTTCGTGGACTACAAGGGCGGCGCCGCGTTCGCGGACTGCGTGAAGCTCCCGCACACCGTGGGCCTGGTGACGGACCTTTCGCCGCACCTGGTGCGCCGGGCGCTCACCTCCCTGCGGGCCGAACTGCACTACCGCGAGCACCTGTTCAACCGGAAGAAGGCCAAAGACCTGCTCGCCCTGCAGCGCGAAGCCGACCCCGAGGCGCCGCCGTACCTGATCATCATCGTGGACGAATTCGCTGCCCTGGCCTCGGAAATGCCCGAGTTCGTGGACGGCGTGGTGGACGTCGCCGCCCGTGGCCGGTCCCTGGGCGTGCACCTGATCCTCGCCACGCAGCGCCCCGCCGGCGTCATCAAGGACAGCCTGCGCGCGAACACCAACCTGCGGGTCGCGCTGCGCATGGCCGACGAGGACGACGCCACGGACATCCTTGGCGTGCCGCTGGCCGCCTACTTCGACCCGTCCATTCCCGGTCGCGGCGCCGCCAAGACCGGTCCCGGCCGGATCCAGGGCTTCCAGACCGGTTACGCCGGCGGCTGGACCACGGAGAAGCCGCAGCGTCCCCGGATCGACATTGTCGAGATGGCCTTCGGCTCGGGGACGGTCTGGGAGGCGCCCGCCCCGGTGGACGCCGCCAAGGAAGACCCCGCCGGTCCGAACGACATTTCGCGGATGACCACCAACATCATCCGGGCCGCGGACTCACTGGGCATCAACCCGCCCCGGAAGCCGTGGCTGAACGAACTGGCCACCACGTACGACTTCTCCAAGCTGCCCAATCCGCGCACCGATGAACGGCTGCTGCTCGGCGTGGCCGACGACCCCGTGCACCAGGACCAGCCCACCGTGTTTTACGAACCGGACAAAGACGGCAACATGGCCGTCTACGGCACGGGTGGCTCGGGCAAATCGGCGGCGCTGCGCGGCATCGCCATCGCCGCCGCCGTCACCCCCCGTGGCGGGCCGGTGCACGTCTACGGCATCGACTGCGGTTCGTCGGGCCTGAAGATGCTCGACGGCCTGCCGCACGTGGGTGAGATCATCGGCGGCGACGACGTCGAACGCGTCGGACGCCTGCTGCGCTGGCTCCGGGACATCGCCGAAGACCGCTCGGCACGCTTTGCCGACGTCCGGGCCTCCACCATTGTGGAATACCGGAAGCTGGCCAACCGGCCCGATGAGAAGCGCATCTTCGTCCTGGTGGACGGCATGTCCGCGTTCCGCGAGGCTTACGAATACAGCCGGCTGTCCGCGCTGTGGGACATCTTCCTGCAACTGGCCACGGACGGCCGCCCGCTGGGCATCCACCTGGTGGTCAGCGGGGACCGGCCGAACTCGGTGCCGGCGTCGCTGCTCGCCTCGATCCAGCGCCGCCTGGTCCTGCGCCTGAGCTCCGAGGACGACTACATGACCCTGGACGTCCCCAAGGATGTGCTCGGTCCGTCGTCGCCGCCAGGCCGCGGCCTCCTGGGGGACCTGGAGGTGCAGCTGGCCGTACTCGGCGGGAACTCCAACCTTGCACTGCAGGCCCGCGAAGTCACCAAGCTCGCCCAGGCCATGCAGCGCCAGGGCATGGAAGAGGCCCCGCAGATCCAGCGCCTGCCGGAACAGGTGGACCTGGACATCCTGCCCGCCGGCAGCCCCGACCAGCCGGTCATCGGCGTCGACGACGAGACCCTGGACCCCGCGTCCATCGCCGCCAGGGGCCCTCTTCTGGTGTCCGGCCCGCCCGGTGCCGGGCGCACGGTGGCGCTCGTCACCATGGCCTACGCCCTGCGCCGCTCCAACCCGGACATGGAGCTCGTCTACATCGGAGCGCGTCGCTCTGCCGTGGCCGGATTGAAGGTCTGGAACCGTTCCCTGGTGGGGCCGGACGAGGTGGAGGAAGCCGCCTTCGACCTGACCGAACGGTCCACGGAACGCCCGGGAACCATGGCCATCTTCATCGAGGGCCTGACCGACTTCACGGACTCCCTGGCCGAGATGTCCATTAACAGCCTGGTCACTGCCTCCATCAAGGCTGACCAGTGGGTGATCGGGGAATCGGAAAGCTCCACCTGGTCCCAGGCCTGGTCGCTCGCCCAGCCGTTCAAGTCCGGGCGGCGCGGCCTGCTGCTCAATCCCTCGGACGTGGAAGGCGACAGCCTGCTCAGCACCTCGCTGGGCCGGATCAGCCCGGACTTCATCCCCGGACGCGGCTACATCGTAGGCCGCGGCAAGGTCCGCAAAATCCAGGTGGCGCTGCCGCCGGAGAACCGCAGCTAACAGCGGTTCCCCGGCGGGGGCCGTCCCGCCGGTTTTGGCCAGCGAATGGATTTTGCGGGGACGGGGCGGGCATAGGAAAATTCCGGGACCATCCCCAAGTCCGGGCAGCACCCACTGCCCTTCGAGGCCATCATGACCGTTCGCCCCACCCCGAGGCACCATGGTGCCGCCCGTGCCGCCGCACGGGCACCCTTCGCCGCGTCCCTGGCGGCGATCCTCCTCGCGCTGCTGCTGTGCGCCTTCCCGTTGCTGTCCGCCCATGCGGAAGAGCCGGCCAAGGCGTGCCCGCCCGGGCAGGTCTGCGACGTGGTTCCGACCCTTCCGACCGGCTCCGTGAATCCGACGCCGGCCCCCGCGCCCAGCGAGACGACACCGGCCGACCCTGCGCCGATCATCCAGGAGCCGGCCCCGGCCAAGCCTCCCGTCGTGACCCCGGCACCGGTGGTCCGGGCGCCCAGCCCCAGCGCGACGGCGGAGCAGGCAGCGACGGTCGGGCCGTCGCCGTCGTCGTCCATGACACCGACTCCGATCCGCTGGACCCCCAGCGCGAGCGCGACGGTCGACTCTGCCTGGACCAAGCCCATCGACGACGGCAAGGAAGCAACCCAGGCCGCGCTCGTGAGCGCCAAGCCGTCAACGGGCATGGGTTTCTTCGGGATCCTCGCCATCATGGCGGGTGTGCTGCTGCTGGGCCTTGGCGGCCTGGCCTTCGCGCTGTGGAGCAGGAACCGGATCGGCGCCCACTGAGCATCCGGCTTCCGGTTCTCCGCCCTCTATTCGCTCTGCCGTGAAATGTCGGGGCTTTACGGCAAGATAGGAGGGTGAGCACAACAGAGAGCGTCAGTGGAAGCACGCCCGGAACCGTGGAAGCCGTCGAAGGGGAAGTCCCCGCCCAGTCGGTCCGCGAAGAGTACGACAACCTCGCGGACTTGGTCCGCAAGCACCGCTACGCGTACTACCAGGAGGACGCGCCCACCATCTCGGACGCGGAATTCGACGCCCTGTACCGCCGGCTCGAAGAGTTGGAGGCGCTGCACCCGGAACTCGTCTCCAACGACTCGCCCACCCAGGAGGTGGGCGGCGAGGTCTCGGCCGCCTTCGCCGCCGTCGAACACCTGCAGCGGATGTACAGCCTCGAGGACGTGTTCTCCCTCGAAGAGCTCGAGGCCTGGGTCCGGAAAGCTGAAGCCTCGGTGGAGAAGCTCGGCTCGGGCGTCCCGCCGATCGCCTGGCTGACCGAGCTCAAGATCGACGGCCTGGCCGTGAACCTGCTGTACCGCGATGGCAAGCTGGTCCGGGCCGCAACCCGGGGCGACGGCACCACGGGTGAAGACATCACCCACAACGTCCTCACCATCAAGGAAATCCCGCGCGAGCTCAGCGGCTCCCGGTTCCCGGCCGAGGTGGAGATCCGCGGCGAGGTGTTCATCCCGTCCAAGGACTTCGCCGAATTCAACGAGGCCCTGATCGAAGCCGGCAAAGCGCCCCTGGCCAACCCCCGCAACGCCGCGGCGGGTTCCCTGCGCCAGAAGGACCCGGCCGAGACCGCCAAGCGTCCGCTGCGGATGTTCGTGCACGGCATCGGCGCCCGGGAAGGCCTGGCCGCCACCAGCCAGTCCGAAACGTACAAGCTGCTCGCCGACTGGGGCATGCCCGTCAGCCCGTACCTGAAGGTGCTGCCTTCCTTCGAGGAAGTCCTGGACTTCATCAAGCACTTCGGCGAGCACCGGCACGACCTCCTGCACGAGATCGACGGCATCGTGGTCAAGATCGACGACTTCGCCACCCAGCGCGCCCTTGGCTACACCTCCCGGGTTCCCCGCTGGGCCGTGGCCTACAAGTACCCGCCGGAGGAAGTCCACACCAAGCTGCTGGACATCCAGGTCAACGTCGGCCGCACCGGCCGCGTAACGCCGTTCGGGATCATGGAACCGGTGAAGGTGGCCGGCTCCACGGTGGGGATGGCCACCCTGCACAACCAGGACGTCGTCAAAGCCAAGGGCGTCCTGATCGGCGACATCGTGGTCCTGCGGAAGGCCGGCGACGTCATCCCCGAAATCGTCGGACCCGTGCTGGCGCTGCGCGAGCAGCAGGACCCGCCGGTGCGCGAATTCGTCATGCCCACCGAATGTCCTTCCTGCGGGACTCCGCTTGCCCCCGGGAAGGAAGGGGACGTGGACATCCGCTGCCCCAACTCCCGGTCCTGCCCTTCCCAGCTGCGCGAACGCGTCTTCCACGTCGCGGGCAGGGGAGCGTTCGACATCGAGGCGCTCGGCTGGGAAGCAGCAATCGCGCTCACGCAGCCTGCCGCCCCTGAGGTGCCGCCGCTGGAGAACGAAGCCAGGCTCTTCGACCTCACGCCCGAGGACCTGCAGGATGTCATGATCCGCCGTGAGAAGCGCAGCAAGGGCGTGGGCACGGGGGAGTGGGAGCTCGTCCCGTATTTCTGGACCAAGCCCACCGCGAAGACCCCGTCCAAGCCGAGCGCCAACACCCAGAAGCTCTTCAAGGAACTGGAGAAGGCCAAGACCCAGCCGCTGTGGCGGGTCCTGGTCGCCCTATCCATCCGGCACGTTGGCCCAACCGCCTCCCGTGCGCTGGCGACCCGCTACGGTTCCATGGATGCCCTCCTCGCCGCGCTCGACGCGCCCGACGCCCGTGAGCAGCTGGCCGAGGTGGACGGGGTGGGCCCGATCATCGCCGACGCCCTCATCGAATGGTTCGCGGTGGACTGGCACCGGGAAATCGTGCAGCGGTGGAAGGACGCGGGCGTGCGCATGGCGGACGAGCGCGACGGCTCCGTGCAGCGCAACCTCGAAGGCCTCACCGTCGTCGTCACCGGAACCCTGCCAAACTTCAGCCGCGATGAGGCCAAGGAAGCCATCATCATCCGCGGCGGCAAGGCTGCCGGCTCGGTCTCGAAGAACACCAGCTATGTGGTGGCCGGTGAAAGCGCCGGGTCGAAGCTCGACAAAGCAGAGCAGCTCGGCATCCCGGTCCTGGACGAGGACGGCTTCCGGGCGCTCCTGAACGGAACCCTGACGGGCGGGGAAACCGCTGACGAGGCCGCAGACCCCGAGGCGACTGCGGAAGCCGCCGCAACCACCGGGGCCGCCGAAGCCACCGGGGGATCGGCGGAATGACCGACGTCCTGGAGCTCCTTGCCGTCGCCAAGCGGGCCGCCGCGGCGGGCGCTGCGGTGCTCGCCACCCGCTCCGCCGCGGGAAGCAGCGGTGCGGGCCTGGAGGTCAGCAACAAGGGCGACGCCGGCGACTGGGTGACGGCCTTCGACGTCGCCGCCGAGGAAGCCGTCCGTGCCGCGATCACCGCCGCCCGGCCGCACGACACCATCACCGGCGAGGAACACGGCACCACCCGGCCGAAGGAACCCAGCGGCTACCGCTGGTCCATCGACCCGCTGGACGGCACCACCAACTTCATCCGGAACATCGTCTACTACGCCACCTCCGTGGCGGTTGCCGGTCCCGACGGCGCCTGGCTGGCCGGCGTCGTCCACGCCCCGGCGCTGGGCAGGGTCTATTCCGCCGCGCGCGGCCACGGCGCCTGGCTCGAGGTCGGCGGCCAGGCGAACAGACTGACCGGTCCCGTCCCCGGCCGTGCCGGACTCATCCTGGCCACCGGATTCAGCTACGACCCCGCCACCCGGTCCAGCCAGCTCGGCAGCCTGCCCGGCATCATGGACGGTTTCGCCGATGTCCGCAGGCTGGGATCCGCGGCACTGGACCTGTGCCTCGTGGCGGACGGCAGCCACGACGCGTTCGGTGAACGCGGGCTCAATGAGCACGACTTCGCCGCCGGCGCCCTGATCGCCGAGGAAGCCGGCTGCTGGGTCCGCCGCCCCAAGCTGCAAAGCCCGGTGGACGGCGGACCCGAGGACCACGACCGTCTCTCGGCCTGGACCTGCGCGGGGCCGCTGGAGCTCTCGGGCAAGTTCCCGATTTAGAAGCCCGAACCGATCGAGGTCAGCTGCGGCGCTTCGATTCCGGCGTAACGGCTGGCCGGCCGTTCCAGGCCGTAGTGGCCGCGCAGCGTCGAGGCCGTGTATTCGCGGCGGAAGAGGCCGCGGTCCTGCAGCACCGGCACCACCTGGTCCACGAAGGTTTCCAGGCCTGAGGGGAGCACCGGCGGCATGATGTTGAAGCCGTCGGCCGCTCCGCCGTCGAACCATTCCTGGATGGCGTCCGCCACCTGTTCGGCGGTTCCGGCGAAGGTGCGGTGGCCGCGGCCGCCGCCCAGGCGCCCGATCAGCTGCCGCACCGTGAGCTGTTCCCGGCGGGCGAGTTCCACGATCAGGGTGTAGCGGCTCTTGGCTCCTTCGATCTCATCCTCCGAGGGCAGGTCTGCCGGCAGCTGCCGGTCCAAGGGCAGGTCCTCGGGGGCCACGCGGAGGGTTTTAGCCAGCTGCTCCCGGGCGTACTCGGGCTTGATCAGCTCATCCAGTTCGCGCTCCAGCTTCAGGGCCTCGGCCTCGGTGGCGCCGATCACCGGGACGATGCCCGGCAGGATCTTGATGCCTTCCGGGTCGCGCCCGACGGCCGCCGTACGCGCCTTGAGGTCGGCGTAGAACGCCCGGGCGTCGGCAAGGGTCTGGTGGGCCGTGAAGACCGCCTCGGCGCAGCGGGCCGCGAGATCCTTGCCGCTCTCGGACGAGCCGGCCTGCACGATCAGCGGGTGGCCCTGCGGGGAGCGCGGTACGTTCAAGGGCCCGCGGACCCGGAAGTGCTTGCCTTCATGGTCGATGGTGCGGATCCTGCCGGCGTCGCCCCACACACCCTCTGCCTTGTCGGCCACGATCGCGTCGTCGTCCCAGCTGTCCCAGAGCTTCCGGGCCACCTCAATGAACTCTGCCGCGCGCTGGTAACGGACGGCGTGTGCCGGCTGGTCGTCCACGCCGAAGTTCCGGGCGGCGTCGGGCCCGGCCGTGGTGACAACGTTCCAGCCTGCTCGGCCGCCGCTCACCCAGTCCACGGAGGCGAAGCGGCGGGCCAGGTTGAAGGGCTCGTTGTAGGTGGTGGAGGCGGTGGCGATGAGCCCGATCTTCTCCGTGGCGCCCGCGATGGCGGTCAGCAGCACGGTGGGCTCCAGCTTGCCCGCGGGCCGGCGTCCCACCTCGCCGAACAGCACGGGGGAGTCGGCGAAGAAGATCGAGTCCAGCTTGCCGCGCTCGGCGATGCGCGCGAGCCGCTGGTAATGCTCCACCTTGGTGTTGGCGATGGGGTCGCTTTCGGGCAGCCGCCAGGAGGCTTCATGTTGGCCGGTGCTCATGAGGAAGGCATTGAGGTGGAGGGTTCGTGGGGTGCTCATTGGGTTCCTTTCCTGGGTCCTGGCCGCCAATCAACCACGCCCGCGGCGGCCAGCGCCAGCAGCCCGGTCGTTTGGCGAAACAGCGGGAAACGGGGCTTCACGGCCCGCAACCGGACTCAACACGGCGCCACGCGAGGCAACACGGGAAGCCCCATCGCAAGGCAACACGGAGACGCTCCGGAAGGGCCGCCGTCGGGCTCGCACAAGTGATAGATCGGTCACGGAAACCCCCGTTTCGACGGTCCGTGCGTGGGCGCGCGACTACCATGGATCGGTGCAGTTACAGATCACCGTCCGTCCCGCCAGGCCCGCAGATTACGACGACGTCGCCCGCATCACGCTCGACTCATACGTCGCCGCCGGCTACTACGGCGATCCGGAACACCCGTACCTGCGCCAGCTCCGGGACGTCGCCGGGCGGGCAGAACACGCCGACGTCTGGGTCGCCGAACGCGGCGGGACGGTGATTGGCTCCGTGACGGTGGCTTCGGCGGGCGGCCCCTTCGCGGACATCGCATACGAGGACGAACTCGAAATGCGCACCCTCGTGGTGGACCCGGCCGTGCAGCGCTCCGGCGCGGGCAAGAGCCTGGTCAAGGCCCTCGTGGACCACGCCCGCTCCCGGGAAGGGATCAACGCCGTCGCCCTGACCACCGGGGCCACCTGGGAGAGCGCCAACGCCCTGTACCGGGCCACCGGCTTCGACCGTGTGCCGGAGCGGGACTGGTTCGTGCCCGGCACCGACATAAAGCTGCTCGTTTACCGGCGCGAGGTCGGCCAGTCCTAAAGTTTCACCGTAGACCCCGGCCACCGGGCCGGGCGCGGCGACAGGAGCAGCGCGGCATGCGCAAGACTTACGGTACGGGTTCGGTCTGGGAGCAGTCCCTCGGATACTCGCGTGCGGTGCAGGTGGACAACACCCTTTACATTTCCGCCACGGCAGCCTCCGGCCCGGACGGCATCGTGGGCGATGACTTCTACTCGCAGAGCAAATACATCCTCGAGAAGCTTGGCACCGTGCTGGAAGACGCGGGGTTCTCCTACGAGGACGTGGTGCAGTCCAAGCTGTACTTGACGGACATCAGCAAGTGGGAGGACGCCGGCCGCGCCCATGGTGAGGTCTTCGGCGGGATCCGTCCCACCCTCACCCTCGTGCATGTGCTGCCGTTCCTGGACCCGCAGATGCTTGTGGAGATCGAACTGGTCGCCCAGAAGAGCGCCAACTAGCTTCCAAGCCCGCGCGAACCCAGCGCGAACGTACAGTTGAGGCCCTGAAATCCGCGATTTCAGGGCCTCAACTGTACGTTCGCGCGTGTGGGAGGGGTGCCGCTCAGCGCCGGCCGGGCACCCCGTAACGGTGTTCCGGACGGCCGGTGGTGCCGTAGCGGAGCTGGATCTCGACGGCGCCGTCGTCGGCGAGCGTGGATAGGTACCGCTGAGCGGTTGCCCGGGAGACGCCGACCCGCTCCGCAACCTCCGCGGCCGAGTACTGCTCGCCGGGCTCCAGGGACTCCAGCACCGCCGACTCGGTGGCCGTGCGTTGCCTTCCCGACGACGAGACCTCCCCGGCGAACAACGCCCGCCGGGCTTTCTCGATGGTTTCCTGGTCGACGGACTGCTGCCGGTCCAGGATCCGCCGGTAGCGTGCGTATGCCCGCAATTGCTGCGAGAGGGCATCGGCGGTGAAGGGCTTCAGCAGGTACGCCAGGGCGCCCCGCCGGGTGGCCGTGCGGATGGATAGCGCATCCGAGGCCGCGGTGAGCATCATGGTGTCCACGTCCAACTGCCCCAGCAGGTCCAGGCCGGAACCGTCCGGAAGATAGACATCCAGCAGTACCAGGTCCGGGCGCAGGCTGTGCACCGACTGCAGGGCCTGGGCGGTGGATCCGGCCGGGGCCAGGGCCAGGAACCCGGCCACCGAATCCACGTAGGCCGCGTGCAGCCGGGCCACATGGAAGTCGTCGTCGACAATCAGCACCCTCAGGTCCGTGCTCACTTTTCCTCCTTCGTTTGCTGTGCGGCGGTGGTGCCAGGCAGGGAGGCCATGAAGACCGCCCCCGGTCCCCCCGGGGACCCCGGGTCCAGCAGCCGGACGTCGCCGCCGCGGCGGCGCGCCAGCTTGCGGCTCAGCGCGAGCCCCAGGCCGTGGCCGCCGGGGCCGGTGGACCCTGCC
This sequence comes from Arthrobacter cupressi, assembly GCF_900099975.1. Classification (GTDB taxonomy): domain Bacteria; phylum Actinomycetota; class Actinomycetes; order Actinomycetales; family Micrococcaceae; genus Arthrobacter; species Arthrobacter cupressi. Next base: position 544,043 of record NZ_FNEI01000001.1, read on the forward strand.
TGAGTGCCGCGCGGTTCTGCTGTGGTGAACCCCTCGGCGAACACTTCTTCGGGCCCGCTGCCGCCCAGTCCGTCCCCGGAGTCCGCGACGACGATGTGCAGCGTGCCGCCGTCGTCCCCGTCCCCTGCGATGGGCGGTTCGTCGAGCAGCTCCACTTCCACCCAGCGGTCCGTGGCGGAACCGGCGACGGCGGCGTTCACGGCGTTGTCGATCAGGTTGCCCAGCACCGTGGTGACGTCCTGCGGGTCGGTGACCGTACCGCGCACCAGGGTTTCGGGGCCGATCCGCAGCACCACGCCACGCTCATCCGCTCCCACGCTCTTGGCCCCGATGAAGGCCTGCAGGTAGGGGTCCTGGAGCAGTCCTGCCTGCTGCACCGGGAAGGTCAGCGGACCGGTCTCGGAAATCTTCGCAAGGTACTCCTTGGCCTGTTCGCTGTGGCCGATGCTCAGGAAGCCGGCGATCGTGTGAAGCTGGTTGGCGAACTCGTGGCGCTGCGCGCGCAGGGCCGTGGACATGGTTCCCACCGCGTCCAGCTGCCGGGTGAGCTGCTGCAGTTCGGTTCGGTCGCGCAGCATGACCACCCAGCCCAGGTCCTCCTTGCGGTGCAGCGCCTTGCGGGCGTTGACCACCAGCACCCGCCCGGCGGCCAGGATCTCCACCGCTTCGGCGTCGTGCATGGCGTCCCGGGTGAGCGCCTTCAGTTGTTCCGGTACGACGGCGGCCGCCCACGGCTGCCCGACCCGCACCGACGCGGCGGCAGGGGAGTCCGGGCCGCCGTCGGGCCCGTCGTCGGGAATGTCCAGCAGGCGCCGGGCGGCGGCGTTGAACACCGTGATGCGGCCGTCCGCGGAGATGCCGATGACGCCGTCGTCCACGCCCTGCAGCACCGCCACCTGGTCGTGGACCAGGGTGCTGATCTCTTCCGGTTCCAGCCCGAGGGTGAGCCGCTGCAGCCGCCGGCGCAGCAGGAACGAGGCGAGCACGCCTGCCAGCAGGGCCCCGGCAGCGGTGAGCGCGATGGAGGGGATGTCCTGGCTCAGGCTCTGGCCCAGGGACTCGATGGAGTAGCCCACGCTCACTTCGCCCACCACGTTGCCGGAGCCGGGCGCGTAGACGGGGACCTTGGCGCCCGCAGACGGGCCGAGGGTTCCGGTGTTCCGGGTGGTGACTTCCTTGCCGGCCAGGGCTTCGGAGGGGTCGGTGCTGACGCGCTCGCCGAGCCGGTCGGGTTCCGGATGGGCCAGCCGCAGCCCGGTTTCATCGGTCACCACCACGAACAGGGCGCCCGTGCGTGCGCGGGCGGCCTCGGCCGCCGCCATGATGGGCCCCCTGGCCAGGACGTCCGCCGGGGGAGTGCCGCTCTGCCTGCTGATCGCGTCCACTTCGGCACGGATCGCCGGGGCGGAGGCGACGGTGCGGGCCAGCGTGAGTGCCTGGTTCTCCGCTTCGGCGCCGATCCGCTGGTACACCAGCCAGGCGTGCACCGCGCCGCTGAGCAACACCACCAGGAGGACGACGCCGAGCTGCAGCAGCAGAGTCTGCGTGGAGAACCGCATGGCGAGCCGTGGCATGGGCAACCTTTCCGCCTGCGTGGACTGTTTCCAGGCCGGCGGAGCCTTCAGCGGCGGCGCTGGCACGGGTGGGACTTCATCTCCATTGAATCACTGAGCAAAATGAGCAAAATGCTGGCAATGAGCAGTATGCCAATCAATTCCGGCAAACCCCGGGATGTGATGCAGCTCGCCCTACATTCGTAATGCGCACCACACCGATGTGATGCCATTCATAGTTAGGAGCCGGCCGTGCTGGTACTGCTTGGATTCGCCATGATCGCGGTTTTCATGGCGCTGATCATGACGAAGAAGTTGACGCCGGTGCTGGCGCTGATCATCGTCCCCACCGTTTTCGGCCTCTTCGCAGGCGCCGGGCTCGGCATCGGCGACATGGTCATGGATTCGATGAAGTCCATGACCTCCACGGCCGCCCTGCTCATGTTCGCCATTGTGTACTTCGGCCTCATGATCGACGTCGGGCTGTTCGATCCGCTGGTGAAGTTCATCCTCCGCAAGCTGGGCAACGACCCCGCCAAGGTGGTCCTCGGCACGGCAATCCTCGCCGCCGCGGTGTCCCTGGACGGCGACGGCTCCACCACCTTCATCCTCACCACCGCCGCGATGCTGCCGGTCTACCTGCGCCTGAAGATGAGCCCCGTGGTCCTGACCTGCGTGGCCGGCCTGGCCAACGGCACCATGAACATCCTTCCGTGGGGCGGCCCCACCGCCCGCGCCGCCACTGCCCTGAAGATCGACGTCAACGACGTTTTCGTCCCGATGGTCCCGTCCCTGATCGCCGGCCTGCTGGTCGTCTTCGCCTTCGCCTGGGTCCTCGGCCTCCAGGAACGCAACCGCCTCCGCGCCACCGCGCCGGAAATCTGGGGCGAGCTCGCCGACCTCGATGACGCGTTCGACGGCGGCACCGGCACCCGCGCCGATGGCGGCACCTCCCGCGGTGGCGCCGGCGCCCGCCCCTCCGGTGGCGGCTCATCCGGCAACGGCGGCGTGGCCGTCCTGGAACGCACCGAGCTCCTGGTGGATGACCATGACACCGCGATGGCCGACACCGCCCTGGACCCGAACCGCCCCACCCTGCGCCCCAAACTGTTCTGGTTCAACCTCGGCCTCACCGCCGCAGTCATGGTCATGCTGGTCCTGGACCTGGTTCCGCTGCCTTACGTCTTCATGGTCGGCTCCGCGATCGCCCTGCTGGTGAACTTCCCCAAGGTCAAGGACCAGGGCGCCCAGCTGATCGCGCACGCACCGTCGATCGTCGCCGTCGTCAGCATGGTCATGGCCGCCGCCGTCCTCACCGGCGTGCTGAACGGCACCGGCATGGTCAAGGAAATGTCCTCCTGGCTGGTCCAAATCATCCCCACCGAGCTTGGCCCCTTCATGGGCGTCATCACTGGCCTGCTGAGCATCCCGATGACGTTCTTCATGAGCAACGACGCCTTCTACTTCGGCGTCCTGCCGGTGCTGAGCGAAACGGCCGCCCACTACGGCGTGGGCGCGGCCGACATGGCCCGCGCCTCGATCACCGGCCAGCCCTTCCACATGCAGAGCCCCCTGGTTCCGGCCATCCTGTTGCTGGTTTCCCTATCCAAGGTGGAACTGGGCGACCACCACAAGAAGGTCCTGTGGCGCTCCGCCGTGGTCTCCGTCGTCATGCTCGGAGCGGGCATGCTGACCGGAGCCATCGGCATCGGCTGATCCGGGCTCCCTGAGCCAGCAGCGCGAACGGACACCTCTTTCGGAGGTGTCCGTTTGCGTTGGTCCTACCCGGCATTGCCGGTGACCGGTTGACGGAGGATGGTCCGCATCTTTTCCGGTGCCGTCCTGCGGGGATCGCTGAAATAGATCTCGTGGTGCCGGCCCGTCATGGCCAGGCCGTGGCGGGGGATGTACTCGTGGTGCATCCGGGCCAACAGCGGGGCCTCGTCATCGAAAGGACCGATGTGCAGAGTCTGAACGCAACGTCCTTCAGACAGGAGCGCCAAGCGGACGTCGGCCAGGCGGGCCGGACCGTCCTTGGCCCCGGCCTGCGCGACGGCGGCGGCGAACATCTCTTGGTTGATCCACCCCGGCGCCAGGATCATCATGGTCCAGTGCCATTGTGACTTGTCCCTCGCCGAGGTGAAGGCGTCCATGTCGTCCGCCCACCACAGCCCCTCCAGTGGCGGAACGACGTAGTCGCGCCCTAACTCCCGCTTGCTGGCGAACTTGAGTTTGAAGGCCACCGGATAAAGGGCCCCGAGCGCACCGGCATAGTCCGGTGACTTGTTGGGGTCTCCATGGCCGTCGATCATGAGGAAGTTCATGTCGGGCACGTCGACCACCCGGAATTCGCCCGGCTTCGCCTGATAGGAATCGAGGCTCTTTTTGAAGTCGGTCTTTTCAGTCATCGGGCACCTCCATGGCTCGATGCCAGAATAGTCGGCTGATTCCCTGCCTGGGGCTGACATATTCCAACCGAATCTGGTTACTCCTAATACACATTGGTTTACTAACGAGCGTGACAATGAGGTCACCGTGATCAAGGAGGCTCAATGGGTATCGAACGCCGGACCATGCTGAAAGGGCTGGGCGCAGGGTCAGTGGCAGGAGGGCTGGCGATGTTCGCCGCCGGGCCGGCCAAGGCCGACGCATCGCCGGACGTGCACAGCATTCTTTCCGCCGCGGTGGCATGGCGGGTCACCGCCGCCGAGCGGGACATGCTGTACCGGCAGGCCTTCAACATCGCCTGCGAAAAGCTCGACAGTGCACTCCGGGGCGTCGGGCAGCAGCGGCGCGGAGCCAGGCCGCTGGCATTCATTTCCGACGTCGACGACACGGTGCTTTCCTCCAACTCCTATTGGGAGTTGCTGATCGCCGCCGGCAAGCAGGCCTTCGACGACGAACTCTGGGACGCCTGGGTCAGGGAAAACGGTCCCATCGCCACGCCCGGCGCCGTCGAATTCACCCGCTACGCGGAAAGCCGTGGCGTGGAGGTCTTCTACGTTTCCCAGCGCGACCAAGGACCGGACACCCAGCAGATCGGCGTCGCGAACCTGAGGCACGCCGGTCTCGCGTTCGCCGACGACGCGCACGCGGTCTTCCAGCGCGAATCCTCCAACAAGGAACCGGCCCAGCAGGCCATTGCGGACAAGTACGAGGTCATCGCATACCTCGGCGACAACCTCAACGACTTCCGGCGCCGCTACTACGTCAAGTCGGTCGAAGAGCGCCGCACCCTTGCCACCGAAGACGCCGACCGCTTCGGCCGGGACTTCATCCTCTTCCCGAACAACACAGACGGCCACTGGATGCGGGCCATCTTCGGCACCAGCGAACCGGCAGACACCCCCGAATACCGCGCCCGGATGCTCCTGGCAGCCCAAGGCAAGGTTCTCTAGCCCCAAAAAACAAAAGCAGGACGGCAAGCGCAAATGGTGCGCTCGCCGTCCTGCGATGTTTGGTGGGAGGAGAGGCGCCGCGCGCAAAGGTGAGGCGCGCACCGGGCAAAAGGCGACAAAGGCACACCGGCTGCGGGGCAGGCATCCGGAAGCGTGCGTCAAAGCGACGAAGGAGCAGCACGCGGAGGATGGCTGTTCTGCAGCCGGAAGGCGACCACCTGCAGAGCGCCGGAAGGCGCAAGCCCGCGCGGCAGCGTCGTGCATTCAAAGTAGACTGGTCCGGAAAACCATTTGAACTTGCAGGGGAGATCCATGGCTGCGATCAACCGTGACGATGTGGCGCATCTTGCGCGGCTCGCTCACATTGAAATGAGTGCCGAAGAGCTGGACCGGATGGCGGGCGAACTCGCCGTCATCGTGGACTCGGTGAAGTCCGTCAGCGAAGCCGCCGGGGACGACGTCCCGGCCACGTCCCACCCGATCCCGCTGAGCAACGTCTTCCGCGAAGACGTCGTAGGCCACACTTTCACCGCCGAGCAGGCGCTGTCCGGCGCACCGGACGCCGCGGAGGACCGTTTCAAGGTTCCGGCCATCCTGGATGAGGACTAAGACGATGACTGACACCAACGAACTCATCCGCCTCTCCGCCGCGGACCTCGCCGCGAAGCTGTCCGCCGGCGACGTCACCTCCGTGGAAGTGACGCAGGCGTACCTGGACCGCATTGCCGCCGTCGACGGCCAAGTCAACGCCTTCCTGCACGTCAACGCCGAGGAAGCGCTCGCCGTCGCCGCCGAGGTGGACGCCATCCGCGCCGCCGGCGGGGCCGCCGCTGAGGAACTGCACGAACTCGCCGGCGTGCCGATCGCCGTCAAGGACCTGATTGTCACCATCGGCCAGCCCACCACGGCCGGTTCGAAGATCCTCGAAGGCTGGCACAGCCCGTACGACGCCACCGTCATCAAGAAGCTGCGCGCCGCGAAGATGCCGATCCTGGGCAAGACCAACCTGGACGAATTCGCCATGGGCTCCTCGACGGAGCACTCGGCATACGGCCCCACCCGCAACCCCTGGGACCTGGAGCGCATTCCGGGCGGTTCCGGCGGTGGCTCCGCTGCCGCCGTCGCCGCTTTCGAAGCGCCCCTGGCTCTCGGCACGGACACGGGCGGTTCCATCCGCCAGCCCGGCGCCGTCACCGGAACGGTCGGCGTGAAGCCCACCTACGGTGCGGTGTCCCGCTACGGCGCCATCGCCATGGCCTCCTCCCTGGACCAGATCGGCCCGGTGTCCCGGACCGTGCTGGACTCGGCGCTGCTGCAGGAAGTCATCGGCGGCCACGACCCGCAGGACTCCACCTCCCTGACCGACCCCTTCGACAACCTCGTGGCCGCCGCACGCACCGGCAACGTCGAGGGCATGAAGATCGGCATCATCAAGGAACTGCACGGCGAGGGCTACCAGGCCGGCGTCGAGAACCGCTTCAACGAATCCCTGGAGCTGCTCAAGGACGCCGGCGCGGAAATCGTCGAGGTTTCCTGCCCCAACTTCAAGTACGCCCTGGGCGCCTACTACCTGATCATGCCATCCGAGGTGTCCAGCAACCTGGCCAAGTTCGACGGCGTCCGCTTCGGCCTGCGCGTGCTGCCGAAGGAAGGCCCCATGACCATCGAGCGCGTCATGGGGGCCACCCGTGCCGCCGGTTTCGGCGACGAGGTCAAGCGCCGCATCATCCTGGGCACCTACGCCCTGAGCGCCGGCTACTACGACGCCTACTACGGCTCGGCCCAGAAGGTGCGCACCCTGATCCAGCGCGACTTCGACGCCGCGTTCGCCCAGGCCGACGTGCTGATCTCCCCGACGGCGCCCACCACGGCGTTCAAGCTGGGGGAGAAGCTCAACGACCCGCTGGCCATGTACCTCAACGACGTCGCCACCATCCCGGCGAACATGGCCGGCGTCCCCGGCCTGTCCCTGCCCGGCGGCCTGGCCGACGAGGACGGCCTGCCCGTGGGCATCCAGCTGCTCGCCCCGGCCCGCGAGGATGCCCGCCTCTACCGCGTGGGTGCCGTCCTCGAATCGCTGCTCGAAGAGAAGTGGGGCGGCCCGCTGCTTGATCGTGCCCCTGAACTGCAGGCACCCGCGCTCGACGCCGCAAACACTGTGGGAGGTTCCAACTAATGTCTGCCGACACGATCCTCAGCTTCGAAGAAGCCATGGAGAAGTACGATCCCGTCCTTGGCTTCGAAGTCCACGTGGAACTCAACACCAAGACGAAGATGTTCTCCTCCGCGCCGAACGTCTTCGGTGACGACCCCAACACCAACGTCAACGAAGTGGACCTCGGCCTGCCCGGCGTTCTCCCGGTGGTGAACAAGGCCGCCGTCGAGTCCTCCATCAAGATCGGCCTCGCGCTCAACTGCAAGATCGCCGAATCCTGCCGCTTCGCCCGGAAGAACTACTTCTACCCGGACACCCCGAAGAACTTCCAGACCTCCCAGTACGACGAGCCCATCGCGTACGACGGCTACCTGGACATCGAACTCGAAGACGGTACCGTGTTCCGCGTCGAGATCGAGCGGGCGCACATGGAAGAGGATGCCGGCAAGCTCACCCACATGGGCGGCGCCGCGGGCCGCATCCAGGGCGCCGACTACTCGCTGGTGGACTACAACCGCGCCGGCGTGCCGCTGGTGGAAATCGTCACCAAGCCGATCGAGGGCGCCGGCAGCCGCGCGCCGGAACTCGCCAAGGCCTACGTGGCCGCAATCCGCGAAATCGTCAAGAACCTCGGCGTCTCCGACGCCCGCATGGAACGCGGCAACGTCCGTTGCGACGCCAACGTCTCGCTGCGCCCGCACGGCCAGGAGCGCTTCGGCATCCGGTCCGAGACGAAGAACGTGAACTCGCTGCGCGCCGTCGAGCACGCCGTCCGCTTCGAGATCCAGCGCCACGCCGCCGTCCTCGATTCCGGCCAGCCGGTGATCCAGGAGACCCGCCACTGGCACGAGGACACACGCACGACGACGTCGGGCCGCGCCAAGTCCGACGCCGACGACTACCGCTACTTCCCGGAGCCGGACCTGGTTCCCGTCGTCGCCTCGCGTGAGTGGGTGGAGGAACTGCGCGCCACCCTGCCCGAGCCGCCGGCAGAGCGCCGCAAGCGGCTCAAGGAAGCCTGGGGCTACTCCGACCTGGAGTTCCGCGACGTGGTGAACGCCGGCGTCATGGATTCCATCGAGGAGACCGTCGCCGCCGGCGCCAGCGCCTCCGCCGCCCGCAAGTGGTGGATGGGCGAGATCGTGGGCCGTGCCAAGACGGCCGACGTCGATCCAGCCGAGCTCGGTGTGAGCCCGCAGACCATCGTTGAGCTCAACGGCCTGGTCGAAGAAGGCAAGATCAACAACAAGATGGCATCCCAGGTCCTGGACGGCGTCCTCGCCGGCGAAGGCACCCCGGCGGAAATCGTCGAGAAGCGCGGCCTCGCCGTCGTGTCCGACGACGGTCCGCTGCTCGAAGCCATCGACGCCGCCCTGGCCGCCCAGCCGGACGTCGCGGAGAAGATCCGCGGCGGCAAGGTCCAGGCCATCGGCGCGATCGTCGGCGGTGTCATGAAGGCCACCCGCGGCCAGGCCGACGCCGGCCGCGTGCGTGAGCTCATCCTGGAGAAGCTCGGCGTCGAAGGCTAAGGCCGCGCCTTTTCCCAACTGGGTCGCAGTTAACGTCGTTTTGAGCCCTCAAAACGACAACAACTGCGACCCAGTTGGTTTTGGATCCACAGTGTGCGTACAGCTTCCGGGCGCATCATGGAGTCATCAGTTCTTTGCTGCCCGCCCCTTGCCGGACCGGGGAGGAGCGGAGAAAGGATCAGGCCATGTCCACCATGACTCCGGGCGTCCGCAAGGCTCTCATCGCGGGCGGTATCGCCGTCGTCCTGAGCGGCGGCGGTGCGGCCACGGTCTGGGCCGCCAGCCAGATCATCCCTTCCTACCTGACCGCTTCGCCTGCGGGCACGGCCTCGCCCAGTCCCGGCGCGACGGCGCCTGCCACCCCGCAGCCCGGCACCCCGTCGCACGGCAACGGCCGGCACCTCCCCGGCCTGTTCCACGGGTTCGCGGGCCGGGGGATCCACGGCGAGGTCACCGTGAAGAACAACGACGGCAGCTACACGACCATCCTGATGCAGACCGGCACTGTGCAGTCCGTCAGCGATTCGGCCATCACCGTCAAGAGCGACGACGGCTTCACCCAGAGCTACGCGATCGCGTCCTCCACCTCCATCGCCAGGATCCCCGGCTCCGGGACCGGCACCGAGTCCCGGAAGTTCCCGCTTGAAACCATCAAGGCGTCCGACTTGAAGGCAGGCGACACCGTCCGGGTATCCGGAACAAAGATCGGCACGACGGTCACTGCCACCCACATCATCGCCGGGACCTGGCCCGCGGGACTCGACAACCCGGGACTCAACAAGATGCCGCCCGGTGACCGCGGGCGTCGGCACCACCCGGGCGGCAACGCCTAGGAACTGCCAGGTGTATGAGCCATGGCCTTGTGGTCTTGCGCACTCGTGAAAACGAGGGAAACATTCTGCCCGCCGAAGCCGAAGGAATTGCTCAGGACCGCGTGTTGAGGGAGGTTCCGCAGCTCGGTGGCAATGTCGAGGCTGATGTCGGGATCGATGCCCGCCGGGGTGAGGTTGCGGGTGGGCGGAACGACGCCGTGTTTCACGCTAAGTACAGCCAGTAGAGCCTCGATTGCCCCGGCAGCCCCGAAGAGATGCCCGAGGGCGGCCTTGGGCGCGGTCACAGTCGCGGGGCCAAATAGTTCGCTGATCGCACGGGCCTCGGCTGCGTCTCCCACCGGAGTCCCGGTGGCGTGGGCATTGATGTGCCCGATCTGGCCAGGCGCAAGGCCGGCTTGCGCGAGTGCCTTCCGCATCGCGGAGATCTGACCGCCGCCATCGGGGGCAGGGGCTGTGATGTGGTGCGCGTCTGCCGCGATCCCGGCCCCGGCGAGCACCGCGTGGACGCGTGCGCCGCGCGCAGCGGCGTGTTCGGCACTTTCAAGCACGAGGACGGCCGCGCCTTCTGCAAGGACGAATCCGCTGCGGTCCGCGGCGAACGGTCGCGACGCCGAAGCCGGCTCGGCGCTGTACTGCGACAGCGCCTGGGTCTGCTTGAAGCCGGCGACCGTGATCGGGCTGATGGCGGCTTCCGTTCCGCCAGCGATGACCACGTCTGCTTCGCCCGAGCGGATGAGTCTGGCCCCTAGCGCGATCGCCTCGGCACCGGATGAACAGGCGGAGACGGGTGTGTACACTCCGGCACGCGCATCGTAGGCGATGCTGATCAGCGCAGCAGCTGCGTTGGGCATGAGCATCGGGACGGTCCGCGGCGAGACGCGCCGGGCACCCGAGCGTTCAAGAACGTCGTCTTCCTTCAACAGGGTCTGTATCCCGCCGATCCCGGTGCCGACCGCCGAGGCAAGCCGCTCCGGGTCCACTTCGGGGGAGCCGGCGTCGGCCCAGGCCTCGGCGGCGGCGACGAGTGCGGCCTGCTGCGAGCGGTCCATGCGCCTGGCCTGTACCGGGGACAAGTGCTCCGCTGGGTCGAGCGCCATCGTCCCGGCCACGGTGCCGGCGAGTTCGCCGTCGACCTGCCCGTGCAGAACATTGCCACGGATTCCGGACTCACCAGCCAGCAGGGCTTCCCAGGTCGACCCGACGTCACCACCGAGCGGCGTGATCGCGCCAAGTCCGGTCACGACAACTTCGTTCCTTCGCATGCCTTCGACACCTCTCTTGTATGCCATACAACTATCATCACTTTTGTATCACATACAATTGGGAGGTGGCACAGAAGCGAACCGATCCCGTGGCGGAGACCTCGACATTCGAGCGCGGACGCGCGACCCGGAGGCGACTCATCGAGACCGCCGCCCGGCTCGGCAGGGAGCGCCACGGAGTCCAGCTCAGTGTCGCCGAGATTGCAAAAGCGGCAGGTGCGTTCCCCAACCAAGTCACCTACTACTTCGGTTCAAAGGACTCGCTACTCGTGCACGCCGCCTTCCTCGCGCTGCTGCACGACACGCGGCGGATCGAGCGAATCGGCCGCCAGGCCCCCGATGCGGCGGCTTTTCGGCGCAACATCGCTCGCGCCGTCCTCGCCCTGCCCTCTCTTCCCTCGGTCGCAGGGGCACTCGCGAGCGGAATCGCCAAAGCTGAACTTGCCCCCGTGATCGATCAGCACCTCCATCTGCTGTTCCGGCAATCGGAGCGCTTCGTGAGTCAGCTCGTCGACAGCCGGGGGTGGAGCCTCGGGCGGCCCATCGATGTCGAAGCCAGGACGTTCTGGAGCGCCGCACTCGGTGCTGCGCTCCTCGCGCACGCCGGGGCCCACGGCACCGGCGCGGACCTCGACCTCGCCGGGACGTTGACGGTGCACGACCAGGGCGGCCGCGCTTAGCAGCTCGCCCCGCGATAGGGGCATGGGTCCCCTCGCGTCTGCGGAGCCGCCGCATGCGTGAAAACTGACCTTTTCGATCTATTTCAATCATGATCTTGCAAACATGGCGTGCGTCACCTATGGTTTGTTAAACGGTTAACGAGCGTGGCGCGGATCACAGCGCGGATCGCATGGCGTGCAGAGCCGTCCCCGACCCGGCCAGACTGCATCGCGGCATGAGCAAGAGGAGAACGCATGAACTCGACGACGGAAGCAGCTCCGGCCCTGCCGGACGCGGACCGCGTCCCGGCACATGCCGAAGGGCGTGTCCCGGGCCGCGGGAAGGGAAAGCCCGGCAAGGGGAAGCCTGGCCGGGCGACGCGCAGCAAGCCGCGGGACCAGCACAAGCAAAGCTTCGGTTCCCGGCTGCGCCGGGACAAGCAGATGCTGCTGATGATGGTGCCCGGCATCGCCTTCCTGCTGCTGTTTTTCTACATCCCGATTCTCGGCAACGTCATCGCTTTCCAGGACTACCAGCCGTACCTGGGCATCGGGGACAGCATGTGGGTCGGCTGGCAGAACTTCGTGGACCTGTTCGCCAACCCGGACTTCCTGCGGGCGTTCTGGAACACCCTGTACCTGGCCGCCTGGCAGCTGGTTTTCCTGTTCCCGGTGCCGCTGGTCCTGGCCCTGATCGTGGACTCGCTGATCAGCACCCGCGTGCGCCGGGTCTTCCAGAGCATCGCCTACCTGCCGCACTTCCTGTCCTGGGTGCTGGTGATCGCACTGTTCCAGCAGATGCTCGGCGGTGCCGGATTCATCAACAACTCCCTGCGGCAGTTCGGCCTGGACCCGATTCCCTTCATGACGAACCCGGACACCTTCCCTGTCCTGGTGGTGGTCCAGATGATCTGGAAGGACGCCGGCTGGGCGATGATCATCTTCCTTGCCGCGCTGGCCAGCATCGACGCCTCCCTGTATGAGGCGGCAGCGGCCGACGGCGCCGGGCGCTGGCGCCGGATGTGGCACATCACGCTCCCGGGACTCCGCTCGGTAATCGTGCTGCTGTTGATCCTGCGGATCGGCGACATCCTCTCGGTCGGCTTCGAGCAGTTCATCCTGCAGCGGGACGCGGTTGGCGCGGGAGCCGCAGAAGTACTGGACACGTTCACCTACTACACCGGCGTCGTGGGCGGCGGCTGGAGCTCCGGCGCCGCCGCCGGCCTGGCCAAGGGCGTGGTGAGCGCCCTGCTGATCTACGCCGCCAACAAACTTGCCCACCGCTTCGGCGAAGACGGCATTTTCGCGAAGAAAGTCGGTTGAGCAGATGGCGATCACACAATCCGCGGGAAGAATCCTGCCCGGCCGCAAGCCGAAGGAACTGAACTACAACCCCAAGCGCCCGGTCTGGAAGGAGCGGCCCTCGCCCCTCTACCAGACCATCAAGACCCTGGTCCTGGTGCTCTTCAGCGCCTCGATCATCGTGCCGATCCTGCTGGTGGTCTCCACCTCGCTGGCGGACAAGGAACAACTCGCTAAGGCCGGCGGCTTCGTGCTCTGGCCCGAGCGGCCCACCCTGGAAGCCTACGAAACCATCTTCAACGGCCCCATGGTCCTGAATTCCCTGGGCGTCAGCGCCGTCGTGACGATCGTCGGCACCATCCTCGCCCTGTTCGTCACCATCACCATGGCCTACGCCACCAGCCGGCCGGTGCTGTTCGGCCGCCCGGTGGTCCTCGCGGTGCTCTTCACCCTGCTGTTCGCCCCGGGCCTGATCCCGTCCTTCCTGATGATCAAGGAGCTCGGCCTGCTGGACAGCCTGTGGTCGCTGATCCTGCCCGGCATCTTCGGGGCCTTCAACTTCGTGGTGATGCGCTCCTTCTTCATGAACATCCCGCAGGAGCTGATTGAAAGTGCCCGTATCGACGGCGCCAGCGACTGGACCATCCTGTGGCGGATCGTCATGCCGCTGTCCAAGGCCGTGATCGCCGTCGTCGGGCTGTTCTACGCGGTGGGCTTCTGGAACTCCTTCTTCAACGCCCTCCTGTATATCAACGACCACAGCAAGTGGCCCATCCAGCTGCTGCTGCGCAACTTCGTGGTCCAGGGCTCCGGCGCCGCCGACGGCCTGGGGATCTCCTCGGTGCCGCCGGGCCAGTCCATCCAGATGGCCGTCGTGGTGGTGGCCCTGGTCCCGATCCTGATGGTCTACCCGTTCCTCCAGAAGCACTTCACCAAGGGCGTCCTCACCGGCGCGGTGAAGGGCTGAGTCTTACCGAGTTGTCCATACCCAGTTGAAAGGCATGAACACATGAGTGCATCACCCCTTAACCCGGGCTTCAGCCGCCGGGGTTTCCTCGGCCTGGCCGGCCTTGCGGTTACGACGGCGGGCCTCGCCGCCTGCGGTGGCGGCGGCACCTCCGGCGGCAGCGGCGGCGCCGCGGCTTCCGCCGGCGTCAAGGTCCCCACCTACAAGGAGTTCACCGGGGTCACCGCCGACCTTCCGGGCAACTCCAAGGGCCTGCAGGCGGCATTCTTCAAGCTGCCCGAAGGCGTCACCTCGGTCAAGGAAGCCCCGCTCAAGGGCAAGGTCACCGGCCTCACCGAAACCTTCGAAACCATGAGCCCGGGCATGAAGGACAACCCCTTCTGGCAGCGGCTCAACGCCAAGCTCGGCGGCGAACTGGAACTGCAGATCGCCGAGGACATCGGCGACGGCTACCCGGCCAAGTTCGCCACCGTGCTGGCCAGCGACGACCTGCCGGACATGATGTGGGTCCCGCCGAACCAGGGCATCCCCAATGTCGGCCCCATGCTGGAGGCCAAGTTCCAGGACCTCACCAAATACCTCTCCGGCGACGCCGTGCTCGAGTACCCCAACCTTGCCGCACTGAAGCCCGATTCCTGGAAGACCGCCGTCGTGAACGGCAAGATCTGGGGTGCCCCCATCCCGAGCACGCCGTTCGGACAGATCATGTCCGGCCGCCGCGACGTCTGGGAGAAGGTGGGCGGCTTGAACGCGGCCTCGGCGGATGAATTCCTGGACAAGGCCAAGGAGCTCACCCGGCCGGCGGAGCGCAAGTACGCCCTGGAACCGGCCTACGTGAACGTCCTGCACATGGTCACCGAATGGTTCGGCGCGCCCAACTCCTGGGCCGTCAACAAGGACCGAAGCCTGACGCACCTGTTCGAGACCCCGGAATACGCGGCCGGCGTCGAGTTCACGGCCAAGCTGTTCGCGGCCGGTGTCTTCTACCCGGACACGAACGTGCCGGACATCCGCAACCGGGTGGCCAACGGCAGCGTTGCCGGGCAGGTGCTGGTGGGTCCGCACGACATCAAGGCCTACCGCGCCTTCAACAAGGACCAGGCGTTCGACATCCTCGTTCCGTTCAGCGCGGACGGCAAGGTCAAGCCCACCTACGACATGGGCTACGGCACCGTCGGCTTCACCCCGTTCAAGAAGGCCGATGAAGGCAAGATCCGTGAACTGCTCGCCCTCATCAACTACCTCTCCGCCCCCTTCGGAACCGTGGAGTACATGCAGAAGAACTTCGGCGAGGCCGGCAAGGACTACTCCCTTGACGGCCAGGGCAACCCCCAGCTCACCGAGTCCGGCAGCACCAACCTGCCGGGCCTGGTCTCGGCGCTGAACATCATGTCCAGCCCGGAGAACGTGGTCTTCAACCCAGGCTTCGACGACGACACCCGGTATGTCAACGAGCAGCAGAAGAAGCTCCTCGAACTTGCCTGGCGCAATCCCACCAACGGAACCTACTCGGACACCAACTCCAAGGTGGGCGCCAAGATCACCAAGCAGCTGCGGGACAAAGTGGTGGACATCATCACCGGGCGCGCCAAGATGTCCGAGCTGGACGCCGCCGTCAAGCGCTGGAAGTCCGGGGGCGGCGACAAGATCCGCGACGAGTACCAGGCGGCACTGCCGTCCGACGTCCCGGTCTTCCGCGCCTAGCCGGGCACGACACGGCAAACTGGGGCTCTAACACAGCAGAAGGGGGAGCACATGGCAAGGACGGCAGGCAGCGGGATACGTCCGACCATCCGCATGGTCGCGGCGGAAGCAGGAGTCTCCACGGCAACGGTGTCCTACGTGATGTCCGGCCGCCGCGGCGAGGGCGGGCCCGGGGTTTCGGATATCACCGTGGAGCGGGTGCGCGCCGCGGCCGAACGGCTGGGCTACCGGCCCAACCAAGCGGCGCGGGCCATCCGCACCGGGCGGACCAACACCGTGATCCTGTCCCTGACCATGCTGTCGGACCCCTGGTCCCTGTCCGTCATCGAGGCCGTGCAGAAGGCGGCCGCGCCCCTGGGGATCACGCCGCTGATCCTCGGCGACGCGGACTGGGTGAAGGTGCTCCAGAGCCACGACGCCGACGCCGTCTTCGTGGACGCCGTCACGCCTGAACAGCGAAAGCCCCTCGAAGGCCTTGCCGCCCGCGGCACCACGCTGGTGGTGTTCGACGAGCAGCTCGAGGCCGCAGGCTTCGACGTCATCCGCTCCGTCGCCGGCCCCGGCTGTACCCTCGCGGTGGAGCACCTGCTGGCAGGCCACCGCAAGGTGGGCTGCGTGGTGCCCGTCCGTGGGGAGCGGCCTCCGGCCGGGCGACGCTATGAGGCCTACACTTCCGCGCTCGCCGCGGCGGGGATCGACCTCAACGAGGACTACGTGGGCGCCTTCGACGGCACCACAGCGGGAGCCTACGCGGCCACCATGCGGCTGCTCGGCCGCGACGACCGCCCCACGGCGCTGTACGCCACCACGGATTATGCCGCCGTCAGCGCCATCAACGCCGCCCAGCGGCTCGGGCTGACGGTCGGCCGGGACGTGGACATCATCGGCGTCGGCAACGCCATCGAGGGGGAGCGGATGTCCCCCTCGCTGAGCACGGTGGGTCCGGTGGACTTCTTCGATCGGGTGGCCCGGCTCCTGCTGAAGCGGGCCGTCGACGGCGGCACACAAGTCCCGGAAGTACTGGACTTCCCCTGGCAGCTCTTCGTCAGGGAATCGGCCCCGCACCGCAGTGCGGCCAACAGACTTTACTGAGAACAGAAAGAAGCACGAAAACACATGGGAAGCGAAGACTTGAAGATCGGCGTGGTGGGCTTCGGCCTGCGCGCAGGGCTGTGGCGCCACGCGCACAAGCCGGGGCAGGGATCGGAGGTGACCATCGTCTGCGACACCAGTGAACGCGGCCGGGCCGATGCCGCGGCGCGCATCCCTACCGCAAGGGTGACCGGTGAGCTTCAGGAACTGATCGACAGCGGTATCGACGCGGTCCTGGTGCTGACCCCGGACAACCAGCACGCCGCCGTCGCCGTCCGCACGCTCAAGGCGGGCATTCCCACCTTCTGCGAAAAGCCGCTGGACATCACCATCGAGGCCGCCGACTCGATCCTGCAGGCCGCCTACGAAAGCGGCACCCGCCTCTACGTGGGCCACAACATGCGCCACATGCCGGTGGTGGTCCAGATGCGCGAGCTGATCGAACAGGGCCGGATCGGCGAGGTCAAGGCGGTGTGGTGCCGGCACTTCGTGGGCCACGGCGGGGACTACTACTTCAAGGACTGGCACTCCGAGCGGAAGAACGTCACCTCGCTGCTGCTCCAGAAAGGCGCGCACGACATCGATGTCATCCACTGGCTGGCCGGCGGCTACGCCAGGCGCGTGTCCGCCGTCGGCGAGCTCGCGGTGTACGGCAAGGTGACGGACCGCAGTGACAACAGCACCAAGCGCATGGGCGAGTGGTTCTCGCTGGAGAACTGGCCGCCCACCGAGCAGCATGGGCTGGCCGAGCGGATCGACGTCGAGGACATCTCCATGATGAACATGGTGCTGGACAATGGCGTGCTGGCCTCCTACCAGCAGTGCCACTTCACCCCGGACTACTGGCGGAACTACACAGTGATCGGCACCAAGGGCCGGATCGAGAACTTCGGCGACGGGTCGGGGGAGCGGATCGGCCTCTGGACCAAGCGCACCCCGGGATATGCGGAGCCGGACGAAACCTTCACCATCCAGGACGGCGAAGGCGGGCATGGCGGGGCGGACCCGCGCCTGATCGCCGAGTTCCTGCGTTTCGCGTCCGACGGCGGTCCGACGCAGACCTCGCCCGTCGCCGCCCGGCAGGCGGTGGCCGCCGGCGTGCTGGCTGCCGAGTCGTTGCGGTCCGACGGCGGTGCCCGGGAAGTGCCGGCGCTCCCGGCCGGGCTGGTGGCGTACTTCGAAAGCGGCCAGCCGGCATCCGTGCCCAGCAGTTGAGCTGCGCTTATCCGGGGGAGGAGACGAGCTCGTCCACGACTTCCCGCAGTAGCTGAGCAACCCGCTGGACGGCCTGGCGGCGGGCGTTTTCCGGGCGGATCAGCATGTCGATCCGGCGCCGGGTGGCGATGCCTTCGAGCGGCCTGAGGACCACGCCCTGCGAGAGGGCCGCGGCGGCGGCGGTGTGCCGGGGCAGCAGGCCCAGGACGCCGCTGCCCGCCACCACGGCGGCCACGGTGGCGTAGTCGTTCACGCGGTGGGCGATGTGCGGTGCCCGGCTCGCCACGGCGGCGACGGCGGCCAGGACGTCCGCGGGTGAGTAGCCGGGGCGGCTGGAGACCCAGCTTTCGCCGGCGACGTCGGACGGGCTCAGGGAGTTCTTGGCCGCCAGCGGGTGCCCCGCGGGGAGCGCGACGTCGAAAGGTTCCTCGGCGAGCGGCAGCACCAGGATCCGGTCCGTGGGCCAGTCTTCGCTGTGCGCCATGCGGTGCGCGAGCACGATGTCGTAGCGGGCGGTGAGGGCCGGAAATCCCTGCTGGGGGACGTCCTCGTCGGCCAGGCGCAGGCGGGGCACAGCGCCGGTGCCTGAACCGCCGCCGTCTGAACCGCCGTCGCCCGTGCCGCCGTCGTCTGAACCGCCGGCGCCCGTGCCGCCGTCGCCCGTGCCGCCGTCGTCTGAACCGCCGGCGCCCGTGCCGCCGTCGTCTGAACCGCCGGCGCCCGTGCCGCCGTCGTCCTCTGCCGTGGCCGCGAGCCGGCCGGCCAGGCGCCCGAAGATGGCCTGCCCGGCGCTGTGGAAGGCACTGACCGACACCGTGCCCGCGGGGTCGTCGTGGTAGCCGCCAATCGCCGCGTGCGCGTCGGCCATGGCGCGGATGACGGCCCCGCCGGCGTCGGCGAGCACGCGGCCCGCATCGGTGAGCACCAGGTTCCGGCCGTCCTTGCGGGTGAGCGGAACCCCTGCGCTGCGCTGGAGGAGGGTGAGCTGCTGGGAGACGGCGGAGGGCGTGACCATCATGGCCTCGGCAACGGCCTTGACGCTGCCGAGCTCACCGAGTTCACGCAGCACCTGAAGCTGGCGGACATCCATAAGCCAATCCTAAAGTGTGCGCCAGGTCGATGTAGCCAGCGCTGAATCCGGACACGCGCGAGCGTACAGTTGCGGCCCCAAAATCCACGATTCCGGGGCCGCAAGTGTACGTTCGCGCTTCAGGGAGGGCCCGCCTAGATGTGATGTTCAGGCAGGTTGTTGAGTCTGCTGATGGGTGGGGCTCCGATTGCGGAGTGGTGCCTGTGGTGATTGTAGAAGTGGATCCAGCCTGGCAGCGCGTCGCGGCGTTGGCTTTCTGAGATGTAGAACTTTGCGTAGGCCCAGCCGTCAGCCAGTGTGCGGTGGAACCGTTCGATTTTGCCGTTGGTCTGTGGCCGGTAGGGGCGGGTCCGTTTGTGGGTGATACCGAGCTCGGTGCAGGCGTTTTTCCAGGCGTGGGAACAGTAGGCCGAGCCGTTATCGGAGAGCACCCGCTCGATGGTGACGTTGCGCTCGGCGAACCAGGCAACGGCGCGGTGCAGC
>NZ_FNEI01000030.1 GCF_900099975.1 Arthrobacter cupressi
CACCTGCACAAGTGGATCGACGCCGCCCAGGACCGGGTGGAGTACGAGGGCCTGCCGGCCCGGATCTGCTGGCTGGGCTACGGCGAACGCCACCAGGCCGGCCTGCTCTTCAACAAGCTCGTCGCGGAGGGCAAGGTCAAGGCCCCGATCGTGATCGGCCGTGACCACCTGGACTCCGGTTCCGTGGCCTCCCCGTACCGGGAGACCGAGGCCATGAAGGACGGCTCGGACGCGATCGCGGACTGGCCGCTGCTGAACGCCCTGACCGCCGCGTCCTCGGGTGCGACCTGGGTGTCCATCCACCACGGCGGCGGCGTCGGGATCGGCCGTTCCATCCACACCGGCCAGGTCTCCGTGGCCGACGGCACCGAACTCGCGGCCCAGAAGCTCGAACGGCTCCTGACCAACGACCCCGGCATGGGCGTCATCCGCCACGTCGACGCCGGCTACGACCGCGCCGTCGAGGTCGCCGCAGAACGCGGCGTCCGCATCCCCATGAACGAGGGCCGCTAGCCGACCCCCTCATCGATTGCTCCGTTAGGGTCGTTTTGGGCCACCAGAACGACACCTACGGAGCAATCGATGGGACTCAACACCGCGAAGGGAGCTTCCATGATCGTGATCGACGGCCTGCAGCTGGACCTGGCGGACATCGTTGCCGTGGCCGACGGCGAAGATGTCAGCTTGGCCCCGGAGGCGCTGGTGCGGATGGCCGAATCCCGTGAATCCGCGGTGGCCACGGCCCTGCGCCGCCCGGTCTACGGCCGTTCCACCGGGGTCGGCGCGAACCGGACTGTTTCCCTGGCGGAGGCCGAAGGCGGGGACACCCACGGCCTTAAGCTGCTGCGCAGCCATGCCGTGGACGCCGGCAAGCCGCTGGACCGCAGGACCGTCCGGGCCATGCTCGCGGTCCGGCTCTCCCAGTTGGCGGCCGGCGCGTCGGGGATCAACCCGGCCATTGCCGAAGCCCTCGTGGCGCTCCTGAACTCCGGCTCCGTCCCCGAAGTCCGTGAGTTCGGCGGGATCGGCACCGCGGACCTTCCCGCACTAGCCGGCACTGCGCTGACGATGCTCGGCGAACGGGAGCCCCTCGGCGGAGGAAAAGCGCGCGCCCTGCTGGAGGGCTGGGCCACCGCCGACGCGCTGCCCTTCATCAGTTCCAGCGCACTGACCATCGCCCAGGCCGTCCTCGCGCACCAGGAGCTGGCCGTGCTCCTGGAAAATGCCGCATCCGTGGCCGCCCTGTCCTTCGCCGCAATGTCCGGGAACCCGGAAGCCTTCAGCCCGGCGGTTGCGGATGCCGCGGACTCCCCGGCGGTGGCGGACGCGGCGCGCCTGTTCCACGGCCTGGTCGAGGGCAGCGGTGAACCGGCCCGCATCCAGGACCCGTACTGCCTCCGGACCCTGCCGCAGATCTTCGGATCCCAAGCTGAAGAGTTGGCGGCCCTCGGTGCCTTGCTGCAGCGCCTCGCCACCGCCGGAAACGAGAACCCGCTGGTCCACGGCTCCCCGGCGCACGGGAGCAACGACGTCGCCCACCACGGCCTCTTCCAAATGACCAACCTCGCCCGCCGCGTGGATGCCCTGCAGTTGGCCGTCGGCGCGGCCTGTGCCACGCACCTGCGCCGGATCGACCTGCTCTGCGAGCCCGCCTACACCGGCGGGCACCCGTTCCTGGCCGAGGACGGCAGCGGCCAGTCCGGCGTCATGATGCTCGAATACGTTGCCGCCGCCGCGGTGGGCCGCATCCGGAGCAACGCGCAGCCGGTGAGCCTGCAGACCGTGGTGCTGTCCCTGGGCGCCGAGGAAGACGCAAGCTTTGCCAGCGTGGCCGCCGCGCAACTGCAGTCGACGGCAGACGCCCTGGTGACCGTTGCCGCCGTCGAACTCGTTTGCGCCGCCCGGGCCCTGCGGCTGCAGGGCCGCCAGCCTGATGAGTTCGCCAGCCCGCGGTTCCGGACCGTCATGAGGGCAGCGCTCACGCTGCCCTCCGACGTCCGGGACCGGGACCTACGCGGCGACCTGGAACAGGCGCAGCGGCTGGTCACAGCCCGCTACTGAGCCACTCTTAGTGGGCCGGAACTGCGTCCTTGGCTGCGGCCTTCGGGTCCGTCAGCTTCCTGTTCGGCAGGGCGAAGCTGACCAGGAACGCCAGCAGGGTCAGCCCCGCCGCGGTGAGCATCACGACGTCGATCGCCTGGGCAAAGCCCTCGGTGATCGGCCGGGTCAGCGCCGGGTTGGCCGAATGCAGCCAGCTGGTGTCGTTCAGGGAATCGTTGGATGCCCCGTTCTTGAAGAAGTCGAACAGCTTGGCGTTCGCGGGATCGGCCGCCACGGCCGGGTCGCGGAGCACGGACTGGTAATCCGGGTTCGACGCGGCGGTCTTCATGCCGTCAGCGATCTTGTCCGCGGCCTGGCTGAACAGCATGGAGATGAACACAGCTGTTCCCACCGCGCCGCCCATGGAACGGAAGAACGCCGCCGTCGACGTTCCCACGCCCATGTCCTTCGCCGGCACGGACACCTGCATGGCCAGGGTTAGCGGCTGCATGCAGAAGCCCAGCCCCATGCCGAAGAACACGGCGATCAGCCCGGGCACCCAGAGGCCGGTGTCCACGCCCAAGGAAAGGCCCATGACGACGGCGGCCGCGGTCAGGATCGCGGTGCCCGCGATCGGGAAGATCCGGTACGTGCCCGACGACGAGATGGTGCGCCCGGCTGTAATGGAACCAAAGAGGATGCCCACCGTGAAGGTGATCATCATGAGCCCGGCTTCGGTGGGGGTGAGGCCCTTGACCAGCTGCAGGTACATGGGCAGCATCGCGATGGCGCCGAACATGCCGATGCCGATGATGAAGTTCAGCAGCGAGGACAGGCCGAAGGTGGCGTTGCGGAACAGCCGCAGCGGGATCAGCGCGTAGTCCCCGGCGCGGCGCTCGGCCACGAGGAACAGGACGATTCCGGCCACGCCCAGGCCGTAGCAGAGCCAGGACGCGCCCGAGTTCCAGCCCCAGCTGCGGCCCTGTTCGGCCACGAGCAGCAGCGGCACAATCGCCAGGGTGATGGCGGCGGCGCCCCAGTAGTCGATCTTCTGCTTCACGTGCCGCGGCGGCAGGTGCAGGTACAGGAAGACCACGGCCAGCGCGGCCAGGCCGATGGGCAGGTTAATGAAGAAGACCCAGCGCCAGCCGTCGAATCCCAGGATGTTCGAGGTTCCGGCGAAGGCGCCGCCGATCACCGGACCGAGCACCGAGGAAATGCCGAACACGGACATGAAGTAGCCCTGGTACTTGGCGCGGTCCTTGAGCGCCACGATATCGCCGATGATCGTCAGGGCCAGTGCCAGCAGGCCGCCGGCGCCCATGCCCTGGATGCCGCGGGCCACGGCCAGTTCGGCCATGGAATGCACGGAACCGGCGTAGAGCGAGCCCGCCAGGAAGATGAGGATCGCGGCCAGGTACAGCGGGCGGCGGCCGAAGATGTCGCTGAGCTTGCCGTACAGCGGGGTGCTTACCGTCGAGGTGATGAGGTACGCGGTGGTGGCCCAAGCCTGCAGGGAAAGGCCGTCCAGGTCGTTCGCGATGGTGTAGATCGAGGTCGACACGATGGTCTGGTCCAGGGAGGACAGGAACATGCCGAGCATGAGGCCCACCATGACGGTCAAGGCCTGGCGGTGGGTCAGGACTTCGCCGGGGGCCCGGACAGGGGTGGATTTGGACATCGGTCCTCCAGGGAAAGGCGGGCAGGGGAGCGCAACGGATAGTTGCTTTCAGTAACTATCCTAGGTGACGTTGTATTCCCCGCCTAGCTGTGATGTCCAGGGACGTTGTTTCATGAATCCCGTGTGATCTGCTGACGGGCGAAGGCCTCCTGTTATGAAGTGGAGCTGTCTAGGAACCGCTTCATCTCAACAGGAGGCCTTCGTGTCCCACGCTAACGCTGCTTTGACGCCCCGCGCACGTCTGCGCTTGGCCAAACTCATCGTCGAGAACCATTGGCCGGTGGGCCCCGCCGCCAAAATGTTCATGGTCTCGCCCGTGACCGCCCGCAAATGGGCGGCCCGATACCGCACCGAAGGGCCGGCCGGAATGACGGACCGTTCCAGCCGGCCGCAGTCGATGCCACGGAAAACTCCTCCAGCGGTGGTCA
>NZ_FNEI01000014.1 GCF_900099975.1 Arthrobacter cupressi
T
Source organism: Arthrobacter cupressi (assembly GCF_900099975.1). Classification (GTDB taxonomy): domain Bacteria; phylum Actinomycetota; class Actinomycetes; order Actinomycetales; family Micrococcaceae; genus Arthrobacter; species Arthrobacter cupressi. The sequence continues at coordinate 2 of NZ_FNEI01000014.1, forward strand.
GGTACTGCACCCGGGAGGGTGTGGGAGAGTAGGACACCGCCGGACAACCATTCACAGGTCGAGGCCCCCGAACACACGTCCGGGGGCCTCCCTCTTTAACACACATGTGCGAAAACCACCGTGCCCCCGTCCATTTGGACCGGGGGCACAGCCGTTTAACGGCGGTCAGCGGAACGCCGGAATGCCCGTGATGTGGCTGCCGAGGATCAGTGTGTGGACTTCGTCGGTGCCTTCATAGGTGCGTACTGACTCCAGGTTGTTCGCGTGCCGCATCGGCGGATAATCCAGGGTGATGCCGTTGCCACCGAGGATGGCCCGGGCTTCCCGGCAGATCCGGATGGCTTCGCGGCAGTTGTTGAGTTTGCCTGCCGAAATCTGGTGGGGCTGCAGGCGTCCGGCATCCTTGAGCCGACCGATCTGCAGGGCCAGGAGCATGCCTTTGTTGATCTCGAGGGCCATATTGACCAGCTTCTCTTGGGTGAGCTGATAGCCGGCCAGGGGTTTGTCGAACTGCAGGCGGCGGCGCGAATACTCGAGCGCGGTGAGGTAACTGTCCCGCGCGGCGCCCATGGCACCCCAGATGATGCCGTAGCGGGCTTCATTGAGGCATTCGAACGGGCCGCGCAAACCCCTGGCTCCGGGGAGGAGGGCCGAACCGGGAAGGCGGACCTCCCGGAGCTCGACGTCGCACTGGACCGAGGCACGCATGGACAGCTTGGGCTCGATCGGCGTCGCTTGGAAGCCAGGGGTATCAGCGGGCATGATGAATCCGCGCACGCCGTCGTCGGTCATGGCCCAGATGACCGCTACTTGGGCGATCGAGGCGAGCCCGATCCACCGTTTGGATCCGTTGAGGATCCAGTCCCCGCCCTCGCGCCGTGCGAACGTCTTCATGCTGCCGGGATCCGATCCCGCGTCCGGTTCGGTGAGGCCGAAACACCCCACCACGGCACCGGCGGCCATACGCGGCAGCCATTCGTGCTTCTGTTCCTCGCTGCCGTGCTTGTGGATCGCCCCCATCGCCAGGGACCCCTGCACGCTGACGAACGTCCGCAGTCCGGAATCACCGGCCTCGAGCTCCAGTGCCGCAAGCCCGTATTCGACCGCACTTCGTCCCGGGCAGCCGTAGCCTTCCAGGTGCATTCCCAGCAGGCCCAGTGATCCCAGCTCCGGGATGACTTCCAGCGGGAAGACCGCGTCCTCGTACCAGCCGGCGATATTCGGCCGGATGCCGGCATCAACAAAGGTGCGGACTGTGTCCCGCATGGCGAGCTCGTCCGCGGTGAAGAGTGAGTCGATATCCAGCAGGTCGGCGTTGTCAGGCACAGGTGCTCCATTGCTTTCGGGTGTCATGGCTCCACGCTACGGCTATGGAGGGCCGCCCCCGGGAAGTTCCCCGGCGGCGTGGCATGGAAGCCCGGCGGCGGGTAGCACCGGGAGTCCCCGCCGCCGTCGTCCGGCCCTGCTGTGATGCTTCCCACGGGAAGGTGCCAAAGTGCCCCGGAAATACGGGAGGCGGGGCGCTGTCGCCTAGAATTGCAGGAGACAAACGGGCCGGATCCCGGCGGCGTGAGAACAAAATACGGATACGAGCGGCTGCGCATGCGCCAGTGGTCGGCTCACAACAGGAGGAATCCATCATGGCTGAGCACAACGGCGGAAACCGCGGCAACTACGGCGGCGGCCGGGGAGACCGCGGTTCCTTCCGCGCGAACAACAACTCCGGAGGCGATCCCCGCGGATTCCGTTCCCGCGACAACCGGGAAAACCGCGACGGCGGCGCCGGCGGACAGCGCGACGGAAGGCCCTTCGGTGACCGTGACCGTAAGCCCTTCGGTGAGCGGGACGGCAAAAAGTTTGGTGACCGCGACCGCAAGCCTTTCGGTGACCGTCCGCGCCGCGAGGGTGAGGAGCGCCGTAGCTTCGGCGATCGTCCGGCCCGTGACGGTGAGCGCCGCGGCTTTGGTGACCGTGACCGTGGTGAGCGCAAGTTTGGTGAGCGGAAGCCGTTTGACCGTGACCGTAAGCCGTTTGGTGACCGTCCGCGCCGTGACGGTGAGGAGCGCCGTAGCTTTGGTGACCGGGGCCCGCGGAACTTCGACGGCCCGCGCCGCGAGGGTGAGGAGCGCCGTAGCTTCGGTGACCGTCCGGCCCGTGACGGTGAGCGCCGCGGCTTTGGTGACCGTGACCGTGGTGAGCGCAAGTTTGGTGAGCGGAAGCCGTTTGACCGTGACCGTAAGCCGTTTGGTGACCGTCCGCGCCGTGACGGCGAGGAGCGCCGCAGCTTCGGTGACCGTGACCGCGGAGACCGCAAGTTCGGCGACCGCCCGGGACGCGGCCCCCGCAATTTCGATGGCCCCCGTGACGGCCGCGGAACCGGCCCCCGCGAAGACCGCCCGGCCCGCGTTCCCAACGCCGCTGACCTGCGCAGCGCCAACCGTCCCGAGCGTGACCGTTCCCCGGAAATCGACGACGACGTCACGGGCCAGGAACTGGACCGCGCCACCAAGAACCAGATCAAGACCCTCGAAAGCACCAACGCGAACTGGGTCGCCAAGCACCTGGTGATGGCAGGCCGCCTGATGGACATCGATCCCGAACTGTCGTTCCAGCACGCCCTGGCCGCGAGCCGCCGCGGCGGCCGCCTCGCCGTCGTCCGCGAAGCCGTCGGCCTCACCGCCTACGCCGCCGGACACTACGGCGAAGCGCTGCGCGAATTCCGCACCTACCGCCGGATCAGCGGCTCCAACGTGCACCTGCCCGTCATGGCGGACTGCGAGCGTGGCCTCGGCCGCCCGGACCGTGCGCTCGACGTCGTCCGCTCCCCGGAAGCCCAGGACCTCGACGCTCCGGGCAAGGTGGAACTGGCCATCGTTGCCTCCGGCGCCCGCGCGGACCTCGGCCAGGTGGATGCCGCCGTCGCAGAACTCGAGATTCCGCAGCTGGACATCAACCGCGCTTTCTCCTACAGCCCGCGCCTGTTCCGCGCCTACGCCGATGCGCTGACCGCTGCCGGCCGCGGCCCGGAGGCCGAGCGCTGGCTGCGCCAGGCCGTCGTGGCCGAGGACGCCCTGGGTGTCGGACAGTTCGAAGAGCCGGACATCATCGACCTCGGCGAGGACGATGAGGACACAGTCAAGCCGCGCTTCCGCCGCGATGAGGCCGCCGCGGCCGCGGCCGGAGACGACGCCGCCGCGGGTGACACCGGGGAAACCGCGCAGCAGCAGTTCCGCGGGGAAGAGGCCCCGGAAGTCGGCGACGTGGAACTCGACGACGCCGAATCCAGCTACTTCGAATCCGACGACGCAGAATCGGACGCCGACTCGGTGGAAGAGGACGTCCTGGACGAATCCGGGGACGAGTCCGCTGAAGGCAAGCAGAATGACTGACGCCCCCTTGCTGGCCGGCTTCGACTCCGTCCTCTCGGACCTGGACGGCGTGGTGTACGCCGGGCCGCACGCCATCCCCGGCGCCGTGGAGTCCTTGTCCAGGCTCGGGGACGCCGGAGTCGGCCTCGGGTACGTCACCAACAACGCCTCGCGCACCCCGGCCCAGGTGGCCGCGCACCTGCGCGAACTCGGCGCCCCGGCCGAAGACCACCAGGTGGTGAGCTCCTCGCAGGCCGCGGCCGTCCTCCTTGCCGAGCTGCTGGCCCCGGGCTCGCACGTGCTGGTCACCGGCAGCGCCGCGCTTGCGCACGAAATCGAGCTGGTCGGCCTGGTCCCGGTCCACGACGCCGCCGGGAAACCGGTGGCCGTCGTCCAGGGCTTCAACCCGGAAATCGGCTGGAAGCACCTTGCCGAAGCCTCCTACGTGGTGGCAGGCGGGGCACTGTGGGTGGCCACGAACACGGACATGTCCATCCCGCAGGCCCGCGGCATCGCCCCGGGCAACGGCACCCTCGTGGCGGCCGTCGCCGCAGCCACCGGCAAGACGCCGCGCGTCGCCGGCAAGCCCGAGGCACCGCTCTTCCACGCCGCGGCCAAGCGGCTGGGCTCCGAGCGTCCCCTCGTTGTCGGCGACCGTCTCGACACGGACATCCTCGGCGGCAACCGCGCGGGATTCGCGACGGCGGCGGTGCTCACCGGCGTCGACTCCCGTGAGTCGATCCTCGCCGCCCGTGCCCTGGAACGGCCGAGCTACCTGATCCCGGACCTGACGGCACTCTACGAGCCCTACCCTGCGATCAGCGAGGACGGCGGGATCTTCCGCTGCGGCGGGACCAGCGCGTCCGTGCAGGACAGCACAGTCACCGTCAGCGGTTCCCCGGACGAACTAAACTCCTGGCGCGCGGCCTGCGCGGCCTGGTGGTCGGCCACTCCCGACGCCGCCGAAGCCACGGCTCCCCGCGTGGAGTGGATCGAAAACTAGACTGCTGGCATGACTGAGATCAACGGACCCCGGGGCGACGTGCGCTGGCCGGACCCGCCGGACGCCACCGGTGATCCGCTGGTGGACACGGTCGCAGCCGGTCTGGCGGACCTTCCCGCGGCGCCTGTGGAGGAACACTTGTCCCGGTACACGGACATCCACGATGCGCTGCTGTCCGCCCTGGACACTGAAGAACACGCCGGCCCCGAAGAAAGCTGAGAATGGCACGTCTTGACCAGGAACTCGTCAGCCGCGGGCTGGCGAGATCCCGCACCCACGCGGCCAAGCTCATCGCGGACGGCAAGGTCAGCTCCGGCGGCACGGTGCTCCTCAAGGCCTCCCTCCAGTGCGGGGAGGACACCGCCCTCGAAGTCCAGGCGCACGCGGAGGACGCCTACGTCAGCCGGGCCGGCCACAAGCTCGCCGGCGCCCTTGAGGCGTTCCCCGAGGTGTCGGCCGGCGGCAAGCGCTGCCTGGACGCCGGCGCGTCCACCGGCGGCTTCACGGATGTCCTGCTCAAGCGCGGGGCCGCGCAGGTGGTGGCGGTCGACGTCGGGCATGGCCAATTGGTGCCGGAGCTGCGGGAGGATCCGCGCGTCGTCGTGCACGAGGGCCTCAACGTCCGGTACATGGATCCGGCGCAGATCGGCGGCGAAGCCGCACTGACGGTCGCTGACCTGTCCTTCATCTCCCTGACCCTGGTGCTGGAACCCCTCGCAGCCTGCACGGTTCCCGGGGGAGACCTGCTCCTCATGGTCAAGCCGCAGTTCGAAGTCGGCCGCGAGCGGCTGTCCCGCACCGGGGTGGTCTCCTCCCCGGAGGAACGACGCCGGGCCGTGGCCGGAGTGGCACGTGCGGCCCTGGATGCCGGGCTGGATTTGTGCGGGCTGGCGGAGAGCCCGCTGCCCGGCCAGGACGGAAATGTGGAGTACTTCCTGTGGATGAAGCGCAGGATGTCGCCGCTCCTGCCTAAGATCGAAGAGCGCGACGGGCACGTCGACGCATTGTTGGCGAAGATCTGGACCTGAGAACAGGCCACGAGCGGAACGGAAACCCATGAGCAGGCGCGTACTGGTCCTTGCCCACACCGGGCGGGAAGAATCCCTCCGCGCAGCGTGGGATGCCTGCGACGCCCTGCATTCCTCCGGCCTGGTGCCCGTGATGCAGAAATCCGAACTGGCGGACGTGGAGCGCTTCTTCGGGCACGTGGATAAGCCGATCGAGATCCTCCACGAGGACGTTCGGCTTGAGGACGTCGAACTCGTCATGGTCCTGGGCGGCGACGGCACCATCCTGCGCGCCGCGGAACTGGTCCGCGAGGTGGACCTGCCCATGCTCGGGGTAAACCTGGGGCACGTCGGCTTCCTCGCCGAAAGCGAAAGGGCAGACCTCACCCAGACCGTGGAATGGATCGCCAGCCGCGAATACACCGTCGAGGAACGCATGACCATCGACGTCCAGGTGTGGGTGCGCGGCCAGAAGATCTGGCACACCTGGGCCTTGAACGAGGCCGCCATCGAAAAGGCCGACCGGGAACGCATGGTGGAAGTCGTCACCGAAGTCGATGAACGGCCCCTGACGTCCTTCGGCTGCGACGGGGTGGTGCTCGCCACCCCCACCGGCTCCACGGCCTACGCCTTCTCCTCGGGCGGCCCCGTGGTGTGGCCCGAGGTCGAAGCCCTGGTGATCGTTCCGATCAGCGCCCACGCGCTCTTCACCAAGCCCCTGGTAGTGTCCCCGCGCTCCAAGCTGGCCGTGGAGATCCTCAACCGCACCGACGCCAAGGGCGTGCTGTGGTGCGACGGCCGGCGTTCCGTGGACCTGCCGCCCGGCGCCCGCGTGGAGGTCACCCGCTCCACCCGGCCCGTGCGCCTTGCCCGCACCCACCAGACCCCCTTCTCGGCCCGCCTGGTCCGCAAGTTCGAACTTCCCATCCACGGCTGGCGCGGCCCGGTGCCGCGTTCGTCCGAGATCCACACCGGTCCCGTGCCGGTGGTCCGCACGCCCACGCCCACGCCCTTGCCGGGCCCGTTTGACCCGCCGGGGCCCAGCGTTCCCGGCCATGAGAACTCCGAAGAAGCCACAAAGGAGAGCTGATCCATGATCGAGGAACTGCGCATCCGCGACCTCGGCGTCATCACCGACGCCACCCTTCCGCTCGGCCCGGGGCTGAGCGTGGTCACCGGCGAAACCGGAGCCGGCAAGACCATGGTGGTCACCGCCGTCGGGCTGCTGCTGGGCTCACGGTCCGACGCCGGCGCGGTCCGCACGGGCGCGAAGTCCGCCTCCGCGGAAGCCCTGTTGACCCTGGACCCCGGGCACACCGCCGTCGAACGGGCCCTGGAGGCCGGCGGCGAGGCGGAGGAGTACGACGGCGGCGCGCAGCTCCTGCTCGCCCGCTCCGTCGGTGCCGACGGCCGCAGCCGGGCGTTCGTGGGCGGCCGTTCCGCCCCCGTGGGGGTCCTCGCCGAACTCGGCGAGAGCCTGGTGGTGGTGCACGGCCAGTCCGACCAGATCCGGCTCAAAAGCGTCACGGCGCAGCGGAACGCCCTGGACCGCTTCGCCGGCGCGGAACTCGCCGGGATCCTGGGCGGGTACCAGGAACTGTACGGCCGCTGGAAGGCGGACCAGGCCGAATTGGACACCCTCCGCAGCGAGGCCCGGGAACGCCTGCGCGAGGCCGAATCCCTGCAGGCGGCGCTCGAGGAAATCGACGGCGTCGATCCCCAGCCCGGCGAAGACGAATCCCTCAAGGGCGAAGCCGTGAAGCTGGCCAACGTTGAGGAACTCCGCATCGCCGCGGCCGCCGCCCACGAAGCCCTGATCGCCGAGGATTTCGGCGACAGCGGGGACGCCACCACCCTGGTCGATGCCGCCAAGCGCCAGCTGGAACAGGTGGCCGAACACGACGAAGCCCTCGGGGCGGCCGCGTCCCGGCTCGCCGAGGTCGGCTTCCTGCTCAACGACATCGCCGCGGAGCTCTCCAGCTACCAGGCATCCCTCGATTCCGAAGGCCCGGAACGGCTGGCCGAAATCGAGGAACGCCGGGCCGCGCTGGCCAAGCTCATCCGCAAGTACGCCCCCAGCATTGACGAGGTCCTGGAATGGGCCGCCACGGCACGAGTCCGGCTTGACGAGCTGCAGGATGACTCCACCCGCATCGAAGCCCTGGAAGCAGCGGTCACCTCAGCCGAGGCGGAACTGCGCAAGCAGGCAGCCCGGATCAGCAAGGCGCGCAGCAAAGCGGCCAAAGGCCTCTCCTCGCGCGTCAGCGCCGAACTGACCGCGCTCGCCATGGCCGACGCCACCCTCGTGATCGACGTCCAGGACAGCGGGGAGCTCGCCCTGCACGGCCAGGACGACGTCGCGTTCCTGCTGCAGCCGCACTCCGGCGCGCCCGCCCGTGCGCTCGGCAAGGGTGCCTCGGGCGGTGAACTTTCCCGCGTGATGCTGGCCATCGAAGTCGTCCTCGCCGCCGTGGACCCGGTCCCCACGTTCGTCTTCGACGAGGTCGACGCCGGTGTGGGCGGCAAGGCCGCCGTCGAAATCGGCCGCCGCCTGGCGATGCTGGCCCGGCACGTGCAGGTCCTGGTGGTCACGCACCTGCCGCAAGTGGCCGCCTTCGCCAACCAGCACATCCGTGTGACCAAAACCTCGGTGCGGGGCGCGGACGGGAAAACTTCCACCGGATTCACCTCCAGCGACGTGCAGCTGCTGGACGAGGACGAGCGCGTACGGGAACTGGCGAGGATGCTTGCCGGGCAGGAGGATTCCGAATCCGCCCGTGCCCACGCCCAGGAACTGCTCGACGACGCCAAGCTCCTGCCGCAGCCGGCCTAATTCCGGGCCAGGACCCTGGCCGCGCGAAGCATCATCGCCCGGAGCACCAGCGGGTGCAGGACCCGGACCGGTACGAAGTAGAGGCGTCCCCTCCACCCCTTGAGCCGCACGGCGGTGGTGACCCGCAAAAGGTGCGAAGCGGCGTCGAACGCCACCCCGCAGCTAAAGTCCAGGTGCCGGTCCTCCGCGGTGATCAGTGCCTCTTCACCCGCCACCCTGGAAACGGCGAACACATCCGCGGGCGCCTTGGGTATGCCCGCCAGGCCCACGAGCTGTTGCCGCAGCGCCATGAGTGCCAGGACCCAGCGGGGCATGGCGGATCGTGAGAAGACCGTATCCGCCCAGGCTCGCGGATCCGAGGTTGCCGATTGCCGGCATGGGACGACTATCACATCGGCGTAGTCGGGTTCCGGAATGGCTTCGAGGGCCAGGGAACGGAACACCGGTTCCCCGGCGCGAGAGGACGATCCAACGGGATTTTCCATGCCCATGCCTTGATCGTAGCGGGGCCCGCGGGAGAGCATGGATCATTTGGGGAAACAAGCGGCGGAACCCTTGGAGGCGCAATTGATGATAAGCTCGAATTCCGTGGTGCAGCGATCTAATTCCCGTGTAAATTCCCGGTTCCCGGGCTCGTCCAAGACGACCAAACACATCTTCGTCACCGGCGGTGTGGCGTCCTCGCTCGGAAAGGGGCTGACGGCGTCCAGCCTCGGCCACCTGCTGCGGGCACGCGGTCTGTCTGTAACTATGCAGAAGCTCGATCCCTACCTGAACGTGGATCCGGGCACGATGAACCCCTTCCAGCACGGCGAAGTCTTCGTCACCGACGACGGCGCCGAGACCGACCTCGACATCGGACACTACGAGCGCTTCCTCGACGAAAACCTCGAGGGCTCGGCCAACGTCACAACAGGCCAGATTTACTCGACCGTCATCGCCAAGGAACGCCGCGGCGAATACCTCGGCGACACCGTGCAGGTCATCCCGCACATCACCGATGAAATCAAGCGCCGCATGCGCCTGCCCGCCGAAGGCAAGAACGCCCCGGACGTCATCATCACCGAAATCGGCGGCACCGTCGGCGACATCGAATCCCAGCCCTTCCTGGAATCGGCCCGCCAGGTCCGCCAGGACATCGGCCGCAACAACGCCTTCTTCCTGCACGTTTCCCTGGTGCCGTACATCGGCCCGTCCCAGGAACTGAAGACCAAGCCCACCCAGCACTCCGTGGCAGCCCTGCGCTCCATCGGCATCCAGCCCGAGGCGATCGTGATCCGTTCGGACCGCGAAGTCCCGGACGCGATGCGCGAGAAGATCGGCCGCATGTGCGACGTGGACGTGGACGCCGTGATCAACGCGGCCGACGCTCCGAGCATCTACGACATCCCCAAGACCCTGCACGCCCAGGGCCTGGACTCCTACATCGTGCGCGCCCTGGACCTGCCGTTCAAGGACGTGGACTGGAGCAAGTGGGACAAGCTGCTCGAAGCGGTCCACAACCCCAAGCACGAGGTCGAGGTGGCCCTGGTGGGCAAGTACATCGACCTGCCCGACGCCTACCTCTCCGTGACCGAGGCCCTGCGCGCCGGCGGTTTCGCGAATGAAGCCAAGGTCAAGATCCGCTGGGTCCCCTCGGACGAATGCGAAACCCTCGAAGGCGCCCAGAAGTCCCTGGCCGGCGTGGACGCCATCTGCGTTCCCGGCGGCTTTGGCATCCGCGGCCTCGAAGGCAAGCTCGGCGCCCTCAAGTTCGCCCGCGAAACCCAGCTCCCGGTCCTGGGCCTGTGCCTGGGCCTGCAGTGCATGGTCATCGAGTACGCCCGCAACGTTGTTGGCCTGGAAGGTGCTTCCTCGTCCGAGTTCGAACCGGATTCGAAGTACCCGGTCATCGCCACCATGGAAGAGCAGCTGGACATCGTGGAAGGCAAGGGCGACCTTGGCGGCACCATGCGCCTGGGCCTGTACGAAGCCAAGCTGGACGAAGGCTCCGTTGTTGCCGAGACCTACGGCGCCACGGCGGTCAGCGAACGCCACCGCCACCGTTACGAGGTGAACAACAAGTACCGGGACCAGATCGCGGCCGAAGGCCTCGTGTTCTCGGGCACCTCCCCGGACGGCAAGCTGGTCGAGTTCGTCGAACTGCCCCGCGAAGTGCACCCGTACTACGTGGCCACGCAGGCGCACCCCGAGCTCAGCTCCCGCCCCACCCGCCCGCACCCGCTGTTCGCAGGCCTCGTGAAGGCCGCCCTGGAACGCCGCACCGTTCCGGCCGCGAAGGCGGCAAGCAAGGCAACAGCAGCAAAGTAGTTCACAGCACCCGCAAAGGACGGCGCGATGCCCGGTAGTTCCGAATCTTCCAGCAGTTCCCGGCAGCTTTCGGACACACCGAGCCCGCGCCGTCTTTTGTCGTCCAGCAAGGTCTACGAGGGCCGGATCTGGGACGTTGTCAGCGACGCCTTCGAGCTCGCCGAGGACAGCGGCACCCTGGTCCGCGACTACATCGACCACCCGGGCGCCGTCGCCGTCCTTCCCATGAACGGCGACGGCGACATCCTGCTGCTCAAGCAGTACCGGCACCCGGTGGGCATGGACCTTTGGGAGATTCCCGCGGGCCTGCTGGACATCGAGGGGGAGGACTTCGTCGTCGGAGCCGCGCGGGAACTCGCGGAGGAAGCCGACCTGCAGGCCGCGCAGTGGAACGTCCTGGCGGACTTCTTCAACTCGCCCGGCTCCTCCAGCGAGGCGATCCGGATCTACCTGGCCCGCGGCCTGTCCGACGTCCCTGAAGCCGAACGCCACGTCCGGACGGACGAGGAAGCCGAAATTGAGCTGCGCTGGGTGTCCCTGGACGAGGCCGTCGCCGCCGTCCTGGAGGGCCGCCTGCACAACCCCTCGGCCGTCGTCGGTATCCTCGCGGCCGCCGCCGCACGCGCCGGCGGCTTCAGCGGACTGCGGCCCGGCAACACCCCCTGGCCGGCCCACCCCAGCCAGCGCTGACCATGCCGCCTGGGGAGAACACACGCACGGCCACCGCCGTCGACCGCGCCGTCAGCGATTACCTGCAGCACCTGGGGGTGGAGCGCGGCCTGGCCAGCAACACGCTCTCCGCCTACCGCCGCGACCTCACCCGCTACGCCAACTTCCTCGCCACCGCCGGCATCGACAAGCCCGGCCAGGTTACCCGGCACGACGTCACCGGCTTCGTGCAGGCCCTCTCCGACGGGTCAGACGGCGCCGCCGCCCTGGGCGTGCGGTCCGCCGCCCGCACCGTGGTTGCCGTCCGCGGCCTCCACAAGTTCTGGGCCCTGGAAGGAACCACGACGGCGGACCCCGCCAGCGATGTCCACCCGCCAATGCCCGGCAAACGGCTGCCCAAGGCGATCACCGTGGACGAGGTCACGCGGATCCTCGAAGCCGCCGGAACCGACACCGCCACGGGCCTGCGCGACCGCGCGCTGCTCGAATTCCTGTACTCCACCGGCGCCCGCATCAGCGAAGCGGTGGGCCTCGACGTCGACGACGTCTCCCTCGAGAACGACTCCGACGGTCCCGCGATCGTTCGGCTGTTCGGCAAAGGCTCCAAGGAACGCCTGGTGCCGCTGGGCTCCTACGGGGCACGCGCCGTCGGTTCCTATCTGGTGCGCGGCCGTCCGGCCCTGGCCGCCAAGGGCAAGGGCACTCCGGCCTTGTTCCTCAACGCGCGCGGCGGGCGGATCAGCCGGCAAAGCGCGTGGACCATCCTGAAGACCGCGGCAGACAAGGCGAACATCACCAAGGACGTCTCCCCGCACACCCTGCGCCATTCCTTCGCCACCCACCTGCTGGAAGGGGGAGCGGACGTCCGCGTGGTCCAGGAACTCCTCGGCCACGCTTCGGTGACCACCACCCAGGTGTACACCCTGGTCACGGCGGACACGCTCCGCGAAGTGTACGCTGCAGCCCACCCCCGCGCGCTGGGTTGATAGGAAACTGGGCTGACGATTTCTTCCAGGCGATGTAAGAAACCGATGCTCCCGGGACACTAAGTCTTTAAAATCGAAGCCATCGAGTCCGGGGGGATCAAGATGCTGGCTGCCAGGGAGCACGAGTTCATAGCTCTGCACGCTGAGCACTTCACTCGCGTTTACCACTACATCGCCTACCGCATCAACGACCAGGCCCGTGCGGAAGAGCTCGCCGCGGATGTCTTCCGCATCGTCTGGGAAAAGCGCCTCGACGAGCCGCCGGGCATCGGCTGGCTGATCGCGACCGCACGGAACGTGCTCGGCAACGAATACAAGGGCCGGCGCCGCCGCGAACAACTCATCGAACGGCTGACGGAGGAAGTCCGCACCCGGGATGCGGGCGCCGACGACGGCCAGCGCGCCGCCGTCGCCGATGTCCTGACCCGGCTGAACGACCGCGACCGGGAGGTCCTAATGCTCAGCTATTGGGACGGGCTGAGCACCGCTGAATTGGCCCAAAGCCTCGAGTGTTCGCCGTCCGCGGCCGCGGTCCGGCTGCACCGGGCACGGAAGGCCTTCGCAAAAGCCGCCCCCTCACACCTCATGACAGAACGGAAGGGCTAGCCATGGACCGCATCGAGCAGCTCATGAAGGACGCGAAGCCGCGCGTCGGCGAGCCGGGCATCACGCCAGGCGCCGTAGAGGCCCGTTCCATTGTTTTCTCCACCGACCCCGAGGTGGTGTCCCTGGCCGGGCGGACGCCGCGGCGGCGCGCCGCCATGCGCACGGCGGTGGCCGGCCTGGCCGCCGCGGCGGCGGTCGCGGCAGCCGTGGTGGTTGGTGGCACGCTGATGCCACAGCCGGCACCTGACCCGGCCAACACCGGCACCCCGTCGATTTCAGCCAGCCCGACTCCGAGCCATTCACCCAGTCCGACGGCAACAACCCAGCCGGCCGGCCTGAGCACCAACGGCGTGGCCTGCACGCCTGCGAACATCGACCTGCGCCGCAGTACCCAGAACCCCGCGACCGAAGCGATCCCCGCCGCGGAACAGAAGTACTACAAGGTGCTGGGATGCGCGGACGGCTGGCTCGCCTACGAGCTCTCCGCGGAAGGTGCCCGGGTCATCGGGGGCGACGGCGGCGATGCCTGGTACAACATCGCCAGGCTGCAGGACAACAAGCGCTTCCTCACGGACTTCCAGCAGCCATGGTCCAGCGTCTACAGCTGGAAGTTCCAGGCCCTGAACAACGACGTCTCGCAGAACGGCCAGCACCTCACGCCGCAGCAGGCCATGGACAAGGAATTCGCCGACAAGGGCATCCCGGTGGACATCCGGCCGCAACTGGTGGGTGACGGTCCGCCAACAACCACCGGAGCAACTCCGGGCTTGAGCGCCTACACCAGTCCGGACGGCAGGGTGACCTTTGACTATCCGCAGCAGTGGACCGTGCGGGCGAAGGAGAGCAGCGCGCCCGGCGAGATCAGGTTGACGGTGCACGATGCCGAAGGCAAGAAGCTCGCCGAGCTGGTGTACGGCAGCCAGGGCGGCGGGCTCGGCGGCGGCTGCGCCACACCGGTTCCCTACACGGTGCTGGACTACGCCGAAGTCTCCCTGCCGTATAACAAGGCGTTCGAGGGCGTCATCACGCCCCGTTTCGCCTACCGGGCGATGGAAACCAACGGACGGGTCCTGGCCTCCTACGGCCTGACCAGCACCGTGGGCGGCGCCGACGGGAAGGCCTGCTCCATCTACAACGTGGTCAACGGTCCGGCCGAATCTCCGAGCTACATGTTCGCCAGCGGGGCGCAGATGCGCGCCGACTTCAGCGACGCCGAAGCACAGGCGCAGGGCGTCATGACCTTCGCGACCATGGACGAGGCCATCAACTACCGGAACAGCGAGGAATACAGGCTGCTCAAGGCAATGATCACCTCCCTGAAGATCCCCAACGCACCGGTGGATTAGAGCGGGCCAGTCCGGCTATAAGGTAAGGGGATGGAATTCGCCGACGTCACCCTGTGCTTCCTGGTCCGGGACCTGCCCGACGGCGGAAGGGACGTCCTGCTCGGACAAAAGAAGACAGGATTCGGTGCAGGCAAGGTGGTGGGCCTGGGCGGGCACGTCGAGCCGGGCGAAAGCGACGCCGAAGCCGCCTGCCGGGAGGTCTTCGAAGAGTCCGGAGTGACGGTCCACGAAACGGACCTGGTGGACGCCGGCACGGTCCGGTTCGTGTTCCCCGCCCGTCCCGAATGGAATATGCGCACCCGGCTCTTTGTGGCCATGCGCTGGGACGGCGAACCGCAGGAAAGCCTGGAAATCGCGCCGGAGTGGTTCGCGGTGGATAACCTGCCGGTCGAGCGCATGTGGCAGGATGCCGAACACTGGCTGCCCATGGCCCTGGGCGGCACGGTCCTGGACATCGACGTCGTCCTCAACGACGACAACACTACGGTCAGCCACGTGACGCACCGCTGACTCGCCGAACCACACAGCAGGGCGGCCCGGTCACCATGGTGACCGGGCCGCCGTCGTGCGCTGCCGTGGGTGGTTTACGGAAGATGCCGTTCGTCCACGCCGTTGTACTCGCTCAGCGGGCGGATCAATGAGTTGGAGCCGAGCTGTTCCATCACGTGGGCGGTCCAGCCGGTGATCCGGCTGGCCACGAACAGGGGAGTGAACGTGGGGGTGTCAAAGCCCATCAGGTGGTAGGTGGGCCCGGCCGGATAGTCGAGGTTCGGCTTGATGCCCTTCGCCTCATCCATGGCCTGCTCCAGGCCGTTGTACAGTCCCAGCAGTTCGGGCCGGCCGTAGTGGGCGATCATCTTGTCCAACGCGGCCTTCATGGTGGGCACCCGGGAGTCGCCGTGCTTGTAGACCCGGTGGCCGAAGCCCATCACCTTCTTCTTCTGTGCCAGGGCGTCTTCCATCCAGGCCTTCGCCCGGGCGGCGGCATCCTCCATGGACTCTTCGGCGCGGATGCCGATCTCGTCGAAGGTGTCCATCACGGCCTCGTTGGCGCCGCCGTGCAGCGGGCCCTTGAGGGCGCCGATGGCGGCCGTGACCGCGGAGTGCAGGTCGGACAGCGTGGAGGTGACCACGCGGGCAGTGAACGTGGAGGCGTTGAAGGAGTGCTCCGCGTACAGGATCATCGAGACGTTGAAGGCCTTGACCACTTCCTCCACGGGATCCTCGCCGAACGCCATCCACAGGAAGTTTGCCGAGTAGCCCAGGTCATCGCGCGGCGGAACGAGGTCCTGTCCGCGGCGGCGGCGCTGGTCGTAGGCGACGATCGCCGGCATCGCGGCCCAGAGATCGATGGCTTTCTTGAGGTTGGCCTCGGGCGAGGAGTCCTCGGCCAGCGGGTGCCGGGCGCCCATCACGGAAGCGGCCGTGCGGCATACGTCCATCGGGTGCGATTCCACCGGCAGGACGTCGACCACTTGCTTCACCACCGGGTCCAGCGCGCGGCCGGCGCGCTCGCGGGCGGTGAACTCCGCGAGCTGTTCCGGCGTCGGAAGTTCGCCGTTCCACAGCAGGTAGGCGACTTCCTCGAAGCTGCAGCGGGCGGCGAGCTCCTGAACAGGGTAGCCGCGGTACAGCAACGAGTTGGTGTCCGGGTTGACCTTGGAAATCGCGGTGTAGTCCACGACGACTCCGGCCAGCCCTTTCTTGATGTCTTCAGCAGCCATGCCGAACTCCTTCGTTCATCTCTGGCAGGGCACCGGCTGTTGCGCGGTCCCTGCGTGCCCTTCATGGATCCGGTTACTGGCGGGCGCCGGGAACCTGGAAGTTGAAAACGCCGGTGTCGAAGCGGTTGTAGGCTTCGTAGTCCACCAGCTCGTAGAGCCGGGCGCGGGTGAGCATGTTCTCCACCTCTGCCTGCTGCGTCCCAGATGCCTTGATCGTTTCCAGCGTACGCTCTGCAGCCCCCATCGCAATGCGCAGCAGGGTGACGGGGTAGATGACCAGGTTCACGCCGACGTCCTGGAGCTGCTCCACCGTGAACAGCTCGCTCTTGCCGAACTCGGTCATGTTGGCCAGGACCGGCACATCCACCGCTTCACGGATGGCCCGGAACTCCTCCAAAGTGGCCATGGCCTCGGGGAAAATCGCGTCGGCACCGGCTTCCACCAGGGCCTGGGCGCGTTCCTTCGCGGCCTCCAGGCCTTCCACCGCGCGGATGTCGGTGCGGGCCATGATCAGGAAGTCCGGGTCGCGGCGGGCGTCGGCCGCGGCGCGGATGCGTTTGGTGGCCGTCTCCAGATCCACGACGGCCTTGCCGTCCAGGTGGCCGCAGCGTTTGGGGTTGAACTGGTCTTCGATGTGGCAGCCGGCCAGTCCGGCGTTCTCGAGTTCCTGGATGGTGCGTGCCACGTTCATGGGCTCGCCGAAACCGGTGTCCGCGTCCACCAGGCAGGGCAGGTCCGTCATCCGCGCGATCTGCCCGGCGCGTTGCGCGACCTCGGTGAGCGTGGTCAGGCCGATGTCCGGCAGGCCGAGGTCGTTGGCCAGCACCGCCCCGGAGATGTAGACGCCGGGGAAGCCCTTCTCTTCGATCAGCCGCGCGGACAAGGGGTTGAAGGCGCCGGGGAACTGGAGGATCTCGTCCGAGGCGAGCATGTCCCGCAGCTTGCGCCGCTTTTGCTCCGGGGTGGTGGTGGAGTACAGCATCTAGAACAGGCCCTTCGGGGCGTTGGCGGGGTTGATCACGCCGGGGGCGGCGGTGATGTTGAGCTGGTCCAGTTCGCCGGCGGCCAGTTCGGGCAGGCGTTCGACGGCGGCCAGGAACCTTTCGATTTCGGCTTCCTCGACCAGCCCCGCGGCCAGGGTGCGGAACTTGTTCACGTACTGCTCCCGGGCGAAGGGCCGGGCGCCGAGCGGGTGGGCGTCCGCGACGGCGATCTCGTCGGTAATCACGGTCCCGTCCGTCAGGGTAATCTCCACGGAGCCGCCGAAGGCCTTCTCCGCGATGTCCAGCGAGTGGTACCGGCGGGTCCATTCCGGGTCCTCCACCGTGGTGACCTTGTGCCAGAGCTCCACGGTGTCCGGCCGGCCGGCCCGTTCGGGGGTGTAGGAGTGAACGTGGTGCCAGGCGCCGTCCTGCAGGGCCACGGTGAAGATGTACGGGATGGAGTGGTCCAGGGTCTCACGGGACGCCGTGGGATCGTACTTCTGGGGATCGTTGGCGCCGGAACCGATCACGTAGTGCGTGTGGTGGCTGGTCTTGATCAGCACGGAGGCCACGTTCGCCGGGTCCGTGGCTTCGGGGTGTTCCTTGTGCAGCTTGCGGGCCAGGTCGATCCAGGCCTGGGCCTGGTACTCGGCGGAGTGCTCCTTGGTGTAGGTGTCCAGGATGGCGCGCTTGGCCTCGCCCGGACCGGGCAGCGGCACCTCGTAGGAGGCGTCCGGGCCGTCCAGCATCCAGGCGATCACGCCGTCTTCGCCTTCGTAGATCGGCACCGGGGAGGTCTGCCCGCGCATGGCACGGTCCGCCGCTTCCACGGCCATCTTCCCGGCGAACGCGGGAGCGTGGGCCTTCCACGTGGAGATTTCGCCCTTGCGGGACTGGCGGGTGGCGGTGGTGGTGTGCAGGGCCTGGCCCACGGACTGGAAGATGGTTTCCACGTCCAGGCCGAGCAGGGTGCCGATGCCGGCAGCCGCAGAGGGGCCCAGGTGGGCCACGTGGTCGATCTTGTGCTTGTGCAGGCAGATCGCCTTGACCAGGTTGACCTGGATTTCGTACCCGGTGGCGATGCCCCGGAGCAGGTCCTTGCCGGAGGCGCCCACGTGCTGGGCCACGGCCAGGATGGGCGGGATGTTGTCGCCCGGGTGGGAGTAGTCCGCGGCCAGGAAGGTGTCGTGGTAGTCCAGTTCGCGCACGGCCACCCCGTTGGCCCAGGCGGCCCACTCGGGGGAGACCTGCTCCGTGATGCCGAACACGCCCGCGCCCTTGCCGCCGGTGCTCGGGGCGTGGGTCAGCGCCTGCGCCCGGGCGGCGACGATCGGGGCCCGGTTCAGCGAGGCCACAGCCACGGAGGCGTTGTCGATGATCCGGTTGATGACCATCTCGGCCACCTCAGGGGTCACCTCCACCGGGTCGGCGGCGACCACGGCGATTTTGTGCGCCAGCTGCTCCTCGCGCGGCAGGTTCTCTTCTGACTTGTAGACACGGACGTGGTGGCTCTTGACCAAGGTGGTGGCTCCTTCAGGATGTGTGGCTGGCCTTGACGTTGCTGTTTTTTACGTGGGACAGGCTTCGGTGCAGGTGCAGGATGGTGGCGGCTTCGGCGAGCTTCGCGTTCCCGCCGGCGATGGCTTCGGCGATCGCGGCGTGCTCGGCCGCCGCGGCACCCAGCCGGGCGGCGTCGTCGGCGGCCAGGCGCCGGACCCGGACCAGGTGCACGCGCAGGCTGCGCAGGGCCTGGGCCAGGTAGGAATTGGAGATGGCGGCGTCGATCGCGTCGTCCAGCTTCGCCACCAGCGCGTAGTAATCGTGGCGGGCGGGGTCGCTGCCTTCAAGGAGCGCGGGCGCCTGCAGGAGTTCGCTGTGGAGTTCGGCGAAGATGCCGCGTTCGCCGCGCTCTGCGGCCAGCGCCGCCGCCCTGACCTCGAGGGTTTCGCGCAGCTCGAACAGTTCGTCGATGTCCTCCAGCGAGATCGCGGTGACGACGACACCGCGGCCGCCGGCCGCCGTCGTCAGGCCTTCCGCGGTGAGCCGGCCGAGCGCCTCCCGGACCGGCGTGCGCGAGACGCCGAGGCGTTCGGACAGCTCCACCTCGCCCAGGACCGTTCCGGGGGCGAGGCGCCATTCGAGGATGTCCTCGCGGAGGGCGGCGTAGGCCTTGTCGCTGGCTCGCATGGCGTCAGTGTATACACAGCGCGCCTGGATGTGCCAGTGGTCCGCGAAAACTGGCCACAATGTATACAGAAGAGAGGCCTACTGCCGTGCAACGTAGTAGGCGTTGAAGGGGTCGTCCTCCAACTCATGCACCACGACGTCCCCGAATCCGGCCTCCCGGAGCATGCTGAGGGCCAGCTGCCGGCCCCACACTGCTCCGAGTCCGGCGCCACCCTGGCCCAGCGACACCGCCATGCAATGGAAAGTGGAGATGGCGTATAGGAAGCTTCCCCACGGGATGGCCGAGTTGTCCTCCAGCCTGCTGGAGGCGTTGATGTCCACCATGAGGAACGTCCCGCCAGGCCTGAGGGCCGCACGGATGTTGCGCAGCACGCGGGCCGGATCGGCCTGGTCATGGATGGCGTCGAAGGCCGTAATGAAGTCGAAGCGCTCCGTGTCCTCAAGGTCTGCCACATCCAGCAGTTCGAAGTGGACGTTGGCGAGGCCGCGGCGCTCCGCCTCGGCCGTAGCGGCTTCCAGGGCTTCGGCGGAAAAGTCGTATCCGGTGAAGTCGCTCGCCGGATACGCCCCGGCCAGGAGGTTGAGGGCGTGGCCTTCGCCGCAGCCGATGTCGGCCACCGAAATTCCCGTGCGCAGGGATTCCGTCCGTCCGCTGAGGGGAATGATGGCCTCCAGGAGCGCGGCATCGTTCACCACGGCACTGTTGGCGGCCATCAGCTGGTGGAAACCGGGGTAATCGCCGTAGCCGGTTCCGCCGCCGTTCCGGAAGGCGCGCTCGATCTTGGGGACGGCCTGGGCCAGCAGCGGAAGGTACTGGATGGTCGGGGCGAGGTTCTCCGGCCCCTGGCCGCTGAGGACGGGGCGGTATTCCTCCCGCAGCAGGTACGTGCCGCCGTCGGGGTCGTAGCGGAGCAAGCCCGCCGTGACCATGCCGCCGAGCCACTCGCGGACGTAGCGTTCGCTGAGTCCGGCGGCGTCGGCGATGAGCTCGCTGCGGGCCGCGGGAAGCTTCGCGAGGGTGTCAAAGAGGCCGGTCTGGTAGCCCAGCCCGGTCAACAGGGCGATGGCGCCGTCATTCAGGATGTCCAGCATTCTGCCGGTCGCTTCTTCCACGGTTGTGTTCATCGCGGGTCCTGTCCCTTCGTCTCCCGGTCGGACCGTCGGCAGGTCCAGGTGTCCGTGGATTCACGCTATGGCGGAGAGACAGGGCGGGGCATCGGGAATTCCATGCATCTTTGGGCCGCCACTGGTGCGAAACGTGCAGCTCCCAATACATGCAGCTCCTTAGGGGGAGGGGAACTCGGGCACGCGGTGCCTGCGCGCCCAGGCGGCAGCGGCGGTGCGGGACTCCACGTCGATCTTGGTGAAGATGTTGGCCAGGTGGCGGCCGACCGTCTTTTCGCTGATCGAGAGGGTCGAAGCGATCTGGCGGTTGCCCGCCCCCGCCAGCACGCAGCCGAGCACCTCGAGCTCCCTCGGCGTCAGCCCTCCGGGGCCGGGCGCCTTGGGAGCGGCTCCCTCAGATGTGCTTCCCACACCCAGGCGGGAGCGGATCGCCGCCGCCGTGGCCCGCTCCGCTTCCGCGGTCTGGACATCTCCCAGCGCCGCGCGCACCATCGCGAGGCGCTCGTGCACCACAGCCAGCTCAAAGCGCAGCCGCTGGGCACGGTAGAGGCCCGCCGCATCCTCGAATTCCTCCGCGGCCAGCCCGGGATGTCCCTGGGCCGCCAGAACGATGCCGCGTGCGTGGCTTGCCCACGCCCTGAAGCCGGCCGTTCCATAGAAGGCGGCCGCAGCTTCCAGCTCCTCGCAGTAGGCCGCCGCCGCGTCTGGTGACCGGGAGGCCAGGAGCTCGACGGCGGCCAGCAGCAACCGCGTCCGGCCCACCGGGCCGCGTTCGGCCAACGCTGCGCGCAGCGCCGCGACGGCCTCCTCGGTCCGGCCGGAATCGGCAAGAAGCAGCGCCGAGCCGGGCTCCGCATCCGAGCCCAGGGCGCGGGCCAGGCCGAACGCCAGGGCGGCACCCTCGCGGTCCCCTTGCCTGCGCCGGACTTCGCCGAGTTCGTAGTAGGCGTCGCCGGCGATCCAGGCGTGGGCGTGCCGCAGGCGCTCGCCCGCAGCGGCCATCTCCTGTTCCACGGCGTCCCAGACCCCTTCCGCGCTGAGGAGCTGGAGCTGGTGGACGCGGACGATGGCGGAGAACATGAACGTTTGCGAGAGCTCGGCGCACCACCGGGCCAGGGCGTCTGTCCAGGCCCGCATCCGGGCGAAGTCGGCGGTTTCGTGGCACAGGTGGATCACCGAACAGTAGATGTCTCCGCCCCACTCGACGGGGACCTGGCCGGCCACGACCGGGAGCATCGCTTCGTCCAGGTCCCGGAAGCCCTTCGCGGCATCGCCCGTCCGGATGGAGCCCAGCCCGGACAGCACGCTGGCGAAGCTTGCCAGGTCGTGGGCCGCCAGCCTTTCGGCCAGCTGCCGCAGCTGGACGGAGGCCGCGAGCGCGGGGCCCGGGTCGCCGTCGATGTTCATCGTGTCGTTGGCCTCGACGTAGAGCAGGTAGCCGTGTTCGACGGATTCGGGCAGGGTGTCCAGGAGCCGCCGCGCCCTGCCCTTCCATGCCGAGGACACGGCGATGTCGCCTCGAAGACCCCACTGGACGGCCAGGGCCAAGGCGGTCCTTGCAGCTTCCCGAAGGTTTCCTTCGCCCTCGAGCCGGGTGAAAAGCTGCTCCGAGAGGTTCATGGATTGCTGGAGGTCGCCCAGCCACCATTGGGATCTGGCCAGCTCCGCCAGTTCCGTGGTTCCCGGCTGCGACATGGGTCCTCCAAGGCTCGGAACCAGCTTACGTCCGGGTGCGCGGACCGACGAGATGGCTGGCGGTCAGCCGCGGCTCCAGCGGTATTCGTTCTCCGGACGGCCCGGCGTTCCGTAACGGGGGCTGCGGACCACCACGCCGGCGTCGGCAAGGTATTCGAGGTAGCGGCGGGCCGTCACCCGGGACATGCCCAGGGCCTCCGTGGCTTCGTTCGCCGAAACGGCTCTGCCCAGCCCGGCCAGGTATTCCTTGACCGATTCGAGGGTTCCCGTGGACAGCCCCTTGGGCAGCGGCACCTCGGTGGGTGCGCGGAGGCTCGCGAAGGCCTGGTCGACGTCGCTCTGCGAGGCCCCGGACCGGGGTCCCGGCGCGGCGGCGGCCAGCTGGTCCCGGAAAGCCCGGTAGCTGCGCAGCTTGTCCGCGAAAGTGGCGAAAGTAAACGGCTTGATGAGGTATTGGACCACCCCGATCGAGACGGCGCTGCGCACGATGTTGACCTCCCGCACGGCGGTAATCGCAATGATGTCCGCCAGCAGCCCGGCGCCGCGCATCCTGCGGGCGACGTCCAGTCCGTGCAGGTCCGGCAGGTTCATGTCCAGCAGGACCAGGTCCACCGGCTGGCCGGCGGCCGCGAAGTCGTTGAGCAGGCGCAGCGCCGACTGGCCGTCCGGTGCGGTGCCCGCAACGGTGAACCCCTCCAGCCTGCCCACGTAGACGGTGTGGGCGTCGGCGGCGATCGGTTCGTCCTCGACGACGAGGACGCGGATGTCGTTCATTAGGTTTCCTTCGTGGGGTCCGGTGCCGTGGAGTCCGGCGCGGGCAGCACTACGCGGAACAGGGCACCCGACAACTCGTCGTCGGCAGCGTCGATGGACAGCGTACCGTCCAGCCGCTTCACGGCCTGGCGCACCAACGCCAATCCGACGCCGCGGCCGCCCGCCCCGGGAACGCCGCCGTCCGGGCCGGGCGCCTTGGTGCTGAATCCGTACTCAAGGATGTCCCCGGCAATCGCGGGATCGATCCCGGGGCCCGAATCGGCCACCGTGAAGGTGACGTCGTCCGGCGTCGTGGCGATCGCGAGTGACACCCTGCGCGGCGGGGGAGCGGCAGCGGCGGCGTCGAGCGCGTTGTCCAGCAGGTTCCCCAGGATGGTCACCAGGTCCTGCACCGCCAGGCCGTGCAGCCCGTGGTCGCCGGAGACGTCCACCGTGAGCTCGGCCCCGCGTTCATGGGCCTCCGCGGATTTGCCCATGATGAGCGCGCTGAGCACCGGCTCGTCCACCGAGCCCACGATGTCGTCGGTCAGCCGCTGGC
Organism: Arthrobacter cupressi; assembly: GCF_900099975.1. Lineage (GTDB taxonomy): Bacteria > Actinomycetota > Actinomycetes > Actinomycetales > Micrococcaceae > Arthrobacter > Arthrobacter cupressi. The sequence goes on from NZ_FNEI01000014.1 coordinate 23,156, forward strand.
TCAGTTCCAGGTCCTTGGTGGCGAAATCCAGGGCGTCGCCGGTGCGGCCCAGCTCCATGAGGGACACGATCATGTGCAGCCGGTTGGCGTGCTCGTGGGTCTGCGCCCGCAAGGCACCGGAGAGGGTCCGCATGGTTTCCAGTTCGCTGCCGAGGGATTCGATTTCGGTGCGGTCGCGCAGGGTGGCCACCGTTCCGAAGACTGCCGGTCGGCGTCCGCCGCGGAATGGCCCGACGGCGGGGGCCTGGTTGACCACGAGGATCCGGGAATCGCTGAGGTGGATTTCGTCGTGGGCGGTCCGGCCGGAGCCAAACAGTTCGCGCAGGCTGGCATCCAGGGGCAGCTCGGCCAGGCGCGGCGCGGCACCCGCGGCAGGCCCGACGTCGGAGGGTTCCAATCCCAGCAGCTCCGCCGCCTGGTCGTTGTACATGACCACCGTGCCGCGGGTATCGATCAGGACGACGCCTTCGCGGACCGAATGCAGCACCGATTCATAGTAGGCGAACAGCTGCGCCAGTTGCTCCGGCCCCCAGCCGCGGGTGACCGAGCGCAGGTAGCGGCCCAGCAACCACGACGCGAGCGATCCCGCGGCAAGCAGCGCAAGGCAGAGAGCGATGATTGCCCCGAACCGGCCGGAGGCCGCGATGTCCACGTTGCGCACCGTCACGCCGGCAGCCACCAGCGCGCGGACGGTGCCGCCGTCGTCCTTCACCGGAACGATCGTCCGCACGGACGGTCCCAGGGTCCCGGCGGTGACTTCGGTGAATGTCTCGCCGCGCAGGGCCGGGTCAATGGTGCCGATGTACGGCCTGCCGATCTCCGCCGGATTGGCGTGGGTCCAACGGGTGCGGTCCGGCGCCATGATCGTGATGAAGTCGACGCCGGCGGCCGCCATGACCTTCGCCGCGTACGGCTGCAGCGTGGTCGAGGGGGACACGGTTCCGGCGGCCTGGAGAACCAGGGGATTGGCGGCGACGGCGGCCGCAACGGTCTGCATCCGGCGCCCGGCATCGTCGTACGTCCGCTGCCGGGCGTCGATGATCGCCGCCGTTCCCAGCACCACGCTGAGCAGCAGGACGAACAGCACATTGGCCACGAACAAGCGGCGGGCAATGCTCCAGCGCCGGATCATGCGCACCTCCAATGACCAATATGACCACAACGGTGATCCGCGTCACCCCCGGCACCATGATGGATGTCACACCACCGGCGCAGGAAAGCAGTGCAGATGCCGCAGCGCCTCCAGAGTATCCAAAGGAGCATGCCATGACCTCTCAACGAGGAGAGATTGCCAGCGGGACCGGGCGCAAGGGCCTGGACAAATCTCACTACCTGTACATTGCCGTCATCGCAGCCGTCGTCCTCGGCGCCGTTGTCGGCCTGATGTTCCCCGAGGTGGGCAAGTCGCTGAAGCCCCTGGGCGAGGGCTTCATCAAGCTCATCAAGATGATGATCGCCCCGGTCATCTTCTGCACCATCGTGCTGGGCATCGGCTCGATCGCCAAGGCCGCCACGGTCGGCAAGGTCGGCGGACTCGCACTGGGCTACTTCGTACTCATGTCCACCTTCGCGCTCGGCATCGGCCTGGTGGTCGGCAACCTGATCCACCCGGGCGAGGGCCTCAAGCTCACGGCCTATGACCCCTCGAAGAAGGCTGAGGTGGACAGCACCGTCGCCTTCCTGCTGGGCATTATTCCGGGCGACATCCCCGTGCTGCCTACCCTGCTCGCCGCGATCCTCGTCGGTTTCGCGCTGCAGAAGATGGGCGCCCAGGGTGCCCCCATCCTCAAGGCCGTCCAGCACGGCCAGGCCCTCGTGTTCCGCGTCCTCATCATGATCATGTGGCTGGCTCCCGTGGGCGCCTTCGGTGCGATCGCCGCCGTCGTCGGTGCCACCGGAGTCCAGGCGATCCTGAGCATGTTCACCCTCATGGCCGCGTTCTACATCACCTGCGCACTGTTCATCGTGGTCATCCTCGGCGGGCTCCTGCGCATCGTGGCCGGCGTCAGCATCTTCCAGCTCATGAAGTACCTGGCCCGCGAGTACCTGCTCATCTTCTCCACCTCGTCCTCCGAGGCAGCCCTGCCGCGGCTCATCGCCAAGATGGAGCACCTGGGTGTCTCCAAGCCGGTTGTCGGCGTCACCGTCCCCACGGGCTATTCCTTCAACCTGGACGGCACCGCGATCTACCTGACCATGGCCTCCCTGTTCGTGGCCAACGCGATGGGCACCCCGCTGGACCTCGGCGCCCAGGTTTCCCTGCTGGTCTTCATGATCATTGCCTCCAAGGGCGCAGCCGGTGTCACCGGTGCCGGCCTGGCCACCCTGGCCGCCGGCCTGCAGGCCCACAAGCCGGAACTGCTGGGCGGCGTCGGCATGATCGTCGGCATCGACCGCTTCATGTCCGAGGCCCGCGCCCTGACCAACTTCACCGGCAACGCCGTGGCCACCGTGCTGATCGGCACCTGGGTCAAGGAAATCGACCGGCAGCAGGTCAACAGCGTCCTCTCCGGCTCCGCTCCCTTCGACGAAGCCACGATGATCAGCCACCACGCTGAGCCCGAGGTGAAGGAAGCAGTTCCCGCCTAGTCACTCCGTAGGACTTGGCTCAGAAAAGGCAGGCTCCCCGCCCGGGGAGCCTGCCTTTTTGTGCGCTGCAAAGCACACCCGGCCCCCAACCTTCGACCTCTACCAGAAGGTCAAGGCTCAAATTGCGGGGAATGTCAAGGTTCATGGAATGCCGTGTCGGGGACTGTAACCTTGCTTGGGAGCAGTCATTGACCGTCGTGGAGAGAGTGGATAAAGACGTGAGCAGCGAACTGGGCACAACTACGCTGGAAGGCACGGATTTCGATCTGGACGATGCCGTCATGGGCCCCACCGGCCGTCCATACCGCGAGTTCCCCGAACCCGCGCCCCTGGACTCCCATGGCCCCGCCCGCGTTATCGCGATGGTCAACCAGAAGGGCGGCGTCGGCAAGACCACGTCCACCATCAACCTCGCCGCCGCGCTCGCCGAGTACGGCCGCCGCGTGCTGCTGGTCGACTTCGACCCGCAGGGTGCCCTGTCCGCCGGCCTCGGCGCGAACCCGCACGAACTCGACCTCACCGTCTACAACGTCCTGATGGACCGCAAAGTGGACATCCGGGACGCCATCCAGCAGACCGGCGTCGACGGCGTGGACCTGCTGCCCGCCAACATCGACCTGTCCGCCGCCGAGGTCCAGCTGGTCAACGAAGTGGCCCGCGAACAGGTACTGGACCGCGCCCTGAAGAGCATCGAAGACGACTACGACGTGGTCCTCATCGACTGCCAGCCCTCGCTCGGCCTGCTGACCGTCAACGCGCTCACCGCGGCGCACGGTGTGATCATCCCGCTGATCTGCGAATTCTTCGCCCTGCGCGCCGTGGCGCTGCTGGTGGAAACCATCGAAAAGGTCCAGGACCGCCTCAATCCGCGCCTGCAGGTGGACGGCGTTCTGGCCACCATGTTCGATTCCCGCACCCTGCACAGCCGTGAAGTGATCGCCCGCCTCGTGGAAGCCTTCGGGGACAAAGTCTTCGAAACCGTCATCAAGCGTTCCATCAAGTTCGCCGACGCAACCGTTGCCGCCGAGCCGATCACCAGCTACGCGGGCAACCACACCGGCGCCGACGCCTACCGCAGCCTGGCCCGGGAACTGATCCTGCGCGGCGGCGCGCCCTAAGCGGCGTGCCCTCGGTAGACGCCGGGGCGGCCCCGGCAGGAGAAGCGGAGGCAACCGCCGACGCCGAAAGCACCACTGCGCGCAAGGGCGGCTTTGAAGTCCGGCTGGCCAACTTCACCGGGCCTTTCGATCTGCTGCTCGGCCTGATCGCCAAGCACAAGCTGGACGTCACCGAGCTGGCCTTGGCCACCGTCACGGACGAGTTCATCAAGTACATCCGCCGCTTGCAGGAACTCGGCGAAGGCTGGGCCCTGGACGAGGCCAGCGAATTCCTGGTGATCGCCGCGACCCTGCTGGACCTGAAGGCCGCGCGCCTGCTCCCGGCCGGCGAGGTGGAAGACGAAGAGGACGTGGCCCTGCTCGAAGCCCGGGACCTGCTGTTCGCCCGGCTCCTGCAGTACAAGGCCTTCAAACAGCTCGCTGCCCACCTGGGGGAGACCCTCGAGAACGAGGCCCAGCGCTTCCCCCGGCAGGTGGCGCTGGAACCGCATTTCGCCGCACTGCTGCCCGAACTCATCTGGCGGCACAGCCCGGAGCAGTTCGCCGCCGTGGCCGCCAAGGCCCTGGAACCGAAGGACACCACGCCGCCGGAGGTCGGCGTCGACCACCTCCACGGCGCGCCGGTCAGCATCAAGGAACAGGCGGAGATCCTTGGGTTCCGCCTCCAGTTCGGGCGCCCGTTGTCCTTCCGGGCCCTGGTGGCCGACGCCGAATCCACGCTCGTGGTGGTAGTCCGCTTCCTTGCACTGCTGGAGATGTTCCGGGACAGGGTGGTCGCCTTCGAGCAGCCCGCGCCACTGTCCGAACTCACGGTCCGCTGGACCGGCCGGCCGGAGGGCTGGAGCAGCGAGAACCTGAGCGAAGAATACGAAACGGTGGCTGCACCGGCAACGCAGCGGGAAACAGACCCGGAGGAACACGCCAATGAGTGACTACGAGGACGCCGTCGCCGGGCTCGCCGCCCTGGGGGAGCGGCCGGGCGGGGCGCGCGCGGCACTGGAAGCCGTGCTGATGGTCATCGACCAGCCGGCCAGTTCCGAGGAACTGGCCGCGGGGCTGGGACTGACGGTCGCCGTCGTCGACGAACTGCTCGCGGGGCTGCAGCGCGACTACAACGGCTATACTGTTAACGCCCCGGGCACGGATGCTGACGGTTCACCTGCTGACGCAGGCGCCAGCAGCGCACCCCGGGGTTTTGAGTTGCGGAACGTCGCCGGCGGGTGGCGGATCTACTCACGGCCGGAATTTTCCGACGTCGTGGGGAAATTCGTCCTGGACGGGCAGACGGCGCGGCTGACCCAGGCGGCACTGGAAACCATGGCGGTCATCGCGTACCGGCAGCCGGTCTCCCGGGCCAGGGTGTCGGCCATCCGCGGCGTGAACGTCGACTCGGTGGTGCGGACCTTGGTCCAGCGCGGCCTGGTCGAGGAAGCCGGCACCGATCCCGAATCCGGGTCGCTCCTGTACCGGAGCACCTCGTACTTCCTGGAACGGATGGGCATCGCCTCCCTCGAGGAGCTGCCGCCCTTGTCGCCGCACCTCCCGGGACTCGAAGGCATCGAGGAATTCTTCGATGCCGAGCGCATGTAAGCGCCTATCGCAAGGCAGAATTAAACACAGTGGGCAGAGCCAATCTGCCCGGCCGGCCGGAACAGCCGGCCCATAACAAAAGGACGGGTCATGACACAGGCGGGACGCCAGGGTTCACCACGTAACGGATCGGGACGCAGCGGCGCAGGGCGCGGCGACGCCGGACAGGGCCGCGGCGGCGCCGGCCGCGGCTTCGGCAGCAACCGGGGCAACGCAGGCAAGCGCAGCTTCCAGGGCGGCCCGTCCAGGCCGTCCCGTCCCCGCGAGGACGCCCCCTTCGACCCGGACAACCCCACCACCGGCGCCGGCTTCGGCAAGCGCAAGTCCAATGCCTCCGGCGCGTCCGGAGCCAAAACCCCGCGCAAGCCCGGCTCCAACAAGCCCGGCTACGGCAAGGCCCCCGGCACCCCCGGTGCGCTGAAGCCCAAGGCCAAGCCCGCCAAGCAGACCGGCGCACGCGCCTTCGGCGGCGAACGCTTCGGCCAGAACCTCGGCCCCGTCCGCAAGGCCCGCGGTCCCAAGGGCAACGTTCCGCAGTCCGAGCAGCACGACTCCGACGGCGTACGCCTCCAGAAGGTCATGGCCCAGGCCGGTGTGGCATCGCGCCGCGTCTGCGAGGAACTGATCCTTGAAGGCCGCGTGGAGGTCAACGGCCAGGTCACCACCGAGCTCGGCATGCGCGTGGATCCCGCCACCGCGGTGATCCACGTGGACGGCATCCGCATCCAGCTGGACGAGAACCTGCTCTACATGGTCTTCAACAAGCCCAAGGGCGTCGTGTCCACCATGGAAGACCCCGAAGGCCGCCCCTGCATCAGCGATTTCCTCAAGAGCAGCAAGACCCGCGGCGAACGGCTCTTCCACGTGGGACGCCTGGACGTCGCCACCGAAGGGCTGCTGCTGCTGACCAACGACGGCGAACTGGCCAACCGCCTGACCCACCCGTCCTACGAAGTCCCCAAGACCTACCTCGTGCAGGTACGCGCACCGTTCCCGCACGGCGTCGGCGCCAAGCTCAAGGCCGGCGTGGAGCTCGAGGACGGCATCGCCGCGGTGGACTCCTTTAAGCTGGTGGACTCCACTCCCGGCTACGTGCTGATCGAGGTCGTGCTGCACTCGGGCAAGAACCGCATCGTGCGCCGCATGTTCGACGCCGTCGGCTTCCCCGTGCAGCGCCTGGTGCGCGTCAAGATCGGTCCCATCGGCCTGGGCGACCAGCGCCAGGGAAGCATCCGCAACCTCGGCAAGCAGGAAATCGGGCACCTTCTGGCATCGGTGGGGCTCTAAGGCATGTCGGCATTCCACACGCACGGCCGCGGGCACCTGGACGGGCCGGTGGTCATCTTCGGCACCGGGCTGCTCGGTGCGAGTATCGGGCTCGGCCTCCGTGGCCGCGGCGTGCCCGTGTTCCTGTCCGACCCGTCGCCCACCAACCAGGCCGTCGCCGTCGACATCGGTGCCGGCCGGCCCATTTCCGAGCTGGCAGCGGAGCTCGACGGCGGCCCGCAACTCGTGGTGGTCGCCGCACCGCCGGACGTGACGGCCGACGTCGTCGAACACGCCCTGGGCGAGTACCCCGGCGCCGTGGTGGTCGACATCGCCAGCGTGAAGGCCGGCATCCAGGCGGATTTGCGCCGCCGAGGCGTGGACATGTCCCGCTACGTGGGCACGCACCCGATGGCCGGTCGCGAAAAGTCCGGCCCGGTTGCCGCCCGCGGAGAACTGTTCACCTCCATGCCGTGGGTGTTGTGCCCGTCGGAAGAAAGCAGCGCGGATGCCCTGCAAACGGCACGTTCCCTCGCCGGAGACCTGGGCGCCATCGTCACCCAGTTCAACGCCGAGGAACACGACGAAGCCGTGGCCCTGGTCTCGCACCTACCCCAGGTGATGTCTTCACTGTTGGCCAGCCGCCTGCAGGGGACCCCGTTGCACGCCCTGTCCCTGGCGGGCAACGGGCTGCGCGACACTACCCGCATCGCCGCCAGCGACCCCACCCTCTGGGTGCAGATCCTGGGCGGCAACGCAGGGAAGATCGTGGAGATCCTCTACGGTGTCCGCGAGGACCTGAACAGGCTGATCGGCACCCTCGAGGATCCGCTGGCCCCGGGCGCCCGCCTGGACCTGGCCCAGCTGATGAGCGAAGGCAACGCCGGGCAGGCCCGTGTTCCGGGAAAGCACGGCGGCCCGCCGCAGGCCTACTCCTGGCTGACCGTCCTGGTGGACGACAAGCCCGGACAGATCGCGCGGCTGCTGACCGAGATCGGCGAGATCGGCGTCAACGTCGAAGACCTCCGCCTGGACCACTCGTCGGGGCAGAATGTCGGCATGGTGGAACTGTCGGTGTTGCCGAACAAGCACGACCTCCTTATTGAAGCCCTCAGCGACCGTGGATGGCGGGTACTGCAGTAATGACACGTGAACTCTTTGGCCCCGAAACCGTCGTCCGCCCCGGCAAGCCGCTGGTGGTCGCCATCGACGGGCCCTCCGGCTCCGGCAAGTCCAGCGTCAGCAAGGAGGTGGCGCGCCGCCTCAAGCTCGCGTACCTGGACACCGGCGCGATGTACCGGGCCCTCACCTGGTACTGCCTGAAGACGGGCGTGGACCTGAACGACGGCGCCGTCGTCGAGCAGGCAGCAGAGGACCTGCCCCTGGAAATCAGCACCAGCCCCAACCACGAGTACGTGGCAGTGGGCGGCGTCGACATCACCGAAGACATCCGCGAACCGCGGATTTCCTCCTCAGTGAGCGCCATCGCCACCACCATGGGCGCCCGCAACGAGCTGATCCGCCGCCAGCGCGAGCTGATCGACCAGCACCACCACCGCATGGTGGTCGAGGGCCGGGACATCACCACCGTCGTCGCGCCCAACGCCGAAATCCGCATGCTGCTGACCGCCAGCGAAGAAGCCCGGCTCCGCCGCCGCGGCATCCAGCTTGGCGGCACTCAGAGCAAGGAGGAGCTCGCCGCCCAGGTGATCCAGCGGGACGCGAAGGACTCCACCGTGGTGAACTTCACCCGCGCCGCCGACGGCGTCGTCACCCTGGACTCCTCGGACCTGGACTTCGAGCAGACCGTGGACACGGCCCTGGAGATCGTGGCCAAGGTCATCTACGGTGACTGAGCTTCCCGGGCAGCGCGTCCCGGCGGGTCTCCCGGCGAAATGGACCATGCTGTGGAGCCGGCCCGTCGGCTTCCTGCTGGACCATGTGCTGTACAAGACCAGCGTGCGCGGGCGCTCCAACGTCCCCAAGGCCGGGCCGGTGATCTTCGCCGGAAACCACATCAGCTACCTGGACGGGCCGGTGATGTTCGGCGCGGCTCCGCGGGCCATGCACATCCTGGTCAAGAAGGAGATGTTTGCCGGGTTCCTGGGGCGGGTGCTGCGTGCGTCCGGCCAGATCCCGGTGGACCGCTCGGGCGACCGTGCCGCCCTGCAGGCCGGCAAGGGACTGCTCGACGCCGGCCGTTGCGTCGGGATCCTGCCTGAAGGGACCCGGGGGAGCGGCTCCGTTGAAAGCATCGCCAACGGCGTCGCCTGGCTCGCCCTGGCCACCGGTGCCACCGTGGTGCCGGTCGCGATCCTCGGCACCCGGCACGGCGGGGAACACCGCGACTCGATCCCGCCGCTGCGCCGCCGCCTGTCCGTCAGCTTCGGTGCTCCGCTGTGCGTGAGCCGCCGAAGCGGCGAGTCCGGGCGTGTTTCAATGGACAGGGCGGCTGCCGAGATCCAGGCCGCGCTGGCCGGACACGTCCGGGACAGCGTGGCGCAAACAGGACAGGCATTGCCCCACATACCACCACTAAGGAAAGTGCAATGAGCGATACGATTCATAAATCCGGACTCCACGGAGCCGGCGACGACGAATACACGCCCACCGGCACCGACCAGGTGGCTGAGAACCTCGCCGCCCTGGACGACGAGGAAGCAGACCTTCGCGCCGCGTCCCTCCGGGCCGGCCTGGAAGACTACGAGCTCGATGAGGACGACGCCGCCCTCCTTGACGGCCTCTACGGTGACGAAGGCGAGGAAGGCCCGCTCCAGCTGGACCCGGTCCTGGCCATCATCGGCCGCCCGAACGTCGGCAAGTCCACCCTCGTGAACCGCATCCTCGGCCGCCGCGAGGCCGTCGTCGAGGACGTCCCCGGCGTCACCCGCGACCGGGTCATGTACTCGGCACGCTGGAACGGCAAGAACTTCACCCTCGTTGACACCGGCGGCTGGGAGCACGACGCCAAGGGCATCCACGCCCGCGTGGCCGAGCAGGCCGAAATGGCCGTGGAACTCGCCGACGCCGTCCTGTTCGTGGTGGACTCCGCCGTTGGCGCCACCGCCACGGACGAAGGCGTCATGAAGATGCTGCGCAAGTCCAAGAAGCCGGTCATCCTTGTGGCCAACAAGGTGGACGACTTCGCGCAGGAAGCCGACTCCGCCGCGCTGTGGGGACTGGGCTTCGGCGAACCGTACCCGGTATCCGCGCTGCACGGCCGCGGCGTGGCCGACCTCCTGGACAAGGTCATCGACACTCTTCCCGAGTTCTCCCAGGTGGAAAGCGTTGACCGTTCCGGCGGGCCCCGCCGCATCGCGCTGATCGGCCGCCCGAACGTGGGCAAGTCCTCGCTGCTGAACAAGCTCGCGGGCTCCGAACGCGTCGTCGTCGACAATCTCGCCGGCACCACCCGCGACCCCGTGGACGAGTTCATTGAGCTCGGCGACCGCACCTGGCGCTTCGTGGACACCGCCGGCATCCGCCGCCGCCAGCACATGGCGCAGGGTGCGGACTTCTACGCCTCCCTGCGTACGCAGGCCGCGCTCGAAAAGGCGGAGGTCGCCGTCGTGCTCCTCGCCGTGGACGAGGTGCTCAGCGAGCAGGACGTTCGCATTCTGCAGCTGGCCATCGAGTCCGGCCGCGCGCTGGTCCTCGCGTTCAACAAGTGGGACCTGCTGGACGACGAACGCCGCCGTTACCTGGAGCGCGAGATCGAGCAGGACCTGGCGCACGTGGAGTGGGCGCCGCGCGTCAACATCTCCGCCAAGACCGGCTGGCACAAGGACCGCCTGGTGCCCGCGCTGGACAAGGCGCTGGAGAGCTGGGACCGCCGCATCCCCACCGGACGCCTGAACGCCTTCCTGGGCGAGCTGGTGGCCGCGCACCCGCACCCGGTCCGCGGCGGCAAGCAGCCGCGCATCCTCTTCGGCACCCAGGCCTCCAGCCGCCCGCCGAAGTTCGTGCTGTTCACCACCGGCTTCCTTGACCCCGGCTATCGCCGCTTCATCACCCGCCGCCTGCGCGAGACGTTCGGCTTCGAGGGCACGCCCATCGAGGTCAGCATGCGTGTTCGCGAGAAGCGCGGGCGGAAGAAGTAGCTTCGCCGCTCCTAACGCACGACGGCGCGCCTCCCCTTTGCGGGGAGGCGCGCCGTTTTGTTCTAGGTGCTGCTTACGCCTCGGCTACTGCCGTCTGGTTGCGGAAGTGCCCGGTGACGATGAGCAGCACGCCGGCCACGGCCCAGGCCCCGAGGACCAGCCAGGGGAACAGCGCGGCGGCGTCCGGGAAGTAGGACAGGTCGCGCAGGAGGGTGCCGGAGGCGCCGGGTACGAACCACTGTCCCACGTCGCCCCAGGGGGCCGGCAGGAATTCCCTCGGCTGGGTGAGCGAGGCCAGGGGGTTGCCGATGAACATGGTGATCACCGCGCCCACTGCGATGCCGGCACGGCCCATGAGCGCGGACAGTCCCGTGATGATCGCGGCAGTCGCGGCGATGCCCAGCCCGACCGCGGCGCTGTTGGCCCAGAAGTCGCCCTGCAGGATGTGGAACCAGCCCTGCAGGATGCCCACCAGGCCCAGTCCGCCGGTCACGCCGTAGGCCAGAACCGCGCCCAGCCGCCGCCAGGCCCCGGAGACCAGCAGCGAGATGAGGATGCCGCCCACCATTCCGCCCATGGTGAGCGGGAGGCCGGCGACCGCCAGGCCGGTGCCACGCGGGTCATCGGCGGAGAGAGGCACGACGTCGGTCACCACCACGGTGGGGACGGCCGCGGGTGCCTGTTGGTTGGCGGGCGCCTGGCTCGCGGGCGGCTGGCTTGCGGGCGGCTTGGCTCCGCCTTGCTGGGCTGCTTGCGCGGCGACGATCTTTGCCTGCATCTGCGCGACCGCATCGGTCAATGCCCCGATGGCCTGCTTGTCGATCTGCTGTTGCAGCCCGATCCCCAGCTGGCTCAACGCCGCGCTGGCGGCCGGGCTTGCGGCGCTGGCCGTCAGGATTTCGGGCGCGCCTGCTCCTTGGCTCGCGGGAAGCACCACCGCGCCATACACATCGCGGTCCTTGATGGCGGCGACGGCCTCGTCCCGGTTGGCGACGGTGCGCACGTCCAGCATGCCCTCCGGCGCCCTGGCGGTGAGCTGCTGGACCTGTTCCTCGATGCCGACGACGGCGACGGGCAGGTGCTGTGGCTTGGCCGTTACGCTCGGCCAGGAGAAGGCCAGCAGGATGATGCACACGGCCACGGCAGCCAGCACCGCCGTGCGGATTGCCTGCGGCCAGCCGGTGCGGGGTGCCTTATGCGCTGGGGCGGTGGTAGCCATGACGGGCTCCTTCAATAAAAAGAATGTTCGTTCTCTATTTTCCTCTAGGAGGGTAGACTGTCAAGAACGATCATTCGTTTTTAATGCCCGGCGGGACACGGGACGAAGGAGTGCCATGCCGAAGGTCAGTGAGGCGCACCGCGAAATGCAGCGGCAGCGGATCCTCGACGCCGCTCTCAGCTGCGTGGCGCGCAAGGGGTTCGCATCGACGTCGATGGCGGACATTATTGCGGAGGCCGGCCTGTCCGCAGGCGCCGTCTACGTGTACTACCGCAGCAAGGAACAGCTCACGGTCGACGTCGGGCGGCGGGTGCTGAACGCGAAGATCGCGGTGCTGGACGGCTTCCTGGAGCTCGACGAGGTGCCAGCTCCCGCCGTGGCGATTCCGGAGTTCCTGGCGCAGATGCCGCGCGACGGCTTCTTCCCGGACGTGGCGGTGCAGGTCTGGGGCGAGGCGATCCATTCACCCGAGCTCAGGGAGACCGCCCGTGGCCTGATCTCCGAGGTCAGCGGGCATTTCGCTGCCTACTTGGCGGCCTGGTTCCGGCAGTCCCGCGGGCTGGGGGAGAAGGAGGCCCTGGCGGAGGGAACGCGGGTGGCGCCGGCCGCCGTCGGGCTGGTCCAGGGGTATATGGTGCAGAGCGTCTTCTCGGACGACGCCGCGCGGCAGCGGTACCGCGAGGCCGGGGCGGCGCTGTTGGCGGGGTTGTAGCTAAGAATGTCAGTGGGTGGTGATCTGATGGATTCATGGAGATCACCACCACTTTGAACAAGAGGACGCAGCCAGCCGCGGCTGATCCTTTGCTGGTGCTCGACGGTCTGGTCTCCACGCTTCAGTCCCTCGAGCAATCCATCGCAAGCATGCAGGCTATGCGGGAGTACACGCTCGCCATCGCCTCGCGGCTGGCGGAGGCGATGAACGACGACGGCGGGTTGCCACCGGGGTTCGGCCCTGTACCGCCCGGCTCCGGTTCTGTCCGGTGGGACGCTGCGGAGCTGGCGCAGCGTGCGGTGGCGGCCGAGATCGCGACGGCGACCCGCGCGAACGACCGCACGATTCAACGTCAGATGGGCCAGGCCGTGGAACTGCTGGATCGTTTCCCTGCGACCTTCGGGGCCCTCGCGCAGGGCCGGATCAGCCTGGCCCACGCCCGGGTGATCCAGGAGGCCGGGACGGCGCTGGACGACCACGAATCCTTGGCCCCGGTACGAGTCCATCGTGGTCCCCTGCGCCGAGCAGCAAGCGCCCAGCAGGGTCCGGCGTCTGGCCGTCCGGGAAGCGGAGAGAGCCCAGCCCGAGCTCTTGGCCACTCGACACGATCGCGCCTGCGAGGACCGCCGTGTCTGGGTCATGCCACTGCCCGACGGCATGGCCGAACTCGCCGCGGTCCTGCCCGCAGCGGTGGCGTACGGCATCCACGACCGCCTCACCCAGATGGCCAAAGCGCACGCCGACGCCGGCGCTAATCAGGCCTCCGGCGGTCTTGACCAGCGCACCACCGCTCAACGCACTACTGGCCAGCGCACCATTGATCAACTCCGCGCCGATCTCCTCTCAGAGCTGCTGCTCCGCGGCGCCCCGGCCGCGCACGACACCCCGGACGGTCTTCTCGCAGCCATCACGGCGCGGGTGGATGTCACCGTCCCTGTGTTGACCCTGATTGATGAAGGAGCTACGGGAGACGCAGTCGACCCAGCCTCGGGGACCGCCGCCGCGGTCACCGCAGCCCAGGTTCCCGCCGAGTTGGACGGACGTCACCCAATCGACCCCGCCACCGCACGCATCCTCGCCGGACAAGCTACTGCGTGGAACAGAGTCCTGACCGATCCAATCACCGGTGGCGTCCTCGCAGTGGACAGGTATCGGCCCGGCGAAGACCTCAAACGCCTCCTCGCCGCCCGCGATTCGCGATGCCGTTTCCCCGGCTGCGGAATCAAAGCCCGCGAACTGGACCTGGACCACACCCATGACGCCGCCCTCGGCGGAACCACCGAATCGGCCAACCTCGCCGGACTCTGCCGGCGTCACCACACGCTCAAGCACCACTCCTGGTGGAAAATCCAACAGACCGGGGCCGGGGCCCTCGAATGGACCAGTCCCACCGGACGTCGCCACACCGACCGACCACCCATACCCGCGACGTCCATAAGCAGCTTCGCCAACAAGCCGCCGCCATTCTGAGCTGCCATTGGGTCGCCGAGATTACGCGTTCGGGTACGCCGCCGTGATCGCCTTCTGCCGCAGGACCGCGAACTGCGCGTACATGTCGTGCAGCAGATAGAGGTCGCGGCGGCGCGTCCACGGCTGCCCGGACTCGGCGTCGTAGTCTCCGGGCATCTCGACCCCGGCCGGCGCGAATGCAAGCATGCCGCGGTCGCGGGTGGTCTGGACGCAGCGCTTCACGTGGTCGCGGAAGCCGACCACGCCGGCGGCGCCCGAGGTACCGCGGAGGGCGACCACCTGGGCGGCGACGCCGTCGGTGCTCAAGTAGGTGATGGTGCCGTCTGCGGCGATGACGGGCTCGATCGAGGTCACACGGTCCATGCCGTACTTGCTCTCGAGGAAGCGGGCGATCTCCCACTGGGCGAAGACCGGAACGTCCTTCTGCTTGCGGATCGCCGCGATGGTGTCGGCCAGGGCCTCGTTGACGGGGCCGGGCTCGTAGAGGACCTTGGCGGGATCGCCGCCAGCGGCCGGGGCGCGGTTGCCGAAGGCGTAAGCCACGATGTAGTCGACGTTCTCAACGTCGGTCACCGGCGGGTGCCAGTTGAAGCCGATGTCCTGGATATGCGGTTCGACGACGGCGGCCGTCGCCGGATCGTCCAGCGCGCGACTGAGGGCGTCGAGCATGAGGCGGGTGAGCTTCTGCTCCTGGGCGGCGTCGGCTGCGGGTCTTGCCTGGGCGACACCTGCGGAGAGGAGGGGGAGTGAGGCCGCTGCCGTGGTGGCGGCAGCGGCGGCGAAGAAGCGACGGCGGTCCATGGGGAGCCTTTCGGATCGGGTGCGTTGGGGTGCTCCGGCACCGTAACGATTCCGATTGAACGGGGTTTGAACCCGGAGTGACTGCGCGGTTGGCGGCGCCGGTTTTCGGGTGGCCACGACACGGCGTGTCGGAGGCCTTCCGATTTCTCATCCGGGCCGCTTTCGTATAGGCTGATACGCGTTGCTTGAACGGCCGCGAACAGCGATAACGGGCAGGCATGGCGGGCTGTAGCGCAGCTTGGTAGCGCACTTGACTGGGGGTCAAGGGGTCGCAGGTTCAAATCCTGTCAGCCCGACAAACCAACCCTGGTGGAAGAGATTCCACCAGGGTTTTGTCGTTTCTGATGGAAGGCGGTCGTGCATTGCAATCTCAGATGACACGGCCAACGGTTCCACCACGTTCCCGCTGGTGATCGACTCCACCGAACCGCCCGTGCTGCAGGCCGGCCTCGAACTCATCGGCGGCTGCCCGGTGGTCAACTCCGTCAACTACGAGGACGGCGACGGACCGGACAGCCGCTTCGCCCGCATCATGCCGCTCGTGAAGGAACACGGCACCGCGGTCATCGCCCTGACCATCGACGAACAGGGCCAGGCCCGCACCACCGAGGGCAAGGTGGCGATCGCTTCGCGCGTGGCGTTGTGTGACGGACCGTAAAATGGTGGCCATGGTGGAAGCAGTTCGATGAAGAGTGCCGGCGGCCGCCTGCTGGCAGCGCTCGAGCTCGACCGCGACGCTGCCCACCCCCTGCACCGGCAGCTGTACGCCCAGTTGCGCACACAGATCCTCACCGGGGCGCTGCCGAGCGGAACCCGCCTGCCTTCTACCCGCACCCTGGTCGCCGAGCTGGGAGTATCGCGGATCACCGTCGTCACGGCCTTCGAACAGCTCACCGCCGAAGGCTTCCTGCGCTCGCGGGCAGGCGACGGCACGTATGTCGACACCCTGTGGAGCGACGCCGCTCCGCAGCAGCCCATGCCGCGGCCACCGTTGTCCGAACGCGGAGCAGCCACCTCCTCCCGCGGCACCGATCTCTTCAGCGAGGCACCGCACTCATGGGCGCCGTCGGAAACCGAGTCCTTCGTCGCCAGTCAGGTGGCGTCCTCGGCATTCCCGGCGGCCACCTGGAAGCGCCTGCTGGCGCGCCATGCCGGGCGCACTGATCCGACCCTGATCGGATACAGCGACCCGCACGGCCACCCGGCGCTGCGGGAAGCGATCGCGGACTACGTAAACGATGTGCGGGGACTGGGCTGCACGGCGGACCAGGTGGTGGTCACCTCCGGTGCGCAGCAGGCCTTCAACGTGCTGGCGGTCCTCCTGCTCGACGTCGGGGATCCCGTCATCGTCGAGGACCCCGGCCACATTTCTGGCCGCCTCGCGTTCCAGTCCCTGGGCTGCCCGGTCCGCGGCGTGCCCGTCGACGAGGAGGGGGCGGTCCTCCCGGACGAGCTTGACGAAGCAGGGGACGACGGCGTGTCCCCGGCCAGGCTGGCCTGCCTGACGCCGGCGCGGCAGCACCCGCTCGGTATCGCGATGAGCCCGGCGCGGCGGGCGGAGTGGATCGCCTGGGCGCAGCGGAACGGAAGCTGGATCGTCGAGGACGACTGCGACAGCGAGCTGCGGTACCGCGGGAAACTCCTGCCGACCCTGTTCGGCCTGGACCTGAGCAGGCATGTGATCACTGTGGGTTCATTCAGCAAGGTGCTCGCGCCGTCGATCCGGCTGGGCTACTGCGTCCTGCCGGAGGACCTGGTGGAACCCTTCGCCTCGGCCTCCTCGGTCATCGGGCGCCCGCCCGCGATGGTCCTCCAGGCGGCGCTCACCGATTTCCTGGCGGAAGGGCACCTGCACGCCCATCTTCGCCGGACCCGGCGCCTGTACTCGGCCCGGCAGGACGCCCTGCTCCAGGCGATCAGCCAACAACTGGACCACAGGATCCACGCCGGCCCCGTCGACGCCGGTCTGCACGTCATCGGCTGGCTCCGCGAAAATGCCGACGACATCGCGGTAGCTCGGGGACTGGCCGCGGGCGGTGTGTACACCTATCCGCTGGGGGAGTACCGCCTCACCCGGCAGCTGCCCCCGGCACTGCTGATCGGTTTCGCCGGAACGGCGGAGGACCACATGCCCTACGCCGTCGGAAAGATGGCCGCGGCCTGGGACCGCTGGGAACGTGCCAGCGCAGGCTCCTGAATGGACTTAACAGTTGCGGCCATAATGGATCTTCATTGGCATCCATTGGCGTCGTACAAATGATGCGTGACATTCGCCACCATCCCTGACACGCCTCCCGAGGAACCAACGATGCCCCCACCCCGCCAGCGATTCCGGGCGCTCCTGAGTGCCCGCCTCAACGAGCAGGAAATCGCGTCCCTGCCCCGCCTGAACGATGAACTTGCCCGGAAACTGATTGACCGGATCGACAACGCCCCGCTGTTCGCCCACGCCTATGCACTCCTGGGCAACCTGACGTACGGCGAGTACGGGCCGGACGACGTCCTCGACTTCGCGCACCGGCACGGCCTGGCCGGCGCCTGCATCCACCTCCTCGACGGCGAGGAGCGAAGCCTCGGCCGGATGAGCGACGAGCAGCTGCGCGCATTCTCCCGGCGCGCACGCAGCCTGGGCCTGGCCATCCACCTGGAAATCAGCACTACCCTGCATGCGGACGTGGACGAGGTGGTCCGCATCGCGGGCATCCTGGGCGTCCGGCACATCCGCGTGTACTCCCGCTTCGAAGGTCGGCTCTCCGAGGTCATGGAGCGGATTGAGCAGGACCTCCACAGGCTTGCCGCCTTGGCCGATCAGCACGATCTGACGTTCTCCTTCGAACAGCACGAGGAACTCCGCTCCACCGAGATCGCCGAACTGCTGTGCCGGGTCAACCACCCGCGGCTGCATGCGATGTTCGACTTCGGGAACATGATCAATGCCTGCGAGCGCCCGATGGAAGCCCTCACCGCCCTGGCGCCGCACATCCTGCAGGCGCACCTGAAAGGTGTCCACATCCTTCCCGAAGGGGACGGCTTCGGCCACCGCGGTGTGCTGCAGGGCAGCCCCGACGACGACCTGCCCGGCGCCCGGATGCTTTTCGAGCTGCTGATGCTCGGCGACGAAAGGCCCCAGGTGATCGCCCTGGCCCTGGAGCAGGAAAACCTCTACTACGCCCCGGCCTTCCGCCATGCCGGCGAGGGAGAGGACCCGTTCATCCCGTACCGCGAGCTGAGCACCACGGGCATCCCCGACGGCTGGACCCGCGTGGACCTCCTCGCCGCAGAACCCGGCTGGGCCGACCACCAGGTGGCCCATGTGAAGAAACTGCTCGCCACCCTGCGCGGCATCGCCGCCGCCCAACTCGACCCCACGAACTCCCTGGCAGGTGCACGATGACCACAGTGACCCAAACCCCCGCAAAATCCACCAAACCCGTCGACTGGAGCAAATGGGTCCGCTTCGCGCTGCTCGTCATGGCCGGCGGCACGATCTACAAGCTCGCCAACCTCAAGGACGCCTTCTACGTCCCCATGCAGGAAGCCCTGGGCCTGAACCACACCGAGATCGGCACGCTGCTGAGCGTGAACTCGATCGTCGCGACCGCACTCTTCGTGGTGGGCGGCTTCCTCGCCGACCGCTTCTCCACCAGGATCCTCATTCCGCTCGGCCTCATGGGCGCCGGCGCACTGGGCCTGTATCTCAGCACCTTCCCCGGCTTCAGCACGCTGCTCGTCCTGTTCGCGCTGTTGGCCGCGTGCTCCGACTGCCTGGTCTGGCCTGCACTGTTGAAGAGCATCCGGCAGCTCGGCGGCCCGAAGGAACAAGGCCGGCTCTTCGGTCTCCTCGAAGGCGGCCGCGGCATCGTCGATACCGCCGTCGCGTTCTCGGCGCTGGGCATCTTCGTTCTGTTGGGCTCCGGCACCGGCGGATTCCGCGCGGCGATCTCCTTCTACGCCATCATCGACATCGCCGTCGGTCTCCTGCTGTTCCTGCTGCTGCGGACCCGTACGGCCGAACAGGACCTTGCGGACGGTCAGCCCGCGCCGGCGAAGCAGAAGACCGGCCTTGGCGAGATCTGGCACGCGGCCAAGCTGCCGCAGCTGTGGTGGGTGAGCTTCACCGTCTTCATGGTCTACGTCGTCTACTGTGGCCTGACCTACTTCATCCCTTACCTGACCTACGTCTACGGACTACCCGTCGCGCTCGTCGGCGCCTACGGCATCATCAACCAGTACGGCCTGAAAATCCTGGGCGGCCCCATCGGCGGCGTCCTCTCGGACAAGGTGTTCAAGAGCGCAAGCCGGTACATCCGCCTGGCATTCCTGTGCCTGATCCCGGTGGTCGCAGTACTGCTCCTCCTCCCGGCCGATCCCGGCAGCCAGGTTCCGGCGATGATCGTCACCCTGCTGTTCTCCCTGATCGTGTTCACCATGCGCGGTGTGTTCTGGGCCCCGATGGATGAGGTGGGAATCCCGGAACAGATCAGTGGCACCGCCTTCGGCATCGCCTGCCTGGTGGGCTACGCGCCCGGCATGTTCGCCTTCATTGGCTACGGGGCCATCCTCGATGCCAACCCGGGAGCAGGCGGGTACCACATCGTGTTCATCGTCCTCGCTGCGCTCGCGCTCGTGGGAGCGGCCGTGTCCAGCGGGCTGGCCAGGATTGCCAAGGCCCGCCGGGCGGCAACCGCGGCCTGACCGAGCGCTTAACAAACGGAAACCCCCGGCACTCGCCGGGGGGTTCCGTCGTCGAACCGGCTAGCCCAGCTTCGCCACAGCGGCGGCCGCGAACGAGTGGTCCTGCTCCGGGGCGCCGCCACCCACGCCGATCGCGCCAACCAGCCTGCCGTCCCGGTGCACGGGGATGCCTCCGGCGGTGAAAAGCAGCGGGCGGTCCAGCGCGGTGGCGAGGGTGTGGAAGGGGCCGTCGGGCTTGACCGCGTCAACGACGTCGGCCGTTGCGGCGTTGAGTTGCACCGCGGTGTACGCCTTGCGGGTGCTTGTCTCGCCCGAGATCAGCAGCGCCTCCTCGTCCCGGCGGAACGCCAGGAGGTGCCCGCCGGCGTCGAGCACGCTGATGCTGACCTTGACGCCCTCGGCCGCGGCTGCGTCGCGGGCCGTGCCGAGAAGCAGTTCGGCGTCCGTTGCGGACAGGTGGGGTGTAGCCATGGTTTTACTCCTTGAATGAAAACGAAATAGGGGATAGGGGGGTCAGTGGACGGCGACGGCGGACTCGTCGACGGCGGGTTCCGCGGCTTCCGCGGGACGTGAGCCCTTGGCGGTCGCCTTCGCGATCACCATGACGAGCAGGGCTGCGGCCGTGATGACCGTGCCGATCCAGATGGGGGAGGTGTATCCGAGGCCGGCGGCGATGCCGAGGCCGCCGGTCCAGGCGCCGAGGGCGTTGCCCACGTTGAACGCGCCGATGTTGGCGCCGGAGGCAAGGGTGGGCGCCTGGCCCGCGTAGATCATGATGCGGCTTTGGAGGCCCGGAACCGTGCCGAAGCCGAATCCGCCCATGAGGAACAGGGCAACGATCGTGGCCGGCTGTGATCCGGCGAACAGGCCGAACAGGCCAAGCACAACGATCAGCGCGGAGATGAAGAAGACCAGCGTGCCATCGATGGAGCGGTCGGCCAGGCGCCCGCCCAGCCAGTTTCCGACCACCAGGCCGGCCCCGAAGAGCACCAGCAGCCACGGCACGGAGCCGGAGGCGAAGCCGCTGACCTCGGTCAGGGTGTAGGCGATGTAGGTGAAGGCGCCGAACATCCCGCCGTACGCAAGCACGGTCACCAGCAGGGAGAGCCACACCTGCCCGGAACGGAAAGCCTTCAGTTCACTGCGGAGGCTAATGTGTTCGCCGGACTGGCGCAGCACGGGAACGAGGGCTGCTATGCCGATCAAGGCAAGGACGCCGATCCCGGAGATGGCCCAGAAGGTGGCGCGCCAGCCGAACTGCTGCCCGATGAAGGTGCCGAAGGGGACGCCGAGCACGTTCGCGGCGGTAAGGCCGGTAAACATGATGGCAATTGCGCCCGCCTTCCGGGCCGGAGCAACAAGGCTGGCGGCAACGACGGAGCCGATGCCGAAGAATGCGCCGTGGCAGAGGGCTGCGATGATGCGGCCGATCATGGCCACGCCGTAGTCGCCGGCCAGGGCGGTGAGCGCGTTGCCCACAATGAAGAGCACGATCAGGCTCAGCAGCACAGCCTTGCGGGGAAGCCGGGTGGTTGCCGCGGTCAGCAGCAGGGCGCCGACAACGACGCTCAGGGCGTATCCGGAAATCAGCCATCCGGCGGCGGCCTCGGTCACCGCGAAGTCCGCGGCCACCTCGGGCAGCAGGCCCATGATGACGAATTCCGTCAGGCCGATGCCGAACGCGCCGATGGCGAGTGCGAGTAGGCCAAGAGGCATGAGGGGTCTCCTGTTACACTGGGAAAGTAGTTGCAGGCGCTGGTTATTTCGCCGTTGAATCAATAGTTGCACACGCAAATAACAAGCGCAAGCAACTACTTTGTGACATGCGTCCCGCGCTGCGGTGCTGCGCTGTCCGTCTCTGAACTGTCCGGCTCGGTCAAGGAGGATCATGAACCGCTTCGAAGGCAAGGTGTGCCTGGTGACCGGTGCCGGCCACGGCATCGGTGCCGCGACGGTGCGGCGCCTGTACGCAGAGGGGGCCGTCGTCGCGCTCGCCGAACTGGACGTCGACGCCGCCCGGCAGCTCGCGGCGGAGCTGGACCCCGACGGCGGCAGGAGCCTCGTCCTCGCCTGCGACCTCACGGACCGCGCGTCCGTGGACTCGGCGCTTGCCGCCGTCGTCGGGCGCTTCGGAAAGCTCGACGTGCTGGTGAACGTCGCCGGGGGTGCCCTGCCGCACCCGCGGCTGGCCGAGGGCATGAGCGACGACGAATGGAACGCGGACCTCGACCTCAACCTCAGTGGCCCCATGCGCCTGATCCGCGCGTCGGTGCCCCATCTCCGGGACCGTGGCGGCGCGGTGGTCCTGGTGGGATCCGTCAACGGAATCCAGGCGTTCGGCGGCGAGTCCTATTCGGCTGCCAAGGCCGGACTGGAACTGTTGGTGAAGAACTTGGCGGTGACGCTCGGTCCGGACGGGGTGCGCCTGAACCTTGTGGCCCCCGGAACCATCCGCACCCGGGTCTGGGACCGGCAGGGCGGGCCCGACAAGCTGGCCCCCATGTACCCCCTCGGCAGGGTTGGCGAACCGGAAGACGTGGCGGCGGCCATTGCCTTCCTCGCTTCGGAGGATGCCGCCTGGATCACGGGCGCCACCCTGCCCGTGGACGGCGGCGCGCTCGCCGGCCCGCTGCACACCATGCTCGGCCGGCGGGAGGGCCCGGCGGTACCGCGCATCCAAGTATCCTTGGACGGTGAGTGAATCCCTGCCCCCGTGTCCCGAATGTTCCAGTGAGTACGCCTACGAGATGGGCGCGCTGCTCGTCTGTCCCGAATGCGGCCACGAGTGGGAGCCCGCAGTAGAAGGCGAAGACCCGGGGGAGCGCCTCATCAAGGACGCCGTGGGCAATGTGCTCACCGACGGCGACACCGTCACGATCATCAAGGACCTGAAGGTCAAGGGCAGCTCCGCGCCCATCAAGGTGGGCACCAAGGTCCGCAACATCCGCCTCGTGGACGGCTTCGGAGACCACGACATCGACTGCAAGGTTGACGGCTTCGGCCCGATGCAGCTCAAGTCGAGTGTTGTGAAGAAGGCCTGAGCTACACCGCCTGCAGGGCACCCAGCGCCCGCACCAGGGGTTCGAGCTCAGGCACGGCCTCAGCTTCTTCGAGGGCCTTTTCCAGGGCCTCGTCATGCACGGGGCGCGCGGCAAGCAGCAGCTTCTGCCCGGCGTCGGTCAGCTCGGTGTAGATCCCGCGGCGGTCGTCGGCACACAGGATGCGGGTCAGCAGGGCGCGGTCTTCGAGGCGGTTCACCAGGCGCGTGGTGGCGCTGCTGGACAGGGCGGTGGCCCGCGCCAGTTGCTGCATCCGCATGTGCCAGCCGTCCTGCCGGCTCAGGGCATCGAGCACCGTGTACTCCACGACCGAGAGGCCGGCGGCCGACTGCAGCGCCTTCTCCAGCGCCGTCTCGATGGTTCCGTGCAGCGCGGCAAGCGTCCGCCAGCCCTGTGCGCGGACTTCGACGGCGTCGTCCTTGATGCCCATGTTCCGTAAACTCCTGCCGGTCGATATATGCAGCGTATGCAACTAATATTCTAGGGGCAGTCGCGGCGCACATCCAGCCCGGGCAAGAGACGGGCCTACTGACGGTCCGGTTTGCCGTTCGGGCGATCCGCCGCTGAAGGCGCCGAGCCGCCCGTGTTGGCAGGATCCGTGCCAGCAGCGCCGGACGCCGGCCCGACGGCTTCGGGGCGCCCGCTCTCCTTTTCTGCCTGGAGCCTGTCCTTCTCCGCCTGCCTGAGCGTCTTCATCTTCCGGCCGCGGCTGCGCCACAGCTGGATGAAGACCACCAGAACGACGGCCGCCACGAAGCCTGCGATCGCGGCGACGAGGGAGGCCGTGCGGAAGCCCGGTGCGTCGACGTCGAGCACCCGCTCACCGGCATGCGCCCCGCCGCCGCTGCCCAGGGCGATCGAAAGTGTCAGCAGGTTCGGCGTGGAGATCGCCACGCCGAGCACCACGAGCGCGATTTTGAAAGGCCAGCCGACCTTCCTGTTCAGGCCGATCAACGCCACGAGGGTGGCGGCGAAGGTAAAGACAAAACCGTAGAACATGCCTGCCAGGATCCCGGCGGAAATGCTCCCGTTGACCTGCTGCCCGATGGTCTGGGACCACCAGCGGGGGAGGAAGGCGGCGAGGGCGAAGTACGAGATGACGGCAAAGACCAACGCGACAAGGATCAGGATGATCTTGGCGCCCCAGTTGCCTTTTTTCCTGGCGGGTACCGGCGCTTGTTCTGTCATGGCACCCATCATGGCAGAGGCAATCAGTCCCCGGCCGGTTCCTTCTCCGCGCCGCCGCGTGCCGGAGGCCGCTTGAGGACCTCTCCGCCGCTCTGGCAGCCCGGGCAGTATTGGAAGGACGTCCCCACGTATGCCAGCTCCTGGACGGTGCTGCCGCAGACCGGGCAGATCCCGCCCGTGCGTCCGTGCACCGCCATCGAGGCCTTCTTGGCGGCCTTGAGCTTGTCCGGGGCCAGCCCGGACAGGGCTGTGGTGGCGTCGCCCAGGACCTGGCGCATGGCCGTGTAGAGCCTGCCCACGGAGTCCGGGTCGAGGGAAGCGCCCGGGGTCAGCGGGGACAGCTTCGCCGCATGCAGGATTTCGTCGCTGTAGCCGTTGCCGATGCCGGCGATCCGCTTCTGGTCCCTGATGATGTCCTTGATTCGCTGCCGGGACGCGAACAGATGGGTGAACTCCTCGAGCGTGAAAGCGGGGTCCAGCGCCTCCGGGCCGAGCTCCGCCACACCGGACACCTCCTGCGGATCGTGCACGAGGTGGACCGCAAGTCCTTTCCACTGCCCGGTGTCCGTGAGCTCCACCTCGAAGTCCGTGCCGTGGTTGGTGAAGCCGAAACGGGCGGCGATGTAGCCGGGACCGGCCTTGCTCCCGGGCTCCGGTTCCGGGGCGTCCTTGGTCCCGGGAAGCTTCCCGGACAAACGCAGCCAGCCGTCCTTGGCAAAGCTGACCACGATACTCAACGCGCCGCCGTCGTCCGCGTACTTGGCCGAATCGGTGGCCGCGGATGTCTGGAACAGCAGGAACTTGCCACGCCGATGCACCCGCCTGACGGTCCTGCCGGTCAGGCTTTCCGGATCGAATTCCTTGCTCTTCAGCGCGAAGCGCGCGGGGAACTGAAGGCTCACCACGGTGGCGCCCGCAAGGCGCTCATCGAGGTACGCGGCGAGGGCCGTGAGTTCTGGAAGTTCAGGCATGGCGATGCTCCTCCAAGGGGAAGCTGCGGGCGGGGCGGATCCTCTTGCGCCCATGATTCCAGAGACCCATGGGGAGGCGGGAGGAATGTGCCTATACTTTCAGCGGCGGCTGGAAGTCAGCTCCGCCGTCGTGGTCCTCAACATTCAGATGAAAGGCGACCGATGAGCAACATTCCTGCCGACCTCTCCTACACCGCCGAGCACGAATGGGTGGCTGCCCCCAACGCCGACGGCGTTGTCCGCATCGGAATCACCGATTTCGCGCAGGACGCCCTGGGCGACGTCGTCTACGTCCAGATGCCCGAGCCCGGCACCACCATCACCGGCAATGAAGTGGTGGGCGAGGTTGAGTCCACCAAGAGCGTCAGCGATATCTACGCCCCGGTGAGCGGCGAAGTCATCGCACGCAATGACGCCCTGGACAGCGATCCGGCACTCATCAACTCCGATCCGTACGGTGACGGCTGGCTCCTGGAGATCAAGCTGGCCGAAGCCGACGCCGTAGATTCCCTGCTCAGTGCATCCGAGTACGAACAGCAGGTAGGCTAAAAACATCTGGTCCGACACGCCGGTTCTCCCGCAAGGGTGAACCGGCGGACCAGCAACCCGTTTGGCCCGGCGGAACCGGGCAGAAGCGAACCGGTGTCTGTTGGGGGCGCCGGCGGATGAGGAGGATTTCCATGGTTGGCGGCGAACAGAACCCGGTCCCGGGCCGGTCCGAAGGACTGGATCAGCCGGCGTCGGAGACCACCTCGATCCAGCTCACCCCCATCAGCAGCGAACCCGGCATCACCCCCCGGCTCCTTGCCGAAGAGCGTGCGGCCGTGGACGCCCTGCCTCCCGGATCCGCGCTCCTGATCGCCCACAGCGGCCCGAACGCCGGCGCGCGTTTCCTGCTCGATTCGGACAGCACGACGGCGGGCCGTCACCCGGATGCCGACATCTTCCTGGACGACGTCACGGTTTCGCGCAAGCACGTCGAGTTCCACCGCACCCCCACGGGGTTCGAAGTGGTGGACACCGGCAGCCTCAACGGCACCTACGTCAACCACGACCGGGTGGACAGCGTGCAGCTGAAGAACGGCAGTGAAGTCCAGATCGGCAAGTTCCGACTCACCTTCTACCTGAGCCCTGCGCGCGCTGCAGGCCGGGCCTGAATCCGGAGTACCTGCCTGTGGCACTTGCCCAGCCGGAACGGCGCGGACCCCAGGTCCTGAACATCGGCGAAGTCCTCGCCCAGTTGAGTGACGACTTTCCCGCGATGACGGCTTCCAAGATCCGCTTCCTTGAAGAGAAGGGGCTGATCAACCCCAAGCGGACCCCTGCGGGGTACCGCCAGTACGCCGAAAGCGATGTGGAGCGGCTTCGCTTCGTCCTGGCGCTGCAACGCGACCAGTACCTGCCGCTGAAGGTTATCAAGGACTACCTCGACGCGATCGACCGTGGCGAACGCCCGGAGAACCTGCCGCCGGGAGTGACGGTGTCCCCGCGGATCGTTTCCGACGAGCTTGCGGCTGAGCTGCACGGACGCGCCCGGGCGCTTAGCGAGGAACAGTTGCGCACCGAATCGGGCGCCAGCGTACCGCTCCTGCAGTCGCTGCTGGACTTCGGGCTCATCAGCCACGTCAACGGGAAGTTCGACGAGCACTCCCTCCAGGTGGCCCGCGCCTGCGTGCAGCTTGAAAGCCACGGGCTGGAGCCGCGCCACCTGCGCCCGTTCCAGGCGGCCGCCGATCGCGAGTTCGGCCTGGTGGAGCGCGCGGTGGCGCCGTTGCTGTCCCGCAAGGATGCGGCCTCCCAGTCCCGGGCGGCGGAAGCGGCCCGGGAAATCAGCGAACTTTGCCTCACCCTGCATCGTGCCCTGGTGCAGGACCGGATCTCACGCATGGAATCCTGATGATTGAGGTCGAGATCGTCGGAGTGCGGATCGAGCTCCCCTCCAACCAGCCGCTGGTCCTCCTCAAGGAGATGCAGGGGGAGCGGCATGTGCCCATCTGGATCGGCACGCCCGAGGCCAGCGCCATTGCCCTGGCACAGCAGGGCGTCGTGCCGCCGCGGCCCATGACGCACGATCTGCTCGTTGACGTCGTCGAGGCCCTTGGCCATGCGATCGTCAGCGTGAACATCGTGGCCGTGGAGGACAACATCTTCTACGGCCAGCTCCAGTTCGACGACGGCACCACCGTCAGCTCGCGGGCGTCGGACGCGCTGGCCCTGGCCCTCCGTGCCAAGTGCCGAATCTGGTGCGCCGACGCCGTCATGGAGGAAGCAGGCGTCCGGATCACCGAGCATGACGAAGGCGAAGAGGCCGAGCCGGGACCCAGCGTGGATGAGGAACGTGAGATGCGCCGTTTCCGGGAGTTCCTGGACGACGTGGAGCCCGAGGATTTCGAAGGCTGACAGTCTCTTAACGTTAAAGTCGAAGGTGAAACTTTCGACACGGCGCGAAAATGCTCCGAGCGTCTTTGACCTTGGGCCTCCACCCGCCTAACGTCGGAGGTATCAAGTTCCCGTTGCATGCACGGCCCGCGCAGGTCACACTGGAGAGTGCGGACGCGTTTGAAATTACACGATTGACGTTCCAGTCGTGTGGCCGTGCACGCGCCATCCCCAGGGGAACTTCGGACAAGGAGGGTCACGTGAGTCCCAAAGGCGAAGCAGGCGAGCTGAAGCAGGCCTCGATTGGTGTTGCTGCGCCCGCTAGCGGTGCCCAGGGTCTGCTCTTCACCGAGGACCTGCCGGTCCTTGACGAAGACGCCGGCTATCGTGGCCCCACCGCATGCAAAGCTGCGGGGATCACCTACCGCCAGCTCGACTACTGGGCCCGCACCGGCCTGGTCGAACCCGCCGTGCGCGGCGCCGCCGGCTCCGGTTCCCAGCGGCTCTACGGCTTCCGCGACATCCTGGTCCTGAAGGTCGTCAAGCGCCTCCTGGACACCGGCGTTTCCCTCCAGCAGATCCGCGCCGCCGTCGAACACCTGCGGGAGCGCGGCGTTGAAGACCTCGCGCAGATTACCCTGATGAGCGACGGCGCGAGCGTCTACGAATGCACCTCCGCCGACGAGGTGATTGACCTCGTCCAGGGCGGACAGGGTGTCTTCGGCATCGCCGTCGGACGCGTCTGGCGCGAAGTGGAAGGCAGCCTCGCCGAACTGCCCAGCGAACACGCAGCCGAACAGACCTTCCCCGACGACGAACTCAGCAAGCGCCGCTCGGCCCGCCGTACCGGCTAGTCCGAACCGCAGCCGACACAAGGAAAGCCGCCTTCCACCGGAAGGCGGCTTTCCTTGTTGGTCAAGAAGAAGCCACGCGTTAGCGGCGGCGGCTGCGCAGTTCGATTGAGCCAGGCAGGCCGTTCGAGGCGGGTGAGCCGTTGGAGGCCAGCAGGTTTTCCAGCAGCGTGTCGAACAGCTTCGCGGTGACCTTGGCCGAATCGCCCGGCCAGTGGTGCACGGCGTGCGCGGCGCCCTGGATCTGCTGCCAGTTCGCCTGCTCGGGAATGTGCGGGGTCAGCAGCAGCTCGCCGAACATCGATTCCATTTCGGCGAGGCGGAAGCCGTGCTCCGAGGACCCGCTGCGCACCCTGTTGGCCACGATTCCCGCCGGAGCAAGCTGCGGGGCGAACTCCTTGCGGAAGAGCTGGATGGCGCGCATGGTCCGTTCCGTGCCGGCGACCGAGAAGAGGCCGGGTTCGGCCACCAGCACCACGCGGTTGCTCGCGTTCCACGCCATGCGGGTGAGGCCGTTCAGCGAGGGCGGGCAGTCCACCAGGACCAGTTCATAAGAACCGGCGCCGGCAAGCACCGAGGCGAGGCGGCGGAGGTCGCGCCGTCCGAGGTCGGGGCGGTCGTAGATGCCCGTGAACGCGGAGCCGACGGCGACATCCAGAACGGCGTGGCCGTTGCCGGCGGCGGGGGAACCTGCCGGGGCCGTGCCCTCGGGGATCTGGCCGATCCAGCCGCTCGCCGCCACGTTCTCGCCCAGGCGCGCCTTGCGGGGGTTCTTGAGCATCCGGCCGATGTCCAGCTGTTCCGCAGGCTGGACGCCCAGTGCGGTGGTTGCGTCCGCGTGGGGATCAAGGTCCACAACCAGGGTGGGGATGCCGGCAGCCAGCGCCGCCGATGCCAGTCCCGTGGTCACGGATGTCTTGCCCACGCCGCCCTTGAGGCTGCTGATGCTGACTACTTGCACTTGAAAACCCAAAACCTAACGCCGGTTGCCGTGTAGCTGTGGTGAGTGTCCCGGACCCGCCGGAACGGGGACCTGGCTGACGCCCCAGAACATTCTATGTGGACCGGCCGGGGATTCACGGTTTCACCGTTCCGGACGCCCGCCGCGGCCTTCCAACAGCCACCCGTCAGCACAGTTCAATAGCACGCAGGAGCGTGTTGCGAGTGAAGGTGAACTTCACGTGACGGAAGCCATTGTGACGGTTGACACAAAGATTTGTGTTTGTCCGGGCCGTTCTTACACACTGTGACCACCGACCGGTTACACCCGCAATGATGCAGGAGAAGTATGTTTTCCAAAATTCTGGTGGCCAATCGCGGCGAAATCGCGATCCGTGCCTTTCGCGCCGGCTATGAGCTCGGCGCCAAGACTGTAGCGGTTTTCCCCCATGAGGATCGTAATTCGATTCACAGGCAGAAAGCCGACGAGGCCTACCTGATCGGACAGGAAGGCCACCCTGTCCGTGCTTACCTGGACGTTGCGGAGGTCGTCAGGGTCGCCAAGGAGGCCGGGGCAGACGCGATCTACCCGGGCTACGGCTTCCTGTCCGAGAACCCGGACCTCGCCCGCGCCGCCAAGGCAGAGGGCATCACCTTCGTGGGCCCGCCCGCCGAGGTCCTGGAGCTCGCCGGCAACAAGGTGGCCGCGCTCGAGGCTGCCCGTAAGGCCGGCGTTCCGGTCCTTAAGTCCAGCGCGCCGTCCCGCGACATCGACGAGCTGATCGCCGCCGCGGACGAGATCGGCTTCCCGATCTTCGCCAAGGCCGTTGCCGGCGGCGGTGGCCGCGGCATGCGCCGCGTCGAGACCCGCGAGGCACTCCCCGAGGCCCTGCAGTCCGCCATGCGCGAGGCCGACGCCGCGTTCGGTGACCCCACGATGTTCCTGGAGCAGGCCGTGCTGCGCCCGCGCCACATCGAGGTCCAGATCCTCGCCGACGCCGAGGGCAACGTCATGCACCTCTTCGAGCGTGACTGTTCGCTGCAACGCCGCCACCAGAAGGTCATCGAGATCGCCCCGGCCCCGCAGCTGGACGACTCCATCCGCCAGGCGCTGTACCGCGACGCCGTCGCCTTCGCCAAGGCCCTGAACTACGTCAACGCGGGTACCGTGGAATTCCTCGTGGACACCGCCGGCGAGCGTGCCGGCCAGCACGTCTTCATCGAGATGAACCCGCGCATCCAGGTGGAGCACACGGTCACCGAGGAAATCACCGACGTGGACCTCGTGCAGGCCCAGATGCGCATCGCCGCCGGCGAGACCCTGGCCGATCTCGGTCTCAGCCAGGAAAGCGTCTCCATCAAGGGTGCCGCCCTCCAGTGCCGCATCACCACCGAAGACCCGGCCAACGGCTTCCGTCCCGACGTCGGAAAGATCACCGGTTACCGTTCGGCCGGCGGAGCCGGTGTACGGCTCGACGGCGGCACCGTCTACTCGGGTGCCGAGATCAGCCCGCACTTCGACTCCATGCTGGTCAAGCTCACCTGCCGCGGCCGCGACTACCCGGCCGCGGTCAAGCGCGCCCGCCGTGCCCTGGCCGAGTTCCGCATCCGCGGCGTCTCGACGAACATCCCGTTCCTGCAGGCTGTGCTCGACGACGAGGACTTCGTGGCCGGAAACGTCGCCACCTCCTTCATCGACGAACGTCCCGAACTGCTCAAGGCCCGGGTCTCCGCCGACCGCGGCACCAAGCTCCTGACCTGGCTTGCCGACGTCACTGTCAACAAGCCCAACGGCGAGCTCACGGTCCACTCGGACCCCACCGCCAAGCTGCCTTCCGTGGAGGGCAAGGCCATCCCGGCAGGCTCCCGGCAGAAGCTGCTGGAACTGGGCCCCGAAGGGTTTGCCAAGGCGCTGCGCGAGCAGGACGCCGTCGCGGTCACCGACACCACGTTCCGTGACGCACACCAGTCCCTGCTGGCCACCCGCGTCCGTACCCGCGACCTCGTGGCAGCCGCCCCTGCCGTTGCCGCGCTGACCCCGCAGCTTCTGTCGGTCGAGGCGTGGGGCGGTGCGACCTACGACGTCGCGCTCCGCTTCCTTGGCGAAGACCCGTGGGACCGCCTGGCGGCCCTGCGCAAGGCACTGCCCAACGTCTGCCTCCAGATGCTGCTCCGCGGGCGCAACACGGTCGGCTACACCCCCTACCCGGAGGAAGTCACCGAGGCGTTCGTCAACGAGGCTGCAGCCACGGGCATCGACATCTTCCGGATCTTCGACGCCCTGAACGACGTGAACCAGATGGCCCCGGCCATCCGCGCCGTCCGTGCCACCGGCACCGCCGTCGCAGAGGTCGCCCTCTGCTACACCAGCGACATGCTGGACCCGGAGGAGAAGCTCTACACCCTCGACTACTACCTGGAGCTGGCGCAGCGCATCGTCGACGCCGGAGCGCACATCCTCGCCATCAAGGACATGGCAGGCCTGCTGCGCCCCGCCGCGGCCGCCAAGCTGGTCTCTGCCTTGCGTGAGCGCTTCGACCTGCCGGTGCACCTGCACACCCACGACACCGCGGGCGGCCAGCTGGCCACGCTGCTGGCCGCCGTGGACGCAGGGGTCGACGCCGTGGACTCCGCCTCCGCCTCGCTCGCCGGAACCACCAGCCAGCCCTCCGCCTCCGCGCTCGTGGCCGCCCTGGCCCACACGCCGCGGGACACCGGCCTGGACCTGGCAGCCGTCAGCGCCATGGAACCCTACTGGGAGGCCGTGCGCCGGGTCTACGCACCGTTCGAGTCCGGGCTTCCGGGCCCCACCGGCCGTGTCTACCGGCACGAGATCCCGGGCGGCCAGCTGTCCAACCTGCGCCAGCAGGCCATCGCCCTGGGCCTCGGCGAGCATTTCGAAGCCATCGAGGACATGTACACGGCAGCGGACCGGATCCTCGGCCGCCTGGTCAAGGTCACGCCGTCCTCGAAGGTGGTGGGCGATCTCGCCCTCCACCTGGTGGGCCTGAATGCAGACCCCGCGGACTTCAACGAGAACCCGCAGAACTACGACATCCCGGATTCGGTCATCGGCTTCCTGTCCGGCGAACTGGGCGATCCTCCCGGAGGCTGGCCGGAGCCGTTCCGGACCAAGGCTCTGCAGGGCCGCAGCATCAAGGTGCGGGACGTGGAACTGAGCGCAGAAGACAGCGCCGCGCTCAAGTCCGACTCCGCCACCCGCCGGCAGACCTTGAACCGCCTGCTCTTCGCCGGTCCCACCAAGGACTACCTGAAGAGCGTCGAAAGCTATGGCAACCTCTCGGTCCTGGATACCCGCGACTACCTGTACGGCCTGCAGCGCGGCGCCGAGCACGTGATTGAGTTGGAGAAGGGGGTCCGCCTGATCGCCTCCCTCGAAGCGGTGTCCGAAGCCGACGAAAAGGGCATGCGCACCGTCATGTGCAAGCTCAACGGGCAGTCCCGCCCGGTGGTCGTCCGCGACAAGTCCGTGGTCAGCAACGTCAAGACCGCGGAGAAGGCCGATCCGTCGCAGCCGGGCCAGGTGGCCGCGCCGTTCGCCGGCGCCGTGACCGTGACTGTCAAGGCAGGCGATACCGTCAACGCCGGCGACACCGTCGCCACCATCGAGGCAATGAAGATGGAAGCATCCATCACCACCCCGGTGGCCGGCAAGGTCTCCCGCCTGGCCATCAACGCCGTCGAACAGGTCCAGGGCGGGGACCTGCTGATCGTCGTCGAGTAAGCCAGAAGGCAAACAAGAGGGAGGCCCGGGCTGTTGCCCGGGCCTCCCTCTTTGTCTTGGCCGTGGAAGTCAGGAAACCTTCGGGGCCGCGTACATCTCCTCGATGACGGTCTCGAAGTCCTTCATCACCTGGGCGCGCTTGACCTTCATGGACGGCGTCAGGTGGCCGGACGCCTCGGTGAAGTCCGAGTCGACAATGCGGAAGGACTTAATGGCCTCCGCCTGGGACACGGACTGGTTTGCCTTGCTGATCAGCTCCTGCACCGCAGCCCGGACCACGGGATTGCCGGCGGCCTCCTGGAGCGAGGTGCCCGCGGGCAGCCCGTGGCGTTCCAGCCAGCCCGGGAGGGCTTCCTCGTCCAGAGTCACCAGGGCGCCGATGAACGGCCGGTTGTCGCCGAGCACCACCACCTGGGAGACGAGGGCGTCGGCGCGGATCTGGTCCTCCAGCAGCGCCGGGACCACGTTCTTGCCGCCGGCGGTGACGATGATTTCCTTCTTGCGGCCGGTGATCTTCAGGAAGCCCTGCTCATCCAGTTCCCCTATGTCGCCGGTGCGGAACCAGCCGTCCACGAAGGTCTCGTCCTGCAGGTCTTCCCGCTTGTAGTAGCCCTTCATGACGCAGACGCCCTTGGCGAGGATTTCGCCGTCGTCCGCGATCCTGACCGCGTTGCCCGGCAGGGGAGCGCCCACGGTGCCGATCTTGATCAGGGACGGGGTGTTCACGGAGACGGGGGCCGTGGTTTCCGTCAGGCCGTAGCCTTCGAGGATCTGCAGGCCGATGCCCTGGAAGAAGTGGCCCAGGCGTTCGCCCAGCGGGCCGCCGCCGGAGACGGCGTGGGTGACCTGTCCGCCCATCGCTGCCCGGAGTTTGCCGTAGACGAGGCGGTCGAACAAAGCATGCTGGAGCCGCAGTCCCAGGCCGATGGAACCGGTCTGGCGTGCCTTCGAGTAGGCGATCGCGGTGTCGGCCGCTTTGTGGAAGATGCCGCCCTTGCCGCCGTCTTCGGCCTTGCTCAGTGCGGAGTTGTACACCTTTTCGAAAACCCGCGGCACGGCCAGGATGAAGGACGGCTTGAAGCTCTGCAGGTCCGCCAGCAGGTTCTTGATGTCCGGGGTGTGGGCCACCTGCGCGCCGGCGGCGACGGCCAGGACCGAGATGAAGCGGGCGAACACATGGGCGAGGGGCAGGAACATGATGGTCCGGGCACGTTCGTTGACCACGTCTCCCAGGGAGGCCAGGGCGTTGTCTGACAGTTCCACGAAGTTGCCGTGCGTCAGTTCGCAGCCCTTGGGACGTCCGGTGGTGCCCGAGGTGTAGATGATGGTGGCGGTGTCCGCCAGGACCGCCTTGCTGCGGCGGGCTTCCAGTTCCTCGTCGCTGACGCCGGTGCCCGCGCTGCGCAGCAGGTCCAGCCCGCCGCCTTCGAGCTGCCAGACGTTGGCCACGGTGCCCAGGTCCTGCCCGGCCACGGCCTGCCGAATGATGTCCTCGTGGTGGGCGGCTTCGGCGAAGGCCGCCACGGCGCCGGAATCTCCGAGGTTCCAGGCGACCTGGGACGGGGATGACGTCTCGTAGATCGGAACCGAGATACCGCCGGCGAACCAGATGGCGAAATCCACCAGGGCCCATTCGTAGCGGGTGCGGGACATGATGCCCACGCGGTCACCGGCCTGCACGCCGTTGGCGATCAGGCCTTTCGCCAGGGCGGAGACGTCGGCAAGGAACTCGCGGGCATGGATGTCCTGCCACTGGCCGGCCCCGTTCAGCTTGGCAAAGAGCGCGGGGTTGGAAGGCTTGTCTGCCTGCCGGATCACGAGGTCCGTGATGTTGGTTTCAGGGGCGACATTTACAAGGGGCGGGACACTGACTTCACGCACGATAGCTCCTTTGATATCAACAGACCAATGCAGGGCTGCTCTAACTCTAATACGCCCGCCGTCCGGGTGTGTCGCAGTTCACCTACTGGCGAGTAACTTTACGGTGCAGCCCGGAAAACCGCCAACGGACGGGCGTTTCGAAGTGTGGCGTCCCGTTCCGTGGATCTCCGCGCCTGCCCTGCCGCCGGAATAGGATGGCGGGATGCTGAGAACCACACCGACGGCTGACGCGAAGACACGCAAGGCGTCCTGGTCAGCCTCTGCCGCCCGACGCCGCGTTCCCCTGCGCCACGCCACCGCGTCCTGGACTCCCGGGGCGGGAAGCCGGCTGGCGGCGTCCGCGGGACGCTCCCGGTTGGGGCGGCGCGGCCTGGCCATCGGGATCGACATTGGCGGCACCAAGGTGGCCGCCGGCGTCGTCGATGCCGAAGGGCGGGTCCTGGACGAACGGCGCCGGGCCACGCCCGGCAGCGATCCCCGCGCCGTCGAGCGTGTGATCGTGGACCTCGTGCGGGAACTGGGCGAAAACCACCGGATTGCCTCGATCGGCATCGGCGCGGCCGGCTGGATGGACCTCGACGGCGGCACGGTGCTGTTCAGCCCGCACCTCGCCTGGCGCAACGAACCGCTGCGGGACAACCTCCAGAAGCTGCTCCGCCGACCCGTCCTCCTGGCCAACGACGCCGACGCCGCCGCCTGGGCGGAATGGCGCTTCGGTGCGGGGCGGGGCGAGAGCCGCCTGGTGTGCATCACCCTGGGCACAGGCATCGGCGGGGCGATGGTGATGGACGGCCGCCTGGAACGCGGACGCTTCGGAGTCGCGGGGGAGTTCGGCCACCAGGTGGCCGTTCCGGGCGGCCACCGCTGTGAGTGCGGCAACCGGGGCTGCTGGGAACAGTACGCTTCGGGGA
Organism: Arthrobacter cupressi; assembly: GCF_900099975.1. Taxonomy (GTDB): domain Bacteria; phylum Actinomycetota; class Actinomycetes; order Actinomycetales; family Micrococcaceae; genus Arthrobacter; species Arthrobacter cupressi. The sequence continues at coordinate 58,640 of NZ_FNEI01000014.1, forward strand.
ACGCCCTGGGCCGCGAAGCCAGGGAGCTCGCACGCCGGAAGTCTCCGCTGGCCTACGAACTGCTTAAGGCCAGCGGCGGGGTCGCCGATGACATCACCGGTTTGACCGTGTCGCAGTTGGCCAAGTCCGGCGATCCGGCGTCGAAGGAACTGCTGGAGGAGGTCGGGCAGTGGCTCGGCCTTGGCCTGGCGAACCTGGCGGCGGCCCTGGATCCCGGAACGTTCGTGATCGGGGGCGGATTGTGCGACGCCGGCGAGCTGCTGGTGGGCCCGGCGCGGCAGGCCTTCACCCGGAACCTCACCGGCCGCGGCTTCCGCCCCCCGGCGGCGATCAGGCTCGCCGAACTCGGCCCGCGGGCGGGGATGATCGGCGCGGCCGATCTCTCACGGGTCAGCGGCAGGCTACAGGGTTAGGCGACCGGAACAGCGGGCACCTAGATGCGGGCGCCGTCGTCGTGGTCGTCCTTCTCGCGGGGAAGCCGCATGATGAGGTAGACCACCGCGGCGAGGAACGCCGCCACCATCCCGAGGACAGCCGGCAGCGGTGCCGAACGCCAGAACATCGCGGTGAACAGCAGGGCCAGCGGGCCGCCCACCGCACCCACCCATGCCAGCATCAGCATCGGTTCGGTCCCGGCGAGGCTGGGCGGCTCCTCCGGAACAAAGCCCCCGTCGTCCTCGGCCGCCTCGTAGTCGCGCGGCCCGGTGCCGGGCGCGGCGTCGCCGGCGTCCGTCCCGCCGGAAAGGCCGCGGGAAAGTCCCAGCGGGTCGTAGTCGCTGAAGCTGCCCGGCAGGTAGCTTCGGCCGGCCGCATCCGGAATGTCACTGGTAGTGTCGTCGCCGGCGTCCAGGGTTTCGTCCGGCATTGCTTCGAGCCTGGCCACAAGGTCAAGCCAGACGGCGTCGTCGTCCTTGTTCGCGCTCTGGTCCGCGGAGTCGGGCCCCGGCCTGTTCATTGGTGGCGTCCTTCGGGTCCGGAGTCTTCCAGCGCGGGGCGGGAATCCTCCGTGGTGAGTCCGGCTACGGTCTTTCGGATGAACTCCGCGGAGGCCTTGAAGATTCCCGGGGCGTCGTTGTCCAGCGTGGCAACGTGGTAGCTGTTTTCCAGCGCGGTCAGTTCCAGGGGAGCGGTGACGAGGCGGCGAAGTTGTCGGATGCTGGCGTCGGACATCACGTGGTCCACCGACGACCGGAACACGCGCACCGGCGCCGAAATCCGGGGCAGCAGCACCTGGGTGTCCTTGTACAACTTCTTCAGCTCGTGCCCGGCGGCCACCGGGGTGCGCGGGTAGGCGCCTTCGTCCATGCCGGGTTTGCGGATGTCGTTGGCAATGGCGGGCGCGGTCTTCATGACGTACTTGAGGAGGCCCACAACGGCGGAGCGGGGATCATCGATGATCAGGCCCGGGTTGACGACGATGGTCCCGGCCACCGGCCGGGTGGCGGCAATTCGGAGTGCAAGTGTGCCGCCCATGGAGAGTCCGGCGGCGAACACGTAATCGCATTCGGCCTGCAACTCCAAGTAGGCGGAGTCCACGGCGTGGTGCCATTCCTGCCAGCGCCGGGTAGCCATGTCCTGCCAGCTGGTGCCGTGGCCGGGAAGCAGTGGCAGCCGGACCGCGAAACCCTCCTCGGCCAGGTACCGGGCCCAGGGCCGCATGCTGTGCGGACTGCCCGTGAACCCGTGGCACATCACCACCCCGACGCTCGGGCCGGAACCGGTGAAGCTGCTCGCGAACGGCGAAAAATCGGGGACAGTGTTCATGATGACTCCGAGGCTACTCTGTGGGCGGCATGCCGCAGGAAAAATGCAGTGGATTCTTCGAGGATCAGCGGAGCGTCGAGGTCCAGCGTCGCGACGTGTCCGCTGTGCGGCAGGGGCACCACCCGCAGGTCCCTGCTGCCGATGCGTTTGCTGATCATCGCAAGGGAGCTGGGCGGCACCACAGCGTCCTGCGCGGACTTGAACACCAGGGCCGGTGCCGTGATCGCCGGAAGCGAGCGGGAGGCGGAGCGGAACAGTTTCTTGAGTTCATGCACGGCCGCCAGCGGGGTGCGGGAGTAATCGCCGTCGTCGGTGGGCTCCGACGTCGGGTTTTCCTCCTCGATCGGCACCGTGGTGCGCATGACATGCTTCAGCGCTCCGATGTAGCGGACCCGGCGGTCGTAGAAGCTCAGCCCGGGATTCACGACGGCGACCCCCGCCACCGGGTGCCGGGCCGCTGCCCGCAGCGCAACGGCGCCGCCCATGGACAGTCCCGCGACGAAGCAGCGGGAGGTCCGGCCTGCCAGTTCCAGGTAGCTGTGCTCGAACGCTCCGTACCAGTCCTTCCAGGACGTCCTGGCCAGGTCCTGCCAGTGCGTTCCGTGCCCGGGAAGCAGCGGGACCGTGACCGCGAAGCCCTGGGCGGCGAGGTGTTCGGCCCACGGCATGATGCTGAGCGGGCTGCCGGTGAAACCATGGCAAAGGACGATTCCGGTGCGCGCGTTGTCTCCGTGGCCCGCGTACCCGAAGGCCCGGGGACCGCCCGGGACGCTGCTTTCCGTCATGTGTCCATCGTGTCACTGTTCCCGGAAATTCACACAGGAGTAGGGTGGCAATTGAGCGCCGGACGGAGGCGTCCGGCCATATTTACATGCCACCCGGGGAGGAACCACGGTGTTCTATTGGGTCATGAAGCGGATCTTTCTTGGTCCCATCCTCAAACTGCTGTTCCGTCCATGGGTCAAGGGGCTGGACAATGTCCCGGACGAAGGCGCAGCCATCCTCGCTTCGAACCATTTGTCCTTTTCCGATTCGATCTTCCTGCCGCTGATGGTGCGCCGTCCGGTGATCTTCCTGGCGAAGGCCGAGTACTTCACCGGCACGGGCCTCAAGGGCAGGTTGACGGCGCTGTTCTTCCGGCTCACCAAGCAGTTGCCCATGGACCGCTCGGGCGGAGCGGCCTCCGAAGTGTCGCTGGGCGCTGGCAGGGACGTGCTGCTGGGCGGAGGCCTGCTGGGGATCTATCCGGAGGGAACCCGCAGCCCCGACGCGCGGCTGTACCGCGGCAAGGCGGGCGTGGCGAAACTGGCGCTGCAGACCCGCGTCCCTGTGATTCCCGTTGCCATGATCGGCACCGAGAAGGTGCAGCCCATCGGCAAAAGGGTGCCGAACATCCGGCGCATCGGCATGATCATCGGCCAGCCGCTGGATTTCAGCGAGCACTATGGCCGTGAGGAAGACCGCACCGTGCAGCGCACTGTCACCGACCGGGTCATGTACGAGATCATGCGGCTCTCCGGGCAGGAGTACGTGGACGAGTACGCCGCCGACGTGAAGGCCCGGCTCACCGGCCACGACAGCGACGGCGGAACGGGCGGAAAAGTATGACGGAACCGCAGCTGCGGGTTACGGCCGCCGTGTCCCCAAAGCGGGCAGCAGCCCACTAGTCTTGTAGGGTGACTGAGCTAATCCCCGCACCCTCGATGACCGGCCCCATGACCAGCACGGCGCAAAGCGGTGCCGCTGACTATCCGGGACTGGACGACTGGCGCCAACTGCCGATTTCGCAGCAGCCCACCTGGTCGGACCGGGACGTCTTCGACGCCTCCGTCAAGGAACTCTCCGTGCTGCCGCCTCTGGTGTTCGCCGGCGAAGTCGACGTCCTGCGCGAACGCCTCGCTGCCGCCGCCCAGGGCCGTGCCTTCCTGCTCCAGGGCGGCGACTGCGCCGAGACCTTCGAGGGCGCCACCGCGGACAAGATCAGCGCCCGCGTAAAGACCATCCTGCAGATGGCCGTGGTGCTCACCTACGGTGCCGCGATGCCCGTGATCAAGATGGGCCGCATGGCCGGCCAGTTCGCCAAGCCGCGCTCATCCAACGACGAAACCCGCGACGGCGTCACGCTGCCGGCATACCGCGGTGACATCGTCAACGGCTACGACTTCACGCCCGAATCCCGGGCCCACGACGCCGGACGCATGTTGCGGGCATACCATACCTCCGCCGCCACGCTGAACCTGATCCGTGCCTTCACCCAGGGCGGTTTCGCCGACCTGCGCCTGGTCCACCAGTGGAACAAGGGCTTTACCGAGAACCCGGCCCACGCCCGGTACGAATCCCTGGCCCGGGACATCGACCGCGCCATCCGCTTCATGGACTCCTGCGGAGCCGACTTCGAAGCCCTCAAGCGCGTCGAATTCTTCGCCAGCCATGAAGCCCTGCTGCTGGACTACGAGCGCGCCCTGACCCGCATCGACTCCCGCACCGGCCTGCCCTACGACACGTCCAGCCACTTCCTGTGGATCGGAGAGCGCACCCGCGAACTGGACCACGCCCACGTGGACTTCCTGTCCCGCGTCCGCAACCCGATCGGCGTGAAGCTCGGCCCGGGCACCAGCGGCGACGACGCCCTGCGCCTGATCGACAAGCTGGACCCGAACCGCGAACCCGGCCGCCTGACCTTCATCACCCGCATGGGTGCGAAGAACATCCGCGAAAAGCTGCCCGCCGTCGTCGAACGCGTCACCGCGTCCGGCGCGCAGGTGCTGTGGGTGACCGACCCCATGCACGGCAACACCGTCACCTCACAGAACGGCTACAAGACCCGCCGCTTCGACGACGTCATCGACGAAGTGCGCGGCTTCTTCGAGGTGCACCAGGCCCTGGGCACGGTGCCGGGCGGCCTGCACATGGAGATGACCGGCGACGACGTCGCCGAGTGCCTCGGAGGGTCGGACCCGATCGACGAGGACGCCTTCGCCGACCGCTACGAGTCCGTCTGCGATCCCCGCCTGAACCACATGCAGTCCCTCGAAGTGGCCTTCCTGGTGGCCGGGGCACTCGCAAAGCGCTAAACCCGAACGTACAGTTGAGGCCCCAAAACCGCGTGTTTTGGGGCCTCAGCTGTACGCTCGCGCTGAATCAGACCACGCGCAGGGTCACGGTGGACCCTTCCGGGGCCATGGTGTCCACGGGGTCCTGGCTCTGGACCAGGCCCAGGATGCCGCCGAACACGTCGAGCTCCACTTCGAAGCCGAGCTTCTTGAGCTCCCTTTCGGCCTGTTTGGCCGACTTGCCCACGAAATTCGGGACCTCGACCAGCCGTGGCCCCTTGGACAGGGTCAGGGTCACCGTGCCGCCGCGATTCAGGGTCCCGTCCGACGGCGACTGGCGGAGCACCGTGCCAGCCGGAGCCTTCTTGTCAAAGATCTCTTCGGCGGCGACTTTCGCGGTCAGCCCGGCATCGCTGATCGCCTTCACGGCCGCGGCCCTGTCCATTCCGCGTACGTCCGGAACCGGGAGCGGCTGCGGGCCCTTGGACACCACCAGGGACACGGCCGTTCCGTGCCGAACAGGGGTGTCCTTGGCCGGCGCCTGGGACAGGATGGTGCCGGCCGGTGCCTGCTCGTCGTACTTCTCCGAGACCCGGCCCAGCGTCATCTCGGCCCCTGCCAGTGCGTCCTTGGCCTGCTCCAGGCTCAGCCCGTCCAGGTTCGCCAGGGGAAACAGCTGCGGGCCCTTGGACACGAAGAGGGTGACGGGCAGGAACTTGCGGATTTCCACTCCTGCCGCGGGATCGGTGCCCACCGTGTAGCCGGCCTTCACTTCGTCGTCGAAGACGTCCTGGGGCCGGGACTGGAAGCCCGCAGTGCGGAGCAGCTGCTCGGCCTCCTGGGCCGGCCTGTTCTTCAGCGCCGGGATGGTTCCGGGTGAGCCTGGCCCCATCCCGAAGAACCAGCCGGCAGTACCGGCCAGGACGGCAAGCAGCAGGATCACCGAGGCCCAGATGACCGCGCGCCGCCGGACATTGCCCTCCCGGAGCGTCCGGGACGGGGTCGCGGCGGCCCGGGCGCGGTCCTTTTCGGCCTGGCGCGCGGCCCGCTTCTCCTCCCGCGGCGAAAGCTGCGCGGAGGACGCGTCCCGGTCGGTACCGGCGGGCAGTGGCCCCGCCGGCGGCAGCACCGACGTCGGGAAGGCCGCAGCCGAAATCCCCTGCGCCGGCTGCGGCAGCACGGACGTGGGGTGCTGGCCGGACGAGATGATTTCGGTGTGCGCGGCATCGGCGGACCCCAGGACCGTGGTGTCCAGCGACGCCGCCTGTTCCGCCGCTGCCAGGGACGGCCGGGCCGACAGCGGCGCGTAGTCCAGTTGCTCGTCGCTGAGTGTGGTGCGGATGTGCCGCAGTTCGGAAAGGAGGGCGCCCCCGTCGACGGGCCGCTGCTCGGGATCCTTGGCCGTGCACCACTGGACGAGTTCATCGAGGTCGGACACCAGGCCGGGCGCGGCGGCCGAGGGCGCTGGTATTTCCGCGTTGACGTGCTTGTAAGCCACCTGGATGGGTACCTCGCCGGAGTACGGCTGGGTGCCGGTCAGCATCTCGTAGAGCATGACGCCGGCCGAATAAATGTCGCTGCGCGCATCGGCCGCCTCGCCCAGGACGAGCTCGGGCGCCAGATAGGCGACGGTTCCGATCAGCGAACCGGTGCTGGTGGCGGCCGTGACCGCGCGGGCCAGGCCGAAGTCGCCCACCTTGATCCGGCCGTCGTCGGCGATCAGCACGTTTTCCGGTTTCACATCCCGGTGGATGAGGCCGGCAGAGTGGGCGGCGGCGAGGCCCTCGATGACCGGATCGATCAGGGCCAGCGCAAGGCGCGGGGAGAGGCCGCCCTTTTCCTGGAGGACATCCCGGAGCGTGTGCCCCTTGATGTATTCCATGACGAGGTAGGCAATATGGCCGTCCTGGCCCTGGTCGAGCACGCCCACCACATGGGGATGGGAGAGGCTGGCCGCGGCGCGTGCTTCCCGGCGCAGACGTTCCAGGAAGCTGGCGTCGTTCGCCAAGTGCGGGTGGAGGACCTTCAGGGCGACATCGCGGTCGAGCCGCTCGTCGGTGGCCAGGTAGACGGTGGACATCCCGCCGCCGGCGAGCCGGGTACGCACGAGGTACCGTTGGTCCACGAGGGACCCGAGAAGGTGGTCCGAGACTTGTTCCTGCACCCTACGATCCTAAGTGAGCATAGACAACGGGCCCGAATCGTCCGTGCGATCCGGGCCCGTGGCGAACTGTGCCAGGCGTCTTAGAACTGCTTCATCAAGGCCTTGACCGAGGCCACGTACTGCTTCGTATCCGCGTACATTCCGTGCTTGCTGACGGAGTACTGGCCCTGGTAGTAGCCTGCGATCGCCAGGTCAACGGTCTTGCTGGTGCTGACGAGTGCACGGATGATCGCTACGCCGGCGGTGGCGTTGTCGTACGGGTCCAGCAGGTTGAGCTTGCGGCCCACGAGGTCCGAGGCCCATTCACCCGAAGTCGGGATGACCTGCATGGTGCCGATGGCGTTGGCGGGGGAGACGGCGCGCTGGTTGAAGCCGGATTCCTGGTACGCGAACGCCAGCGCCAGCGAGGGGTTGACGCCCATGCGCCGCGCGGTGTCCGCCACGATGGCTTTCATCTGCTCACGGGTCGGAACCGGCGATGCTTCCAGGATGGCCTTGTTCTTGTTCGCCGAACTGACGACCGCGGCCGGGTACGTGTAGCCCAGGAAGGAGCTGGGGACCAGCTGCTTGGGGCTCGAGGCCGCCTGGATCGCGGATCCGCCGGGAATGGCCAGCTTCTGCCCGGGGTAGATGATGGTGGTGGCCTTGAGCCGGTTGGCCGACAGCAGCGCCGACAGGGAGACCTTGTGCCGGTAAGCGATCCCGCCGAGGGTGTCCCCGGCCTTGATCGTGTAGGAACCCGGCGAGGCCGCCTTCGCCGGGGCGGCGGGTGCGGCCTTGGCCGGGGCGGCCGCGGCTGCGGTGCCGCCGAGCTTGATCTTCTGGCCCGGGTAGATGATGGAGTTCGCGTTCAGGCCGTTCCAGCTGAAGACCTTGGACAGGCCCACCCCGTGACGGGCTGCGATGCCGCTGAGGGTGTCGCCCGGCTTCACGGTGTACGTGCGGCTGGGCGCGGCGGCCGATGCTGCAGGACGCGGTGCCGGAGCGGCCGGAGCAGCGCCGGTCAGCTTGATGCGCTGGCCCGGGTAGATGATCGAGGTGGCTGAAAGGCGGTTCAGCTTCAGCACGGCGTTGGTTCCGAGCCCGTGGCGTGCCGCGATGCCGCTGATGGTGTCGCCCGGCTTCACCGTGTAGCCCGAGGGAACCGAACGGAGGGCCGCCGGGAGGGTGGCGGCGACGGACGACGCCGGGATCACGCCGCCGGACGCCTGGGCCGCCTGCGCCTTGATTGCGGCGGCGAGCGTGGCGGGGATGCGTTGCGGCTGGGCAGCGGGCGCGGCGGCAGCCGCGGGCTGTGCCAGGGCCAGCGAGGAGAGCACGACGGCGGGCAACGCTGCTGTAGTGGCCGCAAGCACGGGCATGCTTGTTGTCTTCTTGGACGAGCGTGGGGTCGTCATAGGAAATCCTCATCTCAGCTGCGGGCTTCGCAGGACGCTGCTGCCAGTGATACCAATGTTACTAATGTGCACAAAGTTGCAATTGTGATCAAAGTGAATCTCTCACAGATTTGCAGCAGGCACAAGAAAAGTGCTGCTCATTGGCGCATTAGCTGCTCTCCAGGCAATAAGAATGAACCCGGACGGGTATGGGAATCCACCCGCCCGCGAATCAGGAAACAGCGCCGCCGCCGGCTAGGCGAAGCGGCCGGACCGTGGCAACCTTGTTTTCGTGAGTACTGTAGAAAGCCTCGTTTCCGAATGGCTGCCGCTGCCCGATGTTGCCGAAATCCTCGACGTTCCCATTACCAAGGTCCACGGACTCCTGGACGAGCGTGCACTGGTTGCGCTGCGCGTGGGCGAACGGAAGATCCGCAGCATCCCGGCCCTTTTCATCCAGGACGGCCATGTGCTGGACAGCCTGAAGGGCACCGTCGCCGTGCTCGGCGACGCCGGCTACACCGATGAGGAACTCATCGTCTGGCTCTTCACTCCGGATGAATCCCTCCGCGGCCGGCCGGTGGACGCCCTGCGCGAAGGACGCAAGACCGAGATCCGGCGGCGGGCGCAGTCCCTGGCCTGGTAACCGTCCCAAAACAAGAGGACGACGGCGGCAGGTTACCTGCCGCCGTCGTCCTCTGTTGTTAACCGACTGACCCGCGTGACTGTTCAGGCTGCGCGGCTCACGGCCGCCTCTGCTAGGCCGCGGAGTGCGGACATGGGAAGCTCCGCCAACGGCAGCCGCTCGAGGGCTTCGAAGGCGCGGCCGCTGAGTTCGTCAATCATGGCCTCCGTGGCGGCGAGTGCGCCGCAGTCCACCATGATCTGCCGGATCTTTTCGACTTCGCTTTCGTCCAGGTCCTGGCGGCCGAGCGCGGCATCAAGATACGCGGACACGGCCGGCTCGCTTAGGTTGATCGCGAAACCGACCAGCACGGTCCGTTTGCCCTCGCGCAGGTCATCGCCGGCAGGCTTGCCGGTGGTCCCGGGATCGCCGAAGACGCCCAAGACGTCGTCGCGCAACTGGAAAGCCTCGCCGAGGGGCAGTGCGAACGCCGAATAACCGGCCAACAACACGTCATCCGCACCGGCAAGCGCACCGCCGAGACCCAAGGGGTGCTCGGTGGAGTACTTTGCCGACTTGTACCGGATGATCGAGGTGGCACGCTCCACGGCGCCCGCGCGGTCCCGCACGGGTCCGGCCACCTCTTCGAGGATGTCCAGGTACTGACCGGCCATAACCTCGGCCCGCATCAGGTTGAAGATCCGACGGGCCGCAGTTCCCGACGCCGCGCGCGGGCCGATGCCGGCGAAGGCCTCTTCGCTGAAGGACAGGCAGAGATCCCCGGTCAGGATTGCGGCGGCATGGCCGAAACGTTCCTCGTCCAGCGCCCAGCCTTCGGCCTGGTGGAGTTGGCTGAAGCGGCGGTGAACGCTCGGACCGCCGCGCCGGGTATCGGAGCGGTCGATGATGTCGTCGTGGATCAGGGCAGCCGCCTGGAACAGTTCCAGGGCACAGCCGGCCGCGACGATGTCCGGGTGGGCGGCCTCGCCGCCGGCGCCGCGCCAGCCCCAATAAGCCATCAGGGCCCGGAGCCGTTTCCCGCCGGTAACCAGCTTCGAAATCGAATCCATAAGCGGCGCGACATCCGGGGAGATGCCGGCCATGACGGTCTCCTGTCCGGCCAGGAAGCTGTTGAGTCCGGCGGCGACGTCGGCGATGAATCGGCCCTGCTCGGCGGCGAGCTGCGGCGCGCTCACTTCAGCGACCCTGCAGCCACATTGGCGCCCACGGTGAAGGTGGTCAGCCCGGCTTCCTCGTCAACCGAGATGTTGGCCGTTTCACCGTTGGCCCGCACGAAATCCCGCGACTTGGTTCCGCCCACCTTGTCCCCGGGCGCCGCCTTGAACCCCTGGGCGGTGAGGGCCGAGGTATAGAAGGTGAAGACGGCGGAAGCCGGTGCCGCGATGGTGCCCACGAGGCCGGCGGAGGCAGGGGAGGAGTTCTTGTCGACACTGCTGGACTTGAGGCTCGCCTTGGGCATCAGCGGAATCAGCTTCTGCGGGAACCCCGGCGCCAGGGACGCGACGGCGGCGGCCGTGCCCGGAACAGGGGCAGTCGATGCGGCGAGGGAAGGCGACGACGACGGCGCGGACTGCGTCTGGCCCGCGTGGGCCGGCGTCGGGGTCCCTGGAGACGAGGGAGCGCCGCAGGCGGCGGCGGCCAAAGCGATGCCGGCGGCACAAGCGGCCATGGCTATGCTTTGGCGCCTTCGAAAGAACGTCACAGGGGATTCCTCCTGGGGGAGATGATGCCGGATGCTGCCTACAGTTTAGCCGCCGGGTCCCGGGCGGAACGCCGCAGCCGGTGCCCTGTCCCGCGGGTGCACGTTCCTTGCGGGCATAGGATTTTCCTGTGAGAACAGACGGAGTTTCGGGCGGCGGCGGGCCCATCGACCCGGCAACCTTGAAGGAACTCCGGCGCACCAGCATCCTGCACGTTGACATGGATGCGTTCTTCGTCTCCGTCGAACTGCGTTCCCGTCCGGAGCTGCGGGGCAAGCCAGTCATCGTCGGGTTTCCCTCCGAACGCTCGGTGGTGCTGTCCGCTTCCTACGAGGCGCGAGGAGTCGGTGTGAAATCCGCCATGCCCATGGCCGTCGCCATGCGCTTGTGCCCCACCGCAGTGATCCTCGAGCCTCGCCACCACATCTACTACGAGGTGTCGGCGGAACTCATGCGGATGTTTGAAACCATCACCGAACTGGTCGAGCCACTTAGTGTCGATGAAGCGTTCCTCGACGTCGGTGGAGCGATCCGCCGGCTGGGCCCGCCTGTCGAGATCGCCAAGCTGATCAGGCGGAAGGTGTCCGAGGACCTCGGGATCACCGCGTCAGTGGGGATCGCCGCCAACAAGTTCGTGGCCAAAATCGCCTCGACGCGCTGCAAGCCGGACGGCCTCCTCCTGATCGAGGCGGACCGCACGGTGGAGTACCTTCACAGCCTGCCGGTGAAGGCCCTGTGGGGAGTCGGGGCGAAGACCGCGGAGGTGCTGGCCCGGCTCGGCATCCGGACCGTTGCGGACGTCGCCGCCACGCCGCCGGCCGCCCTGCGGAAGATCCTTGGCGCATCCGGGGAGCACGTCCACCGCCTGTCAATGGGGCTCGACCCGCGTCCAGTAACCCCGGCCAGGCTGGAGAAGAGCATCGGTGCGGAGGAGACCTTTGCCGTCGACACCTTCGATGATGCACTGCTTCACCGGGAACTTCTCCGGCTCTCGCACCGTACGGCCACGAGGCTCCGGGCCGGCGGGATGCTGGCGCGAACCGTGGCGCTGAAGCTTCGCTACGCGGACTTCTCCACCGTCACCCGGAGCAAAACTGTCCACACGCCGGTGGACAGCGCCCAGCTTGTCTACCAGGTGGCCTCCCAATTGCTGGCTTCGCTGGGTGCCAGGCCGATGAGTGTCCGGCTGATCGGCGTACGGCTGGAACAGCTTGAAGCTGCAGGGGGAGCTGCGCTCCAATTGAGCCTGGACCGGCGCGACGACAACTGGCGTTCGGCGGAGCAGGCGCTGGACGAGGTGAGCCGGAAATTCGGGAGCAAAACGGTGCTTCCTGCCCGTCTTCTTGAGCCGGGCACCGAACGCGGTCCCGATGGTGCAGGATAGTACTGGAAAGCGGCTCCGGACGGGCCGGTGTGTCTTTCAGAACGGTGCCCGACAAACTATCCTAGAAATACACAGAATTAGATCGTCTGGACAAAGTGCCTCATCGCGTCTGGTTCCATGGACAAGGATTGGGAACCCTTTTTCGGGCCGGTCCGTTTAGGGAAACAGAGGCGGTGGGTGCCGCCTATCTGGACCCTGGCCGGTTACGAGCCCGGCCAATTACAAGGAGGTCGCGATGCCCCTCTCGGAGCACGAACAGAGGCTTCTCGAGCAACTTGAGAAGCAACTGCATGAGGACGATCCGAAGTTTGCCAATTCCATGGGCTCGGATCCCATACGTGCCTGGTCCACCCGGCACATCATTGTGGGGGTCCTTGGCACCATCGCCGGTGTCCTGCTCTTGTTGGTCGGTGTCTCCCTCCAGAACATCTTCCTGGGCGTGCTCGGGTTCATCGTGATGGGAGCCGGTGTCTATTTCGCCACCCTCCGCAGGATCTCCGGCGGCAAGCTGAAGCCCGGCAAAGCCCGGAAGCCGAAGAGTTCCTTCATGAACAACCTCGAAGAACGCTGGGATGAGCGCCGCCGCGGCGACGACTGACTCCAGCGAAGGAATCCTCCACTTCGCCCCACAGACCCCGCATCTGAAGAAAAAAGACCCGCTCGACGGGTCTTTTTCCGTTTAAGCGCCCCCGCCGGCTCCGTGCAACACCACCGTCCGCCACGGACTCGGGATTTCCCTCCACTTCCCGCCACACCCAGGATTCCGCGCGTCCAAGCGGCGAAATCCACGCTGAGTGGTGCCGAAACGGCCGCGCCTGCGTTGACTGTGGTGCCTTGTGGAGTAAAGTGGAGGACGTAAGAGGGTAGTGGCGGAGCGGGGCGGTACGGCACCTTTCACGGATAGGCGGTGGGCCAATGTTTCTTGGCACCCACTCGCCGCGTCTGGATGAAAAGGGACGGATCATCCTTCCCGCCAAGTTCCGGGAGGAACTTGCAGACGGTTTGGTCCTCACCAGAGGGCAGGAACGCTGCATCTACGTCTTCAGCCAGCGGGAATTCGAACGTATCCACGAGTCCATGCGGGAGGCCCCCATCTCCTCCAAGCAGGCGCGCGACTACATCCGGGTTTTCCTGTCTGGAGCCTCTGACGAGGTACCTGACAAGCAGGGGCGCGTGACGATTCCGCCGGCGCTCCGGGCCTACGCAGGACTCGGCCGGGAACTGGCGGTCATCGGGGCCGGCACCCGGGCCGAGATCTGGGACGCCCAGGCTTGGGAGGAGTACCTCGCCGAGAAGGAAGCCGCCTTCTCGGAAACCGACGACGACAACCTTCCCGGATTCATCTAGACGGATCATTCGGATTCCGGGCGGGACCCGCTTCTTGGACGGGATCTCCAGCCGCCCATTGCTTCGCCAACCTGGCTCACCTTCCCCGGAGCCAGGCGGATGTAGCGATAGGCGCGGATGGGGATCCGGCCCAAGAAGCATTTAAGAGCCAGTGAACGAAACCCGAGGAGGCAGCATGGATGAGCAGAACACGCCGAAGCCGACCTCGGAGCGCCATGTGCCGGTCCTGAAGGACCGGTGCATCAATTTGCTGGCACCCGGATTCGAGGCAGCCCGCAGCCGCGGCGAGGTCCCGGTAGTCATCGACGCGACCCTCGGCATGGGCGGACACTCCGAAGCCATGCTCCAGCGCTTCCCGGACCTGCACCTGGTGGGAATCGACCGCGACGAGGAGGCCCTGGCCCTCGCAGGGGAGCGGCTCAAGCCCTTCGAAAAGCGGACCGACCTCGTCCACGCCGTCTACGACGAAATCGAAGAAGTCCTGGAGGACCTTGGTCTTTCCGAAGTGCACGGCATCCTTATGGACCTCGGTGTCTCCTCGCTCCAGCTGGACGAGCGGGAACGCGGCTTCGCGTACTCCTATGATGCCCCCTTGGACATGCGGATGGACACGAGCCGCGGGCAGACCGCTGCCGACGTCGTGAACAACTACTCCGAAGAGGACCTCGTCCGGATCATCCGGAAATGGGGTGAAGAGAAGTTCGCGGGCCGGATAGCCAACCGCATCGTCGCTGCCCGGGCCGGGAAGCCCTTCACCACCACCGGGGAACTTGTCGAACAGATCCGCAGCGTGGTGCCCGCCGCGGCCGCGAAGTCCGGTGGACACCCGGCCAAGCGGACCTTCCAGGCGCTGCGCATCGAGGTCAACGAGGAACTCGACGTCCTGGAGCGGGCGGTGCCCGCCGCCGTCGACTCAATTGCCCTCGGCGGCCGGGTGGTGGTGATGTCCTACCACTCGCTCGAGGACAAGATCGTCAAGTCGGTCTTCCAGAAGCGGTCCAAGTCCTCCGCTCCGCTGGGGTTCCCCGTGGAGCTTGAAGAACACAAACCCGAACTCAAGACACTGACCAAGGGCACCGAGGTGCCCACCGCCGAAGAAATCGCGGAGAACCCCCGGGCGGCCTCAGCCCGGCTCCGGGCCGTTGAACGAATCAAAGCAAGGAGAAACGCATGAGCACCGCCGCCGCGAAGGCAACGCCGTCCACCGTGGGCAACACTGCGCGCGCCCTGCCGCTGCGTTCTCCCGACGCCGGACGCAGAGTCCGCACGCCCCTCTCCGTGGTCCGCGGCACCCCGGGCAAACGCCGGGTGCCGTTCTTCGTCTTTTGCTTCGGGGTGCTCGCGGCGGCGCTGCTGACCGTCTTGGTCCTCAACATCTCCGTCTCCACCGCGCAATACGACCTGGTCCAGCTGAAGGCGCAGGCCGCCACCTTGACCAAGCAGAACCAGGAACTGACACAGCAACGCCAGGCATTCGAAGCTCCCCAGAATCTGGCCGCCAAGGCTGCACAATTGGGAATGGTTGCTTCCACTGCCAAAGGCCAGATCAATCTGGAGACCCTCGCGATCACCGGCACCGCGACGCCGGCACCCAAGGGCGCAGGCCTTGGTGCCGTCATTGCCGCTCCGGCGATTACCGGCCAGCTTGATGTTGTCCCGCCGGCCAGCACGAAGGATCCATTGGAGAGCCACGCCCCGTCCACGGACGCGGACGCCAAAGCCGATGCGAAGGATGCGAAGGCCGCGGGGAAGGATGACGCCAAGGCGAAGCCTGCTGAGAAGAAGGACGAGCCGAAAGCCCCGGCGGTGAACCTCAACGGAGGTTCGGTGCCGGCTCCGCAGCAGAAGGCGCCCGGGCAGTAAGCCTCCGGCCGAACGGACAGCAAGGCAAGCAGCAAGGAAACGACGTGGCGCAAAACTCCGCGAAATCGAAAACGAAGAAGGCGTCAACGGCCAGGCGGAGGCTGCGGGTAGGCCTTGCGTTGATGCTGACCTTGCTCCTGGTGGTCGGTGGCAAGCTGTTCCTCGTCCAGGGCCTCGACGTCGGTGGCATGGCCGAAGCCGGGATCAACAAGCGCCTCACACCCGTCGAGCTCCCGGCCGAGCGCGGCCAGATCCTTGATTCCAACGGCACGGTGCTGGCCAGCAGCGTGATCCGCTATGACATCGTGGCGGACCAGAGGGTTAACACCAACACCCCGGAATTCGGGCGCTACAACTCATCCACCGAGAAAGTGGACACCGTCAGCCGCGAACAGGGCATCAAGGACCTGGCCGCGGCACTGGGAACCGACGCGGCGGCGTTGACCACCTCGCTCACGGGGGACAAACCCTATGTGGTCCTGGCCCGCGAGGTGAAGCCGGACCTGGAGGACGTCATCTCGAAGCTGTCCATTCCCGGGGTCGTGTCCAAAGCCATCAGCAAACGCGTGTACCCCAACGGCAGCGTGGCCGGCGGTGTCATCGGCTTCCTCCAGGACGGCACCTCCGGCCAGGCCGGCATCGAACAGACGCAGGACGAAGCGCTGCGCGGAACTCCCGGCAAGCGCGTGTTCGAGATCGGCGCCGACGGGCTGCGCATTCCGGTGGCGACCGACGAACTCACGCCCGCCGTCGACGGCAAGGACGTGAAGCTGACGCTCAACACGGACCTGCAGTACTTCGCGCAGCAGGCCATCCAGACCCAGGTGAACAACCTCAACGCGCAATGGGGTTCGATCGTCGTCATGGACGCCAGGACGGGCAACATCATTGTCATGGCCGACACCAACGCTCCCGACCCCAACAACCCGGGTGGCGTCGCCGCTGAGGACCGGGGCGTACGGTCGGTCACGGCGGCCTACGAGCCCGGCTCGGTGGAGAAGATGATCACCGCTGCCGCCGCGATCGAGGAAGGCAAGGCCAGCCCGCTGGACACCTTCACGATCCCGCCGGCGTACACGATCGACGGCGAGACTTTCACCGATGCCTTCGACCACGGCACCGAGAAGCGGACCCTCGCCGGCATCCTGGGCTGGTCGATGAATACCGGAACGGTGATGGTCGGCAGCCGGCTGAGCAAGCAGCAGCGCTACGACTGGCTCAAGAAGTTCGGCATCGGGGAAGCTCCGGACATCGGCCTGCCCTCCGAAGCCAAGGGCATCCTGGCCAAGCCGGACCAGTGGGACAACCGCCAGCAGTACACGGTGCTGTTCGGCCAGGGCGTCTCTCAGTCCACCTTGCAGACCGTCCGGGCCTACCAGAGCGTCGCCAACGACGGCGTCATGCTGCAGCCCCGGCTGATCGACAGCTACATCTCCCCGGACGGCACGGAAGAAAAGGTCCCCGCCAAGGAATCCCGCCGGACCGTCAGCAAGGAAACCGCCAAGAAGGTCCGCGACATCCTCGAGAGCAACGTCACCGAAGGCCAGATCAAGGAAGCCGCGGTGGACGGTTACCGGGTGGGCGCCAAGACCGGCACCTCCCAGGCTCCCCGAGAGGACGGCCTTCCCGGCTTTGACGGCTACACGGCCTCCATGGTGGCCATGGCCCCCATGGACAACCCGCGCTTCATTGTCGAGGTGGTGGTCCAGCGCCCGAAGGGGAACATCTACGGCATCACCAACGGGCCGGTCCTGCGTTCAGTCCTCGGCCAGGTCCTGCGCACCTACAACGTTCCACCGTCCACCGGGACCCCGGCCCGGTTCCCCCAGTTCGCCAAATAAGCCAGTCCGAGAAGTAGCCGCACAGCCCGCCGAGTAAGCTTGTGTGGCAGTTGCCCGGCCACACCCTGAGTCCATTTACACCGATCCATCCGCGCCGCGTAGCGCGGCCGTCCGCCTGAAACATCGGGCCCGGCAGCACGCGGCCAGTTCCACGAGCACCATCGGAGACCCACCTTGCCAGAGCAGAATGACGCCGTTCAGATCCCACCCGGGACCCATACGACGGCGGGAAGCACGGCCGCCGGGCACAGCGGGTTCCGGCCCGCCCGGGTGGTTCCGGTGCCGCTGCGCGAGATCGCCGCGTCGCTGGGAGTCGAGGTCTCCGAGGCGGACGCGGCCGTTACGGTCACGGGCGTCTCCCTCAACTCCCGCGCCGTGGAGCACGGCGACCTGTACCTCGCCTTGCCCGGCGCGAGCCGGCACGGGGCGGAATTCGCGGCGCAGGCGGTAACCGCGGGGGCGGTCGCGATCCTCAGCGACCACGACGGCGCCAAGCGGCTGCTGGCCGACGGCGGCCCGGGCGTTCCGGTGCTGTCCGTCCGCGAGCCGCGTACCGCCGTCGGGCCGGTTTCCGCGCTGGTCTACCGCAGCCAGCCGGCGGGGGAGGACTCGCCGACCCTCTTCGGCGTGACCGGCACCAACGGCAAGACCACCACCACCTACTTCATCAACTCCCTGCTGCGCGCCCTGGGCAAGACACCGGGCCTGATCGGGACCATCGAAATCCTGGCCGGCGCCGAAGCGATCCCCAGCCTGCTGACCACCCCTGAATCCCCGGACGTGCACGCCTTGCTCGCCCTGATGCGGGAGCGGGGGCTGGACGCGGCCTCCATGGAAGTCTCCTCCCACGCGGTGTCCTACCGGCGCGTGGACGGGGTGATGTTCGACGTCGCCGGCTTCACCAACCTCACCCAGGACCACCTGGACCTGCACGGCAGCATGGAGGAGTACTTCCGCACCAAGGCGGAGCTGTTCACCCCGGCACGCTGCCGCCGCGCGGTGGTGATCGTCGACGACGAGTGGGGCCGCACCCTCGCCGCCGAAGCGACGGTTCCGGTCACCACGCTGTCCCTGCAGGGCAAACGCGAGGCGCCGGACGCGGACTGGACCCTTGTCTCCAGCACCCCGCGCGGCCTGGGGAACGGTTTCGTGCTCCGGCACCGCGACGGCGGGGAACTGCGGGCGCGCACGGCCCTGCCCGGGGACTTCAACATCGCCAACGCTGCCCTGGCCACCATCATGGTCCTGGCCTCCGGTGTAGGCCGTGACGCACTCCAGGCCGCTCTCGACGAGCAGGACCCGTTCGCGGTCGCCGTGCCCGGCCGCATGCAACTGGTGTCCGAAGCGCCGGCCTCGGTGGTCGACTTCGCGCACAACCCCGATGCCCTCGCCCGCGCCCTTGAAGCGGTGCGCTCCCGCGAGGAAGGCTCCCGGGTGATCGTCGTCTTCGGCGCCACCGGCCAGCGCGACCAGGGCAAGCGCCCCACTATGGGCGCGATCGCCGCCCGGCTGTCCGACGTCGTGATCATCAGCGACGACGACCCCCACGACGAGGACGCCGCCGCGATCCGCGCCGAGGTGCTGGCCGGCGCTGTCGCCGCCCGGGACGCCGAGCAACTGCGCTGCGAAATCGTCGAGTCCTTCCCGCGCGACGTGGCGATCCGCAAGGCGGTGGAACTCGCCACCGAAAAGGACACCATCCTGGTGGCCGGGCGCGGCCACGAAATCTGGCAGGAAGTCAAAGGGGTCAACCTCGCCCTCGATGACAGGGAGGAACTGAAGGCCGCCTTGACAGCCAGGGGATTCCGGGTTCCAGCAGACGAGCGGATAGAGTCCTAGACCGAGATGATTGCACTGACAGCGGCGGAAATCGCCCACATCACCAATGGAACCCTTGCCTCCGATCCGGGGATTGTCCCCCTTTCTGTGGTGACGGACTCCCGCGAAGCAGAAGCCGGGTCGCTCTACGTCGCCAAGCCGGGAGAACACGCGGACGGTCACAACTTCGTCGGAGCCGCCTTCGACAACGGGGCCGTGCTGGCCCTCTGCGAACGCGAAGTGACCGACGCCGAAGGCCGGCCGTACCCCGCGGTCATCGTCGAGGACGCCGTGCTGGCCATGGGCGCCCTCGCCGCCGAAGCAGTCCGCCGGATCCGCGCCGAACGTGCGGCTGCCGGGGAAGAGTTCACCGTGGTCGGGATCACCGGTTCCGCGGGCAAGACCACCACCAAGGACCTGCTGGCCGGAATCCTCTCCAAGGCCGGGCAGACTGTGGCGCCCAAGGGTTCCTACAACGGCGAAGTCGGCGTCCCCCTGACGGTGTTCACGGCAGACGCCGGCACCCGGTACCTCGTGATCGAAATGGGCGCCACCGGAATCGGCCACATCGAATACCTGGCCGGCATGGTCAAGCCCGATATCGGCGTCGTGCTCGTGGTGGGCACGGCCCACGCCGGCGAGTTCGGCGGCGTCGAGAACATCGCCAAAACCAAGGGCGAACTGCTCGAGGCCCTCGGCACGGACGGCACGGCCGTCATCAACCTGGACGATCCACGGGTTGCCGCCATGGCCCCGCGTACCGTTGCCCCGATCCTGGGCACCAGCTCCGCCGGCGCGCCAGGTGCCGCCGTCGAGGCCCGCAACGCGGACATCGACGCCCTGGGCCACCCGGAGTTCGACCTTGTACTGCCCGACGGCGCCGGGCCACGTCCAGTGCGCAGCAGGCTGATCGGCGCACACCACCTGGGGAACCTGCTCGCGGCCGCGGCTGCCGCCTACGCCGCGGGCATTCCCGGCGACGACATCGCCGCCTCGCTCTCGGAGCAGACCGCCGCGAGCCGCTGGCGCATGGAACGCACCGAACGCGCGGACGGCGTCACCGTGATCAACGACGCCTACAACGCGAACCCGGAATCCATGCGGGCCGCCCTGCGCACCCTGGCGGACATCGGCCAGGGCCGGCGCACCTGGGCCGTCCTGGGTGCCATGCTCGAACTTGGCGAGGACTCGATCCGGGAACACACGGCCATCGGCACCCAGGTGGTGCGGCTGAACATTTCGCGGCTCCTGGTGGTGGGGCGTGAGGCGCGGGCCCTGTACATTTCGGCCATCCAGGAGGGCTCCTGGGGCGACGAATGCGTCTTCACCGAAACCGCTGACGAAGCCTTCGCGCTCCTCCAATCGCAGCTGGAACCGGGGGACCTCGTGCTGTTCAAGTCCTCGAACGGCGTGGGGCTGCGGCATCTGGGGGATCGGATAGCATTAGCCCCACGGGCGGGGACGATCGTGGACACTGCGGCTGTGGCTGCCAATGAAGGGAACGAGCTGCTGTGATTGCACTGTTGATCGGCGCAGGCGTCGCCCTCCTTGTGGCCTTGATCGGCACCCCGCTGTTCATCCGTTTCCTGGTCCACAAAGGCTACGGACAATTCATCCGCGACGACGGGCCCACCTCGCACCACACCAAACGCGGAACCCCCACGATGGGCGGCACCGTGGTGGTCGCGGCGGTGCTCATCAGCTATGCCGTGACCCACCTGATCATGTGGATGATGAACCCTCGGTCGCCCGGTCCTTCCGCCTCCGGGCTGCTCCTGCTGTTCCTCATGGTCGGCATGGGCTTCGTGGGCTTCCTGGATGACTTCATCAAGATCTCCAAGCAGCGCAGCCTCGGCCTGAACGCCAAGGCCAAGCTGATCCTGCAGGCCGTGGTTGGCATCGCCTTCGGCATCCTGGTGCTGCAGTTCCCCAACGCGGACGGCATCACCCCCGCGTCCTACCAGATCTCCCTGGTCCGCGACATTCCCTGGCTGAACCTTGCCTTCGGCGGCACCGTGCTCGGGGCTATCCTCTTCGTGGTCTGGTCGAACCTGATCGTCACCGCGGCCACCAACGGCGTCAACCTCACCGACGGTCTCGACGGGCTCGCCGCGGGTGCCTCCATCATGGTTTTCGGCGCCTACACCCTCATGGGGATCTGGCAGAACAACCAGGCCTGCGGCTCGCCCAGGGAAACAGGCAGCGGCTGCTACCTGGTCCGCGACCCCCTGGACCTCGCGCTGCTCGCAGCCATCATGAGCGCCGCCCTGGTGGGCTTCCTGTGGTGGAACACCTCTCCGGCGAAGATCTTCATGGGCGACACCGGTTCCCTGGCCATCGGCGGCGCCGTGGCCGGCTTCGCCATCCTGTCCCGCACCGAACTGCTGCTGGGCATCATCGGGGGACTGTTCGTGCTGATCACCCTCTCGGTGATCATCCAGGTGGGCTACTTCAAGGTCACCAAGGGTAAACGCTTCTTCAAGATGGCCCCGCTGCAGCACCACTTCGAGCTCAAGGGCTGGGCCGAGATCACCGTGGTGGTGCGCTTCTGGATCCTCTGCGGCCTCTTCGTCGCCGCCGGGCTCGGTATTTTCTACGCTGAATGGGTGGTGCTGCTGTGAACACGAACGACCGGCACGGAAACGACCGGCTCAAAGACCTCACTAGCTGGGACGCGGACTGGCGCGGCCTGCGCGTAGTGGTCACCGGCATCGGCGTCTCCGGATTCTCCGCGGCCGACACCCTGATCGAACTCGGTGCCCGCGTGGTGGTGGTCGACGCCGCCACCACGGCGAAAGCCGAGGCCCAGGCGGACACCCTGAAGATCGTCGGCGCCGTGGACGTCCTCCTCGGACCGAACGCCGTGCTCACCATCCCCGAGATCGACGGCGAGAAACCCGAGCTCGTGGTGACCTCGCCGGGATGGCGGCCGGACCAGGCCCTGCTCGCCGCGGCGAAGCGCGCGCACATCCCGGTGTGGGGCGACGTCGAACTCGCCTGGCGGCTGCGGGAGCGCAAGGGCCGCAAGACGGCGGACTGGCTCACCATCACCGGTACGAACGGCAAGACCACCACGGTGGGCATGACCGAATCCATGCTGCAGGCCGCGGGCCTGAAGGCGATCGCTGTCGGCAACGTCGGCACCCCGATCCTGGACGCCCTGCGCGACCCGGTCGACTACGACGTGTTCGCCGTCGAGCTTTCCAGCTTCCAGCTGCATTGGAGCCACACCCTCTCCCCGGCGGCGAGCGTCTGCCTCAACGTGGCCGAGGACCATGTGGACTGGCACGGCTCCTACGACGCGTACCTGGCGGACAAGGCCAAGGTCTTCGAGAACACGCGGATCGCCTGCATCTACAACGCCGAGCAGATCGAAACCGAACGCATGGTGGAGAACGCCGACGTCATTGAGGGCTGCCGGGCTGTCGGCTTCACCACGGTGACCCCGGCCATCAGCATGCTCGGCGTCGTCGAGGGCCTCCTGGTGGACCGGGCATTCATCCCCGAACGCAAGGACTCCGCCGCGGAGCTCGCCGCCCTGTCCGACCTCGGCCCGGTAGCGCCCCGCCACCTCGTGGCCAATGCGCTGGCCGCCGCGGCGCTGGTGCGGGCCTACGGCGTGGAACCGGCAGCGGTGCGTGAAGGCCTCAAGCACTACCTCCCCGGCAAGCACCGCATCCAGCCCGTCAGCAAGCACGGCGACGTCCTATGGATCAACGATTCCAAGGCCACCAACCCGCACGCCGCTGCCGCAGCCCTCGCCGCCTTCGAGAACGTGGTGTGGATCGCCGGCGGACTGTCCAAGGGCGTCAACTACGACGACCTCGTCAGGGACCAGGCCCACCGGCTCAAGGCCGTGGTGCTCATCGGCACCGACACGGCCGCCCTGGAAGCCTCCCTTCAGCGACACGCAGCGGATGTCCCCGTGATCGGGCAGCCCAGGAGCGAAACTGAAGAGGCGCGGACCTCCGGTACAGATGGATCGGGCAAGGACGTTCCGCCGATCTTCGGGGACACCGTGATGGCCCAGGCCGTCGCCGCGGCCGCCCGGATCGCCGTCCCGGGCGATACGGTGCTGCTGGCACCGGCGGCCGCGTCCATGGACCAGTTCTCTTCCTACGCCCACCGGGGAGACGCTTTCATCCAGGCAGTTCGCGATCTCGTGGAAGGCGATCCCGCGGAAGGCAAGGCACAGACCACCGAGGAGTAGCAATGGTCACCACGCCCACCCGCCAGGCGCCGGCCAGGAAGCCGGCCCGGCAGAGGCCGGGGCTTCGGGACCGGTTCCGGAGGCTCTGGGACGGCATCGAGGGCAAGGGCGCGGTAGCCAACAGCTCCACCTACTACCTGATCCTGGGCTGTACCCTCGCGCTCACCGCGATCGGCATCATGATGGTGCTCTCCGCCTCCAGCGTGGAAGCCATCTCGGTGGGCCGGTCGCCCTACGCGGACGCCATGAAGCAGGCCACCTTCGGCGTGATCGGCGTGATCGCGATGTACCTCATTTCGCGGACCAACGTGACGTGGATGAAGCGGCTTTCGTGGCCGGCCCTGGGCATCGTCATGGTCCTCCTGGTCCTCGTCCAGGTGATCGGCCGCAAGACCCTCGGCAACCAGAACTGGATCGATGTCGGCGGCGTCAGCATCCAGCCCTCGGAAATCGCCAAGCTCGTCCTCTGCGTCTGGATCGCCACGGTCCTGGCCCGGAAGGAGAAACTGCTCCACCGCTGGATGCACGTGATCATCCCGGTGGTGCCGGGAGCCGGCCTGGTTCTTGGCCTCGTCCTGCTGGGCAACGACCTCGGTACGGCCATCGTGGTGATGGCAATCATCGCGGCGGGGCTGTTCTTCGCGGGCGTGCCCGGGAAGATGCTGGCCATCGCGGGTGCGGCCGGGGCGGTCGCGGCCACCGTCCTCACCCTCAGCAGCCCCAACCGCATCTGCCGCATTACCTCCTGGCTTGGCAATGCCTCGGACAGCTGCAAGGCGCAGTTCGACTTTGACTTCCAGTCCACCAACGGGATGTATGGCCTGGCCCAGGGCGGCTGGACCGGCCTTGGCCTCGGCCAGAGCCGGCAGAAATACAACTGGCTCCCCGAAGCCCACAACGACTTCATTTTCGCAATCATCGGCGAGGAACTGGGCCTGCTGGGCACCATCGTGGTCCTGCTGCTTTTCGCGATCCTGGGCATCGCGATCTTCCGCGTGGTGATCCGCCAGACCGATCCCTTCCAGCGCACCCTGGCCGGCTCGATCATGGTCTGGCTGCTGGGCCAGGCAAGCATGAACATGGCCGTCGTCACCCAGCTCCTGCCGGTCATCGGTGTGCCCCTGCCCTTCATTTCCTACGGCGGCTCGGCCCTGTTGATGTCCCTGTGCGGCGTGGGCGTAGTGTTGTCCTTGGCCCGCGCCCAGATCGCGCCAGGCAAACGTCCCGGCCTGTGGCGCCGATCCAACAAAACTGCACGAAAGCGTAAATAGCACTTCATGAATTCCCAGCCCGAGGAAACCCAAACCAGGCGAACACAGCCCAAACCACTGTCCGTGGTGCTTGCCGGAGGCGGAACCGCCGGCCACATCAGCCCGATGCTCGCCATCGCCGACGCCCTGAAGGCCATCCGCCCGGACGCCGCCATCCTCACGGTCGGCACCGCCGAAGGCATGGAGACCCGGCTGGTCCCGGCCGCGGGCTACGAACTGGCCACCATCGGCCGGGTCCCGTTTCCGCGGCGGCCGTCCCTCGCGGCGCTGAAGTTCCCGGCCCGTTTCGCCGGGGCCGTGAAGCAGGCCGGCCGCATCCTGGACCAGGCCCGGGCCGATGTGCTGGTGGGCGTTGGAGGCTACGTGTGTACCCCGATGTACCTGGCCGCCCGGAAACGGAAGATCCCCATCGTCATCCACGAAGCGAACAGCCGCCCCGGGCTGGCGAACAGGGTGGGGGCCCTGTTCAGCCACCACGTTGCCGTTGCCTTTCCCGAAACCAAGCTGAGGCATGCCCGCCACGTGGGCATGCCCATGCGCAAGGCGATCTCGGGCCTGGACAGGACCTCGGCCCGCGCGGATGCCCGCCGCGCCCTGGGCCTGGACGACGAACGGCCGGCCCTGGTCGTGACCGGCGGATCCTCCGGTGCCCAAAGCATCAACCGCACCATCGCGGACGCCCTGGCCGCCCTCGCGGCAGCCGGAGTCCAGACCCTGCACATCACCGGCCGCGGCAAGGAAGTCACGGACGACGCCGGCGCGCCGCTCAGCGCCGAGGGTTACCGGCAGGTCGAATACGTGGATGGCATGGAGAACGTCTACGCCGCCGCCGACGTCCTGCTGGCCCGTGCCGGCGCCGCGACGGTAAGCGAGGTGGCCGCCGTCGGCGTTCCCGCCGTGTTCGTTCCGCTCCCGGTGGGCAACGGTGAACAGGCATTGAACGCCCGGGCGCTGGTGGCGGGCGGCGCCGCGCTCATTGTTGACGACAAGGCACTCACCGCCGGTTGGCTCGAGCGGGAGCTCATCCCGTTGCTGCGCGACCGGCAGCGCCTGGAAGACATGGCCGCCAGGGCCGAAAGGCTCGGCATCAGAAACGCCGATCAGCGCATGGCTGATCTTGTCCTGGAAGCGGTATCGGAATGACCCAGCCCATCGCAGACCTCAGCTCCCTCGGCCGGGTGCACTTCATCGGGATCGGCGGCGTCGGAATGTCCGCCGTCGCCCGGATCATGGTCGCCCGCGGCGTCACCGTCAGCGGCTCCGACGCCAAGGATCTTCCCGTGATGCGCGAGCTGGCCACGGCAGGCGCGCGCATCGCCGTCGGCTACGCGGCGGAAAACCTGGGCGACGCCCAGACCGTCGTGGCAGGTTCCGCCATCCGGGAGGACAACCCGGAACTGCTCGCCGCCCGGGCCGCCGGCCTGCCGGTGCTGCACCGCTCGGAAGGACTTGCCGCCACCATGGGCACAGACCGCGTGGTGGCTGTCGCCGGAACCCACGGCAAGTCAACCACCACCTCGATGGTGACGGTGCTGCTGCAGCAGGCGGGCCTGGATCCCTCCTTCGCGATCGGCGCCAACGTGCCGGCGCTCGGCGTCAATGCCGCCAGCGGCAGTTCCGACATCTTCGTGGCCGAGGCCGACGAATCCGACGCGTCCTTCCTGAACTACCGCCCGTTGATCTCCATCGTCACCAATGTCGAGGCCGACCACCTTGACCACTACGGCACGCCCGAAGCCGTCTTCGCCTCCTTCGACGCCTTCGCTGCGCTGCTGCCGGAACACGGGCTGCTGCTCACCTGCGCTGACGACGACGGCGCACGCGCCCTCGCTGCCCGGGTCCGGGCCGCCGGCACCACGCGGGTCATGACGTACGGGACTGCCGAGGACGCCGACATCCGCCTGGAGGACGAAGGCGCAGGGGGCAGCTGGATCAGCCTGGCGGGCGAAAAGCAGCGCCTCGTGCTGCAGGTCCCCGGCCGCCACAATGCGCTCAACGCGGCAGCTGCTTTCGCCGCCGCCGTCGAGCTCGGGGTTGAACCCGCGGCTGCCGCCGCCGCCCTGGCCCACTTCAGCGGCGCGGCCCGCAGGTTCGAATTCAAGGGCGAAGGCAGGGGAGTGCGGGTCTACGACGACTACGCCCACCACCCCACGGAGGTCCGCGCCGCCCTTTCCGCCGCGCGCACCGTCGCGGCCGGCAACAAGGTACACGTTCTTTTCCAGCCGCACCTGTTCTCCCGGACCCGCGAATTCTCCCGGGAGTTCGCGGAGGCCCTGAACCTGGCGGACACGGCACTGGTCCTGGACATCTATCCCGCCCGGGAGGACCCCATTCCCGGCGTCACCAGCGCGCTGATCACGGAGCACCTGCGCTCCGGCCGGCTCGTCGGCGCCGATGACGCCGTCGGGCAGATCGTCGCCAGGGCAGGGGAGGGCGACATCATCCTCACCGCCGGCGCCGGCGACGTCACGGCCTACGGGCCCCTCATCGTGGAGCGGCTGGGTGGCTAGCACCCGGAAGCCCACCTTCAAGCCGGGCTCCGGCGATAAGGCGGGGGCAAATGCAGGAGCCGGGGTGATCAGTGCCGAGCGGACGGTTGAGACGCCTGCGCCTGGTTCCCCGCCCGCAGCGAAGGACAAATCCGCGAAAGTCCTCGCCTTCCCGGAACCCAAGGGGCGGAAACGGAAACGGATCGTCCTCACCGCTGCCGCCGTGGTGATCGCCCTGGTGGCGGCGCTGCTGGCCGCCGCCGTCTACTCACCCATGCTCGCCGTCCGCACGGTCACCGTGGACGGCACCAAGCTGCTGAAGGCCGACGCAGTGCGGAAGGCGCTCGCCCCGGTGGAGGGGACGCCCCTGCCGCAGATCGACGACGCCGAAATCACCCGGCTGCTCAAGCCGCTGGTCCAGGTGCGTTCCGTCAGCACCGAGGCCCGGCCGCCGTCGACCCTCCTTGTCCACGTCGTGGAACGGGTGCCGGTGGCGCTGCTGAAAAAGGGCGGCAGCTACCTGCTGGTGGACGTGGACGGGGTCCAGCTGGGCTCCACCACGGACCCGGCTTCCGTACCGCTGCCCCTGATCGAGGGCAACGCCGCCAAGGCCGAGCTGTTCACGGCAATCACGGCCGTTCTCGCAACCCTGCCAGCGGACGTCCTGGCGAAGATGGCCAGCGCCTCGGCCAAGTCACCCGACGCCGTCGAGCTCAGGCTCATCGACGGCAAGACAGTTGTGTGGGGCAACGCGGAGGAGAAGGAGCTCAAAGCCCGCGTGCTCGAAGCGCTCCTCAAGGCGCCGGCGGATCCGAAGGTTCCGGTGAACGTCTATGACGTTTCCGCGCCGCGGCACCCGCTGACGAAGTAGCCTTTCGGGGGCGGGAGAGCAGGGCAACGCGCAGGCGGCAGGGGCTAATTTCGGGACTTTCACACGACACGCTGAGCGGGTCATTGAATGTGTGATTCCCAGCCCATACCGTCGCATAAGAGTTACTTGACATAACTATAACCTTCAACTAGAGGGTTAAGGTCCAAGGATTCAAGTTGGACTCGATCAGTTTCGCTATAGGACACAAGCAAGGGGCACGAAACGTGGCAGCACCGCAGAATTACTTGGCCGTCATCAAGGTCGTCGGCATCGGCGGCGGTGGCGTGAACGCAGTCAACCGGATGATCGAGGTCGGCCTTCGGGGCGTCGAGTTCATCGCCATCAACACCGACGCGCAGGCGCTTCTCATGAGCGACGCCGACGTCAAGCTCGACGTCGGACGCGAACTCACCCGCGGCCTCGGCGCGGGTGCCAACCCCGACGTCGGACGCCAGGCCGCCGAAGACCACGCCGACGAAATCGAAGAGGTCCTGCGCGGCGCGGACATGGTCTTCGTGACCGCCGGCGAAGGCGGTGGCACGGGCACTGGCGGCGCCCCCGTGGTTGCCCGCATCGCACGCTCCCTCGGTGCGCTGACCATCGGCGTGGTGACCCGCCCCTTCACCTTCGAAGGCCGCCGCCGCGCCAACTCCGCCGAGAACGGCATCGACGCCCTGCGCGACGAAGTCGACACCCTCATCGTCATCCCCAACGACCGCCTGCTTTCCATTAGCGACCGGAACGTCTCTGTCCTCGACGCCTTCCGCTCCGCCGACCAGGTGCTGCTCTCCGGTGTCCAGGGCATCACCGACCTCATCACCACCCCCGGCCTGATCAACCTCGACTTCGCCGACGTGAAATCCGTCATGCAGGGCGCAGGCTCCGCGCTCATGGGCATTGGCTCCGCCCGCGGCGAAGACCGCGCGGTCAAGGCGGCGGAACTCGCCATCGCCTCCCCGCTGCTCGAAGCGTCCATCGACGGCGCCCATGGCGTGCTGCTCTCCATCCAGGGCGGCTCAGACCTCGGCCTCTTCGAAATCAACGAGGCAGCCCGCCTGGTCCAGGAAGTGGCGCACCCCGAAGCCAACATCATCTTCGGCGCCGTCATCGACGACGCCCTGGGCGATGAAGCGCGGGTCACCGTCATCGCGGCAGGCTTCGATGACGTCAAGGCCACCTCGCCGTCCATGAACCAGCCCGCAGGGCAGTCGGCGGCCCCCGCGCAGCCGGCAGCCCAGCCACAGGCTCCCGCTGCCCCGGAACGCGCGGCCAGCCCGGCCCCGGCCTACCAGGCACCGCAGCACGTTGCCGCCGGCGTCGCCAGCTCCGGCCTGAGCAACTGGGGCCAGCAGCGCCCGGCCGCCCTGCCCGCCGATTCCGGCTTCGACGTCGACCTTCCCGCCGTCGTCGAACCGGACCTGTCCGGCGGCCGCAGCGACGACCTCGACGTCCCCGACTTCCTGAAGTAACCCGGGAGCCAGTCAGCAGTGTTTTGGTGGCGCAATGAAGTGCGGCCCGGATTGTGGGTCGCCTTCACCGATACCGACGCCGGCAACCTCGCCCTGCACGTCGGCGACGACCCGGATGAGGTCCTGGTACGCCGGGCCCGGCTGGAATCAGCAGCCGGGCTCGGCGGCCGCCGCTTCCAGTACATGTCCCAGGTGCACGGCACCACCGTGAGCTTCATCGGGGACGACCCCGAACCGCCCACCGCGGACGCGATGGTCTCCACCGGGCAGCCCCTTGCCGTGATGGTGGCCGACTGCGTTCCCGTGGTCCTGGCAGGTGAAAGTGCCGAGGGGTCGGTCCTGGCCGTGGCCCACGCGGGCAGGCCCGGGGTCGCCTCCGGAATCGTGCCCGCAACCGTCAGGGAAATGCGGCAGCGGGGTGCGGAAGGGATCACGGCATGGATTGGTCCGTCGATCTGCGGGCAGTGCTACGAGGTTCCCGGGGAGCTCCGCGCCGAAGTCGCGGCAGCCGTGCCGGAAAGCTGGGCCGTGACATCCTGGGGCACCCCGGCATTGGACCTGCCGGCAGGCGTCCGTGCTCAACTCGGCGCCCTCGGCGTCGCCGTCGACTACTCGGGCGAATGCACCAGGGAGTCGCCGGGCCTGTTCTCCTACCGGCGCAGGCAGCAGACCGGCCGCTTCGCCGGCCTCGTATGGACCCATGACTGAATCCGGCCTGACAGGGACCGGACGGGAAGGTGAAATGGACGAACGGGCACTCCAGCTCCAGGACAGGCTTGCCGCCGTGCGTGCCAGGATCACGGCAGCGTCCCGGGCTGCGGGCCGCGACGTGGAGCCCGGGCTGATCGTGGTCACGAAATTCCACCCAGCAGCCGATGTCTCCCGCCTGGCCGGCCTCGGAATCCGGGACGTGGGGGAGAACCGCGACCAGGAAGCGTCCGCCAAGGCCGCCGAACTGCCGGGGCTGGGACTGCGTTGGCACTTCATTGGCCAGCTCCAGAGCAAGAAGGCCAAGTCCGTCGTCAAATACGCGCATTCAGTGCAATCCGTCGACCGGCCCCAGCTCGCCGAAGCCCTCGCCAAGGCGATCCTGCGCGCCCAGGAGGAGACCGGCCGGCCGGACCTCGACTGCTTCATCCAGGTCAGTCTCGACGACGACGCCGGCGAGCACCGCGGCGGGGCCGCTCCGGCCGCCGTCGGGCAGCTCGCGGACAGCATCGCTGAGGCCCCCGGGCTCCGGCTCGCCGGGGTGATGGCGGTTGCGCCGCTCGGCGGGCGTCCGGAGGACGCCTTCGAGAGGCTCGCCGGAATTTCGGCGGCGCTGCGCGAAGCCCACCCCGGGGCGGACGCGATCTCCGCGGGCATGAGCCAGGACCTCGAAGCAGCCGTCCTCCACGGAGCGACACACCTGCGAATCGGCTCGGATATTCTCGGTTCCCGTCCCGCCGTGGGGTAGCGTCAAAGTATTGGAAGCGACGGGCCGACGCCTCCATGTCAAGCCACGGGCGGCCCGCCAACTGCAGACACGATTGGAGTCCAGCATGGCTGGCGCATTGCGCAAGACAATGGTTTATCTTGGGCTCGCCGACGGCGATGAGCACTACGAGTCTGAGCACCACCTGCCGCGCAGGGAAGAGGAGCACGCCGGCGCCGCCGAGCAGGAAGAGCGCCGTGCCCCCGCACCTGTCCGGGAAGCCGTCCGTGAAGTACCCCAAGCCGCCGCCGAAGAGGAATACCGCGCCCCCGTGACACCCATCAAGCGTGCGGCCTCGAGCCGCGAAGACAGCTCCGGACTCCGCCAGATCACCACGGTCCACCCCCGCTCCTACAACGATGCCAAGATCATCGGTGAGAGCTTCCGGGACGGCATCCCTGTGATCATGAATGTCACCGACATGGGTGAGGCGGACGCCAAGCGCCTGGTGGACTTCTCCGCCGGCCTGGTCTTCGGCCTGCACGGAAGCATCGAGAGGGTCACCAACAAGGTGTTCCTGCTGTCGCCGTCGTATGTCGAGGTCCTCGGCGACGACAAGAAGGCCAGCGAAGGGCAGGCCTCGTTCTTCAACCAGAGCTGACCGGCAAACCAGCCGAGACAGATGCCAGGCAGGCAACTGCCTGGCATCTGTGTTGGAATAGAGAACATCAGCCGTTTGCGATCGAGGAGAACTGAGCTAAGCCGTGGGCATTGTTTTTGGCCTTATTTACATCGCATTGCTGTTGTTCCAGATTTCCCTCATCATCAGGATTGTCTTTGACCTGGTGCAGATGTTTGCCCGCCAATGGCGCCCGCGCGGTGCCGCCCTGCTCGCAGCCCATGCTGTGTACTCCGTCACGGACCCGCCCATCAAGCGGATCCGCCGCCTGGTGCCGCCCCTGCAGCTCGGCGGGATTTCCCTCGACCTGGCATTCCTGATTGTTTTCATCGTCGTGGTGATTGCGATGGGATTCGTCTGGACGCTGGTGTAGCTTTCTTCTAGGACTTGGACCTTCGGCAGCTCCGGCGGCCCGGCCCGGTTCCCGTGATTAACGCCAAGGGTGTTGAATTGGGGGAATCAGATGATATTTAGGTACCGTAGTTTTGAACGGCCGGAAGGCCTCCTGACTGACTAGACCAACGAGGTGACCAGATGGCTTTGACGCCAGAAGACGTTGTCAACAAGCGCTTTCAGCCGACTAAGTTCCGTGAAGGCTACGACCAGGATGAGGTAGACGATTTCCTTGATGAGATCGTCGTCGAACTGCGCCGTCTGAACCAGGAAAACGACGAGCTCCGCAAGAAGCTCGCCGAGGCCGGAAACCCCGCCGCCGCCAACGCCACCCCGGCACCCGTCGTCGAGAAGGTCCCTGCTCCGGTCAAGGCCGACAAGGACGCCGAAGCCAAGGCCAAGGCCGAAGCCGATGCAAAGGCCGAAGCCGAAGCCAAGGCTGCCGCTGAAGCAGAAGCCAAGAAGAAGGCCCAGGCCGCCGAAGCTGCCGCCCCGGCTCCCGCAGCCCCTGCAGGAACCGCCGCGTCTCCGTCCGCCGAGTCCGCTGCCGGCCTGCTGGCGATGGCCCAGCAGATGCACGACAAGCACGTCGCAGACGGTGAGCAGCAGAAGGAAAAGATCATCGCCGAGGCGCAGATCGAAGCCTCCACGCTCGTCAACGACGCCCAGGACAAGTCCCGCAAGATCCTCGGTGCCCTTGAGCAGCAGCGTTCCGTGCTCGAGCGCAAGGTCGAGCAGCTGCGTGGCTTCGAACGCGACTACCGCTCCCGCCTGAAGGCCTACATCGAAGGCCAGCTGCGTGACCTCGATGCCCGTGGTTCGGTTGCCGCTCCCGAGGTCGGCGAAGCAGCCGCAGAGGTCTAAGCAAGTATTCTGAAAGCCGGTGGCTGAGGACTCCTCGGCCACCGGCTTTCGCTGTTAAGAGCAGCACACCCCACGGCCACCCGGATGAAAGCACTATGAGCGACGAACACTACAGCGGCACCACGGAGCCGGAACGCACTACCCGCCGGATGCGGCGCCCGGCACTGCTCTGGCTTTTCGCGGGCTTCGCGGTCTTCGCCTACGCCTTCGACCAGCTCACCAAGCTGTGGGTCACCGGCACCATGGTGGAGGGGGAACGGATCCCCGTGCTCCCGCCCCTGCTGCACTGGTACTACATCCGCAACTCCGGGGCGGCCTTCTCGATCGGCGAGAACGTCACATGGGTTTTCACGCTCGTCATGGCCGGTGTTTCCGTGGCCATCTTCTTCCAGCTGCGCAAACTCGGCTCGGTCTGGTGGGCCCTGGCGCTCGGCCTGCTGCTCGGCGGCGCCCTGGGGAATCTGACGGACAGGCTCTTCCGCGAACCGGCTTTCGGCATGGGGCACGTGGTCGACTTCATCCAGCTGCCCAACTTCGCGATCTTCAACATCGCCGATTCCGCCGTCGTGAGTGCGGTGACAGTGATCTGCCTGCTGACCCTGCGCGGCATCGGCCTGGACGGCAGGAAGCAGCAGCACGCACCGAAGCACGAAGGCTCCGGGCGGGCCGATGCGGAGCAGGATGACGCAGACCGTGCCGAGAAGGACCGGGGGGCATCCGGCGATGCCTGAGTCGTTCCCCGTGCCGGCGGAGCTGGGCGGCGCCCGCGCCGATGCAGGGCTGGCGAAGCTCATGGACATCTCCCGGTCAGCCGCAGCACTGCTGCTCGCCGAAGGCAATGTCCGGGCAGGCAATGCGGTCCTCGCGAAGTCCGCCAAGCTCACCGCCGGCACCGTCTTGTCAGTAACCATTCCCGAACGCCGGGACCCCTTGGAAGTCGTGGAGGAAGTAGTGGAAGGCCTGAACATCCTGCTGGACGATGAGGACTTTGTCGTCATCGACAAGCCCGTGGGTGTTGCGGCGCATCCTTCGCCCGGCTGGGTGGGACCCACCGTGGTCGGCGGACTGGCAGGTGCCGGCTACCGTATTTCCACTTCGGGCGCGGCTGAACGGGCCGGCATCGTGCACCGGCTCGACGTCGGAACTTCCGGCGTGATGGTGGTGGCCAAAACCGAACACGCCTACACGGTGCTGAAGAGGGCCTTCAAGGAGCGCACCGTGGACAAGGTCTACCATGCCGTCGTCCAGGGTCTGCCCGAGCCGCTCGAAGGAACCATCGACGCGCCGATCGGCCGCCACCCCGGCCACGACTGGCGCTTCGCCGTCATCGAGGACGGCCGCCCTTCCGTGACGCACTACGAGGTCATTGAAGCCTTCGGCAAGGCCAGCCTCGTGGAGGTGCACCTGGAAACCGGCAGGACCCACCAGATCCGGGTCCACTTCTCGGCCCTGCGGCACCCCTGCGCCGGCGACCTCACGTACGGTGCCGACCCTCGGCTGGCCGCAACCCTGGGCCTTACCCGGCAGTGGCTGCACGCACGCAGGCTCGGCTTCAGCCACCCCCGCAGCGGCGACTGGGTAGAGGTCACCAGCCAGTACCCCGCGGACCTGCAGTACGCGCTGGACCTGCTGGCCAGCGGGGACGCCTGAGCCCCGCCCCGCGCAGTCCTGAGGCCACCTTGGTCCGTTGACCCCGTCCCGGGCCGGGGTTACCGTGTGTGCATCATTGGCGTGTCCAGCCGCGAGGCAGGAGGCATGGGGTGCAGACAAAGCAGCGTGGGAGCCTTTTCCGGCCGGCGGCAGCCGCGATTGCCGGAACGGTGGTTTGGTTTGCCGGCATTACGCCGGCGCAGCGCGTGTACACCACCCGGGACGCGGCACTCCGCCTGGCGATCCTTGAGCGCTCCGGGCCGCGATGGGTCGCCGGGCAGCATGTGGCCGCGATGGGAACGGCCGCGGTGCCGGTGGCTTATGCCGCGCTGGCCCGTGGACTTCCCCAAGGGAAGGCCCGTGGCCTGGCGGGGACTGCCGCGGCCGCCCTGCTCGCCGGCGCTCCGATGTTCATCTGGTGCCTGGCGGACCGGGGCAGTGACCTCGAGCGCTTCGCGTACCGCCGCGGGGCCGGCTGGCCGTTCGCCTTCTACGCCTGGTCCCACGTGGCCGCCCTCGCCGCATTGGCCGGCGCCTTCGCCGCCCTGCCCGCTCCGCGCCCCACCCGCACCGCGCTGGCCCTCGCGGGGACGTCGGCCGCGTCCGCCGCCGTGCTGGCCGCCACCGGTGACATCCCACCGTTCGTGTTCTACCTCGCGGAGGGTGCCGCGGCCGCCGTGCTGCTCCGCCGGACAGCCGACGACGGCGGGGACGCCTGAGCCGCTCGACGGTAGACTGACGTGGTGACTTCCAGCAATGCCTCGTTCGTCCACCTGCACACCCACACCGAGTACTCCATGCTGGACGGGGCGGCCCGGCTTGGCGAGCTGTTCAACGAGACCGAACGCCTGGGGATGCCGGCCCTGGCCACAACCGACCACGGTTACCTCTTCGGCGCTTTCGACTTCTGGAAGAAAGCCACGGACAAGGGCATCAAGCCGATCATCGGCGTCGAAGCCTACGTCACTCCCGGCACGGCCCGCACGGACAAGGAGCGCGTGCGCTGGGGCGATGAGAGCCAGCGCAAGGACGACGTTTCGGGTGGTGGCGCCTACACCCACATGACGCTGCTCAGCTACAACAACGCCGGCATGCGGAATCTCTTCCGGGCCTCCTCGATCGCTTCGCTCGATTCGGTTTTCGGCAAATGGCCCCGCCTTGACCGTGAACTGCTGAACACCTACTCCGAGGGCCTCATCGCCACCACCGGCTGCCCCTCCGGCGAGATCCAGACCCGCCTCCGCCTCGGCCAGTACCGCGAGGCTGTCGAGGCAGCTGCCGAGTTCCGGGACATCTTCGGCGCGGAGAACTACTTCTGCGAACTCATGGACCATGGCCTGGACATCGAGCGGCGGGTCACCGGCGACCTGCTGCGCCTGGCCAAGGAACTGAACATCCCGCTGGTGGCCACCAACGACCTCCATTACACGCACGAGCACGACGCCAAGGCGCACGAAGCCCTGCTGGCCATCCAGTCCGGCTCGACCCTGCTGGAACCCACGTACGACCAGGGCGGTTCGCGCTTCGCGTTCTCCGGGAGCGGCTACTACCTGAAGTCACCGCAGGAAATGCGGGAACTGTTCCGCGACCATCCCGAGGCCTGCGACAACACCCTCCTCATCGCTGAACGCTGCGAAGTCTCCTTCAACACGGGCGCCAACTACATGCCGCGCTTCCCCTGCCCGCCGGGGGAGGACGAGACCTCCTGGCTGGTCAAGGAAGTGGCCAAGGGCCTGGAATACCGTTACCCGCAGGGCATCCCGGACAAAGTCCGCAAGCAGGCGGACTACGAGCTCGACGTCATCACCTCGATGGGCTTCCCCGGCTACTTCCTGGTGGTCGCGGACTTCATCAACTGGGCCAAGAACAATGGCATCCGGGTGGGTCCGGGACGTGGTTCCGGTGCCGGCTCCATGGTGGCCTACGCCATGCGCATCACCGACCTGGATCCCCTGGAACACGGGCTGATCTTCGAACGCTTCCTCAACCCGGACCGTGTGTCCATGCCCGACTTCGACGTCGACTTCGATGACCGCCGCCGCCCCGAAGTCATCGACTACGTGACCCGGAAGTACGGCGACGAGCGCGTGGCCATGATTGTCACTTACGGCACCATCAAGACCAAGCAGGCGCTCAAGGACTCCTCGCGCGTGCTCGGCTACCCCTTCAGCATGGGCGAGACCCTCACCAAGGCCCTGCCGCCGGCCGTCATGGCCAAGGACATCCCGCTCGCGGACATCCAGAACCCGCAGGCCAAGCGTTACGGGGAAGCTGGGGACTTCCGGCAGCTGATCTCCACGGATCCCGAGGCCGCCAAGGTCTTCGAGACCGCCCTCGGCATCGAGGGCCTGAAGCGGCAGTGGGGCGTCCACGCGGCCGGCGTGATCATGTCCTCGGACCCGATCATCGACGTCATCCCGATCATGCGCCGCTTCCAGGACGGCCAGGTCATCACCCAGTTCGACTACCCCACGAGCGAAGGCCTCGGCCTGATCAAGATGGACTTCCTGGGCCTGCGGAACCTGACGATCATTTCCGACGCCCTGGAGAACATCAAGCTCAACCGCGGCGTCGACCTGGACCTGGAAACCCTGGCCCTGGACGATGCGGCGTCCTACGAACTGCTGGCCCGCGGTGACACCCTGGGCGTGTTCCAGCTCGACGGCGGGCCCATGCGGTCGCTGCTCAAGCTGATGAAGCCTGACAACTTCGAAGACATTTCCGCCGTGCTGGCCCTGTACCGTCCGGGCCCCATGGGCGCCAACGCGCACACCGACTACGCCCTGCGCAAGAACAAGATCCAGGAAGTCGTTCCCATCCATCCCGAGCTGGCCGAGCCGCTGGAGGACATCCTCGGCGGGACCTTCGGCCTGATCGTGTACCAGGAACAGGTCATGGCCGTGGCGCAGAAACTGGCGGGCTACTCGCTCGGCCAGGCAGACATCCTGCGCCGTGCCATGGGCAAGAAGAAGAAGGAAGAACTGGACAAGCAGTTCGCCGGCTTCTCCCAGGGCATGCAGGACAACGGCTACTCCATGGAAGCGGTCAAGACCCTCTGGGACATCCTGCTGCCGTTCTCCGACTACGCCTTCAACAAGGCACACTCCGCGGCCTACGGCGTGATCTCGTACTGGACGGCCTACCTGAAGGCGCACTACGCGCCTGAATACATGGCCGCGCTGCTGACTTCCGTGGGCGACGACAAGGACAAGTCAGCCATCTACCTGAACGAATGCCGGCGCATGGGCATCACCGTGCTGCCGCCGGACGTCAACGAATCCGCACTGACCTTCACCCCGGTGGGCACCGATATCCGTTTCGGCATGGGCGCCATCCGCAACGTCGGTTCGAACGTCGTCGACTCCATGGTGACGGCCCGCCAGGAGCAAGGCCGCTACGAATCGTTCTCCGACTTCCTGATGAAGGTTCCGGCCGTCGTGTGCAACAAGCGCACCATTGAATCCCTCATCAAGGCCGGTGCCTTCGACTCACTAGGGCACTCGCGCCGCGCCCTGGCGATGATCCATGAGGAAGCGATCGACTCCGTCATCACCCTCAAGCGCAACGAGGCGATCGGCCAGTTCGACCTGTTCGCCGGCTTCGAAGACGACAAATCCGAGCCCTCCTTCACCACGGACATCCCGGACCTGCCGGAATGGGAGAAGAAGGACAAGCTCGCCTTCGAACGGGACATGCTGGGGCTCTACGTCTCGGACCACCCCTTGCAGGGCCTGGAAGGGGTGCTCAGCCAGCACGCCGAACAGTCCATTTCCTCGATCATCGCCGAAGACGGCCCGCACGACGGCGCGATCGTCACCATCGCGGGCATGATCACCTCGCTGAGCCGCCGGATCGCCAAGGCCAGCGGCAATGCCTACGCACGGGCCGAGATCGAAGACCTCGGGGCCTCGATGGAAGTCATGTTCTTCGGCCAGGTCTACGGACCGATCGCCTCGGTCCTGGCCGAGGACCTGATCGTGGTGGTCAAGGGCCGCCTCCAGCGCCGCGACGACGGTGCCGTCACCCTGAACTGCATGGAGCTTTCCGTCCCGGACCTGAGCGAGGGAGTGAACGGGCCGCTGGTCATCACCATGCCCACGCACAAGGCCACCGAGGCGGTCGTCACCGAACTCAGGGATGTGCTGGGCAACCACCGCGGCAACTCCGAGGTCCGGCTGAACCTCCACGGGGACACCAAGATCGAGGTGATGGCCCTGCCGATCCATCTGCGGGTGAACCCGAACCCTGCCCTGTTCGGGGACCTGAAGGTGCTGCTGGGGCCGGCCTGCCTGGACGGCTGAACCGGCTGGACACCAGAGCGGGCCCGGAGAGGTGGGCGGCTCCCGCTCAGATTTCGTAGTCGAGCGGGACAGGTTGCCCGTAGCTGCCCGAGTGGTACAGCAGCGGGCTGCCGTCCTCGCCCACCTGCCCGTCCACCACTTCGACGACGACCACCGCGTTGTTCTCGAAGGAGAGCCGCATCTGGATTTTCCCGATGAGCCAGCCGGTGACGTTTTTCAGCAGCGGCACCCCGAAAGGCCCGGGCTCCCAGTGGTCGCCTTCGAAGCGCTCTCCGCCGCCCCGGGCGAATCGGTCGGCCAAGGCCTCGTTTTCGTGGCCGAGCATGTGCAGCCCGATGTAGGTCGAGTTCGCGATGGCCGGCCAGGAGCTTGAACTGCGCGACATGTTGAAGGTGAAGCGGGGCGGCTCGGCGGACAGTGAAGCCACCGACGTCGCCGTGAAGCCGAAGGGGCTGCCGGCCAGGTCCGCGGTGATGATGGAAACGCCCGCGGCGTGCCGCCGGAACATCTCCTTGAAGGTTCCCACGAAGGATGGGACGTCCGCAGTCATGGCCAGCTCCTGCTCAATATCGTGATCCGGTTCTTGGGATCAGCGTATTCCCATGCACAGCCCTGCGGGTATTCCGGGCCGGCCGGCGGCGCCTTGTTGCGGCGGGTAACGCAATCTTTGTTAATGTGTCATCCATGACCCTGCCAGCGTATGAGAGCACCGGACACGCACCGAACGGGATTCCCCCCGCTGAGGGCAGGGGCGCGGTGCGGCGTGGCCGCACCTGGCGCTGGGTTGCGGTACCCGCGGTTTCCGGCGCACTGCTCGGCATCGCCTGGTGGCTGCTGGCCCCTGGCGGTGCCAATCTGCTCACCGGCGACCCCGCCCTCGCGGATCCCGCCGCTCCGGTCACGCGGCTTCCCCGGGACCTTGTTCTGGCCGGCCTGCTGCTCCTGGCGGGCTGTTTCACCGCCGTGTGGCTCGATTCGAGCAAGCCGGAGGAAGGACGCGGACTGCGGACCATCCTGGCCACTGCCGGCGGGCTGGCCGGCGGGACCGCCGCCTGGCAGCTGGGCATGCTGGCCGCGCAATGGTGGGCGCCATCCGGGACCCTTCCCGAGGGCGAAGACGGCTTTACGCTCCGTTCCTTCGTGGTCCTGCTGGTCTGGCCGCTCACGGTGGCGGTGCTCGCCTTCCTGTACAACCTGGTCAGCCTGCTGGGCAAGGGAACACGCGTCGCCGGCGATGCACACTAAAATGGCCGGGTGACCATTTCTCCGGAGAACCCAGCCACCACTGTTACCGCGTCCCTTGATTTCCGCAGCATCGACCTGCGGGGCCGCGCGCTGTCCCTCGCGGAACTGCGTGCCGCCGTACCGCGGGCACAGCATCAGACGGTTGCCGACGCCGAACAGAAGGTCCTGGACATCATCGCCGCCGTCCGCTCCCGCGGCTTCGCGGCCCTGGGCGAATTCGCGCTGGCGTTCGACGGCGTCGAACAGTCCCACCCCCGGGTCCCGGCGGCGGCACTTGCCGAAGCCCTCGACAGCCTCGATCCGGCCGTTCGTTCCGCCCTGGAGGAATCCATCAGCCGTGCCCGCCGGTTCGCAGCAGCGCAGCGTCCCGCGGACGTCGACGTCGAACTCGGCGACGGCGCCGTCGTCAGCCAGAACTGGGTGCCGGTCGGCCGCGTCGGGCTCTACGTGCCAGGCGGCCTGGCGGTCTACCCGTCGTCCGTGATCATGAATGTGGTCCCGGCGCAGGCGGCCGGAGTGCCCTCGGTGGCCCTGGCGTCGCCGCCGCAGAAGGAGTTCGGCGGCCTGCCGCATCCCACCATCCTGGCCGCCGCCGCGCTGCTGGGCATCGACGAGGTCTACGCCATCGGCGGCGCGCAGGCCGTGGCCGCCTTTGCCTACGGCATCCCGGGCCCGGGCGGTGAGGAGACCCTTGAGCCCGTGGACGTCGTCACCGGTCCGGGAAACATCTTCGTGGCCACGGCCAAGCGCCTCGTCAAGGGCGTCGTCGGCATCGACTCCGAGGCCGGCACCACCGAGATCGCCATCCTCGCCGACGCCACCGCCCGTCCGGACCTCGTGGCCGCGGACCTCATCAGCCAGGCCGAACACGACCCGAAGGCGGCCTCGGTGCTCGTCACGGACTCGGCCGAACTCGCCGCGGCGGTGGATGCCGAGCTCAAGCGCCAGGCCGCCCGGACCAAGCACAGCGAACGCGTGGTGACGGCCCTCTCGGGGCCGCAGTCCGGCGTCGTACTGGTCGACAACTTGGAGCAGGGGATCGCGGTGTGTGACGCCTACGCGGCCGAGCACCTGGAAATCATGACGGCGGACGCGCCGGCGGTGGCCGCGCGGATCCGGAACGCGGGGGCGATCTTTGTCGGCGACTACAGCCCGGTCAGCCTCGGCGACTACTGCGCCGGCTCCAACCACGTGCTGCCCACCAGCGGCACGGCGGCGTTCTCCTCGGGGCTCAACGTCACCACCTTCCTGCGCGCGGTGCAGCTGATCAACTACTCCCGCCCTGCCCTGGAAGAGGTTAGCCGGCACATCGTAAGCCTGGCCGGTGCCGAGGACCTGCCCGGGCACGGCGACGCCGTCACGATCCGGTTCGCTGGAGAGTAAAAAACACTACATATACGGCGCGCAGCACTACATGTAGTAATTACATTCTTGTCATTATGATGCGTGCGAACGTAAAATGGTGGCGGAAGCACTGCTTCCGCCACCATGCTTTTCCGGCCGGACGGCCGGAAACCACGACGGGATGATTTAGGGAGGCCGGCGTGTATTGTCCGTTCTGCCGTAACCCCGACTCGCGCGTGGTGGACAGCCGCATGGCCGAGGACGGTTCCTCCATCCGCCGCCGCCGGCAGTGCCCTGAATGCGGCCGCCGGTTCACCACGGTGGAAACCACCAGCCTGTCCGTCGTCAAGCGCTCGGGCGTGGGCGAACCTTTCAGCCGGAGCAAGATCATCAACGGCGTCCGCAAAGCCTGCCAGGGGCGTCCCGTCACCGAGGACGACCTCGCCATGCTCGCCCAGGAAGTCGAGGAGAACATCCGGGCCTCGGGCGCGGCGGAGATTGACGCCCACCAGGTGGGGCTCGCCATCCTCGGTCCGCTGCAGAAGCTCGACCAGGTGGCCTACCTGCGTTTTGCCAGCGTCTACCAGGCGTTTGAATCCCTGGAAGACTTCGAATCCGCCATCGCCCTGCTCCGGGAAGAAGCCCAGCTACGGCAGGAAACTGCCGGGAAGAACGGCCGCAGCAAGGCCGGCGCCAAGGGCTCCCGGTAACTTTCCGCAGACTCCGGTGGTGGCGGCGGAGGGGAAGCCCCCGCCACCACCGGCACCAGGAATCCCTACTTGACCAGCTTGTGGTGGAAAGCGACTTCCAGCGCGGCACCGACGATGCCGGCGTCGTTCTTCAGCTCGGCGGTGACAATCTTGGTCCGCAGGTCCAGGTGCGGGAAATACTCGTCCGAGCGCTTCGAGATTCCGCCGCCGACGATGAACAGCTCGGGGGAGAAGAGGAACTCGACGTGCTGCAGGTAGCGGTTGAGCTTGACCCCGTACTCGTCCCAGCTCAGGCCGTCGCGCTCACGGGCGACGGCTGAGGCCTTGGTCTCGGCGTCGTGGCCGTCCACCTCCAGGTGGCCGAGTTCGGCGTTGGGGACCAGCTGGCCGTTGAAGATGAACGCGGAGCCGATGCCGGTGCCAAGGGTGATCACCAGGACCGTGCCGTCAACGCCTTCGCCGGCACCGTAGCGGGCTTCGGCAAGGCCGGCGGCGTCGGCGTCGTTGATCACCTCGACCGGGCGCCCCAGGCGGGCGCTGAACAGGCTGTCGACGTCCGTGTCCAGCCAGGACTTGTCCACGTTCGCCGCGGAGCGGACGACGCCGTGCTGGATGATGCCCGGGAAGGTGACGCCGACCGGCGAACCTTCCGCCGGAGCGTCGGGACGGCTTGAGAGTTCTTCGACGATCTGGGCCACGACCTCGGCCACGGCTTCCGGGGTGGAAGGCTGCGGGGTGGGGATCCGGAAGCGCTCACCGAGGAGCTTGCCCTTCTTCAGGTCCACGATCCCGCCCTTGATACCGGTACCGCCGATGTCGATTCCGATCAGGGGGGCGTGCTTGTGGGTCGTCGAGTCCTTCTTCGTCAATGCATATCCATTCTTGGCAGGTGGTTGGGCGGCAAAGAGTCGGGCGGGGTGCAGCCGGGAGCCGGCGGCCCGGCTCAGGGCAGTGTGAGGATTTCCGCGCCGTTGTCAGTAACCAGCAGGGTGTGTTCGAACTGTGCGGTCCGCTTGCGGTCCTTCGTCACCACGGTCCAGTTATCCGGCCACATGTCCCATTCGACGGTGCCGAGGGTGAGCATGGGCTCGATGGTGAAGACCATGCCCGACTCGATGACCGTGTTGTAGGCCGGTGCGGCGTCGTAGTGCGGAATGATCAGGCCCGTGTGGAAGGCCTCGCCCACTCCGTGGCCCGTGAAATCACGAACCACTCCGTAACCGAAACGCTTTGCGTAGGATTCGATGGCCCTGCCGATCACGTTGATCTCGCGGCCGGGTGCCACTGCCTTGATGGCCCGGTTGAGGGACTCCTGCGTCCGCTCCACCAGAAGACGGGACTCCTCGTCCACGTCGCCCACCAGGAAGGTGTAGTTGGTATCACCGTGCACGCCGTTGATGAACGCGGTGATGTCGATGTTCAGGATGTCGCCGTCCCGGACCACGGTGGAGTCCGGGATGCCGTGGCAGATGACTTCATTGAGTGAGGAACACAGCGACTTGGGGAAGCCCCGGTAGCCAAGGGTGGACGGATAGGCGTTGTGGTCCATGAGGAACTCGTGGCCGATCCTGTCCAGCTGGTCCGTGGTGACCCCGGGCTGGATGTGCTTTCCGACCTCCACGATCGCCTGCGCGGCGATCCGGCCCGCGATGCGGATCTTCTCGATGGTCTCCGCCGACTTTACTTCCGAGCCGGTGAACTTCGCCGGCGCCGGCTTGCCGACATACTCGGGGCGTGCGATCGACGCCGGAACCGGCAGTTGCGGGCTGACGGTTCCTTGGGTGAGCGTGCCGATGGGTGCAGTCAAAGCGGGGGAAGGCATACGCTGATCCTACTAGGGTGCAAGGAGACCCAGCTAACAATGTGCCCGGCCGGGCCGGTGCCGCCACGAAAGTTACGTGCCGTGGCGCCCCGGCGCTGCAGCCGCCGCGGGCACTGACCGGCGGGCCTACGGCACCGGGGCATGGAAGGAGCCACCGTGACGGAGTACTGGTACAACGTGCAGACCCACAAG
The DNA here is from genome assembly GCF_900099975.1 of Arthrobacter cupressi. Lineage (GTDB taxonomy): Bacteria > Actinomycetota > Actinomycetes > Actinomycetales > Micrococcaceae > Arthrobacter > Arthrobacter cupressi. Next base: position 102,520 of record NZ_FNEI01000014.1, read on the forward strand.
GTCGAGGAGGACGCGATGTCCGACTGGACCCAGCTGATCGGGCCGTACAAGACCTGGGAGGAAGCCGAACACGCGCTCGAGAAGGTCCGTGCCCGCAACGAGGCTTGGGAAAAGGACGACGAAGACTAGGTTTAAATGCGAACTAGTCGCTAGAAGGAGTGTTCCGGCCCCGGGAAGCTGCCCGAACGGACCTCGTCGGCGTAACTGCGCGCGGCCTCGGAGAGGATTCCGCGCAGGTCCGCGTACTGCTTGACGAACTTAGCCATCTTCCCGCCGCGCAGCCCGGCCATGTCCTGCCAGACCAGTACCTGGCCGGTGGTTGCGTTGCCCGCTCCGATGCCGATGGTGGGCACCTTGATCGCGGCGTCGACGGCGGCGGCGGTCTCTGCCGGGACCATTTCCATAAGGACACTGAAGGCGCCGGCATCAACGAGCGCCACGGCGTCGTCGATCAGGCGCTGGGCGTCATCCCCGCGGCCCTGGACCCGGTATCCGCCCAGGGCGTGTTCGCTCTGCGGGGTGAAACCGATGTGGGCCATCACCGGAATGCCGGCCTGCACCATGGCCCGGACCGTGGGTGCGTAGTACGCGCCGCCTTCGATTTTCACCGCCTGGGCCAGGCCCTCCTTGAGGAAGCGGACGCCGGTGGCCACCGCCTGCTCGGCGGAAATTTCGTAGCTGCCGAACGGCAGGTCCGCCACGATGAGGGCGCGCTTTGCCGAGCGGGCGACGGCGCGGCAGAGAGGCAGCAGCTCGTCCACCGTGACGGGGAGGCTGGTTTCGTTGCCGAAGACGTTGTTGGACGCCGAGTCGCCGACCAGCAGAACCTCGACGCCGGCTTGGTCGAAGATCTCCGCGGTGTACTGCTCATAGGCGGTCAGCATCGCGAAGCGGGCGCCGTTGGCCTTGGCCTGCTGGAGGTGGTGGAGGCGCACCCGGCCGGTCGGGACGGCCCCGGCCGTTCCGCCGGAGGCCGCCGCAGCCGCGGGGCCGGAACCGTACGGTGCCGGGGTTTCGGGACTGCTGCCCGTCCCGGAAGTGCGGCCGGATTCAGGGTGGTTGCGCGATTCAGCGTTGCTCGGGGCCATGACAAGAGCGTATGCGGTCCCCGTTCGGCTAGCCACCAGCGAGACAACGCTCCCGCTTTTGTAAACGCTGTGTTACGCCGGGCCCTGACATCGGCAATCGCGCACAATGCTTAGTAGAGTGAAGGCTGAGCTGCCGCGTCTCCGGAGAAAACTCCGCCTGCGGCGTGGACATTGAATCTGAAAAGGGGCCCCATGGACCGCCAGCAAGAGTTCGTACTGCGGACCATCGAAGAGCGTGACGTGCGCTTCGTTCGCTTGTGGTTTACCGACGTCGTCGGTTCGCTCAAGTCGGTGGCCCTTGCCCCGGCCGAGGTGGAAGGCGCCTTCGAAGAAGGCCTCGGCTTCGACGGCTCGTCCATCGAAGGACTTGCCCGCGTTTTCGAATCCGACATGCTCCTCCAGCCGGACCCGGCCACCTTCCAGATCCTGCCCTGGCGCGGCGATACCGAACAGACCTCCAGGATGTTCTGCGACATCCTCACCCCCGACGGCGAGCCGTCCGCCGCCGATCCGCGCAACGTCCTCAAGCGCACCCTCGCCAAGGCCGCGGACATGGGCTTCACCTGCTACACGCATCCGGAAATCGAGTTCTACCTCCTGAAGTCCAGCGAACTCGGGCCCAACGGCGCCCCGGTGCCCGTGGACGAAGGCGGGTACTTCGACCACGTTCCGGGAGGCGTGGCCCAGGACTTCCGGCGCACCGCCGTCACCATGCTCGAGTCCGTAGGCATCTCCGTCGAGTTCAGCCACCACGAGGCCGGCCCCGGGCAGAACGAGATCGACCTCCGCTACGCCGATGCCCTGCAGACAGCGGACAACCTCATGACGTTCCGCACGGTCATCAAGGAAGTGGCGCTGCAGCAGGGCACCTACGCCACTTTCATGCCCAAGCCGTTCACGGACCACCCCGGTTCCGGCATGCACACCCACTTCTCGCTCTTCGAAGGTGACACGAACGCCTTCTTCGAAGCCGGCTCGGAATTCCAGCTGTCCAAGACAGCACGCCAGTTCATTGCCGGCATCCTCAAGCACGCCCCGGAATTTACGGCCGTGACCAACCAGTTCGTGAACTCCTACAAGCGGCTCTGGGGCGGCGGCGAAGCCCCCAGCTACCTGAGTTGGGGCCACAACAACCGCTCCGCGCTGGTCCGTGTCCCGCTGTACAAGCCCGGAAAGGGCCAGTCCGCCAGGATTGAATACCGCGGCATCGACTCCGCCACCAACCCTTACTTGTCCTACGCCGTGCTGCTGGGTGCCGGCCTGAAGGGCATCGAGGAAGGCTACGAACTGCCGCCGGCGGCCGAGGACGACGTCTGGTCATTGACCTCCGCCGAGCGCAAGGCGATGGGCCATGCTCCGCTGCCCTCCAGCCTGCACGACGCCATCCGCGCCATGGAGGACTCCGAGCTCGTGGCGCAGATCCTGGGGGAGCAGGTGTTCGAACACTTCCTGCGCAACAAGCGCGCGGAGTGGCAGGACTACCGGCTCCAGGTCACCCCGTACGAGCTGCAGCGCAACCTCGGCATCCTCTAGGCGGACGGCATGAGCCTGGCACGCCGGCTCATCTCAGCCGGCTTCAGCGACCTCGACAAAGGGGAGCGGTTCCTTGGTGCCCGCGAACTCGACGGCATCGACCAGGAGACCCTCTTCGCGGGCCTGCACCTGAGCGCGAGCCCGGACACGGCCCTGCAGACCCTGGTGCGGCTGATCGAAAAGCACCCGGAGCTGCGGGACCTCGCGGCGGCCGAGCCGGAGCGCAGCGAAGCCCTGTACCGCCTGCTCGGAGCATCCGAGGCCCTCGGCGAGTTCCTGATCCGCCACCCCGAGCACCTCGACGTGTTCGACGGGCGGGTCAGCCCCGAGCCGCAGGCCCAGGACCCGGCCGTGCTGCGGTCCCGGCTGCTTGCTTCCGTCCGCGCCGACGCCGCCACCCCGCGGCCGGTGGCAGCCCTGACCGGCACGAAGGCATACGCCGCGCTGCGCACTGCCTACCGCCGCGGCCTGACCGAGCTGGCCATCAGGGACCTGTGCGCCGCCAGCCCGCAGGACGCGATGCCGATCGTCGGGGCCGAGCTGGCAGACCTCGCCGGTGCCGCCATCGAAGCGGCACTGGCCGTGTCCCGCGCCGAGGCGGCCGCCGCCTTCGACCCGGCGGACGTCGCCGCGGTCCGGCTGGCAGTCATCGGCATGGGCAAGTGCGGCGCCCGGGAGCTTAACTACATTTCCGACGTCGACGTCATCTATGTGATCGACGCCCCGGGGCTGGAGGACGCGCACGCCGCCACCATCGGAACCGCCCTGGCCAGCGGGATCTCGCGGGCAATTTCCTCCACCGCCCCGGAGCCCGGGCTCTGGGAAGTCGATGCGAACCTGCGCCCCGAAGGAAAGTCCGGCCCGCTGGTGCGGACCCTGCCCTCGCACCTGAGCTACTACGCCCGCTGGGCGGACAGCTGGGAATTCCAGGCACTCCTGAAGGCCCGCACCATCGCCGGCGACCGGGAACTGGGTGCCCGCTACGAGGAAGCCGTGCAGCCGCTGGTGTGGGCGTCATCGGGCCGCGAAGGCTTCGTCGAGTCCGTCCAGGCCATGCGCCGCCGGGTCACCGACAACATCGCCCCTGCGGAGGAACAGCGCCAGATCAAGCTCGGCCCGGGCGGGCTGCGGGACGTCGAGTTCACCGTGCAGCTGCTGCAGCTGGTCCACGGGAAGTCGGACGAGACGCTGCGCTGCCGGGACACGACGTCGGCCATCGCGGCGCTCTCGGCCGGCGGCTACATCGGGCGCGCCGACGCCGCCGCCTTCGACAGCGCCTACCGCTACCTCCGGTTGCTGGAACACCGCATCCAGCTCTTCCAGCTGCGCCGCACCCACCTGATGCCCACCAGCGAGGACGCCCAGCGCTTCCTGGCCAAGGCCGTGCTCGGGCCCTTCTCCACGGAACGCCCGCACCCGGATGCGCTGATCGGCACCTGGCAGAAGACCAAGCGCTCGGTCCGGGAACTGCACGAGCGCATCTTCTACCGCCCGCTGCTCAACACGGCGGCAAGCCTCAGCAGCGAAGACGCCCGCCTCAGCCCGGAGGCGGCACAGGGGCGCCTGGCGGCGCTCGGCTACCGCGACCCGCAGGGCGCCATGCGGCACATCGAGGCGCTCACCGCGGGCGTCAGCCGGCGTGCCGCCCTGCAGCGGCAGCTGCTGCCCATCCTGCTCGGCTGGCTCGCCGAGGGAGTGGATCCCGACGCCGGCCTGCTCGCCTTCCGCCGGGTCAGCGAGGCCCTCGGCACCACGCACTGGTACCTCGGAATGCTGCGTGACTCGCAGGCCGCGGCCGAACGGCTGTGCCACGTCCTGTCCAACTCGCGGCTGATCGCCGACCTGCTGGAAGTCTCCCCGGAATCGGTCGCCTGGCTCGGGAACGACAAGGAACTCAGGCCGGTTTCCTTCGAGGCCCAGTGGCAGGAAATCCAGTCGAAGATGTCCCGGCACGCCGACCCGGAAAGCGCCATGCGCCTCATCCGGCTCATCCGGCGCCGCGAAATCCTGCGGATTGCCATCGCCGACAGTTCCGGGCTGCTGGGCCAGGACGAAGTGGGCGAGGCGCTGGCAGACACCGACCGGGCAGCGATGCTGGGTGCCCTGCATGTGGCCGAAAACATCGTCACCGGCGGCGAACCCCTCAAGACCCACCTGCTGGTTGTGGCCATGGGCCGGCAGGGTGGCCGCGAAATCGGCTACGGATCCGATGCCGACGTCATGTACGTCCACCGCGCCCAGCCCGGCGCCACGGAAGAGGAGGCCCAGAAGCAGGCCCTGGCGATCGTCGCGCAGCTGTCGAGCCTGCTCACCCAGCCGCTGAAACCGGCGATCATGGCCGAACGTGTCCTCGCCGTCGACGCCGACCTGCGGCCCGAAGGCAAGAACGGTGCCATGGTGCGGTCCCTGGACTCGTACGCCGAGTACTACCGCCGCTGGTCCCTCATTTGGGAAGCCCAGGCGCTGCTGCGTGCCCGGCCGGTGGCGGGAGACGACCGGCTCGCTGCCGACTTCATCGAGCTGATCGATCCCATCCGCTACCCGGCGGCGCTCGAGGACACCGAGGTCCGGGAAATCCGCAGGATCAAGGCCCGTGTCGAATCCGAGCGGTTGCCCCGCGGGGCCGACCCCGCACGCCATGTGAAGCTGGGCCGCGGCGGCCTCAGCGACGTCGAGTGGCTCGTGCAGCTGCTGCAACTCCAGCATGCCGGGAAGCATCCCGAATTGCAGACCGCTTCCACGATGCAGGCGCTGGACGCCCTCGCAGGGCTGGGGCTGATCGGGAAGCAGGACGCGCAACTGCTGCGCACCACGTGGCGGCTGGCCAGCCGGATCCGCTCCGCCAACGTCATCTGCACGGGCCGTGCTTCCGATCTCCTGCCGGCCTCCCGCCGGGACTTGGAGGCCGTGGCGCGCTGGTGCGGCTACGCCCCGGGGCAGGCGGCGGTCTTCGAGGAGGACTACCTTCGGATGAGTCGGCGCACCCGGGCCGTGTTCGAGCGGGAATTCTACGGCCAGTAATCCCGGCAAATTGTTTGCGAGGGCCTAGATGATTTCCTCGCGGTCCTGGAGCTCCACGACACGGCCTTCGCGCAGCCCGGTGAGTGCCGAGGCGACATGGAATGCACCGTGGACGCCGAAGTGGGCGGGGAAGTCAGCCTCGGCGACGAACCGCCATTCGGTGAGTTCGGCCTCCTGCAGGACGATCCGTGCGCCGGCAGGCAGGACCCCGCCGTCGTAGAGGAAATTCAGGCCGTCACCGATGGGGGACGGAAACGCCGAGTGCCCGATGATGAGCAAAGCCCCGGGGACGATGTCCAGACCCAGCTCTTCGCGTCCCTCACGGCGTGCGGCGGCGCGGGGCGCTTCCCCTGCATCCACCGTGCCGCCGGGCAGGAGCCAGCCGTCCTTGTAGTTGGGCTTTACCGCCAGGACCCTGCCGCCGTCGTCGCGGATGACAAGCCCGGCGGCAACGCGGCGGCGCGGGAGAGTGCGGAAGTATTCGCGGCTTTCGGAGCTGAGATCGGCCATGCCCGCAACTCTACCTACTGCCCGCCGTGGTGACCCATCTGCGACTGGTTGAGCGCGGTGGGTACGTCATAAGGGTTCGGTTTCCGGTCGCTGTCCAGGCCGGTCGCATCACGGTTGTCATAGGAGCGGGGCGTGTTGAGGTCCCGGGAGCGCAGGCGGAGTCCGACCGCGAGCAGCCCGAGGGAGTCTGCCAGCAGGACCAGTCCGAGCACGAACATGACTGTTGTCCCGGCGTCGGCTTCTCCGCCCGCGACGGCGACGAGCGGCCGGGGGAGGATCACCACGCAGGCGGCGAACGCCAGCCCGGACAAAACCAGCAGGATGGTCCATTTCTTCTTCATTGCTTCCCCCAAGCGTCGGGCCGTTTACGTTCAACCCATTCAATCTGGAAGCAGGCCAAAACGAAAGCCGCGGCAGGCCGTCAACTTTTGTTGACGCCATGGAGGTGGACCGCATGAAGACCCTGGTCGGATCAATGGACGGCATGGGCCCTGCCGAGGCCCTCTATGCCGTGGCCGAGCTGCAGAAGGAAGTGGGCAGGACCGAAGCCCAGTTGGTGCGCGCTGCCCGGCAATCGGGGTTGTCCTGGGAAGCGATCGCCCTCTGCCTCGGCGTCAGCAAGCAGGCAGTGCACAAGAAGTACGGCAAGCAATAGTCCGCGCCCGCGTACGGGGCGATGGAACGCCAAAGGCCGGCCGCAGCGTGAAAGCTGCGGCCGGCCTTTGGTTTGTACAGGAAGCCTTGGCGGCTTCCGGCAGTCTGACTAGACGCCGTAGTAGAGCTCGAACTCGTAGGGGTTCGGGCGCAGCGACAGCGGCTTGATCTCGTTCTCGTACTTGTACTCGATCCAGGCGTCGATCAGGTCCTGGGTGAAGACGCCACCGGCCTGCAGGAACTCGTTGTCCTCACGCAGGGCTTCCAGTGCTTCTTCGAGGGAACCCGGAGCCTTCGGGATGTCCTTGGCTTCCTCGGCGGGGAGCTCGTAGAGGTCCTTGTCGATCGGAGCCGGGGGTTCGATGCGGTTGCGGATGCCGTCGATGCCGGCCATCAGCTGGGCAGCGAAGGCCAGGTACGGGTTCGAGGAGGGGTCCGGCGCGCGGAACTCGATGCGCTTGGCCTTCGGGTTGGAACCCGTGATCGGGATACGGATACCGGCGGAGCGGTTGCCCTGCGAGTAGACCATGTTGACCGGAGCTTCGAAGCCCTTGACCAGGCGGCGGTAGGAGTTCACCGTCGGGTTGGTGAAGGCGAGGACGGCGGAAGCGTGCTTCAGCAGGCCACCGATGTACCAGCGGGCGGTGTCGGACAAGCCGGCGTAGCCCTTCTCGTCGTAGAACAGCGGCTCGCCGCCGCTCCACAGGGACTGGTGGCAGTGCATGCCCGAACCATTGTCACCGAAGACCGGCTTCGGCATGAAGGTGACGGACTTGCCCCAGGCGTCGGCGGTGTTCTTGATGATGTACTTGAACTTCTGCAGGTCATCGGCGGCCGCGGTCAGCGTGGTGAACTTGTAGTTGATTTCGGCCTGGCCGGCGGAAGCGACTTCATGGTGCGAGCGCTCGACCACAAGGCCTGCCTTGTCCAGCTCAACGCACATGGCGTCGCGCAGGTCAGCCTGCTTGTCGGTGGGGGAGACGGGGAAGTAGCCGCCCTTGACCGGGGTCTTGTGACCCAGGTTGCCGCCCTCTTCCTTGCGGCCGGTGTTCCAGTAGGCTTCCTCGGAATCGATCTTGTAGAAGCTGCCCTGGGGGGAAGACTGGTACTGGACGTTGTCGAAGACGAAGAACTCGGCCTCGGGAGCGAAGAACGCGGTGTCGGCGATGCCGGTCGAGGCGAGGTAGGCTTCGGCCTTCTCGGCAACGCCGCGCGGGTCGCGGTGGTAGGGGTCGCCCGTGCGCGGGTTCACGATGGAGAAGTTCAGCGCGAGGGTCTTCTCGATACGGAAGGTGTCGATGAACGCGGAGGTCACGTCAGGGATCAGCTGCATGTCCGATTCTGCGATGCCCTGGAAGCCGCGGATGGAGGAACCGTCGAAGAGCTGGCCGTGCACGAAGAAGTCCAGGTCCACGCTCTTGGCCGGCACGTTGAAGTGCTGCTGGACGCCGGGCAGGTCGGTGAAGCGGATATCAACGAACTTGACGTCTTCTTCCTTGATGAACTGGAGAACTTCTTCCGCAGTCTTGAACATCTATGCTCCTAACGCATAACAGGTAACGGGCATTTGCCGTCTGATCCAGCGAAAACCGAAGCCGGCTGAGCACAAAAAAGTGCCCCCGGTGCGGTGGCTAGCAACTTCTACAACCTTAGGGAAAAGGGATTTCCCGGGAGTATCAGCTTTGTTTCAGGCAGGTTACAGAACTGCCTTCCGTGTAAACGCTACTTGCCCTGCTCGCCGAGGTCCATGTCGTCCGCGATGTGGCCCGGCGCCGCGCCGCCAGGCGGGGGGAAGGACGGCTGCGGGCTGCCGCCGTCGGGACGCTGCCAGTGATGCCGTTAAACTTGTCTCGTGGTTTCCCGTAAAGATCTCGGCTCATGGCTCACCGGCCCGGACACGTCCGGCATTTCGAAGTACCCGGGGGAGCGGCTGGGCCTTCCCGAATCCGGGCCCGGCTCCATGGCCCGGGCCGGGCGGCGCATCCTTGGCATTTGCATAGACTGGGGTGTGGCGCTGCTGATCAGCAACTTCGCCTTCGGCGGTAACCAGTGGGCCACGCTTGGCGTCTTCGCCATCGAGCAGATCCTACTGATCGGCACGCTCGGCTACAGCATCGGGCACCGGGTCGCCGGCATCCATGTGGTGAAGCTGGGCGGAGGACCGGCCGGCCCGCTCGCCGCCCTGGTGCGGACCCTGCTGCTGTGCCTGGTCATCCCCGCCGTCATCTTCGACCCGGACCAGCGCGGCCTCCACGACAAGGCCATGAACACCATCCTCATCAGGATGTGATCCCTCACTGCTGGAGAATTCCTGAAGACATGAAAGAACCGCCCCCGGCAACCAGGGGCGGTTCTTTAATGTTCGCGGAATCAGCGCCCGCGCTGCGGACGAGCCTTATAGGGGTCGATGCCCTTGGGGATCGGCAGTCGGTTGCTGGCCAGGGAAGAGATGCGCTTGCTGACCGCGTTGACCTCGACCTTGGTGAGCTCGTTCTTGAGCTTGTTCATGGTCTTGGCGATCTGGCTGATGGGAACCTGGCCTTCGCCGCGGCCGCTTTCGATGACGTGGATGGTGACGTTCGGCAGGATGCGGGAGAGCTTCTTGCGTTCGGCGTCCAGCAGCGGCTTGGCCCGGTGCGAGGGGCCTTCGCTGACGAGGACGACGCCGGGACGGCCGATGGCGCGGAACACGGCGTCCTGGGTGCGCGGGTTGACGGCGACCGGCTGCTCTTCGGTGATCCAGCCGCGGCGCAGGGTGCCGAGGGCGGCGCCGGACGCTCCCGGCTGGTTCTCGATCTGCGCGAAGGCGGCCCGCTCGGCTCGGCGGGACAGGATGAAAACGGCGGCCAGCAGGCCCAGCGGAATGCCGATGATCAGGCCGGTGATCGGGTTCTGCAGGAGCAGGCCGATGACCAGGCTGACGGCGATGACGCCCAGGAAGGCAAGAACCATCAGCCAGACGACCTGGGGGTCGCTGCGGCGGGTCATCTTGAAGACTTCGCCGATTTGCTTGAGCTGGCTGGGCTTCTTTGCCTTGGCTTCCTTGGGCTTGCGGGAGAACAATCCGCGCTTCGGAGCGTCGGCTGCCGACGGGGTCGGTTTGCTGGAATCAGGGGATTTCGCCATAGTGCCTTAATTCTACGTGATGACAAAGGACCGGACGCCTGCTGAAAGGCGTCCGGTCCCGTTGGCTTGATGGATGTTACGCGCCGTGGGTAAGGAGGGTGCGGGCTTCCTGGCGGGTGGTGCCGGAGTCCTGGATGCCTTCGGCGATGTGGGCAAGGTGGGCGGGGATGTCGCGGCCTTTCTTGCGCATGGCGGTGGCCCAGAGCCGGCCGGCCCGGTAGGAGGAGCGGACCAGGGGCCCGGACATGACGCCGAGGAAGCCGATCTGTTCGGCTTCGTCGGCGAGGTCGACGAATTCCTGGGGTTTGACCCAGCGGTCCACGGGCAGGTGCCGTTCGGAGGGGCGCAGGTACTGGGTGATGGTGACCAGGTCGCAGCCGGCCTCGTGCAGGTCGCGGAGGGCTTCGGAGATTTCTTCGCGGGTTTCGCCCATGCCCAGGATCAGGTTGGACTTGGTGACCATGCCGTGGTTCCGGCCCTGGGTGATGACGTCCAGGGAGCGTTCGTAGCGGAACGCGGGGCGGATGCGCTTGAAGATCCTGGGCACGGTTTCGACGTTGTGCGCGAAAACCTCGGGGGCGGAGTCGCAGATCGCGGCGATGTGGTCGGGGTTGCCGGAGAAGTCCGGGATGAGCAGTTCCACCCCGGTGCCGGGGTTCAGTTCGTGGATCTTGCGCACGGTTTCGGCGTAGAGCCAGACGCCTTCGTCTTCGAGGTCGTCGCGGGCCACGCCGGTGACGGTGGCGTAGCGCAGGTTCATGGACTGCACGGAGCGGGCGACCTTGGTGGGCTCCAGCCGGTCCAGGGGTGAGGGTTTGCCGGTGTCGATCTGGCAGAAGTCGCAGCGGCGGGTGCATTCGGAGCCGCCGATCAGGAAGGTCGCTTCCTTGTCTTCCCAGCACTCGAAGATGTTCGGGCAGCCGGCTTCCTCGCAGACGGTGTGCAGGCCTTCCTTCTTCACGAGGTTCTTCAGGCCCACGAACTCGGGCCCCATCTGGACCTTGGCCTTGATCCACTCGGGCTTGCGTTCGACCGG
>NZ_FNEI01000025.1 GCF_900099975.1 Arthrobacter cupressi
GGTGGGGACTGCTTCATGGGGAGGCGTCCCCATCGACACTTTTTGCGCCGCCGGGATAGTTTCTAGGTATTGGGGATGCCGAAGAGTTCGGATCCGCGAATCCACAAGGAGACACACCATGGCTATTTGGGGCGCAGATGTCCAGCAGCTCAAGACCCTCGGCAGCAAGCTCAGCGCCGGCTCGAACGAAATCGAGCAGCAGCGCAACACCCTGAACAAGGTCCTGCACGGCACGGACTGGAAGGGCCCGGACGCCGACAAGTTCCGCAACGAATGGCAGTCCCAGCACATGACCGCCCTCCAGAAGGTCGCCCAGGCCCTGGACGAAGCCGGCAAGAAGGCCACCAAGAACGCCAACGAGCAGGAACAGGCCTCCCAGGGCTAACAACCGCCTCCGGCCAACAACCGCTCCGGCCGGATTACCGGCCGAAACGTGGATGACCCCCTCAAATTTGAGGGGGTCATCCCCGTTTAAGCCGGCATTTCCGCGCGGCCGCGCTCAGGCGGTCAGGACTCAGGCCCCGTTCGGGCCGAAGGCACCGGCTCCACGTCGTTCGCGTGATCCAGCTCCGCGCACGGCTCGGCACCGCCGGGCACCGAAACAGCCAGGCGCTCGGCGCGCAGTTCATCCACACGCACCAGCACCACTCCGAGGATGATCAGCGCGCCACCCAGCAGCTGGACGGTGCTTGGCAGCTCCGAGAGAAGCAGCCAGGCCCAGACGACGGCGAACAGGACCTCGGTGAGTGAAACGAAGGACGCCACCTTGGAGCCCAGGCTGCGGGCGGCCATGATGCCCGAGACGTAGGACAGGACAGTGGAAAGCAGCACCAGGCCGGCCACAGAGACCCACCACGGGGTGTTCCACGGGCCAAGGTGGGTGTCCGCGGCGCTGAAGAACATTGGCAGCAGGCCGAAGGCACCGGCGGCCCACATGACCACGGCGCCGGCCAGCAGGCCGCCGGCGGCAAGCACCAGGGGCGGCAGGCCGTCGTTCTGCTTGGCCGTGATGAAGAAGTAGATCACCAGGCAGACGGCAGCGGCCATGCCCCACAGCACGCCGATGAAGTCCACCTTGACCGCACCGGTGAGGTCGAGCACGAAGACCAGGCCGCCCAGGGACAGGAGGGTGCCGATCGAAGTCAGGGCCCGCGGACGGCGCCGGGTGGCCGCCCACAGCCAGAGCACGATCATGGTGGGCGCAAGGTATTCGAGCAGCAGGGCAACGCCCACGGACAGGCGTGCCACCGCGTTGAAGTAGAAGAGCTGGCAGCCCGCCACACCGATCAGCCCGAACAGCAGGATCGTGAGCCAGTTTTCCTTGAGCTGGTGCCAGCGGCCGCGGAGGGCGAGGACGGCGGGCACCGCCAAGACCAGCGCCGCACCGCTGAGGCGGACCGCGACGGCGGAACCCGGCGTCCAGCCCGTCTCCAGGAGGGACTTCGCGAAGGAACCGGACAGCCCGAAGACCGCGGAGGAGAAGAGCGCGACGCCCAGGCCGGAGGCCATGAAGCCCGCCGCGCCCCGGCTCTTGGCAGCTGACACAGCACGCCTCCTGTCAGGAGTAAAATGGGTTACGCTCCTGACAATACTCCCGAGCCAAGTAAGGAGTCAAAGTGCTTTTTGCACCTGACACCGTGGTGGCCCTGCGCGCCGTCGTCAATCTAATCAACACTGCCGCCAACGGCGGTGAGGAACTGGCCACCCCGGAAGACCTGGACGCTTTCCTGGACGCCGAGGAATTCTCCGGCGTGCGGGCGGGAACCGAGCGGGAACTGGAGAGCATCAAGCGGCTGCGCAAGGAACTTACGGCGTTGTGGACGGCGGACGAAGACACCGCCGTGCAGGCGATCAACCAGCTGCTGGTGAAGGCGAAGGCACTCCCCCAGCTGGTGAAGCACGATCATTGGGACTGGCACCTGCACGCCACCACGCCTGATGCTCCGCTCGCGGATCGGATGGGGACCGAAGCGGCCATGGCGCTGGTGGACGTGATCCGCAGCAAGGAGGGCGAACGCATGCGGGTCTGCGCCGCCGAGGATTGCGACGCGGTGGTGCTGGACCTCAGCCGGAACCGCTCGAAGCTTTACTGCGATACGGGGAACTGCGCCAACCGGGCGCATGTGGCTGCGTACCGGGCGCGCCGCGCCAGCGCGTAGGGCGCGCGTTGCAAGCGGGTCAGTGGCCGGGGGCCGGAGCTTCGGGATCCTCGGGCGAAGCCGCAGGGGGCGCTGCCGGGCCGCGGGCCGCGCCGCCGTGGCTGCGGGCCTTGCGGGAGCTCAGGTTGACGCCGGAGCCCTTGCCGAGGTGCTCGGCGTTTTCCTTGTAGCTCATGGAGAGCATCGCCGCCATGACCAGGCTGACGATGAAGGCAATGCCGCCGCCGGTGAAAGCCAGGTCGAAGCGCGGCGAGTGGCCGCTGCCGCCCGAGGCGAAAATCAGTACGGCGAAAAAGACCACCACGCCCCAGAATGCGGAAAACATCAGCGGCCCTTTCACCGAGGTCCGCATCTTGCGCGGCTCTCCTGGTTTCTGGTCTGCCAAGGTCTTCCTCCAATGGTGGGGTCGTGCCGGCGCCTCGCGCGCCTGAAGAGTTCTACAGAAAGTAGAAGGTACGGTATCTAGTTTACGTCCTTGGCAGGCACGCCGTGCCCACCGTTCCGGCGGCCGCCGGCATCATGGCGCAGGCTCAGGCCGGAGAGGGTCCACAGGACCCCGGAGATGATGGCGCCGCCGCCGGCGACGCCCAGCAGGGCGTGGGCGCCGAGGCTGATGAAGAAGGGCAGCAGCGCCGCCGTTCCAACACCCACGACGCCGGAGATCAGCCAGTCCCGTGCCAGCACCTTGCGGCCGCGCTGGCGCAGGCCCTGCACCAGTTCGCCCGCGCCGAGCACCAGCAGGGCGAGGGAAGCCGAGAGGGCGGCACCGGCGTCGGACTGGGTGAGCAGCGCGCCCACGCCGCCGAGCGCGACCACCGCGGCGAGCGCTGCCGGAACGCTGCCGCCGCGCAACACCGCAAACGCCGTGGCCAGCAGGTACAGCCCCAGCGCCCAGGCGAGGACCTGCACCGATGGAGCCCCCCAGAAGACCGTCAGCGCACCGAACACGAGGGCGATGACGGCGCGGAGCAGCACCGGCTTCCAGGGTGCGGCGTCGTCGGAGCCGGAGAGCCAGGAAGGGACAGATGCTGACGAGGAGGGGAAAGTCACCCATCCAGTTTAGCGACCGGACCCCGCCCGTTTCCGCGGCCAAGGCGGCCCGGACCGCTAGGAGCCCAGCACCATCCATTTGTCGTTGCGCGAGCGTACACCCAGCGTGACTCCGCGGGCCAGCATGTAGCCCAGGCCGAACGCGGCCCACAGCCAGAGCAGCCCGGCCGCGCCTTCGGGCCGGGTCAGGTGGACGGCGGCCAGCAGGGGCAGGTAGAAGGCGAGGTTCACGACGCCGGCGATCGCCAGGTAGCGGGCGTCGCCCGCGCCGATCAGCACGCCGTCGAGCACAAACACGAAACCGGCCAGGGGCTGCCCGGCGGCCAGGATCCATAGGGCGCCGGTGAGGGCGGACTGCACGGCGCCGTCGGAGGTGAAGAGCAAGCCGGTCCAGGGCGCGGCAACAGCCAGCAGGGCCCCGGTGACGACGCCGAAGCCCAGGCCCCAGCGGATCATGGTCCGGGTGAGTTCGCGGGCCTCGGCGGGCCTGGCGGCACCGAGTTCCTTGCCGATCAGGGCCTGGGCGGCGATCGCGAGGGCGTCCAGCGCGAAGGCCAGGAAGGAGAAGATGGTCATGGTGAGCTGGTGCGCGGCCAGGTTGACGGCTCCCTGCGAGGTGGCCACGAGCACGGTGGCGAGGATCGCAAGCCGGAGGGAGAGCGTGCGGAGCATAAGCCAGGACCCCACGGTGGTCATGGTGCGGATGCCGCGCCAGTCCGGCCGCAGGGACACTCCGTGCCGGCGGGCGTTGCGGCCCACCATCACCAGGTAGACGGCCGCCATGGCCCACTGCGCGATGCTGGTACCGAGCGCCGACCCGGCGACCGAGAAGTTCAGGCCGTAGACCAGGATCCAGTTCAGGGCGATGTTGAGCGCGAAGCCCGCGGTGGCCACCACGAGCGGAGTGCGGGTGTCCTGCAGGCCGCGGAGCACGCCGGTGCCGGCGAAGATCAGCAGCATGGCGATCAGTCCGGGCATGGACCAGCGGAGGTAGTCGACGGCGAAACCGCGCACCTCTCCCCCGGCGCCGAACAGGTCCACGAGCGGCCCGGCCGCGACGAAGCCGGCCACCGCCAGCGCGGCGCCCAGCAGCAGGGCCAGCCACACGCCGTCGCGCCCTGCCGCGAGCGCCTTGGTCAGCTTGCCGTCGCCGATCGCGCGGGCGACCGCCGGCGTCGTCGAATACGCCAGGAAGACCATCAGCCCGACGGCAGTGTGCAGCAGCGTGGAGGCGAGGCCGACGCCGGCAAGCTGGTTGACGCCGAGGTGTCCGACGATCGCCGAGTCCGCGAGCAGGAAAAGGGGTTCCGCGATCAGCGCGCCGAAGGCCGGAACGGCGAGGCGGAGGATCTCGCGGGCATGGGAGGGGCGGGCGGCAGGGGCGACGGTTTGGGGCACGTTTCCACCATAACCGGCAGGGCAGACAGCCCTGCCGTTCCGTTTGGCGCCCGTCACATTACTTGACACTTCAAGTAACCTCCGGAACGCTGGAACAATGAACAAGTCAACCCCGACCACCACAGCCCTTACCGTCCTGCGCGTCATCGTCGGCTTCATCTTCGCCGCCCATGGCTGGCAGAAATTCAGCGAGTTCACCATCGCCGGCACCCAGGCCGCCTTCACCCAGATGGGCGTCCCCGCCGCGTCCGCCGCGGCGCCGCTCGTGGCCGGATTGGAGCTCGTCGGCGGCATCGCGCTCATCGCCGGCATTCTGACCCGCGTCTTCGGCGCACTCCTCGCCCTGAACATGCTCGGCGCGCTGGTGCTGGTGCACGCTCCCGCCGGCGTCTTTGTCGCAAACGGCGGCTACGAACTGGTGCTGGCCCTTGGCGGCGGCGCCCTCGCCGTGGCGCTGGCCGGCGCCGGGCGACTCTCCGTGGATGCCGCAGCCTTTGGCCGCAAGGGCTCCAAGCTGAGCGTGCTCGCCTAAGCCTCCCCGTTCACCGCAAGCGCAGGCAGCGCACCCGCATCGGCGGGTGCGCTGCTCTTGGTTTGGCGCTTGTCAGCCTTCGACGCCGGTCAGCTCGTTCGGCACGACGTCCAGGACGGCGCTCTTGAGCACCTTGCGGCCCTTCAGGTCCACGGCGTGGATCGTGCGGGCGTCCGGCTCGGTGACGTACGCCGTCGAACCCTGGACGAACAGCGTGGGCCGCGGGTCCTGCCAGGTGGTCGATTCGGTCCAGGGTGCCGTCACTTTGATGGTGGAGGCGATCTTGCCGGTGGCGGGGTCGATCACGCGCAGGCCGCCGTCGGTGCCCAGGACCAAGGCCTCGCCGGCCGGTCCGCGCCCGAGGGAACGGAAGGAGTAGCTGGTTCCGAGGTCCACGAGCCGCAGCGTGGCGGTCTCGGTGTTGACCAGGGAGATCCGGGTGGGGCGCTCCAGCTCGGCCTCCTTGTCCACCTTGTAATCCCCCAGGATCACCGGCGACTCTTCGGATCCTGCCTGATTGCCCATGCGGCCGTACTTGTCGGGGCTGGCCACCTTGGTGAACTTTCCGTCCTTGTAGATCAGCATGCCGTCCTGGCAGCCAAGCACCACGACGCCGTGCGCAGCGACGGCCTCGCCGTGGACGCCGGGGCAGTTTTCGTTCCGCGCGGTTTCCTTGCGGTCCTGCCCCTTGCCGGCGCTGAGGACGACGGCGCCGGTGCGGCTCTCCTCGGTGCCCAGGGTCACCAGCAGGCCGCCGTCCTCCAGCGGAACCGCGACGCCGTGGTGGGCTTCCGGGGCAGTGTAGACGTCGGTCGCGGGCAGGCCGGTTGTGAGGGCCTTCGTGAGACCGGCAGGGTCAAAGCTTTCGATCTTTCCGGATCCGTCGCTGAACAGCACGGTCCTGCCGGCATGCCGGACCACGTGCCCGGCCTTGCTGGCCTCAAAAGAGCGCTCGGTCAGGCGCGGCTCGCCGGCATAGTGGTGGCTGTGGTCGCCGTGCGGCTCGCTCCACGAGCCGGCGTCGAACACCCGGAACGCATCGCCCGTGGAGACGAGCACGTGGCGGCCGTCGCCCGCCGGGTTGAGGCGGTTGAAACCCTCGAGCTCCGCTCCGCCCACGGGCTTGAGGGTCTTGGCGTCGAGGACGGTGATGCCGCCGTCGTGGGTCAGTACGAGGCGCGGGGTGGGGCCCTGCGCCTCCTTTGGCGCGCCGGGAGAGGCCTCTCCGGCGGAGGGCTGGGAAGCCGGCCCTCCGGCGGCGGCGCCGCAGCCGGCAAGCAGCAGGGCGGAAAGGAGCACGGACGGCACCGCGAGAGCGCGGCGGGAAACATGTCGGAACGAGGGGTGAGCGATCATGCGCTTAACAATAATGACTCTCATTAGAGTTATGGAAATCGGTACGGTTCCCCGGCCGTCCTGCCGTCATATCCCGAGGTGACGGACACCGTCACACAACGCACCGGCGTCCGGCCCGTGGCTAAACTCGCCTCATGAGCGAGCCTGCACCGCACTCAGTCACCCTCCGCTTCCTGGCCGCCCCCACCGACGTCGGGCACAGCGGCTCGGTGGACGCCGGCACGGTCCTGGAATGGGTGGACAAGGCGGCCTACGCTGCCGCCGTCGGCTGGGCGAAGTCGTACTGCGTGACCGCATACGTCGGCAATATCCACTTCAGCGATCCCGTGAACAGCGGCGACATGGTGGAGGTGGAGGCGACCATCGTCTACACGGGCCGCTCCTCGATGCACATCCGCACGGTCACCTCTGCGGCCGACCCCAAGGGCGGCCCGGCCACCATGCGCAGCCAGTGCCTGGTGATCTTCGTAGCGGTGGGCCCGGACGGCAAACCGGTGCCGGTTCCGCAGTTCACGCCGTCCACGCCGACCGAAATCGAGCAGCGGGACAGCGCACTGGCGCGCATTGAGGTGCGCGAGAAGATCGTCGAAGCGATGAACGCCCAGGAATATACCGATGCCGGTACGGCCGAGCGTGTGGTGCTGCGCTTCATGGCGTCCCCGGGCGACGTGAACTGGGGCGGCAAGGTGCACGGCGGCATCGTCATGAAATGGATCGACGAGGCCGCCTACGTCTGTGCCTCCCGGTACTGCGGCAGGGACACCGTGGCGGTGTTCTCCGGCGGCGTCCGCTTCTACCGGCCGCTGCTGATCGGCGACGTCGTGGAAGTAGAGGCCCGCCTGGTGTACACCGGCAACAAGGGCATGCATATCGCCGTCCACGTGCGCTCCGGCAGCCCAAAGAGCCGGGAAATGAACCTCACCACCTACTGCCTGACGGTCATGGTGGCCCGCGACGAAAGCGGCACCTCCGTGCCGGTGCCCCAATGGGTACCGGTCAGCGACGAGGACAAGCGGCTGCACGAGCACGCCCGCGAACTGCTGAAGATCCGCGGCGGGGCGCCGGGCAACCGCCTGCCCGACCATCTGCTGCAGGGCGAAGGCGCCTAAGCCCGCTCCGCACGGGTCCCGAACCGGAGGCTAGAAGCCGCCGCCGGTCTCTCCTGCCATGTTGGCGAAACGGGAGTAGTGGCCCTGGAAGGCGACCACGATGTCCTTGGTGGGGCCGTTACGGTGCTTGGCCACCAGGATGTCGGCCTCGCCGGCGCGCGGGGACTCCTTGTCGTAGACGTCTTCGCGGTGCAGGAGGATCACCATGTCGGCATCCTGCTCGATGGAGCCGGATTCACGCAGGTCCGAGACCATGGGGCGCTTGTCCTGGCGCTGTTCCGAACCACGGTTGAGCTGGGACAGGGCAATGACCGGCACCTGGAGTTCCTTGGCAAGCAGCTTCAGCGCACGGGAGAACTCGGACACTTCCTGCTGGCGGGATTCCACGCGCTTGCCGGAGCTCATCAGCTGCAGGTAGTCCAGGACCACAAGCTTGAGGTCGTGCTGCTGCTTCAGCCGCCGGCACTTGGCACGGATTTCCATCAGGGACATGTTGGGGCTGTCATCGATGAACAACGGGGCGTCGTTCATGCGGCCCATGGTGGTGGCGATCTTGGACCACTGCTCGTCCTTGATGGTGCCCTTGCGCAGGTCCTGCAGGCTGATGGTTGCCTCGGCCGAGAGCAGGCGCATTGCGATTTCATTCCGGCCCATTTCGAGCGAGAACATCACCGTGGCCAGGTTGTTCTTGATGGCAGCCGAGCGCGCGAAGTCCAGCGCGAACGTCGACTTACCGACGGCGGGACGCGCCGCGATGACGATCATCTGGCCAGGGTGCAGGCCGTGCGTCAGCTCATCGAGCTCGTAGAAGCCGGTGGGAACACCGGTCATGCCCTCGCCGCGGTGCCCGGAGGCCTCGATTTCGTCCACCGTGGACTCCATGACGTCCTTCAGGGCGACATAGTCCTCGGCGGTGCGGCGCTCGGCGACGGCATAGACCTCGGCCTGGGCCTGGTTGACGAGGTCTTCAACCTCACCGTCCTGGCCATAGCCCATCTGCACGATCTTGGTGCCGGCGTTCACGAGGCGCCGGAGCACGGCCCGTTCCGCGACGATCTCCGCGTAGTAGCCGGCATTGGCTGCCGTGGGGACGGTCTGGATAAGCTCGTGCAGGTAGGCGGGACCGCCGATCTTGTTGATCTCGCCGCGCTTGGTCAGTTCGTCGGAGACCGTGACGGCGTCGGCGGGCTCGCCGCGGCCGTAGAGGTCGATGATCGATTCGTAGATGGTCTCGTGGGCAGGGCGGTAGAAGTCGTGACCGCGGACGATCTCCACGACGTCCGCGATGGCGTCCTTGGACAGCATCATGCCACCGAGGACCGATTGCTCTGCCGCAATGTCCTGCGGGGGAGTCCGGCTTAGCTCGGATGAGCGGCCGCCCTCAATCGAATCCAGGTGCGTAACTGACAAAGCCGTCCTCCATGTGTGCCGCCGGGTGCTTCAGGACAGCTGGCGGCGCCCTGGGAGGGGCTGCCGGCCGCCTGGAATCTGCCGTTGCCACATCCTTGCGGAGGGCACCGACAATCTTCCGCCGGGCTCCTTCCGGAACCGGCGGATCCGGATTTCCCCAGCTATCCACGGCTTATCCACAGGGAAATCCACAAGGCCAGCAAAAGACCTGTGTGAAAAGCACCAGCGACGGCGAAAACGGGGCAATCCAGGTACCTGAATGGGGTACCAAGCCACGTTATCCCCGCTTTTTCCCGGAGCCAAGCCGGGCCTGTGGACAACCGGTGGATAACCAGACCATGCTTGTGCACAGTATGTGCATGTTCCTGTGGAAAGCAAAATTCTTTCCCTTGGAATGGGTCCCTGAACTGGGAAAACACTTCGAACAGGGTGTGGACCAAAAGTATTTTCCGGCCCCCGCCATCCACAGCCTCAATGCCGGCTAACGCATGAAAGGACCCCTAACCCTCCATTCACAGGGGAAAATATGCCCAAAATGTGATGCAGCCCACAAATTCCCCGGAAATTCGACAGTATCCTCTCAAAAAGCATGCCCATCTGGGAATGTGCTGTGGATAACTGGCAACTGGCATAAGCTCTAGGCATGGACTTCACCTTGGGGGATGTACTGACCGTCGCAGTGCCCGTGGTCATCCTCGGCATGGTGATCTGGGCCCTGAACCAGGCCTTCAAACCCCGGGACTTCGGCGTCTCCGAGGCCGAACGGTACCAGCGTGAACTCGCCCGGCGGTCCGCCGCCCACCAGGCGGAACAGACCCAGGCGGCACTGGCCGCCCGCGCCCGCGCGAACACGCAAGCCGGGCACAAGCAGCCCCCGCAGCCCCAACCCCGACTTCAGCGTCACGCACAGCCGGCAGCAGCTCCGGCGTCGGGCCGTCCGCTGGCGGTGCTTCCAGACGGACAGCTGAACCCGGACTTTGTGCGGCAGTTGCAATCCATGGCCCGGAACGGGCAGAAGATCCAGGCCATTAAACTTCTACGGGACTACACCCGCGCGGACCTGCTCTCCGCAAAGAACTACATAGATCGGCTCTGATACATGGAATCCCTGATCATCCCGGCCCTGATTTTGATTGCCGTGGTCATCGCCGTCCTGCTGCTCAACCGCAGCCTGAGCCGCCGCGCCACGGACTACCGGGCGAAGCACGAGGCCGACGGCGCACCGGTGGACGCCGTGGAACTGGCACGCGAGTCGGCGGCCAAACTGAGCGAGGAGCAGCACCGCCGGCTGTACTCCCTTATCGCGCAGGGGCAGGCGATGGCAGCGATCAAGCTGTACCTCAGCAGCACGGGAGAGGGCCTGCGCGCCTCCCGTGACGCCGTCGCCGCCCTCGCGGCGCACCCGCAGCCGTTCCGGCAGCCCGAGCCGCCGCCGGTAGACCTGCTGCCGGATGACGAGGAACCCGAACGCTTCCCGTACCGCTACCGGGCCATCGCCAGCAAGGGCGACGTGATCCGCGAAGTCAGCAGCAACATGCTCAACGACGACATCTACGGCCGGATCCGCACGCTGGCCAAGAGCGGCGACGTCGAGGCCGCCGCCCTCGCCCTGGTGCGCCACTCCGACATCTCGCTCGCGCAGGCGCGGGAGTTCATCGCACTGCTGGAGGACTGAACCCCCCGGACTGCGCGTTGGGTTAGAAGTCGAAGAGGTCGCCCAGCCAGCTTTCCTTCTTCTTGTGCCGCCGGTCGTAGTCACGGTCATAGCCCTTGCCGTAGTTCCGGTCGTCATAGCGGGGCTTGTCGCGGTTGTAGCGGGGGTCTTGGACGTTGCCGTAGCCGGGCTGCGGGTAGTCGCGGTTGTACAGCGGCGGAGGAGTCGGGGCGGGCGGGGCCTGGGGTGCAGGCGCCGCCGGCTGACCGCCGTACTGGTTCCCGGCGCGGTCGATGATCTTGTCGAGCTCGCCGCGGTCCAGCCACACGCCCCTGCACTGCGGGCAGTAGTCGATCTCCACGCCGTTCCGGTCGCTCATCACCAGGTCATTTGAATCCACAGGACACTTCATGACCGGCTCAACGATCCGGGCCGGGAATTAGTTCGGCCGGCCCTCTCAGCGACCGCCGGTGATCCCGGCCAGGAGCTGCTCGAAGGGCATGGATTCCATCGGATCGGCCTTCCGGCGCGGCTGGTCCCCGCTCAGCAGCTGCACCAATTCCTTCGCCGCCCGGTCCACGCGGGCCGAGAGGGGCGAGCCGCCGCCGTCGTTGTTCCCCCAGTCCTGGGGGCCGGCGAAAACGGAGGTCTGCGTCATCCGGGTGCGCAGGTAGCTGAATAGCGGCCGCATGGCGTAGTCCAGCACCATTTGGTGGCGGTCCGTGCCGCCTGTGGCGCCCATCAGCACCGCCTTGCCGTCCAGGGATTTGGGGTCCAGGACGTCGATGAAGGACTTGAACAGGCCGCTGTAGGAGGCGCTGAACACCGGGCTGACCGCGATGATCCCATCGGACTGCTCGACGCCGGCAATCACCTCCGCGAGGCGCGGCCCCGCGTAGCCGGTGACGAAGTTGTTCGCGATGTCCACGGCGAGCTCGCGCAGTTCGACAACTTCCACTTCGGGGTCGTAGCCCGCCTCACCAAGCTGCCGCTTCACCGAGGCGGCGAGCTGGTCGGCGAGCAGGCGGCTCGACGACGGGACGCCGAGTCCGGCGGAAAGGACGGTGATGCGGCGGGTCTCCATGGCGTTCTCCTGGTGCTCGATGATTCGTTTACAGATTACATGCATTTGCATCTATACCGTAAACGGGGGTGCTCCTGGGTTTATTCCGCACCTCTGGCAGCGCCCCTGGCGGTCTGCAAAACTACCGCCATGGACGAGAACAAGACGCAGCCCACCGCCGTGCCCGTCCGGGAATTCCTGGCGGCCGTGGAGCATCCCGTGCGACGGGCCGACGGTTTTGCGCTCCTGGAACTGATGCGGGACGCCACCGGGCTTGAGCCCGTGATGTGGGGGCCAAGCATCGTGGGCTTCGGCCGGTACCACTACCGTGGCGCCAGCCGCGAAGGCGACACTGCCGCCGTCGGCTTCTCCCCGAGGAAGGCCAACCTGGCGCTCTACGGCCTGATCTACGATCCCGACGCCGCAAAGCTGCTGGCCGGGCTGGGCAAGTACAAGACCGGAGTCGGCTGCCTGTACATCAACAAGCTTTCCGACGTGGATCTGGGCGTGCTGGACGAGTTGGTCCGCCGCGGCTACGAATACGTGATGAACGAACTGCACCGGCCGTAAGGACCTCCACTCCGGGGCATTAATCGGCCCCTCGCGGGGCGTATCGCGGGGCGGGGCCGGGGAGTAAGATCACCGCAGGCTGGGTCGTCGTCGCAGGCGGTGCGTGGCGGGTTGCCAGGAACCGTGATGCGACACTTTCCGTATCTGTGCGCAGGGTCTGCCCGGTCGAAAGTCACCACCATGCTCAGTAAACTCAGCCCACTCGTCACCGCGCTCCTCATCGGCGGCTTCGCCGTAGCGGGCGCCGCCCCCGCCAACGCGGACGTTATCGAACGCTACAGCCTAGATTTCTCAACCAGCGGCGTAGTCGACGACTTCTGCGGCTCGGGACTCCAGCCCTCCTTCACCTATGACCAGACCGGCTCCGGCTCCGCCAAAACGCGCGGCAGTGAGCTGCTGTGGTTCCACGAGGAGACCAGGGTTGTCCAAACATTCACCTACAACGGGATGACCGTGACGGACATCCAGCCGAACACCCTCGCCAAGGACCTCAAGATCGTCGACAACGGCGACGGGACGCTCAGCATCACTGTGCTGCTGACCGGAGAAAACCGGCTTATCGGAAGTGACGGCAAGCTCCTCGCCAAGGGCGACGGCCAGATCCGCAGGCTCCTGATCTTCGACACCGCCACCGGCGAGTTGATCAGCGAAGAGCAGATCTTCGGGTCGACCGGTACGAACGACGACTTCTGCGAAGCGATCCTCGCCCACTGGGGCGTCTGAGCCAGTTGGCCCGGCCCGGGTCAAAGAAAAGGCCCCCGCTCCCCGGAAACCCGGGAGCGGGGGCCTTTCGTGCAGCTTGCGCTACTTGCTTGCAACGACCTCGAGGTCGATGACAGCGGAAACGTCCTCGTGCAGGCGGACGTTGGCCTGGTACGAACCAACAGACTTGATGTGGTTCGGCAGTTCAACGTTGCGCTTGTCGATGGAGCCGAGACCGGCAGCCTCAACAGCAGCTGCGACGTCGGCCGGCTTGACGGTGCCGAAGAGACGACCGGACTCGCCGGCCTTCACAACGAGCTGAACCTTCTTGGCGGACAGCGCAGCGGCCTGTGCCTGGGCAGCTTCAACAGAAGCGTGGGCGCGGGCAGCACGTGCAGCCTTGATGGACTCAACCTGCTTCTCGCCACCACGGGTCCAGGTCAGAGCGAAGCCGCGGGGCAGGAGGTAGTTACGTGCGTAACCGTTCTTGACCTCGACAACATCGCCAGCAGCACCGAGACCGGTAACTTCGTGGGTCAGAATGAGCTTTGCCATGTTAGTTAATCCCTTCCTTAGCCGCGGCCAGCGCCGGAGTAGGGAAGCAGTGCAACTTCGCGGGCGTTCTTGATTGCCTGGGCGATCTTGCGCTGTTCCTGAACGGTAACGCCGGTGACGCGACGAGCGCGGATCTTTCCGCGGTCGGAGATGAACTTGCGCAGCAGTGCTACGTCCTTGTAGTCGATGACAGTGATGTCAGCGGCCTTCAAGGGGTTGGACTTTGGTTTGGGCTTACGGAGTTCAGCCTTAGCCATCGTGGAGCTCCTTTTCTATGGAGCCCGTGGATATTGATCCACGGGATGGTGGTGCCCGACGGCGTCTGCCACCTTGGGTGCGTTGCGGCACCCGGGCGGGGTCCGGCGTCGGACGTGAATGTTTGTTTAGAAGGGAGGTTCGGAGTCCGGGCCGTTGCCCCAGCCGCCTGCATTGCTGACACCGGGGGTAGCCCACGGGTCATCCTGCGGCGCGGACTGGTTGCCGCCCCATCCTCCACCGGAGTTGCCGCCCTGGTTTCCACCAGAGCCGCCACCGAAGCCACCGCTGTTGCCGCCGAAGCCGCCCTGGCCGCCGTTACCGCCGCCAAATCCGCCGCCGCCGGAGCGCTGGGTACGGTTGACCTTGGCATTGGCGTACCGAAGGCTGGGGCCGATTTCGTCGACCTCAAGCTCGATGACGGTGCGCTTCTCGCCTTCCTTGGTTTCGTAGGACCGGCTCTTCAGGCGGCCCTGAACGATGACGCGCATGCCCTTGGTCAGGGATTCGGCCACGTTCTCGGCTGCCTCACGCCATACCGACGCGCGGAGGAAGAGGGTTTCCCCGTCCTTCCACTCGTTGGACTGGCGGTCGAAGGTCCGGGGAGTAGAAGCGATGGTGAAGTTCGCTACTGCCGAGCCAGACGGGGTGAACCGCAGCTCCGGGTCATTGGTGAGATTACCGATGACCGTGATAGTGGTTTCGCCTGCCATCTACTGCCTCCTTGTTCGTTCCTACGGGGTAAAGATTGGAAAGTCGGGAGCTGAATTACTCAGCAACAACCTTCTGGTCTTCGGGGCGGATGATCTTGGTGCGCATGATGGTCTCGTTCAGAGACAGCTGGCGGTCAAGTTCCTTGGCGGTAGCCGGCTCAGCGGTGAAGTTCACCACGGCGTAGATACCTTCAGACTTCTTCTTGATGTCGTAAGCCAGGCGACGACGGCCCCAGATGTCAACCTTCTCGATGGTTCCACCATCGGTGGTGATGACATTCAGGAACT
Organism: Arthrobacter cupressi; assembly: GCF_900099975.1. Classification (GTDB taxonomy): domain Bacteria; phylum Actinomycetota; class Actinomycetes; order Actinomycetales; family Micrococcaceae; genus Arthrobacter; species Arthrobacter cupressi. The sequence goes on from NZ_FNEI01000025.1 coordinate 14,815, forward strand.
TCTGAAGCGACGGCTCAACGGTACGCTCTTCGACCTCGGGGTCGATGATTACCATCAATTCGTAAGGACGCATATGTGAACCCACCTCCTTTGGGCTAAGCGGTTACGGTATCTCCGTAACAGGAGGTTCATTTGCGATGCCGTGCAAGGCTCCGCCACCGGAAATTCGGGGGCAGGGCGCAGCACAGACTTCAACATCTTAGTCCATCTCCCGCACCCAAGGCTATTCGGCGTGTCCCGCCCGGGGAACGCCCGGGCCCTCGTATGTGGAAAACGGGCTGGGACATCGCCGGGGGCCAGGACGCAGCCGGGGAAAAAGAACACCCCGGTCCGAAAACCGGGGTGTTCCTGTTTTGTGCGCGGAGGGGTGTGTGATTTCAGGACATCGTTTACACCTGTGGCGGGACATCGTTGACGGGTGATAGTTGACTGCTGTGGCGGGACATCGTTGACGGTCTCGGCATGTCGCGGGACATAGACGACAGCTGGCCTGATGGGCTGGGCCATGTCGAAGAACAAGGTCATCGTCCTGGCCGTACTCGAGGGCGGAATGTCGAAATCCGAGGCTGCCCGCCGTTACGGGGTCAGCCGGCAATGGGTCCACGAACTCCTCAGGCGCCATGCCCAGGCCGGTAACTCAGGACTCGCGCCCCGCTCCAGGCGTCCGCGCACGAGTCCGCACGCCACCCCGGC
>NZ_FNEI01000003.1:0-156087 GCF_900099975.1 Arthrobacter cupressi
TGGTACTGCACCCGGGAGGGTGTGGGAGAGTAGGACACCGCCGGACAACCATTCACAGGTCGAGGCCCCCGAACACACGTCCGGGGGCCTCCCTCATTTAACAACACCACGGCAAGACGACCCGCCGGCCGGGTCACCCACAGTCCCCCTCCGGGAAGGCGGGGCAGCCGCGTTCAGTCCGCCGAACCCGGCAAAAACCCCGGAAATCCAGTGAATTTGGTCAAAAAAGCGCGGAAACACGCGGAATTTGCTGGCCGTGTCCGCCCAAGCTGGTAAGTTTTCGAACAGTGGCTCGTGCGCACACCGCGCGTGAGCTCGAGACTCGTACAGTCCAGGAGGACAACAATGGCTAAGAACCGTAGCGAACTGGTTGCAGAGGTTGCTGGCAAGGCTGGCACCAGCCAGGCTGCCGTCAACGGCGTGCTCGACGCCCTCTTCGAGGTCTTCGAGGCTTCTGTCGCCGCCGGCGAGAAGATCACCATCCCGGGCTGGCTCGCCATCGAGCGCACCGACCGCGCCGCACGCACCGGCCGCAACCCGCAGACCGGCGAAACCATCCAGATTGCAGCAGGCCACAGCGTCAAGCTGACCGCCGGCTCCAAGCTGAAGGCAGCTGTCGCCAAGAAGTAAGGCACTTCGGCGAACGCCTCGAAGGCGGCAGGCCCCTGGCCTGCCGCCTTCCGCACTTAACGCTCTCCACGTGCCCGGCCGCCGGGCGCCGATTCGCGGCCTCGGCAGCCTTGGCGGACAATGGATAGGTGCCACAAGCAAGAACCTCCGCCACAGCCCCCCAGCCCGCTCCCAAGGCAGCGGCAGGTGCGGGGACGGCACAAGGCATCAGCCTCCCATGGCAGCTTGCCGGCATCGGCGTGCTGCTGCTCGCCCTGGCCGGCGCCCTGCTCTTCTCGGGGGCTGCCGGAGCACGGCAGGTCTCCGACCCCGGCGCCCTGGTCCGGTGGGGCCTGCCGGTCAGCAAGGCGATCCACAACGTGGCGCTGGCCACGGTGGTCGGCGGGCTGATCTTCGCCGTCGGCATCCTCCCGCGCCACCTTCCCGGGCACCGCAGCAAGGAGACTGAGGCGCCGGAGCATCCGGCCTTCACCCGGGCTCTGGCCGTTGCGGCGGCCGCGGGCGCTGTCTGGACCCTTTCCGCCGTCGCGGTTCTGGTGTTCAGCTACGCGGACATCGCGGGGCAGGGCATTTCGGGCGACGCCGAGTTCACGCGTTCGCTCGTCTACTTCATGACCGATATCGAGACCGGCAAGGCCTGGCTTGCGGTCACCATCATCGCCGCGGTAGTCACCACCATCCTCTTTGGCGTCCGCTCCCTGGCGGGACTTGCCTGCACCCTGGTCCTGGCGCTGTGCGGGCTGGTGCCGACCGCGCTGATCGGGCACTCCTCAAGCTCCAGCGACCACGGCGGCGCCATCAACTCCCTCGGCCTGCACCTGGTGGGCGTCTCCACCTGGGTGGGCGGCATCATCATGCTCGCAGTCCTCTCGGGCATCCTGGCCGGCAAAGCCTCCGGCGGCAAGGACGCCACCGAACAGACGCTCCGCCGTTTCTCGGGCCTGGCCGGCTTCGCATTCTTCCTGGTCTTCGCCTCCGGCGTCATTAACGCCAGCATCCGGGTGACCACCTTTCAGGTACTCACCGGCTCCGCCTACGGCCAGCTGATCCTGGCCAAGGCCTTCGCCACGCTGCTCCTGGGCGGCATCGGCTTCATGCACCGCCGCTGGGTCATCCCGCAGCTGGGCCGGGGCGGCATGTCCGCCCGCCGGGTGCTCTGGCAGCTGGTCCTTGTTGAGCTGCTGGTGATGGGCGCGACGTCGGGACTCGCCGTGGCACTGGGCCGTTCGGCACCGCCGGAACCGACCACGTACGCGCCGGACGCGTCGCCGTCGTTCATCCTCTCCGGCTACGAACTGCCCCCGGAACTGACCCCCGAACGCATGCTCAGCGAATGGCGCTTCGACTGGATCTGGGTGACCGTGGCCGTCTTCGCCGCGGTGGCCTATCTCCTGGGCGTGGCCAAGCTGCGCCGGCGGGGAGATTCCTGGCCATGGCTGCGCACCGTGGTGTGGCTCGTGGGCCTGGCGGTCCTGACCTACATCACCTCCGGGCCGCTGGCCGTCTACGGCATGGTGCTGTTCTCCATGCACATGGTGGACCACATGGCCCTGACCATGGTGGCGCCGCTGTTCCTGGTGCTCGGCTCACCCGTCACCCTGGCGCTGCGTGCGCTGCCCGCACGCGGCGAAGGAAGCCGCGGGGACGGTTCCCGGGGCCTGCGGGAGTGGCTGCTGGTGTTCGTGCACTCGAAGTTCTCCCAGCTGGTGACGCACCCGCTGTTCGCCGCCGCGAACTTCGCCGGGTCGATCGTCATCTTCTACCACTCGGATGCCTTCGGCTGGGCCATGCGCGAACACGTGGGCCACGAGCTGATGAACCTGCACTTCCTGCTCACCGGGTACATCTTCGTGCTGACCATGATCGGCACGGACCCGCTGCCGCGCCGCGCACCGTACCCGATGCGGCTCCTGCTGCTCCTGGCCACGATGGGCTTCCACGCCTTCTTCGGCGTCTCCATCATGGGCGGCACAGGCCTGCTCGCCGCGGACTACTTCGGCAACCTCGGACGCACCTGGGGCGGTTCGGCGATCGCGGACCAGCAACTGGGCGGCGCCGTGGCCTGGGGGATCGGCGAGGTGCCCACGCTCCTGGTGGCGATCGGCGTCGCGGTTATGTGGTCCCGGTCAGACGAACGCGAGACCCGGCGGAGGGACCGCGCGGCCGAGCGGAATAACGACGCCGAACTCAACGCTTACAACGACATGTTTGCCCGGCTCGCGGACCGCGACGCCAAGCTTGCACAAACCGAACACGCACCACGGCCCGCGAAGCAGGCCGACCCCGACACAAAGCTGGAAGGACGCTGATGAGCGAATCCGTACGCACCCAACACCGGGTCCGGGCCTCCGAACTGGTGGGTCGCGGCTGGCTCAACACCGGCGGCAAGAACCTGGACCTGGAAGCCCTGCGCGGCAAGATCGTGCTGCTGGACTTCTGGACGTTCTGCTGCATCAACTGCCTCCACGTGTTGGACGAGCTGCGCCCGCTCGAAGAGAAGTACTCGGACGTGCTGGTGACCGTGGGCGTGCACTCGCCCAAGTTCGAGCACGAGGCCGATCCCGTGGCCCTCGCCGCGGCCGTGGAGCGCTACGAAATCCATCACCCCGTGCTGGACGACCCGGAGCTCGCCACTTGGAAGGCCTACACCGCCCGTGCCTGGCCGACTCTGGTGGTCGTGGACCCCGAGGGCTACATCGTGGCGCACCTGTCCGGTGAGGGCCACTCCGGCGGTCTCGCCGTGCTGCTGGAGGAACTCGTTACCGAACACGAGGCCAAGGGCACCCTGCACCGCGGCGACGGCCCGTACGTGGCGCCGGTTCCGACGTCGGGCACGCTGCGCTTCCCGGGCAAGGCCACGGCGCTGGAGAACGGCAACTACCTGGTGGTCGACTCCGGCCACCACCGCCTGGTGGAGCTGCGCCCCGACCTTGAGACCGTGGAGCGCGTCATCGGTTCCGGCACCAAGGGCTACCTGGATGGCCAGGCCGAGCTCGCCCAGTTCAACGAGCCGCAGGGTGTGGCTGTGCTGCCCTCCGAGCTTGCCTGGAAGCTCGGCTATGACGCGGTCGTTGCCGACACTGTGAACCACCGCCTGCGCGGTGTCACCCTGAGTTCCGGTTACGTGCAGACCGTGGCCGGCAACGGCATCCAGCGGCTGCTCGACGCCGGCCCCGCCCGGGTGAGTGCCACCGGTGCCGCCGAATGGGCTTCCCCCGCCCACCACGAGGGTCCGGCCGATTTCGCCGGCGACGCCGTGGACGTGGGCGTGCTGGGCCTCGGCACCGGGGTTTCGCTGTCCTCGCCGTGGGACGTGGTGTGGAGCGACAAGCTGCAGCGCGTGGTCGTCGCCATGGCCGGCACGCACCAGATCTTCGCGTTCGAGCCGGTTTCCGGTGAGGTGTCCATCCTTGCCGGCTCGGGCCTGGAAGGACTCCTGGACGGTCCCGCCGAGGAAGCCTGGTTCGCCCAGCCTTCCGGCCTGTCCATCGACTCCGCCGGGGACATCTGGGTGGCCGACTCCGAAACCTCCGCGCTGCGCCGGCTGGTGCTCGGGGAGTCGGGCGGCGTGACCGTGGAATCCGCCATCGGCAAGGGCCTGTTCGACTTCGGCTTCCGTGACGGCGAGGCCGGCGAAGCCCGCCTCCAGCACCCGCTGGGCGTCACCGTCCTGCCCGACGGCTCCGTGGCCATCGCCGACACCTACAACGGTGCCGTGCGCCGCTACGACCCCGCGGCGAAGACCGTGTCCACCCTGGCACGCGGCCTCGCAGAGCCGAGCGACGTCGTCGTGGTCCATCCCGACGGCGGCGAGCCGCTCCTGGTGGTGGTGGAATCCAACAAGCACCAGCTGGTCCTGGTCCCGATTCCCAAGGAAGCCCAGCAGGTGGACGAGGGTGCCTCGCAGACCCAGCGGCCCAAGAGCCCGGTGGCCCCCGGCAACCTCGAACTCACGGTTCGCTTCACCGCGCCCACCGGACAGAAGCTGGACGACCGTTGGGGCGATCCCACGCAGCTGAAGATCTCCTCCACCCCGCCGGAGCTGCTGGTATCCGGCGGCGGCACCTCCGTGGGCCTGCTGCGCACGCTGGAGCTGTCCTCCGAGGTGGCCGAGGGTGTCCTGCACATCACGGCGCGCGCCGCGGCCTGCGACGGCCCCGAGACCGAGGACGGCGAAATCCCGGACCACGCCGCTTGCCACCTATACCAGCAGGACTGGGGCATCCCGGTGGTCCTGCAGGCCGACGGCGACACGGACCTGGTGCTGGACCTGCGCGGAATGGACTGAGCGGCTCTAGCGTGACTGGAGTGGCCCGGTTCTTGCCCGTTGGGGGCGGGAACCGGGCCATTTTGCTGAAGGTCGGGTCCAAAAAGCGGGCTGGTTCAGTCGGTCAGCTTTTCCACATACGCCGGTTCTTCCCAACAGGTGGCCTCTCCCTGTGCCCACAGTGGACAAATGGAGCCGACGGAAATTCTCAGGGGCGCTGGCGGTGTGGCCCCGACAAGCCTGCTTATCGCCAACGGAATCGGCAGCCCGGCCATCAGGACCGCCATACGAAACCAGCGGATCCTCCGGCTGGAGCGTGGCCTGCTGGCGCTCCCCGGGGCGGATCCTGAGTTCGTTGCTGCAAGACGGTCACGGGCCTTGCTCACGTGCATCTCCGCCGGCAAACGATACGGGCTGTGGCTGTTGCACGAACCCGCCAAGCCGCATTACTGGCACACGAACGGGAGGCGAACGGGCAATTTCGTCAGCCACCGCGCGGCGCTCGTCCAGTGGCCCTTGGACGAACCCGTTGCTGCCCTTCCGGACGTCCTTCTGCACAGCCTGCTTTGCCTGCCGGCCCTTGAGTCGCTGGTGATGGTGGAGTGCGCTGTCAACCGGGGAGACATCGAGCTTTCGTGGCTACTCGGTCACCTGCCCGGGAGGCGCTGCGGGAAAGCCCGCAATGTCCTCGCGAAGGTGGACCGGGGAGCCGACTCGCTCCTTGAAACCCTGGCGCGTGTGCTCTTCCGGGACGCCGGCATCCGGGTGGAAACGCAGGTATGGATCGACGGGATCGGCCGGGTGGATTTCCTGCTGGAAGGCTTCCTCATCGTGGAACTGGACGGCTTGGCCTTCCATCTTGATCCGCGGCAGTTCAAGAAGGACCGGCGAAGGGACAATGCCGCAGTTCTGCAGGGTTTTCTCGTCCTTAGGTACTTCTACGACGACATCGTGCATGCGCCAGACACGATGCTCGCTGAGGTGAGGGAAGTACTGCGGACGGGGTCACTGCGCCACGGCTGACTGAAGTAGCCCACGTATTGCCAGGATTTTCCCGGCGCATCCAGGCTTGGCGCGGTCGACGTCCCGAAAATTGGGCCACTTCAGTCAGCGGCGCTTAGTAGCTCACCTGCGGGACCACCGCGATGCTGTTCTCGCCGATGTCCAGGCGGGTGGTGAAGCTGAAGTCCTGGACCTCGTTGAGTGTGCTGACCTGGCCGGTGAACAGGTCGATCTGCTTCGCCGTCACGCGGGCCTTGCCGTCGAGCGGCGCCACGGCCCAGCCGCCGGCGAACGGTTCGATGCTGACCTTCGGGTACTGGGTGATCTTCCAGCGGATGGTGCCCGGCTCGATGGGGCTGTTGGTCACGTGGTAGAACGGGCAGTCCGGCTGCAGGCGCTGCTGCCTGGTGGCCTCCTGGGCGCAGCTGTCCAGGTACTGCTTGACCTTCGCCGCGACGGCGTCGTTCAGGCTGTCCGTGGTCCGGGTCAGGAGGTTCAGGGGTGTCTGCCCGGAGTCGTTGCTGGTCACCGCGGTGTGGACCGGGATGGCGGTGAAGTATTCCTCGCTGAGGCTGGCCTCGTACTGGCCCGGGTAGAACACGGCGAAGCTGTTGCGGCCCTCGGGCAGGTTCACCGGCACGCCGTTGAGGTTCGCCTCGCTGGCGTTTACCACTGTGACGTCAATGGTGGGCAGGGAGGACGGCACGAACTCCCAGTGGCCGAAGAACAGCCATTCCGTGGCCGTGCGCTCCAGGAGGAACTCGGTGTGCTGCTGGTTGCCGTCGATCGTGTAATCGAGGGGAACCATCACGCGTTTCCCGCCGCGGGAGACCGGGGAACCGATCTTGACGTCGGAGACCTTCGAGGCCGCGGTCTGCAAGGCCGTGCCGTCCAGCATGGCAGCGTTTCCGCCCGGGACCGAGGCCTTCAGAAGGCCCAGCGCCGCGCCGCCGTCGCCCCGTTTCATGGCCGCCAAGTAATCGCGGACCGGCTGCTGCGGACTCGCCACGGTGTTGCTCACCAGGTTGATTGCAACGATGCATGCGGCGACAGCAAGCATCAGACCGAGCAGCCATCCGGCTGCGGTCTTGACGAAGGCTTGGCTGAGCTGCACGTCCCTTACGTTACCTGCCGGGCCCCCCTAAACTCCTAAACGCTGCCGGTGCGCGTGGCCGGAAAAACCGGAAAATCAAGCACCCGACGGCGGCTGGACCGTGCCGTTGTCAGCTGACGCCGGGCGCCTGAACAGGCGCCTGAACAGGGGAACACGGCGGCCGCCGCAGCCGGGAACGGCGGCCCTCCGGCCCGGAGGTCAGCTGCCTGGGTGGCCGCTTAATATGAAGCCGGCGCCGGCTCCCGGGCCGCGCCAGACGCTCCGCAGCCGGGGTCCCGCCGCTCAGCGGCGCCGGCGTGAGGAATTCCCGAAGATGCCGCGCATGAGTTCGCGCCCGAGCTGCGTGCCCAGGGAGCGTGCCATGCTTTTCAATCCGCCGCCGAGCGCGCCGCCCAAGGCGCCTGTCAGATCGCCCAGCCCGCCACCGTCGTGCTGCGTCCCGGAACTCCGCGTCCCGGCACGGCGCGGCTCAGGGGCGGGAGCCGGGGGCACCTCCAACGGAGGAGCCTGGGGCGCAGGGCGGCTGCTCGGCCGGCCCAGGATTTCCTCCTCGATGCGGCGGGCCTCGGCGTCGATGTCGTATGCGGTGGTGCTCGCGGGCACGGGAGGCAGTCCGGGTGCGGCGGCGCCGGTGGGCACCGCTGCCTTGCCGCTGAGCTTTTCGTAGGCGGAGAGGTTGTCCACGGCCGTTCCGTACTTGACCAGCAGGGCGGAGGAGGCCACGGTGCTTCGGACGAGCTCGGCGCTGCTGGGGCCCATGACCGATTCCGGGGCGCGCAGGCGGGTCAGGGCGACCGGTGTGGGTGCGCCCCGTTCGTTCATCACGGTGATCACGGCCTCGCCGATACCGGCCGAGGTGAGGGTTTCCTCGAGGTCGTAGTCGCTCACGGGGAAGGTGGAGACCGTGGCTTTCAGCGCCTTGGCGTCCTCGGGGGTGAAGGCCCGCAGGGCGTGTTGGATGCGGTTGGCCAGCTGGCCCAGGACGTCGGCCGGAACGTCTTTCGGGGTCTGGGTGACGAAGAAGATGCCCACGCCCTTGGACCGGATGAGCCGGACAGTGGTGGTGATGGCCTCGAGGAAAGCCTTGGACGCGCCGTTGAAGAGCAGGTGGGCCTCGTCCAGGAAGAAGACCAGCTTGGGCTTGTCGAGGTCGCCGGCCTCGGGAAGCTCCTCGAACAGGTCCGCGAGCAGCCACATCAGGAACGTGGAGAACAGCATTGGCTTGGTCTGCAGCGTGGGCAGTTCCAAGCAGCTGATGACGCCGCGGCCGTCCGGGGCGGTGCGCAGCAGTTCGGCGGTATCGAATTCGGGCTCGCCGAAGAACTTCTCCAGGCCCTGCGCCTCCAGGCCCACGAGCTCGCGCAGGATGACGCCCGCGGTCGCCTTGGAGAGTCCGCCCAGGTTCTCCAGCTCGGCCTTGCCTTCGGCCGAGGTGAGGAACTGGATGACGGAGCGCAGGTCCTTAAGGTCGAGCAGTTCCAGGTTCTTCTGGTCCGCGAAATGGAAGATGAGCTGCAGGCTGGATTCCTGGGTGTCGTTGAGCTCCATGATCCGGGACAGCAGGATGGGGCCGAAGGACGTGACGGTGGCCCGAACCGGGATGCCGTTGCCGTCCCCGCCGAGGGCCAGGAATTCCACCGGAAAGTTCCGGCCCGACCAGTCCTGGCCCAGGGCCACGGTGCGGGCGGTAAGTTTTTCGCTGGCGGTTGCCGCCGTGGCCAGCCCCGAGAGATCGCCCTTGATGTCCGCCAGGAACACCGGAACCCCCGCGGTGGAAAGCTGTTCGGCCATCATGTGCAGGGTGACCGTCTTGCCGGTGCCCGTTGCGCCGGCCACCAGACCGTGCCGGTTCATCATGGACAGCGGGAGGCGGACCTGTGCTTCCTTGTGGACTTCGCCGTCCACAATTGCGGCCCCGAGTTCGATGGTGGCGCCCTCCAGGGTGTAGCCCTGCTGGATGGTGGCGAGCTTCTCTGCAGCTGTCTTGTTGGCCATGCGCACAGCTTAGTCCTGCGACCGGGAGGAAAGATTGCTTGGAAAGCGCATTCCAACTAACGTTGGATCAGACTTCGCCCCCTACAGACTGCGAGACAAACCATGGACCCGGAAACCCGAAACGCCGCACTGAGCGGCACTTTGAGTCCGGGCCTGTGCTCCGTGACGCTCCGTTCCCACAGCGTGGACGACGTGGCGGCCCTTGCCGCAGAGGCGGGGCTGGCAGGCATCGAATGGGGCAGTGACGTCCACGTTCCGGATGCCGCCGCGGCCGCCCGCGCACGGAAGGCCTGCGCCAACGCCGGCCTCCGGGTCCTCTCCCTGGGGTCCTACTACCGCGCCGGCACCTTTGGGGATTTCGAAGCCACGCTGGCGCTCGCCGCCGGGATCGGAGCGCCGCGCGTCCGGATTTGGGCCGGGAGCCTTGAGCCCCACGAGGCCGACGCCGGCACCTGGGCTGCGGTGGTGGAGGACACCCGGCGGATCGCCGCCCTTGCGGCCGGCCAGGGCGTCGAGCTCGCCTTCGAATTCCACAACCGCTCGCTCACCAGCACGGTCGAGGGAACCCTGGAACTCCTGGGCCGGGTGGCGCGGCCGAACGTCGGCACCTACTGGCAGCCCGCCGTCGGCGTGTCCGATGCCGAGGCGCTCGACGCCCTGCGGAGCCTGCTCCCACGGCTGATGGGCATCCATTGCTTTTCCTGGTGGCCGCAGGCCGAACGCCTGCCGCTGGACGCCCGCGAGGACCTGTGGCGTGAGGCGCTCGCGATTGCGCGCAGCAGCGGCCGGGACCTTGACGTGATGCTCGAGTTCGTCGCGGACGACAGCCCGGAGATCCTGCTCCGCGACGCCGCGACGCTGCGCCGCTGGATCGGCGCCCTTCAAGCTGCGCGAAGCGGCGCCGTTTAGGCGGTTTCCGTGCTCCGGCGCAGGCGGACGGTGCCGGTGATTCCGGAGGCGGCATCGTCCTCCGCGGGCAGGTCCGACAGGGCGCCAAGCGTCACCCTCCGGCCGATTTCCTCCAGCGGCAGCCCCACCGTGGAAAGCTCGGGGCGGAAATCCCGGAGCCATTCGATGTCGTCAAAGCCGGCCACGGCGGCTTCCCCGGGCACCGACAGGCCCCGCTCGCGCAGCGCCGCCACGATCCCGATCGCCATGACGTCGTTCCCGGCGAAGATGCACGGCCGCCCGCCCCGATCGCCGGGGCGCCCGGCCAGTTGCGTTCCGGCGTCGAACCCGCCGTTGCGGCTGAAGGCCGTGTGCAGCACCTCCGCCGGTTCCCGCCCCGCCTCCGCCAGGCCGCGCTGGAAGCCGCGGACCCGCTCGTCGGACGTGGCCAGGCCGTCCGGGCCGGCCACGATCACGAACGGCCCCGTGTGCGCTGCGGCCAGTTCCGCCGCCAGCCCGCGGGCCAGCTCCTCGTTCGGCACGGGCAGCGTCCGGTAGCCCTCCGTCTCCGGCAAGCCGATGATCCCCTGCCCGACGACGCCGAGCCGGCCGCCGTTGCGGCAGTAGCGTTCGAGCTCTGCGGCGAGTTCGCCGTTGGCGGCAGAGTCCTCCGCCCGGGTTGAGCGGGAGCCGGCGATTACGATCGCGTCCGCGCGCCGGGCGGCGAAAGCGGCGGCGGCCTCCTTTTCCCCGGCGGGCGTGCCGTCGGTGGTGGCCAGCAGGACCATCCGGCGCTCCTGGCGTGCCGCGGATTGGACGCCCCGGGCGATGGCCGAGAAGTAGGGGTCGGCAATGTCGTGGACGATCAGCCCGATGAGGCCCGTGCTGGATTTCGCGAGCGCCTGGGCCTGGGCATTGGCCACGTAGCCGAGGGATTCGGCGGCCTGGCGCACCCGTTCGGCGATGCCGGCCCCGGGTGTGCGGGCGGAACCGTTGAGGACCCGTGAGGCCGTGGCGGGGGAGACGCCGGCGAGTTTTGCCACTTCGGCCAAGGTGCTTGCGGCCACGGGGTTCCTTTCCATATGGGGGCTCATGGGGGCTCCGCCCATTATGGCAGTTTTGAGGCCGGCTCGGGAAAGCGCTTGCCAAGGGAGCTGTCCGCGTGCACACTGGAACGACTGGGAATGCGCTTTCCAACTAATCCCGAGAACTTTTGGAGGACACATGGGTTTCGAAACCAGGACCATCCGGATTGCCATGAACGGCATCACCGGCCGCATGGGCTACCGCCAGCACCTGCTGCGCTCTATCCTGCCGATCCGCGACGCCGGCGGCTTCACCCTGGAGGACGGCACCCGCGTCCAGGTGGAGCCGATCCTGGTGGGCCGCAACGAGGCCAAGATCCGCGAGCTTGCCGAGAAGCACAAGATCGCCGAGTGGACCACGGACCTGGATTCCGTGATCAAGGACCCCTCCGTGGACATCATCTTCGACGCCTCCATGACCAGCCTGCGCGCGGCCACCCTGAAGAAGGCCATGCAGGCCGGCAAGCACATCTTCACCGAGAAGCCCACGGCGGAGACCCTCGAGGAAGCCGTGGAACTGGCGCGGATCGGCAAGCAGGCCGGAGTCACCGCCGGCGTCGTGCACGACAAGCTCTACCTGCCCGGCCTCGTGAAGCTGCGCCGCCTGGTGGACGAAGGCTTCTTCGGCCGCATCCTCTCCATCCGCGGCGAGTTCGGCTACTGGGTCTTCGAAGGCGACGTGCAGGCAGCCCAGCGCCCGTCCTGGAACTACCGCAAGGAAGACGGCGGCGGCATGACCACGGACATGTTCTGCCACTGGAACTACGTCCTGGAAGGCATCGTCGGCAAGGTCCGGAGCGTCACCGCCAAGACCGCTACCCACATCCCGGTCCGCTGGGACGAGGCCGGCAAGGAATACCAGGCCACGGCGGACGACGCCTCCTACGGCATCTTTGAACTCGAGACCCCGGGCGGGGACGCCGTCGTCGGCCAGATCAACTCCTCCTGGGCCGTGCGCGTCTACCGCGACGAACTGGTGGAGTTCCAGGTGGACGGCACGCACGGTTCCGCCGTCGCCGGTTTGAACAAGTGCGTTGCGCAGCAGCGCGCCCACACCCCCAAGCCGGTCTGGAACCCGGACCTGCCCGTCACCGAATCCTTCCGCGACCAGTGGCAGGACGTCCCGGCCAACGCGGAACTGGACAACGGCTTCAAGCTGCAGTGGGAGGAATTCCTGCGCGACGTCGTCGCCGGCCGGGAGCACCGCTTCGGCCTGCTTTCCGCCGCCCGCGGCGTGCAGCTGGCCGAACTCGGCCTCCAGTCCTCCGCCGAACGCCGTACCGTCGACATTCCGGAGATCGTGCTCTGATGACGTCCCTGATCCTTCCCGACGCCGACGGCGGCACCCGCCGCTACACGGTCCGCCCCGCGACGTCCTGGGCCAGGCCGTCCGCACCTTTGACGTCCCGGCGCGCCTACGCCGCGGCGCACGTGATCCCCGAAGCCTCCGCCGACAACACCCCCGGAGCCCCGGCACAGCTCAACTGGGACGCCACCCTGGCCTACCGCCACGAGCTCTGGTCCTATGGCCTGGGCGTGGCCGACGCCATGGACACCGCGCAGCGCGGCATGGGGCTGGACTGGGCGGCGACCCAGCAGCTCATCAAGCGTTCCGGCGCCGAGGCCGCTTCTGTGGTGGCCGCGGGGAATGCCGCGACGGCGGGCAAGTCCGTCCGCGACCTCGTCGCCTGCGGCGCCGGGACCGATCAGCTGGACCTGGACGCCTTGCCGGGCGGCGCCGCCGGCATCCACGCCGTGCTTGACGCGTACCGCGAGCAGATCGCCATCGTGTCCGAAGCCGGGCCCAAGGTGATCCTCATGGCCTCGCGTGCCCTCGCCCGCGTTGCTCGCGGCCCGGAGGACTACCTGCACGTCTACTCCACCTTGCTGCGGGAAGTGGAGCAGCCCGTCATCCTGCACTGGCTGGGCACTATGTTCGACCCCGCGCTCGCCGGGTACTGGGGTTCCGACGACGTGACACAGGCGACCGACACCTTCCTCGGCCTCATCCGGGAGCACGCGGACAAGGTGGACGGCGTGAAGGTCTCGCTGCTGGACGCTGCGCACGAGGTGGCGCTGCGCGCCCAGCTGCCGGCCGGCGTCAGGCTCTACACCGGGGACGACTTCAACTACCCGGAACTGATCGACGGCGACGGCACGCACCACTCGGACGCGCTGCTGGGCATCTTTGCGGCCATCTATCCGGCCGCCTCGGTGGCCCTGCAGAAGTACGACGCCGGCCACGCCGCCGAAGCGCGCGCCATCCTGGATTCCACCCGGGAGCTCGGTAAGCACATCTTCAGCGCACCGACGTTCTACTACAAGACCGGCATCGCCTTCCTGTCCTGGCTCAACGGCAAGCAGCCGGGCTTCCAGATGGTCGGCGGCCTGCACTCCGGCCGTTCCGTGGTGCACCTGGCCCGTACCTTCGAACTGGCGGACCAGGCAGGGCTGCTGCGCGATCCGGCGCTCGCCGCGTTCCGCATGTCCGACTTCCTGCGGATCAACGGGGTGGGTGCATGAGTGACCTGAGCAGGCTTTCCCTGAATACCGCCACCACCAAGAAGTGGACCCTCGCCGAGGCCGTGGACGGCTGCGTCCGGGCGGGCATCCCGGCGATCGGGCCGTGGCGGGACCGGGTGCACGAGGCGGGGCTGGATAAGGCGGCCCGGCTGATCAAGGACGCCGGGCTGCGGGTCTCTTCGCTGTGCCGCGGCGGTTTCCTCACAGCGGCCGACGCCGAAGGGCAGGCGGCCGCGCTCGCCGACAACCGCGATGCCGTCCTCGAAGCGGTGGCACTGGACACGCGCGAACTGTTCCTCGTCGTCGGCGGCCTGGCCACCGGTGAGAAGGACGTGGTGGCGGCCCGGCAGCGGGTGGCGGACCGGCTTGGGGAACTGGTGCCGTTCGCCGTCGAGCACGGGGTACGGCTGGTCCTCGAACCGCTGCACCCGATGTACGCCGCGGACCGGGCACTGATCTCCACGCTCGGGCAGGCGCTGGACCTCGCGGCACCGTACCCGGCTGACGCCGTCGGGGTGGCCGTGGATACCTTCCACGTGTGGTGGGACCCGGAGCTGAAGGCGCAGATCGAACGGGCCGGGCGGGAGCAGCGGATCGCCTCGTACCAGGTGTGCGATTTCAACCTCCCGATCGCCGCGGACGCGCTGCTGTCCCGCGGCATGATGGGCGACGGCGTGATCGACTTCGCGACGATCGGCAGCTGGGTGCGGGACGCCGGATACAGCGGCGACATCGAGGTGGAAATCTTCAACCAGGACATCTGGGACGCCGACGGCGACGCCGTGCTGGCCACCATGAAGGAGCGCTACGCGGAGCTGGTCCTGCCCTTCGCCTGAGCCGTTTTCAACGCCCGCTTCCAGAGGTGCGGCACCGTGTGATTAATTCCTCTCGGCGTCCCCTTGACGGCGGGCAAGGGGAGCCTCCAGCATTGATCGTAGCGTTCATTTCTCGAACGTTTCTTATCGGTGTCGCACTTCCGTTTCCGGGGAAGTGGTGTCGGGCAAGGGAGCGGATCCTGCGCCGGAAATGGACAACATTGTGGGACTGTGGTTGGACATCGCAGGTTGGGGCGGCGCAGTTGCGATCCTGGCGTCCTATCTCTCCGTTTCCATGGGCTGGCTGCGGGCCGGCCGGCGCTTCCAAGCGGCGAACCTCGTGGGTTCCGTCGCCTTCATCATCAACGGGTCCTACTACGGCGCCTGGCCGTCCGTGGTGACCAACGTCGCCTGGTTCGTGATCTCGGCGGTGGCGCTTGTCCGCATGCAGCGCGCCGCGTCCCGGGCGGGACAGGCTCCCGAAGCCGAACCGGTGGAAGCCGTGGCGCCGATGGCCCCGGCGCACCCCGTTCCCGTGGTGACCGCCTCGATTCCGGTGGTGCAGGCGCCGGTGCAGGCGGCCCCGGCACACCCCGTACCGGTCGTCACCGCCTCGGTGCCCTTGGTGCCTGCCTGCCAGGGGTCCCCGCAGCCCGCGGAGGCGTAAGGCCTTTTTCTGCTTGTCCCGGGCGTCCCGCTCCACATTCTGCTGGATCACCTCCCGGCCGCCCGCTCGCGTCCGCGTGGTTTGGGGGCGAGGCGTCCTGCCAGTCCGGGTGATCCAGCAGAATCGCCACGGGAAACCCAGCGCACCGGTCCACATGGCTCAATTCAAGATCTAGGGCAACACTGAATCCCTGGCAGGGGCACGGCAGCAGATGTCGGACGCGCTCCACGAGGCTCCCCGCCGCACATTCTGCTGGATGACTCCGGCTGCGATCGCCTGTGACCGCGCAATCCCGGGCGGTTCAAGCCGGCCCGGCCGGGTGATCCAGCAGAATCGTCAACGGAAACCCGGGACTACGCGTCCTTGTTCCGGTAGCTGACGTACACGACGCCGTTGCCGAAGCGGCGTTCCTCCAGCAGTTCGAGCTGGAGCCCGACTCCGTCCGGCAGGAACCGCTTGCCGCCGCCCACCGTGACGGGGCTGAGGAAGAAACGGAACTCGTCCACGAGCCCGGCCTTGACCGCTTGCCCCGCCAACCCGGCACCGCCGATGGAGAGTTCCCGCTCGGCCGACTCTTTCAGCGCCCGGACGGCTCCGGCGTCGAAGGCTTTTTCAATCCGCGTCCTCGCCGTGGAGGGCTGCTCCAGGGACGTGGAGTACACGATCTTGTCCGCCGCATGCCAGATCCCGGCGTAGTCCTTGATGGCCTGGGGTTCTCCGGAGGTGTCCAGATCCTCCCACCACGCCATGACCTCGTACATCCGGCGGCCGAGCAGGTAGGTGCCGGACCTGCCTTCGAGCTCGTTGACGAAGCCGTGGACCTCCTCGTCCGGGGCGCTCCAGTCGAAGTTGCCGTCAGCGTCCGCGATGTAGCCGTCCAGGGACATGATGGCGGTGTAGATCAGCTTGGCCATGAGCTGAGGGTACGCCGTTCCGGCTCGCTCCTGAATGCCGTGCACCGGGCTAGTACAGCTAGTCCCGGACGCGGTGCAGGCGATGCCAGAGGAGCGCGACGGACAGTGAGGTCCGGGACTCGGCCTCGTCCAGGGAAACCCCGAGGCGGTCTTCGAGCTTGCGGATGCGCGCGTAGAGCGCCTGCCTGCTGATGTTTTGAGCCTTCGCCAACGCGGACATGTTGCCGCCGTGGTCGAGGTAGGCGGACAGCAGGGCCAGGACTTCCGTGTCGAGCGGTTCCAAGAGCGGCCCCAGCTCCGACTGCGCGAACGACCTCAACCGGGAGTCGTCGCCCAGGAGCGACAAAAGCCCCCGGAGCCGGACATCCCCGAAGCGGTAGAACGGGCGGTTCCGCGAACCCAGGGTGGCGGCGGTCTCGGCTACCTGGTCGGCGTCGTCCAGGCCGCGGGCCGCCCGGAGCAGGGAACGGTCCGCCTTGCCCACCCCGAAAGTCCAGACAACCCCGGAGGTCCGCGCCCCGGAGGTCGGGGCCCCGGGGGTCCGGACGCCCGCAGTCAGCCGGTGGAGCGTGGAATCCTCAAGCTCCAAGGCATCCAGGGGCAGCAGGATGGCCACGGAGCCGGCGCGGAGGCTCGCGGCCAAAAGGGATTGCCGCTCCTGCCGCGACCAGTCCTGCAGGGCGTCCAGTAGCGCCCGTTCGCGGAGCTGCACCGCGGTGGCGTCGGCCGGATCCGCCCCGCCGTCGTGCCGCGCGACCACCGGAATGTAGGCGGCCGCGGAGGACAGGCCGAGCGCTCCCGCCCGGGCCAGGGCTTCCTTTTCGCTGGGTGGCGAGGCCTGGCGCAGGTCCTGCACCAGGCCGGCCCGCGCCTGGAACAGCAGCTCGCGGCGATCCCGGCCGGCCATGCGCGCCATGGTGAGCGCCTGGCCGGCGCGCTCGAGGACCTGGAGGGCGTCCGCCAGGTCCCAACCGGCGGGCTCGTTGTCCGTGGTGTCGTCCGGTGCGGGCGGTGCCACCGCTGGGGCCACAAGCCGCCCCCACCTCTGCCCCTTCAACCCCACGGGGGTCTGGAGCCAGCGCTCGCCGCCGGCGGCGAATCCTGTCTGGTTGAGGTAGCCGACAAAACGCGAACGCTCCGCCCAGCCCTCCAGCAGCCGGGTGGGATTCTCTTGCTGCGCGGCGTAGCTCAGCACCAGGTGCGCCGGGTCCTCGAACACCACAGGGCTGCCCAGGAGCTCCGCCGTGGTCCGGACGATTTCGCCTTCCCCGGCATTCTTCAGGCCAAGGGCGGTGAAGACTTCGTGGACCTGACGGGCCCGCTCCAGGCGGACCACCTGCCGGTCCATCAGGGCCCGGTGGGCGGCTTCGGTGACCTGGACGAAGCGGGTCCGGCGGGTGAGCAGGACCAGCGGCGCTGCCGCGGACTGCGCCGCCGCGCGGAGAACGTCGATCGCCGCACTGTCCGGAGCGCCGTCGTCGTCCACCAGTTCGACGACGACGGCGGCCGCGCCCGCCGCGTGGAAGCGCGCCACGAAGGCGGCGGTGAGCTCAGCCGAGTGGCGGAAGGCGAGGCCGGTGGTGAGCACCAGTTCGCCGCCCTCCAGCAGCGAGCTGGTGTCCGCCTCTTCGGCGATGTGCACCCACCGGACCGGACTGTCGAGCTCGGCGTCACCGGCCAGGACTTCCGGGCCGCCGGCCGCCAGCGGCGGCAACGCAAGGGTGTCCCGGACGGTCAGAGGACGCTGGGCTGTGGGCGAGAGCATGGACACAGTGTAATGCCGGACTGCAGGATTCGACACAACGTGTCAGGTGCGCGCGGGGTTTGCCAGACCAGACCATGGAGGCAGCACACTTCGTGAAAGGACCCCCATGCAGACCACTCATTTGCAGACCACTTCTTTGCAGACCATCGAACACTGGATCAACGGCACCACCACCGCGGGCGACGGCGCCCGTTTCGGTGACGTGACCAACCCGGCCACCGGAAAGGTGAGCGCCCGCGTTGCGCTCGCGAGCAAGGCCACCACGGAGGAAGGCATCGCTGCCGCAGCGGCCGCCTTCCCGGCCTGGCGCGACACCTCGCTCGCCCGCCGCGTCCAGATCCTCTTCGCCTTCCGCGAGCTCCTGAACGCCCGCAAGGGTGAACTCGCCGCCATCATCACCGCCGAACACGGCAAGGTCCTGGACGACGCCCTGGGCGAGATCGCGCGCGGCCAGGAAGTGGTGGAGTTCGCCTGCGGGATCCCGCACCTGATTAAGGGCGGCTACACCGAGAACGCCTCCACCAAGGTGGACGTGCACTCGGTCCGCCAGCCGCTCGGCGTCGCCGCCATCATCTCCCCGTTCAATTTCCCGGCCATGGTGCCCATGTGGTTCTTCCCCGTGGCGCTCGCCGCCGGCAACACGATCGTCCTCAAGCCCAGCGAGAAGGACCCCACCGCCGCCAACTGGCTGGCCGCCCTGTGGAGGGAAGCCGGGCTGCCGGACGGCGTCTTCAACGTGGTGCACGGCGACAAGGAATCCGTGGACACTATCCTGGACTCCCCGGAGGTTTCGAGCGTCTCCTTCGTGGGATCCACCCCCATCGCCAAGTACGTCTACGACCGCGGCACCGCCGCCGGCAAGCGCGTCCAGGCCCTGGGCGGCGCCAAGAACCACATGCTCGTGCTGCCGGATGCGGACCTGGACCTGGCAGCCGACGCCGCCGTCAACGCCGGCTTCGGTGCCGCGGGCGAACGCTGCATGGCCATCTCGGCCCTGGTTGCCGTCGACTCGATCGCGGACGAGCTCGTGGCGAAGATCGCCGAGCGCACCCGCACCCTCCGCATCGGCGACGGCACCCGCGGCTGCGACATGGGTCCGCTCATCACCGCCGCCCACCGCGACAAGGTGGCCGGGTACATCGACGCCGGCATCGACTCCGGCGCCACCGTGGTGATCGACGGCCGCAACCCCAGCCCGGACGCCGAGGGCGAAGGCTTCTTCCTCAACCCCACCCTCTTTGACAACGTCACCCCGGAGATGAGCATCTACCAGGACGAGATCTTCGGACCGGTCCTCTCGGTGGTCCGCGTGGACAGCTTCGACGACGGTATGAAGCTGATCAACTCGAACCTCTACGGCAACGGCACGGCCATTTTCACCAATGACGGCGGCGCGGCCCGCCGCTTCGAGAACGAGGTCACCGTGGGCATGATCGGCATCAACGTGCCCATTCCCGTGCCCATGGCCTACTACTCCTTCGGCGGCTGGAAGAACTCCCTTTTCGGGGACACCCACGCCTACGGCAGCGAAGGCGGGCACTTCTTCACCCGCGGCAAGGTGGTCACCTCCCGCTGGCTGGATCCCAGCCACGGCGGCCTGAACCTCGGCTTCCCCACCAACTCCTGACTCACCTGGGTTAGCGGACGACGGCGGCGCATCCCGCCGTCGTCGTCCTCCTCCCGCTTCACCACACAGAAAAAAGGGGTCACCCCATGACCATCGAGACGCTCCCCGGCGTGGAGGCCATCCCGCCCACTGCCGAAGAAATCGCCGCCGGCCGCCGCGCCCACGAGCTGGACCGCGCGCACGTGTTCCACTCCTGGTCCGCGCAGGACACCCTCAATCCCATGACCATCCTCAAGGCCGCCGGCTCAGAGGTCTGGGACGGTGAGGGCCGGAAGTTCATCGACCTGTCCAGCCAGCTGGTCAACACCAACATCGGGCACCAGCACCCGCGCGTGGTCGCCGCGATCCACGCGCAGGCGGGCAAGCTCTGCACCGTGGCGCCGCAGCACGTCAACGACGCCCGCTCCGAAGCCGCCCGGCTCATCACCGAACTGGCGCCGGAGGGCCTGAACCACGTGTTCTTCACCAACGGCGGCGCGGACGCCAACGAGCACGCCATCCGCATGGCCCGGCTGCACACCGGGCGCCGCAAGGTGTTCTCCGCCTATCGCAGCTACCACGGCGGCACCGACCTGGCGATCAACGTCACCGGCGACCCGCGGCGCGTCCCGAACGATACGGGCGACGCCGGCGTGGTCCACTTCCTGCCCGCCTACCTCTACCGCTCCTACTTCGGTTCCACCACGGAAGCCGAGGAGACCGCGCGGGCGCTCAAGCACTTGGAGGACATGATTGTCCTGGAGGGTGCCGCGAATGTGGCCGCCGTGATCCTGGAGTCCGTGCCGGGCACCGCGGGGATCTACGCCCCGCCGGCCGGGTACCTGGAGGGTGTCCGCGAACTGACTCGGAAGCATGGCATCATGTTCATCGCCGACGAAGTGATGGCAGGTTTCGGCCGCACGGGCGAATGGTTCGCCTTCGACCGCTGGGGTGTGACTCCGGACCTCGTGACCTTCGCAAAGGGGGTCAACTCCGGCTACGTTCCGCTCGGCGGCGTGGTCATCTCCGACGACATCTTCGACACTTTCCGCCAGCGCGTGTACCCGGGCGGCCTGACCTACTCCGGCCACCCGCTCGCCTGCGCCGCCGCCGTGGCCACCATCGAAACGATGCGCGACGAACGGATGGTGGAGAACGCCCGCCGACTCGGTGAGGAGATCATCCGGCCGGCGCTGGAGGCCTTCAGGGAGAAGCACCCCAGCGTGGGCGATGTCCGCGGCTCCGGCGCGTTCTGGGCGATCGAACTGGTCCGGGACCGGGAAACCCGGGAACCACTGGCGGCCTACGGCGGCTCCAGCCCCGAGATGAACGCCGTCATCGCCGAGATCAAGGCCGGCGGTGTGCTGCCCTTCGCCAACTTCAACCGCATCCACGTGGTCCCGGCGCTGAACATCCCGGACGAGCTGCTCCGCGAGGCGCTCGCCGTGATCGACCGGGCGCTGGACGTCGCTGATGCTGCCGTGGCCGGGATGGCCGGGACGCCTATGCGGTGAAAGCGGACGGGGTATAGCGGCAGTAGATGGGCGGTTGTATGGTGCCGCCATGGATGAGAAAGCGACACTGCACCACTACCTGAGCATCCGGCGGACCGAACTGCTGGCCAAGCTGGACGGTCTGAACGGCTACGACCTCCGGAGGCCGATGACGCCCACCGGAACCAACCTGCTCGGGCTGGTGAAGCATGTGGCCAGTGTGCAACTGGACTACTTCGGCAAGGTGTTCGGCCGGCCCAGCGGCCGCGAACTTCCCTGGCTGGCCGACGACGCCGAGCCGGACTCCGACCTCTGGGTTGCGGCGGGGGAAACCCCGGAGAGCGTGATCGAACTGCACCATTTCTCCGCCGCCCACAGCGACGCCACCATCGATGAGCTCCCCCTCGACGCGCCCGGCGTGGTGCCGTGGTGGCCGGAAGAGAGGCGGAACGTGACCCTGCACAGGATCCTCGTCCACATGCTTTCCGAAACCTCGCAGCACCTGGGGCATGCCGATATCCTCCGGGAACTCATCGACGGATCGGCGGGCAAGCCGGGCGACATCAACCTGACCGGGCGCAGCCCCGAGGAATGGGCGCTGCACCGTGCGCGGATCGAAGCCGCGGCGCGGGATGATGCGGGGAAGTGAGAGGGCAGTTTGACCTGACCGCGCGGAGCTACTGGTTGCCCCTGTCAGCCATTTTCGGCGTGACAATGGGCGTTGTGGCCATGACCGATCCGCCCTGGTCTGTGATCATGGTCGCCGCCTTCATTTTGTTCGTCGTCGTGCAAGGCATCCACAACGGCCAGTTCCGCCGCGAGAGCCAAGGAAAACTTGCAACAGCCAGCCCCGGAGTCGGCATCCTTCGCCGCTTCGGAATTGGGGCTCCTTAGCCCTCTACAACCTCCGTCATGTCCCCGGTGCGGGGCGTCCCCTCGAGCAGCTCGTAGCGCTGCATCACCGCACCCTTCGGCGAGGCGATCACCGGCTCGATGAGCCGTAGGTTGCTCGGAACCACGCCGTCGGCAAAGACCTTCTTCCCGCGGCCGAGCAGGATCGGATACACCCAGAGATTCAGCCGGTCGAAGAGCTTCTCCGAGAACAGGGTCTGCACGAGGTCCAGGCTGCCGATCACGTGGACGTTCTCGTGCCGCCCGCGCAGTTCCCTGATGGCGGTTACGACATCGGGACCGAGCAGTGTGGAGCCGGCCCATTCGAGGTCCGGGTCCAGGCGCGAGGCGACATACTTGGGGATGCGGTTGAACAGCTCCGCGATGAAGCCGCTTTGATGCGGCCAGTACGAGGCGAAGATGTCATAGGTCCGGCGCCCAAGCAGCAGTGCGTCCATTCCTTCCATACCCTCGGCGATCTGCCCGCCGACGACGTCGTCGATCAGCGGAGCCTGCCAGCCGCCGAACGCGAAGCTGTCGTCCGTGTCCTCTTCCGGCCCGCCGGGCGCCTGCGCGACGCCGTCGAGCGAAGTGAACAAGTCGATGTGGATCAGTCCCATGCCATGCCCCTTCAGTCGCCCGTCGTCGGACCCGGCGGGATCATTTCGAGGCTGGCACACAAGCAGTGCCGAGACAACAGGGCCTCCCGAATTGAGTGCTCAGTTGTGGCGGGCTTTCCGCGGAAAAACCCGCCACAAGTGAGCACTCAACGCAGCTAACCCAGCTTCTTCACGAACGCGAGGTGCTTGATCTCCTCGGGGTCGGCGTCGAGGTCGAACTGCGGGACGTAACCCGTGGCGAGGTAGAGGTTCTTGGCCTCGGGCTGCCGCGGCCCGGTGGTCAGGTAGATCCGGCGGTAGCCGCGGCGGACGGCCTCGGCCTCCAGTTCGGCGAGGACCAGTCTGGCCAGCCCGCGACGGCGGTGCGACGAATGCGTCCAGATCCGCTTGAGCTCCGCCGTGTGGGAGTCGTAGCGGCGGAACGCCCCGCCGGCCACCGATTCGCCGTTCTCCTGCAGGATCAGCAGGGCTCCGTGCGGCGCGGCGAACTCCTCCGCAGGATAGCGCCGCAGCTCGTCCTGGACGTTGCCGAATAGGTTCCCGTAGCGGGTGGAGTACTCGACGGCGAGCTCGTCCAGGAGCGGCTTGACCCGGGGATCGTGCATGGGCAGGCTGAGGACCTTCACGCCCGACGTCGGCCGGGTTGGCGTTGCGGTCATGGCTTTCCTTTCGTGCGTGGCCAGCCCAACTGACTGGCAGTAGTTGTCGTTTTGAGCCGTCAAAACGACATTAACTGCGAGCTAGTTGGGCGGGGGACAGGGGCAGGGCTGCGAGGGCGCCGAGGCGCCCGAGGATGGTCCGCGCCAAGGCATCATTCTCCCGGAATGGCGCGGCGTTCGTGTTCGGCCGGGCAAAGGCCCCGGCACCCCAGCCCGAGGTCCACGGCCCGACGGCGAACAGCCCCGGCTGCGGACTGCCCGAGGGCGTCAGCACCTCGAACGAACCGGACACCAGCAGCTTGCCGGTCGAGTGCGGGCCGTCTGCGGTGAGCAGCCGCTGTTCGGTGCCCCGGCCGGCGTCGTGCAAGTCCACAAGTGCCGGGTTGGCCGAACGCTCCACGGACGGGGCGGGCAGTCGCGCTTCAATGTACGCAGCGGCCTCCACCAGCACCGGAGACTGGAAGGACCCCGCCACAAAGCGCCCGGAGGCCTCGTCCGGCCGTACCCACATTCCGGGGCCCAGGAACTGCAGCAGGCCGGCGTCGTGCAGCGCCAGGATTTCCCGCAGCCGGTGCGGCGGCGGGCCCGAGTCCACGAAGCTGAAGAATCCGTGCCACCAGCCATGCACCGCCTGCTGCGAGCGGGAGTTCAGGCGCTCCTGCGGAACGAGCCGGCCCAGGTCCATATACACCTTGAGCAGTGCCATGAACAGGGCCAGGGTTTCGGAATGGTCCGGGCTGGTCCGCAGCGCCAAGTCGCGCCGGATGTACTTCACCACGGCCTGCTGCACGGCCTCGCTATCAGCGAAGGCGCAGCCGCTGAACGGCTGGTCCAGCGCCTCGAGATCCAGCCGGAGCGCGGGGTCCGGAACCGTGCGGGCCACCAGTTCTTCGCGGGCGTGGCTGTACCAGTCAAGCGCGTCGAAGCTTTCCTCGAACTCGGCCCAGCTGCCGTTCACGCGCTCCGGGTAGGCGAAGAGCTCACGGTAGTAGGCGTGCCCGGCGTCCTTGGCGATCAGCGGCCAAAGGTGCGCCCGGAAATCCAGTTCGTCGTGCGCGGCCAGAAGGGTGCCGACGGCGTCGGCCGTGAAGTAGCGCGGCGCACCGGTGGGCTCGCCACGGAAGGTCGAGGAGATCTTGGAATGGAACGGCACCCCGCGCCGCGACCCCGCCCAGACCCGCGGCTCGGCGCCCGAAGGCACGTACCGCAGCCCGCCGACGGGCTGTTCCTCGAAGCGGCCGCCGCGGCCCTCGAACAGCAGCACCAACAGGTCCACGAACGCCAGCCCCATCCCGGCGACGATCACGTCCTGGCCAGGGCCGATCGGCGAGTAGTCGACGTCGGTGGTGTAGGACGGCGCCGCATGGAAGCCGCCGTGCCGGGCGGCGAAATCCGAGAGGCGGGCGGTCTCGGCATCCGGCCGGGTGTCGGTGTGCCCGAGCGAATAGACCACCAGGTCCGCCTCCAGCACCGCTCCGGAGGCGAGCCGCACACGGTGCCGCACGCCGCCGTCGGGAGATCCGCCAACAGAAACGGGCTCGACGGCGGTGGCTGTGTCCTGGTGGACGGTCACCGTGGCGGCGCTACCGTCGGCCGGCGAGACCAAAGCGGCGACGGCCCGGCGGAAGAACCACTCCAGGTACTTGCTCTGCAGTTGCCGGGTGGGGAAGCTGGCGGGCGTGAGCGCGTGCAACTGCTCCACGATGTGTGGCTCGAACGCCGGCACGTCCCGGATGGAACCGTCCAGCACCCCGGCGGCCCAGCCGCTCAAACCGGGACCGTCCGCAGCCGGGCCCTCGCAGACCACCGAGCCGTCCGTGAACATCGTGATGTCCCCGGCCATGGAGTTCAACAGCAGTCCCGGGGTCTGGTCATAGCGCCAGATCCTCCCGGAACCGGGCTTGTGCGGCTCCACCACGTGGATGGCCAACGGACCGTCGAACAGCCCGGGCCGGTTGGCGGCCAGCCTTTCGAGCACGCCGGCAGTGCGCGGACCGCCGCCGATGAAGACGACCGCGGGGATATCTGCGGGCATGTGAACTCCTGAAGAAGACTGGCGAAAGGGCCGGATGGAACCTGAGCCTAGGGACCTTCCTCGGCCCCGGTCGAGGGGCTGGTCACGGCCGGTCACCCCGCGTCACGGCGCGTCAAAACGACGTCAAAAGGCGCAATGAACCGGAGGCAGATGGCGTTCTGTGACAGGCCGTGAAGCGCCAAGAAGCACCGTGAAGAAGTGCAAAAAGCCGCCTTGCAGCGCTTTCCGGGGCGCCCCTAGATTGGCAGCCATCCGATAGCCAACAACCAATCCCGAAGCGAGGTGGCGCATGAGTTCTGCAGCAACCACGGTGGCGCAGTCCGCACCGTCAACCGCAGGCAGGCCGGCGTCCACCGGCGCCGCGGACAGCACCCCAGAGAGCACCGAAACGGGCACCGGAACAGAAGCACCCGCCGTCGACTACTCCGGCTACAAGCTGGTCCCGGCCAAGCACCCCGGCCGCTGGGTGGGCACCGTGCTGGTGGCACTCGGCGTCGCCGCCGTGCTGTGGTCCCTGGCCACGAACCCGCGCTGGGAATGGGGCGTTGTGGCGCAGTGGTTCACCGCGCAGTCGGTGGTGAACGGGCTCATCGAAACCCTCAAGCTCACGGCCATCTCCGGGGCGCTCGGCTTCATCCTCGGCTTCGTGCTGGCGCTCATGCGGCTCTCCGCGTCGCCGCTGCTGGTGGGGGTGTCCTGGACGTTCTCCTGGATTTTCCGCTCCACCCCGCTGCTGGTCCAGCTGCTGCTTTGGTACAACCTCGGCTACCTGTACGAGAAGGTCAGCCTCGGCATCCCGTTCACGGACGTCCGCTTCTTCGAGGTCCAGACCACCACGCTCATCAGCCAGTTCGCCGCCGCCGTGCTGGGCCTGACCCTGAATCAGGCCGCCTACTCGGCCGAGATCATCCGCGGCGGCATCCTCTCCGTGGACCAGGGCCAGCTCGAAGCCGCGGCCGCGCTGGGCATCCCGGCCTGGCGGCGCTCCACCCGGATCGTGCTGCCGCAGGCCATGCGCGCCATCCTGCCCACGGCCTTCAACGAGATCATCGGCCTGGTCAAGGGCACCTCGATCGTCTACGTCCTGGCCTACTCGGAGCTGTTCTACACGGTGCAGGTCATCTACAACCGCACCCAGCAGGTGCTGCCGCTGCTGCTCGTGGCCACCCTCTGGTACGTAGTCATCACCTCGGTGCTGAGCGTCTTCCAGTACTACATCGAGCGCCACTACTCCAAGGGAGCCGTCCGGAACCTGCCGCTCACGCCGCTGCAGAAGGTCCGCCGCTTCTTCGCCACCCACGCCCCTGCTGACAGGAAGACCCTCCGATGAGCACCGCTGTTACTGAAAGCCCGACGGCGGCGCCCGCGGCTCCCGCTGCCAGCTCGCCCGCCGCGACCCGCGGGCACGTGGAAATCACCGATGTCCGTAAGACTTTCGGTGCGACCGAAGTCCTCAAGGGCGTCTCCCTGACCGTGCCGCCCGGCGGCGTGGCTGTGATCGTGGGTCCGTCCGGTTCCGGAAAGTCCACCCTGTTGCGCACCATCAACCACCTGGAAAAGGTGGACGGCGGCTACATCACCATCGACGGCGAGCTGGTGGGCTACCGGCTGCGCCACAACAAGCTGCACGAGCTGCGCGAGAAGGACATCCTCAAGCAGCGCACGGACATCGGCATGGTGTTCCAGAACTTCAACCTGTTCCCGCACCTGACGGCGCTGGAGAACGTCATCGAGGCGCCGATCGTGGCGCAGGGCCGGCCCAAGGAGGAGGCCCGGAAGCGGGCGCTGGAACTCCTGGACCGCGTGGGCCTGAAGGACCGCGCGAGCGCCTACCCGCGCCAGCTCTCCGGCGGCCAGCAGCAGCGCGTGGCCATCGCCCGGGCGCTCGCCCTGAACCCGAAGATCCTGCTGTTCGACGAGCCCACTTCGGCCCTGGACCCGGAGCTGGTCAACGAGGTCCTGGACGTGATCCGCGAGCTCGCGACCTCCGGCACCACCCTGATCATCGTCACGCACGAGATGGGCTTCGCCCGGGACGTCGCGGACACCGTGGTCTTCATGGACGAGGGCCAGATCATCGAACAAGGCGGCCCGCAGAACATCTTCACCAACCCGCGCGAACCCCGCACCCGCAGCTTCTTCTCCAAAGTCATCGAACCGGCTTTCAACATCTGAGGACCCGCCACGCCATGCTTCGCACCACTTCCAGTACCCGCAGCAAAACCAAACTCCTGGCACTTGCCGTGCTGCCCGCCGTCGTCGTCCCGGTCCTGGCCGGCTGCTCCGATCCGGGGGCGTCCGCCAACAGCGGCTCCGGCGCCGGGACGACGGCGGCCCGCAACGGCGTCGTCTACAACACCGCGCCGGAACAGAACCGGATCCGCGTGGAGAAGGACGCGGCGGCCGCCGGCAAGCTTCCCGCCGCGATCGGCAAGGACGGCAAGCTGACAGTCGCCACCACGGCAGGGTCCATCCCACTGTCCTTCCACGCCACGGACGATAAGACCCCCATCGGCGTCGAAACGGACATCGCCCAACTGGTGGCCGACAAACTGGGACTCGAGCTGGACCTGCAGGTCACCTCCTGGGAGAACTGGCCGCTGAAGACCCAGTCCGGCGACGTCGAGGCCGTGTTCTCCAACGTGGGCATCAACAAGGACCGCGTGAAGCTCTTCGACTTCTCCAGCTACCGGGCGGCCTTCATGGGCTTCGAGGCCAAGAAGTCCTCGAACTACAACATCAAGGGCGCGGACGACATCTCCGGCCTGAAGGTCTCCGTGGGCTCGGGCACCAACCAGGAGAAGATCCTCCTGGCCTGGAACAAGGAGCTTGAGGCGAAGGGCAAGGCGCCGGCCACGCTGCAGTACTACTCCTCCGAGGCCGACACCATCCTGGCCCTGTCCTCCGGCCGTACGGACCTGAACATCGGCCCGTACCCGTCCACCACGTACCGGGAAAACACCCGGGACGACCTCAAGGTGGTGGGCAAGGTCAACGCCGGCTGGCCGTCCGAAACCCTCGTTGCCGCCACCACCCTGAAGGGCAACGGCCTGGCCCCGGCCATCACCGACGCCCTGAACTCGGCCATCAAGGACGGCTCCTACGCCAAGGTGTTGGAGCGCTGGGGCCTGTCCGAGGAAGCCCTGCCGGAGTCCAAGACCATCACCGAGGCGAACTTCGCGGCCACGAAGGCCGCTGCCCAGGCAGGTTCCAAGTGAAGTTCCAGGTCCTGGACATCATCCCGCACCTGCGGAATCCGCTCACCGGGCGGATCGTCTCGACGGCGGAGCGGCTCAACCAGGTGGTGGGGACCGCCCGCCGGGCAGAGGAACTGGGCTACGACAGCTTCTCGGTGGGGGAGCGGCATGCGGGGGAGTTCATTTCCTCATCCCCGACGACGGTGCTCGCCGCGATCGCGGCCGTCACCAGCCGCATCCGGCTGCAGAGCGGCGTCACTGTGCTCTCCGTGCTGGACCCGGTGCGCGTGGCGGAGGATTACGCCACGATCGACCAGCTCAGCCGCGGCCGGCTGGAACTGGTGATCGGCAAGGGCAACGAGGTGCTGCAGTACCCGCTCTTCGGGCTCACTTTGGACGATCAGTGGGACCTCCTGGCTGAGAAGTACGGGCTGCTGCGCCGGCTGTGGCGCGAAGAAAACGTCACGTGGTCCGGGCGTTTCCGGCCCGCCCTGACGGAGGAAACGACCACCACGCCGCGGCCCTTCGCGGGTTCGCCCCGGATTTGGCACGGGTCTGCCACAACGCTGACCTCTGCGGCGCTGGCTGCTGAATGGGGTGATCCCCTGTTCACCGCCAACGCCATCCAACCGCGGGAGAACTACAAGATCCTGATCGACCACTACCGCGAAGAGTACGAACGCCACGGGCATGACCCCAGGCACCAGTACCTCGGCTCCGGCAGCGGCGCGGGCGGGGTGTTCATCGCGGACACCACCCAGGAAGCCAAGCGGCAGTTTGGCCCGGTCTACGAGGCCCTGACCGCAGGCCGGAATGTCCCCGGCAACAACTCGCCGTTCCGGGACATCGACCACGCCGTGGCCGAAGGCCCCGCCCTGGTGGGCAGCCCGGAGCAGGCGGTCGACAAGATCCTCAGCTACCACGGGCTCTACGGCCACGACCTGCAGTCGATCTCACTGCCCACCACGCTGCCGTTCGAACAGCAGCTGGAGATCCTGGAGCGCTTCGCCCTCGAAGTCATCCCGGCCGTGCGCGCCGCGGCGCCGACCACGCTATGGGAAGCCGCCGACCCCTACGGGCGGCGCCCGGCCTTTACCGGAGCCGGGGAACCCGACGCCGCTGAACCCGACGCCGCAGCCGCCGTCGAACGTGACCATGCCATCCATAGGAGCAACCATGCCCTCACCCACTGACATTCTTTCCGCCCCGAAAACCAGCCCTGCCTTCGCCGCCGAATGGGCCGAATGGCACGCCGCCCACGAACGGCACCGCGCCGATCCGCACGGCTTCCTCGCCGTCTCGCACCTGCACTGGCTGGACGGCACACCGCAGCGCCTCGACGGGGTGCCGGGCACCTGGAGCGTGACCAACGACGTCGTCACCGTGGTCCTGGAGGCGGGCGAAAGCCTGCGCCGGGACGGCCGGGAACTGAACGCCACCGACAGCGGAACCAGCCTCAGCTTCGGCCCTATCGCTGAACGCGCCGGGATCAACCTGCAGGCGGGCAGCACCGCCGTCGGGCTGGAAACGGTTGTCGAACTGGCCAAGCGCGGCGGCGAGTACATCGTCCGCCCGCGGGACCCGCGCAACCCGCTGCTCAACGAATACCGCGGCACCCCGGCCTACGAGCCGGACGCCGCGTTCGCCGTCGAGGGCCGCTACGTCCCGTTCGCCGAGCCGCGCAGCACCACGGTGGGTGCCGCCGTCGAAGGCATCCAGCACGTCTACGAAGCTCCGGGCGAGATCCGCTTCAGCCTCGACGGCCAGGAACTGACGCTGACCGCGTTCAACGGCCACGCCCCGGGCTCGCTCTCCGTGCTGTTCACCGACGCCACCTCGGGCAAAACCACCTACGCGGCCAATCGTTCACTCTCGGTGGTTCCGGCGGAGGACGGCTCCGTGCTGCTCGACTTCAACCGGGCCGTGAACCTGCCCTGCGCCTACACCGACCTGGCCACCTGCCCGCTGCCGCCGGCCGAAAACCGCCTCACCGTGGCCATCGAAGCCGGCGAAAAGATCCCTTACGAAAGGCAGACCCCGTGACCCACTCTTCCAATGCCGGCTTCCTCGCGCTGGAGCTCGACGGCGACGGCGCCCACCCCGCCGCCTGGCGCAAGGCCCGGCACACCCCGGATGCCCTGTTGAACGGTGAGCGGATCCGCAGCACCGTCCTGGCCGCCGAATCCGCCGGTTTCCACGCCGCGACGTTCGCGGACGGGCATGTTGCCGAGGGCGCCGACGTCGCGGGCCGCCTGAATGCCCTGCAGCGCGCGGCCTTCGCCGGGCCCGTCACCGGGTCCATCGCGCTGGTCCCGGAGGTGGACACCGTCTACACCGAGCCCTTCCACGCCGCCACGCAGCTTGCCAGCCTCGACTACGTGTCCGGCGGCCGCGGCGGCTGGCTCGTCAAGGCGAGCGGCGACGCCCGGGAGGCCGCCGCCGTCGGGCGCTCCGTCGCTGCCGAGGACGCCCTGGCGCACGAGGCGGCCGCGTCCGTGGAGGTGGGCCGCAGGCTCTGGGATTCCTGGGAGGACGGCGCCGTGATCCGCGACGTCCCCACCGGCCGCTACCTGGACGTCGACAAACTGCACTACGCCGACTTCGAGACGCCGGCAGGTTTCCCGGGGGAGGCGTACTCCGTGAAGGGGCCCTCCATCATTCCGCGACCGCTGCAGGGGCAGCTGCCCGTGCTGGCGCCGGCGCAGCTGGTGTCCGTGGACGGCCCGCTGCTGCCATCCGCCGTGGATGCCGTGCTGGTTTCGGCCCCGACGCCGGAACTCCTCGCCGCGGAAGCCGCCGAGGTGCGTGCCAACCTGGCCGCTGTTGGGGGCGGCCCGGCTGGGCGGGCTCCTTTTGAGGTTGGGCCGGCTGTGATTGCCGAGCTCGACGTCGTCCTGGACTCCCGCGGGCAGTTCGCCGCCGCGCGGCTCGCCGAGCTGGAGGCCTTCACCGCGTGGGAGAGCCCGCGGGCCCGCTTCGTCGGGACCGCCGCGGAACTGGCGGACTTCCTCGCGGAGCTGCTCGCCGCCGTCGACGGCGTCCGCATCCACCCTGCCGTGCTGGACGTGGAGTTGGAGGAACTGGCGCAGCTGGTGCTTCCGGAGCTGCGCAGCCGCGGAATCTTGCGGCCTGCCGCGTCCGGCGGCACCTTCCGCGAGCTGCTCGGCCTGGAACGGCCGGAAAACCGCTACGCCACCGCGCTTCTTAACACCACGATTGGGGAACCGGCATGAGCCAGGAGAATTCGATTCAGCACGGCCGTGCTACATTCCGGCCGTCGGGCAAGATCCAGTTCGGCGTGTTCTTCCAGGGCGTCAACTCCGGCACTATCTGGAAGACCCCGGAGGCCGGGTCGCAGACGGATTTCGAGTCCTTCCGCAGGATCGCCCAGACCGCCGAGCGCGGCCTGTTCGCCGCTTTCTTCCTAGGCGAGGGCCTGCGCCTGCGCGAGCACTTGGGCCGGCCGCACGCCCTTGATGTGGCGGGCCGTCCGGACGCCCAGACCATGCTCGCCGCGCTCGCCTCGGTGACGCGGAACATCGGTTTGGTGGCCACCCAGAACACCACCTACAACGACCCCGCGGACCTGGCCCATAGGCTGGCCTCCCTTGACCTGCTGTCCGGAGGGCGCGCGGCGTGGAACGTGGTCACCACGGACAACGCCTGGACGGGCGCCAACTTCCGCCGCGGCGGCTACCTGGACCACTCGGACCGGTACGTGCACGCCGAGGCCTTCGTGCAGACTGCCAAGCGGATCTGGGATTCGTGGGAAAGCGACGCGGTGGCGGCCTCGACGGCGGCGGATTCCTGGGCCGCGCCCGGACATGTCCGTACAGTCCGCCACGAAGGCCAGCACTACACCGTGGACGTGACCCCGCGCCTGCCGCGCAGCGCCCAGTACCGGCCGGTGCTGTTCCAGGCCGGCGACTCCCCGGATGGCCGCGACTTCGCAGCACGCCAGGCGGACGTCATCTTCTCGGCGCACCCGAAGTTCGAGGCCGCCGTAGCGTTCCGAGAGGACATTGTGGCCCGGACCGTTGCGGCCGGCCGCGGCGCCAACGACGTGCAGATCTTCCCCGCCAGCGAGTTCATCCTGGCAGCCACCGACCAGGAGGCTCAGGAGAAGAAGGAGTGGGTGCGGAGCCTGCAGATCGGCCCGCAGCAGGCCATCGCGTACCTGGAGCAGTTCTGGGGCCGCGAGCTGTCCTCGTTCGATCCGGACGGCCCGCTGCCGGACATCGATCCCGCGGTGGAAACCACCTCGGAGACCCGCGGCAGCGGCTTCCACGGCGCCAAAGCACGGGAGCTTGCCGAGCAGTGGCGGGCCGAGGCCGCGGAGCACGGCTGGTCCATCCGGCAGTTCGTGAGCTCCCGGACAGCCCGCATCGATTCCACCTTCACCGGCTCCTACAGCTCGGTGGCGGACACCCTGGCCGAATACGCCCGGGTGGGGGCCGTGGACGGCTTCAACATCTCGCCGTGGATCATCCCGAGCGGCCTGGACGACATCGTGAACCACCTCGTCCCCGAACTGCAGGAACGCGGCGTGTACCCCACGGAGTACGCTGGCTCGACGCTGCGGGAGAACCTGGGGCTCGCGACGCCGGAGCGCTCGCCCGAGCTGGTTCCTGTTGGGAGCGTCAGGTGAGCGGGGCTTTGGTGAGTGGCGCTGCGGCGCGTCGGGCTCCCGGGGAGGAGTCCGACGTCGGCGATTCGCTCTGGAGCGAGGAGACGGTGAGGCTTCAGCTGACTGTGTGGGAGCAGTGGCTTTAGGACTTATTGCGTTGAACAATGTGCTGGGCTCCGGCCAAATGAGGCACTTTCTCAGGATGATGCGGATTGCCGGCAAAAGAGAACCAGTGAAACGAAGCTGTCTGCGTAATGCCCACAGCGAGCCACACTCGCCGCTTCCAACCCAACTCGCAGATCGCACAAACAACAAGCGCGAAAGTAATCCGCGAGCAGCCGCAGGACGAAGGGAACTGGTTCCGGTTCCCGCCAAGGGAACCGGAACCAGCCGCAACGGTGGGAAACCTCTATCCTTGCCGCACCGAACCTGAGCGCTTAATCTGGCGCCTGCTCAGGAACCAAGAAGCCACCCAGAGAAGCGCAATGAGTGCCAGGGTCTCCGTGCCATTTGGGGCAAACGGACCCAGCATGAAGGGCAGGATGAGAGCAAGGAATAACGTCCCCGCAACGGCAAATAATACAGCTGACTTGCGCATGATCATTTCCTCTTTCTTTCCTACGATCCCTACAACGCCATTAGACACCCTTGTAAATCTGCTGGGTACTGTTGCCGTACAGGTAGAACTCGATCCAGGGGCGGTACGTGCTCGTGCAGCCCAGGTTCCATGGGCACTGCTCAAAGGTTCCGGACTGATAGGTTCGCACCTGCCATCCACCGACCGCATTGGCCTGGATGTCACTCGCACCACGATAGTGGAACGTGAAGTCGGTGTAACCGACGGAAGGGAAGGACAACCGGGCTCGATAATGCCATTGCTTTTCGAACCCGATGTCCTCGTTGAAATCGAGGACTACGCCGTCCTCGATTGAGCGAAGCTTTTACAGCGGTCACCTTCATCGCAGCTCCTGGACTGAAAGCGGGCGATGTCCTGAGGCCCCACAAAGTGGCCTTAACCGGCGGAAATGAACGTTCTACCCCCGCTCGATGTGTCGCGTTCGTGCGGTGTCGAACCGTTGGGTGCCGAGTACCGCGAGCAGCTTCAGCTTTCCCTCCGCGCCGCTCCTGGGCTCGGCGGTGAGCACGAGCAGGGCCTGTGATTGGTCGTCGGTGAACAGCACCTGGCAGTCGAGTTCAATGGGCCCGACTTCGCGATGGATGAGCACCTTGTGATCGCTGAAGCGTTGGGCTACTTCGTGCCGCTCCCATAGGTCCCGAAACTCTTCGCTTCGCTTGGCGATTTCGCCCACGAGCTCGGCTGCGCGCGAGCGGGCCCCCATCGTTCCATGGGCCGCCCGCAGGCCGGCGACCAGGGCCCGGCTTTGCCGCGGCCGGTCGTGCTCCGGGTAGCGCATGCGTTCGGCCTCGGGGTGGGCGAACCAGCGGTAGCTTTCGTAGCGTTCCCACCCGGTCGCGGCGGAGTGATCACCGAGCAGCGCGCAAGCCATCGGGTTTTGCAGGAGCGTCTGGCCGAGGTTCGATATCACGAGCGCCGGTGTGTCAGCGAGGCGGTCGAACACCCGGTGCAGGGCAGGTGTGACGTGCTCGGACGGGCTGAGCCGATCCGGAACGGCATGCCCGGCGACCCTGTAGAGGTAGTCGCGCTCGTCTGCGCTAAGTCGCAGCGCACGGCTCAACGACGCGAGCATCTGGGTGCTTGGCTGCGGTCCGCGCTGCTGTTCCAGGCGGGTGTAGTAGTCGGTCGACATCAGCGCGAGCTGCGCGACTTCCTCCCGGCGCAAGCCGGCCGCCCTGCGCCGCGGACCCGCCGGCAGGCCGACGCCGCTTGGACGCAAGGTGTCGCGCCGGCGGCGCAGGAAATCGGAAAGGGCTTGGCGATCCACATCTCCATGGTTCCATGCGCCTTCCGAGGGAACCATGGGACTGGCAATCCCCCGATAAGCGCTCTCTGGAAACCGCAGGATCCAAGCCGAAGACTTGAGATATGCGAACTAGCGAAAACACCATCTTCATTCCCGGAGCGACCAGCGGCATTGGACTTGCCCTCGCAATACGCCTGCACGATGCAGGCAATACGGTGATTGTTGGCGGGCGACGCGCCGAGCTGCTCGACGAGATCTCCAAACTCCATCCCGGCTTGGATACCGTCCAGATTGACACGGCGGATGCCGCAAGCATCGCATCCGCGGCACAGGACGTCATCGCCCGCCACCCCGATCTCAACGTCCTGGTAACAATGGCGGGCATCATGCGCGTTGAGGACTGGACCAGCCCTGCAGGGTTTCTCGGGACCGCGGAGGAAGTGGTCACCACGAACCTCCTTGGCCCCATCCGGCTTATCGGCGCGTTCATCGAACACCTGCGCGCTCAACCGGACGCGACGATCATGACCGTTTCCTCCGGCCTGGCGTTCGCCCCGCTGGGGGTGACACCGACCTACAACGCGAGCAAGGCGGCGGTTCATATGCTCAGCGAATCCATCAGGTTGCAGCTGGCAGACACGACCGTGCGGGTGATCGAACTCCAGCCCCCGGCCGTCCGCACTGGACTGCTCCCAGGCCAAGAGAACAGCTCTTTCGCGATGCCGCTGGACGAGTTCGTCGACGAGGTCATGATGATCCTCGCCGAACAGCCGCACGCCACCGAGATCCAGGTCGAAAACGTCAAGTTCCTGCGCTACGGCGAAGCCCGAGGCGACTATGACCACGTCGTGGCGACACTCAATCGGCTCGACCCCCATGCCGGGGCATAAACGACGGGACCGCCCGCATCGATGTGCCGGTGCAGCCTGAGGGCTCACCTGTGGTGGATTGTTTTGCGACATGCCGCCACAAGTGAGCCCTCAAACTCCTGCGGTTACTTCTTGATGAAGTCCAGGATGTCTTCGCCCAGCTGCTTCTGGAAGTCGCCGTAAATGCCGTGCGGTGCACCCTCATACACCTTCAGTTCGCCGTGACGCACAAGCTCGGCGCTCTTGAGGGCGGCGGCTTTGATCGGCACAATCTGGTCGTCGTCGCCGTGCGCAATCATGATGGGCACATCAAGTGCCTGCAGGTCGTTGGTGAAGTCCGTTTCGGAGAAGGCAGCAACGCATTCGTACGCCGCGTGAAGGCCGGTGAGCATGCCCTGACGCCAGAAATCGTCCCGCGCCCCTTGGGAGACGGCGGAACCCTCACGGTTCGCGCCGAAGAACGGCACGGTGAGGTCCTGGTAGAACTGCGAGCGGTCCTTCAGCACGCTTTCCCGGATGCCGTCGAAGGCCTCGATGGGAGTACCTTCCGGGTTCGACTCGGACTGCACCATGACGGGAGGCACTGCCCCTACGGTGATGACCTTCGCCACCCGGCCTGCGCCGTGCTGCGCGGCGTAGCGGACCACTTCGCCACCGCCGGTGGAGTGACCGATCACCACCAGATCCTGCAGGCCCAGCTGTTCCACCAATTCGGCGAGATCCCGTGCGTAAGTGTCCATGTCGTTGCCCGTCCACGGCTGCGAGGAGCGGCCGTGTCCGCGGCGGTCGTGGGCGATTGCTCGGTAGCCGTGATCGGCCAGCAGCTTCAGCTCTACCTGCCAGGCGTCCGAGCTGAGCGGCCAGCCGTGGCTGAGGATCACCGGGCGGCCCATGGCCGGCCCCTGCTCCGTGTAGTAGATCCGGGTGCCGTCCGTGGTGGTGATGAAAGGCATGATTCTCTCTTTCAGTGGGAGGGTTTGGTGGCGATTTGCCTGAGAGGCACGGCGCTGGGACCCTCGGATGGTGGTGACGCTTTCCATTCGACCTGAGCTTTCCCCGCCCGCACCACGAAGGAACCACGCAGAACTGCGGCTGCGTTCCTGCGTGACCCTGCGTCCAGTGCGCGCATGAGTCCTGCCGGGCACCTTGGCGCGCTGCTGCGCAGGCACCGCCGCGCCGGAGACTTGACGCTGGAGGCCCTCTCCGAGCGATCAGGAGTGAGCGACCGCACCATCAGCGACATAGAGCGCGGGGTGAGCCGTGGCCCGCAACACCGCACCATGCTGGCCCTTGCCGATGCGCTCGGTTTGCAGGGAACGGCGCGCGAGCAGCTGCTCGCGTCCGCCCGGGCCGGGCGGCGGCCGGCATCGCAGGACGGGCCGCCCGTGGATCCGGAACCGCACCGGCTCGCCGACTTTACGGGCCGGGACGCCGAGATTGCCGCCGTCGTCGCCCATCTGGTTGCCGGCGGGGCCGTCCGAAGCACTGCCGCGCCGGTGGTGCTCTGCGGTGCGCCGGGCGTAGGCAAGACGTCGATCGCCATCGAAGCCCTGCACCGCTGCGCGCCCGCCAAGCCGAGGCGGCTTTTTGTCGACCTGGGAGGGCTCGACGTCGTTCCCTTATCTCCGCTGCAGGTGCTGCAGTCGCTGCTGCGGCAGCTCACGGGGGAGGCAGATGTGCCTCGCACGCTGGGCGAGGCGGCCACCGCCTGGCGGTCCGCGATTGCCGCTACTCCCGCCGCTGTGCTGCTTGACGACGCCGCGAATGAGGCACAGATCCGGCCGGTGCTCTCGCCCGGGTGGCAGGGTGCGGTAGTGGTCACCTCGCGCCGCGAACTGGCCGGACTGGAGGGCGCACGCCGGCTCACCATCGGACACCTCTCCCGCTCCGAAAGCGTGGCGCTGCTGGAGAGGATCGTGCCGCCCTCCCAACGGGGCACGGGCGAGCTCGAAGAACTGGCCCACTATTGCAATGACATCCCGCTCGCACTCCGCATCGCGGGAAACCGCCTGGCCAGCCGGCCCCGCTGGACCGTGCAGGACTTGGTGCAGCGGCTAAGCACCGAAGAGCGCCGCCTGGGCGCCCTGGTTGCCGGAGACCTCGCCGTCGAATCCGCGTTTGCCTTGTCCTACGGGCAGCTGGACGAAGCCGGTCAAACCCTGTTCCGCCGGCTCTCGCTGCTGGACGGCAGCTCGTTTGGTGCGCGGGTGGCGGGCGCCGTCGTCGGGCTGGGGGAGGGGGGCGCACAGGACCAGCTGGACGGGCTGGTGGGCCTGGGCCTGGTGGAAGCGCTGCATGGCGACCACCACCGTCTGCATGATCTCCTGAGGCTTTATGCCGCCTCGCGGCTTCGCTCAGAGGAGACGGCAGAGGCGATCGCCGAACACCGCCGGAACCTCCGCGAATGGCTGCTCGAAACCACCATCGCGGCTGGGTCCCGCTTCGAGCCGCGTCGGCCCGGACCGTCGTCGGACGCGTTGCCCGCTGTCCCTTCGCCGAAAGATGCCTTCGCCTCCGATGAAGCGGCGCGCCGCTGGCTGATCGGCGAGGCCGAGCACTGGTTTGCCGCCTACCGGGCCGCGGCGGCGCGCGCAGATCATGCCCGGGTGCTCGCAGTAGCGGACTCGTTGCACTGGTTTTCGGACTTGTGGCTTGCGTGGGGCCGCTGGCACGAGCTGTACGCAGCCTCTGCTGCGGCCGCGGCCGCCATCGCGGACCCCTCGCAGCAGGCGCGGCATCTCGGGTACCTCGCGTGGGCGCAGCTGGTCGAATCTTTTGATCCGGCAGCTGCGCGCACGACGGCGGAGGCGGCCCTTGCTGCTGCGCGGGAGGCGGGGGATGCCCGGCAGAGTGGCTGGGCGGGTTTCTATCTCGCGTGGAGCACGTTGCAGCTCGGCGAGCTGGATGTGGCCGCCCAACTGGCAGATGCAGCGGTAACTGATTTCGCCGCGGCGGGCGACGTGGAAGGGCAGCTGCAGGCGCGTTCCATCAGGACCGACATCCGCGGCCGGCGCGATCCGGAGGCCTCCATCGGAGAATACCGCGAGCTGCTGGACTTTCTACGGGAGTCCGGCGACCGGCTTCCGCGGAACATCAGGGTGGTGACCGAGACCAACGCACACGCCGTCATCGCCTTGACCCTTCTTGGCTTCGGCCGGTACGAGGAAGCCATGGCCGCCGCAACCGATGCCCTTGGCGCGGGCACGCCCGGCGAATTCCCCAGCGGCCAGGCGGCGGCGCACCGGCACCGTGGCTTTGCCGCCCGAGCCCTCGGCCGGGACGAAGCGGCGCGGGCTGACTTTGTGGATGCGCTCGCGCTGGGAACCGGCACACGCTCCGAGGCGTGGCTTGGTGAAGTGCGTGAGGCGCTTGCATCGGTTTCGCCTGGTGCACGGTCCGATGCGGCTTCCGGCGCGGTGGCGCCAGGGGTTTCCTAGAGCACGCGCACCGGCTTGCCCTGCGCCCAAGCGCGGACGTCCTCGAACGCCTCGCCGTAATAGCGCGTGTAGCTTTCGGCGGTGACGTACCCGAGGTGCGGGGTGAGCACGGTGCGCGGCGCGTCCAGGAGCGGGTGGTCCGCGGGGAGGGGCTCGACGTCGTACACGTCCAGGGCGGCGCCGCCCAGCCATCCTTCGTTCAGTCCGCGGAGGAGGGCGTCCCCGTCCACGAGCGGCCCGCGGGCCGTGTTCACCAGGATCCCGTCCGGCCCGAGCAGCCGGAGTTCCTCCTCTCCGACCACCCCGCGCGAGCGGTCGGAGAGCCGCACGTGGACGCTTACGACGTCGGCCTCCCGGAAGAGGGCGTCCTTGCTCACCTTGCGGCCGCCGGCCGCAGCCGCGGTTTCCTCGCGCAGGTTGGGGCTCCAGACGATGACGTCCATGCCGAAGGCCTGCGCGTAGCCGGCCACTTTGGTGCCGATCTTGCCCAGGCCAAGGATGCCGAGGGTCTTGCCGGCGAGTTCGAAACCGACCGTGCTCTGGAGGCGGCCGGCGCGCATGGCGTTGCCTTCGAACTGGAGGTTCCGCGCGGCGGCGAGCAGCAGGGCCCAGGTCATTTCCGGTGCGGCCGTCGCGGAGCCGCCGGTGCCGCAGACGGTGATGCCCTGTTCCTTGGCGGCGTCGATGTCGATGGACGGATTGGCCATTCCCGTGGTGACCAGCAGTTTCAGTTTGGGCAGCTGGTGGAGGGTGGAAGCCGGGAAGGCCGTGCGTTCGCGCATTGCGACGACGATGCTGACGTCCCGGAGGGCCTGGACCAGGTCCTCTTCGTCTTCGAAGGGCTCGCTGAAGACGGTGACGTCGATGCCGTCGGCGGCGAGTTGGTCCCAGGGGGCGTAGTCGTAGGCGACACCCTGGTAGTCATCGAGGATTGCGAGGCGCTGGCGCATGGTGGTCCTTTGGGGGAGGGGCGTTCTTGAGTCCACCATATGTGGGTTGGTGGGGCGAGTCCCTCAATCCTCATCTGGGGTGGCAATCTTGTGACCAAGCTTTGAGGTTCCGGCACTCAGGATGCGCTCTATATGTTGCTGGGTCACTTGGTTGCATTGCTGCCCGTCTGACAGCGCTGCCTGTAACCAGCCAGGTCCCTTGCGCACTCCAACTTCAGGAGCGAGGCGCTCGAGCTCCCCTTCTTGAACCAAGACCACGCCTGCCCCATCGAGCCGGGAAACAAGAGTGCCGGCAGCCTTACGGGCAGCGCCCTTGAACGCAGACATGCCATGCTCTTTGACCGATGCCCAAGGTGATCCTTGAGTTCGTAGCTGAGCGAGTACGAGTTCGCGCTCTTCACTCGAGAACTGTGAATTTCGCTTGCCCTCAAGAGCTGAAACAATTGCATCTAGCACATGCCCGACTTTGGCCGGCTCCCGTGGTGCATTTAGATCGGCCGTCGCTGATTTCCAAAGCTTCATCATCTCCTCAGTCCAAGTCCCGCCTACAGAAGTCACAAGGGTTTGAAGCTTTTTCTGATCGGAAAGCATGTCAAGGTCAGGGGCTGCCACAACAGGAACGTCGACGGCGCTGAGTGCAGCAGAAACTTTGGCCATGCCGTCTTTTCCGCCGGTCGGAACAAACAAAATCTCGTTCCTCGGCAGGGGATCTTCCTCCCACCCGCCGCAGTCGATGGCAGCCGCGAGATATGCGCAGTCACCTTCCGCTTCCGCAACAACCACGAGGCGGTGGAATAGTCCATCCAAGACATTCGTGTACTTCAAAACGGGGTCATTCCAAAGCGCCTTCAACTGGTCTGAGTCGAGCCGGCTTGCTTTGGCCGATCCCTCGCCTCGGGTTAACCTGACCACTGAAACGTCCACCTCGGAGTCGAGGAGACCGGTCAAAAAGCTTCGGTCGTGGGTCGCCACAAGTATCTGAAGACCTGTCTTGACCGCTAAGCGCCCCAATTCCGCGCCGAGAGCATGAGCCTGCGGCGGGTGCAAAAAGGCCTCGGGTTCATCGATAATGACGACCTTGTACGCGGCTGTAACAATTGGAAGCAATTGGCCCATCAAGCTTCGCATGCCATCGCCTTGGTCATCGAGTGGACGCAGGTCAGCCATTCGTTCACGGTATTCAGCCGGGATATCGTCTATGCGAGGAGCTTCTATGCCAACCTCTCCGACGCGTAGACGAAGGGTGCGACCTAGAGCGTCGAGAGTCAATCGGGGCCCAAATACATCCCTCGAAATAGCGCTCACTTTGTCAAGGAGCGGCTTTGAATCCTGTAGATAGTGGATGGGGTGCTGTGGTGGATCCACAACTGAATCGCGCATTTCGGCTGAACCATATATTGAATCTTCCTTGGGCGTTGCCGTAGAAGACGACCGAACTTGCGAGAGCGCCGAGCTCGGTGAGGGGGGTCTGCCAGCTGTTAGTCAGTACATTTGGGCGCTGTATCCCGATCTGTGCCCGCTGAAATCCAGCGTTTGTGCCTTGAACCACGAAGCTCGCGTTTTGGCCAAGCCAGGAGATGACATCTGCTTTGCTGCCGCGACAGTACAGCTCGAGCGAATCCACCGCTACCCGTGGTTGCTCGGCGAATCCGCGGACGTGCGCTAGTTTCTCCGAGACTTCCCGGAGAACCGTCGACTTGCCGGCGTTGTTGGCCCCAACGATCGCGGTCACACCGGCCCGTTGAAATGGAATTGATTGGCCGCCAATCAGATCTATTCGATCAATTGCAAAGTCGAACTCTTCCGCCTTGCCATTCAGTAGTTGTGAGTACTCCGGAAAAGCTGCTGCGAAGCGTTCAGTCCAATCTTGAGTCAAGGCGTCCCCTAAGTCCTATGCCCGCGATCACCACAGGTCACCATCCTCCATTCGGAGCAACTGCAGATCTATCTTGGCAGAATATGGGCGGCGATGGCGTTGGGTGAAGATGGTGGGTGATGGCCCGATAACACCTCATGGTCCTTTGCTATTTTGCTGCATCCGGACAGCAACATGCGGCTTCGCGTGTTCTCGTGACAGCACTGGCTGTCAGGCGCCATTCCATGCTGCTAAGTCAATAGGCGGAACCTACTTCTTAGGCAACCCCGGCGGGTTCAGCTCCGACTTGGCAATAGCCTCCGAAGAAAGCCCCCAGCGGTCCAGGATCTTCCCGTACGTCCCGTTCTTAATGAGCGTATTAAGAGCAGCCTGCGCCGCAACCGCCAGTCCGTTCCCCTTCTTCGTCGTGAACGCGATGTCGGCCTTCAGCGGCCAGCCGCCGTTGACGGTGCCCACCTGCTTGGTCTTGCCGTCCTTCGCTGCCTTGTACGCGGCCCCCGCGTTGGGACCGAAGGTCAGGTCCGCACGGCCGGACTGGATTGCCAGCGAGGAGGCCGAGTCGTCGTCGTAATACTGGAAGTCGACCGGCGGCAGGCCGTTCTTCTTGTTCTCCTCGTCCCAGCGCACCAGGATGGCTTCCTGGTTGGTGCCCGAGCCCACGATCACCCTCTTGCCCGCCACATCCTTCGCTTCCTTCACGGAGCCAATCGGAGAGTCGCTCTTCGCGTAGAAGCCCAGGAGATCGGTGCGGTAGGGCGGTGGCGAGTTTACGGCCCCGCAGGGTGCCTACGTGCTTGGGGCCGGGCGCGGACTTCGATCATCCGCTCTATATCGGGTCCTCTTGCCAAGCTGGCATCAACTGATAGCAGAGACAGCAATTGCAGCGGGCGTTGTGATTCTGCTGCAGCCTGCATCTTGTGATGGCCATCAAGCAGGAAGTGAGTAAGACCCCAGTGGGCACAATAGTCGGTGCCGCGGTCCACTGCGGGCTGGCAGACGTCGAGGATCGAGACAGCCACGGCTGTCGGCGTCGAAGAGTTAGAGAGTTTCCGGGCATACTCTTTGACCCGATCAGGTTCGTTCCAGGCAGGCGGCACCATTGGGACG
This sequence comes from Arthrobacter cupressi, assembly GCF_900099975.1. Taxonomy (GTDB): domain Bacteria; phylum Actinomycetota; class Actinomycetes; order Actinomycetales; family Micrococcaceae; genus Arthrobacter; species Arthrobacter cupressi. Next base: position 42,916 of record NZ_FNEI01000003.1, read on the forward strand.
ACGAACTCGAATGCATGCGCAGACGAGTCGACCGGGGCCTGCCACGTCCGGTAATACGGTGTTTGCGGATATTCGGGCAGACCCCAGAACCCTGACACTCCCCACGTGTCGACTTGTTCCTCGCTGAAGTAGTCTCCCGCTCTGCCCGGAAACACGAGTTGGGGCTGCAATCTGAGAAGCATCGGAACATACGACCCACCGGGCAGCATTGTGCAGAACGCTTCAAGAACTCCGTCGTCGATGTTCTCAAGGCCTGAGTTCAGGGACTGCTGCATTTCAGGGAGCGACAAACGCTCAGTTGCGCCTTCCAGACGCTTGAACAGCAGTGGGCACGTTCCACACCAGAACGAAAGCTCAAAGGCAGGATCCGGGCCTTCCCACATTAGACGTCGCCCGGCCCACTCGCCCTTCGTTTTCTCCCCTTCGCCGAACCGCAGCACGGACGACTGGGACTCATCGACGAGCCGCGTCCTACCGATTTCCAACAACATGATCGGCAGTCTAGCGAGGCACTCCTCGGGACAGCAGGATAGCTTCCTGGCCGGAGCCCGAGCGCCGCCTACACCACAGGTGTCCCGATCTGGCACAGCGTCAGCGGGGTGTCCGCTCGCTACTGTGATTCAGCACTCAGGATTTAGTGACGAGGACTACATGAACAACACCACCATTGAGGCGCCGAAGGTAGCGCGCCCCGCCCAGGAGAATCGGCTCAGCGGGAACATGGGAGTCGGGGAGCTCGTGATGAACGTGCTCGCGTTCTCGTCGCCGCTGGCAACTGTCGCCGGCACGCTGCCCGTCCTGCTGATGTTCAGCGGCCAGACGGCTCCGGCCATTTATATGTTGGTCACATTGATGTTGCTGATCTTCTCCGTCGGCTTCGTGAAGATGAGCCGCAGCGTCCGCGGCGCGGGAGGTTTCTACTCCTTTGTCACTGCCGGTTTGGGCAAGCCTGCAGGCCTCGGAGGCGCCTTCTTGGCCCTCTTCGGCTACATCCTCATTGGATTCTTCGCCCCTTCGTTTTTCGGCGTGACCCTCCAGGGATTTGTCGTCAACACGCTCAACGGCCCCGGCGTTCCCTGGTACTGGTACGCGCTCGGCATCATCGCCGCCACCACAGTCCTTGCGTATAACCGCATCGACCTCTCTGCGAAGTTGCTCACGGCCGTCATGCTTCTCGAGGTGGCTGTCATCGTCGTCTTCGACGTGGCGTCATTCTCTGCGAACGGACTTGATGCTGTGCAAGGTGCAGGATTCGCCCTTCCCTCCCTCACTGATGCGAGCATCGGCCTCGCGCTGCTGTTCGCCGTCGGGAACTTCTTTGGCTTCGAAGCGACTGTGATCTACCGGGACGAGGTTAAAAACCCGGATAAGACGATCTCGCGGGCAACGTACCTGGCTGTCATTGGCATTGGCCTCTTCTACGCAGTTGCCGCCTGGGCTTTCATCGCCTTCCTCGGGCCAGGCAACGTACAGGCCGCGGCGGAAAGCAATACTGTGAATCTGTTCAACGACGCCGTTGCCGCATTGGCGGGCAAGATTTTCGCGGATGTTGCCATGATCCTGCTCATTACATCCGTCCTGGCATGCATGCTGTCCATCCAGAACATCGCCGCACGGTACAGCTTCTCGCTCGCCGCCGACCATGCATTGCCGCCAGTCCTTGGACGGGTGCATCCCCGCCATAAGTCGCCGTACGTTTCGGCCCTTGCCGTCGGTCTCCTCTGGGCTGTGGCAACCGTGATTTTCACGGTTCTGGGTGTCGCGCCGGACGCCCTGTATCCCATCGCCTCGGGCAGCGGCACTTTTGCCGTGCTCCTGCTGATGTTCATCACCAGTTTTGCGGTGTTCGTCTACTTCCTCCGCCGCCGCGGTTCCGCGCCGGAGTCGGTCTGGAAGACCATCATCGCGCCGATCATCAGCGTGCTCTTCCTTGGCGCCATCACCTACCTGGCGATCACCAACTACCCGGACCTCATCGGAGGCTCGGCGGTGATGACTGTCATTTTCATGACCTTCACCTTCGCGCTGTTCTTTGGCGGCATCGCGTACGCATTCTTCCTCCGTTCAAAGCGCCCCGAAATCTACGCGCGGCTCGGCCGGCGGAAAATCGACTGACGCTTGGAAGCGGTCATGTGGAGCAAAAGGGTCCGGCGCTCAGAACTCGATGCCGAGGACGGTTCGCGAAATCAGGACCGCCCGGTCCGCGAGCTCCTTGAGCTCGGCGTCGTCGGACTCGGGTGATGCCCACCGCGTGGCTCCCTCGAGCAGCGTCATGACAACTTTGACGTGCTCCCGAGGCTTCGGAAATCCCATGTCGTGCGCTGCCGCCACGTACATGTTCTCGTGGAGATCGATCCAGTCGTCCACTTGGGCGCGCAGGTCACGGGGGAGGATGCCGGCCATTCTGTCCGTCGCTACCAACAAGTCCCAGAGATTGCTCTCGGGCAGTCGCACCTGGCGCGTGAAGTGGAGCCTGACCATGGAGTCCCAGAATTCATCGGCCGAGGAGGCCGGACTCACGGCCTCGATCAGGGCGACGCCGAAACGATGGAAATGCCAGCGCAGCGACTCGGCCACGATCTCATCCCTCCCCGCCGGAAAATGCGAGTAGAGGCTGGGCGGCTTGATGTTGACTGCGTTCGCAATGGTTCGCATGGACACGGAGTTGAAGCCATTGGCTATAGCCAGTTCGAGGAAAGCTTCGAGGATGTGCTGGCGAGCGGCTTTCTGCCCCGCCCAGTTCCACTCCTCAAGGCGGTGGACAAAGGCGTCAAGGGCGGCCTCGTATGACGTAACGCTCATAATTCCGTCATCGTAACAGCCAGGGGGTTGGTCACCCTTGCGGTCCATGGAAAGACGCCCCGGCGGCGCCGCTCGAATGCGCCAAATCCCGCAAAAAACCCTTCCCTAACGACCATTAGTTAGCTAAGCTGGATCTGGCAGGAAAGGGCACCTCCCTTGGAGCCCTAAGCGTGGTCTGAGCGGGAAGAGCAAGAACATGGTCACCGAATATCCGGGCGTGGGGGCCAGCCGGAGCGACGTCATCCTTGGCAGCGGCCTTTCAGGCATGGTGGCTGCATATATTCGTGCCAGGGCACTCGAGGATAATGCGGCCTCGAACGAAAACTGGAACGCCCAGTCTGTGTTCCGACGCAAGGCAGGCCGTGCCAGGAGGCCCTTCGCATTCCGCACTCGCAGGACCGAAGAAGGCGGAGAAAATGGCCGCGGCTGAAGTGCTGTCCCCCTGGACTCATGAGTCACTACGCGCAACTGATCGAGTTCGTGAGCTGTTCCTGATGCAACCTCACGCTGATCTGACGGGGATCCGGCCGATCGTGGCCCGCTCCTGGTACCGAAGCCGGGCCGCTGGAGTCGATGCCGTTGCCGATCGGGGATTCTTCGACGAGGGCCGGGTGGATGAATACACGATCCATGCCGCCGGCCCGCACCTGCAGAAGCTCGATGAGGTTGCGGCGGACTTGGGTGGATATGTAAGCCTGACGGCGCCTAACGGCGTGCTCGTGAAGGCGGACTTCCTGCGCGATGACGGCTTTCCCGCCGGCTACTCGCTGCTGGAGGAGAGCTGCGGCAGCAACGGGGAAGGGCTTGCCCTGGAAGAAGGACGGGGAGTCTGGCTGGCCCCTGAGGAACACTTCCGGGAGGACATGCGCGGCAACTGGTGCTTTGCGTCGCTGGTAAGGGACCCCTTCCACAACCGGGTGCGGGCCGTTATTGGCCTGACGCTTCCCGCCAACCGGGTGTCCACCCTTGAGCCTTCTTCAACGCTGCTGATGCTCGAAGGCGTAGCCTCACGAATCGAGCGCGACATCGAGGTACGGACTTCTTCCAGGGAGCGTGCGCTGCTTAGCGAATACCTGAGGATTTCCCGTCGAAGGGGCAACCGTGCCGTTATCGCACTGGACGGAAAAAACTCGCTCCTGAACGCTTCGGCGACCGCTTCATTGGAAGACAGCGACTTCTCGATCATCTCGGGCTATGCCAAAGCCGTGATGTCCTCCGGCCGGGACATGACCTGCGAGGTAATGCTGCAGGGACCAGGGCCGGCCACCTTGGAAGTCTCCCCGGTGACGCTCTCAGCCGCGAATGTCGGGGCTATTGTCGTGGTCCGGCCCCACGCTCCATCCAAAGAACGTACCGTCGAAACCAAGAGCGTCCCGCAGCAGCTGGAAGGCGCCGGCCAAGGGACCGTGGATCGCTTGATGTCCCAGCTCGACGGGACGAGCACCGAGTTCAAGCGCACCCTGAATCTCGCTCGCAAGGCCGTTGACCAGGAACGGTCCGTGGTGATGATAGGTGAACTGGGCAGCGGAAAACGCCGCCTGGCCAGCGCCATCGCCTCGCTCCGGGGCGGTCAAATGGTGGTCGACGCGCGCAGCGGCGCGCTCAGGAATCCGCAGTTCAGGGATCTGGTTCACCGCGTGACAACGGAGCTGCCACAGACGCTGATCGTTGAGCATGCCGATGAACTCTCGCAGAACGAAGCCAGCGAGATAGCGCAGAGCCTGCGGGGCAACACAGCCACCAAGCTGATCTTCACCATTGCGCGGCCCACGGATGCCACATTGCTGCTCTCTGAGGCCTTTGACGTCCTTGAGATCTCCGTCGCCCCGCTGCGGAACAGGCGGGAAGATATCCCGCAACTCGCAAACGCCGTCGCCGAGGAACTGGGAGAACGAAGGTTGTCCCGGAGGCTCATCACCACACTGACCCACGCCGACTGGCCGAGGAACATTGACCAGCTGCGGGCTGTGGTGTCGAACGCGGTTGAGCGTGCGGAAGGTGCCGAAGTCACCGTGGACGACCTGCCGCAAGGCTTCCACCGTGTCTTGACCAAGGGTCGGCTCTCGAGGCTGGAAGACGCCGAGCTCAGCGAACTCCGCAGCGCCCTCACGGAAGCGAACGGCAACCGAAGCCTGGCGGCAGAGACGCTCCAGATCGGCCGCTCGACGCTCTACCGCCGGATGGATTACTTCCGCAGCCGGGGCTTCGACCTCTAGCCGAACACCCGGCATAGAAGGGCCGGCCATCGTGGATGGCCGGCCCTTCGGGCTGCCCCGGGAGCCTGGGACCCCCAGGCACAGCTGTCCCACCTGTGTGTCTCGATCTGGCACGGATATGCCTGTTGTTATCGCGCTGTACTTGAAATCACCCGAAACCGGCACCTTCCGAAGGGGTGCTGGCAGCGAACGAGGGTACGACACGAACAGGACGAGAAACTATGACCCGCGATGCCCAGGGAACCATTCTTGTGGCCCCTCACCATTTCCCGAACCTGGACCGCGAGCATGCGCTTGCGGAAGAGTTCGGCTACAAACTCAATCCCGCGGCAGACGCAGTCGGCTTCCGCGCAGGGCTTCCTGAAGCCGACATTGTGATGATCACGCCTTACGCCAAACTTACCGCCGCGGATTTCCCGGTGATGCGCAAGTGCCGGGCCGTGATCCGCTACGGCATCGGCTACGACAACATCGATGTTGCCGCAGCCACGGAAGCCGGCATTCCTGTATCCATCGTCCCGGGAACTGCTTCGGAAGAGGTCGCCTCGCACGCATTTGCCATGGGCCTCGCGCTGGCCCGGCGCCTGCCCGCCGGTGACGCCTCGATCCGCGACCTCGGATGGGCCGGAACCATCGGCTACGACACTCCGGTGCTCTCCGAACTCGAGGTCGGGGTTCTTGGAATGGGGCGAATTGGCCAGCACGTGGCGCGGATGTACCAAGCCGTTGGAGCGCGGGTACGGGCCTATGACCCCTTCGTCACGGACAGCTTCGTGGAAATGACCGGACTCGAGGACGTATTGGAGAACTCCGACGTCGTCTCCCTGCATCTTCCCCTGAACGACGACACCGCAAACCTTGTCTCCGGAGACGTTCTGGCAAAGATGCGCAAGGGCGCCGTGGTCGTTAACGTCTCGCGCGGAGGCCTCATCGATGAAGCCGCCCTCGCAGCAGCGCTGACCTCCGGGCACATTGCCGGTGCGGGGATCGATACTTTCGCCCACGAGCCCCTCGGTCCGGAGCACCCGCTCCGTTCCGCTCCCAACGCCATCCTCACGCCGCATATCGCCTGGCGTTCGAACCGCTCGACGGGCGCCCTGCAGGACGGCGCGGTGGAGCGGGTGCGGCTCGCACTCACCGGACAGCCGCTGATCGATCTTGTGAACTGAAAAGACTGGAGAAGGACGAATTGGGAACGAACACACACTTGGAACACGCCGCAGAGCGCGATCTTGCGGAGGATCCGCACCTGCGCAGGGGACCCCGGGGTTTCCCCCTGCTGCCGGGTGGCTACGGACGGTCAACCTACTACACCGGTGCACCGAGCCCCTATGCGATCCGGGGCGAAGGCTACCGGGTGTGGGATGACCGCGGCCGCGAACTGATCGATGCAAACAACAACTTCACATCACTGATCCACGGCAACGCCCACCCCGAGATCACGGAAGCAGCCACGAAAGCCCTCTCAAGCGGAGCCAGTTGGGGCATCCCCAACCTCTACGAATGGGACCTTGCAGACCTGCTGCTTTCACGCCTGCCGGACCTCGACCAAGTGCGCTTTACGAACTCCGGCACTGAAGCGGTGATGTCGGCGATCCGGATCGCGCGGGCCAGCACCGGCCGGGAGCGGGTCGTTGTCACCAAGGGCGGCTACCACGGCACCTCCGAGGTCGCGCTGGTGCCTGGCGGTCCGAGCTACACCCGGGGCGTCACCCAGGGCGTCATCGACGACGTCACTGCAGTGCCGCTCAATGACATCCAGTTCCTGCGCCAGGCTGTTGAAGCCGCACCGGACGCGTACGCGGCCATCATTCTCGACCTCCTGCCCAACCGGGCCGGCCTGCTGAGCATCTCCGAGGATTTCGTACGGGAGGCGCGCGATCTCGCGACGCGCTTCGGCATTGTGCTGATCATCGACGAGGTCATCAGCTTGCGACTCGGTTACAACGGCCTGAGCGGAGAATACGGCGTCGCGCCCGATCTACTCACCACCGGCAAACTGATTGGCGGCGGCTTCGCAGTTGGGGCAGTGGTCGGCCGGGCAGAGCTCATGGCGGAGGTCGACCCGACCCGCCCTGGCAGCCTTCCCCACGGTGGCACGTTCTCGGGAAACCCCGTCAGCATGGCCGCCGGCGCGGCCGCACTGCGCCTCTACCCGCACGAGGAAGTGCAGCGCCTGAACCGCCTGGGGGACACCACCCGCGAGGCTGTCCAGTCCAAAATCGCCGAGGCGGGTTGGGAAATCCGTGGCCGTGGCTCGCTGCTCCGGGCAGTTCCCGGAGGAGCGGAAAAGGTCAGTGAGGACATCCAGCACCGCCTGTGGTGGGCAAGCTACGAGCGCGGCCTGCTTGGTTCGCCGGCCAACCTGCTCTCCCTCTCCACGCCCATGAACGAACACGTCGCCGCTGACATCGCTGAGCGCCTCGCCGACGCCGTGCTTGCGGTGGCCGGAAGCGCCGAAGCAAAAGACGGGAGCCAGGAACTGTGAAGCTCATCTCCTACGAACACGAATCCGGTATCCGGGGCGGGGTCCTGATTGAAGACTCGGTCTACGACCTCGAGCTCCTTCTGCAGGGGTCGAAGGAAGCAGTCCACGGCGCAACGGCCTCCGTCCGAGAATTCCTCGAACTCTACGGTGAACGGATCGCGGCGATCTCTGCCGAGGTGACCGCGCTCGTTGCGCAGGACCCGGTGGCCCGGGTCGGCGCGCTGTCCGACGTTCGGATCACGACCCCGGTCACGGACCCGGCGAAGGTGCTCTGCATCGGACTCAACTACAAGGACCACGTGGCGGAAACCGGACGGGCATTCCCCGAATACCCGGACGTCTTTGCCAAGTTCGCCTCCACCATGATCGGTCCCGAGGACGAGATCGGCGGGGCCCGCGTCAGCGAAAACCTCGACTTCGAAGGGGAGGTCGCAGTGGTCATCGGGCGCCGCGCAAGCGACGTTTCGGAAGCCGAAGCACTCCAGTACGTCGCCGCCCTCGCACCGTTGAACGACGTGACCGCCCGCGATCTCCAGTACCGCGGAACCCAGTGGCTGGCCGGCAAAGCCGTTGATGGCTCAACGCCCTGGGGACCGGCCCTGGTCACCCTCGATGAAATCGGAGACCCGCAAACACTTGAGCTGGTCACACGGGTGAACGGCGTTGAAATGCAGCGCTCCAACACGCGTCACCAGATCTTCCCCATCGCGCGCATCGTTTCCTACTTGTCGAGCTTCCTCACGCTCGAGCCGGGTGACGTCATCGCGACCGGGACACCGCAAGGCATCGGTGCGAAGCGGAACCCGCCCGTCTGGCTGGAGCCGGGCGACACGGTGGAAATCGAGATCGAAAAAGTGGGGCTGCTTCGCAACCGCGTCGGCAAACCCCAGCTCTAAACCCCTGCAAACTCTACGAAAGTAACAAAGAACCATGAGTGAAGTTCAAACACAGCCAAGCGAGGCGAGGTACCGCATCGCCGTCGACACGGGCGGCACGTTCACGGACGTGGTGCTCGACTCAACCACGGGCGACATGGCAGTCGGCAAGGCACTGACCACCTATGACCGTGTCTTTACCGGCTTCGAAGCTTCGGTCCGCCGGGCCGCCGAGTCCGTTGGATGGAGCGGCGACGAGGTCCTGCGCAACGCGGACGTGATCGTGTACGGCACCACCCACGCCACCAACGCAGTCCTCACCGGCAAGGTCGCCAAGACCGCACTGCTGACCACCGAAGGCTTTGCCGATACCCTGCTGCTCCGCGAAGGTGGACGCCGCGACGCGTTCGACTCCAAGGCCGCCTACCCGCCGCCCTACATTCCGCGCCAGCTGACCTTCGAGATCCGGGAACGTGTTTCCGCTGAAGGCGATGTCCTGGTGCCGTTGGACGAAGAGCAGGTCCGCGAAATCCTGGGCTCCTTCAAGGAGCAGGGCATCGAGGCCGTGGCCGTCTCCTTCCTCTGGTCGATCATCAACGACGTCCACGAGCGGCGCATCGCGGAACTCATCAAGGAAATCCTGCCTGGTGTTCCATACACGCTCTCCAACGAGGCGAACCCCACCATCCGCGAGTACCGCCGTTCCTCGGCTGCCTCAATCGACGCCTCCTTGAAGCCGCTAATGGCCGACCACTTGGGCAAGCTGCGTTCGGACCTTCAGGAATTCGGTTTCGCGGGGGACCTGCTGGTGGTTACCTCCGAAGGCGCCGTGCTCGACGTCGCGGACGTCCTGGACCGTCCGGTGCTGCTGCTGAACTCCGGCCCCTCCATGGCGCCGCTCGTGGGTGCGGCGGCCGCCCCGGACCGCGACACCGTAGTGGTATGCGACATGGGTGGCACCACGTTCGATGTTTCCCTCGTGGAAGAGGGCGTTGTCCGCCACACCAGGGAAGCCTGGCTCGGCGAGCCGTTCGTCGGCCACCTGACCGGCCTGTCTTCCGTGGCCGTCTCCAGCATCGGTGCCGGTGGCGGCAGCATTGCATGGATCGACGGCGGCGGCCTGCTTCGCGTGGGTCCGCAAAGTGCACGCAGCACCCCCGGCCCAGCTGCCTACGGCCGCGGTGGTGAAGAACCCACGGTCACCGACGCCTGCGTGGCGCTCGGTTACCTCGACACCGAAGGCTTCGAAGGCGGGTTCACCCTCGACCGCGAGGCGGCCGTCAGGGCCATCGACACCCGAATCGCCGGCCCCCTCAAGATGGACACCTTGCAGGCTGCGCAGGCCATCCTGGACGTTTCCGCCAACCATATGGCCACGGCCATCCGCCAGGCCGCACTCGAACAGGGCGTGGACCCCCGCGGCGCCCTGATCGTGGCCGGCGGTGGCGCCGGTGCCATGGTTGCCGCCGCGATCGGTGTCCTTCTTGAAGCCGACACCGTGCTCATTCCGGCAACCGCCGGTGTTTTGGCCGCCTATGGCGCCCACCGCGCACCGATCGCAACGGAGTTCCTCTCGCCGTTGCACAACGACACCCGCAGTTTCGACGCCGGTTCGGCCGCCCGCGCGGTGAAGGAGCTCACGTCCAAGGCGAACGTCTTCGCCGAGCGTTTCAACGGCGTGGGCGAGGCGCCGAACGTCAGCTACTTCGTCGATGCCCGCTACCCGGGCCAGGCGTGGGATCTGCGCGTCTACCTTGACGCGGCCCCCGACGCCGCCGGCGACGCCGCAGCAACTATTGAGCGCGCCTTCCACGAAGAGCACGACCGCCGCAACGGTACGCACGATCCGGACAGCCGTGTCGAAATCATCACCTGGGGCGTCCGGGTGGAAATCCCCCGGCCGGAGCACTCCAAGGAGGATGCGGAAGTCAGCCGGACCGGAGAAGTTCACCGCACCGACTCCATTGTTTTCGGCGGCGAAAGCTTCAGCACCCAGCGGTACCGCGGCGTGACGCTTGCACCCCGGGACAAGATCGTCGGTCCCGCGGTTATCGACCAGCCCACCACCACCATCGTCGTGCCGCCGGAGTGGAACGCCACCCTCGACGAACGATCCAACATCTACCTCACCCGTAAGGAGGCGTAACCGTGGCGCGCGAATTCGACCCCGTAAAGCTCTCGGTACTAGCCAACGCATTCGACGGCATCGTCCGGGAGATGACCAGCGGCCTGCTGCGCTCGGCCCGTTCGTCTGTCATCAACACGGCCCGCGACTTCTCCTGTGCCGTGCTGACGGCCGACAACCAGCTGCTCGCCGCTGCCGAAGGCGTGCCGGTGCACGTGTTCGGGGCCGGCCCGCTCGGCGAAGACATGGTGGAACTGCACAACGACATCCGGGAAGGCGATGCGTTCCTGCACAACGACCCCTACCTGGGTAACTCGCACGCGGCCGACCATGTGATCCTGGTGCCCATCTTCATCCAGGGACGGCACCTGTTCACCGCAGTTACCAAGGCCCACCAGGCAGACTGCGGCAACTCGCTTCCCACCACGTTCTTCGCCACTGCCCGGGACGTTTACGAGGAAGGTGCCCTGATCTTCCCGTGCGTCCGCATCCAGCGTGACTACACGGACATCGACGACATCATCCGCATGTGCCGCTCCCGCATCCGTGTGCCGGACCAGTGGTACGGCGACTACCTCGCATCGGTGGGTGCTTCCCGCATCGCCGAACGCCGAATCCACGAGCTCGCCGAAAAGTTCGGCGTCGACGACCTGGTGGACTTCGTGGACGCCTGGTTCGACTACTCCGAACGCTTGACGGCCAGCGCCATTGAGACCCTGCCCGAGTACGTCCTCCACGGCACCTCGGCCCACGACCCGTTCCCGGGCACTGGCCCGGACGGCGTGCACCTGCAGGCAACCCTCGAGGTGAAGCCCAAGCAAGGAAAGATTGTCATCGACCTTCGCGACAACCCGGACAACCTCCCCAACGGCCTGAACCTGACGAAGGCTACCGCAACGGGTGCCGCACTGGCGGGCATCCTCTCGGGGATCCCGGAGAACCTGCCGAGCAACGCGGGTACGTTCCGCCGGGTTGAAGTGCTGTTGCGGGACGGCTGCGCCGTTGGCGTCCCGAAGCACCCGTACTCGTGCTCGTCTGGCACCACCAACCTCGCTGACCGCGTGGTGAACATCGTCCAGGCCGCGTTCTCCCAGATCGACGACGGTTACGGCACCGCTGAGGGGGCTGCCGGTCAGGCACCTGCCAAGTCCGTCATCTCGGGCATCGATGACCGCAACGGCAACCCCTACGTGAACCAGATCCTGGTGGGCGGCGTCGGCGGTCCGGCGACTCCCTACGTCGATGGCTGGCCAACCTACCAGCGCCCCGTCTGCGGAGCCCTCCTGTACCACGACAGCGTCGAGGTGGACGAGCAGCGCTACCCGATCCTGATCCACGAACGCTCCCTGGTGGCAGATTCCGGCGGAGCAGGCCGGCAGCGCGGCGGACTCGCTACCCGCGTCACCATGGAACCTCGTGGGGAAAGCGTGACCCTCACCTACGGCATCGAGGGCAAGCTGAACCCGCCCAAGGGCGTTCGGGGCGGCCACGACGGCGCCGTGCCCTCAACCTGGGTGGAGGACCTGGCAACCGGTGAACGCCGCGAGATTCCCGTAGTAGGCCGCTATGACCTGCAGTCCGGCGAAAAGGTCGTTTCCATCACGCCCGGCGGTGGCGGATACGGCAACCCGCTGGAACGTGACGTCCTGGCAGTCCTCGACGACTACCGCGAATCCCGGGTGTCCCTGGAAGCGGCGGCCGCAGACTACGGCGTCGTCATCGCTGACGGCAAAGTGGACGAAGAAGCCACGGCCAAGGCCCGCCAAGAGCGCCTCGCCAGCTAAGACACCAGCTCTCGCAACTAGTTCCGGGGCGGGGTATATTCCTCGCCCCGGAAGGTTTCAATAACTAAGTACGGAGATTCACCATGGAACCCATTCGAGTCGGCATCATCGGCGTCGGAAACGTTCTCAATCAATACCTGGACAAGATCGGCGTCCATCCTGACGTCGAGGTCGTGGCGCTCGCGGACGTGAATTCGGAAGCCGTCAAAGCCCGGGCAGCAGAATATTCGGTTCCCAAGGCGCTCTCACCCGAGGAACTGCTGGCCGACGACGAGGTGGAACTGGTCCTCAACCTTACGCCGCCGAAGCTCCACGCGCCCGTGACCCTCCAGGCCATTGCCGCGGGCAAACACGTTCTCTCGGAAAAGCCGTTTGCCACCTCCCTCGAGGAAGCCCGGCAGATCCTCGACGCCGCACGCGAGGCAGGTGTCAAAGTAGGCTCAGCGCCAACCACCTTCCTGGGCTCGGGCATGCAGACCAGCCGCAAGCTCATCGACGACGGCTGGATTGGACGGCCCGTGGCTGCCTTCGCGTCGTTTGCCTGCCGCGGCTACGAGCACTGGCACCCGAATGTCGATCCCTTCTACAGCCCTGGCGCCGGGCCGATGCTCGACATCGGGCCCTACCTCATCACCAACCTCGTGAACTTTTTCGGCCCGGTCAAGCGCGTATCCGCAACTGCGCCGCGTTCATCGGAAACCCGCCCCCGTCCCGGCAAGGATGGCGAGGTCATCCAGATCCAAACCCCGACGCACGTCACCGGCACCATCGACTTCGAGTCCGGCGCTGCCGCCACCGTGATCGTCAGCTGGGACATCTGGAACCACAACCTGCCGCACCTGGAGATTTACGGCACGGGCGGCTCCCTGGCCGCGCCCAACCCGGACCACTTCTCCGGAGCGCCGGTCCTGCGCCGTGGCGAACCCGGCGACCTCGCGCTGGACATGACTCCCCCGGGCGGGGGCGACTGGCGGGAGACGCCGATTACGCACCGGGACGACGCCTACCGTGGCATCGGGCTGGCTGAGTTCGGTTATGCCATCCGCAAGGGACTCGAACCCCGCACCGGCGGCGACTTCGCTTATCACGTCCTGGAAGTTCTGCTCGCCTTCGAAGCATCCTCGGAGCAGGGCCGCCACATCGAAATCGAAAGCACCTGCGAGCGGCCGCGGCCGCTGCCTTCGGTCGGCCCGCAGGAGCCTTACCGGTTCGATTGACAGCCGAAAAACAGCAGCCGACGGCGGTACGTACGTGCCGCCGTCGGCTGCTGTTGTGCTGTCCTACGCCGGAAACTGCGTCCCAAACTGGGACACAACTTTTCCTCCCCGCGGTGAAAACCTGATGTTCGGGCGAATCGGTTTGCAAGTGCCGACGCACCTACGAATTTAGGAGAACGCATGACTAGCACAGCCGCTGCTGATATCGGCACCGACGTCGGCACCAAGAACGTCCGCCGCCGCACTGTCGCGCAAGCGATCGTTGAGTACCTTCAGGTCCAGTACAGCGAACTCGACGGTGAGCGGAGGCGCCTGGTGGCCGGCATGTACGGCATTTTCGGCCACGGTAACTCCGTTGGCCTCGCGCAGGGAATTGACGAGTACGGTGTGGACTTCCCCCACTATCAGGGCAAGAACGAGCAGTCGATGGTCCACGCCGCGATCGGCTTCGCGAAGGCTTCCAACCGCGCCGCCACCCTTGCCTGCACAGCCTCTGCCGGCCCGGGATCCACCAACATGATTTCGGGTGCTGCCACGGCCACCACCAACCGCCTTCCTGTGCTCCTGTTCCCCGCGGACATCATCAACAACCGTTTCGGTGATCCGGTGCTGCAGCAGATTGAGCACCCCGTTGAACGGGATGTCTCCGCGAACGACTGCTTCCGTCCGGTCAGCCGCTACTTCGACCGGATCACCCACCCGGCACAGTTGCTGTCGACGCTGCCGGAGGCAATGCGCGTCCTCACCGATCCCGTGGAAACCGGTGCCGTAGTGGTGTGCCTGCCGCAGGACATCCAGGGTGCGGAATTCGACTTCCCGGAGTCCTTCTTCACCCCGCGCGTCTGGCACATCCGCCGCCGCCCGGCCGTGGAGGATGAGATCCGCGATGCTGCCGAGATCATCCGCAATGCGCAGCGTCCCCTGCTCATCGCAGGCGGCGGCGTTCGCTACTCGAAGGCACAGGAGGAACTGGCCCGCTTCAGCACAGAGTTCGGCATCCCCGTCTCCGAGACTTTTGCCGGCAAGGGAAGCGGCCCGATCAGCGAACTCAACGTTGGCGCCCTGGGCGTCACCGGAACGGTTGGTGCCAATGAGATCGCCGACGGCGCCGATTGTGTCATCACCGTGGGTTCCCGCCTCCAGGACTTCATCACGGCTTCCCACTCGCTGTTCCAGAACCCGGACGTGAAGTTCGTCCACCTCAACGTGAGCTCGTTCGATGCACACAAGATGGGTTCGTTCCCGGTGGTGGGCGATGCCAGGCTGTCCCTGTCTGCGCTGCGGGAATGGCTCGCCGCGGCGGGCTACGGTACCTCGGAAGCCTTCCGCAGCGACGTTGCGGATGCCCAGAAGGCCACTCGCGAAGTTCGCAAGCACGACCTCCAGGCTTTCCCCGGCGAGAAGATGAGCCAGGCTCAGGTCATCGAGGTGCTCAACAAGCAGGCGACCAGCGAAGATGCCCTGATCCTGGGTTCCGGCGGCGTCGTCGAAGGTATCCACAAGGCCTGGGACCCGTCCAACGGCACTGAAATCCACTTTGAATACGCCAACTCCTGCATGGGGCACGAAATCCCTGCAGGTCTCGGATACAGGCTAGCCCGCCCGGATGCCCCCGGCGAAGTATTCGTGCTGATCGGCGATGGCACGTACCTCATGCAGCCGACCGAACTCGTCACCGCGGTGCAGGAACGCAAGAAGATCATCACCGTCGTGATCGACAACCGCGGACACCAGTGCATCTGGCCGCTCCAGGTCTCCAAGGGTGGACCTGGACGTGAGTTCGGCACCCAGTACCGCGAACGCGGCAACACGTCCGGCCGGCTGGACGGGGCGGTCCTTGAATTCGATATCGCCGCCAATGCGGCCAGCATGGGTTGCGCCGCGTGGTCCACGACGACGATCGAGGAGTTCTCTGCCGCCCTCACCGAGGCGCGGAAGGTCGAAGGACCGGCCGTCATCGTCGCGAAGGTGGAGCCCTGGCGCTACCTCTCCGGCAACGGCTCCTTCTGGGACGTCGGAGTTCCGATGACCTCCCAGCGGCCCGGGAGCCAGGAGGGGACCGCCAAGCACCTTGAGGGCCGTGCCCGCCAGCGTTACTACGCAGCGACCACCGCTCCCGAAGCAGGTTGAGCAGGCAGGGCGGGACCGTCGGAGGACGGTCCCGCCCGCCTTGCTATCAGCTCACCGGACCCCAGGACAACCGAACCAAAGACAAAAGGAGCACCGCATAATGGGAGCATTTGCCGTTATTGACCCGGCCACGGGCGCGACTCACGCTGAGTACCCCGCGGCCACCGATGCAGAGGTCGAGGCAGGTCTCAGCGCTGCGCAGAAGACCTACCAGGAATGGGCACGCACCACCACCGTGGCTGAGCGGGCTGCGCTGGCCCAACGCCTGGCTGACCTCTTTGTTGAGCGCAAGGACAAGCTCGCAGCCATCATCAACCGGGAGATGGGCAAACCCCTCCACCAAGCCGTTGGGGAGGCCGAGTTTTCCGGTTCCATCGCGGCAGCGTTTGCAGAGCACGCCGAGGAATGGCTTGCCGACGAGGAACTCGAGGTCGCTGACGGCCTGAGGAGCTTCTTCCGGTACCAGGGCGTTGGGGTGATCCTCGGCATCATGCCCTGGAACTACCCCTACTACCAGGTGGCCCGCTTCGCGATCCCCAACATCATCCTGGGCAACACCGTCATTGTCCGCCACGCCAGCCAGTGCCCGGAGTCGGCGCTTGCGCTGGAGGAACTCTTCCGCGATGCAGGTTTCCCCGAGGGCGCCTACGTCAACCTTTTCGCCACCCACCAGCAAATCTCCGACATCATTGCCGATGACCGGGTGCAGGGCGTTTCGCTGACAGGCTCGGAGCAGGTTGGCGCCATCGTGGCTGAGCAGGCCGGACGCGCGCTGAAGAAATGTGTGCTGGAACTCGGCGGTGCTGACGTGTTCCTGGTGCTCGACACTGACGACATTGACCTCGCGGTGAAGAAGGCCGTGATGGGCCGCATGGGCAACACCGGGCAGTCCTGCAACGGCTCAAAGAGGATCGTCGTGCTGGACGAGTACTTCGACGAGTTCTCGGCGAAGTTCAAGGCAGCGATTGCCGGCCAGTCCTACGAGAACGGTGACTTCGGGCCGCTCTCTTCGGATTCGGCCACCAGGTTCCTGACCGCGCAGGTGCGGGGCGCCCTTGAGCAGGGTGCTGAAATCCTGGTGGGCAACAACGAGCCCCAGGGCAACGTCTTCACTCCGACGGTGATCACCAATATCACCCCCTCGATGGATGTCTACAGCGAGGAACTCTTCGGGCCGGTGGCGCAGCTTTACAAGGTAGGCAGCGACGAGGAAGCGATCAAGCTCGCGAACTCTTCGCCGTACGGCCTTGGTTCCGTGATTATCTGCGACGATCTTGAGCGCGCCGAGCGCGTCGGCAACCAGCTCGACGTCGGCATGGTCTTCGTCGGCGCCTATGACCTCAGCGGCGCCGACGTTCCGTTTGGCGGCGTGAAGAAGTCCGGTTACGGGCGGGAACTGGGCAAGGTCGGCATGCTGGAGTTCGCGAACAAGAAGTTGTTTCGTTTCGCGAAGTAGACCGCTTCGCTGAAAGGAGGCCGGATCTCGCGATCCGGCCTCCTTTTTCACTTCTTGACGTAGCCGCTCAGCCGTTCGGGTCTGTAAGCGGCATGGTGCCCGCTTCCATTGCCGCAAGCTGCAGCGCGAGCAGCTTCGAGTAGAACCTGCCGTCGCCGATCGCGAGCGAAACCATGAACCACAACTGGTCGACTCCGCTGCGGCGCCAGAGCCGCCCGTATTCGCGGTCCTCACCAACCATCGCGAATTCCCCCACCCGATCGGCGATGTTGTCGCCGAGCACCTCGCGCACCACCGTCGGGGCGCCGCGGTAGCCAGTTGCAAAGACGACGAGATCAGCCTCGATGGACTGGCCGCCGTCGAGCACGACCCCGGTGGCGGTGAGGCCCTCGACGCTACCGTGACGGAGCTTAATGGTGCCGTCGATGATCAATTCGGACGCCCCGGCGTTGTAGTAATAGCCAGTCGCGTTCTGGCCAAAGATCAGTCCGAGGACTCCCTGCCCGCTCGGTCCGTCACTTAGCTCGAAACCTGCTTCGACAAGGCCATCCAGGAGCTCCCGGTCCATTGCCTTGACCAGTTCCACATGCTTCGGACCGTGTGCAGGGAGTGCCCCGAATGGCGTGGCGGCATTGACCAGATCCGCCTCCTCAGTGCTGTACGTGCCACCGACGTGGTTGGCGTGCATAACCGCATGGAACGTCGAGGTATTCATGACGAATGTTCCCGAACGCTGAATCATGGTGACATCGACGCCGTGCTCCGCCAGATCTTGGGCGATGTCGTGTCCGCTCACGCCGGACCCGACAACCACGGCCCGCTTTCCGCGCCACTCGGCGTGGCCACGGTAGTCAACCGCGTGAATCACCATTCCCCGGAATTCGTCCTGCCCGGGAAGGCACGGAAGATTCGGCGCCGCATTCATCCCTGTCGCGAACACGAGATGCCTCGGACTCACCCGGCGGGCAGATCCATCGGCCCGCCTGACATCCACATTCCAACGTCCCGCAGCCGCATCGAACTCCGTGGCCTCCACGTTGGTTCCAGCCCAGACCGGGAGATCCAAGAGCGTTGCGTAGCTCTCCAGGAAATCGCCTAGCTTGTCTTTCGGTGTGAAACGCGGCCAGGTGGATGGAAACGGTAGGTAGGGCAAATGATCGGATGCGAGTGGAGTGTGCAGCGCAAGCGAGCTGTAGCGCTTGCGCCAGTTGTCGCCCACCCGCTCGTTCTGCTCCACGACCAGCGCGGGGACACCAAGCGCCCTCAGTCGAGCTGCCAGCATGAGCCCATTGTGGCCGGCGCCCAAAATGAGGACTGCCGGATCATGTGACTCGAAGTCCCGGTCGAGCCCTTCGCTCCAACTCAGGCGGTCCTGAACCGGGCCGTGGGTCTTCCCGGCGGGACGGGCATCGAGGTGCCGCTCCGGATGGGTGTCGATCGAGTCGAGCGCGAGAACGAAATTGGCCGCACGCCAAGCACCGTCTTCCTCCCGAACGAGCTTCACATGGCCGAGGCCTCCTCCATGTCCTGTCCGAAACTGGAGAAACGACGTTAGGGACACCTGGCCCCCTTCCTCAGCGAAAGTGGCGGAGTTGCCGGCACGGACCTCAAGCGAAATCGGCGGTGTCGAGCCGGGTGCGGTCAGGAGCCCTGCGATTTCCTCGCGTCCAACGGCGTTGCGGAATTCCCAGGCCAAGGCCAGGAGGTCGCGAGCGACTCCGTCCCGTTGGAAAAAGTCCGCCACATTGGTTGCGTTTCGCGACGCCATCGCGGATCGGAGCGCGACGGCCCATTCATGCACGATTTCCTCGGGCGCTTTGATCGAAGCGAACGCGTTCGCGGCAGCTGGTACGGCTACATCAGTCATCTGAAGTGGTTCCTTTGTGTCAGTCATTGAAATGGTTCCTTCGGGGTGGGGGAGCATTGACTGCGTCGCCGCTGCTCTATTGGGCGGTATAGCCGCCGTCGATAAGGAGGTCTGCGCCGGTGACGTAGCTGGCTTCGTCGCTTGCCAAATACAGGACGCCGTAGCTCACTTCGATGGGCTGGGCGGCACGCTTCATGGGCGTCGCATGGCTGAACTCGCGGTTGGAATCTTCGCCTTCCTCAAGCGCCATGGGGGTCATCACAAGTCCGGGAGAGACTGAATTGACCCTGACTCCGCGGTGTGCGTATTCCATCGCGGCGGCGCGCGTCATCATTTTCACTGCGCCCTTCGATGCCTGGTAGGAGAACCCGCCAGGGTTTCCGACGGTTCCGTTGATCGAGCACGTGTTGACGATCGCGCCCCCTCCGCTTCGCTCAATTGCGGGGGCGCCGTACTTGAGGCCGAGGAAAACACCCTGTTGATTGATCGCGGTCGTCTTTGACCAGCCATCCAGGCCCTCTTCCGCGACGGACTTCATCGTCCCGACGATGCCGGCGTTGTTGATCAGGATGTTGACGCGTCCCCAGCGCTGTTCGGCGGCCGAGATCACGGTCTCCCAATCACCCTCTGAAGCGACATTCAAGTGCATGTAGTGCACGTCAAAGCCGGAGTGCCGCAGATCCCGGGCTACGGCTTCGCCGCTTTCATCGAGCATGTCGGTGACCAGCACCGACGCGCCTTCTTGAGCGAAAAGCCGCGCGTGCGACTCGCCTTGCCCCCTCGCGCCGCCGGTGATGATCGTTACCTTGCCCTGCACACGGCCCATGATTTTCTCCTTAGTGATCTTGGGTTGCTGCTGAATGCGTCTCACGCTTTGGAAGAGGCTACTGAGCGCATTCCGCCGGATTTGTGCCAGAAAGGTACATTTTTGGCCCCTTGTTGCAGACCACCATGGGCGGACAACGCGCGGCACCGGGTTGCGTGTAGTCGAAAGGGAACGGTCTGGATATGAGGCTCGAAGGAAAGACGGCAATCGTCACTGGGGCGGCATCGGGGCAAGGGCTGGCAACCGTGCGGGCGCTTGTGAGACACGGCGCCAACGTCATGGCCGCGGATATCGACGATGCCGGCCTCGAAGACCTGGCGAGGGAAAACGATCGCATTGCGATCCAGCGCTGCGATGTCAGCAAGCCGGCAGATGTCGAGCGGCTCGTAGACGCAGCGGAGCAGCAGTTCGGGGCGGTCCACGCGATGCTCAATTGCGCCGGTTTCCTTCGCGCCGCCTCTGTGCTGGAGACGACCGAGGACATGCTGGATCGGATCGTCGACATCAATTTGAAGGGCGTCTTCTACGGCTGCAAGTACGTCATCCCGGCCTTGCAGAGGGCAGGCGGCGGATCGATCGTCAACTGGGGGTCTGTGAACTCCATGGTTGCTGAACCGGACATTGCGGCGTACTCGGCGTCGAAAGGCGCGGTCTTGATGATCACGAAGTCCGTCGCCGTGGAATACGCCAAGGACAACATCAGGGCGAACTGTCTCTGCCCGGGAGGTGTGCGCACTCCGATGGTCGAGGCTTTCTTTGACGACAATTTCCTCAATGACGAGCAGGCGCAGCGCGCCTACCAGCCGCTTGGCCTGATCGTCCCGGAGGAAGTGGCCGACGTCGCGGTTTTCCTCGTCTCCGATGACTCGCGCAAGATGACCGGGTCCGCTGTGGTGGTGGACGCCGGCTATACGGCGATCTGAGGCAGATGTCCCACCCTGGGACAGTCGCGGGCACGGGCGGTGCGTAGCCTCGACAGAACCTACCGCCGGACGTGGCGGAAATTGATCTACAAAGGAGTTTCTTGGCGATGGCCATTGACGCGCAGCAAGCTTTCGCGGCCCGGGTGACAGAGCAAAGGCGGACACCCCACACAACCGTTCCCCATGTCATCGCTGGCAGGACGTACTTCGACGGGCAGGCTATCCAGCGGGAGGATCCCAGCAACCCGAATCTGATCGTCAGCGCATGCCACGATGCGCCGGCGGATCTGGTCGAGCAGGCCGTGGCGGCGAGCCGGGAGGCCCAGCGCGAATGGTCGCGCGTTCCCCTCACTGAGCGCATCGAACGAGTGCGCCGTGCAATTCCGTTCATCGAAGAGCACCTCGACGAATGGGCTGTCCGCGTTGCACTCGAGATCGGCAAGCCTTACGCCGGCGCCTTGGCAGAGAGCGCCGAGGTGCTTGAAATTGTCCGTCATTACACCGACTACGCTTCGGCTCCGGGCGCGTTCGACGATGAACGAACAGAGGATCCGGCTGGACTGGCCAACGATTCCGTTCTTCGGCCGTATGGTGTCTTCGGCGTCATTACGCCCTTCAACTACCCGATCGTCCAAGCGGCGGGCCCGACCATCGCTGCGCTGATCGCGGGCAACGGCGTGGTTGTGAAGACTGCCCATGATGGACCTTGGTCCGGCCACGCGGTCTATGAACTCTGCGAGGCAATGGGACTCCCGGCGGGACTGGTCAACGTGATCCACGGCGCCGACGAGCCCGGCCGTGCCCTTGTCGCATCCAAGATCGACGGCGTGGCCTTCACCGGTTCCGTGGCCGTCGGCAAGTCCATCGTCCGCGATTTTGCTACGGGACCATACCCCCGGCCAGTGATAGCCGAGATGGGCGGAAAAAACCCGGTCATCGTGACGGACACAGCTGATCTTGAGCAGGCTGCTGACGGGATCGTGTTCTCCGCCTTCGACCTCGGTGGGCAGAAATGCAGCGCGCTCTCCCGCGTGCTGGTCACACCAGGAGCGCACGACCGGTTGGTTGAACTCGTGGAGGAGCGGGTGAAGGCTTTGAAGTCCGGTGACCCTACAGACGCCGGGGTCTTCGCCGGGCCTGTCGTCTCGGCCGATGCAGTGGCGCGTTACGCGTCGCTGATTTCCGCGGCGAAGACGGCAGGCTTCCAGATTGAAACCGGAAGGGCCCAAGAGGGCGGCTACTTCGTGCCGGCTGCGGTCATTTCCGGTGTGCCCGCAGAACACCAGCTGGCAACGTCGGAACATTTCCTGCCGTTCCTGACGATCAGTGAAGTGCCGACGTTTGAAGCTGCACTCAGGGCGGCGAACGACACTGACATGGGCCTGACGGCTGGAATCTACACAGGGGACGTCGAAGAGGCGCGGGAGTTCCTTGAGCGTGTCGAGGCCGGCTGTGTGGATGTAAACGTCCCGGGCCATGCGACCACAGGTTGGTGGCCCGGTCCCCAGACCTTCGGTGGATGGAAAGCCAGCGGCACAACAGGCAAGCAAACGCTGGGGAAGTGGTACTTCCAGCTGTTCGGACGGCAACAGGCACGGAAGCTTCCGGCCGAACTGGAACACCTGCTGCGGTTCTAGCAGGCCCTCGAGATCCAGAAAGTAGGCTGTGTGATGTCTTCTACCGATGCCCTGCCTTTCACCCATGGTCAAGTGCCTCGGGTGGGGGAGAGACCGAACTCAGAGATCCAGTCACTCAGGGAACGGTTCCTGGCCGCCCCGGAGATGACCGACCTGAGCAGCCTGCGCCCAGTGATCTCCAGGTCATGGCAGCGAAGTCTCGCCTGCAACGTCACCACTGCCGCCAGCTTTCTCCAGACCTCGGAAGCACGGGCCGACGAGCAACTGCTGATCGCCGCCGAACCTGTCCTCACGGAGCTTGAACGGCTCTGCAGCGAAGCGGGCGGAACCGTCGTCCTTACGGACGCAGAAGGCACGCTTACCGTGTTCCGGGGGAACACGGTGGAGCGGCGCAAGGCGGAAAGGGCATTTCCGCTCCTTGGGGCGCGGATGGGGGAGGACCTCATCGGCACCAACTCCGACGGAACTGTGCTCGAAGAAGGGGAAGCTGTACAAGTCTGGGGCGCCGAGCACTTCAACGAGGCGCTCCAGAGCAGCTACTGCACGTCGGTGCCCATCCGGGATCCGATCCGGAGGTCGGTGCGCGGTGTCCTGGGGCTAATGCTTCCGGAGCGGCTTGCGCGGGACACGGATCCTCGATCGGTGTTGTTAACCGTGAACGGCGCGGCAGCCGATATCACCAGGAGACTGGCGGAACGGCTCGCTGCGCGGGAGCAGGCACTCATGGCGGAGTATCTGCGGGAGGTGCGAAAACGCGGCGCAGACGCGGTGGTCGCAATGGATGACCGCACCACGATCGCAAGCCGAAGCGCCTTGAGCATGCTCGACCAGAGTGACTTTGCGGTTCTCGCTGCCTTTGCCCGTGAAGTCGGCCAGGGAAGCGGATCAAGTCAGCACCGCCTCAGCGTTAGCGCAGGCCGTGAGGTACGCCTGCATGTTCGTTCGATGGACCGCAGTGCCGGAGCAGCCGTCATGCGTGTTCAAGTTCAGTCCGAGCCCAAGGGATATGGACGGGCCTCGGGAGACCGTGATGCCGCGGCCCAGTTTGAAGGCATCGTCGGAACGAGCCGGTCACTCAGGCGTGCGCTAGACGCGGCAGGCGCCGCCGTGAGTCGTCGAATGCCGGCGTACATCGTTGGCGAAAGAGGTAGCGGAAAGCGAACGCTGGCCGAGGCCATGGCCGCACGGCTATCTGATGCGACGAGACTCTTTGACTTCTCTCAGCGGTCCGGCCATGAGCCCACCGTCGAGGACATCGACTCAGCCCTTGAGCAGGGAGCGGCAGTCGTTCTGCATCGTATCGATCGCTCCAGCCCGGACCTCAAAGACGATCTCGCGGCACTCCTGCACGTCTTGGAGCAGCCCCAGCTCATATTGACGGCCCGGGGCATCAGCGATGATCTTCTGCCGGTCCTTTCAGCGCTTCGCGGCATCGAAGCGGTAATGCCTCCTCTGCGCGACAGACGCGAAGACGTTATTGCATTGGCATCGCACATTCTCAAGAACACCCTGGGACGGGACGTTCGGCTATCACCGAAGCTGCGTGACGCGCTTATCGGCGCGGACTGGCCCGGTAACGTCCGGCAGCTCCGCGAACTCGTTGAAACTGCCGCATCAAAATCCCTCAGCGGTGAGCTGCACCTTGTTGATCTCACTGCTGCCCAGCTCCGCGGACTCGGCACCGTCCAGCTCACGCGCCTCGAAGAAGCAGAACTTCAACAAATCCGGGCCGCCCTGGCGGAGGCGGGGTGGAACCGCGTTCGAGCTGCAACGCTTCTCGGCATCGGGCGGTCCACGCTGTATCGAAAGATCGAAGCCTACGAAGCAAAAGGGTTCAACCTGGAACTTGGATGAGCTCTCAGGGCGAGATGTGCATCAGGTTGGCACAGTTCCGGTGAGTGGCCGATACGAAAATCAAGAAACTGACGGGAAAGTCGGGTCGAGGCAAGCAATTCCGGCTCCCGCGCAGTGCGGCCACCCGGCCCGGATCCACCCGACACAGTGACCGTCAATGAAGACGTTACTTTTCCGAGGAGAACTACATTGAAGCAAGAACTCCACATCCAGCGCCCCGTCGCGGAAGACTTCGAAGACAATGAACCCCGTCCGTCCAGCTACCAACTGAGAGGCCGGATGGGGACCACGGGTCTGCTCTTCACGGTGCTGGCTTTCACCGCTCCATTGGGCGTCGTCTTCGGCTTTGTCTCCGTGAACATTTCGTTTGGAATCGGCGTGCCGATCGCCTTCGTGGCTGTTGCCATTCTGATGGCTCTCTTCGCGATGGGGTTCACGGGAATGACGAAAGCAATCCCGCGCCCGGGCGCGTTCTACACCTATATCAGGGAAGGTCTGGGCCGTCCGGTCGGCCTCGGCGGTTCATTCCTCGCCCTGGTCACCTACGGGTTCAACGTCACCTCCTGCATCGTCGTATCGGGCATTGCCGTGAACAACCTGCTGGGGGCCTTCCTTCCGGAGGTCACCACTCCGTGGTGGCTTTGGAGCACGGTGATGTTCGCCATTGCCTGGGTGCTCAGCTACTTCAATGTGGAGTTGTCCGCCAAAGTTCTCTCCGTCATCCTCGCCGTCGAAGTCCTGTCCGTGGCGATCTTTGACGCCGTGATCATTGCTAACGGAGGTCCTGAAGGTCCCTCATTCGAACCCTGGAACCCTGCGAACCTCTTCACTCCAACCATCGGTGTCCTACTGCTGTTCAGCATTGGGGTCTTCAACGGTTTCGAAGCGACTGCCATCTATCGCGACGAAGTCAAGAAGCCGAGCATCACCATCCCTCGAGCGACCTTCCTCGCGGTTGCCTTCCTTGGGATCTTCTACGCGATCTCTGCCTTTGCCCTGATCCTGTCGGCGGGAACATCGAATGCCGTGGCTGTGGCACAGGCCGATCCGACAGCCATGATGCCGGATGCGCTCCTGCGGTATTTCGGCGCTTTCGCGAACCAGGTCATCGCCATCCTGTTGGTAACCAGCTTTTTCGCCTCGGGGCTCTCACTCCAGAACATCCTGTCCCGGTACACACATTCACTGGCAGTGGACGGGATCTTCCCGCGCGCGATTGCAAAGGTCCATTCGAAGCATGGTTCGCCCCACCGTGCGGCGGTGACTGTGGGCGCGGTTCTTCTTCTGGTGCTGGTCGTGCTCGTCCTCTCCGGCGGCGAGGAAAACGCGCTGTACGCAGCTGCTGCCGGCGTCGCGTTCTACGGAATGCTGCTTCTGCTATGCCTGACGGCGGTGGCCGTCATCGTCTACTTCCGTCGGAACAAGACCGGCATGTCCTTCTGGCGGACCCTCGTCGCCCCCATCATCGCTCTCGTCGGGATCGGTTTCGCACTGCTAACGGCATCATTGAACATGGGCCTGCTCGTGGTCGGTGACCCGCTCCTGCTCACGGTGCTGATTCTCATCCCGTACGCATCGATCGTGGCCGGGATCGTGACGGCGCTGGTGCTTCGGCGCCGGAATGCCGACACCTATGGGCGCATCGGCCGCGCCGTCGACTGAGATGGCCGTCGACTGAGTTGCAAGAAGGAGGCCGGATCTCGCGATCCGGCCTCCTTCTTTATGTGTTGGCGGTGATGCCGCCGCGACTACGCCTGGTAAGTCGTCGTGCCCGAAACCTCAGGGATCTCCACCCAAGCGCAGGAGTCGGCACTGCGCAGGGCGGCATCCACCAGTTCGGAGGCAGACCAGCCGTCCGCCACCGAGGGCCCGAGTTGCCTTCCTTCGGCAACCGATCGGAGGAACAATGCTGCCTCGATCGTCTTGAGGTCGTTGAAACCGATGCCGGGACCGGGCCCGGGCTGGAAGCGTCCGAACTCCCCGAACGACGGGGGAGTCATGATGGTGCGGTAGCCGCTGCGGTCCGTGGCGACTTCGAGTTGGTTCATGCGTTCGAAGTTCCAGCGCAGGGATCCCTCGCTGCCGTAGACCTCCACGATGTATTCGGCGTGCGGGCCGATGGCAACGCGGGTTGTTTCGAACATGCCGATCGCGCCGCCCTCGAAGCGGGCGAGCATGGCTGTGTAGTCTTCGTTCTCCACTTCGCGGGTCACATCGGATGCCTCACCCGTGTTGAAGGAGTTCGACGAGTTGCCCGCGGGGAGAGGCCGGTCCTTGATGAAGGTTTCGGTGACGGCATTGACCGAGGCGATACGGCCCACCAGGAACTGTGCGAGGTCGAACCCGTGGCTGAGGATGTCCCCGAGGACACCTGATCCTGCGCGCGCCTGCTCATAGCGCCACGTGAAGACCTGGTTCGGGTCCGAGGCGTAGCTGGTCAGCAGGCGGATCTGTACGTTCGTGATGCGGCCAAGTGCTCCGGAACGGATGAGGCGGCGGGCCTCGGCGATGGCGGGAGCGTGGCGGTAGTTGAAACCCACCGAGGTAATCAGTCCGGCGGCTTCAGCGCCCTGTGCGATCTCACGGGATTCCCGGGCGCTGCGTCCCATGGGCTTCTCGATCCAGAAGTGCTTGCCGGCTTCGATGGTGGCCAGGGCAATTTCGTGGTGGAGGAAGTTGGGGGAACAGATGGAGACGACGTCGACGTCCGGGTTTTCCAGGACTTTGCGGTAGTCGGTGGCGGTTTCCTTGTAGCCGAGCGCGTCTTCTGCGTGGTGGCGTCCGGCGTCGTCAGGATCTGCGGCGATCACCAGCTCCGGGTGCCGTGGCAGTTCCGGGAAGAACTGCTTGGTGGCGAGGTAGGCGCGCGAATGCAGCCTCCCCATCCACCCGACCGAGATAAGGCCTACGCCAATGCGGTTTTGGTGTTCCAAGAGGGCTCCTTAGTCTCTACCGCTCTCCGGCGGTGTCGTGCCGCGGAAGGGACGGCGGCATCTATTGATCAGCCTAGGAACGCAGGCGGTGTGCGCTGTGTCTCAATCTGAGACATCCGAAAGCCCCACAGCACTGGTCTAGTGGAGCCTGACAGCCCGCCACGAGAGTAAGAAGGAGCCCCGTCGACGATGATGGACCGCATTCACACGATCCCCCGGGAGCAAACGAGAGTCCTTGTCACGGGGGCCACCTCCGGCGTCGGAGAGGCCACGGCGAAGCTGTTCGCGGGCAGGGGCGCCAAAGTGGCGCTGCTGGGACGACGCCCCGAGGAACTGCGGCGCGTCGCTGAGGAGATCGACGGCGGCGCGCACACCGTGGTTGCCGACGTCGCCGATGCAGAATCCGCGGTCAACGGCGTGCGGGCGGCAATCCACATGTTGGGCGGCATCGATGTAGCGGTGAACGCGGCAGGCGTCGCTGGATTTGCGGTCCTCGAGGAAATCAACGAGCACCGTTGGCGCGAGGTGCTGGACACGAACCTCTCAGGCACGTTCTATGTTTCCCGCGAAGCCGGTCTGCACATGCGCAGCTCGGGCGGGGGAGCAATTGTCAACGTGGCTTCCGACCTCGCCTCGATGGGCGTGCCGGGGCTTGCGCCTTACTGCGCTTCGAAGGCAGGCGTCGTCGGACTCACCCGGGCCCTTGCCTTGGAGCTGGCTCCCGATGTCCGCGTCAACGTAGTCTGCCCGGGGCCGATCGACACGCCAATGCTGCGGGCAGGTTTGGCCGCCGAGGATGACCCGCTTGAGGCGTTGCGGCTCAAAGAGAGCACCGTGCCGCTGAACAGGCTCGCCGATCCCCGCGAAGTGGCAGCGGCCATTTACTTCCTGGCGGTTGACGGGACATTTGCCACCGGAACCAGCATGGCGTTCGACGGCGGCACAACAGCTGCCTGAATGCCTCCCCAATACCTGTCAAGACACGAGCCCAAGGAGCTTTTGAAGGATATGCAAGAGTCGAATTACAACGATCTCCGGAGCGCACGGTGGTTCGCCCCGCACGACCTGACCGGATTCGTGCACCGCACCGCCATCCAGGCAGAGGGCTTCTCGCGCTTTGCCATCAAGGACCGGCCGGTGATTGGCATCGCCAATTCCTGGTCCGAACTTGTCAACTGCAACATCCACTTCAAGCTCCTCGCGGATGCTGTGAAGCGCGGCGTTTTGATGGCTGGCGGTCTGCCGCTTGAATTCCCCACCATCTCCCTTGGCGAGAGCCTGATGAAGCCCTCCGCCATGCAGTTCCGCAACCTCATGGCCATGGACGTGGAGGAATCAATCCGGGCGTACCCACTGGACGCAATCGTTCTGCTCGGGGGCTGTGACAAGACCGTTCCCGCTCAGCTCATGGGTGCGGCCAGTGCCGACATCCCCACAATCATGCTCACGGGTGGCCCGCAGGAGCCAGCCCATTTCCGTGGCAAGCAGCTTGGGGTCGGCACGGATACGTGGAAGTACGCGGACGAACTGCGGGCAGGCAGGATCACCGAGGCTGACTTCGATGAGCTCGAGTCGGCAGCGAAGCCTTCGGCCGGTCACTGCAGCGAGATGGGCACGGCATCCACTATGACCTCCCTTGTTGAGGCTCTCGGAATGTGCCTGCCCGGCAGCGCATCGATTCCGGCGGTCGACTCGCGGCGCGGTGCCGCGGCCGAAGCGACGGGTCGCCGTGCGGTGGAGATGGCATTGTCCCAGGGGCCAAAGCCCAGTGAAGTGCTGACCAAGGAAGCCTTTGACAACGCGATCACGCTGCTGATGGCGGTCGGTGGTTCGACCAACGCCGTGGTACATCTCCTGGCTCTGGCCCGTCGGGTCGGTTACGAACTGCAGCTGGATCGTTTCCACGAGATCTCCCAGCGCACGCCCCGAATCGTCAACGTCAGGCCGTCCGGGGAGTACCTGGTGAAACAGCTGTTTGAGGCCGGTGGTGTGCCCACCGTCCTGAAAGCACTTGCGCCCCTGCTGCACAAGGATGCAGTCACAGTCACCGGCGAATCACTCGAAAAGGGCTTCATCTCGGCACCCGAGCCGGACGGCGTCGTCGTGAGTACGCTCGACGAGCCATTTGACGCCTCCGGTGGAATCGCCGTCGTCCGCGGTTCCCTCGCGCCGAACGGCGCAGTAATCAAGCGCAGCGCAGCGTCCAAGGATCTGTTGCAGCACAAGGGCTCCGCGATCGTGTTTGAGGATATCTATGATCTGGGCCGCAGGATCGATGACCCCGATCTGGATGTCACCGAGGACTCGGTGCTGGTGCTGCGCAACAGCGGACCGGTCGGTGCGCCCGGCATGCCGGAATGGGGGATGCTTCCCATTCCCGAGAAGCTCCTGCGCCGGGGCATCCGCGACGTCGTCCGGATTTCGGATGCCCGCATGAGCGGCACGGCTTTCGGGACAACGGTCTTGCATGTTTCTCCCGAGGCAGCGGTGGGCGGACCGCTCGCAATCGTGCGTGACGGCGATCCGATCGTGTTGGATGTCGAGAACCAGCGGCTTGACCTGGATATCCCGGCCGAGGAAATCGAGAGCCGGCTCGCCGAGCTCAAACTGCCAGAACCGAAATACCGTCGCGGGTACGGTCGCTTGTTCATCGACCACGTGAACCAGGCCCATGAGGGTTGCGACTTCGACTTCCTCAAGGGCTTGCCGGATGAGGAACCACAGCGGCTGCCTTATGGACTAATGAGCGGTTGGCAGGGCGGCTGGTAAACGGCAGTCCCCGTAACCATGAGATGTGAGGGGCCATCCCAAGGGCGGCCTCGGAAGGAAGAGATGTGTCACGACCAAAAGTGATTGCGATTGTCCAGGAAGGCCGCCCGGTTCCTCCGGTTGAGCGGCTGGAGGCCGAAGCTGATGTCGTTGTTGTTCGGACGGCCGACGAGTTCCGGGCTGCACAGCCCGGTGCCGAAATCCTGTTCCTGAACGACTTCCGGACCAAGCTCCTTCGGGAGGTAGGCCCGGGCGGTTTGCGCTGGATCCACACGTCCAGCATCGGGGTCGACACCCTGCTGACTGAAGAAATCGTCAACAGCGACATTGTGGTCAGCAATTCGCGCGGCGTGTGTGAGCGGCCCATTGCTGAATGGGTCCTCGGAGTGCTGCTGATGTTCACCAAGGATCTGCGCCGCACAATTGAGTTGCAGCGGGCGCGTACATGGCAACACCGCGAGACAGAGCCGCTGCTGGGCCGGAAGGTCTTGGTGGTCGGTCCCGGACCGGTGGGCCGCGAGACGGTTCTCCTCCTGCGTGCCGCGGGTATGGATGTGACCGTGGTAGGGAGGACCGCCCGGGAAGATGCGCAGCTTGGGGCCATCGCACCCTTCGGTGATCTGGATGTGCTTCTCGGTGAAGCTGACGACGTGGTGCTCACGCTCCCCCTCACGGAGGAGACCCGCGGCTTGTTCAATGCGGCGCGGTTCGACAAGATGTGTCCGGGTGCGCGGCTCGTCAACGTAGGCCGTGGTGCGGTGGTGGTGGAGCAGGATCTCATCGACTCCATCGACGCAGGGCATCTTGGTGCGGCCGCCCTGGATGTTTTTGAACACGAACCCTTGGCGGCGGAAAACCCTTTGTGGAGCCGGAACAACATCCTGGTCTCACCTCATGCATCAGGTGACTTGATCGGCTGGCGGGGACGCGTTGTGGACTCATTCGCCCGGAACCTGGGCCGGTGGAAGGCCAACGAGCCCCTCCATGACGTGGTGGACCTCAAGAAGCTGGGGGTGACGGCTCCGATCCTGGTGCCTGAGAAACCCTGATTTCCGTTCTTCCAGGGTTATGCCGGGCGGCAGGAATCGCCCGGCATAACCCGTGGGAATCAGGTGTCCCAGGCTGGTACAGTGCTCGCACGATCCGCGTCGATAGTGTGATTCAGCACTCAAGATTTCGCGACGAGGATTATATGTCAAGCACAACAAGAGGTACGACGAAAACGCCGGCCGAGACCCAGGAAACCAAGCTCAGCGGCAACATGGGCGTGGGTGAGCTCGTAATGAACGTGCTCGCTTTCTCCTCCCCGCTGACGACCGTTGCAGGCACTCTGCCTGTGATGCTGCTGTTCAGCGGCCAAACCGCCCCTGGCATCTACATCCTGGTGACTTTGATGCTGCTCATCTTTTCAGTCGGTTTCGTGAAGATGAGCCGGAGCGTTGAAGCTCCCGGAGGCTTCTACTCCTTCGTTACGGCGGGCCTCGGCAAGCCGGCTGGTCTCGGTGGGGCGCTCCTTGCGCTCTTCGGATATGTGTTCATCGGATTCTTCGCTCCCTCGCTCTTCGCCCTGACGCTGCAAAGCTTTGTGGTCAACACCCTGAACGGGCCGGATGTGCCCTGGTACTGGTACGGGCTGGGGCTCATCGTGGTCACCACTGTCCTGGCGTACAACCGGATTGATCTCTCGGCGAAGGTGCTGACGACGGTCATGTTGCTGGAGTCCGCAGTTGTTGTGGTTTTCGACATTGCGGCCTTCGCCACCGGTTCGGACGAAATGGTGCAAGGCATCGGGTTCTCGATGCCTTGGATTACCGACGCCGGGTTGGGCTTGGCGTTGCTGTTCGCCGTCGGAAACTTCTTCGGGTTCGAGGCGACGGTTATTTACCGGGACGAGGTCAAGAACCCCGACCGTACCATTCCCCGGGCGACCTACATGGCGGTTGTTGGCATTGGCCTCTTCTATGCGGTTGCGGCGTGGGCCTACATGGCCTTTCTGGGAGCCGGCAACGTTCAGGCCGCGGCCGAGGCCAACACGGTGAACCTCTTCAATGACGGTGCCACGGCACTGGTCGGCAAGATCTTTGCGGACGTTGGAGTGGTCCTGCTCATCACATCGATCCTGGCCTCGATGCTTTCGATCCAGAACATCGCTGCCCGGTACAGCTTCTCGCTGGCGGCCGATGGGGCTCTGCCCAAGGTGCTGGGCCGCGTACACCCCCGACACAAGTCTCCCTATGTGTCGACACTTGCCGTCGGCCTTTCGTGGGCCGCGGCCACGGTGGTCTTCACCGTGGCCGGGGTTGCCCCGGAGGCCCTGTACCCCATCGCCAGCGGCAGCGGCACCTTCTCTGTCCTGCTTCTGATGTTCATCACCAGTTTTGCCGTGCTGGTCTACTTTGTCCGCCGCCGCAGCTTCGCCCCGGAGTCCATGTGGAAGACCATAGTGGCGCCGATCGTCAGCGTAGTCTTCCTTGGCGTTATCACGTACTTGGCAATCACCAACTATCCGGAACTCATCGGCGGTTCCTCAGTTATGACGGCTATTTTCATGACCTTCACTTTTGCTTTGTTCTTCGGCGGGATTGTTTATGCGTACTTCCTGCGGTCGAAGCGCCCCGATGTGTATGCGCGTCTGGGTCGGCAAGAGATCGACTAACGGTCCCTTCTTCAAATCAAAACTTCGAGATCTGGAGATCTGCAATGACGCAACAGATCAGAATCGGCCTGTTCGGAACCGGCCGGATCGGTCAGGTGCACGCCATGAGTCTGGCGACCCTGGACGAAGCGACGCTTTCCTGGGTATGTGACCCATTCATTGAGGGTGCAAAGCGGACGGCTGCCGAGTACGGCGGCCGGGTGAGTGCCGATCCCGAGGAAGTATTCGCCTCAGGGGAAGTCGATGCAGTCATCGTCGCTTCGCCTACGGCAACCCATGTAGGACTCGTTGAGATGGCCATTGATTCCAATGTTCCGGTGCTCTGTGAGAAGCCTATTGACCTGGATATTGCTCGCGTCGACGCGCTCCGGGCGAAGGCAGCGGAGTCGGATGTGCCGATCGCGCTGGGATTCAACAAGCGCTTTGACAGGCACTTTGTGGAGTTGAAGCGGCGGGTGGCAGCCGGCGAGATAGGTGCCCTGGAGCAATTGGTTATCATCAGCCGGGACCCCGGCGAGCCGCCGGCTTCGTATCTCGCTGAATCGGGCGGGATTTTCCGTGACATGACCATCCACGATCTTGATCTGGCACGCTACTTCATTCCCGATATCGTCGAGGTATCGGCGCGCGGCGCGAATGTCTTCAGCGAAAACGTCCGGCAGGCTGATGACTTTGACTCGGCCGTCGTCACGCTCCGCGGAGCCAACGATGAGCTCGTGACGATTGTAAATTCGCGCCATGCCGCCTATGGCTACGATCAGCGTGTTGAAGCCTTCGGCTCCACAGGGTTGCTTCATGTGGGCAACAAGAACGACACCCTCGTCCGGCACTGGAGCGCCAGGGCCGTTGAAGCGATCGGTCCCTACCAGAACTTCTTTTTGGAACGATATGCGGAGGCATACCGTCTCGAGGTAGCCGAATTCCTCCGCGCAGTTCGTGGCCTGCCTTCGCGGAGTCCGGGTTTTGAGGATGGAAGGGCGGCTCTCATCCTGGCGGACGCCGCGGGGATGTCGGCCCGGACCGGCGCTGCGGTCGCCGTAGACCTGGCCTCCTAAGGGGGCCGGATGATGCCTGCCTGGGCTGTGTGACTCCTCGCAACAGTCCACGGCCCAGGCCAGGCGTTGCCGACATACGGCATGTACTGGATCGTCCAGGTGGAGGCGATCGGGGAAGTTCGCCAATTTCATAAGGGCGGCGGATAAAGTCTCGCCGTGCCCGGAAAACGTTTGCTGGTGACCACCGGGATCAGGCGGAATTCTTCAAAAGAATTGCAGTTGAGTTGGCCGACAAAACTGTTCTTTCCGCAGATGATGAAACGTTTCATGCCCGTGTTCCATATTGGCACAGATAACCCAATGTGATGTGGGTCAAAGTTTCTACTAAGTGAAACAGTGTGGCCGGGGTCACGCGGAGTCTTAGGGCCCCTTCGGGTTCTCCTGGAATCTGCAGAGTCAAACAGCGTCGTTTGATTGACCACAGCCAAGGGCGTTTCACCGGTTCATTTGCATGGCCCTATCAAACGAGGATGAGATGACCGACGCACCACCGGCGACCCCTCCACTGGTCGCACTCAAGGATATACATAAGACATTCGGGGCGGTGTCCGCACTGCGCGGCGTCAGCATCGATGTCCAGCCCGGCGAAACCTTCGCCCTTCTGGGAGACAACGCCGCGGGCAAATCAACACTCATGAAAGTACTGACGGGTGTTTACCAACCTGATCGCGGATCAATCGAGCTGGACGGAAAGCGGACGGAGTTCCCCACGCCGTCGGCTTCACGCGACCAGGGCGTCGAGATGGTCTATCAGGACTTTGCCCTGGCAGACAACCTCGATGTCCGGACCAACGTCTTCCTGGGGCGCGAACCGCAAAAGAACATCCTCGGCCCGTTCCTGAGGATCATCGACCGAAAGAAGATGGAAGCCGAAACCAAGCGGGTGCTGGAGCGATTGGATATCCCGATCAACCCCCGGCTCAAGGTCAAGCGCTTGTCAGGTGGTCAGCGGCAGGCTGTCGCGATCGGCCGTGCGCTCGCCTTTGATGCACGCCTGATCATCATGGACGAGCCCACGGCCAACCTGTCGGTCGCGAAGGTGGACAAGCTCATCGAGGTGACCCAGCGGCTCAAGGACCTGGGCATCGCGGTCATCATCATCACGCACAGGCTGGACGAGGCTTTTGCGGTCGCCGACCGTTTCGCAGTGATGCGCCAGGGCCAGGTGGTCGGCCGCTTCCACGTGGGAGACGTAACCGAAGCCCAGGTGGCACACCTCATCTCACACGGCACCTTGGACGACTACGTCGACTATGGGGACGGCATCCCCGCGGAGCGCCGCAAGATCGGGAGCACATCATCCATGGACGTCGTCGACGCAATGGCCACACGCGGTAATACGACGGACGGGAGCGACTCATGAGCCTCATGACACAGAACATCAAGGCACTGCTGGGGCC
This sequence comes from Arthrobacter cupressi, assembly GCF_900099975.1. GTDB lineage: Bacteria > Actinomycetota > Actinomycetes > Actinomycetales > Micrococcaceae > Arthrobacter > Arthrobacter cupressi. Next base: position 77,929 of record NZ_FNEI01000003.1, read on the forward strand.
GGCTGACCTGAAGCAAGGATCCGCGGCGACCAAGGTCAAGCGATTCGTGGGCGACTATGGAATTCTCATCTTCTTCGCACTCATCGTCATCTTTCTGGCTGTTGCTGCACCCAACTTCCTGACCCTGAACAACTTGGTCAACGTCGTCCGGCAGTCATCCATCATCGGACTAATTGCCTTGGGCATGACGTTCATCATGATCACGGCCGGCATCGATCTCTCGGTCGGGTCCGTGGTGGGTCTGGCGGGCATGACCTTCGCCTTGCTCGCCCCGGCCAGCGGAGGTGCTTTCTGGCTGCCGCTGATAGTCGGCCTCGGCGTTGGCCTGCTGGTGGGTTTCCTCAGCGCGGCAATGGTGGTGTGGGGAGGCATCCTGCCCTTCCTCGCAACACTGGCGACGATGGCCATCGCCCGCACGGCGGCGCTGGTGATCACAGACGGGCAGGTGGTCTCCGGACTGAGTGGCCCAGCTGAATGGCTCGGCTCGGGGTTCATCGGTCCCATTCCTGTGCCGGTCATCATCTTCCTCCTGGCCGCCTTACTGTGTGAGTTTGTGTTGAGCCGCACCAAGTTCGGTTCGCACGTCTATGCCGTGGGTGGCAACGAAGAGTCCGCCAAGAAAGTGGGTATCTCCACTGGCCGGGTGCTTTTCATGGTCTACCTCATCGGCGGGGTTACCGCCGCGCTGGGAGGTCTCGTTCTGACTGCCCGCCTGGATGGTGCGGCCCCGGTAGCAGGCACCGGCTACGAGTTGCAGGTGATCGCGGCAGTCGTAATTGGTGGGACGAGCCTCTTCGGCGGCGTCGGCACCATCCGGGGAACGGTCATCGGGGTGCTCCTGCTGGGCGTCGTGATGAATGGCATGAACCTGATGGGCGTCTCCTCCTACTACCAGCAAGGCGTCCAGGGCATCATCCTCGTGCTCGCCGTCCTGCTGAACCGCTGGAAGTCCGACTGACCTCCGGCTGACCCAACCACAAACCAACCAATCTCCTCGCGCACAGACAAACCATTGAAAGGAACAACCATGGGAATGCGACACAAGCTCGCTGCTGCCACCGCAATGCTGGCTGCGGGTGCACTTACCCTGACCGGGTGTGCCGGCGGCAGCAACGCCGACGGCAGTACCGCAGGCACCTCCGGGGCGGCAAGCAAGACCTACAACATTGGCGTTGTAGTTCTCGACCTGCAGGACCCGGACCTTGCCCACATGACCGATGCCATGAAGAAGACGGCCGACGAAAAGGGCGTGAAGCTCAACATCACCGATTCCAAGAAGGACGTCGGCAGCGAACTCAACCAGGTGGAAGATCTGCTCACCCGCCAGGTTGACGCCGTGATCATGCAGCCTTTGGACGGCGAAGCCAGCCAAAACGCGGCAAAGCGCGTCATTGCCGCCAACATTCCGCTCTTCATTCTGTCGACTGAATTCGCAGAGGGTTCGAACGTCGGCTACAAGAGCTACATCGGCGTGGATGACACGGTTGCCGGCGAGATGCAGGCCGAGTACCTCAACAAGCTGCTTCCCAATGGCGGCAACATCGTCTTCGCGGCCGGCATCTATGGCGCGTCATGGACCGACCGCCGCAAATCCGGCTTCGACAAGACAATCAATAAGAACTTCAAGATTGTGGCGGAGTTCCAGGCGAAGGGCAGCCGGGACGAAGCCAAGCGCAACATGGAGGACACGCTCCAGCGCTTCCCGTCCGGGAAGATTGACGCAGTGGTCGCAAACAACGACGAAATGGCCATCGGCGCAGCTTCCGCCATTTCGGACGCGGGCCGCACGGCCGAGTTCAAGGCAGTGGTTGGCGTCGACGGCACCGACCCCGCACTGAAAGACATCAAGGCCGGCACGATGACCGCAACGGTGCGCCAGGATTCGGCAGGGCAAGGCGTAAAGGCAGTCGAGGTCGTCACCGACTTCCTCAAGGGCGGGAACGTTGAGAACCGCTACACGCTGCCCTTCACGCTCATCACGAAGGACAACCTGTCCGATTTCCTGAAGTAATAAGCATCCAGGGCGACGGGCACGGCGGATCAATCCGCCGTGCCCGTTCCTTTTTGGCACACTGTGGCAGCTGTCCCGCCTGCCTACAGTCACGTGGGATCAACGAAATGGAGAACGCAGGCATGCCCAAGAGCGACGACGCAGTGATGGCCACGTTGTTGGAACGGCTCCGGACATCGGGAATCGACGTGGATGACTCTCCGCGAAGGCGCTCCGAGTACTCGTACGACGCATCCAACTATCGCGTGCGACCCGCTGCCGTGGCGTTCCCCAGGAACGTCGACGACGTGCGGACCGTGATGCGCGCATGCTCGGCTTCCGGGGTTCCGACCACTGCCCGCGGCGGCGGAACTTCGATGGCCGGAAACGCGATAGGCGAGGGCCTGGTAATCGATACTTCACGGTGGATGACAGCGGTAGGGACGCTCGACGCCGGTCACCGTGCGGTTTGGGTCGACGCAGGGGTCGTCCTGGGTGAGCTGCGTGCCCACGTTGAAAGGGCCACGCAAGGCGAGCTGACATTTGCCCCCGATCCTTCATCCCAGACACGGGCCACCATCGGCGGGTCCATTGGAAACGATGCGTGCGGAAACCACTCCGTGGCGTACGGACGCATGACCCACCACGTGCAGGAATTGGAACTCGTAACGGCCGACGGCGCCTACCTCAGGGCTGGCCGGGAATTCCTGCGCGCTGTCGATGAAACGGACGCCCACTCGGTTGGCCGGGCCGAGGAAATCCTGTTGGAACTCAGGTCACTGGTACAGGCCAATCTCGCGCCTATCCGCGTCGAGTTGCAGACCATTCCCCGCCAGGTCTCCGGTTACCACCTCGGACATCTGCTTCCCGAGCACGGCTTCGACGTCGCCGGCGCACTGGCAGGCAGCGAGGGGACCTGCGCAGTCGTCGTGCGGGCCAAAGTGGGCCTCGTCCGGAAGCCAAAGACAACAGCCTTGCTGTGCCTCGGCTACGAAGACACCATCGAGTCGGCCCGGGACGTTATGACAATCCTGGGGGCGAAACCAAGCGCAGCCGAAGGCCTGGACGCAGCGATCGTGGACATCATGCGCCACCGCAGGGGAGCAGCCAGCGTAGATTCCCTTCCGCAGGGCAACGCGTTCCTGATGGTCGAATTCTCCGGTGACACCATTACGGAGGCAAGCGATGACTGCGAACGGTTGCTTGAGAAGCTGCGTGCCGACGGACGGGTGATTGACCACTCGATAGTCACAGAGCCACTGGAACGGGCGAAGCTTTGGCGGGTCCGGGAAGACGGAGCCGGGCTGTCGTCCCGGCGAATCGACGGTGTTCAGACCTGGCCGGGTTGGGAAGATTCCGCGGTCGCCCCGGAGCGTTTGGCTGATTACCTGGCCGAGTTGCTCCCCCTCGTGCGGCAGTACGGCTACAGCGCCTTCATGTACGGCCACTTCGGTGCAGGGTGTGTTCACATGCGGCTGGACTATGACCTGCGCAGTGAATCGGGACGCAGGAAGTTCGAGGACTTTACGCGGGAGGCCGCGAAGCTGGTAGTGGCCCATGGCGGCTCCCTATCCGGAGAACACGGTGACGGGCGGGCCCGGAGTGAACTTCTGGACGTGATGTACTCCGCAGAGGTGGTGGCGCTATTCAAACAATTCAAACGTGTGTGGGACCCGGCGGGCGTGCTCAACCCCGGGATCATCGTGGATCCCGAGCCGTTTGCCGCATCGCTCGCCCTGGAGGATGTCGCCAGGCCGGGACCAAGCCACGGCGAGCAGGCCGCGCTCTTGGCTGCCGCCGTCGTGCCTTCCGCTGAGGACAGGACCCTGCTCCCAACGGTGAGCCCGTTTGTTGGCAACACGCACGCCTGCATCGGCGTGGGGCGCTGCCGGGCTACGGCCGGTGGATTCATGTGCCCGAGCTACCGGGCAACCAAGGATGAGAAAGACTCGACGCGCGGCAGGGCGAGGGTCCTCCAGGAACTTACGCGGGTCCAAGGGAGCGGCCGGGATGGCTGGTCAACCCCGGAGGTGCGGGAAGCCTTGGACCTCTGCCTTTCGTGCAAGGCCTGCTCGGCCGACTGCCCCACGGGCGTCGACATCGCAGAGGCCAAATCGCAGCTTGTCGATGAGTACTACCGCGGGCGCATCCGTCCCTTCACCCATTACTCAATCGGATGGCTGCCCCGATGGCTGCCGCTGCTGACCAAGGTCGCACCGATTGCCAACGTCGGCACGCGCATCCGTCCCTTCCGGTTCATGGGGGAGCTGCTTGGGGTCAGTGCCCGACGGCGGCTTCCGGACTTTGCCCGGTCCCGCAGGATCCGCCGGAGCATCCGTGAAGCTGGACTTACCGACGGCGCGCAGGTGCTTCTCTTCATTGACAGTTTCACCCGCGCTTTCAGGCCGGAGGTTGTCCCGGCGGCGGCCCGGGTGCTCCGCGACGCCGGCCGCTCGGTGGGATGCACACCGGACGCTTGCTGCGGGTTGACCTGGATATCCACGGGACAACGTGAAGGTGCCCGGCGCCGGCTCTCGCGGCTGATCACAAGGCTCGACGACGGTACGGACCGGGACATCGTCGTCCTCGAGCCCAGTTGCGCGGCGACCATCCGCGACGAAGGACCAAAGCTGGTTGGCGGCACGGCAGCGGCCAGAGTAGCAGCGAGGGTGCGTTCTTTCTCAGTCGCTGTGGATGAAGCCATCAACCGCGGATGGAAGCCGAAAACGGTCCCGCCCCAGGCCGCCGTGCTTCAGACGCACTGCCACGAACATGCTGTTTTCGGCTCCGGCGCCCAGAAGCGGGTGCTGGAAGCGTGGGGCGTCCCGACCATTGTGGAATCGTCTTCATGCTGCGGGGTGGCGGGAAACTTTGGTTTCGAGGCAGAGCACTTCGACGTGTCGATGAAGGTGGCTGAACACTCCATCATTCCTGCCCTTGGCGGGGGAGGCAGGGAGGCCTTGGTGCTCACCGACGGATTCAGTTGCGCAATGCAGGTTTCCCAGGTCGACGCCCAGCGCGAGAGCCAGCATTTGGCCATCGCTTTGGACCCGGAGAGCACCTGCGGCGCCTGAGACCGGCGGTGTCTCAAAATGACACGGTCGGCGCCCATCTCAGGGACACATGCTGGAAGTACCCAATAGCCCGACTACTTCTTGAGAGTGATCTCGATGATGAACAGGAAGCTCGCACAAGGACGCCACGTTGAATGGTTGCGGGCATCGGCACACTGTAACGAGACGGACCTTGGCGAGCGGACTGACTATCAGTCGAAGCGCTCCGGCAAGGTGGTCCACCGCCTCCGCCAGGACATGGCGGAGGGCCGGGACTTCAGTGACGCCACGCCCTGGCCGTATCCGGGCTCATAACTCCTGAACTGCGGGCCGTGGCGCTTGGACGGGGCACTGAGTCCAAGCGTCACGGTCCGCTACTTTTGTCCTAACGATCGTTAGTTACAATTGGCATAGCCCCCACCGGTCAGTTGAATGGATGAAATGAACCTGTCGCCTCGCGAGCGTGCAAATGCCGCTGTCAGGGAGTTCCTGTCGAGTCGCGACTGGTCCGCCCAGACCCCGGCGCGTCGTCGCATCCTGGCAGCGTTTCTGCAGCTCGCCACCACGCGGGGTTTCGATTCGGTGACCATGCGGACGTTGGGCCGCGAACTGGATATGAAGGCACCGAGCATCTACTCAAGCTTCCCTCAAGGCAAAGACGAGATTGTCGCCGAGTCTCTCCGTTGGTTTACCCACACCTTTGCCCGCGACCTCCTGGCTGGCGCCGAAGAGGCCAAATCGCCGGAGGAGTACTGGGCTGCGCTTGTTCGTTTTCATTTGGCCCAGCAGCTCCAACGGCCGGAAGCCGACCTCTGGGACCTCCTCGTTGCTACGGACAAGGTGGCGCGCTTTCTCGCTGACGAGGTCCGCGATGAAGTCGGACTGTGGATGGGCCTGCACGCGGACATGTACGCTGCGGCTGCCGAAGAAATGGGCTACGAGCTTCCTGTCCGAACCACCAAGGTGATTTTCACGCTTTTGGACGGCGCCGGGCGATGGGCCGGCTGGAGCGGCAGCGACGATGATCTCGCTGAGCTGCTGGACCACACGGTTGCACTGACGCGCTCAATTCTCGAAGTCGGCAGCGGCAGCCGGACTCTGGCCTAACCCTTCGCCGAATCACTCCGTGCAGTCCGAAATTTGTGCGACCCGAAATTTGCACGGCAACTATTGCCTAACTAACGCTCGTTAGCCTAATGTCTTCGCTAGGTCCGTTGATGTGCCTGCAGGAAATCTCGACCTACCCAATTCCCTGACGTAGTTCGATAGGAACCGAAAATGAGCCAACACATAAGTGCCGAACGCGATGAGTCGGCACCTCCAAGCACCAAATCGACCACCGAGCTTCGTGGTCAACTCGGGGTAGGAAGCATCCTTTTCTCCGTGGTCGCATGGGCGGCCCCTCTGCTCGTCGTTGTGGGCCTCATGCCGTCGATGATTGCTTTCGGGGGGAGCGGCATAATCGCTGCCCTTGCCGTTTCGACAGTCATATTGCTCCTGTTCTCGGTGGGTTATGCGGCCGTCACGAGATACGTAGAACGCCCGGGGGCCTTTTACGCTTACATCACGGCCGGACTCGGGAAGGACGTGGGCCTCGGCGGAGCCTTCCTGGCCATGTCGGGATACCTTGTGCTTCTGCTGTCCACGTGGGCCGCCTTCGGGGTGTACGGCCGGCAACTCGTTGTTGACACCTTCCACGGCCCGGACTTGCCTTGGTATCTCTATGGCATCGCCGGGGCGGGTCTGGCAGGCGTGGCTGCCTACCGAAAGATCGAGTTTTCCGCCAAGACCCTTGGTGTTGCCCTGATCCTCGAGGTTGTGCTCGTTCTCGTCTTCAACTTGAGGGTCTTTTTCGACGGCGGACCGGACGGACCGCCGCTGAAAGCCCTGTCCTGGGACGGCGCGAGTACCGGGAACTTTGGTCTGGTCCTGTTATTCGCGATGCTGTGCTTTGGTGGCTTCGAATCATCGGCCATCTATCGCGAGGAGGCCAAGGACCCCAACAAGACGATACCTAGGGCCACATATGTTGCCGTTGTCCTCATTGGCGTCTTCTACCTTGTGGCGGCCTGGGCCATGCTGACCGCACTCGGCTCAGAAGGAGTCGCGGATGCGCGGGCCGGGGGCGCCGTCGCTTCGATGTTTGGCGACCTTGCCGCCGCATACGTCGGAAACGTCGTACCGGGCATCATCAACGTCCTGGTGATCTCCTCGACGTTTGCTTGCCTGCTTGCCCAGCACAATGCCGTGGCACGATACGCCTACTCGCTTGGAAAGGACGGGGTGCTGCCGCGCACACTCGGAGTTGCGCATGCCAGGCACCACTCACCGTTCGTTGCCTCACTCATTGTCAGCGCCCTCGAAGTTGCGGCCGTGGTGATCATCGCTGCGGCTACAGCACTTGATTCAGCCGGCACTGACGCGTTCACCGTCTATATCCGGCTCAACGGACTCGGCGCCATCGTTGTCGTCGCGCTCCTGGTCCTGGTTTCCGCGGCCGTACTCGCTTACTTCAAAGTCCACAAAGTGCCCGGCCGGGGCGTCTGGAAGACAACAATAGCCCCGGGAATTGCCCTGGCAAGTTTGGGCGCAGTACTCATTCTCAGCTTCGTAAACGTTGATGCACTCATCGGCGCCGGGTTCCTCGCTTCTTTGTCGTTCACGCTCTTCATCCCGCTGGTCTGGGTGGGCGGCATCGCCTACGCACGCTGGTTGAAGAAGTCGAAGCCTGCTGTCTACGAAAAAATCGGGCGCCAATAATCGCTCCGTGAGGAATCCACACATAACAACTCAGAAGGAAAAACATGACACATCGCCTCGCCGGCAAGATTGCAGTTCTCAGCGGTGGAGCAAGCGGCATGGGCGTCACCCACACGCGCCGATTGATTCGCGAAGGGGCCCGGGTCATCTCGTTCGACCTCAATGAGGGTGCGGGGCCCGACCTCGTTGACGAACTGGGCGAAGACAAATTGCTCTTCCTTCGCGGAGACGTGAGGAAAGCCGAGGACTGGGAGCGCGTAGTGGCCGCCGGCCGCCAGCGCTTCGGCATCCCGAACGTGCTGATCAACAACGCCGGGATCTCACCTTTGCAATCACTGGAAAAAGTTTCCGAGGAGGACTACCGCCGGGTGATTGATATCAACCAGGTCGGCACTTTCCTGGGAATGCGCGCTCTGGTTCCATCCTTGCGCGAGGCTGGTGGTGGATCGGTTATCAACATCGCCTCGACTGCCGCGCTGGTGGCCTTTGCCGACTTGTTTCCCTATGTTGCATCGAAATGGGCGGTGCGGGGGATGACGAAAGCCGCTGCACTGGAACTGGCCAGGGACGGCGTCCGCGTGAACGCGATTTGCCCGGGAGACACAGACACCCCGATGATTCGCGCGATTGCTGACACTCCGTCAGGTGCGCTGCCACCCACCGACGACCTGCCCTTCAAGAGATGGGCGCAGCCTGAAGAGATCAGTGCCGCCGTCGTTTTCCTCGCCTCGGATGAATCGTCCTACATGAGTGGCGGCGAACTTGTCATCGATGGCGCCTACACCGCCCAGTAGTCCTTGGGCAGAAAGGTCAATCAAGTGGATCGAGTTAAGGACAAGATCGCGATCGTGAGCGGTGCCGGAAGCGGCATGGGCCTCGAACATGTGCGAGCACTCGTTCGGGAGGGCGCACGGGTAGTGGGCTTTGACGTTGCCGTCGGGGAGGGGCCCGCGCTGGTTGATGAGCTTGGCGCAGACCGGTTCCATTTTCTCGCTCAACGGACGGTCACCTCGGCGTCAGACTGGGCTGACGTTGTCCGTGAATGCGAGATCACGCACGGGGCACCGAATGTTCTGGTCAACAACGCGGGAATCTTTCGATCGACCCGCGTTGAGAGCGTCAGTGAACGGGACTATCGGACGGTCATCGAGGTCAACCAAGTGGGGCCGTTTCTCGGAATGCGAGCTGTCATCCCGGCGATGCGGTATGCAGGCGGGGGCTCCATCATCAACATCTGTTCCACGTCCGGCCTTGTGGCCTTCGAAGACAACTTTGCCTATGTGGCTTCGAAGTGGGCGGTGCGGGGAATGACGAAGGCGGCTGCACTCGAGTTGGCGGCGGACGGCATCCGCGTCAACGCTGTTTGCCCCGGTGAGACGGAAACACCGATGCTGCTCAACAGTTCTGAACCTGGAACTGCGTTGCCGCCGGAGAGCTTCCCCTTTGGACGGTGGGCCCGCCCTGAGGAGATAGCGTCCGCTGTGCTATTCCTCGCTTCAGACGAAGCGTCCTACATGAGCGGCAGTGAGGTCGTAGTCGACGGGGCATATACCGCCGCGTAGTCTGCGGGCCCCGGGCGACACAAAAAGCAGCCCCGGCAACACGGGAAATCCCGCGTTGCCGGGGCTGCTTCCGCACCCCAAAAAACTACTTCTTAGGCAGCCCCGGCGGGTTCAGCTCAGACTTAGCGATCGCCTCCGAAGACAAGCCCCAGCGGTCCAGGATCTTTCCGTAGGTCCCGTTCTTAATGAGCGAATTCAGGGCGGCCTGCGCCGCCACCGCCAACCCGTTGCCCTTCTTCGTCGTAAACGCGATGTCGGCCTTCAGCGGCCAACCGCCGTTGACGGTGCCCACCTGCTTGGTCTTGCCGTCCTTCGCCGCCTTGTACGCAGCCCCCGCGTTCGGGCCGAAGGTCAGGTCCGCACGGCCCGACTGGATCGCCAGCGATGAGGCGGAGTCGTCGTCGTAATACTGGAACTCGACCGGCGGCAAACCCGCCGCCCGGTTCTCCTCGTCCCAGCGCACCAGGATCGCCTCCTGGTTGGTGCCCGAGCCCACGATCACCCGCTTGCCCGCCACATCCTTCGCTTCCTTCACGGAGCCAATCGGCGAGTCGCTCTTCGCGTAGAAGCCCAGGAGGTCGGTGCGGTAGGTGGCGAAGTCGAACTTCTCCTTGCGCGCCTCGGTGACCGTGACGTTGGAGAGCACGGCCTCGTACTTGGAGGACTCGATGCCCAGCGGCCAGTCCGCCCACGCGACCGGCAGCACCTCGACCTTGAGGCCCAGGGTCTCGCCCACCGCATACGCCAGGTCCACTTCGTTGCCGATGAGCGTTTTGTTGTCCGTGGCGAACAGGCTCAGCGGCGCGGTGCCGCCCGTGGTGACCACGGTCAGCTTGCCGTCCGCCTTGACGGCCTCCGGAACCAGCGCTGCTGCCGCAGCATCCGCGGAGACCGGGAAGCGGTCCTGCTGGGGGCTGAGGTTGAAGGTCTTGCCGCCAATGGTCGCAGCGGACGACGACGGCGCTGCCGCCCCCGCTCCCTGTGCCGCGGCGCCGGGGTCGGAGCAGGCCGCGAGTCCGAGTGCTGCTGCTGCCGTAAGGACCAGGGCGGAGCCCTTGGTGAAGGCCGAAATAGCCATGGGATACCTCTGAGTTTCTGCTGAACGGATGCTTGTCGGTGCAACTATCCGGCAGCCAAAACTACCGGTCAAAGCCGTGTGAAACCCTTGGATACAGGGCGAAACCGGGCTTAACAGCAGGTCCGGAAAGGTCACATTCGCCACCGCCCCTCACACGGAAACCAAGTAGTGCGGCGAAATAAACACCGCAAAAGACAGGTACCCGGCGGGGAAAGACGAGTGGGCATTACGCGTGTGCCCTGCATGGGCCCAGACCTACCGTGGGACAACGCTGCGGCCGCGGGGGCTGCAAAAGTCTGGGGAGGCAATCACCATGGAACTATCAGCTGCCTGTCAAAACGCGCCCGGAAGGCCGGGAACCTTACGAAGAACAGGACGGAGAGCGGCGGCGGCGCTGGCCACTGGGGCTTTGCTCCTGGGCGCGGCCGGAATCGCCCGGGCCGACAACATCTACAACAACCTCGACGGCAGCGTTGATTCGGTTGCCGAAGTCATGCCCTTGAACGCTGGCGGAGCCAACGGTGTGACCGTGCTCGCAGTGCAGCCCACGGGTGGCGATGGTAAGCCAGGTTGCAACCTGACAGCTGCGACGACCCTGACGCTCAGCCTGACCTCGAGCCAGCCCTCGGTGGCCACGGTGAGCCCGTCCAGCGTCACCTTCACCGCCTGCGGTGACACCAAGCAGGTCACGGTGACCCCCCTGAGCCAGGGTTCCACCATCGTGAGCGCGGCCGTCACCAGCAACAACACGGGCGGAACCTTCAACCTCGCCCCGGCCACCTTCCAGGTGAACGTCGCCCCTCCCGCGCCCACCAACACCGCACCCACCCTGGGGATCACCGGCGTCTCGGCCGGCTCGTCCTACTCCAAGGGCGCGGTACCCGCAGCAGTCTGCAACGTGACGGACACCGAAGACGGTCCCAGCACTTTCCCGGCCACGCTGGGAGCTGTCACCGGACCAGACGCAGCGACCGGCGTCGGAAGCCAGACGGCAAGCTGCGACTACACGGACGACGGCGGCCTTCACGCCGCTGCATCCCTGAGCTACAACATCGTTGACGCGACCGCCCCCGGAATCAGCTACACCCTCAGCCCCGTGGCTCCCGACGGGCTCAATGGTTGGTACCGCAGCGAGGTGTACCTGGACTGGACGGTCACCGAAGGCGATTCGCCCAGCACCCTGGCCCTGACCGGCTGCACGGACCAGCTCGTCAGCGTTGACCAGGTCTCCGCGGACTACAGCTGCGCGGCAAGCAGCAGCGGCGGCAGCGCCGCCCAGCAGACCGTGTCCATCAAGAAGGACGGCACCGCCCCCGGCGTCGAGTACACCAGCGCCAGCGGCACCGAAGGCAACAACGGCTGGTACACCTCGGACGTCACCGCCACCTTCACGGGGACGGACGCAACGTCCGGTCCGGCGTCGGCCACGCAGACGGCCACCAGCAGCGGCGAGGGATCCGACGTCGTCGTCCAGAGCCCCGCGTTCACGGACAACGCCGGCAACGAAACGGCGGCGGGCGCGGCCAGCCACAGCTTCAAGGTCGACAAGACGGCGCCCGGCGTCGAGTACACCAGCGCCACCGGCACCGAAGGCAACAACGGCTGGTACACCTCGGACGTCACCGCTACGTTCACGGGGACGGACGCCACGTCCGGTCCGGCGTCGGCCACGCAGACCGCCGCGAGCAGCGGTGAAGGCTCCGCCGTTGTGGTGGAGAGCCCGGCCTTCTCGGACAACGCCGGCAACGTGACGGCCGCAGGTGCAGCCAGCCACAGCTTCAAGATCGACAAGACGGCACCCTCGGTGGCCTACACCAGCGCGAGCGGAACCCTTGGCGACAACGGCTGGTACACCTCGGACGTCACCGCCACCTTCACGGGAACGGACGCCACGTCCGGTCCGGCGTCGGCCACCCAGACGGCCACCTCCACCGGTGAGGGCTCCGACGTCGCGGTTGCCAGCCCGGCGTTCTCCGACGAGGCCGGCAACGTGACGGCAGCGGGCGCGGACAGCCGCAGCTTCAAGGTCGACAAGACGAACCCGACGGCCACCTTCGACTCGCTGGTGGGCAACGCGTACTTCGGCTCCGTGGCGGCGGCCCCCAGCTGCACGGCCTCGGACGACGTGTCCGGCCCGGCGGGCTGCGTGGTCACCGGGTACTCCACCCAGGTGGGTACCCACACCCTAACCGCAACGGCCACCGACAACGCCGGCCGCACCTCCACCACCCAGCACAGCTACACCGTGATGGCCTGGACGCTCAAGGGCTTCTACCAGCCGGTGGACATGAACGGCGTGCTGAACACGGTCAAGGGCGGCAGCACCGTCCCGGCGAAGTTTGAAGTCTTCGCCGGCAGCACGGAACTGACGGACACCAACGTCGTGACGATGAGCGCCACGAAGATCACCTGCACTCTGAGCACGGTGGACGACATCGAGCTGACCGCCACGGGGAACACCTCCCTCCGGTACGACTCGGTCAGCGGACAGTTCATCTACAACTGGAAGACCCCAACCACACCGGGATCCTGCTACAGGTTGACGATGAAGACGGCAGACGGCTCCAGCATCTTTGCGAACTTCAAGATGAAGTAGCCGACCTGCACGCACGAAGGCCCGGGGCTTAGTCCCGGGCCTTCGTACGTGGCTTGGGGGATACTTGCGACGGATCGGAGGAGACGGTGAGGCAGGAACATAAACAAATCCGGGAGGCCGTGCGTCGCGCTTTCCTGGAAAGCGACGTCGCGGGGCTCGGAACGGGCGGGGACTGGTTCCCCGAGGATGAGTACGACGCCGAAGCGGACCGGGCGCTGTCTCTGCTCGCCGGCGGCGTGTCCCCGGAGGAAGTCGCTGCCTGGACCGTGGGCACGATGGCCCGCGACTGGGGCGTCGACATCAGCCCCGCCAGGAAGCAGAAGTTGGGTGCCGCGCTGGCACCGATCGCAGGGGCACTGTCAAAGGGATCGTCGGGCGCTAAAGTGCGGGAATGAGGTATTCCGTCGCCCAGTGGATCGAGTTCCGCGGCGTGCGCCGCGGTCTTGTGTGGCAGTCGGACGATGAGACGCCGGCGAAAGGCGATACCGACGGTGTGCTGGTCGACGACGGCGGCCGGATCGTTTGGGCGCGGACGCCCCGCGAACTGACGGAGCTGGCGGAGCAATACGGAGTTACGCTCGAAGAAGACGTACCGTCCGAGCTGGTGAATCTGGACGGATCGGAGAAGCTGCTTGCGCTGCCGATTTCGGACGACATCTGCAACCAGCTAATCAACGCCTGGAACCTCCTGGGCGACGTCGCCCGGAGCGTCGGCGCCAGCCTGGATGACCGCGGTGCCGACAAGGACCGCTGCTACGAAAAGCTTTTCGCCGGCATGAACTTGAAGATCTACACCGCGCCCGGAGAGCACTACGCTCCGCATTTCAAGAAATCGGAGAAGCGCCTGATCAAGGAAGTTTTCAACCGCGGGCGGATCATCCTCGACGCACGGCTGCAGGAGCGCACGACGGCCCAAGAGCAGGCGCCGTGAGTCTTCGAGGATTCATTGAGCGACGGCTCGCCCGGCGGCGGTGTCTGCGGGAGCTGACAGCCCTGGCCGTACAACTGGATTCCCTATACACGGGCACACCCTTCGACATGGAAACTCCCGACGGACCCCTTTCGCTATCCACTGCGGGGGCATTCCGATGTACCTACCAATGCCGCTGCCGCACAAATTCGGATCGCTGACTTCCGAATTTTCAGTGATTCCCCCGAACGTCAGTTGGGCAGGGTTTTCGGTGCAATCACCGTCACCATTCGTGCACTCTTACATGACGTGGCTCCTTGCGCAACGGTCCTTCGTGATCGTGCGTCAGGCCGCATTGGTCCGGATGGCTCGAGATTGTGGTGCGTAATATTTGGCGGAAAACGGAGCGGAAAAGGCTATCAAAGGTTGCCGTGATTCAATTTTAGTTCGTTAGCCTAACGTCTGAAAGTTAGAGCGTTGTTTACCTTGGTTACTGTTGGGGCAGTCACCATGTCACTTTTGGGCCCGGCTAATACCGCCGTGGCCTCCGAGAACACCACCGAAGATTCGTCCAGCACACAGGAAAGTACCCAGACCGCGACGGAGTCGGTGGATAGCCTGGCGGCGGCCGTTGACGCCGCCACCTCCCCCGAACTCTCAACGCTCGACGTGTCAGCCATCGCGACGCCGAGCGGTTTGACTGCCGAGTCGGGCCCCGTCGAAACCAGGATTCCGGTCGACGCGACCGAACCCGTTTCCTCTACTCTTGCCACTTCGGAAGGCGAAGTCGAGATCAGCGTGGGCATTGGCGACGCTTCAGACGATCTCAGTGGCGTTCTGGCGGCGGATGGAACTGTTGTTTATCTTGCTCCGGGCGGCACATCGCACACCGTGCAACCGACTCTTGAGGGGTTCCGCATTCATTCCGTCATCGAAGATGCAGGTGCATCCACCGAGATTGTGCATGACATCAATTTGCCTGAAGGAGCGAAACTCGTCCCGGCGAAGGATATGCCGCAGACTGGGGATGCTCAGGCCGCGGCTGGAGCCGTTTACGTTGTTGGCGCAGATGGATCAACTATCGGGGGCGTTCATGTCTCCTTGGGCGAAAGACGCAGAGGGAAGGGATGTCGCCACTCGATACGAGATCGATTCCGGAAAGCTGGTGCAGTTCGTTGAGCATCAAGCTGCAGGGATTGCATACCCGGTCGTTGCCGATCCGCAGTTCGGCTGGGCGGGATGGTTCCCTGTGGTGAAATTCAATCGGGCAGAAACGGCAGCTTCCACAACTGCCATCGGTGTACTGAAGGTTTGTGGCAAGATCGCCCGGGGTTTGCCAGTCGGCCTTGCAGCATGCGGAATTTCAGCAGTGCAGATCGCAATTCAGGCCGTCATTGCCAACTCCAGAGGGGAATGCATCCAGCTCGCACCAGCGCCGATTGGAGCCATGGCGTTCCGATATACTGGCGGATATTGCCGCTAGATTTTGGGAAGAGTTAAAGTGCTGAACTATTTTCGCGAGCGGCAACAAGCGCTCGAAGTCAACCCGCAGCGCCGCGCCATCGGTTATGTATCCGGTGCCGTGGTTGTCGCGTTGATGGTATTGGTCTTTGTTGGGATCATTCCTCAATGGATTTTCTGGGCAGCGTTCGCCGCGTCCTGCGTCTTGGACATAACTCTGACCAGAAAATGGGTCCGGGATGATGCGCTGAAGGCGCACCAAGCCGACCATCCCCGTTGATACAACCGGCCACGGTAGCGCGCAGATGATCTGACTGTTGTCTCTGGCCCGGGTGTTCCAAACAGCCGGGCCGGAGAGGCATTTGGGGGAAGGCGTTAGGCGCGCCCGAAAACCCACTAGTGGTGGTGCCCGTGCCCTTCCGCCCCGTGTGCATGGCCTTCCGCATCATGGGCTCCGGCCGCGATGCCGGCGGCCTCGGCGAGGTGCTGCCATCCGGCGTCGCTGAGGGCGTGGTAGCTGATGTGCAGTTCACCCGCCGGGCCCTTGGTCGCGTCGGTATCCCGTAGTTCGAGGGCCGAAACGAGTTTCTCGGCAGCCGTGAGGAACGCCTGGACCTGCGGGTTGAGCCGATCCGGCCACCGGGTGGCGGCGACCGCGATCCGTGCGTTGCCGATCAGCGCGGCCCAGTTGCGGTCGATCTTCGGCGCCGGGCCGGTGAGGTTGGTGGCGATGCCGTGGAAGCCGACGTTGTCTATGAACGCGAGCGCGGCGAGGACGCCGGCGGTTCCTTGGTCGCGGCTGTCATGAGGGTCCATGGTTGCTCTCCTCTGTCGGATTCAGGATGCACCGCCGAGGTGGGCCGTTCAAGGCCCCACGAGCCGGTGGGAAGAAAGCAGGTGACCCGCCACACCCTTGAGGTGAGGAATTTACCGGCCACCCGCCGTCGTTGTCCCAAATGCGGCCGGATACGCGGCCGCCTGAACGCAATCGAAAGGCCGGCACCGACGTGACTGTTCCCCTCTCCATCCTCGACCTGGCAATCATCGGCAAAGGCCAGACGGCGGCGGAGAGCTTCGCGGGCAGTGTCGCCATGGCGCAGCTCGCCGAGCGGCTTGGCTACCGGCGGATCTGGTACGCCGAGCACCACAACATGAGCTCCATCGCCTCCTCCGCCACGAGCGTGCTGATCGCGCACGTCGCCGCCCACACCGAAAGCATCCGGCTGGGCGCCGGCGGGATCATGCTTCCCAACCACTCGCCGCTCACCATCGCCGAGCAGTTCGGCACCCTCGAAACCCTGCACCCGGGCCGGATCGACCTCGGCCTCGGCCGCGCCCCCGGCAGCGACCAGAACACCATGCGCGCCCTGCGCAGGGACCCGACGGCGGCAGACACCTTCCCGCAGGACGTCCTGGAACTGCAGGGCTACTTGAGCGGTCCCAGCCGGATCCAAGGCGTGGAAGCGACGCCGGGACGCGGCACGAACGTGCCGCTCTACATCCTCGGATCCTCGCTCTTCGGAGCGCGGCTTGCCGCCCAGCTCGGACTCCCGTACGCCTTCGCCTCGCACTTCGCGCCCGCCGCGCTGCAGGACGCCGTCGCCCTTTATCGCCGCGACTTCAAACCCTCGGAACAGCTCGCCGAACCTCACGTGATCGCCGGCGTGAATGTGGTGGCCGCGGAATCGGCACAGGAAGCGCAGCAGATGCACCTCGACGTGAAGCGGGCGCGCATCTCCACGTTCTTCGGCAACGGCCGCACCTTCACCGACGACGAAGCCGATCTCATCCTCGACTCTGCGCAGGGCCAGCACGTGGCCCAGATGATGAAGTACTCCGCGATCGGCACCCCGGAAACCGTGCGGGAATACCTGGATGAATTTGCCCGGCACGCGGACGCGGACGAACTCATCGTGGCCCACCAAAGCACCGGCACCGAGAGCCGCCTGCGCTCCGTGGAACTCACCGCGCAGGCCGTGGGACTGGTGCGGGCATAAGGTTTCGCGGCTACTTTTCCTGGTCCATCAGGACGCTCCGGCACGCCAGCTGCAGGGCAAGGCGGGCCTCCGGATCCGCGAGGTTGATGGCGATGAGCGACTGGATGCGCCTGATGCGGTCACTCACAGTGTTCCGGTGGACGTCGAGGATGGCCGCGGTCTCCGTGAGTGACGATTCGTTGTCCAGGAAGGTGTTTAGCGTCAGCAGGAGCTCGGGACCTGCCGCGAGGAGTGGGGCGAGCAGCTCCCGGGCTGCGGGCCGGAAGGTGTCCGTGCGGGTCCAGATCAGCAGCAGCTGGGCCATGTCCAAGCGGTCGACGTGGACGAAGTAGCCGGAGTTTTCCCTGGCGGCGGCGATCCGTGCTGCGTCGCCGGCTTCCTCGAGCGAGCGGACGATCCCTTCGTGCTGGGCCTGCAGGCGGCCGACGCCGAATTGAGTGGGGACTGTCGCGCCGAGTTCGTGTTGTGCGCGGCGCAACGCACTGCTGATCTTGCTGACCTCGGCCGGCCCGGGTTTCGAGGGGAAGCTGATCCATCCCGCCCAGCCGTCCGACTGTTCGACGGTTGACGCCTCGATGTTCTCGCGCAGCAGCGCCCGATCCAGCTCCGGCTTTTTGGCCACCAGGTCCACGGGCTCGCGCGTGATGACCCTGAACGCCACATGGTAACCATCCAGCGCCCAGCCCAGTTCCCAGGCCTTGGCCCTGAACGATGGACTGATGTCACCCGCATGGTCGATCAGTTCTCCGAGCAGGGCCACCCGGTGCCTGGCATCGCGTTCGGCCTGCAGGCGCTGCCGGGACAACAGCTCCGAGACCGCAAGGGCCGCCAGACCCAGCGCCGCACGGATGGCAGCCTGCTCCTGGCCCAGGGCGGGGCCGAGGACCACCCGCAGCCGGGGCCCGGCGTCCACATGCCGGTGCACGGGACTGAAAATCTCCGTACGGGGCGTTTCCGGGCCCGCGGGGTTCGGCTCGGCCTCGGCTGGCGCGTCGTCAGCGGAGATGAGGTTTCCTGACGAATCGACGAGCGTCACTTGATGGCCTAGGACAACGCCCAGCCGGGACAGCAGATGGCTGAGGCTGTCATGGGGCAACTCGCATTCGGCCGCCACGCGGGAAAGCAGCAGGCCTTGCAGGTGCGCTGCCCCCGACAGGAGCTCCTGCGCCGCGACACCGAATTGCCAGGTGTTATGGACGGCCAGCACCACCAGCCCGAGGCGTCCGGCCAGCCGTTGGACGTTGGGCGGGAAGGTGCCGTCGTTGCTCGGCGGCTTTACGGCCAGGGCGGCGACGCCGGCGGCGGACGCAAGCGCGAGCAGGGCCTCGACGTCCCAGGAGACGCCGGCAGGCAAGGGTTCCAGCACAAGGAGGACGGAATCCTTGAGCGTTAGCGGATCGCCTTCAGCGTTCCGCAGCTCGCGGATGTGGCGATTGACCTCGGTCAGGTCGCCGGTCAGGGCAGCCAGCGAGGACGCCGTCCTGGCCCCCGGTTCACCTGCACTGCCGATGCAGCCGGCCGCGGCGTGATTCATGATTGACCCCAGCGGGACCGGCGGAATCATGGGCTGCTCCGGTTCTCCTCGATGTCCGGCGCGCTGCTGCGCAGGAGGCTGCTGTCCCATAATGCCACTGCCGCGCCCCCGCTTAGTGGGAGCGCGGCAGGCGTTCGACGGCGGTCAGGCGCGGTAGCGCCCGATCGGCTCGGGGTGCTCCTCCGGCGTCCCGTCCCATCGGTGCGACGGGACGCCGTAGCCGAAGTATCCCGGCCCGGCCAGATCGAGGCCCTCGATGGTGTGCCAGCGGGGGTCGCTGGGTGCGGTCAGGACGCAGACGCGCTGCCCGTACCGCAGGTTTTCGGTGGTGACCGGCTCCGCGGATTCCGCGTCCACCACAATGATCAGGTCCGGCGTCGTGGTGACCACCGTGCCATCCCTGGTGGCCAATAGATGCTCGTTCTGGAAATGCAGGGAAAGGACGGAACCCGTATCGGGGCCCATACCCTCGATCATGGCCTGGCCCTTGGCAAAGCCGCCCGTGGTCTGCCGCTGCAAATCAGAGACCTTGCCGAGATGGACCACGCGGCCGCCGAGCGTTTCCGCCAGCACACCACAGGGGTTCAGATTGTTGTGCTGAGCGTTGGCAACGGCATCGCCGATGGCAATGGCGAAGGACATCGAGCCGGCTACGAAGCTCTCACGGGCCTGCGCGCCGGTCATGGCATACGTGCTGTTGAATGCGTTGCATCCCATCTCGATGGACGCCTGCCGGGCAAAGCGCTCGGCCCAGAAAGAGTCGATGGCTTCGATGACGAGCGTATTCCCCTTCTCATCGGCCAAGGCCATGGGTGTGGCCTGGATTCCGTACAGCGGCGCCATGCCCATCTGTATCTCGGGAAAGGCCCGTCCGATCAGGTCGCCGTCGATCAAAGGAATCCCCAACTGCGCGGCCGCCACAATGGGCAGCATGGAGTTTGACCCTCCGATCTCCAGGCAGGCCGTGTGGGTGGCAGTCCGGTTCACCGATGCCGCGAGCTTCTCGATGGTCAGATGCAGCTTCTCCACGGTGTCGAGCTTCTCCACGGACACCGTGGGCGCGCCGATCGCCGCAATGGGGACGATGAACGCATCATCTGGCAGTTCGTCGACGGAGACAAGTTCCACGGGCCCGAACTCTTCGATTGCCTGTTTCGCCAGCAGGGCACCAACATAGGGATCGCCGCCGCCGCCCGTGCCGAGGATTGCCGCTCCGCGCGCCAGGGAATCAATGTCTTCAACAGTGATCCTCTTCAGCCTGCGGCCGTGTGTCGCTTCCAGGGTCATTTCATCTTCCTAACGTGAGGTTGCCGGCGGCCTTGACCCGGACGCGCATTGCGTTTCCGGGAAGGTAGGGGATTGGAATGGCTTCCTGCTCAACGATCGTCACTGTTTCCGGGCTGGCCCCGGCGGCAACTGCTCGGTCCACGGCCTCCTGCCGCGCGGATTCCATGGCGCGCTTCTGGTCGCCGTCCGCAATGTAGGACACGCGATCCACCTCGCCGCTGATCTGGGCGATGGCGGCACCGTAGGCGTTGGCGACGTCAAAATTTTCAGGCCGGTAGATGGTGCCAAGGCCGTCCAGTTGTTCCGCCAGCAGGACGGATCCACCGCCGACTGCGACCACTGGCAAAGGTGCGGACGAGGTCCGGATGCGGTCGGCAACGTCCGCAACGGCCCTGTCGATCTGTTCAAGAGCTGACCGCACCACGGCGTCACTGATATGGGCCACCAAAGACGCATCACCGACGTCGGCCCTTCCGCTGCGGACGGCGATGTCCGTAGCTGTCAGGACAGACCCGCCGAAGACGAGCGACTCGTCGGTCAGCCGGTAGCCCACGGAATCCGGACCAACGGTTCCTTGATCGGTCCGCACCCGGGACCCGCCGCCGAGGCCCGCCGAGAGCACGTCGGGCATGCGGAAGTTGGTGCGCAGGCCTGCGAGTCGCACGTGGGTGCTGGACTCACGCGGGAAACCGTTGACCAGGACGCCGACGTCGGTGGTCGTGCCACCGATGTCCACGATCAGGCAGTCGGAAAATCCGGAGAGCGCCGCCGCTCCGCGCATCGAGTTGGTGGGTCCGGAGGCGAACGTGGCCACGGGGTAGCGCCGGGTGTATTCGATGTCCATCAGGGTGCCGTCGTTCTGGCTGACGTACAGCGGGGCGGTGATGCCTTGCTCGAGGACAGCCTTGGCGAGTCCGTCGACAATCCGGTTCGCCATTTCGGCGAGGGAGGCGTTGACGATGGTCGCGTTTTCCCGCTCCAGAAGCCCCACCCGGCCGATCTCGTGGGACAAGGTGACGGGGAACTCCGGACCCAGTTCCTCGTGAAGAATGGACAGGGTCCGCTGCTCGAATTCATCGTTGACGGGCGAGAAGACGCTGGACACCGCCACGGAACGGATGCCGTGCGCCGCAAGGTCCGCCGCGTGCCGCCGGATCTCGTCGGGGTCGAAGGGGCTGATGGCGCGGCCGTCGAACTCGTGTCCGCCATGGGCCAGGTAGGCCCGGCCCTTGACCGCGCTGGTGAGGGCGCCGGGCCAGTCCGTGAACGGGGGCAGCGACGCCGTGGCGGGAAGTCCAAGCCGGATCGCCGCCGTTGGGCAGAGGTCCCGTGCCTCGATGAGGGCGTTGATGAAATGCGTGGTCCCGATCATCACGCCGCGGATGCGGTCCGGGCTGAAGCCGTTCAGCTCCTTCAGCGCGGTGAGGACCTGGGTGATGCCGCTGGTGACGTCCCGGGTGGTGGGGACTTTGGTGGAGGCGAGCACCTGCCCGCCGTCCAGCAGCACAGCGTCCGTGTTGGTGCCGCCGACGTCAATGCCGATTCTCAGGCTGCTCATGGTGCAGTTACCGGTTCTTCCTTGGTGGTGGTTTCTGTTGGGTGGTTGTCGCCGTAAGACTTCAGGAGGTTCAGCTTGCCGGCGATGATGTAGAGGAGGAACGCCGCGGCGAGCGAGTTGAAGGCCGGGAGCCCGAAGGTGACGAAGTAGCCCAGGACCGCTGAGATCGCCCAGATGATGAAGGTAGCGGGAATCCAGTTGGGCGATTCGGCTGGCGGAAGTCCCGAGTCCCTGGTGGCCTCGAGGAGGGGCCGCCACTTCCTGATGACGAAGTATTCGGCCATGATGATGCCGGCCACGGGCGGGAAGACGACGCCCAGCAGCATGAGGATGTCGATGAACTTGTCCAGGATCCCGGCCGCGGCCAGGACGGTTCCGACGACGCCGAGCAGCAGCGTGACGTGTCCGCGGTTCAGTCGTTTGTTCATGGCGCTGTTGAAGAAGGACACTACGCCGAGACCGGCACTGTAGAGGTTCCAGTCGTTGATCTTGGACGTGCCCAGGACGATGATCAGGATGCCGATCCAGCCCACCGAGGAGAAGATGATCTGAGTGACGTCGGCGGATTTCATGGCGTGGGCCAGCAGCACGCCGATCATGCCGATGGTGTAGTTGCCGAGGGTCATGCCGACGACGGTTTGTTTGACGACGTCGCCGGCGCTCCGGTTGTAGCGGGTCATGTCGGCCGTGATGACCGCCCCGAGGACGGCGCTTCCAGCGACGATGGTGGTAGCGGTGACGAAATCCAGCTGGGGGCCGGGAGGGGCATCGTTGATGAGCTGGCTGATGGAGTGGTTGCTGAGTTCTGCCCATGCCGCCCAGGCGATGAGGACCATGAACAGCGGTACGGTGATGTTGGCCAGCCACTGCATGGACTCAAAGCCGCGTACCACGATCAGCGTGACCACCAGGCCAAAGGCCAGCGACCAGGCCCAAGTGGGGATTTCGGGGACGATCTGGTTCAGCCCGGCTCCGGAAATCCCTGATTGGATCCCGAACCAGCCGATGAGGCTGATGCAGATGGCGAGGCCGAGGACCGATGCGCCGCCGCGGCCAAAGCCGGTCCAGCGGGCGAGCATCGATGTTGTGAGGCCTTGGCGCATGCCGGCGATGCCGACGAAAATCATGAGTGCTTCGACTATCAACGCGCCGACGGTAAACGCCCAGAAAGCGTCCCAGAAGGTCATTCCGAAGCCAAACGTTGCGCCGAGAAGAAACTGGCTCAGGTCAGAGGTTTGACCAAAGCGCTGGACCGCGATGCCGAACCAGTGTTTCCGCTTCGTTGCGGGAACCCTGGTGATGGGGTAGTCATCGTGCCCTGTTCCGGATGTGGACATGACATGCATTCCTTTCGAGTGATTCACTTCACAGTATCGACGGGTAGCTCGGCGGTCATTGGGCAATGTGCAGTGCTTGGCCTCCATTCGTATGCACATTGCACGGATTGACTTGGCGCTCCGGCTGACTTGCTATCAGCGGAGACGAAGAAGGGGGCTTTTGAGGCCGCAAAGCATACCGCCGGACTTTTACGCGGCCCGGCTTGAGTCGCGGCTCGGCGGGGCCATAGAGTTCTCCTCATCACTCGGCGCTACGGCGCCGATCCTTCGCATCATTTCGTGAATAATTGGGGGCTACATGGCGCGCGCCATCTCCAAGGCGCGGCTGCGCCTTGTTCTCTTATTGACCCTGCTGACCGGCATGGTTTTCGCCGGCGTTGTGCCGGCCCACGCCGCGGGCACGGCCAGCATCTCCGGCACCGTGACCGTCCCCGCGGGGGCGGACGTCACCCAGACGGTGGTCCTGCTCCTGGTGGAGACGCCCGAGGGCTACACCATGCCGGATGCGGAAATTACGCCCGACGCCACCGGCGCCTACACCTTCGCGGAAATTTGGCCGGGGCGGTACAAGATCGTGTTCGCCCACCCGGCAACCACGGTCGTGTGGAACGGCGGCGCGTCCACCGAAGAGACCGCGCCGTGGATCGAACTGGCCGAGGGCCAGTCGGTGACGGGCGCGGACGCCACCCTTGCGCTGGCGGGGTCCATTGCCGGCACGGTGAGCTTCGCCGCGGGCGCGGATCCGGAACAGGTAGTGGTGTCTGCCTTCCTGGACGGTTCCTATGACTTCCCCGTTACGGCGACGGCGACCGACCCGGACGGCCAGTACATCCTGGAAAACCTTGCACCGGGTTCCTACAAACTCAACTTCATGGGCAGCGCAGCATCGGTGTGGAACGGCAACAGCCTGAGCCCGGAGACCGCACCGGCCATTGTGGTGGCCGAGGGATCCGCGATTACCGGCGAGGATGTCACGATCACCGTCGACCCCGGTGCGGGCAGCATCTCCGGAACCGTGGTCCGGCTCGGCGGCGGCGGAGTCGAAGGAACCTTGGTGGAGGTCAGAGACCTGTCCGGCATGCCGATAACTGAAACGAACGCCGCAGCCGACGGCACCTATACGCTGTCCAGCCTTGCCGCTGGGCTCTACAAGGTGTCCATTCACCCGAGCCCGATCGGTAGCGATCCTGTTTGGTACGGCGGCACGGATCAGGCCACGGCTACCCCGATCGAGGTCGCCGCCAGTGCCGCAGTCACAGGTATCGACTTCACTTTGCCAGCCGCGGCGAGCCTCAGCGGCACCGTGGCAGGCTACGACGGGGAAGCACCCCTGATGGTGCAGGTCTATCCGCTTTCCAATCACCCGCGATATGGCCCGCCCCTCGGCTACACCATGGTTAACCCGGACGGCAGCTACACCGTGAGCGGCCTACCCACCGGTCAGGTGAAGGTACGGCTTTTCGGGGAGATCGGCGGCTACGCCAATGAATGGTACGGCGGCGACATCCGCACCACCACTGTCCTGAACGTGACCGAAGGACAGACAACCTCGGGGATCAATTTCACGGCGGTTCCGGAAGCCGTGATTGCGGGGCAGGTCAAGTCCCCGTTCCCTCCTGACCGGACGACTGTCAGGGTCCTGAACGAAGCCGGCAACGAGGCGGGCGATGCCCTCCCGGCCGAGGATGGCAGTTACGAGGTCTTTGGTCTGCCCGCCGGTTCCTACACGGTCGAATTCCAGGCGTCCACGGACGACGGCAGCATGACCTCTTGGTACGGCGGTAAGACCCTCGCCAGCGCGGCAACGGTGACCGTGGCAGCAGGGCAGACAGTGACCGGCATCGACAGCGACGTCGTGAAGAAGCCTGCCCCGCCGCGGAAGCCCACTGAAACCGTGCCGCCGCAGAAGCCGGCGGGTTCCGCCACGTCGGCGCAGAAACCTGCGGACGCGGAACCGTCGCAGGAACCTGCCGAAGTTGCCGCTGCGGCCACCACCGTGGAGCCTGCAGGAACGGCAACCACCCCGCAGGCCGCCGCGAACACCGCCGGCGTGCAGCGGGCCTCCGCCACCGGCGCTGCTCCGGTTAAGGCTGGTGACGAGGCCAAGGTTGGCGACCTGGCCCCGACGGGCGAGGCGGCGGACACCGGTAGCCCGGCCACAACGGGCACGCCGGCCGCCGCAGGTGACCTCGCCGAAGCCAGCGCGCCGGCGAACCTCGCCCCGCTGGGCCTGGCCCTTGGAGTGCTCGGCGCTGCCGGCGTCGCGATCTTCCTGACCGCCCGGTTCCGGGCCCGCCGCTAACCGCTAACAGTCCGAGGGCCCGGAACCGAATGGTTCCCGGGCCCTCGAACTACCCCCCGCAGCCGTTACGCCCCGGCAACAGCGGGGCCACGCAGGCGAAACCGGGCGGGCGGACACTGGACGGATCCACCCGGAAGGATGCCGCCCATGCCTACTCCGCTCAACCAGTCCGTGGCCGATTCCGCCCTGCTGACCAAGTCGCTCCCACTGGGACTACTGCGCACTTTTGTCCAGTCTGACGGGGCCGACGACGGCATCACCCCGGAACTGCTCGCCGAACTGCGGGTCCTTGCCCGCACCCCGGGTTTGCTCGTGGCCTGCAATTACGGCGGGACCCTGTGCGTGGCCGAGGGCGTGTCCACCGAAACCCTTCCTCTGGGCAGCGCCGCCGTCGCGCTCCGGGCGCTCGCCGCCCTGCCCAACACGCACGCCGCCGTCGTGTCCGGCCGGGCCCTGAGGGACCTGGCCGCCGTCTCGCGCCTCCCCGCGGAAGTCCACCTGGTGGGTTCGCACGGCGTCGAATTCGACATGGCGTACGCCTACGGGGTGTCCATGGCCACCGAAGCCCTCCTGCAGCAAACCGCCACGGCCCTGCACGAATCCCTCGGCTTCGAGAAGGGCATCAGCATCGAACGCAAACCGGCCGCCGTCGGGGTCCGTACCCGCATGGCGACGCCGGACGTGGTCGCCAGGGTTACAGAGCGCGCACGGGAGATCGCGCAGGAATTGGGCCTGTCCTTCATCGTGGACGGCTCGGTGCTGGACCTTTCGGTGGTGGAGCCTTCCAAGGACGCAGCCCTGGAACAGTTGCGGCAAAAGCTCGGCGCCAGTGCCGCCCTGTTCGCCGGCGACGCCGACAGCGACGAACTTGCCCTGGCAACTCTCCGCGGCCCTGACCTCGGCCTGCGCGTGGGACCCGGCGATACCGCAGCCGACCACCGGCTACCGGACCCCGAAGCCTTCGCCAAGGTCCTGGCCATCCTGTTCGAACTGCGCCGCGCGTGGCTGTTCGGCGAGGACGCCGTGGGCCTGGAACGGCATTCGATGATCGGCAACGGAGCGTCCACGGCGCTGCTCACTCCGGAAGGCAAGATCTGCTGGATGAGCCACCCCCTTCCCGATTCCGGCTCCCTGTTCGCGCACATCCTGGGCGGCGATCCCGCCGGTCACTTCAGCGTAGAGCCGGTCAAGGCTTCGCAGGTGCTGGGCCAGCGCTATGTGGACAACACCATGATCGTGGAGACCCGCTGGGCCGACGTCATGGTCACGGACTACCTCGAACCCGCGCCCGAGGGCATCACCAGCCTCGTCCGCGTGCTGAGCGGGACGGGCAGCGCCCGCATCGTGTTCGCGCCGCGCCCGGACTACGCGAACGCCTCGTTCAGCATGGAGGTCCGCGGCCATGAGCTGCACGTTGTGGGAACCTCGGACCCCATCGTCCTCGTCGCGCCAGGCGTCGCCTTCACGGTCACCGGCGACGGCAAACACGCCACCGCCACCGCGGAGGTCAGCCTCGCCCACGGTCCCGTCGTCCTGAACCTGAGGTGCGGGGACACAGAGCCGGCGACGGCGGACCCCGCCGGAGAGCCCGACCGGCGGGCCGCCGTCGCGCAGGAATCCCGGCAGTGGGTCCGGGAGCTGGAGCTGCCCGGCATGAAACCCTCGCTGGTGCGGCGCTCCGCGCTGGTGCTGAAATCCCTGGTGCACGAGCCCACCGGGGCGGTCCTCGCCGCGCCCACCACCTCGCTGCCGGAAGGAATCGGCGGAACCCGAAACTGGGACTACCGCTACTGCTGGCTGCGGGACGGATCCATGACGGTGAACGCCCTGGTGGACCTCGGTTCCACGGCGGAGGCCGACGGTTTCCTGCGTTGGCTGGACCGCATCCTGGAGAACGCTCCGGGGCCCGAATGGCTGCACCCGCTGTACTCGGTGACCGGTGCGCCGCTTTCCACCGAGGCCATCATCGAGACACTCCCCGGGTACGCCGGCTCGCGGCCCGTGCGGATCGGGAACGCGGCAGACCACCAGGTGCAGCTGGACGTGTTCGGCCCGATTGCTGAGCTCATCCACGGCCTCGGCAACCGCCGGGGGACCCTGCCTGACGGGCACTGGCGGCTCATGGAGCAGATGGCATCGGCCGTGCTGGCGCGCTGGCATGAACCGGACCATGGCATCTGGGAAGCCCGCCGTGCCCCGCGCCACCACACCTACACCAAGGTGATGTGCTGGGTGACGCTGGACCGGGCCATGCGCACCGCCGTCCGTTTCCGCAGGCCCGTCGGCCCCGGGTGGGAAGAAACTGCGAACACTATCCGGGAGGAGGTGCTCCGCGAAGGCTGGGACGATTCAGCGTGCTCCTACACCGTGGCGTACGACAGCCCGGACCTGGACGCCGCGGTGCTGCACATCGGACTTTCCGGCCTGCTGGATGTCCGAGATCAGCGTTTCCTGGACACCGTCGCCGCCGTCGAACGCGAACTGCGGGTGGGGCCGACCGTCTTCCGGTACCGGTACGACGACGGCCTGCCGGGTTTGGAGGGCGGGTTCCACATCTGCACCACCTGGCTGATCGAGGCCTACCTCGCCGTGGGCCGGATGGACGATGCGCTGGAGCTGTTCAACCAGCTCGTGGCGCTGTTCGGGCCGACGGGATTGCTGCCCGAGGAGTACGACCCGGGCACGGAAACCCACCTGGGCAACCATCCGCAGGCGTACTCACACCTGGGCTTCATCCGCTGCGCGCAGCTGCTGGACCGTTACCTTTCCACAGTGGAGGAGGAGTAGGCGCTCCGGCGGTCGGGGGGAAGGCTCAGTGCAGGAACGCGGCGATGACGAGCATCGCGGGCACCGCGATCACGGTGGTGATCAGCACCGTGTCTTTCGCGATGGTGATGCCCTGCTGGTAGCGGGTGGCGGCCACGAATACGTTCTGCGCCGTGGGGAGGGCGCCGGCGATGGTGGCCGCGAACAGGGCGTGGCCGTTGAGCCCGAGGACGAAGTGGGCCACCAGGAACGCCAGGGCCGGGTGCAGGATGAGCTTGAAGGCCGACGCGATCACGATGTCCGTCCGGCGTCCGCTGGCTGCCGAGAAGGGCCGGTTCCCGTTGAGCGACATGCCGAAGGACATCAGCATGGCCGGCACCGCGGCGCCGCCGATGAAGTGGATCGGCTGGAGGGCGGGGTCCGGCAGTTGCAGGTGGAGGGCGGAGAACAGCAGCGCCAGCGCTGAGGCCACGATCACCGGATTCCGCAGGATGATCAGCAGGAACTTCAGCAGCGGATTCTGTTTCGCGCTGCGGGAGCCGTGGGTGGCATCCAGCGCCATCAGGTAGACCGGGTTGTAGAAGGCCAGTTGGAAGATCAGCAGGGGTGCCACGTAGCTCGCGTCGCCCAGCACATAGACCGCGATCGGAATGCCGAGGTTGGCGCTGTTGGCCTGGCTGGCGCTCATGGCGCCGATGAGGGCCTCGGGCATCTTCCGTTTCAGCGCGAACTTGCTGAGCAGCACATAGATGATGCCCACCACCGTTCCGCTGATCGCCGCGGCGGCGAGCTGCGGGCCCAGGACATCCTCGAGCCTGGCCTTGGACAACGTTTCGAAGAGGAGCGCAGGGCTCGCCACGAAGAAGGCGAGCCGGCTGAGCGTCTGCCCGGCATTCGCGCCGAGGATCTCGCGCTTGCCGACGAACCAGCCCACGCCGATGATCGCCCACACCACGAAGAAGCCCGACAGTACCTCGATCACAGCAGGGTTCCGGACGTGCTTGGTGGAGTGCCGGGGAGGTTCACGATCCCAGCGTAATCAGATTTATTCGCCGGAGAGGTGCGGCGGGGGCCGATTCCCGTTATGTGGACGCGGGTGGCCGGTGTGGACGTGCCGGCGGCCGGCGCCGCTTAGTGCTGGCGGGCGTTGCTGAGGGCGTGCGGCGGGCGCATCAGCCCGGGCGTGTGGCACTCGGCGGGATCGTTGCCGAGTTGGAGGATCTTGTTGTCTCCATCCACGTGGACCACCTTGGGCTCGTAGGCCAGGGCTTCTTCAGTGGTCATCTCCGCGTAAGTGATGAGGATGACGACGTCGCCCACGTGCACCAGGTGCGCGGCGGCCCCGTTGATGCCGATGACGCCGGAACCGCGCTCGCCGGCGATGGTGTAGGTTTCCAGCCGGGCGCCGTTGGTGACATCGACAATCGACACGAGCTCGCCGGGCAGGATGTCCGCAGCGTCCAGCAGATCGAGGTCCACGGTGACGGAGCCGACGTAGTGCAGGTCGGCATGGGTGACCGTGGCGCGGTGGATCTTGGACTTAAACATTGTGCGGTTCATAACGGGACAAGTTTAGCGTGGGCTGCGCCCGGCGCTCTGTGATGTGGGTTACGCCTGTTTCCGGGCGGTGCTCTGCGCCCGGCGCTTCGCGAACATGCCGTACATGGCGAAGAGCTTGGGCACCACGAAGTACACCGCGGCTGGAACTATCAGCACAGTCAGGAAGAACGCGCGGAGCACGGGGTGCCAGCTTTCCATCAACGGGCCGAAAGCCACCAAACCGACAGCCACCAGAGGGAAGATCGCCAGCCAGGTGATGAAGGCGCGGACGTGGATGGAAGGCAGGGGCGGGGCGGCCGCCGGGCCGTTCTGGGCTGCTGCTTGCTGGGCTGGGGAAGGGCTCATGGGTACTCCTTATAGGCAGGTATACGCAGGTAACTCAAGCAAATCAACATGCGCGGCCCGCGGTTTCTTCCCGGTGCCAGTTGGCGCGGTGCGCGCTGGCGGTGGGTTCCGTCCGGTGCCGTCACGCCATGCACGTTTTCAGGCTAACCGGGGGCGCTGCGCCGCGGAAATCCAGGGTGGGCGGCCAATGGAGAAGCGCGAAACCTGCGGGGCGTGACGCCCCACGCCCCGCCCCCCTCGCGACCCAACCCCTACGCCTGCTTCCGCAGCGTCCTGCCGATGATCGCCTGCGTCAGGGCATCCACCGCCTCGGCGTTGGCCAGGGGGTTGCGGATCAGGGTGAAGTCCACGCCGCCGACGGGCGGGAGGTCGAAGCGGTTCGTGATGACCTTCAGGTCCTCCGGAACCAGCGACGACGGCATGACCGCAACGCCGATGCCCGCCCGGACCGCCGCGAGGACTCCCGCGATCTGCTTGGTGGAGCACGTCACGCGCCACGTGCGGCCCCGCGCTTCGAGGGCGTCGATGGCAAGCTTGCGGCTGATGCTCGGCGCGGGATAGCAGATGAGCGGGACCGGGCTCCCCGGATCAAGCACCGTCTGCTCCAGGCCCACCCAGTCGAAGCTGTCCTTCCGGACCACCGTTCCGTCCTTGGCCTCGCCCACCCACTTCACGAACACGAGGTCCAGTTGGCCCGCATTGAGCCGCCGGTACAACTGGTCGCTCTGGCTGACCGTGAGCTCCAGGTTCACTTGCGGATACAGCTGCCGGAACTCGCGCAGGATCCGCGGCAGGCCCGTGATGGCAAGGTCGTCCGCGGTGCCGAAGCGCAGCCGGCCGCGCATCGCCGACCCCGAAAAGTAGCGCGCGGCGTCGTCGTGGGCTGCCAGGATGCTCCGCGCGAAACCGGCCATCGCGTCCCCGTTGTCGGTCAGCCGGACGTCCCGGGTGTCCCGCGCCACGAGCGAACGCTTGGCCGCGGCCTCCAGTTTCCGCACGTGCTGGCTCACGGTCGGCTGCGCGAGGCCCAGCTTCTCGGCGGCCTTGGTGAAGCTCAGGGTCTCCGCCACGGCAAGGAAGGAACGCAGCTGCACCGGATCGAACAGTGTTGCCTCGGACAAGGGACTCCTCAACGGACCACGGCCCGCCTCATTGCGGAATGCAATGAGAGTTATAAGGCCAATACGCTTCCATGATTATCGGGGCCAACCCTAGCGTTAAAGGCATTCCAGTGAAACCACCTGAACCGAATCCTGCCTGAACCAAACGTTTGATGAGGACACTCCCTTGGCACCCCCTCCACCCTCCGAAGCAACCGTCAGCCATTCCGCCATCGAGTCCGTGAGCGCCGCGGCCCGCGCCGGCCGCGACCCGGACACCGTCACCCAGCCGATCGCCGTCGTGAGCGAACGCCTGCCCTGGCGGCACACCTTCATCTCCCTGCGTGTCCACAACTTCCGTGTCTTCGCGATCGGCCATTTCGTGGCGGTCATCGCGCTGTGGATGCAGCGCATCGCCCAGGACTGGATGGTGCTGCAGCTCTCCGGCTCGGTCACCGCCGTCGGCATCACCGTCGCCCTGCAGTTCATGCCCTCCCTGGTGCTCGGCCCGTGGGGCGGGATGATCGCCGACCGCTTCGCCAAACGCCGCATCCTCATGCTCTGCCAAGGCGTGGCCGCCGCCCTCGCCGCAAGCCTGGCCGTCCTGTCCCTGACCGGCGTGGTCCAGGTGTGGCACGTCTACGTCATCGCATTCATCCTTGGCCTGGTCACCGTGCTCGACCAGCCCGCCCGCCAGGTCTTCGTCAACGAACTCGTCGGGCCCACCTACCTGCGCAACGCGATCAGCGTCAACTCCACCACCTTCCAGTTGGGCGGGCTGATCGGGCCGGCGCTGGCGGGCGTGCTGCTGAACGCCGTCGGGCCTGGCTGGGCCTTCGCCGGCAACGCCCTGGCCTGCTGCTCCACCATCACCACCCTGCTGCTGCTCCGCAAGAACGAACTGCACGTCAGCAAACCCGCTCCCCGGCGCAAGGGCATGCTCGCGGAGGGCCTGCGGTACGCGCTCCGCAAGCCCACTATCTATTGGCCGTGGCTCATGGCCGGGTTCGTGGCGGTGTTCGCGATGAGCCTGCCGGTGCTGCTGGCCGCCTTCGCGGACCACGTGTACGACGCCGGTGCCGGCGGCTACGGCCTGCTCAACGCCCTGGTTGCGCTCGGCGCGATGTGCGGGGCCATCGCTTCCGCCCGACGCCGGCAGCTGCGGCTGCGTTCGGTGGTGCTGTGCGCGGGAATGTACGGGCTGATGCTGTGCCTTTCCGCGGCGGCGCCGTCCATGGCGTGGTTCGGTGCGGCCATGGTGCTTTCGGGATTCTGGTGCCTGATGTTCCTCACCGCCGCGAACCAGCTGGTGCAAACCAGCGCGAACATGGCCATCCGCGGCCGGGTCATGAGCCTGTACCTCGTGGTGCTGATCGGCGGCCAGGCCATCGGTGGCCCCATGATGGGCTGGCTGGCCGAACACTTCAATCCGCACCTGGCGATCCTGGTGGCAGGCGGGGTGCCGGCGCTCGCGGCGGTGACGGTCGCCGTCGTGCTGGCCCGGAAGTCGGCGCTGCAGCTGAGGGTGGACCTGAAGAACCGGCGCCGCCTGGTGCGGATTGTGCCGCGGGCGGCATGAGGTGGGATCGCTGTTTTGAAAGTCCTGCGATAACTACACGGCTCGTTGAGCCGCCGCGCAGCCCGGACATGTCCAACTGGCCGTCAGGGAGTCCCTGTCGGGCGGCGCAGAGCGAAGAGCTTCTGCTCCAGTTCGCGCAGCGGAGCGCTGAGCGCCAGTAGTGTCGAGGTGTCGGTTCCCTCCATTGCCTCTTCCATCACCTTGCGCAGTGCTGTCCGAAGCCGCTCGAGCGAGCTCGCCGCAGCCTCTGTGGGCCGGACGACGACGTTCCGTCCGACCCGTTCGGTGCGGTCGACGAGTCCCTTCGCCTCAAGGCTGCGGAGCGCCACGCTGACATTCGGCCGTTGCAGGACGGACCGGTCGGCGATTTCGCTCGGCGTCAACCCTGGCGCGAGGTCGACAATGCGCATGACCATCCGCTCGGTTTCGGTCAGCGCCGGCATGTCACCGTGTGGCTCGGCCATCCGGATGAGCCGCGCGACGTCGAGCAGCAAGTCAGCCAGCATGCCGAGATCGTCCACCGCTTCTGTCTTCATCGTTTACCCTTAGTTGTGCGTACATAATTATGCTGCCATCATAGTCGCGGTATGTGGCTCTGGTCCAAGGGAGGAACGATGGATGCTGTGCTGATCGGTTTATCGCTTGGCGCCACCGCGGGTGTCAGTCCGGGGCCGCTGCTCGTGCTCGTCGTGATGCAGACGCTGCGCCACGGCTGGCGTGGCGGAACCGCGACGGCCGTGGCGCCGATGCTTTCGGACGCGCTGGTCATCGTGTTGGTAGTCCTCGCCCTCGACCGGCTGCCGCATTGGACGCTCTCGGCGATCGGGTTGCTCGGAGGTGTGTACCTGGCCGTCTCCGCCGGCCTGCAGTGGCGCAAAGGGGCGGCGGTCGACCACGTCGTGTCCGATGCCGCTTCGGCGCGGACGGAAGGGTGGCGTGCGCTCCTGCAGGGAGCCCTGGTGAACTTGCTCAGCCCCCACCCCTGGATCACCTGGGCGGCCGTGCTTGGACCGCTGTTCGTGCGTGAGTGGCATTCGGGTCCGGCTGGCGCGTATTCCCTGGTTGCCGCGTTTTACCTGGCCTTGATCGGGGCGAAGGTGGTCGTTGCGCTTCTGCTCGCGCGCTTCCGCCACCGTTTCACTCCGCGGGCGTACTCGGCGACGATGCGCTCGGCGACGCTCGTGCTCGGCATCCTCGGGCTCGTCCTGACCGGGATATATGCGGCCGAACTCGTCGGGACCGCGACCACGTAAATCAGACCGATCCCGGGTAGCCCCTGGCGCCGGTTCGACTGCATGCAGCTCCGGATGCAGAAAACACCCCGGTCCGAAGACCGGGGTGTCCTGTGCGGAGCGGGCGACGGGAATCGAACCCGCGTATCGAGCTTGGGAAGCTAGCGCTCTACCATTGAGCTACGCCCGCATTGCCCGGCCTGTGTTCTCGAAAACTCAGCCGGAGCAGGTCCCAGCTTAGCGCAGATCACAGGCGTTCCCGGACAGACCCGCCGCAGGCTGCCTACTTGAAGACCTGCATCGGGCCCCAGCCGTTGCCGACAACCCGGGCAGGAGCCCAACTGCCGTTGCCGAAGCCGTAGTAATACAGCGTCCCGTCGTTCTTCCGCGCCGTCAGGCCACGTGTTCCGATGCCGGAAAATCCGAAGCTGGGTGCCAGCACGTTCATGGTGTGCCAGCCCCAGCCGATCGCCGTGGATGCTGCCACTCCTCCGGTCCCGTTGCCCCGGTAGTACAGGAGCGCACCACCCGGCGCCTGGGAGAGGATGTCGTTGTTGCCGTCATTGTTCCAGTCGGCCAGCGTGATGGTCCGGCCGCCCCAGCCCCAGCCGACAATGGCGAAGGTGCTCAATGCTCCGCCGCTGGTGTTCGGGTAGTACCGCAGCGCGCCGTCGGGCTTAAACCCGAGCACTCCGGGATATTTGTGGCTGCGGTTCATCTTTCCCACGGTGATGGTCATGTCACCCCATCCCCAGCCCACTGCCCGTTGCGCCTCAAATCCGCCGGCGGCCCGGCCGCGGTAGTAGCCGAGCTTCCCGTCCTTCCATTGGGCGAGGAGGTCGTACACGCCGTCCGCGTTCCAATCCACCACGAAGCCCTGCTTGAGGTTCGACCAGCCGCCGCCGATCACAGTCGGCGGCAGGTATTTTCCGGATCCTGCCGCATAGCGCAGCAACTGCCCGGCCGAGTTCACGGCAACCAGGTCCGAACCGCTCTTGATGGTGGCTCCGGCCGCC
The DNA here is from genome assembly GCF_900099975.1 of Arthrobacter cupressi. Taxonomy (GTDB): domain Bacteria; phylum Actinomycetota; class Actinomycetes; order Actinomycetales; family Micrococcaceae; genus Arthrobacter; species Arthrobacter cupressi. Next base: position 112,952 of record NZ_FNEI01000003.1, read on the forward strand.
GGGTTGCCCGCGAAATAGTGCTCGAGCGTGGGGTAGCTGCGGGCGCGCATGTCCGCGGCGATGGTCGGGCCGATGTAGCGCAGGTGCCACGGCTCGTAGCTGTAGCCCGTGGTGCCCGAATACCCGTTGGGGTAGCGGACGATGAAGCCGTAGCGGTACGCGTTCGCCGCCACCCAGCGGCCGGCCGGGGTCTCGCCGAAGCAGGTGGACAGGCCGCAGGAGCCGCCCGCGTTGCCGATGTCCACCGCCAGGCCGGTCTGGTGTTCGCTGTACCCGGGCTTGGCTGAGATGGTGTCCGCGTAGGCCTGCCCGTAGGTGCGCACGTAGTAGTCGTACAGGGCCGCCTGGGTGTCGTAGGAGCGGTAGCCGCTCACCACTGCCAGTCCGTGCCCGGCATTCGCCGCCGCATTGAAGAGCGAATTCAGGGCGCCCGCCGCTTCGGAGCGCAGGTAGGAGCCGCTGCTGCGGGCGTTGACGAGGTCGGCGGGGGCGTAGCGCAGCGGATTGAGGGGATGGGATTTGTTGACCAGCACCGCGGTGCTGCCGGCGGTGAATACCGGTGGCAGGCTGGGCAGCGGATTGACGGTCGCCGGTGCCGGGCCGGCCGTCCGAGCGGCGTGTGCGACGGCGGTGCCGCCTGCCGCGGGGGCCGTCACCGGGGTGCCCAGCAGCAAAGCCGCGCACAGCGAAACCGCAAGCGGCACGCGGGCGCCGGCCCGCCGTCGTCGTACGCGAAACGGGCTCGTGTGATGGGAGGCAGCCATGAACAGTCCCTTCGGTTGCGGCCCGGGAACTCTACCGCAACACGGGTTCCGATGTAATAAAGATTCGGTTAAGGCACGCCCCAACGGTGTCCCGCGCGGCGGCCCCTGCCTATCCTGAAACGGTTAGCTGTGCGTCATGGGGAACCGGGCTACATCGTTTTGTCGCACCTTGAAGGGGACCCCATGGCATTCGCAGAGCACGAAGTACTGATCGGCCGCGACGCCATGAGTGTGTACCTTTTCCTCGTGGACGGGCTGAACAACCCGTTGTGGCGCGACGGCATCCGCAGCATTTCCCTCCGTTCCGGCAAGGCCGGCGCGAAGGGCGCCGTGTACCAGCAGACCCTGCTCGGCCCGGGCGGACGGCCCCTCGCCGCCGACTTCCAGATCACCGAGGCACGGCCCGGCGCCGAGGTGCGTTTCGAGGTTGTCGCCGGCCCGGCCCGGCCCCTGGGCGGCTACTACCTGAGCACCGAAGGGCCCAACACCCGGCTGCGCTTCGCGCTCGAATTCCACCCGAAGGGCCTGCAGAAGCTCATGGGCGGGATGATCCAGAAGACCATGGAGGCCGAGGTGCTCCAACTGGACAAGCTCAAGAGCGTCCTTGAGGAGGAGAACGCGGCGTAGTTCGAGACTCCGGCCACTGCGCCGGCTTGATTTACTGCGCCAGCGTGAAGCCGCCCCAGCCGCTGGCGACCGTGGTGACCCCGGCGAACTTTCCGCTGCTGAGGTCCCAGTATTCGATCGTGCCGTCCGCGGTCAGCCCCGCGATGCCCGTGGTGTTCAGGCCGGTGACATTCCGCAGGGAACGCAGCCCGCTGTAGTCGGTCCAGCCGGTGCCGACCACGGGCCGGGTTTCGGTCTTCGGCGCGGGCATGCCGCTGCCGCGGTAGAGGCGCAGGTTGCCGGTGCTTTCCACCGCGAGCAGATCCTGTAGGCCGTCGGCGTCATAGTCGACCATGGCCAGCCGCTGTCCCGGAACGGTCACGCCCAGGCTGCTGGCGATGCCCACGGCTGCCAGTCCGCGGTTCGGGTAGAGGTAGAGCTGGCCCTTGGAGTTGGTGGCCAGGATTTGCGGCATCCGGTTGTTGCCGCACCAGGTGCCCACCGCCACGGTCATCGTCTGCCAGCCGCTGCCGCCCAGCTGCACCGGGGCCGCGAAGCCACCGGCCACCAGGCCCGGGTAGAGCAGGAGCCGGCCGTCAAGCTGCTGGGAGAGCACATCGAACACGCCATCCCGGTCCCAGTCCGTCACGAAGAGTTCCTTGGCGCCGGTGAAGCCCTTGCCCACGGCGCGCACCGGTCCGAAAGTACCGTTGCCGAGCGCGGGGTAGTCCCGCAGGTTGCCGTAGGGGTCCACCGACACCAGGTCGCCCGGGCCGCGGATCGCGGCGTTCGTGAGGTCCCAGGTGGGCGGCTGGTGCTTGACCAGCGGCGTGCACACGTCAGTTGCCGGCGGCTGCGGCGGTGTCACGGCGCCGCCCGGGCTGTTCACAGTGCCGGCGGGCAGCGTGCTGTAACCGAAGAGGTTTACCACGCCCCACATGGTGTAGCGGTTCGGGGTGGTCTGCCAGTTCCCGTCCGTGAAGGTGATCCCGACGCCGATCACGTTGAAGCGCGGGTCCCGCAGCATGGCGTCGTGCGCGGGTGAGCTCTTCCACCAGTCGACCAGTTTCGCGGCGTCGCGGTCCCAGCGTACGGCGATCACCTCGCCCGCGCCGCGGTCCGGATTGAGGGCGCGCGGGTCGGTCCAGAAGTTGGCCCGGTGCTCGATCACCTCACGGGTGGCGATGTTGTCCGACCAGTCCTGCGCCAGCGACGCCACCGTGGCGTGGTACTTCACCGGGGCCAGCTTGAGGGATGCCCGGTAGCTGTTGATCGCATTGAAGACGGCCAGCACCGCGGCGGAGTTGTCGTCCTTCACCAGGGCCTGCGGCGCGAGCTGGGTGACCTCCGCGGCACGAACTGCCGTGAAGGCTTCCGTCGGTCCCTCGCCGGAGGCTGTCCTTGCGGATGCCGTCCTAGCGGATGCCGTCCTGACGGCGGTGTCCTTGGCGGTGTCCCTGGGGGCGGCCGCCTTGGGCGCGGTCGTCTTGGCGGCGGGGAGCGGGTCCGGTCCCCAGAGCGGCGGGATGCTCGGGACTTCCGGCGGCACCCCGGCGGGGGTGGTTGCTGCAGGGGCAGGTCTTTCAGGGGTGGGCGTGGGGGCCTGGGTGGTGGTCGGGCCGGGCGTGGCGGTGGCCGTCGTTGCCGAGGGGGCGGCTGACGCGGATGGCGAGGCAGAAGCTGCAGGAGCCACGGCTGAGGCCGAAGGTGAGGGGGAACCCGAAGGCGTTGCGGCGGAGTCCGCCACTTCGGAAGGTTCCGGGGACGCGGTCGCGGTGGCCGCCGTCGTCGGGCCCTGCAGGAACCCCGCCGGAGACGAGCCTGCCAGCACGGTGGTGGCGATCAGGCATGCCAGAAGGGCGGCCCCAGCTGCCGCAGTTCGATTCACAATTCACCAGCTCGCGTCGTGCCACCCAGCAGGCAGCGGCGGATTATGGTCCTCGGACTATAGTCGCAGACTTCCGCGGACGCCATGCCTGCCCGGAACCTACTGTATTTTTGATGCTGTGCTGATCTCTGACCGTGACATTCGTGCCGAAATCGATTCCCAACGCATCGTCCTGGAACCGTACGACCCCGCCATGGTCCAGCCCTCATCCGTGGACGTGCGGATCGACCGTTTCTTCCGGCTGTTCGACAACCACAAGTACGCCCACATCGACCCCGCCGAGGAGCAGCCCGAACTGACCCGGCTGGTGGAGGTCGACGGCGAGGAACCGTTCATCCTGCACCCGGGCGAATTCGTGCTCGGCTCCACCTTCGAAACCGTGAGCCTGCCGGACGACATCGCGGCCCGTCTCGAAGGCAAGTCCTCCCTGGGCCGCCTGGGCCTGCTCACCCACTCCACCGCGGGTTTCATCGACCCGGGCTTCTCCGGCCACGTGACGCTTGAGCTGTCCAACGTCGCCACCCTGCCCATTAAGCTCTGGCCCGGCATGAAGATCGGCCAGCTGTGCTTCTTCCGCCTCAGCTCCGCGGCCGAGCACCCCTACGGTTCGGGCGAATATGGCAACCGGTACCAGGGCCAGCGCGGGCCGACTGCCAGCCGCAGCTTCCTGAACTTCCACCGGACGGACATCTGAACTTGTCCGCCATCCCTTTGACCGTGCTCGACGGCGGCATGGGCCGCGAACTCGCACGCCGCGGGGCGCCGTTCCGGCAGCCCGAATGGTCCGCGCTCGCGCTCATGGAAGCCCCCGAGCAGGTGCAGGCCGTCCATGAGGACTTCATCGCCGGCGGCGCCCGCGTCATCACCAGCAACAGCTACGCCCTGGTACCGTTCCACATCGGCGAGGAACGCTTCGCCGCGGACGCCCGCGGCCTGGCTTCCCGGGCCGGCCGCCTGGCCCGTGCCGCGGCCTCTGCTGCGTCCGGCGTGCGCGTGGCCGGTTCGCTGCCGCCGCTGTTCGGCTCCTACCGCCCGGACCTGTTCGACGCCGGCCGCGCGGCTGAGGTGCTGGCTCCGCTGGTTTCCGGGCTCGCCCCGCATGTGGATCTGTGGCTGGCCGAGACCCAGAGTTCCATCGCCGAAGCGCGTGCCATCCGCGCCGGCCTGCCCGACGACGGCAAGCCCTTCTGGCTCTCCCTCACCCTGCGTGACGATTCCGTGGATGGCCCCGCCGTGCTGCGCTCCGGCGAGACGGTGGCGGACGCCGCGGAGGCCGCCGTCGGGATGGGCGCGGAAGCGCTGCTGTTCAACTGCAGCCGCCCCGAAGTGATGGGTGCCGCGCTTGCAGCAGCCCGTTCGGTTGTTGAAAGGTTGGGCGCTGCCTTGACGCTGGGGGTCTACGCCAACGCCTTCCCGCCGCAGCCCGAGGATGCCACCGCCAACGACGGCCTGGACGAACTGCGCGAAGACCTGGACCCCGCCGGTTACCTGCAGTGGGCCGCGGCCTGGCGGGAGCAGGGCGCGGATATCATCGGCGGCTGCTGCGGCATCGGCCCGGAGCACATCGCGGCGCTGAGCAGGGAACTGGGCTGAGCAGGGAGCTCGGCTAATTTCCCTTCCCGGGTTGAGACGAAATGCCGTCCGCGGAACATATACAGGTGTAACCACACAGACGGGGGCGCCATGGATATCCAGCGGACGGGTCCAGATGCCTCTTTGTCTCTGCGCGGTGTTGTTTCCGATGCAGCATTGCTGGAACGGGTCATCGTCCGGAACCAAGGGGCGCTTGGCGAAATCTACGACAGGCAAAGCCGGCCCGTAGCCTGGCTGGCCCATTCCCTGGTCCCTGCCCACTTTGTTGACGATGTCCTCCAGGCAACGTTCCTCACGCTCTGGGACAAAGCGGATCGCATCGACCTCGGGGATTCGTTGCTGCCTTGGCTCATGGGAACCTGCCGGATGCACTGCAAGGCGGTCCTGCGAAAAGAGAGCCGGCACCATCATGAGGCGACGGTGCCCGAGCAGGCCGGCGGAAACGTTGAGGACGAGGCCCTGCAGCGCCAACTGCTCGATGCCATCGAGAAGCACGTGGCGGGGCTCAGCGAACTGGACCGCCAGATCTACCGGCTGTGCATCCACGAAGACCTCAGCTACAGCGCCGCGGCACAGCAGCTCGGCATAACTCCGTCCGCACTCCGCAACCGCCTCTCCAGGCTGCGCGCCGGTATCCGCCGCCTGTTCGGCGGAAATTGAAAGGACAGGGACATGAACACCCTTCCGGACCCCGCGGTGCCGACCGCCGCAGACCTTGCCAGGAACAGGTCGCACCTCCTGGGTGTGCTCGGGCACCGTGCCGCAGTCCGGCGTCGGCGTCGGATCGCAGCGGGGATCGCTGCCGCAGCCGTGCTTCTCGGCGGCGCGACGGCGGGTGTTCTTGCTTTGGGTGCGCCGCCAGCGGCAGTGCTTCCTGAGCCTGTTGCCCAGGAGCCGGGCCGGCAGCCCGGATCCCGAGGAACGGCGCCGCTGTACGACGCGTACGCGAGCATCCCGGAACACGACATCGAGCGCCTTCCGGGCGGGGTGAATGACGACATTCTGTGGGATGCCCGGAACCCGTACTACGGCTACGACAAGCTGCCCGTCGTGGCTCGCGTCCATATCGACTCGATCGACGGCGGGCGGACTTTCAGCCCGATCTCCGAGCAGTACGTTTTCCCGCAGACGGTGGGGAAGATGACCGTGCTCGAGGTTTATAAGGGCGGCATCACGCCGGGCACTCAAATCAACTATTCGCGGCTCGGTGGAATCGTGACTTTCGATGACTACTGGAAAAGCTTGAATCAGGCCCAGCGGGATAAAAGGCTCCATCTCAATGGCGGCAAAATCCCGGCCCACAGCAAGTATGTCCAGGACAAGCTCATGGACGACATCGATATCGAAGCCGGCAAGGAGTACATCGTGCTCCTTCAGCCGCAGTCTTCCAAGGACGGAAAACACCGCGAGTACCTCATTGATGGGCTTCAGTTCGGGCTCAGGGAAGTCAGGGGGACCGGGGCCGGGACCATGGCCCTGAACAACGAAACCAAGAAATGGGAGAACCTCGGCAAGGTTGTCAGGCTGCCTTAGCTGCATCCTTCGCTAAGCCCTCGCGACGCCCGGGTCGCGGGAATGCTGCGGGGTCGCTGGAGCGTTCCGGCGACCCCGCAGCATTCCGGCGATTTCGGCGTACAGCGGCGATTTCGGCGTGCACGGGCGATTTCGGCGTGCACGGGCGAAATCGGCGTGCACCGGCGGGCATACGGAGCCTAGCCCGAATCAGCGCGCTCCCGCCAAGGCTGGGCGCGGCTTCCGGATGACCTTCACCACCGGTTCCACGAACCGGGCAGCCAGCGGGCCGATGACCGCCATCAGCAGCACATAGGCCGTGGCCAGGGCCGCCAGTTCGCGCGGCACGGCGCCCGAGGTGACCGCGAGCCCGGCGATGACGATCGAGAACTCGCCGCGGGCAATCAACGCCGCCCCGGCACGGAAACGGCCGGGCATTGCGATCCCGGCCTGTTTCGCGGCCCAGATGCCGGTGAGCATCTTGGTGGCCGCCGTCAGGAGTGCCAGCAGCAGGGCGAAGAGCAGCACCGGCGGAATGGTGGAGGGGTCCGTGTTGAGGCCGAACGCCACGAAGAAGATCGCCGCAAAGAGGTCCCGCAGCGGTTCCAGGATCCGGGTGGCGTTGTGGGCCGTGGCGCCGGAGATCGCGATGCCCAGCATGAACGCGCCGACGGCGGCGGAGACCTGCAACGCCGAGGCCAGGCCGGCAACCAGAAGGGCCAGCCCCAGCACGTTGAGCAGGAAGACCTCGGAATTCTCGCTGTGCACGGCCTGGGACACACGGTGCCCGTGCTTGAGTGCCACAAGCAGGACGACCGTCACGACGGCAAGGGCGATGCCTACGGTCTGCAGCCCGCCCAGGAATCCGACGCCGGCCAGGATGGCGGTCAGGATCGGCAGGTAGACGGCCATGGTGAGGTCTTCGAACACCAGGATGGCCAGCACCACGGGCGTTTCACGGTTACCGATCCGGCCGAGGTCCGTGATGACCTTCGCGGCGATCCCCGAGGAGGAAATGTACGTGACGCCGCCCATCACGATGGCCCCCACCAGGCCCCAGCCCAGCAGCAGCGCCACCCCGGCACCGGGCGCGAAGTTCAGCACGAGGTCCATCACGCCGGCCTGCCAGGAACGCCGCAGCCCGGTCACGAGTTCTGCGGCGGTGTATTCCAATCCGAGCATAAGCAGCAGCAGGATGACGCCGATCTCGCCGGACAGGTGCGCGAACTCGTGCATGCCGTCCAGTTTGACGATCCCGCCCGCGCCGAAGCCCAGCCCGCCCAGGAGATACAGGGGAATGGGGGACATTCCGATGCGTTCGGCAAGACGTGCCAGCAGGCCGAGGGCGAAGACGACTGCGCCAAGTTCGATCAGGGCCAGGGCCAAAGGGTCCATGGCCGTCAGCCGTTGCGCAAAATGGCAGCCGCAGAGTCCAGGCCTTCCTGCGTGCCGACAGCAACCAGCAAATCACCCGTGTGGAGCACGACGTCGGGCGCCGGCGAGGGGACGACCTCGCCTTCGCGCATGATCGCCACGATCGAGACACCACTTCGGGTACGGATCTGGGCCTTGCCCATGGGCTGGTCGTGGAAGGGGGAGTCGGCGGCAATGGAGAACTGGCGCGTGACGATGCCGGGAATTTCCTTGTGGGCTTCGGCTAGGCGCATGGCGATGTGCTGGCCGCCCAGGAGATTGCCCAGGGCGGCTGCTTCGTCAGCGGTCAACGGGATGGAGGCCTGGCAGGTATCGGGATCGTCCCAGGTCGAAATGAAGAGCTCGGTTTCGCCTTCGCGCAGTTCCACCACGCCGATCCGGCGCCCGGAAGCCGTGATGAAGTCCTTGCGGACGCCCAGGCCGGGGAGTTCAGTCTCATCCACGTTCATGGATCCACCCTAGTCCTCTTGCGGGGGCTGCGGAACGGTACCGCGCGGCGGCCGGCAGCGCGCCCTTACACGGCGTTCAGCGGCAGTCCGCGGGCAGCGTCGTCGTAGTATTCGCGGTTCTGCAGGGAGGCGGCGGCCGCCTCGTCGAGCACGACGATCGCGTTGGCGTGCCACTGCAGGATCGACGCCGGGCAGGAGGCCGAGAGCGGACCCTCGACGGCGGCCCCCACGGCATTGGCCTTGGCCTCGCCGGTTGCGATCAGCACCAGGCGCCGGGCGTCCATGACGGTGCCGAGGCCCTGGGTGATGCAGTGGGTGGGGACCTCGGACTCGGAGGCGAAGAAGCGGGCGTTGTCGCGCCGTGTGCGGGCGGCCAGGCGCTTGACCCGGGTGCGGGAGGAGAGCGAGGACGCCGGTTCGTTGAAACCCACGTGGCCGTTGGCGCCGATGCCCAGGATCTGCACGTCGATGCCCCCGGCGGCGGCGATCGCGGCATCATAAGCGGCGGCGCCGGCCTCCAGTTCGGCCAGGGTGGCCCCGGTGCCGTCCGGCACGTTGAGCCCGTCCACGGGCAGGCCGATCACCTCGCAGACCTCGCGGACCAGCACCTGGCGGTAGGACTCGGGGTGCGTGGCGGGCAAGCCCACATACTCGTCCAGCGCGAAGCCCTTGGCCGCCGAGAAGTCCGCCCGGCCGTCCGCAACGGCTGCGGCGAGCTCGGCGTACAGGCCCAGCGGGGAGGAACCCGTGGCGAGCCCTAGGACGGGATCCTTGCCGGCAGGCAGCCCGGCGAGGACGGCCTGGGCGGCAACGGACGCCGCGGATTCGGGGGTGGGGGCGACAATGATTTCCATCGAGTGGTTCCTTGATGTGGTCTCTGGGGATCTGTGGTCCGGGGAAAGCTAGTGGCTGCCGAGCAGGAGCCCGCAGAGCGCCTGCGACACCCCAAGGGATGCGCCGTAGGTGACGATGTCTGCGCCGCCGCGCGGCCAGCCGCATTCGACGGCGATCACGGCGTGGCCTTCCGCCCGCAGGCGGGAGAAGACCGTCCAGAGCGGGTGGTCGCCGTCGAGCCCGCGCCCGACGACGGCGACCTTCGCGCCGTCCGGAACCTCGCCTTCGCCGACGACGGCGTCCGTGGCCGCCGCGGGACCCCACGGCACCTGCCCGACGGCGAAGTTCGCGCCGGTGTCCACCTGCACTATCGCCACGGGTTCTTCGCGGGCCAGCCAGTTTTCGGCGGCGGCGGAGACTTCGAAGGCCTCGCGGATGCGGCCGGCGTCGAGTGTCGCGTCGGCCTCCGCGGAATCCAGGGCGGGGCGGCCGGGCTTGCTGGAGATCCCGCGGGGCGTGGCCTGGTGGATTTCGGCGGCGCCCGCGGCCGGGAAGCGTGCGGACAGTCCGGCCACGCGTGCGGCGGCGTCGGCCAGCCGTTCGAGGCTGAGCCGTCCTTCGGCCACGGCTTCGGTGATCGCCGCGAGCGTCTGTTCGTAGAGCTCCGGGCCGGTGTCCGAGCCAACGCACAGCAGGTCGGCGCCTGCCTGCAGCGCCCGCACGGCGGCCTCCGGCACACCGGTGTCCGCGGAGGCGCCGGCCATGTCGAGCGCGTCGGTGAGGATGACGCCGTCGAAGCCGAGTTCCTCGCGCAGCAGCCCCTGCAGGATCCGGGAGGAGAAGGTGGCCGGGTTCTCCGGGTCCAGGGCGTCCACCAGGATGTGGCTGGTCATTACAGTGGCGCCCTTGGCCTCCACGAGGGCCCGGAATGGCACCAGCTCGCGGGCTTCCAGTGTGGCGGCGTCGGCGGAGACGCGGGGAAGCTCGTGGTGGGAATCGGAGGTGGTGCTGCCGTGGCCCGGGAAGTGCTTGGCGCAGGAGGCCACGCCGGAGTCCTCCAGGCCGCGGATCCACGCCGCCGTGTGCCGGGCGACGAGGTCCGGTTCGGCGCCGAAGCTGCGGACGCCGATCACGGGGTTGTCCGCCTCCGAGTTCACGTCCGCGTCCGGGGCCAGGTTCAGGTTGATGCCAAGGCTCGCGAGTTCCTGGCCGATGGTCGCGGCGCTCGTGGCGGTCAGCGTGACGTCGTCCAGGCGGCCGAGCACGGCGTTGCCGGGCTGCGGGGAGCCGGTGAGGTAGTGCAGCCGGGTGACGTCCCCGCCTTCCTCGTCGACGGCGATCAGCGTATGGGGGGAGTGGGCGCGCAGCCCCGCGCACAGGTCGCGCAGCTGCACGGGGGACGCCACGTTGGTGCCGTAAAGGCACACCGCCGCCAGTCCGGCGTCGTACGCGTCCAGGATCCAGACGGGCACGGCGATCCCGGAGAATCCGGGCATGAGGGTGCCGGCGGCGAGCCGGCGGATGTGTTCGGTGCTATGTTCCGGTGCGGCGAGGGTGGCGGATTTCGAGGTGCCCATGGCTTGGCTCCTTCGGACGACTGTGTGCGGGGCAGTTTGGTGCGGGCCGGAGCCCGTGGGTGCGGGGGCGGGGTTCACGCCACTCCCAGTTGGTTCCACAGGACCATGACGGCGGCCCCGCGGAGGACGATGTCCTGCGGGTCCGCGGCCAGCCGGACGGTGACCGGCGCCGGATCCTGGTGCAGCAGCCGGGCAAGCAGGGTCTGCTGCACGGCGTCGAGCAGCGGACCTCCCAGCAGGTGGCGGGGCCCGGCGAGGACCACTTCCGCCAGATCGAGGACGCCCACCACGGGGGCGAGGGCGATGGCGAGCCGTTCGCCCGCTTCCTGGTAGACGACGGCGGTGGCGGCCTCCGGGCTGTCGCCCGCCGCAGCGTCGGCCAGGGCGCGTTCCAGGCTGGGGACCGACATCCAGGTTTCGAGGCAGCCGGTGCGGCCACAGACGCAGAGCGCCCCGGGGTCCGTTCCGACCGTGACGTGGCCGATTTCGCCGGCCGCCGAGTGGGCGCCGCGGGCACGCCGCCCGCCGACAATCACGCCGGAGCCGACGCCGCGGCCGATTTTGACGAGGATTTCGTCGTCGCAGCCGCCGCCGAAGGTGTGGTCCGCGTGGACGGCTGCGTCGGCGTCGTTGGAGACCAGGGTGGGCAGGCCGGTGTGCTCTTCCAACAGTTCGCGCAAGGGAACGCTATTCCAGCCGAGGTTGGGTGCGGTGAGGACCACCCCGTCCGCGCTGACGATGCCCGGGGTGCCGACGCCGATACCCAGCAGCGGTGCGGTGGCCTTGGCGGCGGTATCGGCAACGAGTTCCAGGACCTGTTCGACGACGGCCTGGCCGGTGGCGGCTTGCCCGGTGGCGGTGCCGGTTCCGGCGCCGAGCGGCCGTTCGATGCTTTCGAGGATGTTGCCGTCCAGGTCCAGGACGGCGGCGCGGAGGGCGGTTTCGCCGGAGAGGTCCACGCCGATCACCTGCAGGCCCTGGCGGTTGATGTCCACGAGGATGGCGGGCTTGCCGGGGCGGACTTCGCCGGACTGGCCGAGCTCGACCACATGGCCGCGGTCCATGAGGTCCGAGACCAAGTCCGAGACGGTGACGCGGGTGAGGCCCAAGGTGCGGGAGAGGTCGGCGCGGCTCATGGCGCCGTCGGCGTGGAGGGTGCGGCGGACCAGCGAAAGGTTGTTCGCGCGGCCGTCCGAGGGGAGGGTTGCGGCGCCGGTCCGTTTGCTGTGACCCCGGTCTCGTACGCTCGTCATGAGAGTTAGTTAACTCTACTAACAATCAAAGGTCAAGGGGTCGGTGAGGAGTTGCGATTGTGTCGGCGCTGGGCGCGTGCTCGGCGGGTACGGCCCGCCGTCGGGATGTACCTGCGGTTTTACCCCTTCAAATGTGGGACGCCCGCCCAAATTTGAGCGGGTATCCCTCATTTCGGCGGGCGAAAGTCTTCAGGGCCGGAGTCGCTGCCGGGGTTGCTCCTACCGACCAGGCACGCACCTGCCGCCCCCAAAGCCCCGCCTCAGCTACCGCTCAGGTACGACGGCGATGGCCGTGTCCGCGGGCGCCTTCACCGGGAGGATCACGAGGAGCCCGGCCAGCAGCACCACCATGATCCCGAGGATTCCCCAGCGCTGCGCTTCCCCGGCCGCCACGAGAGGGGTGGCGATGGTGATGCAGAGCGTGAACAGGGTGGGTGCGAGGAAGCTGACCGCCCGGCCGGTGGTGGCGTAGAGGCCGAAGAGTTCGCCGGATTCGCCGTCGGGTGCCAGCCGGGCCAGGTAGGCGCGGGACGAGGCCTGGGCCGGGCCCACGAACAGGCACAGCAGCAGGCCGAACGTCCAGAAGGTGCTGCCGCCGCTCCAGGCAGCGCCGAAGAAGGAATAGCTGCCGTTGCCGAGGGCGAGGATCGCGGTGCCGGCAACGAGCAGCCCGATCAGCGCTATGACAATGACGGCCTTGGGTCCGATCCGGTCATCGAGGAGCCCGCCGATGATGGCGCCCACGGCTGCCACGATGTTGCCGAAGATCGCGAAGAAGATGACTTCCCTGAGTTCGAAGCCGAACGTGCCGGCCGCGATGACTCCGCCGAAGGTGAAGACGGCGGCCAGCCCGTCGCGGAAGATGGCGCTGGCGAGGAGGAAATAGATGGTGTGCGGGCTGGTCTTGTAGATGGCGCCGATCCTGCGGAACAACAGCCGGTAGGACGCCAGGAAGCCGAGCCGCGCCTGTGCCTGCCGGACGGGCAGTTCGGGCACGGCGAACAGGACGGGCAGCGCGAAGATGAAGAACCACAGGGCCGAGAACACGGCCACCAGGCGGATGTTCAGCCCGTCGGTGGTCTGTGCTCCGAACCAGTCGAAGGATGGCTGTACGAACAGCTGCAGTACGGCCAGCAGGGCCACGATTCCGCCGAGGTACCCCATGCCCCAGCCGAAGCCGCTCACCTTGCCGATGTTGGCCGGCGTCGAGATCTGCGCGAGCATCGCGTTGTAGTTGACCCCGGCGAACTCGAAGAACACGTTGCCGAGCGCAATCAGGGTGACGCCCAGCAGCAGGAACTCCGGCCGGGGGAAGACGAAGAAGCACAGTCCGGTCAGCAGCGCGACCAGCGCCGTGTTGACCCCCAGCCACAGCTTGCGCCGCCCGCCGGCGTCGGAACGCTGGCCCGTGACCGGGGCGAGCAGCGCGATCGCCGCGCCCGCGATCGCCAGCGCTGCGCCCAGGGCCGCCGACGCCGCATCCTCGCCGCCGAAGGCATTGGACGTGAGATAGACGGTGAAGACGAAGGTGGTCATGACGGCGTTGAACGCCGCCGAACCCCAGTCCCAGGAGGCCCAGGCGAGGATCCGGCCCTTGGTGGAGGCGGTGGTGCCGGCCGCCAGCTCCGAAGCGGGATGGGGAGTGTCGGGAACCGCTGTGGTGTCCATGGTGTGAATGCTATCGGCAGGCCGCTACGGAAACGTGGTTGTCACACCCGATTGATAAACTGTGGGGACCGAACCCAAAGTATGACCGCCGGCTCCAACTCTTTGACAACTTTCATCCTGATTTAGCGGAGATAACAGTGATCACAGTCCTTGCCGTGACCTTTGCAGCGGCTGCTGTGGCGCCCTGGATCTTCCGGAAAATCGGGCGGAGTGCCTTCTATGTGCTGGCGGCGGTTCCCGCGGCTTCGCTTGTGTGGCTGATCGCGCAGTACGGCGCCGTGTACGGGGAAGGAAGCACCGGCGGCTTCATCGAGGAAAGCCTCCCGTGGATTCCCGAGCTCAAGCTCGAATTCGCCTTCCGCATGGACGTGCTGTCCTGGGTGATGTCCCTGCTGGTCCTCGGCGTCGGCACCCTCGTGCTGGTCTACTGCGCCCGGTACTTCAAGGACAAGGACGACAACCTCGGCGGCTTCGGTGCCCAGCTTCTGGCCTTCGCCGGCGCCATGTTCGGCCTGGTCACCGCGGACGACCTGCTGATGATGTTCATCTTCTGGGAACTCACCACTGTCCTGTCCTACCTGCTGATCGGCTACGCCCGCACCCGCCTCTCCGCGCGGCGCTCCGCCCTGCAGGCCCTGGTCGTCACCACCGCCGGCGGCCTGGCCATGCTGATCGGCCTCATCATCCTCGGCCAGTCCGCGGAGACCTACCGCATGTCCGCGATCCTCGCAGGCACGGAAGAACTCTTTGCCGGGCCCGCCCAGGGCGCCGTGAACGCCGCCGTCGTCCTGATCCTGGCCGGCGCCGTCACGAAGTCCGCGCTGCTGCCCTTCCATTTCTGGCTCCCCGGCGCCATGGCGGCCCCGACGCCGGTCAGCGCCTACCTGCACGCCGCCGCCATGGTGAAGGCCGGCATCTACATCGTGGCCCGCATGGCGCCGGGCTTCAGCGAGAGCCCGGCCTGGCTGCCCCTGGTGCTGGGCCTCGGCCTGGGCACCATGCTGCTGGGCGGATACCGTGCGCTGCGGCAGACCGACATCAAGCTCATCCTGGCCTACGGCACGGTCAGCCAGCTCGGCTTCCTCACCATGGTGGTGGGCCTCGGCCGTCCCGACGCCGCCCTGGCCGGCCTCGCCCTGCTGCTCGCGCATGGCCTGTTCAAGGCCGCGTTGTTCCTGGTGGTGGGCATCATCGACCACCAGTCCGGCACCCGCGACATCCGCAAGCTCTCCGGCGTCTACAAATCCTCGCGGGCGCTCGCCGTCACCGCCGGCCTGGCCGCCGCCTCCATGGCGGGAGTGCCCCCGCTGGCCGGATTCGTGGCGAAGGAATCCGTGTTCGAGGCGTTCGTGCATTACAGCGACGATCCCGCCTCCGGGGGCTGGGGCCTGGTGCTGCTCATCGGCCTGGTGCTCGGGTCCGTGCTGACCTTTGCCTACAGCGCCCGTTTCATGTGGGGTGCCTTCGCCAGCAAGCCGGGCCTGGAGCGGACCCCGTTCAAGGCGATCCGGCTGTCCTTCCTGGCCGCGCCCGCCATCCTGAGCGTGCTCAGCGTGGCGTACGGCCTGTGGCCGGTCCCGGCCGACGCCTGGATCCAGCCGTACGCTGCGCTCTTCGCCGAGCCAGGGCACGACGCCGGTGCCCCCGACGCCGGTGCGGGGCACCTTGCGCTGTGGCACGGCCTCACGCCGGCGCTGGGCCTGACCGCCGTCACCTTCGCGGCCGGCCTCGCCATGTTCTACTGGCGCAACGCTGTCTCCCGGGCCCAAAGCCGGGTGCCGGACTGGGTGGACGGCGACCGCGCCTACCAGCGCACCATCGGAGCCCTGGACGACGTGGCCGTGTGGGTCACGGGACGCACCCAGCGCGGTTCACTGTACTTCTACCTGGCCGTGATCCTCACCGTCGCCTTCGCGGTGCCGCTGAGCGTGCTGCTGGTTTCCAACAAGCCGCTGCCCGGCGGGCTCTACATTGTGGACCCGAATTCGCCGCTGCAACTGGTCGCGGCCGCGGGCATCATCGCGGGGGCCCTGGCCGCGGTGCGCGCCAACAAGCGCTTCCTTGCGGTCCTGATGGTCTCGGTGACCGGGTACGGCATCGCCCTGATGTTCGCGCTGCAGGGCGCCCCCGACCTCGCCCTGACCCAGATGCTCGTGGAAACCATCATCCTGGTGGCCTTCGTCCTGGCCATGCGCAGCCTGCCCGCCGAACTGCGGGACCGCACGGGCGGCAGGCTCCGCGTGGTCCGCATCATCATCGGCGCCGCATTCGGGGTGACCATGATCTTCGTGGCGATCTACGCCATGGGAGCCCGGGTGGCGGAACCGGTGTCCCTGGCTTTCCCGCAGCTGGCCTACGAAGGCGGCGGCGGGCTCAACGTGGTCAACGTGACCCTCGTGGACATCCGCGCCTGGGACACCTTCGGCGAGATCTCGGTGCTGGCCGTGGCCGCCACCGGCGTGGCCAGCCTGATCTTCATCCGCAGCCGCGGCGAACGGATCAACCGCGCCGCCGTCATGCCGGAAG
This sequence comes from Arthrobacter cupressi, assembly GCF_900099975.1. Lineage (GTDB taxonomy): Bacteria > Actinomycetota > Actinomycetes > Actinomycetales > Micrococcaceae > Arthrobacter > Arthrobacter cupressi. The sequence continues at coordinate 129,056 of NZ_FNEI01000003.1, forward strand.
GCACCGTGGGGCGCCGCACCGCCGTCGGGAACGACTCCAAGGAGCACGCCTCCCTGCACGTGGCACGCCGCTTCGCCGGCAAGGCCGGGGACCCCTGGCTGGTGGCCGGCCGCACCCTGGCACCCGAGCGGCGATCCATCATCTTCGAAGTGGTCACCCGGCTGATCTTCCACTCGATGATCATCTTCTCCGTGTACCTGCTGCTCGCCGGGCACAACCTCCCCGGCGGCGGCTTCGCGGGCGGACTCATGGCCGGGCTCGCCCTGACCGTCCGCTACCTTGCCGGGGGCCGCTTCGAACTGCGCGAGGCCGCCCCGATCAGCGCCGGCATGCTGCTCGGCTCCGGCCTGGCCCTGGCGGCGCTCACCGGCCTGGTCCCGCTGTTCCTCGGCGGCCAGGTGTTCCAAAGCGCCATCATCGAGTTCTGGCTGCCGGTCTTCGGGGACATCAAGTTCGTCACCTCCACGCTCTTCGACATCGGCGTGTACCTCGTGGTGGTCGGCCTGGCGCTGGACGTGCTGCGCAGCCTGGGCGCCGAGATCGACGAATACTTCGACGAAGCGTCCGGCCCGGCCGGTGCCGCCCCAGGAGAAGCCGAACAAGCAGGGGCACCACAAGAAGAAGCCCCGCAGGAAGAAACCGTCCTGGCCACCGGAAGCGAAAGGGACAACGCATGAGCGTCAATCTGACCCTTTTGCTGGTCATGGGCGTGCTGTACGCCTGCGGGATCTACCTGATCCTGGAACGCAGCCTCACCCGGGTGCTGCTCGGGCTGGTCCTGCTGGCCAACGCCACCAACCTGCTGATCCTGGCCACGGGCGGCTACGCGGGCCTGGCGCCGTTCTTCAGCAAGGGCACCGACGCCGGGGATTACAACGACCCCCTGCCGCAGGCCCTGATCCTGACGTCGATCGTGATCTCCTTCGCCGTCACCGCGTTCATGCTCGGCATCATCTACCGCACCTGGGCGCTCGCCCGGCAGGACGACATCCAGGACGACGCCGAGGACCGCCGCGTGGCCAAGACCCCGAGCTTCGACGCCGAGGACGACGCCGAAGTGCCCCAGGAAACCTCGGAGTTCCCGCTCGCGGCGGTCGCCGCCGGCCACACGCCCGACCATCCGGCGGCGGCTGACCATCCCGGACTACCGGGAAGCACACCACTGAACGACGACGAAGGAGGAGGACCGCGATGAACGCAGCAAGCCTGGCGCCGCTCGCCGTCGTCCTTCCCATCCTCGGTGCCGCCCTCACCTTCGCGCTCAACCGCAATCCGGTGGCCCAGCGGACGGTCAGCATCGGCCTGCTGGCCCTGACCCTGCTGCTGGAATGCTGGCTCCTGGCCGCCGTCTGGACCACGGGCACCTCCTCCGTGACGCTGGGCGGCTGGCTGCCGCCGTTCGGCGTGGTGATGGTGGTGGACCAGTTCTCCTCGCTGATGCTGGTGGTGTCCTCCGTGGTCAGCCTCGCCGTGCTCGTTTACGCCACCGGGCAGGGCATGGCCGACGGCGACCAGGAAGCGCCCGTCTCGATCTTCCACCCCACGTACCTGATCCTGGTGGCCGGGGTGTCCAACGCCTTCCTGACCGGGGACCTCTTCAATCTCTACGTGGGCTTCGAGATTCTGCTGACCGCAAGCTACGTGTTGATGACCCTCGGCGGCACGGGTCCGCGCATCCGGGCCGGCGTCACCTACGTGGTGGTGTCCGTGGTGTCCTCCGTGCTGTTCCTGATCGCGATCGCCATGATCTACGGGGCCACCGGGACCATCACCATGGCCGACCTCGCCGTGAAGCTGGCCGAACTGGACCCCGCCACCCGGAACCTGCTGCACGTGATGCTGCTGGTGGCCTTCGGCATCAAGGCCGCCGTGTTCCCGCTGTCCTTCTGGCTGCCGGACTCCTACCCGACGGCGCCGGCGCCGGTCACGGCCGTGTTCGCCGGCCTGCTCACGAAGGTGGGCGTCTACGCCATGGTCCGCACCGAGACGCTGCTGTTCCCGGGCGACACCCTCAACACTCCGCTGATGGTGGTGGCGCTGCTGACCATGGTGGTGGGGATCCTGGGTGCCCTGGCCCAGAGCGACATCAAACGTCTGCTGTCCTTCACACTGGTCAGCCACATCGGCTACATGGTGTTCGGCCTGGCCATGTCGTCCGTGACCGGGCTGGCCGCCGCCGTGTTCTACGTGGCCCACCACATCACCGTGCAGACCAGCCTATTCCTGGTCACGGGCCTGATCGAACGGCGCGGCGGCAGTTCCTCCATGGACCGTCTGGGCGGCCTGGCCAAGCTGTCCCCGATGCTCGCGCTGCTCTTCTTCGTGCCGGCGATGAACCTGGCCGGCATCCCGCCGTTCTCCGGCTTCCTCGGCAAGGTGGGGCTGCTGCAGGCCGGCATGGAACTGGGCACGCCGCTGGCCATCACCCTCGTGGCGGGCGGCGTGCTGACCAGCCTGCTCACCCTGCTGGCGATCGCCCGCGTCTGGAACCGCGCCTTCTGGCGCAAACCGGACGACGCCGAGTACCCGGATCCCGTGCTGAAGGACACCGCCGCTGTGGGGCTGCTTCCCCGGACGATGGTGGGCTCGACGGCGGCCCTGGTGGTGTTCGGCGTGGCGCTCACGGTGTTCGCCGGGCCGCTGTTCCAGCTCGCCGGGAACTCGGCGGAGCAGATGCTGGACCGCACCGCCTACATCCACTCCGTGCTGGGGGCGGACGCCACGGTTCCGGGGATCGCGGCGCCGGGTGGCGGCACTGGCCCGAGCCTGCAGGGAGGCGCGAAATGAGCCGCAAACCGATTTCCCTGCGCACCGAACTGCCCCTGCTGATCTGGCTCGTCATCGTGTGGGGTGCCCTGTGGCGGGACTTCAGCCCCGGCAACCTCCTGTTCGGCGCCCTGATCGCGCTGGTGGTGGCCAGGATCTTCTACCTGCCGCCGGTGGAGCTGAGCGGCCGGTTCAACGTGCTGCGCGCCGTCCCCTTCGCCCTGGTGTTCCTCGCCAAAGTGGTGGCAGCGAGCTTCCAGGTCATCTACCTTGCGGTGGTCAAAGGACCCAAGGTGGTCAACGCCGTCGTCGAGGTCCCGCTGAGGAGCCATTCGGACCTCATGGTGACCGCCACCGGGCACGTGCTGTCCCTGATCCCGGGCTCGCTTGTGGTGGAGGTGGACCGCTCAACATCCACGCTCTACATCCACGGCCTGGACATCCGGGACGAGGCCGACGCCGCCAGGCTTCGCAAGGAAGTCCAGGACACCGAGGCCGGGCTGATCCGGATCATGGGCACCAAGGCCGAACTGGAAGCCCTGGAAGCCGAAACGGCAACTGCAAGCAGGAAAGGAGCAACGCCATGAAGGACGCAGTGCTGATCATCACGGCGGTGGTCCTCACCCTGGCCGCCGCGGGGGCGATCGTGCGGATCGCCGTCGGGCCGTCCCTGCTGGACCGGGTGCTGGCCTCGGACGTGCTGCTGGGGATCGTGGGCGCCGCGCTCGCCATCGACATGGCCGTCAACCGGCACCTGAACAACCTGTTTCTGCTGGTGGCGCTGACGCTGATCGGCTTCATCGGATCGGTGACGGTGGCCCGCTTCGTGTCCGACCGGAGGGGGCAGGCCAATGACTCCTGAGGCTGGCGGCGTAGACGCCGTGATCGATGCCGTGACGGCCGTGTTCCTGGTGCTCGGGGCGCTGATGTCGCTCACCGCGACCATCGGACTGCTGCGCTTCCCGGACCTGATGAGCCGCATGCACGCCGCCACCAAACCCCAGGTGCTGGGCCTGTTCCTGCTGCTCGCGGCGATCGGCCTGCAGATGCGGCAGTGGTGGGTGTGGCCGGTACTGGTGGTGGCCTGGATCTTCCAGCTGCTCACCGTGCCCGTGTCCGCCCACATGGTGGGCCGCGCCGGCTACCGCACCAAGCACCTGCACCCGGAACTGCTCAGCGTGGATGAGCTTGAGGCCGTGGTGCGGCGCTCGGCCGCGGAACAGGAAGGATCGGGAACCGGCCCGGCTTCTGCGGCCGGTCCGGCTGAGGATCCGGAACTAGACGATGTCCTGGGTCTTGGCGAAGCGGGTGATGGCGCGCTGCGTGGCGCGGCTGGTCAGAACCTGGATGATCGCGGTGACGGCCGAGGAGACCAGGGCGAAGGCAAGGGCTGAGCGCAGGCTGGTTTCCATGTCGTCGTGGCCCTTGGGCGGTTTGTTCCCGGTGGCCTTTTCCCAGACGCCGTTGACCAGTTTGGTGGCCACGAATCCTGCGCCCATGCCGACGCCGGCGCCAAGCAGTTTGAAAAAGATGTTCATTCCGGAGCTCCTTGCGGGAGGAAACAGGACCAGCCCCAGCCTAACCCGGTTCCTTCCATCGACTGCTTAGCAAGTGTCGTTTTGGGCGCCCAAAACGACAGCTATGGAGCAGTCGACGGCGGTTTTTGGCGGCGGCGCTCGAAGAAGGCTTTCAGGGCGCCGGGCTCCGGACGGACCGGAACGATGTCCCGCTCAACGGCCAGGGCGGTTCCGGCGTCCCCGAGGCGAAGGAGTTCCTCCAGCAGCACCAGGGTGGGCGGCATCAATTTCAGTGCGCCGGATGCTTCGGCCTCCAGGATCCCGCGCACCGGCATCCACAAGGACTGCCAGGCCTCGGTGGTCTGGTGCCGGGCCTCAGCCTCGGCCCCGGGCAGCGCGAGGTAGAAGTAGGTGTCGAAACGCTTGGGCTGGTCCTCGGGGGTGACCCAGTTGGCCCACGGCCGCAGCTGGCCGGCGTCGAGCACCAGCCCTGCCTCTTCCTCGACCTCGCGCAGTGCCGCCGCGAGGACCCGTCCCGCATTGTGGCCTGCGGTGCCGGCGTCCTCGGCCGCGATGGTGCAGCGGTGCCATGCCTGGGCATGCTGCCGCGCGACGTCGTCCGGGAAACTCCAGCCGCTGCCGTCCACCGCGTCCACCCGGCCGCCGGGGAACACCACCATTCCGGCGGCGAAATCCATGGAGGACACCCGGTGCTGGACGAAGACCTCCGGGCCGTCCGCGCCGTCCCGCAGCAGGATGACGCTGGCAGCCAGCCGGGCGTCTGGCACGTTGGCAGGCCCATTGCCGGGGACCTCTCCGGGCCCGCTGCTTTCCGCCATGAACGCTCCTTTGCTCGTGCTCCGCGCGACGATTCTGCTGGATCACACCCGCAGTCACTCCACCGTACCCGCGCTACGGCGGGCCATGGTCTGGCGGGTACGGGGGTGATCCAGCAGAATGTGCATGGCATCGGGCCCATCGGATTCGGGAAGTCCCCGGTATGGGCACCGTAGTGTCGGACTCGGTACCAACCCGCCCCGACCCACCCCGCGCCAATGTGACCGCCCGCCCCGCCACGGAAGGGGCCCGCCGGGGCAGCGAGGTGTAAACTGGAGCACGCCCAAAAGGGCAATTGATAACGACAGGGGAGCGCCGCCGTCGGGCTGTTGGAGCAGACCGAAGGAAGGGCGCTGAGAGTGCGGAACACCGCAGACCCTCGAACCTGATCCGGTTAGTACCGGCGCAAGGGAGTCGAGTTCTCAGAGTGACCGGTGAACGGACCGCAGCGGCGGTTGTTAGGGCCGGGCAACACTTTCCCCTCCTGTTCCTCAGGAGGACACAAATGACTACAGCAAACCTGAAGAAGTCCGGCTACACCTGGCGCGTGGTGGACATCGTGGTGGCCGCACTGATCGCGATCGCCGGCGGCGTGATCTTCTGGGCCTGGTCCCAGGGCGCCGCGCTCGTCTCGGCCCCGATGAACGCGGCCTACCCGCCCCTCACCGGCCTGATCGCCGGCGGCTGGATGATCCCCGCCGTGCTCGGCATGCTCATCATCCGCAAGCCCGGCGCTGCCCTTTTCTGCGAAACCGTGGCCGCCACCGGCGAGCTCATCATGGGTTCCCAGTACGGCACCACCGTGCTCATCTCCGGCGTGCTCCAGGGCCTCGGCGCCGAGCTTGTGTTCGCCGCCTTCGCCTACAAGAAGTTCAACCTTCCCGTCGCGCTGCTGGCCGGCGCCGGCTCGGGGCTGTTCTGCGGCCTGAACGACTCCTTCGCTCCGTGGGGCTGGAACATTGCCTACACCGCCGGTGACAAGCTCGCCTACATCATCTTCTGCGCCATCTCCGGTGCCGTGATCGCGGGTGCCCTGTCCTGGATCGCCACCCGCGGCCTGGCCAAGACCGGTGTCCTGAGCTCGTTCGCCTCCCGCAAGGCCGCCAGCGAGCCTGTCTTCTCCTGATGCCAGGCCCCGAAACGGTCCGCCCCGAAACCGTCCGCCCTGCCGCCGTCTCCGCCCACGGGTGGGGCTGGCGGCATGCGGGCCGCAGCACCGCGGCCGTGCACGGCCTCGACCTGGAGATCCGGCCCGGTGAGCGCGTGCTGCTCCTCGGGCCGTCCGGGGCCGGGAAGTCCACGCTGCTGCACGCCCTGGCGGGGGTGCTCGGCGAAGAGGACGACGACGCCGACGAGACCGGTTCGCTGCTGATCGACGGTGCCGTGCCCCGGGACAGCCGTGGCCGGGCGGGGCTGATGCAGCAGGACCCGGAGACCCAGGTGGTTCTGTCGCGCCTGGGTGACGATGTCGCCTTCGGCGCCGAGAACCTTGCCGTGCCGCGCGAGCGTATCTGGTCCCGCGTGCATGAGGCCCTCGACGACGTCGGGCTGGCCGGCTTCCCGCTGGACCACCCGACGTCGGCCCTGTCCGGCGGGCAGAAGCAGCGCCTCGCGCTTGCCGGCATCCTGGCCATGCGTCCGGGCCTGCTCCTGCTGGACGAACCGACCGCGAACCTCGATCCGGCCGGCGTGCTGGAGGTGCGGGACGCCGTCGAACGCTGCCTGGACAAGACCGGCGCCACGCTGGTGGTGGTCGAGCACCGGGTGTCCGTGTGGAAGGACCTGGTGGACCGGATCGTGGTGCTGCAGCCGGGCAACTCCTCGGAGCCTGCGGTGCTGCTGGATGGCCCGCCGGATGCCGTGCTGGAGCAGGCCCGCGACATGCTGGCCGCAGCCGGGGTGTGGGTTCCCGGGTATGTGCCGGCCACCCGCGAGCGGACCGGAACCCCCAACAGCGAACTCCTCCTGACCGCGCAGGACCTCGCCGTCTCCCGGGAGCGGCCGCGACGCCGCGGCTTCAAGACCATCCTGCCCGTCCCGGCACAGGAAGGCCTTAGTGCCGAGGTCATCGCCGGGCGGGCCCTGACCATCACCGGCCCCAACGGCGCAGGCAAGTCCACCTTCGCGCTGACTCTCGCCGGGCTCCTGGCGCCGGTGTCCGGGAAGGTGAGCGCCGGCGTCGGGCTCGCGGATGGAGCCGGAAACGATCCCTACACGTGGAAGGCGCAGCAGCTGATTTCCCGGATCGGGACGGTGTTCCAGGAACCCGAGCACCAGTTCGTCACCGGCCGGGTGCTGGACGAGCTCATGTTCGGGCCGCGGCACCTGGGGCACGGCGAGGAACGCGTGGACGAGCTGCTTGAGCGCCTGCGCCTGACCCACCTGGTGGACGCCAACCCGTACACGCTCTCCGGCGGCGAGAAGCGCCGGCTGTCCGTGGCCACGGTGCTCGCGGCACACCCGCAGGTGCTGGTGCTGGATGAGCCGACCTTCGGCCAGGACGCCAACACCTGGGCCGAGCTCGCGTCCTTCCTCTCCGAACTGCTCGACGCCGGAACCGCCGTGGTCTCGGTGACCCACGACCAGGAATTCAGCGCGGTCCTCGGCGGCACCGAGATGCGGCTCGAGTCCCGGGCCTATGCGGAGGCGGATGCGGCATGAGGGAAGTCCTGAGCCTGCACGGCAACCGGGCCCTGCTCACCCGCGCCAACCCGCTGGCCAAGTTCACCGCGGTCTTCGCGATCACCCTGGTGCTGGCGTTGTCCATCGACTGGGTCTCAGCCTCCACCGCCCTGCTGGCCGACTTCGCCCTGTTCCCGCTGGCCGGGCTGACCCTGCGGCTGCTCTGGCAGCGGGCCTGGCCGCTCATCATCGCGGCGGCGCTGGGCGGCTGGAGCACGGCGATCCTGTCGGCGGACAGCGGAAGGACACTGCTCGACGTCGGCATCTGGTCCATCAGCGAAGGCTCGCTCGAGCTGGGGCTGGGGTTCATGCTGCGCGGCCTGGCGATCGCCCTGCCGGCGATCCTGCTGATGAGCTGCACCGATCCCACCGACCTGGCCGACGCCCTGGCGCAGAAGGCAAAACTGCCGCACCGCTTTGTGCTGGGGACGCTGGCGGCGATGCGGCTCGTGGGCCTCATGGCCGAGGAATGGCAGACCATCGGCATGGCACGGCGCGCCCGCGGCGTGGGCTCGCACGGCAGCCCCGTGCAGCGGCTGCGCGCCACGCTGGGACAGAGCTTCGGCCTGCTGGTCCAGGCGGTGCGCCGCGCCTCGAGGCTTGCGGTGACCATGGAGGCGCGGGGCTTCGGCGGCTCCGCACGGACGTGGGCCCGGGAGTCGACGTACTCGCTGCTGGACGTCTGGGTACTGCTGGGCGGGCTGCTGATCGCAGCCGCGGCCGTGCTTGCAGCCGTTGCCGGTGGGGCCTGGAACTTCGTGTTCTAAGCTTTTGCCGTCACGGCGCCGGTGCCTTAAACCACCAGCGCGTTACACCGTCGGCGCGTTCTCGAACCGATCCCGGGTGAGGAAGGCCAGCTGCGCCTCTTTCTCGGCCAGTTGGATCTTCGGCCCGAGTTCGAAGCAGGTGGTCCGGAGCCTGCGAATGGCTTTGTCGTTGCGGGCATCGGGCTCCACGATGACCCGGTCGATCGCGGGATCGGCGAACATGTAGCGCAGCAGGACGCTCACCAGCCGCGGCGTGAAATGCGGAACCGGCTGGGTGGGCGGGGCGAGGAGCAGGTGCATGCCGGCGTCCTCGGCCCTGGCGGGGTAGGCCTCGCTGACCGGATCATGCAACGGCTGATAGGTCTGGAACAACGCCACGGGCTGTTCGTCCAGCAGAGCCAGAAACGCGTGGTGGGTGTCCAGGGAATCCAGGAACTGGTAGATCTCCAGGACCTGTTCGCGGCTGTGGTCCAGCATCCCCCAGAAACGCGCACGCTCCTCGCGGACCCAGCCATGAACCAGCTCGATGTCCTCCTCGGGGCGCAGCGGGACGATCCGCACCGCACCCCAGGCGTGCACCTCGCTGTGGACGGCTTCGCGGAGGCCGAAGTCAGGGCCGGTGGCCGCGGTGGTGGTGTTCATGAGGTCCTTCCCGGTGCTTCGGTGGTTACGGGTCCGGTGGTGAATTCTTCGGGGACGAGTGTGTCCCAGTCGGTCTCGATTTGCGCCAGTTCCCCGGCGGCCCACAGCGGGAGCTGGTCGGCGAAATGCCGGCTGCCGGGCCGTCCGGAGGCTCCGAAGGGCACAATCCAGCGGCTGTTCCGCCGATCCGCCAGGTCCCAGACGTAGCGGGCCACGGAGCCGCGGAAGCTGCGGTCCTCGACGCCGGGAAGGCTTTCCATGGACAGCACGCAGTTCGTGTCCCCGGACAATTCAATCCCGGACAGCTCAACCCCGGACATGGCCGCGCCGGACAGCTCCGTCTCCAGGTTCCCTGGCAGTGCGTGGATCGGCAGCAGGGTGTGTTTCGTTCCCCAGTCAGTCTCCGGAAGCCGCGACGCGTCCTCGAGCGCGGCGGCGGCCTCGGTTTTCAAGTCGATCCCGAGTTCACTGCCCCGCGCCAGCAGGGTCTCGACGGCGAAACCCGCCCGGGAGACGACGGACAGCCACGGCCCGAACAGCGGCGAGTAGCCGTGCGGTGCAGCCAGCGGTGCCAGGACCGGATGCGTGGCAAGTCGGCGGACGAACGCGCCGCGCCAGGCGGCGAAGAGGCCGGCGTCCCGGCTGCGCGCGTCCATGCGGCCGTCCCAGGCGAGGAGCCGCTCCCGCAAGCGGGCAGCTTCGGCGGACAACGCAGCGGAACCCGGCCCGACGTCGTCGGGGTTCAGCGAGTCCAGCAGCGCACGGAACGGCGGCAGCGAACCCAGCAGGGTGTCCGTGTGGATTGCCAGCATGTCGCCAACGCCGAGCGCCCGCCCGACCTCCAACAGTTCGGTGATCCTGCGGGCCCGGTGCGGCGGGGCGAACTCCATGCCAACGCCGTTCCCGTCGCCTGCCGCGCCGCCGGCCGCGGCGCGGTCGTTCGCGCTGACGGCGAGGCCGGGGACCTCGCGGCGGGGCAAGTCTACGCGGCCGTCCCATTGGTGCCCGGCGGACCAAGCGGGAACCGGCAGTTTGCGGTTCTCCGGGTTCCGGCGGGGCACGACGCCGGCCAGGAAGTGCCGCACGGAACCCGCCGAGTCCGCGGCGATCACGCTGTTCACCGGTTCCACCCAGGCTGCCAATGCAGTCTCCACGTCGTCGACGCTCCGGCTTCGCAGTAGGGGCAGGAGGGCTTCGAAGCCGAGCCGGGCTTCGGCACGCGCCGGGATGCGCAGGCTGAGCACCCGCTCGAAGCCGCCGTCGTCGGGAGTACGCTGGGTTTCAGTGTCCGGCACCCCCGCGATGACCGGGCCGCGCGCGGTTTCCAGGACTTCGATCTCCTCGGCAACACCGCCGCGGACCCCGATCGTTTCGCGGCGCACCGCCACAGGCTCCCAGCCAAGCGGCCCGCGGGCCTCGACTGTGCCGACGCCTGCGTCCCGTCGGAGCTCCTCGACATACAGGTCCTGGTAGTCCGCCATGGCGTTGGTGATCGCCCAGGCCGCCTTGCTGTTCTGGCCGAAGTGCGGCAGGCCGGGCACCCCCGGGAAGGCGAGGCCGACGGCGTCGAACTCCGGGCACGCGAGCCGCACCTGCTGGTACACGCCGGGCAGTTCGAGGAGCCGGTGCGGGTCGCCCGCGATGAGGGGAGCGCCGGATACCGTCCGAGAACCGTGCACGGCCCAGGCGTTGCTGCCGGACCACACGGGCGCTTCGATGCTGAAGAACTCCACGGCGTCGGGGCCGAGCGTGGCCGCTACGTGCGCGCGGAACAGCTTGTTCGGGAAGGTCGAGAACAAGATGTGCTGGACCAGGAAGACGCCCATGGGGGTCCACGGGTTCCAGGGTTCGGGGCTTGCGGCGGCGGCGTCGAACTCCGGCCCGCCGCGCAGGCCGTCGTCCAGCGCACTGTTGATGCCGTCCACGTAGCTTTGGCACCACAGTCGGGTGCCGTCGTCGAGCGCGTCGAAGCAGCGCCGCGCCGTGTCATCCAACTGGGCCTGCCGTGCGAAGCGGTCCCAGTGCAGGCCATCAGGGCCGAGGATTTCGGCGGTGCGCCCCTCGGAGCGCCGACGCTCCAACTCGATCTGCCAGGAACGGTCGATGGCGGCGTTGCGGCCCTGCAGGAACGCGAGCTCGCCAGCCGAGCCGGCCCAGAGGTGCGGAATGCCCCAGGCATCGCGGAAAACCGCGGGCCCGCCGGCAGGACGTGGAGAAGTCATGGAACCCGATTTCTTAGCTTAGCCTTACCTAAACTCAAGATAGGCGGTGCCGGACGCCTTTTCCAAACCGGGCCGGTTCGTGAAGTTTTGGGGCAGACTGAAGGCTCCGTGCTACTCGCGCCAGGCGAGGTACCCGCTGCGGCCCTCGACCGGCACCAGCGCAACATCCCGGCCGTATTTCTTCTTCGCGTCGCTTCCCGAGAAGGCGTCCGGCGTGATCCGGATGGCTTTGGCGACTTTGCCGTCCTTCAGGAAGACGAAGAGCGCGGGGGAGGCGGTGTAGCGCTTTTCCCGGGTGATCGCTTCGCCGAAGGCGGACTCGATTTCGGTGGCCGGGGTGCCTTCGGTGATGAAGCCGGCCTGGTCCCACTCGAAGTCGGTGGCATCAGAGAGGCGCAGTTCGGTGCCGTTCCTGGCGGCGTCGAGCACGCTCCTGTCCAGCTTGTCGTTGGATTCGGGCATGGTTCCTCCTGGTGAGCAGGCGCCCAGGGCGCAGGCCAAAGCGGTTCCGAGCATGAGCAGGGCCAGCCGGCGGGTCATGGCGGGGCGGATGGTCATGAAGTGGTCCTCGACTCGTCGTTGAACTCCGGATCGTGGCCGTCCGCCGGTGGCGCGTTCCCGGCGTCGCCGGTTTGCTCCGGGCGGATTTCGTTCGAAGGATGCGGCAGCAGGTCCCCGCCGACGACGACGGTATCGCCGTTGCGGACCGCTTCCTCTACCAGGTCGGCCAGTTCCTCCGGGCTGGCATCCGGGTGTGCGGCGGCGATGTTGCGCCCCACCTCGTTGTTGTACAGATCCATGGCCTCCCGCGGTCCGGGGTTGCCGGGGAGCTGCTCGTGGGCGGTGGCGTAGTCCTCGGCCCAGTCCACCCCGAATTCCCTGGTCATCAGGGCATTCCAGTAGGCGTGCCGGAAGGCGTCGTTGTGGTCATCGTTCCGGTCCGAGCTCGGGAAACGGGAGTCGGCTTCGCTGAATGCGTCGTCGTGGATCCCCTTGAAGTCGTTCAGCTCGATGGGGCCGAGGCCGTTGAGCAACTCGGCCTCCTTTTCGGTGACGGTCCTCTGATCCACCACCAACCGTAGAGGATCCCAGTCGCCGGGCCATTCCGTGGTTTCGGCATCGCTGACCTGGTACTTTTCCAGGATTTCCTCGGGTGTTGGCCCACCGCCGGGGCCCTGCAGCCCGGGACCGGCGGCGCCGACTGCTGCCGCCGTGCCGATGCCGCCGCCGGAGGCTCCGGAACCCTTTTCCTGTTCATCGGCGTTTCTCAGGGCCGACTTCGATGCGTCAGCCAGGCCCTGGGAGGCCTTCTCGAGCAGCGGACGGAAGCGGCTGTGCCAGTCCGCGGAGAACTGCTTGGCATCCTGTCCGTGCCAGAACGAGCCCTTGGAGATCAGGGCGTCGATCTCGCGTGCGTTGCCCGAGAGCTTCTCCGATCCGCCGGCAAGGGATTTGGACAGGTGCTTAAGCTGTTCGATGTCTGCGCCATAGAAGGCCATGGTGTTCCCCCGTATCGTTGCTCCCATCCTCGTGGTGGCCCGGTCGGCGCGGCAATGGGGAGAAGTTCCCCGTCCCGGCGGTAGGGTGGGGCGCAAAGCGGGCGTTCGCCGTCGTCGCATATCGCACTAGGTGACTATCGACACGCAGTACCCGCCAGTATTGGTGGGATGCGCGCTGAGATAGATCATCTGTGATATTTTCTGGGTATGACTCAGCCGACCGCAGAAAATGTTGGCCTCCTGCTCCGCGACGCCCGCGCGGAAAAAGGGTGGACCCAAGGCCAGCTCGCAGCCGAGCTGGGCACCAGCCAGAGCGCCGTTGCCCGCATGGAACAGGGCAAGCAGAACCTCAGCCTGAAGATGATCGAACGGCTCGAGGCGATCTTCGGCCGCAGCATCGTCAAGGTGGGCAAGCCGCAGATGACCCACCTGAGGGTGGAGGGCGGACGCACCCTGGCCGGAGCCGTCGACGTCAACAGCAGCAAGAACGCCGGCGTCGCGCTCCTGTGCGCCAGCCTCATCAACCGCGGCACCACCACGCTGCGCCGCCTCGCGCGAATCGAGGAAGTTAACCGGATCGTCGAGGTCCTGACGTCCATTGGTGTGGAATGCACCTGGCTGAACGGCAACGATCTGCGGATCCGCCGTCCCGAGGCACTGGACCTCGCATCCATGGACGTGGACGCCGCCCGCCGCACCCGCAGCGTCATCATGTTGCTTGGCCCGCTGCTGGACGAGGCGTCCGAATACAAGCTGCCCTACGCCGGCGGCTGCGACCTGGGTACCCGCACCGTGGAACCGCACATGCAGGCGTTGCGCCAGTTCGGCCTCTCGGTGGAGGCGACCTCCGGCTTCTACGTGGTCCAGGCACCGCCCGAGGACGACCGCGACCGCTCTTTCGTCCTCACCGAACGCGGCGACACCGTCACCGAGAACGCCATCATGGCCGCCGCGCACCGCCGCGGTACCACCGTGATCCGCAACGCCAGCCCCAACTACATGGTCCAGGACCTCTGCTTCTACCTGCAGGGCCTGGGCGTGGAGATCGAGGGCGTCGGCACCACCACCCTGCGGATCACCGGCCGGCCGGGGATCGACGTGGACATCGAATACTTCCCCTCCGAAGACCCCATCGAGGCGATGAGCCTCATCACCGCCGGGATCGTGACCAACTCCGAGGTGACCATCCGCCGGGTGCCGATCGAGTTCATGGAAATCGAACTGGCCACGCTGGAGCAGATGGGCCAGCAGCTGGACGTCTCCGGAGAATATTTTGCGCGCAACGGCCGCACCCGCCTGGTTGACGTGACCACCAAGCCGTCCACGCTGCGGGCACCCGAAGACAAGATCCACCCGATGCCGTTCCCGGGCCTGAACATCGACAATCTGCCCTTCTTCGCGGTGATCGCGGGCAACGCCGAGGGCCAGACGATGATCCACGACTGGGTCTACGAGAACCGGGCAATCTACCTGACCGAGCTCAACCGGCTCGGCGCCCAGGTGCAGTTGCTGGACCCGCACCGGATCTACGTCAACGGCCCCACTAAGTGGCGCGCCGCCGAGATTGGCTGCCCGCCGGCCCTCCGCCCCGCGGCCTGCCTGCTGCTGGCCATGCTCGCCGCCCGCGGCACTTCCGAACTGCGCAACATCTATGTCATCGAGCGCGGTTACGAAGACCTCGCCGAGCGGCTGAACACCATTGGCGCCAAGATCGAGTATTTCCAGGACTAGTCGGGCGCACCCCGCTGCGGTGGGTTGGGTGCTGCACATTCTGCTGGATCACCAGGGACTACCTCGTCTTCGCCCCGGAGTCATGCGACCATGCGCCGCCGGGTCTGGGTGTGATCCAGCAGAATGTGTCCGCGGACCTGGTCCATGCCTCGGCCACGCTGCAGCATCCTGCAAATTTCCGCCACAACGCGGCCCGGGGTGTTCCATATCTGCTCCGGGGCGTAGCTCAGCGTTCCGTAACCGAGGACCTGTGCTGCGTTCAGTCGGGCCATATCTTTCCGCCAGTCCTCACGGGAACTGTGGAACGCATAGCCATTGACCTCCACAATGAGCCATCCGTCGATCAGGAAGTCCACCCGGCCAACGCCCTCGATTTCGACCTGGCGCCGGAACTCCAGGCCCGCCGATTCGAACAACAGGCGTGCGCTGATCTCCGGCACCGATTCGGAGATGCCGTCGGCCTTGGCGAGGCGTCTTCGGGCGCTTCCGTAGTAGTCGGCGGACAACTCGCTCTCCAAGAGTCTCCGCGGGACGCCGAAGTTTCGCATCGCTGACTGCGCCACGGCGATCGCGTCCACCTCGGGCAGGCATGTGAGGGCGTGGATAACGGTGTCCTCGACGGCTGCAAGGGGCACGGCTTCCGGTGGCGGGAAGCGCGTGTAGCCGTGCCGGATGAACCCCTTGCCGCGGCAATGACGTGTGGCCAAATGGAGGCGCGCAGGTTTGTCCTTGATCCACAGCCCGTAGCGCAGGGCAGCACTCGCACAGGTGATTTGGCCATTGGTGAGGACAGCTTTGAGATATTCGGGGTCGGCTGTCGGAAGCGCCCAAACCCCTTTTCTTGGTTGGCTGGCTCCTGCCGCAGCCAGTTTGCGGATGGCTGCAGGGGAGTGTCCGTTGGCACGAAGCAGGCCGACCCGGGCAACTCCACCGAGCGAAACCAGGTATTCGAAGGCATCCATGGCTCCAGCTAGCCATGGGTTGACTGCCGACCGGACCCGGAAAATGCCGTATGTGGACGAAACCGTTGAGATTCTGCTGGATCACCCTTGGTCGCGCTGCGGCCACGCCCGGATCCAGGGGCCTGGCCTCACCCACGGCCGGGGTTATCCAGCAGAATGTGCCGCAGGCGCGCCCCGCCGCCCCCGGCCGCAGGCGCGCCCCGCCGCCCCCGGCCGCAGGCGCGCCCCGCCGCCCGAGGCCGCAGGCGCGCCCCGCCGCCCGAGGCCGCAGGCGCGCCCCCGCCGCCCGAGGCCGCAGGCGCGCCGCCGCCCAGGCCCCGCGGCTCGCCGCGCAAACCCTGCTGTTCCCGCCTACCGCGCCGTAGCGCACAATTGTTCTGTGCGCACATTCGGTGTCGAAGAGGAACTGCTGATCGTCGATCCAGCGAGCGGCGAGCCGCTTGCCCTTGCCGATGCCCTCCTCGCCGGGATCGGTGCGGCCGGCACCGGAACCGCGGATGCGGACGATGCCGAGGACACTGATGCAGACGACGCGTCGGCAGTCCTTGGGCCCCGCACCGGCCTCAGCCACGAACTCAAGCTCGAGCAGATCGAAACCCAGACCCGCCCCTGCCGCAGCCATGCCGAGCTCCTCCGCCAGATCCGCCGCGGCCGGACCATGGCCAGCGACGCCGCCCGCAGCCACGGCGCCCGGATCGCCGCGCTGGCTACCTCGCCGGTCGATTCGGCCACGCACACCACCCCGGACCCCCGCTATGCCATGATGCTGGAGCGCTTCGGCATCACCGCCCACGAGCAACTGACGTGCGGCTTCCATGTGCACACATCCATTGCATCCCCGGAGGAAGGCGTGCTGGTGCTGGACCGCATCCGGGACAAGGTGGCAGTGCTCACCGCAATCAGCGCCAACTCCCCGTACTGGCGGGGCCTGGCCACCGGCTTCGAGAGCTACCGCACCCAGGCCTGGAACCGCTGGCCGTCCTCGGGCCCGTCCGCGGTGTTCGGTTCCTTGGCGAGTTACCGCCGGGTGGTGCGCCGCCTGATTGAGACCGGGGTCCTCCTGGACGAAGGCATGATCTACTTCGATGCCAGGCTGTCGCGGAACAACCCCACGGTGGAAGTCCGGGTGGCTGACGTCTGCCTGCGTTCCGAGGATGCCGCGCTGATCGCGGTGCTGGTGCGGGCCCTCGTTGAGACGGCGGTCCGGGAGTCCGCGGCGGGTATCGAACCGTCGTCAGTGCCCACGGCCCTGCTGCGCCTGGCGTCCTGGCAGGCCAGCAACTTTGCGCTGCGCAACGATCTCCTGGACTTCACAACGTTCCGGCCCGCACCGGCGGCGGACGTCGTCTGGTCCCTGGTGGAGTACCTTGAACCGGTGCTTGCCGAGCAGGGCGAGCTTGAACTCGCGCAAACCGGTGTGGCCGAGATCCTGCAGCGCGGGAACGGTGCCACCGAACAGCGCGGGATCGCGCATGAATACAGCGGAAACGACGGCGGCCAGCCGGACCCTGCCGCGCTGGCCGCCGTCGTGCGCCATGCTGTCCGGGAGACGATGCCGGAAGCGGCACCACCGTCCGACACCAAGTCCATGCCGGTGCTCACCTGGGTGCGGCAGGACTGGCGCGGCGCCGATATCTAAGCCCGATACCTAGACCTGCTTGAGTGCCTGTTCCAGGTCGCGGATGAGGTCGTCTACGTCCTCAAGGCCCACGGAAAGCCGCACCACGCCGTCGCTCAGGCCGATGGCCGCACGGCCCTCCGGTCCCATGGCGCGGTGCGTGGTGGTGGCCGGGTGGGTGATGAGGGACTTGGAGTCGCCCAGGTTGTTCGAAATGTCAATCACGGAGAGGCCGTCCAGCAGCGCAAACGCGGCGTCCTTCGCCGAACGCCCGCCGGAGGGCAGGAGCTCGAAGGTCAGCACGGTGCCGCCGGCCTTCATCTGCTTCGCGGCGAGCTCGTACTGCGGATGCGATTTCAGCAGCGGGTACTTGACCCAGTTAATGGCAGGCTGCTCCTCGAGCCACTCCGCGATCTTCAAGGCAGAGGACGAGGAGTGATTCACGCGCAGCCCGATGGTTTCCAGGCCCTTGGTCAGCACCCAGGCGTTGAACGCCGAGAGCGAGGGCCCCGTGTGCCGCATGAGCTGTTTGACCGGGCCGTCGATGAATTCCTTGGTGCCCAGGATCGCCCCGCCCAGCACACGGCCCTGGCCGTCGATGTGCTTGGTGCCGGAGTAGACGATCACGTCCGCGCCGAGTTCGCCGCAGCGCTGCAGCAGGGGTGTGGCGAAGACGTTGTCGACGACGACGGTCGCGCCGGCCGCGTGCGCCAGCTCGCTGACCGCGGCGATATCCACGATCTCCTGCATGGGGTTCGACGGCGATTCGAAGAAGACGGCGGTGGTGGGCTCGGAGAGCGCGGCACGCCACTGCTCCAGGTCCGGTCCGTCCACGAACACCGTCTCCACGCCCCAGCGCGGCAGGATCTCGTTGAGGATCACGAAGCAGGAGCCGAACAGCGAGCGGGCGGCAACCACGCGGTCGCCGGCGGCCAGCAGGGCGCCGAGCGCGGTGAACACGGCGGACATGCCCGACGCCGTCGCGAAGCACGCTTCGGTGCCTTCGAGCAGGCGGAGGCGTTCCTGGAAGGTGGCCACGGAGGGGTTGCCGTAGCGGGAGTAGACAAAGCGCTCGTCCTCGCCGGTGAAGGCGCGTTCGGCGGCGGCCGCGGACTCGTAGACGAAGCCGGAGTTCAGGAAGACGGCCTCGGATGTTTCCTGGAAGTTGGTGCGGTCAAGACCACCGCGGACGGCCTGGGTGTCGGGGCTCCAGGTGGCGGCGTCGGGATTGAAAGTCACTTAGATGTTCCCCAGGTTCGTAGGCAGACCGCGGTTCTTCCAGCCGTTCACGGTGCGTTCGCCGTAACGGTCGGGCTCCCCTTCGAAGCCCTCCAGGACGTTGTACGCGGTGAAGCCGGCCTGCGTTGCGGCGACGGCGGCCGAGATGGAGCGCTGGCCGGAGCGGCAGATGAAGACGAGCTCGACGGCGTTGTCCTCCGGGGCCTGCTGCTTGAGTTCCTCGACGAAGTTGCCGTTGGGGATTCCGCCGGCGAAGTTCCACTGGATGAACAGCGGATCGTTCTCCGTGGCCTTGGTGTCCGGGATGCCGATGTGTGCCCATTCGGCTTCGGTGCGCACGTCCACCAGGATGGCGCCCTGTTCGAGCTTCGCCCAGGCGTCCTGGGGGCTCAGGTCTCCGGCGTAGCTCATGCGTGCCCCTCGTATGCTTCCTCGTCGTCGTAGCCTTCGAGCTGGTCGACGGCGGTGGCCACTGCCGCGTCCGCGCTCGCGACCGCGGCAGGCAGGATCACGGCCTGCGCCACGATCACGTTGGTGCCGTTGAAGGTCGCCGCCGGGCCGCCGTGCAGCACGTAGCCTTCGGCGAGGGCGGTGGAAATCCGTTCGCAGAACTCGCGGGTATCCGGGCCGGTAATGAGGCGGTAGGAAAGTTGGTCTTCACTTGGTTCAGGCATTGGTGCTCCTCAGTCACGCTTGCAGTTCGAAAAGTGTCGATACGCCGAGTAGTCACCTGAGGCACCCCGCCGGAAGAGAGGGTTGCCGACCAGCAAGTCAGGGCTTCACGCTGGTGCTCATTACTCACTAAGAAAAATAACACCGGCGACGACGGCCCGCAGTCCGGCCGCTGTCATGTTCCGTAACCGGGCGGAATGTTCGCTTCAAGCTAGGTATACAAGCCGTCCGGGGCAGCGGCCGGCGTCGTCTTCAGTTCACGGGAAATTCCCTTTCCGGCGCGGATTCCGGCGGCGGCAGGGCGCCGTGGGCCGGGAGCCGGGGACGCCGTCACTAACCCCCGGACGGGCTGCCCGCGGACCCTGTACCCTTTGCTGGCGCAATGTCATAATTTTCAGATCAGGTCTGCAATGCCGAATCCAGCTGGGGGATCGCATGCACGCTATCGAAAACCTGCGCGCGGGTACCGAACGCCCGACAGGTCGCGATACACCACGGGAAACTTCCGCCTACACCAAGGCCGGCATAGCGGCCTGGGCCGCGCAGCTCGGCAAGCCGGCGGCGGAGGCGCCGCGCTCCCGCCGCATGGCACACCTCGGCGGTGTCAGCGCGATTGCCGCGCTGGTGCTCTACTTGGCCTGGCGCATCATTTTCACCCTGCCGACGGGCGGAGCGAACGTCGTCGTTGCCTGGGTGCTGGTGGCCTTCGAAGCCCTGCCCCTCTTCGGGATCGTCCTGAAGACGATCACCATCTGGAACATCGACAGCGCAGCACCAGAGCCGCCGAAGAAGGGTGCCGGGCTGCGGACCGCGGTCCTCATCCCCACCTACAACGAGCCCGTGGAGGTGCTCTCTCCCACGGTTGCCGCGGCCTGCGCGCTGCAGCCCGCGCACGAGACCTGGGTACTTGATGACGGCGACCGCCCCTGGGTGGCCGAAATGTGCCGCTCCTTCGGGGCCAGGTATGTCCGCCGGCCGATCCACGAGCATGCCAAAGCCGGCAACATGAACCACGCCCTGGAGCTGATGGCCCGGGAAGAGGCGGCCGGGCGGGAAGCCATCGACATCATCGCCGTCCTGGACTGCGACCATGTCCCGCTTCCCAACTTCCTCACCGCCACGCTCGGATGGTTCAACGACGAGGAGATCGCCCTCGTCCAGGGGCCGCAGGCCTTCTACAACTCCGGCGCCTTCGACGACGACGGCATCGCCGGGGAACAGGGACTCTTCTTCAACGTGCTGATGCCGGCCCGCAACGTCGCCGGAGCCGGCCCCTTCTGGTGCGGCTCGACGTCGCTGCTCCGGGTGAAGGCGCTCCGCGAAGTCGGCGGCGTGGCCACGGAGACCATCACCGAGGATCTCCACACCACCCTCAAGCTCATCCGCCGCGGCTGGAAAACCGTCTACCATCACCAGACCCTCGCCGTCGGCCTGGCTCCCGCCACCGCGGAACAATACCTCCTGCAGCGCCGCCGCTGGGGCATGGGCGCCATGCAGATCCTGGCCTACGAGAGGCTCTGGAAGGCCAAGAGCTGGTTGTCCTGGCGCAACTTCCACGAGTACCTCAACGGAACCCTGTGGTGGCTGGAGGGACTGGCCACCCTGCTGGCGTTCTTCGTGCCCTTGTTCATCCTCTTCTCCGGGGCGCAGACCACCACGGCTGGACCGGTCGAATTCACCGTTGCGTTCGTCGCCATGTTCGTGATCCGACTGTGGGGGACCAAGAGGCTCCTGCGCCACCAGATCCATTGGCCGACCGCCTTCGCGCTGCGGATCTTCCGGATCCCGATCGGCCTGGCGTGCTCCTGGTGGCTGATTACCCGCAGGACCCTCGAATTCCAGGTCACCCCGAAGGGCGCGTCCAACGAACGCCTCCGCGGGCATGTGCCCCTCATGATCTACGTGATGATCGCTGTGGTCATCCTGGCGCTGCTCTACGCGGCGGCCGGTATCTGGGGCTGGGTTCCGTGGGCGTCCGGTCCGGGGTCGACCGTTGCCTCCGGGCTCTGGCTCGCGGTCGCCGGCATGGTCCTGCTGCTGGGTGCACTGCGCATCCGGGCGAGCGAGTATTCGACCTCGAGACGGGACGCCTACAGGTTCAGCGTCCAGGTTCCGGTGACGCTGGCAGGGTGCCGCGGCGAACTGGTCGATATCTCGATGGGCGGGGCGGCCGTTCGCATCCTGTCCGGCGAGCTGCCGGAGTCCGGCCCGGTCCGGCTTACCTTGCCGGGCGCCGCGCCCCTGACCCTGCACATCGTGCGGACATGGTCGACGCCGGACGGCGGACGGACGGTTTCCCTCCGTGACCTCCGGGGCGAATGGGCCATCTACAACGCGATTGCGTTGTGGCTGTTCCACACCCCGCCCGGCGCCGTTCCCGGACTTCCCGACGGCGTCCCCGTCGCCGCGCTGCGCGGTGCGCCATGAGAGCCCGCAGGCCCTGGCTGTGGTGGACGTTGATTTCCGCCGTCGTGGTGTCGGGCCTGACGGTGTTGTTCTGGTGGAACCCGGCGACTTCGGCGTCCCAGACCCTTGGCGATGTCGTGATCCTGTGCTGCGCCCTCGCCGCCGCGGCGAGCTGTGCCTTGGCTGCCCGCCGGGAACCGGAGAACGCCAAGGCATGGTGGCTCATGGCAGCGGCTGCCTTGGTCTGGTCTGCCGGAATGGCATTGTGGACCGGATACGGCCTGGCGCTGGACCATGCCTATCCTTTCCCGTCGCCCGCCGACGCGCTTTTCCTGTTGTACGCCGTGCCCGCGGCCATCGGGCTCTTCGCCTTTCCCCGTCCCGCGACGTCCACGGCTCCGCCGGTGCGCACCGTGCTGGACGCGGCGGTCATCGCCAGCTCCACGCTTTTCATCAGCTGGGTGACCGTCCTGGGACCGATTTACAAGACCGAAGGACAGGACCCGGTCGCCTGGCTGACGCTGATGGGATACCCGATTGTCGACGTCGCTCTGGCCTCCCTGGTGTTCGTGCTCACCATGCGCCGCGCCCGCCGGGAGCGCGTGCGGTGGTCGTGCCTCGGGCTCGGGGTAGTGGCGTTGGCGGTCACCGACAGCGCCTACGTGAGGTTGTCCGCTGAGGGTCTCACCGGTTCCACCGGGACACCGCTTGCGGCCGGTTGGATGGGTGCCTTCCTCCTGATCGGGCTTTCCCCGTTGATTCCACATTGGGCAAGCGGGCGTAAGGAACCGCTGTGGAACTCGCTGGCCCTCGAAATGCTGCCGTACGTGCCCGCGGTGGGCGCCGTGGTGGTGGCGCCGACCAGGCTCAGGGACCAGGCGGACCCCGTCCTGCTGTTTACCGGTCTGTCTGTTTTCGTCCTGGTGGTGGCCCGGCAGTTCTTCATCATCTACCAGAACGTCACCCTGACCAGGTACCTCGAAGCCAAGGTCGCCGCGCGCACCGCGGAGCTTGAGGGTTTGGGCGCCATTGTGAACTCCTCCGCTGACGCGATTGTGGGCAAGACGCCCGACGGCGTCATCACGAGCTGGAACCCCGCGGCGGAGCGACTCTACGGCTACCACGCCGCCGAAGCGGTGGGCCAGCACGCGGACTTCATCGTCCCGCAGCGGCTCCGGGCGCAGGAAAATGCCTTCCTCGCCGATGTCGCGGCCACCGGGACAACGCACACCTATGAAACCGAGCGGGTACGCAGCGACGGCCTGCTGGTTCCGGTGTCCCTGACCGTTTCCCCCATCAGCGGTTCCGACGGGATCCACGGGGTGGCCACCATCGCCCGGGACATCACCGAACGCCTGCGGAACGAGGCCGAACTGGTCGCCGCGCGGGAAGCCGCGGAAGAGTCCAGCCGCCTGAAGTCGGAGTTCCTGGCAACGATGAGCCATGAGATCCGGACTCCGATGAACGGCGTCATCGGACTGACAGGAGTGCTGCTCGACACCGAGCTTGACGAACGGCAGCGCCAGTACGCCAACGGCGTGCGGGTCGCGGCGGACGCGCTGCTGTCGCTGATCAACGACATCCTGGACTTTTCCAAGCTCGAGGCCGGAAAGGTGGAACTCGACCCGGAACCGTTCGACCCCCGGCTCCTGGTGGAAGAGGTGGCCGGCCTGCTCGCCGAAGGCGCCCGGGAAAAGGACCTGGAGCTCATGGCCTACTGCCGTCCGGAGGTGCCGGTCTCGCTGCTTGGCGACGCCGGGCGCATCCGGCAGGTCCTCCTGAATCTTGCCTCGAACGCCGTGAAGTTCACCGAAGCCGGAGAGGTCGCCATCAGGGTCGGCGTCGTGGAACAGGGCCCTGACCGAGCCACGGTCCGCTTTGAAGTCCGGGACACCGGAATCGGCGTCGATCCCGAAGACCGTGAGCGCCTGTTCGAGCCGTTCCTGCAGGCCGATGCATCCACCACGCGCAAGTACGGGGGCACCGGCCTTGGCCTGGCGATCTGCCGCAGGCTCACCGAAGCCATGGGCGGGAAGATCGGTCTCGAAAGCGCTCCCGGCAGCGGCAGCACGTTCTGGATTGCGGTTCCTTTGCCGGTGGCCGATCCGGAGGCACTGCCGGTCCAGCCTCCCTACGCCCAGACCGAAGGGCTGCGCGTACTGGTGGTCGACGACAACGCGAGCAACCGGATGATCCTGGAGGCGCAACTGGCCGGCTGGAAGATGCAAACCGACGCCGTCGGGGGTGGCCGCCATGCGCTGAAGCGGGCCCGCGAGGAAGCCGCGGCGGGCCGTCCGTACGACATCGCCGTGCTCGACATGTGCATGCCGGAGATGGACGGCGTGGAGCTGGCCCGGCTGCTGAGTGGCGACGAGGAGCTGAAGGCCATGAAGCTCATCCTGCTCACCTCCACCACGCAGGTCGACCGGCAGGAACTGCAGGCGGCAGGGATCAGGGAATGGCTCACCAAGCCCGTTCGCAGCTCGGAGTTCTACGACCGGCTCATCCGCCTCATTGCCGGCCCGAGGGTGCCGGCGCCGGCCGCCGCGCCGGCCGCGGAGCCTGGAGAAGACAGGGGCGGCGAAGGCCTGGTGCTGGTGGTCGAGGACAACGAGATCAACAAGCTCGTGGCCCGGAGCATGGTCGCGAAGCTCGGCTACGGGGTGGAAGTGGTGTCCGACGGCGCCGAAGCCGTTGCCGCCACCTCCTCGAAGCAGTACGACGCCGTCCTGATGGACTGCCACATGCCGGTGCTGGACGGCTTCGAAGCCACCCGCATCATCCGGGCGAGGGCCACCGACGGGCCCAGGCTTCCGATCATTGCCATGACGGCCGGAGCCATGGACGAGGACCGGGAACGGTGCCTCGCCGCCGGCATGGACGACTACCTTTCCAAGCCGGTGGATGAAGGGAAGCTGCGGTCCGTGCTGGCCCAGTGGATCACCCGCAAAGCGCAGGACGGCCGGCCGCCCGCTCCTAGGGCAGCCGGTTCCGGGCCGGAGGCCGTTCCGGTCGCCGCCGGTGCGCTCTTCCTTCCGGACCTCGCCGGGCCGGTTCTTGATCCGGAACGGCTGGCCACCCTGCGCTCGCTCGGTCCGGCCGATGGCCGCGGACTCCTGCCCGCCGCGGCCCAGGCGTTCAAGGGCGAGATTCTGCCGTCCCTCGAGGAGATCAAGGCGGCCGCGGCCGACGGCGGGGAGGCACTTGGCCGGGCGGCGCACAAGCTGAAGGGCGCGGCGGCCAACATCGGCGCCACCCGCGCCGCGGGGCTGTGCCTCCAGTTGGAACGCCTGGGATCCGGATCCTCCGGCGCCGGCCTGGAAACCATTGAGCTTCTGGAGGCGGAGCTGACGCTCGTGGCCGAGGCCCTGGACGAAGCCTTGTTCGCGGCGCCATGAGGGTCCTGGTTGCCGACGACGACTTTGGCTCCCGGCTGGTGGCGCAGGCCGCCGTCGAGCAATCCGGCCACGAATGCATTCCCGCGGCCGACGGCGCCATCGCCTGGGAGCTGTACCAGCGCTACCGCCCGCAGGTGGTGGTGAGTGATCTGGAGATGCCCGGGATGGACGGGCTTGCCCTCTGCCGTGCCATCCGCGCCGCGGAGACGGATTCGTACACCTACCTGGTGCTGGTCACCTCGCACGGATCGCAGGACGCCGTGGTGGCCGGCATGAATGCGGGCGCGGACGATTACATGACCAAGCCCCTGGACCCGTTCACGCTGCACACCCGGCTGCTGGTGGCCGAGCGCGTCACCTCGCTGCACGCCGATCTTGCCCGCTACCGGGCGGCCCTGGCCGAGCAGGCGCGCACGGATCCACTGACCAAACTCCGCAACCGGCTCACCCTCGCCGAAGACCTCGAACAGCTCCGGGAAACCGCGGAGCACGCCGGCGAGCAATTCAGCGTGGTCCTGTGCGACGTGGACTACTTCAAGCGGTACAACGACCTGTACGGCCACCAGGCCGGGGATGCCGCGCTGCAGGCCGTGGCCGACACGCTGGCGGCGCAGGTGAGGCAGAGCGACGGCGTGTACCGCTTCGGCGGCGAGGAGTTCCTGATCGTGCTGCCCCGGCAGTCGCCCTCCGGAGCCCGGGCCTTCATGACCCGTGCCTTTGAGGCAGTGCGCGGGCTGGGCATCGCCCACACCGGAAATCCGCCGGGCGTCCTCACCCTGAGCGGCGGGATAGCGGCCTGCACGAACAGCCACCGGGTCAGCGTCGACACGCTCCTGCACGAAGCCGATCTCGCCCTGTACGGGGCCAAGGCTTCGGGGCGGAACCGGGTGATGGTGTCGCGTCCACACACGGCCGGCCTGGCGGTGCACAGCGGAAAGTAGAACGGCACAGCGGCAACTCCGCCGGCTGGCAGTATGCGGTGTGAAGGGAACAACGTGGTGCGTCGTGGGTCTTTTGCCGGGGTCGTCGGAGCGCTTGCCCTCGTGGCGGCCCTCATGGTTGTTCCACCGGACACTCCTGCCGCGAACGCGACGCCCGTTGAGGCGGACACGATCCCGGTGGGGATAGGCCCCGAATTCGTCGCCGTGGATCCCGCCAGCGGCACGCTGTACGTCACCAACGCGGGCGAAGACACTGTCTCGGCGGTGAGCGCGACCGGGGTGAAGAGCACCATCGCCGTCGGAAATCTCCCGGAGGGCCTGGCCGTCGACCCAGGCACGCACAAGGTCTACGTTGCCAACTACTGGAGCAACTCGGTGTCCGTCATCCAGGGCACCACGGTGACCGCCACCATCCCGGTCGGCAAGGCACCGTACGCGGTCGCCGTGGACCCCGGGACACACACCGTCTACGTGACCAACTCCCAGGGAAACTCCGTGTCCGTGATCAACGGGGATACGGTGACAACCACCGTTCCCGTCGGCCGCGGGCCCTACGGCGTGGCCGTCGATCCCGGGACCCACACGGCCTACGTCACCAATCTCTACGACGGCACGCTCTCCGTCATCAACGGCAACGCCGTGACCAGGGTGGTCGGCCTCCAGGAAGGCGTGACCGGTGTGGCCGTTGATTCCGCCACCCACTTCGTCTACGCCGTCAACCCAACCGCACTGAAATTGAACGTCATCAACGGGGCCGAGGTAAGCAGCACAAACCCGTTCGGGGAACGGAATCCCCACCAGCTCGCGGTCGATCCGACAACCCAGACCATCTACGTCACCCACTTCTATGCCAACCAGGTGTCCGTAATTAGCGGGACAACAGTCTCCGGAGTGGTTTCCGTGGGGTACCAACCCATCGGAGTCACCGTCAACCCCGCGACGCATGCCGCCTACGTCGCCAACGCCGGCAGCGACACGGTTTCAATGCTCAAGGAACCTGCCGGCGGCGCCTCCGTGGGTGGCGATGACAGCGCCAAGGACTTCAACGGTGACGGCAGCGCAGACCTCTTGGCGCGGGATTCGTCGGGGTCGTTGTGGTTGTATCCGGGGAATGGCCGTGGTGGGTGGCTTGC
>NZ_FNEI01000003.1:156337-370431 GCF_900099975.1 Arthrobacter cupressi
CGGGTGCGGGTTGGTGGGGGTTGGAATGTGATGACGGCGTTGGTGGGGCCGGGGGATTTCAATGGTGATGGCCGGGTGGATGTTCTTGCCCGGGATTCGTCGGGGTCGTTGTGGTTGTATCCAGGGAATGGCCGTGGTGGGTGGCTTGCGCGGATGCGGGTCGGTGGGGGCTGGAACGGGATGACGGCCCTGGTCTAGCGGGAGCCGAAGCCCGCCCCGAGGCTAACCCACAACAACGCCGGTGGGACGCGCCGGCCATGGCCACCGCGTCCCACCAGGCTTAGTGCCGTATCCAGGGAACTCCCTATCTACTGAACGGCGAACTGCCAGCCCGCGAACTGCCCGTCCGCCGGCTGCCCTCCCGCCAGCCGGCGGATCAGCTCCGCCTGCGCCGGAAATTCATCCACAAGCGCCCCCACCTGCTCCTCCGTCGGCTTCGCCGAATCCGCTGCCTCGTAGCCCGGTGACAGGCTGCAGCTGACCAGTGCGAACCCGGGTCCGGCCAGGTCCGCGCCGAACCAGGTGGAATGCGGTGCGGCTCCGTGCAGGATCTGGCCGGCCTCCGGGTCCGCGCCGAACACCGTCTCCGAATATCCGTCCTCCTCCGAGAAGACGTGCAGCCTGACCGGTGTGCCCAGGTGGAAGAACCACAGTTCGTCCTGTTTGAGCGTGTGCAACTGCAGGACCTCGCCGGCTTCCAACAGGTACCAGTTGGAGCTGTAGAGCGGATGGCCGGCGCCGCCGAAACGCGGCGGCAACGCTCCACCGGGAAAGGACTCGTTGCTCACCATTGCCGGCGCGAACCAGCCGCCCACCCCCGACGGCGTCATGCCCAGCCGCTTGATCCAACCCGCTGCGTCGGGCCCACCCGTGCCGATGCCACTCATTGGGGCGGATCCGCCAGGGAGAAGCACACCGTGATCCCGATAATCGCGCCGGTGTCCAGGGACCGGAGGAGGCCTTTCTGCGTCACGATATCCACGTTGACCATCTGGCCATCCTCGAGTGGCACTTCGATGGTTTCGTGGAAGTTCAGCAGGGGCTTCCCGCTAGCCATGACCTCCTTGTCGTGGGCCACGTGCTCGGCGCGCGAATCCTGGTGGCCGATCAGCTCATCCTTGCTCATGCCCACCAGATCGGCGAAATTCTGGTTGACCCAGAGGAACACCGAATTCGCGTCCTTCACCACCCAGTAGACGCCGTCCTGCTTGTCCAGGACGTCGGCGATGGTCATGGGCGGAACCGTCGGCAGGGCGGCCGGTTCCACCGCCGGGGCCGCGGTCACGGCGCAACTCCCTTGCCGCCGTCGGCCTCCAGTCTTTCGGCAAGGTCCTGGGCCAGCGCCACCATGGTCATGGTCGGGTTCCAGGAACCGCCGGTGGGCCACAGCGAGCCGCCGGAGACGTAGACGTTCTCGACGCCGTTGAGCCGGTAGTCGATCCCGACGGCGGCATCCTCCTCTTCGCCGATGGGCAGGCTCGAGCTCTCATGGACCAGGCCCGGGACTCGCCGTTCGGGGATCCCCGGACGGTCGGCGGCCCAGCTTCCGGTGTTCGGGTCGCCGTGCCAGTACTCCACACGGCCGGCCCCGCCCGGGGAAAGCACCCGCTCCAGCATCTGGAAGGTGCCTTCGTCCATGGTGTCCCAGGTGACGTCGTCGGTGGCGTTGGCCAGCACCTGCAGGGTCACGTTGGTAGTGGGGTCCGCACCGCCGGAGCGCCGCAGGTGGTTCTCCGGATTGGATTCGTCCAGCTCGCCGAGCACCGCGCAGACGAACACCAGGTAATCCTCCGAGGACAGCAGCTGGGCCATGGACGCGGTGGCCACGACGTCCGGCGCGTAACGCTCGGATTTCTGGGCGTTCCGGGCCGGATTCCGGTCCGAGAGGACGGAGAGCTGAACGTGGTATTGCATCCCTTCCGGGCTCTTGCCCGCCATGTAGATGGCCGCCAGCTCCAGTTCGCCGAGGGCTTCGCTGAACTCGAAATCCTGGCGCGGCACCCTGGCCACCACCGAGGTGATGAAATGCGCGCTGAAGCTTTCGCCGGCCCGCGGGACCTGCGGGAAGGAATTGAGCACCAGAGTGGCCGGCGGGAGCGTGCCCATGGCAAGGACCAGGTTGGCGTCGCCGATGTTCACCACGCCGCGGCTCGTATCCAGGGCCGTGGCCCGGCCGTCCTGCTGGATTACGGACTTCACGGTGCAGTCGGTAACCACGCGCAGTGCCGAACCCTTGCCCTGTGCGGCAAGGAACTGCTGCCTGTCCGAAAGCTCAAGCAGGACTGCCGGCGTCGAGAACTTCGCGAAGTCGATGCCCGAGGTGGCGCCGGAGGCCGCGGCCAGCGGAGCGGGCATGGACCGCGTGGCGGATTCAATCCGGTGCAGGCCGGCCGCGAGCCGCTCCTGCAGGGCCTTTTGCATGATCCCGTACACCGGGCGGGTGTCATTGATCAGCTCGACGACGTCGGCCGGGGCCCCGGCGTCGATCTGGTCGGCCGGGATGACGTTGAGCAGGTCCTCCGCCGTGGTGAAGTGGGCTTTCGCCGCGTCCATGACGGCGCGCGGCCAGCCCCGCATCTCGTCTTCCTCCGGGCGGGGACACCAAGCGCTCCACATGATGGACCGGCCGCCGTAGAACGGCACCATCCCGTGCTGCCAGGAGATCTTGCCGGCCGGCTGCCGGGCCGTGGATGCCGCCAGGGTCCACGGAAAGGTCTCGGAGAGCCCGCCGAGCGTCTCCCGGTACGGCAGCGGCAGGTTCTGGAAATGCTGGGGCAGGAAGAACGGGCCGCGCTCAATGATCAGGATCCGGGCGTGCGGATTGACGGTCAGCGTCCGTTCGGCAAAGGCGTAGCCGCAAAAACCGCTGCCAATCACTATATGGTCGAATTGTTCTTCCTCGCGGACGGTTTTCCATTCCTCCTCACTGAGGAAAAAGACATGATCCATCACCTTTTGCGGTGAAGGGTCCTGAGGTCCGGGCGTGGGAAATCCATGGTTGAAATTCTGGGACGATGAAACTGCGCTCACAATGATGACCCCCCATCAGTCTGGCTGTTTTCACGGCACCGTGAAGACAGGTGTCCCCGCCGGGCAGTATGGAAGATCATCCGCCCCAGCGCGGATCACAGGCATTAGTGAATCACTGATGGAATACGTTCACAATAGAATTCCAACGCTGAAATTTGGCAGCCAGGGATGAACCCTAATTGCAAGTCAGGTATCGGTTTATATCCGAGTAGTGACTGTCAAATAAAGTCGATAAGGCGTGGCGGACTGGAAATATCCGGTCTCTACTCGATTCCCGCGAAGAGCTCGTTCAGTTCGTCCGTGAGCTGTTTGCGGACCGCGGGGGTGCCGATCTCCCGGCCGTCCACGTGGTTGACCGGCGCGATCAGCCGGATGCTGGAAATCAGCCAAACGGCGTCGGCGTCGTACAGGTCCTGGGTGACCAGCGGACCGTAGCCGAGCTCCCAGCCGGCCGCCTTGGCCTTCGCGAACAGGGCACCCTGGGAGGTTCCGGGCAGGATTCCGCTGTCCAGTTGCGGGGTGATGAGCCGCTTGACGGTGCGCGCGGAGCCGCTGCCGTCGTCGGCGGTTTCCACGTGTGCCAGCAGCACCGTCGACGTCGGACCCTCCAGGACCCGGCCGTCACTGGAGATGAAGATCGCGTCATCGGCGCCCTGCTTGTGCGCGTAGCGCAGCGCCGCCATGTTCACCGCGTAGGACAGCGTCTTGGCCCCGAGCAGCAGCCACGGCGCGCGCTCGCCCGCCTCGGCGTCGAAACCGCGGTCAAGGAGGACGACGTCGATCCCTGTCTCCCGCTGCCGGCGGCTGCCCGCGGGGGACGGCGACGCCTGGATCCAGCAGGTGGGGGCCGAGGCACCTTCCACGCCGCGGGTCACCAGCAGCTTCACCACCACTTCGTCGGACTCCGGTTCCGGCGCCGGGAACGCCCCGCGGTATTCGCCGATGGCGGTCTCAATGGCGCGGCGCCAGGCATCCTGTTCCGGGATCACGAGGTCCAGCGCGCGGGCCGAGGCCTGGAGCCGGTTCAGGTGGGCGTGGACCTTCCGGGCATGGCCGCCGACGGCGAGCAGGGACTCGAAGACTCCGTCGCCCCGCGTGGCACCCAGGTCCGTTGCCATCAGCTGCGGCTGGGTGGCGTCGGCAATGCGGCCGTTCTCGAACGCAGGGTCAAGGAACACGAGAACCGTGGGGGCGGGGAGAGTCATGGTTCCAGCTTAGTGCCGGTGGACGTTGTGCCGGCGGCGCCTGTCCTCCTTGGCTGAAGTGGCCCGGTTTTCATAGTGTTTGGCTGCAGGGCGCCGTATTTTTCCGGGGCAAGAAATGCAAAACCCGGGCCCCTTCAGCCAAGCGATGCACCGATGCCGAAGTTCCGGGGTGGGCCCTTGCCGGGGCACTGACCCTCCGGCGGCTAGGCTGTCCTGTATCTGTTATGGGAATCGTGGGGGTTTGAGTGCTTTTTCCTTTCGAGGTGGGGACCGATTGGACCTGGCCCCTGGCCTTATGGGCACTCGCCGAAATCATCCTGCGCATCGTGCTCCTGGGCACCATTCCCGGCAACCGCCGCCCCACCACCGCCATGGCCTGGCTGCTGGTGGTCTTCCTCGTCCCCTCCATCGGTTTCGTGCTGTTCCTGCTCTTCGGCAACTTCCGGCTGTCCCGGCGCCGCCGTGAACAGCAGGCGGAAGTCAACGAACGGGTGCGTTCGGGCGTCTCGGCTATGGCCGACGTCGTAAGCAAATACTCGGGACCGGAGTGGGTGAGCTCTGCGGCGGAACTGAACCGCCGGCTGGGCTCCCTGCCCATGGTGGACGGGAACGCTGTGCAGCTGATCCCCGGGTACCAGGAATCGATCGACGCCATGGCAGAAGCCATCCGCGGCGCCCGCAGCTACGTCAACGCCGAGTTCTACATCATGGGCAGCGACGCCGTCACGGACGGCCTGCTCACCGAACTTGAGAAAGCGGCCGAGCGCGGGGTGAGGGTGCGGCTCCTGTTCGACCACATCGGAACCCTGCGGGTGCGCGGTTACCGCCGGCTGATCCGCCGGCTCCGGGCCAGCAGCATCCAGTGGAAACGGATGCTGCCCCTGCTGCCCATCCACGGCCAGTGGCGCCGCCCGGACCTGCGCAACCACCGCAAGATCCTGGTGATTGACGGCGAGACCGCCTTCACCGGTTCGCAGAACCTGATCGAGCCCTCCTACAACAATCCGCGCCACCGCCGGGCCGGCCGCAAGTGGGTTGAATTGATGGCGCGGCTGGACGGGCCGATCGTGGCGACCCTCAACGTCGTGTTCGCCACGGACTGGCTCAGCGAAACCGACGAATCCCTCGAATCCCAGCTGCAACTGCCGGAAAACCCGCGCCGGGGACGGGTCACGGCCCAGGTGGTGCCCAGCGGCCCAGGGTTCGTCACCGAGAACAACCTGCGCCTGTTCAATACCCTGATCTATTCGGCCCAGCACCGGATTTCCATCTGCAGCCCGTACTTCGTACCGGACGATTCCCTGCTGTACGCCATTACCACCGCGGCCCAGCGGGGCGTGGACGTGGAACTCTTCGTCTCGGAGAAGGGCGACCAGTTCCTCGTGCACCATGCCCAGCGTTCCTACTACGAGGCGCTGCTCGAAGCTGGCGTGCGCATCTACCTGTACCGGGCGCCGCGGGTGCTGCACGCGAAGCACTTCACCATCGACGATGAGGTCTCAGTGCTGGGGTCCAGCAACATGGACATGCGCTCCTTCTCGCTCAACATGGAAGTCTCGGTGATGCTGCTCGGCGCGGAAACCGTGGACCTGATGCGCTCGGTGGAGCAGAGCTACCGGGAGGCCAGTTTCGAGCTGACGCTGGGGGACTGGCTGCACCGGCCCATGCTGGCCAAGTACGTGGACAACGTGGCAAGGCTCACCGCCACCCTGCAATAGGCCTTCCACCCCGCCGGGATGGGGAGTGTTGCCCATGGCAGCGCCACCGCCGCCGTGCAAGGATTTCTACGATCAACCGCACTCTTACCCGGGGGAAACATGACCTTCTACGGCGCCGATGTAGACCAGCTCCGGGCTCTGGCGAAGGCGGCCGACAAGGCAGCCACCCTGCTGAGCACAAGGGCCGCTTCCTTGCAGGGGCAGATCATGTCGGCCCCGTGGAAGGGCAACGACGCCGAAAACTTCAGGCATGACTGGACGGGCCGCCACCGCCCCAGCCTGGACAAGGTCGTGGAGAGCCTGCGGCAGAATTCCAGGATCCTGCTCCAGCACGCCGACGAGCAGGAAAAGGCGTCGGACCGCAGCACCGGAAGCAGCAGCATGAACTTCGTGGAGAAAGCCCGGGAGAAGGCGGACGCCGCCCGGGACTGGCTGGGGGAACGGGCCAAGGAAGCCGCGGAGCAGGAAGAACACCGCAAGGAACTCGTCGAGGGCGCTGACGCGATGGCCAAGGCCAGCCCGGAGGAACAGGCCAACTGGTGGAACAGTCTCTCCGATGAGGACAAGAAGTACCTGCTCAGCAATGAAGAGACCGCCAAACAGATCATGAGGATGGACGGCGGCGTCCCGGACTCAGCACAGGACGCGGCCCGCAAGTACCTCCAGGGCCAGGACAAGGGCGACATTCCGGTCTACAAGGAGGCAAGCAAGGCCGCAATCGAGGCCCGGGTCGCGTGGGTGCACGGTGGTGCCGAGGTGGGCTCGGAAATCGTGGAGAACGCCGATGGCTCCGCCACCATGAAGGTCCATGGCAACCTGGGCCTGGGAGTGAACGATCCGTCCGGAACCGCCGGGGCCACGCTCAGCGGCGAGGTCTCCCGGGAGTACAAGTTCGACAGCATCGAAGAGGCCATGGCGGCCCGTGTCCAGATGCTCAGGGAGCTCCCGCCGGACAGCATCGGCGACGTCAAGGATGCGGCCTCGAACCCGCCCGGCTATCTCCTCGACCGGATCAACGACGCCGCCGAGGACAACGGGACCGACGGCCACGTGGACAAGGCCAAGGGCACCCTGTCCCTGGAAGCGTCCGGCAAGACCGGCACCGGGGCCGAAGGCGGCGTGAAGCTGGACCTGTCCTATGAGAAGAACCTGAGCGACGGGACGTCCAAGGCAAGCGGAGAGGTGTCCGCCTCCGGCCAATTGGACCTAGACGGCCGGCGTTTCGAAGCGTCCGGCAAGGGCGGCCTTGAGGTCAGCATGAACCAGGACAACAACATCGAGTCGGTCTCGCTGTCCCTGGAAGGCACCGTGGCGTCGGGCGGCGTGGACGGCGTCGAGGCCAAGGGCGTCGGTAGCGCCGAAACGAGCATCACGGCCGGCACCCAGGGCACGGTGAAGATCGATGTTGACTACACTCCGGAGAACAAGCAGACCATTGACAGCTACCTGAGCAACGTCGCAACGGGCAACATCCTGGCGGCGGCGTCGGACGCCGCGAAGCTGTACGACGCCGGTTCCGCCACGGTCCAGGTGAACAACGTGGTGACGGCCAAGAACGAAGCCGGCGTGGACCTCAAGGCCGGCGAGGTCAAGATCAGCACCGAGAACAAGGTGACTACCAACGTGACCACATACCACAAGGTCGCGAACGATACGAAGCTCGAAAAGCTCTAGGCCGCCGCCCAGGCAGGCCATGACGAGTCCCCACCCGAAGGAGCAAATCGAATGACCGTGCACATCGAGTCCCCGCTGGGGTTCACCGCGGACTTCCCCGAATTCACCCAGGCCTTCCCCGAGTCCGCGGCCGGGCCAAACACCGAGCAGTACGGGCTCCTCGGCGGCGTGCTGGTGACCGTGATCAAGGACGACAACGCCGTCCAGGATGCGCCGCAGGCCACTGGGTGGGCGCACCTCATGTCCGCCTACTACCTGGACGAGCGCGGCGGAACCAGGCTCGCCGAGGGATCCCTGGACCTGCCCGGCAAGGATTCGTACGCCGTCATGGTGGGCTTCCAGGAACCCGACGGCACCGCGAAAGTGGCCTCCGCCGTCGGCGTCTTTGAGAACGGCCGGTTCATTGGGGTCGTGGTGGTGTGGCCGGTGGTCGACGCCGGGAAGGAACCGCAGGCGGACCGGCTGAAGGACATCGTCGGAGCGATCAGCCTCGGCTGAGGCTCAGCGGGCCCGGCTCAGATCTTGAGCGTGACGCCTTCGGCCGTGCAGGGGCCGGAACTGGCCAGGAAGGCGTCCTGGATGGCGTCCTTGGATTCCTGCGAGGGGGCTTCACCCAGCGAGCGGTCCAAGGCCAGCATGCCCAGGGCGGAGAACAGCCCGGACACTTCCTCGGGGGCCGTGGCCTGGGCCTCGTCCGAGCGCAGGTAGATGTCGTCGAAGGCGTCCGCGTCTTCCTTGGCGGTGGCCGCGTACTCGGCGTAGAGGGAGTTGAAGAGCTCGCAGGAGTCCTTGACGCCGCTTGCCCCGGCGGACGACGGCGTCCCTTCGGTGCTGCCCGGCGTCTCGGTGCTGCCCGGCGTCTCGGCGCTGTCCGAAGCACCGGTGCTGTCCGAGGGGCCGGGTGCGGGGCTTCCACCCGGTGTGCAGGCGGTCAGGCACGCGGCGCCGGTGAGGGCGATCATTGCAAGGAGTCTCTTCATGCTCCCCAACCCTACGTCGATCGGAGGGCAGGTGCAGCGGACGCCCATGGGGAGTTCTCCCCTGCCTCAGTCACCGGGGAAACTCAGTCCTCGGGGAATTCCGTGCCCAGGGCCGAGAGCACGCCGAAAGCCTTGGTGCGGATTTCCTCGTACTCATCGTCCGGATCGGAATCGGCGGTGATGGCGCCGCCGACGCCGAGCGAGAGGGTGCGCCCGCCGTCGCCGGCGTCGTGCATCACCAGGGTGCGGATCACCACGGCGAGGTCGCTCGCGGCGTTGAGCGAAAAGTAGCCGATGGCGCCCGAGTACACCCCGCGCGGGCCGTCCTCGAGCCGGTCCAGGATGTTCATGGTGCTGATCTTGGGAGCCCCGGTCATGGACCCGGCGGGGAAGGCGGCGGCCACCGCCTCGGCCCGGGGCGCGCCGGCGCGCAGCTGCGCGTCGATGGTGCTGACCATCTGGTGCACCGTGGCGTAGCTTTCGATCGCGCAGAGCCGGCTGACCGTCACCGACCCGGGCACCGCGAAGTGGCTCAGGTCGTTGCGGAGCAGGTCCACGATCATGATGTTCTCGGCCCGGTCCTTGAGCGAGCCCTCAAGGTCCTTGCGCAGGTGCTCGTCGATCACGGGGTCGTTCGCGCGCGCGCGGGTGCCCTTGATCGGTTCGGCCCGCATGGCGCCGTCGGAGGCGATCCGCAGGAAACGCTCGGGGGAGGTGCTGGCCACGGCCAGCCCGCCGAAGCGCAGGTAGCTCGCGAACGGCGCGGGGTTGCGGCGGCGCAGGGCGAGGTAGCTTGTCCACGGATCGAGTCCGGGGTCCGCGGCGCTCACCGTGGTGGTCAGGCAGATCTCGTAGCTGTTGCCTTCGGTGATTTCCTGCTGGGCTTCCTTGACCTTGCGGAGGTAGTCCGGGCGGCTGTCGCGGCTGGTGAACGACGGCGGCGCCGCCGTTTCCGGTGAAGGCCCGACGGCGGCCGCCCGGTCGGTAGTTTCCGGACCGGGTTTCTCCGGCCCGGCCGCTGCCCGCACGGCCGAGCGGGCGCGCGCGAGCCAGTCTCCGGCGTCGGGGGCGTCCAGGGCGAGGAGCCAGGCCGAACCTTCCCGGTGGTCGATCACCACGGCGCGGCCGGCGAACAGCAGGGCGGAGTCCGGGGTGTCCGCGGGGATGTCGTTGCCGCCGGTTTCGCGTTTGAGCTCGTAGCCCAGATAGCCGAGCCAGCCCAGCGCGAATTCGCAGTCGTAGCCTTCGGGGGCCCGCACGGCGCGGCGGCCCCACACAGTGTCCAGCCAGCGGAAGAAAGGAGTGGTGACTTCGGCGGTGGCGCAGCCCGCGCTCACCCGGGTGGTCCCGGAACGGTGCAGTACCGACTGGCCGTAGGTGCCGCCGTCGTCGGCCAGGATGCTGAAGCGGCTGCGGGCGGCGGCGGCACCGCTCGCCGTGCCGGCATTGGAGGAATCCAGCCACACCGCGTTCGCCGAGGTGCCGTAGAGGTCCTGGAACAGCGCCTCCGGCCGGGGCTCGGCGTCGATCCGCTCGGACAGCAGGCGCAGGCCGCGGCGTGCCGAGAGCTCCGGGGCGAGGACCGCGGAGAGCGCGGGGAGGTAGTTCAGGGCCTGCATGAGGTTGTCCGGGGCGTCCCCGTCGGCGCGGTTGAGGACCTGGATATCGGCATGGGCGGGGACGTCGTC
Organism: Arthrobacter cupressi; assembly: GCF_900099975.1. Lineage (GTDB taxonomy): Bacteria > Actinomycetota > Actinomycetes > Actinomycetales > Micrococcaceae > Arthrobacter > Arthrobacter cupressi. The sequence goes on from NZ_FNEI01000003.1 coordinate 166,633, forward strand.
CGTGTCCAGCCATTCCTGTTCCTGCCCGGCCCAGGTGTCCCAGTGGGGTTCGTAGCTGCTGCCGTCACGGTCCAGGGCGCGGCGGCGGCGGTCCTCGGCGGATGACTCCACCCAGACCACGGCGTCCAGCAGGGGTCGGGCTGCTTCGGCAGCGGCGCCCACCCCTTCGACCACCACGATCTCCGCGGGAAGGGTGGTGTGGGTGGCGCCGTCGTAGTGCTTGTCCCAGTCCCAGCTGACCCACTCGGCGGCAACACCGTTGCGCAACGGGGCCAAGACCGTGGTGACGTAGCGTTCGATGCCCGCGGCGAGGCCGTTCCAGCCGGGGTAGATGTCCTCCAGATGGAAGAGCGAGACCTTGTGATGTTCGCGCAGCCGCGCGGCCAGCTCCACGGCAAGGGTGGTCTTTCCTGCGCCTGAGCGGCCATCGATGGCGATGATCACGGGTGCTGGAGTCATGAAGTAGAGCGTACCTGCTGGGAATCGTCCTGTTTTCCGGCGACCGCGGCCCGCACGAATTCGACGATCCCCGGGATGGCGGCGTGGATGAGGTCCCAGGTAGCGTCGAAGTCGCGGTGCCCGCCGTACCAGGGGTCGTCGATGCCAAGCTCCAGGGTGTTGCGGCCGGCCGCGGCGGGGTCGAAGCTGCGCAGCATCCGGATCTTCTCCAGGTCTGCCGGCTGCGAGGCCGCCTGCTGCAACCATCCGTAGTGGTCCACGTCCAAGGCAAGGATCAGGTCGCGGTCCTGGAACCAGTCCGTCCGCCAGACCCGGGCCACGTGGGATTCCGAGATGATCCGGTGGGCGGACAGCTTGCGGGCGGCGCGGGGGTCGATGGGCCGCCCCACTTCATAGGAGGTGGTTCCTGCCGAGTCCACCACCACGACGTCGGCCAGTCCCGCGGCGTCGAACGCTTCCCTCAGCATGAGTTCCGCCATCGGCGAGCGGCAGATGTTGCCGGTACAGACGGTGATGATGCGGTACGGGCGGGACGCTGAATACATATCGTCAAGCATTGCCGGTGGCGCGGGTCTTTGGCTAGTTGGGGGTCCGGGGGCCCATCACGTTTGCTGTTTCCGGCGAGGCTCCCTCACCGGCTCATCAGGTCCCGGCGCCTGTACCCCGCCAGTCCGGCAAGGAGCAGAGCGGCGGCCAGCAGCGTGGTCCATAGGACCGGAAGCCAATCGGGATTGGACTCCAGCACGTTGGGCACCACGTGGAACGGGCTGGTGCTGAGCAGCCAGTCCGGGGCCTTCAGCACCGGCCCGAACATGGTCAGCAACAGCCAGTACACCAGCAGCAGCCACGCCCCCGCCCGAACGCGCGGTGCCAGGCCCACCAGGAACAGTGCGACGGCGGCGGCGAGCCACAGCGCGGGAACCTCCGCCAGGCCCTGGAACACCACCTGCGCCGTGTCCAGCTCCGATCCCGCCAGCCTTGCGGAGGTGGCCAGCGCCGCCGATCCCGCGGCCATCCCGACGGCGGGGCCGAGGGCGGCCAGCACCACGGTCGGCATCACATAGGACAGCCGGGCCAACGGCGCGGAGAGCATCCACTCGGCCCGGCCCTCGTCTTCTTCGGTGTGGAAACGCAGGATGACCTGGATCCCGAACACCCCGCCGATGAACGCCAACACCAGCAGGAGGACTTCCACGAAGGCGAACAGCAGCTGTTCCTCCGTGGCCAGCCGGAAGGCGATCATCTGCTTCACGAAGGGATTGTCGTTGAAGATCCCGGACATGGTGGTGGCCACGAGCCCGTATACGGAGCCCAGTGCCACGAACACCACGCCCCAGGTCCAGAACGCTCCACGGTTCAGCCGTGCCGTGAGCCGCCAGGTGCCCAGCGTTCCCCGTGCGGGCCCGCCGCGGGACGCAATGAGGCCCGCCCCGAAGTCCCGCCGCGATTCCAGCCACGCCGCCAACAGGGTGAGCGCCAGGGCCGCGGCCAGCAGGAGCAGCAGCGGCCGAAGGTCGTTCTCCGAGGCCGGCCGGATCTCCTCCGCCCAGCCCATCGGGTTGGTCCACAGCAGCCAGCGCGAATCGTCGAGGGTGTCGCCCAGGCCGCGGAGCAGGTAGCCGACGCCCAGCACGGTGGCGGCGAGGGTGTTCGCGGTGCGGCCCGTGGAGCCAAGCTGGGCCGTGACGGCGGCGACTCCGGCGAACGCCAGGCCCATCCCGCCGAAGGCGCCTCCCAGCGCAAACGCCGGCGCGGGGGCCGAACCGGCCACCATCAGGGCCACCCCGACCAGTACCGTCACCGCGGCGGACGCCAGCCAGGCCAGCACGACGGCGGACGCCAGCCGGGCGTGCCGGCCCACCACCCCGGAATCCAGGAGTTCGGCCCGGCCGGACTCTTCCGCGGCCCGGGTGTGCCGGGTGACGGTGAAGACCGCCATCAGGGCCGCGAAGAACATTCCGAACATCTGCACGCGCCACGCGGTGAAGCCCGCGGCGGTTCCGAGGTCCGTGGCCGGGCCGAAGAGCAGCGAGAAGGCCGGGTTGGTGCCCAGGCTGAGCTGGAGCGCCTTCGCCTCCAGCGGCGTGGAGAACAAGGAGCCGTATACCGAGTAGCTCACGGTGGGAAAGATGCCGATCACCAGGAGCCAGGGCAGGAGTTTCCAGCGGTCCAGTCGGACAGCGTGCCGCAGCAGGGCCAGTGTTCCCGTCAGAGGCGTGCCGGTTACGGAGATTCCGCTGAGTGGGGCCCGGGCGGCGTGGGCGCCGTTCACTGCGGCCGCCTCTGCCCCTGCTCCTGCCCGCCGCGCTCGCCGTAGTGCTGCAGGAAGAGGTCCTCAAGGCTCGGCGGGGTGACGGTCAGAGCACTCACGCCGTGCCCGGACAGTACGTTCATCGCCGCCGCCAGCCCGCCGGCGTCGACGCTGAAGTGCACCCGGCTGCCCTCGATCCGCAGGCCTTCCACGCCAGGGATGCCGGTGAGCCCCGCGGCACCGTCGCTGAGGGTGGCGGCCACGTTGGTGCGGGCGTGGCTGCGCATCTGTTCCAGGCTGCCGGTTTCCACCACTTTGCCCCTGCGGATGATGCTGATCCGGTCGGCCAGGGATTCCACCTCGGCGAGGATGTGGCTGGAGAGGAGAACGCTGCGGCCCAGGGTCAGTTCGCGGCGGATTTCCTGGCGGAAGGTGGCTTCCATGAGCGGGTCCAGGCCCGAGGTGGGTTCGTCCAGGATGAGCAGTTCCGCGTTGGAGGACAGGGCCGCGACGATCGCTACTTTCTGCCGGTTGCCCTTGGAGTAGGCGTGGCCGCGGACGGTGGGATCCAGTTCGAAGGTGTCCAGCAGTTCCGCCCGGCGCCGTTCGTCCAGGCCGCCGCGCAGCCTGCCCAGCAGGTCGATCGCCTCGCCGCCGCTGAGGCCCGGCCAGAGGCTGACGTCACCGGGGACGTAGGCGATGCGCCGGTGGAGGGTCACGACGTCCCGCCACGGGTCGCCGTCGAGCACCCGGACGGTGCCGGAATCCGCACGAAGCAATCCCAGCAGGATGCGGAGCGTCGTGGACTTTCCTGCGCCGTTGGGGCCCAGGAAACCATGGACTTCGCCTTCGCTGACTTCGAGGTCCAGGCCGTCCAGCGCCATGGAACGCCCGAAGCTCTTCGTTAGGCCGGTGATGCTGACAACGGCCGCCATGGACCGAGACTACTCCTGGAAACCTGCGCCCGGAACAGCGCGGGCGGGGCTCAGTTGTCGGCGCCGGCGGACGCCCTGCTGCCCGTGTTTCCGCCCGTTCCAAGGCGTGGGAGGCTGGCCGCGGCGACGAGGACCGCAAGGGCACCGAGCCCGAACGGCAGGGCGCTGACCGAGGCGATGCCTCCCACCAGGAGCGGGCCGCCGGCGTCGCCGAGTTCCCTGCCGAGCTCCGCCGAACCCATGGTGCGGCCCATGCGTTCCGGCGGGGTGGTGTCCGCCAGGTGGGCGAATCCCAGCGGGGTAGCCATGCCGACGCCGGCGCCGATGGCCGCGGCCGAGATGAACAGGGTCACCGGACCGGGGACGACGGCGACAATCGCCACCCCGGCGGCCGTGGCGAGGAGCCCTGCGGCCATGCCCCGGCCGTCGCTGATCCGGCCGTGGTCCCGCAGGCGGCCCACCCGGGGCTGGGTCAGCAGCGAGGCAATGGCCAGCACGCTGACCGTGGCCGTTCCCGCGACGGGTCCGAGGCCATGCCGGGTGGCAAGGGCGGGGAGGAAGCCGATGGCAGATCCCATGGCCGCCATGGACGAGGCCAGGACCAGGGTGGGCACCAGGAAGCGCCGTTCGGTGACCTGGCGGAACAGGTCCAGGACGGTGTAGCGCTGGCGGGGCAGCGGCTCGAGGTGCGGGACACGGATCAGCACCCATAGCGCGGCCGCGGCGGCCAGGGCCGCGAGCACCGCGAAGAGCAGGGCGAAGCCGCCGGCGAAGATCAGGCCGGCGCCCAGCAGCGGGCCGATCACGTAGCCCAGGCTCTTCCAGGAACCGTATTTCCCGAAATAGCTTCCGGCGTTCTTTCCGGCAGCCAGCCGGGCCACCATCGCCGACGCCGCCGGGGAGAACGCCGAGGCCGCGGCACCCTGGCCGAGGCGCGCGAGGCCGAGCATGAGCGGGTCGCTGCCCCAGAGGCCCGGCAGCGAGAGCACCGCGAAGGCCAGCAGGCCACCGACAATGACGGGCTTGGTGCCGATCCTGTCGCTCAGTGCGCCGAAGACGGGCTTGAGGAAGACCTCGGAGATGTCGTAGGCCGCGAGCAGGACCCCCAGCCCCAGCAGGGTGAGGCCAATGTTCCCGCTCTGGGCGCCCATGCCTGCGGCGATGCTGTGGGCGCCGAATGCCGTGACAAAGCCGGCGGCGTACAGGGGCGCGGACGGCCGGCGGACGGTGCCCGGGGCGGGGGCCACGGAGGGACCGGGGTGTACGGAAGGTTCGGGGGGCACGCAAGGCTCCTTGCCGGCGTCGGGCTCTTTAGCGGTCTTAGTGGATCACGGCCAGCAGGATGCCCACCGCGACAAACAGGCAGCCGAAGATCCGGTTGAGGACCTTCTGGCCGTGCTCATTGTGGGTGAAGCGCTGGAACGAGCGGGCGGCGAGGGCGAAGAAGAACCACATCACCATGATGTCGATGGCCAGGACCGTGGCCGTGAGCACGACGTACTGCTGCAGGAGCGGCTGGTCCGGGCGGATGAACTGCGGCATGAACGCCAGGAAGAAGACGATCGCCTTGGGGTTGAGCAGGTTCACCCAGACGCCGCGCTGGAACATGGACAGGGCGGGCTCGTCCCTGCGGTCGTCGACCTTTTCCTTGTCCAGGTCCGGTTTGTGCAGGAACTGCCGGATGCCCAGGTAGACCAGGTAGGCGGCGCCGGCGTAGCGGATGATGTTGAAGATCAACGGGGAGTTCGAAACCAGCACCCCGACGCCGAGTGCCACGATCACGATGTGGATGACGAGGGCCAGTTGCTGGCCGAGGATGCCCCAGATGGAGCGGCGGAAGCCCGAGTTGAGCGAATTGCTCATGGTGAAGATGGCGCCCGCGCCGGGGGTGAAACTGATCAGGGTGCCGGCGCCGACAAGGGCCAGCCAAAGGGAAAACTGCACTGATCCAGCTTATGCCCGTGTGGTGCGTGGGCCGGACGGCGGGATCGCCCAGCAGTCAGTCACCAGAGGGTTTCCACGAGCCCGAAGTCCTGGAGCGCCTGGTCCGCCGTGATGATGACCAAGGATTCGACGATTGCCTGGGCCGCGATCAGGCGATCGAAGGGGTCCCGGTGATCCCACTCCAACTGGCCCGCGGCGAGGGCGTGGTTGCTGCGGATGGACAGTTCTTCGTCACAGAGCTCCGCAATGTGCCGCGGATACCCCAGGAGCAGGCCGTCCAGCCCTGGCAGTTTGCCCAGCCTGTGTTTGTAGGCGAGTTCATAGGCGGTGGCCGCTGACGCCAGGAGGCGATGGTCGAGGGATTGGACGATCCGGCGGGCCTTGGCCGAGAGCTTCCGGGGCTCGGTGAGGGCCCAGATCAAGGCGTGGGTGTCGAGGAGATAATCGGTGCTTCCCAACGTTCCAGATCCTCCTCACCCATCGGCTCGAGAAAATCATCCGGCAGTTGCCCCTTGACGAAGCCAAGGCGCCGCTTGGTGGGTGGAACGATGCGCACCAGCCGCGCCACCGGCCTGCCGGCTTTGGCGATCACGACCTCTTCGCCGTGTTCCACGAGGTTCAGCAGCTCGGAAAAGCGCGTTTTGGCGTCTTGGACGTTGTACTGTCCCATGTTGACCAAGTCTAGTTGGTCAACCTCGGCGGAGTAAGGCTCCGGTGAGAAATAAGGTGGCGGTTCGTCGCCGTAGTAATAGCTCATGAACCGAGGCTATTCAGGCACTGCGGTGTGAGGAACCGGGCCTCCCGGCTATGTGGAAAACGCCAGACGGCCCGACGGCGTCCCTACGCCCGGGCGATCACCTCGCCGTTCGGGATGAGGAACCAGCCGTCGTCGGTAGAGCCCCAGCGGTGCCAGCCCGCGGCGATCCGGGCCAGCTCGGCCTCCTGCGCGAAGCCGTATTCGAGGGCCTGCTCGGCGAAGGCCGAGTGCAGCACGCGCTCGCTCCACACCCGTGCCTGCCAGCGGCGCTGCTGCGCCGTGGCGTACAGCCAGTTGCTGCTGCTGGGCGCCACTTCGGTGAATCCCGCCTGCTGGGCCCACGAGACCAGGCGCCGGCCGGCGTCTGGCTCGGCTCCGTTGCGGCGCGCGATCTTCTGGTACAGCTCCATCCAGTCATCCAGTTCGGGGACCTCGGGGTACCAGCTCATGCCATGGAAATCGGCGTCGCGCACGGCCACGATGGCGCCCGGCTTGGCCACCCGGCGCATCTCGCGCAAGGCGGCCACAGGATCGGTCAGATGCTGCAGCACCTGGTGGGCGTGCACGAAGTCGAAGCTTTCGTCGTTGAACTCGAGGTCGTAGATGTTGCCGGTACGGAACTCGACGTTTTCCACGCCTCGCTCCGCCGCGAGGGACGCCGCATGGGCCACCACGTCGGCCGAACGGTCCAGCCCGACCACGTGCGCCGGGGCCACCAGGTCGGCGAAGTCGCAGGTGATGCTGCCCGGCCCGCAGCCTACGTCGAGCACCGAGGTGCCGGCGGTGAGATGGGGTATGACGAAGGCGGCTGAGTTCTGGGCGGTGCGCGAGGCGTGGGCCCGCACAACGGACTCGTGGTGGCCATGGGTGTAGACGTCGTCCGGCTTCTGCTCACTCATAGGGAAACGCTACTCCCCGGACCTCCGGTTTGGCGGCAGGTTCAGCCGGCCCGGCCGGACGGCGGGCGCCCGCCGTCGGGTTCCGGGCTGGCAGGTTCCGGGCCACCGGGTTCCGGGCTGGCAGGTTCCTGGCGGGCGGCGACGGTGGCCGCGAGCATGTCGGCCATGAAGCGGTGCACCAGCTCGAGTTCCCCGGCGCTGTAGGACGCCATCGCCTGGCCCATCGCCGCGGCCAGCGGCATGAACATGGCGCTGCCGTCCTTGTAGGCCTTCGGCGTCATCCGGAGCTGGACCTGCCGGCGGTCCGTGCCCAGCCGCTCGCGAACCACATGCCCGGAGGCGCAGAGCCGGTCGACCAGGGCGGTGGTGGCCGGCGAGCTGAGGTGCAGTTCGCTGCGCAGCAGGCCGGGCGTGACCTCGCGCTCTGCGGCGGAATGCCGCATGATCACGGCGAGTGCGTTGAGGTCGGTCCGGTGCATGCCATGCCGGCCGCCGGCGGTGTCCGCGTATCGGTTGGCCTCGAGCGTGAACTCCTGGAGAAGCCGGACGAGCTCCTGGGCGGGGGACTGCATTCCCGGGGAGGGCTGCACACGGGAGGGCGCGCCAGGATCAGGCGCCGGAGGTCCGGCACTGCCATCCCCGTTGTGCGGCATGCTTCCGCCTCCTTGATCGCCCCGGATTACTGCCTTCCGGATATTACCCGGGCAGGCAAAGGAACCGAAGCCGTACTGCAAGACGTGATTGTTTCCATGATGGAGATAGTCTATCGTGGAAACAGATTGCCGCGGCGGCTGAAAGAGGGGATTCCCATGAAGTCAAGCAGGACCATGCGTTGGCTGCGGTGGCTGGTTCCCGTGGTGCTGGTCATTGCGTGGCTCGGCATCGCAGGCGTTGGCGGGCCGACGTTCGGGCGACTGGACGAGGTCTCCTCCAATGACCAGGCCTCGTTCCTGCCCCGCTCCGCCGAGGCCACGGAAGCCGGCGAATGGCAGGCGAAGTTCCGCGACTCGGACGAAGTCCCGGCCGTGGTCATCGTGGAAAGCGGCGCCGCCTTCACCCCCGCCCAACTCGGCGAAGCAGCCCGGCTGAAAGCCGACATCGAGGCACTCAAGCTGGGGACCGCCGTCGTCGGGCCCATTCCGTCCGGGGACGGCAAGGCCGTCCAGTTCATCGTCCCGATCGCGTCCTCCGACGGGCTGCGGGACACGGTGAAGGAACTGCGCGGCGTGGTCCAGTCCGGCGCCCCCGACGGCATGCGCGCGTTCGTCACGGGACCGGCCGGGCTGACGGCGGACCTGGTCAACGCCTTCGGCGGCATCGACGGCATCCTGCTGCTCGTGGCGCTCGGCGCCGTTTTCCTCATCCTGCTGCTGGTCTACCGCTCAGTGGTGCTGCCCGTTGCGGTTCTCCTGACGGCGGTCTTCGCCCTCTGCGCAGCCATCCTGCTGGTCTTCGGCATGGCCAAGCTCGGCTGGATCCAGCTCAACGGCCAAAGCCAGGGCATCCTGTCGATCCTGGTGATCGGCGCCGCCACCGACTACGCGCTGCTGTATGTGGCGCGGTTCCGCGAAGCACTGACCCACACGGTGAACCGCACGCAGGCAGTCCTGACCGCATGGAAGGCGTCCTTCGAGCCGATCCTCGCCTCCGGCGCCACGGTGATCATCGCCCTGCTCTGCCTGCTCTTCTCCGACCTCAACTCCAACAAGGCACTGGGGCCCGTGGCGGCGGCGGGTATCGTCTGCTCCCTGTTCGCGGCGCTCACCCTCCTGCCGGCCTTCATGGCGCTGCTGGGCCGTGCGGCCTTCTGGCCTTTCCGTCCCAAGCTGCTGCCCGACGGCGAACGCGAACCGGAGCTGGTCACCGGCCTTGAGGGGCAAAAGGGTCTGTGGCGCGGCGTGGGCAGCTTGGTGGCGCGGCGGCCGCGCGTTGTGTGGATTGCCTCCGTGCTGCTCCTCGCGGCCGCCTCCGCCGGTGTCCTCCAACTGAAGGCCAACGGCGTTCCGCAGACCGAGGTGATCCTCTCCGCCTCCGACGCCGTGGACGGCCAGGACGCGCTCGCACGGCATTTCGACGCCGGCAGCGGCAGCCCCGCCGTCGTGGTTGCCTCGCGAGGTGCCGCGCAAGAGGTGTTGGACAGGGTCAAAGCCGCCGACGGCGTAGGCGAGGCCTACCTCCTGGCGGAGGGCAGTGTTCCGGTCACCGGAGCCCCCGGCGCTCCCGCCGATCCCGCGGTCCGCGACGGCAAGGTGCTGATCAACGCGACGCTGGACTCGGCCGCCGACTCGATCGAGGCCGAGGGCACCGTGAAGGCGCTGCGCACCTCCGTGAAAGAAGCCGACGCCGGAGCGCTGGTGGGCGGGGTCACGGCCATCGCGCTGGACACCAACACCACGGCGCAGCGCGACCTCGCGGTGATCATCCCGATCGTGCTGGTGGTGATCCTGTTCATCCTCATGCTCCTGCTGCGCTCCGTGGTGGCGCCGGTGCTGCTGATCCTGTCCGTGGTGCTGTCCTACGGGGCGGCGATGGGGGTCTCGGCCTGGGTGTTCAACGGGATCTTCGGGTTCCCCGGGGCGGACGCCACCGTGCCGCTGTTCGGTTTCGTGTTCCTGGTGGCGCTCGGGGTGGACTACAACATCTTCCTCATGAGCCGGGTGCGGGAGGAATCGCTGAAGCACGGGACGCGCCCGGGGATCCTGCGCGGGCTCGGCGTGACCGGCGGCGTGATCACCTCGGCCGGTGTGGTGCTCGCGGCGACCTTCGCAGCACTCGGGGTCATTCCGATCATGTTCCTGGTGCAGCTGGCGTTCATCGTGGCATTCGGAGTGCTGCTGGACACCGTGCTGGTGCGCTCACTGCTGGTTCCCGCGCTCGCCTACGACCTTGGCGCCCGCATCTGGTGGCCCGGGAAGCTCTCGAAGAAGCGCGCCAGGCATGCGGTCCGTGACGACGAGGTGCCCGAAGGGCAGCCGGTCCGCTGACGTTTAGTGAACGACGCTACTTGAGGCCGGCCAGGCCCGCCACGAGCGCGGCAAGCCCCAGTTCGAAGGCCTGGTCGGCACGGGACATGCGCGGTTCCGTGCTTTCCCCGGCCCGCAACGCCTGCGTGTAGCCGGGAACCTCGCCGGCGAAATCGCCGGGATCCATCATGTCCGGCGGGGCCACGGCATCCAGAGCCGAGCCGAGGATGAAGTTCTCCAGGGCCACGATGGCGCTGACGATTTTCCCTTCCGGCCAGCCTGCGGCCCGGAAGCCCTGGGACACTTCCTCGTACATCACCAGGGTGGGGTGCGCGCCCGTGACCGGCACCGTGGCCAGCAGCGAGATGGCGTAGGGGTGTGCTGCGAAGGCGGCCCGGTAGGAGCGGGCCCAGGCGATGGTGGCCTCATCCCAGGGCAGGCTCTTGAATACCTCATAGTCGATGCCGGCCGTGACGAACTGGCGCATGCCGGCCAGGATGTCGTTCTTGCCGCCCACGTGGTGGTAGAGCGCGGGGGTCTTCACGCCGAGTTCCTTGGCGAGCGCCGCCATGGTGAAGTCCTCCGGCCCGGTCCGGTTGAGGACCGTGATGGCCGTGGCCAGGATGAGCTCCCGGTTCAGGACGTTCTTGGCAGGCCTGCCTGCCCGCCGCTCCAGCGTTTCCGACATTTTTCCTTCTGCCCCTTGCTTGTTGCCTCAATCACACTCTATCCTCGATCCAAGTAATTTAATTCCGTTAAATTTGTTGGAGTGTCAATGAGCTTGACCATCTTCCACGGCGGCACGGTCGCCGCCGCCTCGTCGACCGGAACAGCCGGCGGCGGCCGCGACACCGCGCTCGCCGTGCGCGACGGCGTCATCGCCGCCGTGGGCGCGGACGCACTGGCGCTGCTCGGCGAGGCCGACGAAACGGTGGACCTGGCAGGCGGCTACCTGTCGCCGTCGTTCGCTGACGGTCATGCGCACCCGCTCTACGGCGGGCTGGAGGACCTCGGCCCACAGATCCGCGGCTGCGGTTCCGTCAAGGAAATTGCTGCCGCGGTGCGGGACTGGGCGGACGCCCACCCGGAGGCCGAATGGATCATCGGGGCCAGCTACGACGCCACCCTCGCCCCCGGCGGAATGTTCGACGCCGCGTGGCTGGATGCCGCCGTCGCCGACCGCCCGGTGCTGCTGCGCGCCTGGGACTACCACACCGTGTGGGTCAACAGTGCGGCCCTGAAGGCTGCCGGCATCGACCGCGACTCTCCCGAACCGGCGCTCGGCCGGATCGCCCGCCGCCCGGACGGCACCCCGCTCGGCACGCTTCTGGAACCGGGCGCGATCGACCTCGTGGCGCGCGTGGCCCCGGGCTTCTCCCTGCAGCAGAGGGTGGATGCGCTGGCCTCGGCCACCGAACGCTACGCCGCCGCCGGCGTCACCTGGGTGCAGGACGCGTGGGTGGAGCTGGATGACCTGCCCGCCTATGAAGCCGCGGCCGCCGGCGGACGCCTGGCCACCCGGCTCAACCTCGCCTTCCGCGCAGACCCCGCCGGCTGGCAGCACCAGCCGGCAGCCTTCGACGCAGCCCGCGGGCGGGTCCGGGTCCTCGGCAACCCGCTGCTGAGCGCCAACACGGTCAAGTTCTTCATCGACGGCATCATCGAAAGCCACACCGCGTGCCTGCTGGCGCCCTACGCCGACGCACCGGGGGAGAGCGGTCTGCCCAACTGGGAACGCGAGGACCTGCACAACGCCCTGGCCGCCTTCGACGCGCTCGGCTTCCAGCTGCACCTGCACGCAATCGGCGACGGCGCCGTGCGCATGGCCCTCGACGGGCTCGAAGAAGTCCAGCGCCGCAACGGCCCGCGCGACCGCCGCCCGGTGATCGCCCACCTGCAGGTGATCGACCCGGACGACATTCCGCGCTTCACCGGGCTCGGCGTCGTGGCGAACTTCGAACCCCTGTGGGCCTGCTCCGACGACGTCATGCAGCTGCTCACCATCCCCCGGCTCGGCGAACCCCGCGCCGCGCTCCAGTACCCCATCGCCTCCCTCGCCGCCGCCGGCGTCACCATCTCCTTCGGCAGCGACTGGCCCGTCACCGGACACCACCCCGTGCCGGGACTCGCGACGGCGGTCACCCGCCAGACGCCCGACCACCTCCCCGAGGGCGGCTGGCTGCCCAACGAAAGGGTCGACGTCGAGACCGCCCTTGCGGCGTACACCGCAGGAGTGGCCCACCAGGCCTTCGCCGAACAGGCATGGGGGCGCCTGCTGCCCGGCATGAGCGCGGACCTGGTGCTGCTCGCCGAGGACCCGGCGGCCCTGCCCGCCGAGCGGATTGCCGGCGTCGAGGTCCTGGGCACCTGGCTGGCCGGGCGCCCCACCTTCCAGAAACTGCCCGACCCGGTGCGGTAGCGCACCCTCCCCAACCCGGGCGCGAGCCCTCCTCTCCTGAAAGACAACGATGTCCGTGAACACCGAAAGCCACGCCGCCCCGGTCGCCGCTTCCCCCGGCGCCCCGGCGAGCAACCAGCCCCATTTGCGCCGCGTCCTCGGCCTCGCCGCCCTGGTCATGTTCGGCCTGAGCTACATGGCCCCGCCCACCGTTTTCACCACCTTCGGCACGGTCACCCAGATCACCGACGGACACCTGGCCGCCGCCTACGTGGTGGCCCTGGCGACGATGCTCTTCACAGCATTCAGCTACGCCAAGCTGTCGCGCGCCATCCCTGCTGCAGGCAGCGCCTATTCCTACACGCAGCAGACCTTCGGCGGGCACCTGGGCTTCGTGACCGGGTGGACCCTCATGCTGGACTACCTGTTCCTGCCGATGATCAACTTCCTGCTGATCGGCCTGTACATGAACGCCGCGTTCCCCGCGATCCCGGCCTGGGCCTTCGCGTTGGTGAGCATCCTGCTGGTGCTGGCCTTCATCGCCCTCGGCGTGAAATTCGTGGGCAAGTTCAGCGGTGTGATCGTGGCCGTGTCCGTGGTCATCATCGTGGTGTTCGTGGCGCTGTCCGTTTCCTACCTCTCCGGCAACCCGGCCCCGTCCGTCACGGCGCCGTTCGAGATGGGTTCCGGCGGCGTGAGCCCGATCTTCGCCGGTGCCGCCGTGCTGGCCCTGTCCTTCCTGGGCTTCGACGCCGTGTCCACCCTGTCCGAGGACGCCAAGGATGCCCAGCGCAACATCCCGCGGGCCATCGTCATCACCACCCTGCTGGGCGGCCTGATCTTCATTGTGGTCGCATGGGCCGGCGGCCTGGTGATCCCGGACTGGCACGAGTTCTCGGCCCTGGACACCGCCGGCATTGAACTCGTGGAGAAGGTGGGCGGACCCGTGCTGAGCGCCTTCTTCATCGCGATGTTCGTTACCGGCTGCATTGGCTCGGCCATGACCAGCCAGGTAAGCGTCAGCCGCATCATCTACGCCATGGGCCGCGACGGCCTGCTGCCCCGTCCCTTCGGCAAACTCCACCCGCGCTTCGGCACCCCGGTGCTGGCCGCCGTCACGGTTTCGGCCGTGTCTCTCCTGGCCCTGGTGCTCAGCCTCGAGATGGCCGCCACCATGATCAGCTTCGGCGCCCTGTTCGCCTTTTCGATGGTGAACCTTTCGGTCATCAAGCACTTCTTCTGGGACGGCAAGCTCCGCGGTGCCGCAGGCGTGCTGAACTATCTGCTGATGCCTTTTATCGGGTTTGCGCTGACCATCTGGCTGTGGACCTCGCTGGCCCCGAACTCGTTCATCGTGGGCCTGTGCTGGATGGCGGCCGGCGTTGTCTTCCTGGCCTTCCGCACCAAGGGCTTCCGCCAGGCGCCGCCGAAACTGACGTTCGGGTAGCGGTTCTCTCATCCAACTGACTCGCAGTTAATGTCGTTTTGAGCCCGCATAACGACATCAACTGCGAGTCAGTTTTGGTTTTTTGGGCCGGATTGCGTTGATCCCGCAGGATGGTGCAATGCACAACGTTCGCGAGCTGATCCGGCCGAGCAAAGAAGAGTGGGCGTCCCTGCCCCGTCGGCGGTCCGGGGCCCGTGTGGCGTTGATGGCGTGGCTGCTCGGTTTGCTGACCGTGGGCGGAGCGTTCGTGGCCGACCGCGGCTGGGAAGAAGCACCGTTGTCATGGGAAGAATCCCTGCTGACGATCAACGTGTTCGGCTTCGCGGTCACGCAGACTGCTTTGCTCATGGTGCTGGCTGGTTGGGCACTGGGAAGGTACTTGCCCGTCTCCTCAGCTGCTCTGCTGGGTGCGTGCGCCGTTGCCCATGCCAGTGCGGGCGCAGCATCAGCGACGGCATGGGCGGCGGGTGCGGTTCTTTCGGCCACCCTGGCCGCCGCGGAACTCGTGTCCTCGCCTCGTCAGCTCAGGGAAATCCGAAAGCTTTCGGCGAGGCTGAGGGACGGCAGGACAACTGCTGTGGGGGAGAACGCCTTCTCGGCTGAACGGAGGGAACTCGCCGTGGGCTGGTGGGTCGCGTTTGGTCTCGCGTGCGTTTCGGCCGCGCTGTGGGCGTGGTTTGCTGCGGATTGGACGATAGCCCGGGGCCAGACCCCACCGTCCGACGGAGGCCCGTTTGCACCGTATGAGTCGGTTTTCGCCCTCGCTGCCACCCTGCTGCTCGCAGTTTTCTGCGGGAAGGCCGCTCACAGGTGGTGGGTGCACCGCTATGCAAGGCAATTCGTGTGGATTGTTCCCGGTCCCAGTGGTCCCGTCTGGGCACAGGGCCTGGATCCGTCGTACGGAGGCAAATTGGAACCCAAGGAGAGCGATGCGCCTGGCTGCACCTGTGATGAGGAGACCGAACGCCGTGACCCGGAATATGACGAGTCCCCCGTCGGATACGTACTCCTTGACGATTACTGCGCTGTCCATGGCATAGATACCGTCAACGCCATGCACCACGATGCTTTCCTTGCCACCGCACGCTCAGCCTGGCTGTGGGACGAGAGTTCGCGGGTCCCGCAAACGAAAGACGACGCGATCGCGTCATCCACCGGCCTGCTGGCATTTGCAGGGTATGCGTTCGGCGGTATCCCGGTGAAGCGCGACGCACATGGCATGGACGCGCTGGATCCCCACGTGAGCAAGGCCGAAGAACTGAAACAAAGCGACCACGACACTCCTGCCTGGAGTGAACCCAAATTCCTCCCACCCGCCGAGCAAGGCATCCTGGATACCATCGATCTCGCGCCGGCCGGCTTGAGCGGAACCGCAGTCCGCTACCGCCACGGCCGGGCCTGGCTCCGCACCGACGAGCAGTAGTTTTCACAGGCCCGCCCCTCACATTCTGCTGGATCACCCGCCGCGTTCACCTCGGACATCCTCGTGATAGCGGGCTCCGGGACCACAACTGCGAGGGTGATCCAGCAGAATGTCATGCAGGCGTCCTGCCTCGCTTCCGAAAGTGCCGGTTTCCCCGCCGCAAGCGCTTCCAAAAAACCCCACCTCTGCCACAATTGAGCCATGGCCGCAGGGAGGCGGGGTCCGGGCTACCTGCCGGGTATCACTGGTACCGGCGCACTCCGTGACGGGCCGTCGCCTGAGGCGATCCGCAAACCGTTCTTCATCGCCGCCGTCGTGGTGTTCGCCATTGCCGTCCTCGCGGAAATCGGCATGTCGCTCCTGGTGGGCGGGACCGCCGTCGAGCCCGTCTCCCCGGGCGAGGCCAGCAAGCTGGGCGTCCCGCTGGACGTCTTCCTCAACACGCAAAAGGCCGACGCCGATCCGCCCGGTGCCGGGATCGGTTTCCTCGCGTTCCTGGACGGTCTGCTGCTGTTCACGGTGGTGATGCTGGGACTCAGCCTGATGATGGAGCTGCGGCTCTACGGCCGGATCCAGGGGATCGTGACCCTGATTGTCACGCTCCTGTGGGTGGTGGCGGCGTTCTTCGCGGCGATGCTGGCCATGGCCAAGCTGTTCCTGATGTTCGGGCTGTTTGTTGCCACTCCGTTCGGGACCCTCGCCTACCTGGCGCTGTGGGGGAGCTTTCCCACGGGACAGGCCGCCGCGATCCTGGGGCTGCTGCTCCTGCTGAAGGCCGTGTTCGCGGTGCTGCTGATCCTGAGCCAGCCCAAGTTCCTCAAGGTCACCGGACTCGTGGTCCTGCTGGTGGTGTCCGTGCTGCTCCAATTGGTGCTCGGCCTGATCCACGGCTTCCTGCCCGGCCCGCTGGTCTCCATCGGCGACCAGTTCTGGGCCCTCGTCACCGTGATCGTGGCGCTGGTCTGGGCCCTGATCATGCTGATCCTGTCGATCCCGGCGATCATCAACGCACTGCGGGTCAGCGGCTCGGCGGGGGACTAGGAACGACGACGGCGCTCGGCCCGGTGCGCCCCTGCAAGTTTTTCTTACAGATATTGGTCAATAAGATTCGCTTTTCTTTAGGTATCTGCGTCCGTACTTTGTCATCACCACCGCAAATTCCGCCGGTGGATTCCCAGACAGGACTCACGCTCACCGGAAGGAGCGAACCCATGACAATGACCGATCCCGTTCAGGCGCCGACCAAGGCGCGGCTGCTGGACGGGCCCGCCCTTTGGCCCGCCCAGGCACATGTCCCCACGGTCATCGGGCGCCAACTCATCATCGAACGGGGCGAGGGCTCTTATGTCTTCACCTCCGACGGCCGCCGCCTTTTCGATGGCACCGCCGGTCTGTGGCACGCCAACATCGGCCATTCCCATCCGGAATTGGCCCGGGCCGCCTACGAGCAGATGATGCGGCTCGAGACGCACCACATCTTTGCCCGGTTCACGAACGACAAAGCACACGCGCTGGGGGAGCGGCTCGCTGGCCTGGCTCCGTTTGAGCGGGCCAAGGTGATTCTCAATTCAGGCGGCTCCGATGCCATCGATGTGGCTTGCAAGCTCGCCCGCCGCCATTGGCAGCGGGAAGGCCGCTCATCCAAGAAGGTCATCCTCAGCCGCGAATTCGCCTACCACGGCCTGCACGCCTACGGAACGAGCATCGCCGGCCTCGAATTCAACCGCGAAGGCTACGGAACCGATTCCCTGGTCCCCGAAACCGCCCGGGTCTCGTTCAACGACGCCGGGCAGGTTGCCCGGGTTGTCGACGAAATCGGGGCAGAAAATATTGCCGCGATCGTCACGGAACCGATCCAGGGTACCGGAGGCGTCAATCCTCCAGTGCCGGGATACCTTGAAGCGATCCAACGGATCTGCCGGGAGAATGACATCCTCTTGATCCTGGATGAAGTCATTACCGGCTTCGGCCGGACCGGCAAGATGTTTGCCGCCGAACGGTACGGGATTCAGCCGGACCTGTTGACGTTCGCCAAAGGCATCACTTCCGGCTACGCGCCACTGGGCGGCGTGCTAGTAAGCCCCCGGATTTGGGAACCCTTCTACGTCGACTCTCCCGCAACGCCGATTTTCCGCCATGGCGCGACCTACGCGGGCCACGCGACGGCTTCTGCGGTGGCCCTCGCGCACCTGGAGATTCTCGAACGCGATCAGCTGATACCCAGGGTCGGGGACCTCGAAAGGGTGCTGCATCGGGAACTTGCCGGGCTGGATGCCGGGCATTCCGGAGTCATCGAGGTCCGGTCTGCGGGCCTGCTTGGCGGCGTCACCCTGGCCGACCACCTCAGCGCCGAAGCGATCGCCGACGACCTTATCGAACTCGGATTCATTTCCCGGCCGCTGCGTGGAAACACTTTGCAGATCAGCCCTCCGTTCATCATCAGCGATGACGAGCTGGTGTCCTACGTGCAGGCAATCGGGCACGCCATCAACGAACGCGAGCGCCGGTGACAAACGAATTCCAGCAGCGTCCTCCATCGGCCTGAATGCAAGAAACCTGACGGGGTTCCTGTCAGAAACCAGCGCTTTTCCCAACAAGCGAAGAGGTTCATCATGACCAACGAATACGACGTCGATTCGAAGCATCACCTGACAGCGGCGCAGGGCGCTTCCCTGGCATCCGGGCCGGAATCCGCCGGTCATTCACAGGGCAAGAAGCTCCGCGCCCGGCACGTCACCATGATCACGCTGGGCGGAATCATTGGTGCGAGCCTGTTCGTCGGCTCGGCCAACATCATCCGCAATACCGGTCCCGCAGCGGTGCTCTCCTACGCCGCGGGCGGGCTTTTGGTATTCCTCGCAATGCGGATGCTCGGCGAAATGGCAGCGGCCAGGCCTGCCGTCGGATCCTTCATGGAATATGCCAGGGTGGGCCTTGGAAGCTGGGCGGCGTATATCGTCGGCTGGCTGTACTGGTATTTCTGGGTGGGCGTGATCGCCTACGAAGCCGTCGTGGGCGGCGGAATGCTGCACAACTGGTTCCCCGTGCTTCCCGCGTGGGCCGGTTCGCTCGCATTGCTGGCGGTCTTTGTGGGCACGAACCTCATTTCCCTGCGGACCTTCGGGGAGACGGAGTTCTGGCTCGCAAGCATCAAAGTGATCGCGATTGTGGTGTTCCTTGGTGCGGGCGTGCTGTACGTGCTCGGGCTCTGGCCGAATGCTTCCTTCTCTGTATCCAACCTCTGGGCCCACGGCGGATTCATGCCCAACGGCATCGGCGTCGTTCTCTCCAGCATCGCACTGGTGCTGTTTTCGTACTTCGGCACCGAGATTGCCGTCATGGCCGCCGCGGAATCAGAGAACCCCGCAAAGGGAATCCGCCAGGCAGCAAACACGGTCATCTGGCGAGTCATGCTTTTCTATGTGGGCGCCATCCTCGTCATCGCCACGATCGTTCCGTGGAGCGAACTCCCCAAGCCGTCCGACATTGCCCCGTTCACGTACGTGTTCTCGCTGTTCGGCGTGCCCGGCGCCGACGTCATCATGGGCCTGGTCATCTTCACGGCCGTGATCTCCGTCCTCAACTCCGGAACATACTCCGCGTCCCGGATGTTCGCCGCCCTTGCCGAGCAGAGGCTTGCGCCGGCGGTTGTCGCCAGGCGTAACAGGAAGGGAGTCCCGGTTGTCGCCGTAGTTGCATCGACGGTCGGCGGCCTCATCGCAACCTTGGTGAACTTCATTGCCCCCAGCTCGGGCATCTATGACTTCATCATGAATTCGACCGGGCTGGTTGCCCTCTTTGTCTACGTGTTCATAGCCGTCACCCAGTGGCGCATGAGGACCAAGATGACTTCGGATGAACGGGCGGACCTCAAGCTGAAGGTGTGGCTGTTCCCGTGGCTGAACATCATCCTGGTCCTGGGTGCGATCGGCATTGTCACGATCATGCTGTTCAGCGAGGACGGCCGCACACAGGTGTGGACGAGCCTGATCGCGGCCGGTGCGTTGGTGCTGTTCTGGCCGGTAGTCCGAAAGCGGCTTGGACAGCAAGAAGGCTGGCAAAAGGATCTGCTGGAAAAGGAAGCGCCGGCCCCGGCCACCGTGGAGGTCCGTCAGTAGAAATGGCTCGGATCGCGGTCCGCCGGTCTTCATGACCGGTGGACCGCTGCCGTGACCGGCAGGCCCAAGCCGTCACTGGAATCGCGAAGCTAAACCCTTGCCCGGTACGCGGCGAGGAACGTCGAAATCCGGCGCACGGCTTCCTCGATGTCCCGCTCGGCCGGCAGGATCACGAAACGGAAGTGGTCCGGCGTCGGCCAGTTGAAGGCGGTGCCGTGCGAGACCAGGATTTTCTGGTCCTGCAGGAGCTCCAGCACGAACTTCTCGTCATTCTTGATCGGGTAGATCTCAGGGTCCAGGCGCGGGAAAAGGTACATGGCACCGGCCGCCGGAACGCAGGAGACGCCGGGGATCGCCGTCAGCAGCTTCCAGGCCAGGTCCCGCTGTTCGCGCAGCCGGCCGCCGGGCCTGATGAGTTCTTCGATGCTCTGGTAACCACCCAGGCAGGTCTGGATGGCGTGCTGCGCCGGGACGTTGGCGCACAGCCGCAGCGACGCCAGCAGTTCCAGCGCTTCGCGGTACTCGGCGGTGGCGGCGTGCGGTCCCGTAATCGCGACCCAGCCGGCGCGGTATCCGGGCATCCGGTACGCCTTGGAGAGACCGCTGAAGGTCAGCACGCAGACGTCCTCCGCCACCGAGGCGGTGTGGATGTGCCGGGCTTTTTCGTAGCGGATCTTCTCGTAGATTTCGTCGGAGAACAGCACGAGGTCGTGCTTGCGGGCCAGGTCGGCGAACTGCTCCAGGATGTGGCGCGGGTAGACGGCGCCGGTGGGGTTGTTCGGGTTGATGATCACGATCGCCCGGGTGCGGGAGGTGATCTTGGCTTCCACGTCGGCCATGTCCGGCCACCAGTTCTGTTCCTCGTCGCACAGGTAGTGCACGGGTATGCCGCCGGTGAGCGTGACGGCGGCGGTCCAGAGCGGGTAGTCCGGGGCGGGCACCAGCACCTCGTCGCCGTTCTCCATGAAGGCCTGCAGGGTCATGGAGATGAGCTCGCTGACGCCGTTGCCGATGAAGATGTCCTCGACGCCGATCGTCATCAGGTTCTGCGTCTGGTAGTACTGCGAGATCGCGGTGCGGGCCGAGAAGATGCCCTTCGAATCGCTGTAGCCCTGGGCGTCGCGCAGGTGGTGGATCATGTCCACCACCACCGACTCCGGCGCCTCCAGCCCGAACGGTGCCGTGTCCCCGAGGTTCATCTTCAGGATGCGGTGCCCCTCGGCTTCCATGGCCTTGGCCGCCTGGAGGAGCGGGCCGCGGAGCTCGTAACGGACGTTCTGGAGTTTGCTGGAGTGCTGCATCGGACGCATGGTTGATCTTTTCACGGTGGTGCCCGCTCTGCCGAGCGTGACACCGTCCGGGCGTTCGCGGTAGCTTGCCGTCATGCAGGCTGGCGGCCCGGACGGGCGCGGGATCGATGGACGGGCGGGCATTGACGCCGCCCTGGTGAAGCGGCTCCTCGCCGCCCAGTTCCCGGAGTGGGCCGGGTTGCCGGTGACTCCGGTCGAGTTCGACGGCTGGGACAACCGCACCTATCGTTTGGGCGAAACAATGACGGTGCGCCTTCCCACCGCTGCAGGATATGCTCCCGCGATCGCGAAGGAGCATGAGTGGCTGCCCCGCCTTGCCGCCCAACTGCCCGTGGCTGTCCCGCCGATCCTGGGGTTGGGTGTCCCGGGCGAGGGGTTTCCCTTCCATTGGTCGGTGCGGGGCTGGCTCGAGGGCCGGACGGCGGACCGGGCGGAACTGGACGACCTTCCAGGGTTCGCCGCGGAGCTGGCCGCGTTCCTGCTGGCCCTCCAGGCCTGCGGCACCACAGGAGCGCCCGACGCCGGGGAACACAGCTGGTTCCGCGGAACATCCCCGGCCCATTACGACGACGAGACCCGCCGCTGCCTGTCCAGGCTCAGCGGGCGGATCGATACGGAGGGCGCCGAGGCTGTGTGGGATGCTGCGCTCGACGCCCGGTGGGGCGGGCCGCCGGTCTGGTTCCACGGTGACGTGGCGGCGGGGAACCTGTTGGAGGAGAAGGGGTCGCTGGCGGCCGTGATCGACTTCGGCACCAGCGGGGTGGGAGACCCGGCCTGCGACCTGGTCATCGCCTGGACTCTGTTCGGCGGCGAGAGCCGGAGCACCTTCCGCCGCGAGATTGCGATGGACGAGGCAAGCTGGGCGCGGGGCCGTGGGTGGGCACTTTGGAAGGCCCTGCTTGGCCTCGCCGAAGGCCCCGGGGCGTCCGGCACGGCGAGCAACTTACGGATCGTCCGTGAGCTGATCGAGGAGCACCGCAGCCTCTGCTAAGAGCACCTCACCCGCCCAGCTTCACGCATTCGGTGGTCTTGCAGATGTTCGGGAACGTGTTGTTGTCGATGAAGATCTTCGACCTCAGCTCCGTCCTCACCAGCACCAGCGCATTGAGGTTCACCCGGGAACCCACATCCGGGTTGACGCCGAGCACCACGCAGCGCTGCAGGCTCAGCTCCGGGGATTTGTTGCACGTGGAACCGGCGGTGAAATCCAGCTGGATCTTGGCGGCGGCGAACTGCGACTTGGCCGATTCGACAGTGGCACCGAGCACCGCGGGCACGGTGGTCCGCAACGGCACCGCCACCTCCAGGGCCACCGTGGAGCCGCGGCCCACGGTCCGTCCACCCTCGGGATCCTGGCGCACCACGGTCCCGGCCGGCTCCGTGCTCTCTTTCTCGGTGACCGAGGTGCCGAAGCCCGCGTCCTTGAGGAGCTGCACCGCTTCGGTTTGTGGCTTGCCCACCACCGGCGGCACGGTGGCGTCCTTGAACAGGAACCACAGCACACCGCCGACGACGGCGAGCAGCGCCACTGCGCCGAGGATCACCCAGAGCCACGGGAACCCGGGAGCCGGGGCCGGCGTCGGGAGTGCCGGAACCTCGAGCGCCACCACCCGGGCCTGGTCCGCGTAGTCCTCCGGGGCGTCGTCCGCGGAATAGGCGATGAGCTTCACCGGGTAGCTGCCGGGCGCCGCGCCCGTGGTGTCGAAGGTGACCAGGTACTGTTCCGTGGCGCCGGCGGCGATCGTCCGCAGCGGGTCCGGGACGTCCGTGTACGTTTTCGAAGCAGGGCCCCCGGGGAATGCACCGAGCACCACCCGGGCGGACGCTGCTGTGCCGTTGGTGACGGATGCGGTTAGCGAGCCCTTCCCGTCCTTCAGGACCACCGACGGCGAACTGAGCGTCATGGTGATGGTGCCCATCAGAGCCCTCCGGGGGACAGCGGCAGGGGCGGCAGCGTGGGACCGAGTCCGATCAGCAGCGTCGCGACCTCGATGGTCACCGCCGATCCCGGCCGCAGCGGGGTCCCAACCGGCGGAGTCACCGTGATCACCGTGCCTGGGGCGGCGAAGCTCGGGGTCTCCTTGACCGACACCGTGAACCCGGCCTGGGTCAGCGTCTGGACCGCCGTCTCCTTTGGCTGCCCGATCACGTTGGGTACCGGAACGTCGGCCTTCCGGGCGATTTCCACGCTTACGGTGATCCCCTTGTCGGCCCGGCTGCCGGCTGCCGGGTTCTGGCTGATGACGGTGCCGGGCGGTTCCGTGCTCACCACCTCGGTGGAGCCCATCGAGAAGCCGGCGCCGATGAGGATCTGCGCGGCTTCGCTCTGCTGCTTGCCGCGCACGTCCGGGACGTTGCCGCCGCCGCGCAGCAGGAACCACAGCACCCCGCCGATCGCCAGGAGCAGCACCACCGCGCCGATGATCACCCAGAGCCAGGGAAATTTCGACGGCGGCTTGGCAGGCGCGGGTGCCTGGCTCACCGCCAGCGTGACGACGTGGGCCTGGTCCGCGTAGTCCTCCGGCGCGTCGTCCGCGGAGTAGGCGATCAACTTCACCGGGTAGCTGCCGGGGGCCGCGCCGGTGGTGTCGAAGGCCACCAGGTACTGCTCGGTGGCTCCCGGGCCGATGGTGCGCAAAGGGTCGGCCACGGTGGTGTAGGACGGTGCGCCGGGCTGGCCGGGGAAGGCCCCGAGCACCACCCGTTCGGCCTCCGCGGAGCTGTTGGTCACCGAGGCCGTCAGCGAGCCCTTGCCGTCCTTGAGCTCCACGGTGGGGGAACTGAGTGTCAGGGTTATTCCGGTCATGTCAGCCCGCCTCCACTAGTTGAAGCACACAGCCTCCCGGCACCAGGCAGCGGATGCCGAGGCTCCCGCCCGAGGTTCCGAATGTCAGCTCCACGGTATCCCCGGGGTCGGCGGATTGCTCGGTACGCGTGCCTTCCACGGAGAGTGTCACTTCCACGGCCTGCTGCGGCAGCAGCCGGGCCCGCTTGGTGGGCGGACCGAAGGAGAACAGCCCGCCGAACTCCCGGACGGTGAAGGTGCAGCTCCCGGCGACCGCGAGTTGGCCGCCCGACGCCGAACAGGAGCCGCCAGCCGGGGCCAGGTCCGCCGTCGTGAGCTTTCCGCCCTTCGCGGCCCCGGCGAAACCGGACTGCCACCCCGGCGCTGCGGCGTCGTTGCCGCCCCCGCAGCTGACCCCGAACACCAGCACCAGCACCGCCACGACCGCGCAGGCGACCACCACGATGATGGGCTTGCGGTTCCCGCTGTTCACTCCTTCATCACCTCGACGCGGTCGGTGACGTGCGCCGGCTTGATGCCCTTGACGATCCGCCGCACCAGCTCAAGCTGCCCCGCGGCCGCGGCCGGCACCCGCACCGTGATGTGGAAGGCGCCGGGTTCGGACACCACTTCGAAGCCGGGGACCCCTGTGGCCAGGTGCAGGAAACGGGTGAGCCCGTCCACGGTGCCGCGGCGCGCGGACAGCCCGGCGGCGCTGGCGATCAGGTCCCGCTGCCGGGCCACCGGGATCCCGGCGGACGCGGTCCCGGTGGCCTCCGGTCCGGGCAGGGTGAGCCAGTCCAGGTCCACCCAGCGGGACAGGAACGGAATGAGCGACGACGGCGAGCGCCCGGGATCCGGGACGGTGTGGATGCGGTCCAGGACGTCCCGGACGGGCGCGTGCATGTCCTCGGCCACCGCCAGCAAGGCCTGCAGCGGCTGGCTGCTTTCCGCCGCCACCTGGTACACCTCGGGCAGGACCCGCAGCAGCCGGGAGTCACCGAGATCGAAGTCAGCCATGTCCGTGCACCACCTCGATGCGGTGCCCGCCCGAGCAGAACAGCCAGGTTTCCGGCAAGGTCACGACGTCGTCCACCACCCGCCGCGTGCAGTTCGCCCAAGAGGCGGTGTTGTCCGTGCTGCGGTAGATCCCCTTGGGCCCGGCGGCGAGCAGGAGCTGCGTGCCGTCGTCGCGCACGGTACCGGACACCCCGCGGACGGGGTCGAAACGGGTGCGGTCCCGCAGCGGCAGCCCGCAGTTCACATCCGGGGTGCTCCATTGCGGGGAGGCCTGGCCGAGCTGCAGGCGCAGCACCCCGCCGCTCTGGGTGGCGGCGTAGGCGGCGTTGCCCATGACGTGCACGGCCCAGCAACTGCCGCCGGTCCAGCCCGCGCCGAACTGTTCCCACGCGGCCTGCAGGGTGTCGAGGTCGGTGCGGGCGAGTTCGTCGATCTTCAGCCGCAGGCATCCGGTGCCGCTGCCCTCGGGAACGGAACGGCCGAGCCACAGGTAGCTGGCACCGCCGTCGTACTGCACGGTCATGCAGCGGATGTCCTCCCCGGCCGCCTTCACCCGCTTGAAGCTGCCCGCCATGCCGGCATCCGGGGAAAGCCACACCCCGGCCGAGGCTTCCGCCGCCACGGCCACCCCGGTGCGGCCACGCACGTCCACCAGGGCGTCCACCGCGTAGAAGCCGCGGTCCGGCTGCCCGGCGTCCACCACGTTCTGGACCGGGATGGAGCCCTCGCCCATCGGCAGTTCGTAGAGGCCGCGCTCGCCGGCGAGCAGCAGCACCGGCGCCCCCTGCCGGTCCACCCAGCACAGGTCCGCCACCACGAAGCCCAGCTCCGCCGCGCGGCGCCACGATTCGCCCAGGTCCTCGCTGATGTAGATGCGCGAGGACGTGCCGGCCACCGTGCTGACCGCGACCATCCCGGGGTGCTGCCCGACGGCGGACCGTCCCGGAGCGGGGGAGCGGAACGGTGCGATGGACCGCACCGTTTCCGTGGCGGCGTCGCCGTTTGAATCGACACTCCCGAACTCGGCGCAGGCCTCCCATCCGTCGCCGGCGTTGGTGGTGCGGAACAGCAGCCCGTCCTGGGCCACGAACCAGGTGTTGTCCTGCCCCTCGGCCTGCACCAGGCCCATCGCGTCCGTGTCCGGGACCTTGTCCACCTCCAGCCGCACCCGGTCCACATACTGCACCCCGGGCTCGGCTTCCTCCATGGCCCGGTAGAGGTTGGAGACGCGCAAAGGTTTGCCGAAACCCGAACCGTAGGTGCCCGTCCCGGCGGGAGCGGAGCCCGGGCCGAGCGGACTGATCCCGTCGTTGAGCCGGGCGGTGATCCGGGCCTTGACGGCGTCCGCGTCTTCGTCCGGGCGCACCACGATCCGGGCGTCCACCAGCACCTGCTTGTAGAGGCCCCAGCGGACCACGGGTTCGGCGCCCACCGTGGAGCGCCGGCGGAGGTACCGTTCGACGTCGTCCCGCACCTCGCCGCGGGCCTGCCCGGCGAGTTCGGCGGCCGTGACGGGTGTGCCTTGCGCGCCACCGGGGCGCGGCACGAACGGCACCAGCACCACCTCCACCTCGCCGGGCTTCGCGAACGCCCACAGTTCCTTCCGGGTGAATGCCCGTGCCCGGGCAACCCCGCCGTGGCGCATGGCCAGCACCTCGTAGTCCCGCACGGTCACGGCCCGGTCCCGGGCCTGGAAGTCCTGCGGGGCCCGGCGCAGCGCGTTTTCCAGGGCTTCGCCGTCGCGCCCGCCGGTGGCCGGTTCCGGGTTGCTGACCCGCACTCCGGGCACCGGCGAGCGCAGCACCGTGAGCTGACCGGCCCCGACGTTCCCGCGCTGCCCGCCGCCTCCGCGGTACCAGGCACGCACCTCGGCACCCGGTCCGGGAACCACGGGGTGCTCCTGCCCGCCGGTTCCCTGCGGGACGAATGCCTCGTCCCACCAGGCGAACATCACGACGCCGGCACTGCGGTCGATTCGCACCGGCACCTCGCCGGGGCGGGCGTCGGCGAACGCCTCCACTTCCCGGCAGTACCGGAACGGTTTCCCGTCCACGAGCACGGCCTCGCCGCTGCTGAGCCGGGTCCCGGCGGGCACTTCGATGGCGACGGACAGCCCCGCCCCGGAGACGATCGGGGCGTTTGGGACCACGAAGCTCTGCCCCGGCCGTCCCGTCCCGGTGCCGATCGGGACGGCGTCGTACAAGGTGACATCGGCTGCCGGGACCAGCACGCTGGCCTGGCCGGCGGGCAGCACCGCGGCCGCCGTCGTCGTGAAGACCGGCTGCGGTGCCCCGGGCACGCCGGGCGGGCAGCTGACCTGGGTGCCGCGCGGGATCCGGATTTCCGGGGCCTCCCCGCCTGCTGCGAGCCTGGTGAACTCCAGCATGGTTTCGGCGCTGCCGGGCGGGTGCAGGCTGGTGCCCAGCAGGTTCAGGTACACGGCGTACAGCTTCTCCGGGACCCGGTTGAGCCGGTACATCAGGGTGTCCGTGAGGTAGGCGAAGGCCTCCATGATGGTGATGCCGGGGTCGTGCACGGACAGGTCCGTCCAGTCCGGGGCGACCTGCCGGATGCGTTCCCGGGCGCCGGCCACCAGCTCGGCAAAGCTGCGGTCATCCAGGTTCGGCACGGGAATGCTCATGCTGCACCTCCCCGTTCATGGGATATAGCGGAGTCAACGGGCAGGGTGATGGCCAGTTCGTCCTGGTGCTGGGTGGACCGCACCCGGTACCGGAGCCGCACTTCCAGCAGTTCCGGGCTCTCCTGCGAGCGCGAGGCGTCCAGGGACAACACCGTGATCCGCGGCTCCCACTGCTCCACGGCCCGGGCCACGTAGTGGATGGCCAGGCCCGCGGTGGTGTCGTCCGCAGGGGCGAAGGCGAGCCGGAAGAGGTGGCAGCCATAGGTGGGGCGGTTGATGCGCTCGCCGGGCCGGGTGCTCAGGAGCAGCAGCAGGGCCTGCCGCACGGAGGCGGCGTCCGTGACGGTGGCCAGCCTGCCGTCCGGGGTGAGGGTGAGGCCGGAGAGCCCGACGGCGGCGTCGAAGTCCGGGTGGACGAAGGCCACCGACTTGTACCGGGGGGCGCTCATGGCCGGCCGCTTTTCATGACTGCGCTCCTCATGATCCCGCCGCCACGAATTCCTGGCCCGGCCGCCGGACGGTGTATTTCACGGCGCCGGGCGGGGTGCCGTCCGTGAAGCCTTCCACGGTGTCCAGGCACATCCGCTTCCCGCCGATCCGGATGAATACCGAGTACCCCTTCACCACGGGGAGGGTCTTCTGGCACGGCTTGATGTTCAGGCCGATGTTGGGGCACATCGAGATGTCCCGGCCCACGGGATCGGCTTCGACCAGCACGGGCGATCCCGCCACCCGCACCCATTCCTGCGACGGGACGTTCTCCACCTTGCCGTCGTGCCCGCAGCGCAGGATGGCTTCCTTGACCAGGACTTTCATCGCCTGCACCCCGGCATCAGGCCTCCTCGAAATCGACCGTCTTGGCGCGGATGCGCATGGCTTTGCCCGGTGCCTCAAGCAGCAGGTCCGTGGCCGCCGTGATGCGCAGCTTGTCCGGCCCGAGTTCCACCGTGGAGCCGTGGCCGTCCGTGAAGCTGACGGTGCGTGCGCCGCCGTCGAGCACTATCTGTTGGCCGTCCGCGGAACGGAAGGTGTAGCGGCTTTCCCGGGCGGTGTTCCCGCCGGCGTCGGGGGTGCGTTCGCGGCCGTACAGCCCGCCGAGCACGATCGCCTGGGCCGGGTCCGTGGCCGGCAGCAGCACCAGGACGGTGTCCTCCGGCGCGGGCGGCAGCACCAGCCCTTTACCGGGTCCGGCGGCCCCGCTTAGCACGGGCGCCCAGCCGCTCTCCAGGGGCGGATACGCGGGCAGGCGCACCCGGACGCGGCCGCGCTCCTCGGGATCGTTGACGTCGGCCACCACACCCAGGGTGAACACGTCCGGCTGCCGGGGCGGCGGGGTTTCGGGCGGCCGGGTGGTGACGGTGGTTTCGTAGCCGCTGCCGTCCAGCCGGTGCACGGCCGAGGCGATGGCGTACGTGCCCTCCAGCGACGAGGCCAGGCCCCGCACCCGGACCCGGCCGCCGGCACGCAGCAGCGGGTCGCCGTCGGCCACGAACACGGCACTGACCTGCCCGGCCATCCGCACGTCCAGTTCCGCCTGTGCCAGTCCGTCCGCCGCGGCGCCGGAGGCGAAGGCCTCGTTGCCGCGCAGCAGCTCGCCGCCCGCGCCGACGCTGGCCAGGGCCGGGTCCGCGGACACGCCCGCCTTCGCGTCACTGCCCGACGCCGATCCCTCCAGGGCTTCGGCGTCGCCGGAGTGCCAGCCGGCAGTGCGGGCGCCCAGGTACGCGGGCTCCTGGCTGAGTTCCACCTCGGCCGAGTGCAGGCTGCTGCCCAGTTCCAGCTCCACGGGATCGCCCTCGCCGGCCAGCGTGGTGAGGCGGAGGGCGTCGCCGTCGACCACCGGGTACATGCCCACCCGGGCACTTTGCTCCACCAGCAGGGCCAGGTCCGAGCGCGCGCACTGGTACACCTGCCCCAGTTTTGCACTGCCCCCGGTGACCTGCAGCCCGGTGCCCTCGCAGAGCGTGCGGGCCAGGCCGGCCAGGTCCACGTCCCCCTGTTCGCCTCCGTGTAGCCTGGTGAACTGGCGCTTGCGGAGACGGTGCAGGGCGTCGTAGGCGCGGACCCGGATTTCCTGGGAGAGGTCGGCGCCGTAGCTGCGCTCCACCACGGTCACTTCGCCGACGAACAGGGGAGTGCGCCGGCCGCCCAGCTCCACCCGGAGCGCATCCCCGGGCGCCGGGTCTATGCCCCTGTTGCCTTGGCCCCTGCTGCCCTGGCCTTGGCCGGGTCCGGGGCGCCAGGTGATGAGGCACTGGGCCGGGCGGGCCAGGGAGCTGAGGACCTGCACGGACACGATCGCGGCCGTATCGGCCGCGGAAAGCCGGCGCCGCCCGAGGGTGACGATCAGTTCGGGAAGTCCCTGGAGCTGCCTCATGGCTGTCTCTCCGGGGTGGTCCGTTTCATGGCGTCTCGCCCATCGGCGGCACGGCCAGCGGGCCCGTGAAATGCGCGGGGTCGTCAACGTTGTTGTACTCCAGCAGCAGCTTCCACAGCAGCGGCGTCCCGAAGGCCTGCAGGCTCAGGCGCCCCAGCTCGCCCGGCGGGACCTCAGGAAGGGGCTCCCCGCCGTCGGGGGACAACGCGTCCCGGTCCGTGCCGCCGTCGCCGGTCACCGTGAGGGTGTCCACGGGCGGCGCGGTCAGGTCCACCGGGGGAAGCCGCTGGGCGAGTTCGTAGTTCTCGCCGCCCTCCTCGTCGGCGCTCTGGCCCACCCGCACGAACACCAGGCGCATCCAGGAACGCAGGGGCGAACCGTCCGGGGCGAAACGGTCGAACCGCTCAGCCACCTCCGTGACGATCCCCGGCACGTTCCACGCCCGGCCCCACACGAAACGGACCGACGGCGGCCGGCGCTGCCGTTCCACCTCCGCCGAGTTTTCCGCGAGCGCCCAGATGGGCCGGGTCATCTGCCGGACGTCCTGCACATGGAGCGACGCCGGTGCGAGATCGACGTCGAACAGCAAATCCAGGCGGAGTTCGGTGTGCCCGCCGCCGGTGAAGAGCAGGGGGTCATCCGCCAGGCCGCTGCCGGTGAGCTTCCCGCCCGCGCTCCTCCGAGGCTCCACGCCCGCGCTGCGCTGCATCACCACGGTCTCCGGGTTGAGCAGGCAGCCCAGGTGTTCGCCGGTGTCTTCGATCAGGAACGCGACCCTCTCCATCTCACACCGCCGACCTCTCCTGGTTCAGCCTTGCGGCCCGGGCCAGGGCGTGCTCGAGGGGTTCGCTGCTGTGGCTTCCCTGTGGTGGCGGGCCTGGCTTCGGGGCGAGCACGGGCCATTCTCCGTTGAGAGCGGGTTTCGGGACGTGGGCTCCGGTGCTGCTCGGGTGGCCCTGGGATTCCGGCATGCTCGGGGACTCTGGCGTGGGGCCGTGCGCTGGTTTTGCCGGCTCTCTTGGCTGTTCCGGGCGTTGCGGGGCCTGCTCTGCGTGCTTTGGAAAACTCAAAGCACGCAGAGCGGGCCTCGCAAAGGGGGAAGCTTCGACTGCTGCGGGGTGTTCGCTTGTGGGGTGTTCGGTTTGGGTCGTTTGGGTCGGGGCTGTAGGACGCGGCGGTGTTGCAGTTTGCGGACGGAGGCTTTGCTGCCGGAGGCTTTGCGGACGAAGGCGCAGCGCCGGCACCCCGTTGACACTGCGTTGTGAGGCCTGCTCTACGTCGTTTTCGCGGGTCAAAGGACGCAGAGCGGGCCTCGCACGTTGAGCGGTTTCCCTGGGCCCGGAAGCGGCCTGGCTTGGCGGCGGAGCCGCTGACTTCGCGCGGTCCGGCCGGAGGCGCAACACGGGCACCGCCTTGCCGCCGTGTTGTGAGGCCCGCTCTACGTCCTTGGAGGGTGCGAAAGAACGTAAAGCAGTCCCAACAAGTGGGGGAGCCACAGTGTCGGGGGCATCGAAGGCTGCGGGAGGGGTTCCCGGGTCCTGTGCCTGCGTTTCCTGCCGCGGCGCCGCCGTCGTGGGGCTCTTTGGTTCAGGGACAGCGGACGGCATCCGCGCCATTGCTGGCCTCAGCCTGAGCCTCCGCAGCCCAGGCAGCCCAAAGTGCCCCCGGACGGTTGGCGCTTCGACTGTTGGCGCTTCGTCGGCAGAAGCATCCGCGGGCACCAGCCCGGCGTCGTGCAGCAGGCGCACCCAATGCTCGGGTGCGCCGGAGAGGTCGAAGCCGCGGGCCGGCGTCGGGCCGCCGGCGTCTAATCCGGTGCCCGGCGAGGTGCCTGGCAACGCGCCAGGCAGCGAAGAGCCTCGCCCCGCGGGACGCCCGGGGTCCAGGCGTTCCGCGAGCACACGCAGCCGTGAGGCCAGCCCCCGCCGCCAACCGGGCGAACCGTGAGAACCCGCCGGACCGTGAGAACCCGCCGGACCGTGAGAACCCGCCGGACCGTGAGACCCGGCCGAATCGTCAGGCCACGGGCGCGCGGGCATCATCGAGTTCCAGGCGGTCGTAGGCGATGGTCACGGACTCGATGGCCAGGTCCTTGCCGAGGGCATCCAGCGGCGCGCCGAACCACTCGCACAACCAGGCGCCCAGCAAGTTCCAGCGCCGGACCTCGGCCGAGCCGGAATCGTTGAGCATGGCGATCGACACGTTCCGCCGCTCCACCTGGCCGTTGGCCGCCTTGAAGAGCCACTGCAGCATTTCCGTGGAATCGGTGAGCCCGTACTTGAGTGTTACGGGTGTGTACTCGACCTGCCCCGGAATGACCCGCACCGTACTGTTTTCCCCGCCGGAGCGGTACAGGATGCGGTCGATCTTCATGCCCAGGCCCTCCACCTTGGTGAAGTGCCCCTGCACCACGCCCTGGATGACCAGCTTGAAGTTGTAGGCGCGGTACGGGTCCACCACGTTGCCCGGCTGCGCGGCCGGGGCGGGTGTGCTTGGCTGCATGCTCATCTCAGGCTCCTGCGCTTTCTGTCTCGCTGGTGGCTTCGGCCGACTGCATGAGCTTGAAGATCACAAACTCCGCCGGCTTCACGGGCGCGATCCCGATCAGGGTGACCACTTGGCCGGCGTCGCGGACTTCCGGAGGGTTGGTTTCCTCATCGCACTTGACGAAGAACGCCTGTTGCGGGGTGGTACCCAGCAGAGCGCCGTCCCGCCAGACGTTGGTCAGGAACGCGCCGATGTCGCGCCGGATCGACTTCCACAGAGTGTGGTCGTTGGGTTCGAAGACCACCCAGCGGGTGCCGTCGGCCACGGATTCCTTGATCATGTTGGTCAGCCGGCGCACGTTGATGTAGCGGTACTCGCTGGCTTCGGGCGCCTTGGTCCGCGCGCCCCACACCCGGATGCCTTCGCCCGGGAAGTAGCGGATGCAGTTCACGCCGGCCGGGTTGAGGACCTCCTGCTCGCCGCGGCTGACGCGCCGCACCAGGTCCAGGGCGCCCTGGATGGGCTCATTGGCCGGGGCCTTGTGGACCCCGCGGCTGCCGTCCACCCGCGCCCAGATCCCGGCCAGGTGGCCCGACGGCGGTTGCGTCACCTTCTTGCCGGATACCGGGTCCGTCATGACGATCCACGGGAAATACAGGGCCGTGTAGCCGCCGGGGGACTGGGGAGCACCGATCGCGTCTTCGCCGGTGGCGCCCGTGGCGGGTTCGGGTTTCTCGGGTTTGTCCGGCTTCGCCGCGTCAGGTTTCTCCGGCCCGGGGGCGTCCGGCACCCCGGAGGTCGCCGCCCGGGTGAGGGCCCCGACGTCGTCCACTTTCTCCACGGTGTCCAGGATCGCCATCCGGTCCTGCCGCAGCGGATGCTCCACGTGGGCCTGCAGGGCCGCGTAGGCGTCGGCGTCGGCGTAGCCGGGGGCGGCCACCATGGAGATGTCGTCGATCGCTTCGAAGAGGGTCAGGCCCGTGGGTTTCCTGGCCGTCCCGGTCAGGCTGCCGCCGGTTCCCACGTTGACCACGTAGCAGCGTCCGCCGCCGTTGGCGAAGAAACCGAACACGGCGTTGGACAGCGGGGTTCCCTGCGTGGCCTTCCCGACGTACTGGTCCACGAACTGGGTCCAGTTGTCCAGGACCCGCGCCTCATCCAGATGCGCCAGCGGATCCGGGGCGACCCCCACGAATCCGGCGATGCTGGTGCTCACCTGCCCGATGGAGCGGGCGCCGCTGGGTACTTCCTGTACGTACACTCCAGGCGCCTGGTAGTTCGCCATGGTGCGCTCCCTTTACTCCCACCGGATGGTCACCGGCAGGCTGCTTGTGCTGGCTGACATTTCACGTTCAGTGCCGCGGACCGCCACGGCAAAGTGCTGGAGTTCGTCGGCCGAGGCCAGGACCTCGAAGTGGCCGGTGGCGTCGCTGACGACGGCGGTGGCGGACGAATGCGCGCGGATGTAGGCGTTGGGGATGCCTTTGTTGTGGATGTCCACCAGGCGGCCGTGGATGCGGCGGGCCACCGTGGTGCTGGCGATGAGGGGTTCGAGTACGGGTGGGCCGGAGGGCTCCTCGAAGGGAAGGGACACCGGGACCCGGACCAGGAAGCCCAGGCCTTCGCGGATGCTTGCCTGGTATTCGCCGGGCTCGAATTCCCCGGCGGAAACAACGGAGTACTGGCTGTGGCGTTCCACGACCAGCAGCAGTTGCTCCATCAGGGTCAGGCATTCCGGGCCGCGGGCTTCGATGGCCACCTTGAGTTCCAGGTCCAGCAGCGGGCCCTTCCTGCGAGAGCGGCCCACCCGGTTCAGCGCGACGGTGCGGACGGTCACCGCCGCGTCGGGAGGGGAGGGCTCGCCTTCGTCCTCGTGGTGGACCTGCGCAGGTTTCACGGCGTCCGAAAGCAGCCCGAGCAGTTCGGTCAACGAAGCTTGCACAATACCCACGGTGGCACCCCAGTCGACAAGGTGGTCCAGTACAGCGGTTGTGCTTAGGTTACTCCCGGGACGGCCCGTCAGTCACGGGGTTTTCAGGGTATATCCATTCGTTTGAGGATTAGGCCTGGCTCCGCCACCAGGCCACCGTGGCCGCGGCGGCCTCGGCCAGCGGGGTCGGCGCCATACCCAGCTTCGCCTGGCTCGCGGCCGAGTCCATGACGAACGGCCGTTCGAACTGGTAGAGCAGCTCGGCGAGCTCCCGCATGTCCGTGGATGCCAGTCCCAGGGTCTTCAGCAGCCAGCCCGGAATCGCGCCCAGTTTCACGGCGGGCAGTCCCGCCGCGGTGGTGAACGCCGTCGCGAGTTCCTGCTGGCTCAGGGCCGGTCCGGTGGGGGCGTGCAGCACCGAGTTCCACAGCTCCGGCGTCCGGGCGGCCTTGACCATGGCGGCGGCAAGGTCCGGCACGTAGGTGAAGGAATGCGGCTGGTGCGCGCTGCCGACCACCTGCAGTGACTTCCCTTTCAGCAGGGCCGGCACCATGCGCTCGCCGGCGTGGGAGGTGCGGACGTGCGGGCCGAAGAAGTCGCCGGCCGCCACGCTCACCGTGTCCGCCCGGTGCGTACGCCGCGCCTTGAGCAGTGCGGTGCGCACGCCCCGCTTGCCGCCGCCCGCTTCGCGCGGACTGTCCTCCCGCATCGGCATGTCCGGCTCGCTGTACGAGTAGAGGCTCTCCGGGAAGACGACGACGGCGCCCGCTTCCGCCGCCGCGTCGAGCACTGTCCGCTCGGCGCGGGGGAGTTCGGCCTGCCAGGCCTTCGCGGTGTACGCGGAACCGTGGATGCAGTGAAAAACGGCCGAAACGCCGTCGAAGGCGTCCGCCAGCTGGGCCGGGTCCGAGACATCGGCCTTGCGGTGCTCGATCAGCGGATGCTCGGGGCCGGAGCCGGAGCGGGTGAGCACGCGGACCCGGTGGCCCTGCTCCGCGAGGAGGCTGGCGACGGTCCAGCCGACGGGTCCGGCTCCGGTGACTGCGTACGTGGTGGTCATGGCTGGACTCCTTGGCTTGGGCTTCGCTGACGTATCGAGAGCAGTGCTCTCTCCATCCCAGAATGAACCTTGCCGACCGGCAAAGTCAAGAGCACTGCTCTCTTTTGTCGACACCGCTCTCTTTTGTGGCATGCTGGGGGCATGCCGTCCACCGCGAAACCCCAGGCCGCGAAACCCGAGTCCAAGGTCCCCACGCCCCGGGAGCGTGCGCGCGCGCAGACCATCGCCGACATCGTCAGGATCGGCCGCAGCCACCTTGCCCTCCACGGCGCGGCGGCCTTGTCGCTGCGGGCCGTGGCGCGGGATCTCGGCGTCGTGTCCTCAGCGGTGTACCGCTACGTGGAGAACCGCGACGAGCTCCTCACCTTGCTGTTGGTGGACGCATACAACGAGCTCGGCGATGCGGTGGATGCCGCCGTCGATGTCCTCCCCGAAGGCGACTTCACCGGACGCTTCCACGCCTTGGGGCACGCCGTCAGGAACTGGGCGCTGCGCGAACCGGCCTGCTACGCCCTCCTGTTCGGCAGCCCCGTCCCCGGGTACCGGGCGCCCGGGGAGCTAACCACCGTGCCTGGCACCCGGGTGGTGTACCGCATGGTCCGCAACTTCGACGCCGCCTACCGCGCCGGTGCGCTGGCAGCCCCGGCCGGACCCGCCGTCGTCGTTCCCGGAACGCTGTCCCGCGACCTCGCCGCCATCCGGTCCGGGCTCGGCCTCGAGGTGCCGGAAGAACTGGTCACCCGCGGGGTGCTGATCTGGACCTCGGTGTTCGGGGCGGTCAGCTTCGAGGTGTTTGGGCAGTATGGTGCGGACACCTTCGCGGCCCGGGAGGAACTGTTCGCGCACCAGCTCGGGCTGCTCGCGGGAATCATCGGCCTGGCCTGAGGAGTAGGGTGGCTGCATGGTTCGCGGCTTGGCAGACATCGGGGCGGAAGCCGTGCTGCTCGCCGGGGCCGGACGCGCCGTGCTGCTGCAAATCGCCGACCCCGCCGTAGGGCGTGGCGTGGCCGACCACAGCACCTTCGCCGGGCGCCCGCTTGAGCGGCTCGCTGCCACCATGGGCTACGTCTACGCCGTCGTCTACGGCTCCGAGGACCAGCTGGCTGCGATGCGGCGCGCCGTCAACCGTGCCCATGCGCCGGTCCGCAGGCAGCCCGACTCCGCGTCCGCCGGGTACAACGCCTTTGATCCGGCTTCCCAGCTGTGGGTGGTGGCCACCCTGTACGACACCGCCGTGACCGTCTACCAGCAGGTGCATGGAACGCTCGACGCCGGCACCGCGGACCGCATCTACCGTGAGTACGCGCGGATCGGGACGGCCCTGCAGCTTCCCGCGGAGCTGTGGCCTGCCAGCCGTGCAGCCTTCGACGAGTACTGGGACGAGCGACTGGCGGGGCTGGCGCCCGGTCCCCACGCGGTGCGGGTGGCCCAGGCACTGCTACATCCAGTTGCGGGGCCTGTTTGGCTGCGCGCAGTGATGCCGGTGGCGCGGCTGCTTACCGCCGGGCTGCTCCCGGAGCCGCTGCGCGCCGCGTACGGACTGCCATGGAGCCCCCGCCGGCAACGGCTCTTCGAGGGCGTGATGCGCTTTCTTGCCGGAGTGTACCCAAGGCTTCCCCGGCGTCTCCGGCACTGGCCGAAGGATTACTACCTGGGCCGGATCGACGTGTCCAGCGTGCGGAGCATGAGCCGGAGTGCGAGCCATGCGTAGCCTGACCGCCGTCGAGCAGTTCCTGGACGAACGCGCCCACCGCTTCCTGGAACGCGCGCCCGCCGGCGGCCTGCGCTGGAAGCTTGCCGAATTCCTGGTGTTCGGACTGAAGCAGGCATGGGCGTGCATCTTCGGGGCCCTGCTGCTGGCCGTGATCTTCGGGGCGCGGCTTTGGTACCCGGACGATGCGCCGCTTGCCAGGAACGACTTCCTTACCATCGCTGCCGTCGTCATCCAGATCGTCATGGTCGCCACCAAGCTCGAGACGCTGCGCGAGCTCCGGGTGATCGTGCTGTTCCACCTCGTCGGCACGGTCATGGAACTGTTCAAGACCGATGTCGGGTCTTGGAGCTACGAGGCCGAAGGGTTCCTGCGGGTCGGGGCGGTGCCGCTGTTCAGCGGGTTCATGTATGCCTCCGTGGGGTCCTACATGGTGCGCGTCTACCGGCTGTTCGACCTGCGCTTTGCCCGCTATCCCCGGCGCTGGATCACTGCGATCGTGGCCCTCGGCATCTACGCAAACTTCTTCTCACACCACTACATGTTCGATTTCCGTTGGGTGCTGTTGGCGGCAGTGGTGGTGGTCTTCGGGCGCTGCGTGATGCATTTCAGGGTATTCCGGCGCGGCTTCCGGATGCCGCTGCTGGTTTCCTTCCTGCTGGTGGCGCTGTTCATCTGGATCGCCGAGAACATCGCCACGTGGTCCCACGCCTGGCTCTACCCGAGCCAGGTGAACGGCTGGCACCTGGTGACCCCGGACAAGCTGCTGTCCTGGTTCCTGCTGATGATCATTTCCGTGGTGCTCGTGGCCTGGGTGTACAAGCCGGTCCCGCCGGAGGCTGACGGTGTTCGACTTCCCGCGCCAGCGGCGGAGGGGGCGACGCGGCAAGCGGGGTCCTAGGCTTCGCCTCCGGCCTTGCTTCGAATTCGCCGGAGAGTTGCGGGGTCGCCGGAACCCTGCGGAGTCGCCGGAAAATTCCGGCGACCCCGCAGCATTCCCGCGATTTCGACGGCGGCCGCGCATCAGCGGCGGCCGCGCATCAGGGGCGGCCGCGCATCAGGGGCGGCCGCGCATCAGGGGCGGCCGCGCATCAGGCCTGCAAGTGGCACCGACGGCCCTGGTCTTCGCCGCGGGCTTTTCGAAGCCAAGTCCGGCGGGCGGCCTGCAATGGTTCGATGTCGGCCACGGATTCGAGAGCTGCGCCCTCCGGCGCCGGCTGCCTGGTCCCTGCGCCACGAGTGCAATGCCGAAACCGCTGTGGTTTCCCGCCGCCAGCCAGGCGTCCTCGGTTTCGCGAAGCGTGACGTTCACCCACGTGCCGTCGATCCTGATGGACATGCTCGATCGAGGCAGGCGATCAAGAATGTCGTGCAGGCTGCAGGTGACCATGGTCAAGGGGTGGACCATTGGCCGCCATGAACCAGTTCCGGCAGATGTCGTTGGCGTTACGCGTGGTTGTGGTGACTTCGATCTGCCGCCGGTTTGACCACGGTTGGGGGCCGAAGTCGCCGGAGAACTGCGGGGTCGCCGGAAAGTTCCGGCGACCCCGCAGCATTCCCGCGATTTCGACGGCGGCCGCGCATCCGCCCGCGCGCCCGGCCAGTAAGTGGCACCCAAGCCGGATGCCGCCGTCGGGCACGTTCTCCCACGGCGAAACGCCCTCGAAGCCGCGCCATTCCGGGGCCGGAAGCGAGCCCAAACACAGGGTTGAGCGAACATCACTCAACTTTGAGTTGACTTAAATCGGCGCCTGAGTACAGTTGAGTGCAGAACGCTCAACTAGCCGAATGTTGGGTGGTCACCGGCACTCCCCGCTAAGGAAGCGTGCCCGGGTGCAGTCTCGGACATCGGCGATTGAAAGCAGTGAAAGGAAGCAACACATATGTCACGTGCAGTAGGTATTGACCTCGGAACCACCAACTCCGTTGTCTCGGTTCTCGAAGGTGGCGAGCCCACCGTTATCGCCAACGCCGAAGGCGGCCGCACCACGCCGTCCGTCGTTGCCTTCTCCAAGTCCGGCGAAGTCCTGGTCGGCGAAATCGCCAAGCGCCAGGCCGTCAACAACATCGACCGCACCATCGCCTCGGTCAAGCGCCACATGGGCACCGACTGGTCGGTCAACATCGACGACAAGAAATACACGCCGCAGGAAATCTCCGCGCGTATCCTCATGAAGCTGAAGAACGACGCCGAGAGCTACCTCGGCGAAAAGGTCACCGACGCCGTGATTACCGTTCCCGCCTACTTCAACGACGCCGAGCGCCAGGCCACCAAGGAAGCCGGCGAGATCGCCGGCATGAACGTGCTCCGCATCGTCAACGAGCCCACCGCGGCCGCCCTCGCCTACGGCCTGGACAAGGGCAAGGAAGACGAACTCATCCTGGTCTTCGACCTCGGCGGCGGCACCTTCGACGTCTCCCTGCTGGAAGTCGGCAAGGACGAAGACGACTTCTCCACCATCCAGGTCCGCGCCACCGCCGGTGACAACCGCCTCGGCGGCGACGACTGGGACAACCGCGTTGTGGAGTGGCTGCTCAGCCAGCTGAAGATCAAGGGCATCGACCTCTCCAAGGACAAGATCGCCCTCCAGCGCCTCCGCGAAGCCGCAGAGCAGGCCAAGAAGGAACTCTCTTCCTCCACCAGCACCAACATCTCGCTCCAGTACCTCTCCGTCACCCCCGACGGCCCGGTCCACCTGGACGAGCAGCTGACCCGCGCCAAGTTCCAGGACCTCACCAAGGACCTGCTGGACCGCACCAAGAAGCCGTTCCACGACGTCATCGCCGAAGCCGGCATCAAGGTCTCGGACATCGACCACATCGTGCTGGTCGGTGGCTCCACCCGCATGCCTGCCGTCTCCGAACTAGTCAAGGAACTGGCCGGCGGCAAGGAGCCCAACAAGGGCGTCAACCCGGACGAAGTTGTTGCCGTCGGTGCAGCGCTGCAGGCCGGTGTCCTGAAGGGCGAGCGCAAGGACGTGCTCCTGATCGACGTCACCCCGCTCTCCCTCGGCATCGAAACCAAGGGCGGCGTCATGACGCACCTGATCGAGCGCAACACGGCCATCCCCACCAAGCGTTCGGAAACCTTCACCACCGCAGACGACAACCAGCCGTCCGTGGCCATCCAGGTCTTCCAGGGCGAGCGCGAGTTCACCCGCGACAACAAGCCGCTGGGCACCTTCGAACTGACCGGCATCGCCCCGGCGCCCCGTGGCGTTCCGCAGATCGAGGTCACCTTCGACATCGACGCCAACGGCATCGTGCACGTCTCCGCCAAGGACAAGGGCACCGGCAAGGAACAGTCCATGACCATCACCGGTGGCACCGCACTGTCCAAGGAAGACATCGAGCGCATGGTCGCCGACGCCGAGGCACACGCTGCCGAGGACAAGGCCCGCCGCGAAGCCACCGACACCCGCAACTCCGCCGAGCAGCTCGCCTACTCGATCGAGAAGCTGCTGTCGGAAAACGACGACAAGCTGCCGGAAGAGGTCAAGACCGAGGTCAAGGCCGACGTCGACGAACTCAAGAAGGCTCTCGAAGGCACCGACGACGCCGCTGTCAAGACGGCGTTCGAGAAGCTGCAGCAGTCCCAGACGAAGCTTGGCGAGGCCATCTATTCGCAGGCCTCCGCCGCCGGTGCCGAAGGCGCCGAGGGTGCAGCTCCGGCCGGTGACAAGAAGGCCGACGACGAGGACATCGTCGACGCCGAGATCATCGACGAAGACGAGAAGAAGTAACCATGCCTCACCACGGCAACGAATCAGAGCACTCGGATTCGGAGCAGGGCAAGCCGGTCATCCGGGACAACCGCAAGGTTGACCCGGAGACCGGGGCCGCCCGGCATCCGCACCAGGAAGCAGCCCACGACGCCGGCACCCCCGAGGGCGCCGAAGGCGCGGCTGCCGAGGGCGATGCGCTGTCCCAGGCTGAGGAGATCCTCAACGGCGTCGAGGTTCCGGCTGAGGAGTCGGTGGCCACCGGCGCCTCGGCCCAGGCCGAAGCCGCGGAACTGCGCAACGACCTCCTCCGCCTGCAGGCCGAGTACGTCAACTACCGCAAGCGCGTTGAGCGCGACCGCGCCGTCGCAGGGGAAATGGCCGTCATCGGCGTCCTGAACTCCCTGCTTCCGGTGCTGGACGACATCGACGCCGCCCGCCAGCACGGCGACCTCGAAGACGGCCCCTTCGCCGCCATCGCCGCCAAGCTGGAAAACTCGCTGAAGACCTACGGGCTGGAACGGATCGACGCCACCGGCGTGGAGTTCGACCCCACCATCCACGAGGCCCTCATCCAGCAGCCGGGCCAGGACATCGAGGTGGACACGGTCAGCCAGGTGCTGCGCTCGGGCTACCGCTCCAAGGAGCGGGTCCTGCGCGCGGCCCAGGTGATTGTGGCTGTGCCGGCTTAAGGTGAGCCGACCGCAAAGCGCGAAGCAGAGCATAGACCCCGGGAGTGGCCCTAAGGAGCTGGCCGAGGGTCCCAATACGAGCTTGCGAGTATTGGGAAGGCCAATCTCCGCTGCCGGAGCGTGGGCGGCTCGGGTCCGTAAGGACCGAGCCGCCCACGCGTAGGGGCGGGGGTCTATGCTCTGCGTAGCGCGCCGCAACCACAGCTAACGCAACAACAGACTTTGAAAGGACACACACTTGGCAAGCCAGGACTGGGTTGAGAAGGATTTCTACGCGATCCTTGGAGTTGCCAAGGATGCGTCCGACGCCGATATCAAGAAGGCGTACCGTAAGCTCGCGCGCCAGTACCACCCGGACACCAACGCCGGTGATGCTGCCGCGGAGAAAAAGTTCAAGGACATCTCCGAGGCCTACTCGGTGCTGTCCGTCCCTGAGGACCGCCAGCAGTACGACGCCATCCGGGCCATGGGCGGCGCCCGCTTCGCTCCCGGCGCCGGCGGGCGCGGGGGCCCTGCGAACGGCGGCTTCGAGGACCTCTTCGGCGGCCTGTTCGGCGGTGCCCGCCAGCCTGCTGGTGCCGGAAACATCCCGCCCGAGTTCGCGGACCTTTTCGGCGGCGGCTTCGGTGGCCAGACCGGATTCCAGCGCGCCCCCCAGAAGGGTTCGGACCGGACCGCCACCACCAGCATTTCGTTCAAGGGCTCCATCCAGGGCACCACGGTGAGCCTGCGCGAAAGCAACGGCAACGTCATCGACGTCAAGATCCCCGCCGGAATCAAGGACGGGCAGAAGGTGCGCCAGCGCGGCAAAGGCAACCCCGGCCCGGCGGGCAACGGCGACCTCATCATCACGGTGAGCGTCAAGCCCCATGATTTCTTCACCCGCGACGGCGACAACATTCGCGTCCACGTCCCGGTCACCTTCCCGGAGGCCGCGCTCGGCGGCGAAATCGAGGTTCCGACGCTCGACGGCAACCACGTGAAGCTCCGTGTCCCGGCCGGCACCAATTCGGGCCGCACGCTCCGGGTCAAGGGCCGCGGCGTCCACACCTCCAAGGGTGAGGGCGACCTCCTGGTGACGGTCGACGTCGTCGTTCCCCAAAACCTGCCGAAGGATGCCGAGGAGGCCGTGAAGGCCTTTGCCGCAGCGACGGCGGACGCCAACCCGCGCCAGGACCTGGCCGCCAAGGCCAGGCTGTAGGAACCGGCCATGGGCATCGACGTCAACCAGCCGATCTTCGTCATTTCCGTGGCGGCGGAGCTGGCTGACATGCACCCGCAGACGTTGCGGCAGTACGACCGGCTGGGCATCGTCTCGCCCAGCCGTGCCCCCGGGAAGTCCCGGCGCTACTCGCAGCGCGACGTCGACCGCCTGCGCGAGGTGCAGCGCCTCTCCCAGGAGGGTGTTTCGCTTGAGGGGATCAAGCGCATCATGCAGCTGGAGAACCAGGTGGCCGCGCTGCAGCTGCGCGTGAGCGAGCTGACCGAAGAACTGTCACGGCGCCGGGATCCGCTGGATGCGCGGATCTTCGCCGCGGGAGCAGCCGGCGACGTCGTCAGCCTGGCCCGCGGCCAGCGTCCCCGCCCGCGGTCCCAGGCCGTTGTGGTCTGGCGTCCGCGGGACTGACCTTCCTCAGAGGGCGTTCGCTCACAGTGTGATTGCGAAGATCAGTTGTTCCCGGCCATTCCTGGTCGCCTTCTTTTCCAGGTGCAGGCCCGCCTTCTCCGCCACCCGCTGTGAGGGAGCGTTCGCCGGATCGATGATGGCTATGACCCGTTCGATCCCTGAGTCGGCGGCGAACCGGAGGCACTCCTGGGCGGCCTCGGTGGCGTAGCCCTTGCCTTGGTGCGCGGTGACGACGTGGTAGCCGACTTCGACCTCCGCCGTGCCGTCCACGTGTTGGATGGTCAGGCCGCAGTCGCCGATGAAATTGCCGTGGTGGTCTTCCATGATCCAGAGGCCGAAACCGTGCTCGGCGTAGTTGCGCTTGTTCCAGTCGATCCAGCGCTGCGCTTCGACTCTTGTCTTCGGAGCAGGGTAGTAGCGCATCACTTGGGAGTCGCCCAGCAGGGCGGACATCTGCCCCAGATCATCGTCCGTCATGGGCCGCAGGCGGAGGCGGGCAGCCTCAAGGACGGTCACGATCAGGGCAACGGCTCAGCGGAGGCCAGCTTGACCGGGACTTCCTGGCCCTTCCACGTGCCGCTCAACGTGAGCTCTCCGGGCGTCGGGCCTGGGTCGATCGTCTGGCCTCGGTCCACCACGCGCGCAATCCGCAGGCGGAGCCCGCCGGCATCAATGACCGTCACCCCGCCGGCTGTAACGGGAGGCTGCGGCTCCAAAGCCGGGACCACGGCGTCGGGCGTTCCGCTGCCGTTGACTTCTGCCGTACTGGGCCTTGGCTCCAGCTTTCCGTCCACCTCAACGAACTGCTGGGCTCCTTGCCGGCCGGTAAGGATCGCCGTAGCCAGGGCTGCGACGTAAACCGGGTCAGCGCACGCATCGTAGACCCAGCGCTTGCCCAGGACCGAGTGTTCCATGGTCCCTACGAGCCACTCTCCGGCTCCGGGCAGTTCTGCGCCTCGGTAGCTCAGCGGGACGTGGTAGACGGTGGCCGCGTGGAGCACGAGATGGGTTTCGAGGCCCACCTCGCCGTCGGGATCGTCAAAGCGGTAGGCGCCCAGGATGGTGGGCCCGGCTGGGTCGCCTGCGATGAACCAAGGCTGCTTCGGCAGGTGCTGCGCGATGAGTTCGAGTTTCGAGGGAACCAGGGTCGCTATGTGGAGGATGGCCATGGGCACCAGCCTAGGCCAGGGGGGTTGCCCGTGGATGCCCGCTTCCGGTCCCGGTGCCCGGCTTGCGTACAATCGAACTTGAAACCGACAACTGAGGGACCATGAAAAAACTCACCACTGTTCTGCTCGCGGCCGGGCTTCTCGCCTCGGCCTCCGCCTGTACCGCGCCGAAGCTGTCCACGAAGGAAACCTGCGAGCGCCTCAACCTTGTTGTGTCCAGCGCGGCCGGGACCGGCAAGGCGTCCATGAACCGCATCGCCAACGCCATCCGTCCCATCGAGGCCGTGGCCTCCGAGGAACTGCGGCCGTCGCTGGAAGCCATCCTGGAGTACACCGACGAGTACGCCAAGGAGAGCCCGGACGAGCAGAAGCTCCAGGACCTCACCGATGGATACCAGCAGGCCGGCGCCAAGTTCAGCCAGGTCTGCAGCGGAGCCTAAGCCCCCGCTTTCGGCCGGAGGACGTCCGGCAAACGGACCATTCCCCGTCGCGTTCCACACGCGGCGGGGAA
The DNA here is from genome assembly GCF_900099975.1 of Arthrobacter cupressi. Classification (GTDB taxonomy): domain Bacteria; phylum Actinomycetota; class Actinomycetes; order Actinomycetales; family Micrococcaceae; genus Arthrobacter; species Arthrobacter cupressi. The sequence goes on from NZ_FNEI01000003.1 coordinate 211,269, forward strand.
TTTTCGTTTTAAGCGACGGAGCGGGCGCCCCGAGCAGCGCAGCAAAAGCCACGGTTGACGCATTCTCTATTTCCTATAGGATCTTTTGTGGGCAGCATCACAGAGCCCAAGGATCTACAGCGCAACGGAGCACTATGCCGATCGAGCAGCAGCACCCCTACACAGCCGAGACCTGGCCCATCGCCACCTGCCTCCACGGTTTCCGGGCAGTTGGCCGGGACGGCGTCGCCTTGCATGACGCTTCCGCCGAGGTGTGGGACGACATGTTCGCCCAGGTGGCCGACGTCGGATTCACCCTCGCGGAACTCGCCGACAGCCACGTCCGCCCCGCGGACCTGGAACCGTCCCGCCGCGACGAATTCCTCGCCGTGGCCGCAGCACACGGAGTCGGTATCCCCTCGGTCCACCTGCAGCGCCAAAGCGTCATCATGCCGGGGCACGAGGAACGCAACCTCGCGTACGCGCACCGCACCATCGACGCCGCGGCCGAGTGGGGAATGGAGGTCTTCTCCACTGGGCTCCACCAGCCGTTCAGCCAGCCCCAGCGAAAGGCGCTCTGGTTCTGGACGGCCCAGGGGCCCAAGGACCCGGACAACCGCGAGACATGGGACACCGCCGTCGGACGCATCCGCGAACTCGGCAAGCACGCCGCCGATCTCGGCCTGACCATGTCCCTGGAAATGTACGAGGACACTTACCTCGGCACCGCGGACAGCGCCGTCCGGTTCATCGAGGACGTCGGACTCGACAACGTGGGCCTCAACCCGGACGTCGCCAACCTCATCCGCCTGCACCGCACCGTGGAGGACTGGCAGGAGCTGTACGACAAGACCCTCCCGTACGCCAACTACTGGCACGTGAAGAACTACACCAGGGACGAATCCGCGGACGGCAGCTGGGCCACGTCGGTCCCGTCCACGATGGAAGCGGGCCTGATCAACTACCGCCAGGTGTTCCGTGACGCCGTGGCCGTCGGCTTCAACGGCATCATCCTCGCCGAACACTACGGCGGCGACAGCCTCGGCGTCTGCGCCACCAACCAGAAGTACATCCGCACACTGCTGCCCAAGGCTTAGGAGACACCATGAGCGAACCAATCATCGCCGTCGTCGGGTCCGGATATATGGGCGGCGGCATCGCCCAGGTCCTTGCCCTCTCAGGGGCGACCGTACGCATCGCCGACATCTCGGAGGAGGTGGCGCGGGCGAACCATGAGCGCCTGCTCGAGGAAGCCCGCCAGTTCGTCGCCGACGGACTTTTCCCCGCCGACGCCGTGGAGCGCCTTGAGCGGCACCTCTCGCCGTCCGCTTCGATCGAGGAAGCCGTGGCCGGCGCCGATTTCATCGAGGAGGCCGTGCCGGAGAAGCTGGAGATCAAGCACGCAACGCTCCGCCGGATCAGCGCCGCGGCGCGGCCGGACGCCGTCATCGGATCGAACACCTCGACCATCCTCATCGCATCCCTGGCCGAGGCCGTTGACCACCCGGAGCGGTTCCTCGGCGTCCATTTTTCCAACCCTGCCCCGTTCATCCCGGGCGTGGAACTCATCCCGCATCCGGGCACGGACGAGGCGGTGCTGCCCTTCGTGGAACGGATCGTCGCCGCCACGGGCAAGGAAACCGCCAGGGTCAAGGACGCCACCGGTTTCGTGCTCAACCGGCTGCAGTACGCGTTGTTCCACGAGGCTACCCAGATCGTGGAAGAAGGCATCGCCAGCGCCGAGGACATCGACACGATCGTGCGCACCACCTTCGGGTTCAGGCTGCCGTTCTTCGGCCCGTTCGCTATCGCGGACATGGCCGGCCTGGACGTCTACTCCTTCTGTTATTCGTCTCTGCAGACCCGCTGGCCGGAGCGTTTCGCCACACCGGAGTCGCTCCGCGGACTCGTGGACGCCGGGAAGTTCGGCACCAAGAGCGGTGCCGGCTACCTGGACGTGCCCGCCGAACGCACCCCCGAGCTGGTCGCCTACCGCAACCGCGCCTACGCGGCCATGAAGCAGCTGATCGACGAACTCGGCCCCGCCCCGATCCACCCCGCAACTCCCGCCTCGAACTGAATCTCCCGCCTCGAACTAAGGACACCATGAACGACTTTGCCCCGAGCCCCGCCTTCCCCGCGCAGCGCAGCGTCATCCTGACCGGTGCCGCCTCGCCGCGCGGCATCGGCCGATTCACCGCCCACTACCTTGCCGAACGCGGCTGGAACGTGGGCATCCTGGACCTCGATGCCGAGGCTTCGCAGAAGCTGGCCGCCGAGATCGCCGAGAAGCACGGCGTCGCCGCCGCCGGTGCCGGTGCCAACGTGGCTGACGAATCCCGGGTCCGCGCGGCCTTCGATGCCCTCGAAGCCGAGCTGCCGCAGCTGGTCGCCGTGGTCAACCTGGCCGGCGTCTCCTCCCCGGTCCCGTACCTTGAGGTATCCGCCGAGGAGTGGCACCGCGTCATCGACATCAACCTGCACGGCGTCCACCACACCACCAAGCGGGCCGTCGAAACGATGGTGCGCCACGGCGTCGGCCGCGTGGTGAATTTGTCCTCCGTCTCGGCCCAGCGCGGCGGCGGCACCTTCAGCAAGACCGCCTATTCGGCAGCGAAGGCAGGCGTCCTGGGCCTGACCCGCAGCCTGGCGCGGGAGCTCGGCCACCAGGGCATCACGGTCAACGCCGTCTCGCCGGGACCGATCGACACCGACATCATGGGCGGCACCCTCACCGACGAGCGCAAGGAGAAGATGGCGGCCGACGGCGTGCTGCCGCGCATCGGCACTCCGCGCGACATCGCCGCCGCCATCCACTACCTCATCGGCGAGGACGCCGGCTTCGTGACGGGCCAGACCCTGAACGTTGACGGCGGCCTCTACATGCACGGATGAGCGCCCGCCGCTGGTCGGCGGGGAGGATCGTGTTCCTCCTCGTCGGCGTCGCCCTGGTGGTCTTCGGCGCCGCCCAGATCGCCCCCGCCCTGTTCCAGTAACCCGTCCCACCAGCACCAATCCTTTCGCACGAACCCAACCCACCCCACGCAGCCACTCAAAGGAGAGCGGACATGTCCTCACCCGCGCAGGTCATCGACGTGCTCAGCACGAGTCCCGTGCTCAAGACGGCCATCAAGAAGGCCGCGAAGCATCTCATGCCGATGCTCATCATCCTGTACTTCGTTGCCTTCCTCGACCGCACCAACGTCGGATTCGCCGAAGCCGCCCTCAAGGTGGACCGGGGCGTTTCGGACGGCGCCTTCGCCCTTGGTGCCGGGATCTTCTTCATCGGTTACGCCCTCTTCGAAATTCCCTCGAACCTGCTCCTGAAGCGCTTCGGCGCCAAGTTCTGGCTGGCCCGCATCGCCGTCACCTGGGGCCTCACCGCGTCGGCCTTCGCCTTCGTCACCGACGAGACCATGTTCATCGTGCTGCGGTTCCTGCTCGGCGTGACCGAGGCCGGGCTCTTCCCGGGCGTCATCATGTACCTCGCGGCCTGGTTCCCCAACAAGGTGCGCGTGCAGATGTTCGCCCTGTTCTACCTGGCCCAGCCGTTCTCCCAGATGCTCGGCGCCCCGCTCTCCGGCGGACTCATCGCCCTGGGCGGTGCGACGGCCTGGCACGGCTGGCAGGTGATGTTCTTCGTTGAAGGCATGCTCGCCGTCGTCGCCGGTGTTGCCGCACTGTATTTCCTCATCAACTCGCCGCAGGACGCGAAGTTCCTCAACGCGGAGGAGAAGGAGGCCCTCGAAACCGTCATGGCCACCGAGGACGCCGTCCGCACCGAAGACGGCCCCAACGGCATCTGGGCCGCGATGGCCAACTGGAAGGTCTGGTACTTCACGGTCATCTACTTCTGCCTCCAGATCGCCGTGTACGGCACCACCTTCTACCTTCCGCAGCAGGTGGCCTCGCTGCTCGGCAAGAAGGTCGGCTGGGAAGTGGGCGTGGTCTCCGCGATCCCGTGGCTCGTGGGCCTGTTCGTCTGCTATTTCGCCGGACGTGCCGCCAACACGGTGCTCCGCCGCCGCAACTGGGGCACCCTCTGCTACCTGTCCACCGGCGTCTTCATCCTCGGCTCCGCCTGGGCAGGCGCCAACGGCCAGCCGATCCTCGGCATCGCCTGCATCACCCTCGCCGTGGCGAGCTTCCTCACCGTCGGCCCGATCACCTGGGCCTACCCGACGGCGTTCCTCACCGGTTCCGCAGCAGCAGCGGGCATCGGCCTGATCAACTCGCTCGGCAACCTCGGCGGTTTCGTGGCCCCGATCATGCGCACCAACATCAACGCGGGCGTGCCCACGCCGTCCGGGGCCTGGGGCGTCGTGTCACTCGGTGTGTTCGCCTTCCTCGCGGCGGCCATGCTGTTCTCCACGAAGTTCTTCAAGGGCGCCAAGTCGGACCGGTTGCTGGATAACTCGACAGTCGGCCACTGAATCCCCACCGCGGCTCGGACGGAGTACGACGGCGGCCGGTCACCCGAAAGGGTGGCCGGCCGTTTTGTCCTGGGTTGTTCGTGTTTCAGGCAGCTGTGTCAGCGCGCCGCGGTGTCCTGACGGGCACGCTCGCGGACTTTCTCGATGTGGTCGCGCATCGCGGCGGCAGCGGCGTCCCCGTCGCCGTTACGCAGCGCATCAAGGATCAGTCCGTGCTCGATCACGGCATCCGGGGCGTCGGTGACGCCGGCGTTGACGGTCTGGCGCATGCGGTGCACCCGGATCGAGATGTCCTCGGACATGTCCAGCAGGAAGGGGTTCCGGGTGCCTTCGAAGATGAGGTGGTGGAACTGCCAGTCGACGGCGAAGTATTCGCGCAGCAGGTCAACCGGCGCCGGTCCGCCGGCTGCGAAGGCCCTGCGCACCTTTTCGCCGAGTTCGCGCTGCTTCTCGAGGGTGGCGTCCAGTTCGGGCACGACGTCGGCGGCGTGGCCGGCAGCCAGTTCCGTGGCCCCGCATTCGAGCACGAGGCGGGCGTCGAACAGGGCTTCCAGTTGGCCGCTGTGGATCGGCGGGGCCACGCGGTAGCCCTTGAGGGCTTCACGGGTCACCAGGCCGGTGCGTTCAAGCTGCACGAGGGCTTCGCGGACCGGAGTGGGGGAGACCTTGAGGTCGCGGGCGATCACGTCGATCGAAAGGCGGGTGCCCGGGGCGATGTCCGAGGTCATGAGCATGTTGAGGATGAGCTCATAGACGCTGTCGCGCAATCCCTTGCGCTGCGGGGTGTTTCCCGCAAGGGGATATACGGTCTCAGACATCGGTTCCTCCTGCACCGATGCTATCAGCGGGGATGGTGCCGCTCCCGGCGCGGGACGGCTTGTGACCGGCGATGTTGCTCACCTCATCGAGGATGACGGCGACGGCGGCCGGGTCGTGGGCGAAGCGGCCCAGGAACAGTCCGTCCACGGCATGCGCGATCCGGCCCAGCAGCCCCGGACCGGCGCTGCCGCCATAGATGACGGCGGAACCGGCATGGGCGGGCAGGCCGCGCAGGTGCGCCCGTAGGGCCGCGCACACAGCCGCGATGTGTTCAGGGGCGGCCGGTTCCGGGGCGCCGATGGCCCAGTGCGGTTCGTAGGCCACGACCACAGGGCCGGACAAGCCGGACGCCCCGGCCGAGGCCAGGGCGTCGTCGAACTGCCGGATGCACTCGGCCGCTGCCCGGTCCGGGTCTCCCCGCTCCGGCTCACCAAGGCAGAGCAGGGGGACCAGCCCGGAACGCAGGGCTGCGGCCGTTTTGGCGCGGACGACGGCGTCGTCTTCGCCGAAGAGCCGACGCCGCTCGGCATGGCCGATCTCGGCCAGGACGCACCCCAGTTCGGCGGCCTGCCGCCCGCTGACTTCACCGGTGAACGGCCCGTGGTCCTCGGCGGCGAGATCCTGCACCCCGACCATCGCGACGCCGTCGAACACTTCCAGTGCGCCCGGCACGGACAGGAAGCCGGGCACCGCGAAGAGGGCGGCGTCCCCGCCGCGGACGGCCGGGTGGGTCCTGGCTATTTCGGCCACGGCCCGGCACCACTCCATGGTCCGGGCGTGGCTGAAGTACATCTTGGTGCTCGCGCCGATGAGGAAGCGGGGAAACTCCGCCACGCTCACACCCCTTCGTAGCTGCAGATCTCGCGGACCTTGTCATTGGAGGCGCTGGACGGGTCGAAAACGTAGCCGAGCCATTCGCGCACGTTCCGGCGGGCCTGCTCGATGCCGACCACCCGCTGCCCCATGCACAGGATCTGGGCGTCATTGGAGAGGATGCTGCGTTCCACAGAAAAGCTGTCGTGCGCGGTGACGGCGCGGATGCCCTTGACCTTGTTCGCGGCGATGGCTACGCCGAGTCCCGTGCCGCAGATCAGGATGGCGCGGTCCGCGTCGCCGCGCGCCACCATCTCCGCCGCCGCCGTGGCGACCGCCGGGTAGTTGGTGTGGCCGTCGGCCGTCACGCCGACGTCGGCCACCGAGGTGACGGCGGCGTTGCCTTCGAGGTCGCGCTTGATGATTTCCTTGTAGTCGAAGCCGGCGTCGTCCGAGCCGACGACGATGCGCCATTCGGGCATGGTTCCCTCCTTGGGTTGGTGGCTGTGGTCAGGCGGTGGCGGCAGCTGCGGTGTCCAGCACCGCGTGCACGCGCCGGGCGATGAGGGCGAGGGAGACCGCGCCGGGGTCGGGGACGCCGAGCGACTTCTCCCCGTGGGTGCGGGCCCTGCCCATGCCGGGCAGGAGGTTTGCGGTCGCCTCGGCGGCGGCCGTCGCTGCCTCGGCAGCTTCACGCCAGGCGTCGGCCAGCCCGTCCCCGGCGGCGACCCGCGCGGCGAGCGTATCGGCGAACGGGACGAGTGAATCCACCAGGGTTTTGTCTCCCACGGACGCCTTGCCGTAGGCCGTCACGGCGTCCTTCGCGGCGGCGAGGCCTGCCGCGACGAGGGCGCCGGTGGCGTGTTCGGCGTCGCCGAGGTGCTCGCCGAGGGTGCGCAGGATCAGTCCCCAGATCGCTCCCGACGTTCCCCCGCCCCGGTTGGACCAAGCATCACCGGCCCGTTCCAGCAGAGTCTGTGCCCCCGCCCCGCGGGCGGCCAGAGAGGAGGCGACGGCGGCCGCCGCGGCGGTGCCGCGCTGCATGCCGATCCCGTGGTCGCCGTCGCCCGCTATTGCGTCAATGCGCCCCAGCTCCGCGGCCTCGTCGTCGATCGCGAGGCGCATGGCCTCCAAGGCCGCCGCGATCCGTGCGGCCGCACGGCGGGAGTCTTCGCTCGATTCGGGCAGGGCGTCGTCTTCGGCCGGCCGCGCGCCGCCGCCGTCGTCCGTTACCGGTTGGAGGGAGGCGACGTCGACGGCGCCGGTCCGGAAGGCGGGCGTGTCCGCGGGCGCGAGCCACAGGCGCTCCAGTTCCTCGTCAAGCCAGAAGAGGGTGAGCGACACCCCGGCCATATCGAAACTGGTGCAGAACTCGCCCACCTGCGGGTCCACGAGCTCCACGCCGGCGTCCTCCAGGAGTTCGGCAACGCGGGAGAAGACCACGAACAGTTCCTCGCTCTTGACCGAACCGAGGCCGTTGAGCACCGGAACCACCCGGGCTCCGCGGGCCGTGATCCCGTCCGGGAGTTCGGCGGCGCCGAGGAGGTACCGGATGAACAGTTCGGCCAGGCCCGCGGCGCTGGGGATGTCCGTCAGTTCGATGCCCGGCTCGCCGTGGATGCCTAGGCCAATGGCCATCCGGCCCTCCGGAACCGTGAACAGCGGGGTCTCGGCGCCGGGCAGGGTGCAGCCGGAGAAGGCGACGCCCATGGTGCGGGTGCGGGCGTTGGCAGCCCGGGCGACCCGTTCGACGTCGTCGACTCCGTACCCTGCCGCGGCGGCGGCGCCAGCGGTCTTAAACACGGTGAGGTCGCCGGCGATCCCGCGGCGCCTGTGCTGCTCGGCGGGCGGGGCGCTGAAGATGTCGTCGGTGACGAGGACGGTGCGGCAGTCGATGCCGTCCTTCCGGACCGCTTCCTGGGCGGCGCCAAAATGCAGGACGTCGCCGGCGTAGTTGCCGAAGGTGAGGAGGACGCCGCGGCCCTGCTCGCTGGCGCGGACCACCGATTCCACCTGCTGCGCGGAGGGCGAGGCAAAGAGCTGGCCCATCGCGGCGCCGTGCGCCAGTCCCGGGCCGACGAGGCCACCGAAGGCGGGGTAGTGGCCCGAACCGCCGCCGATGACGACTGCCACCTCGGGCTCGGCGGAACGCGTGGAGCGGGAAACGCCCCCCGGGACGCGGCGCACCCATCGGCCGTTGGCGCGCACGAAGCCGTCCACTACGTCGTCAGCGAATGAAGCGGGGTCGTTCCAGAGCCGGGTCATCAGGTCTCCTCACCGTCAAGTGCCACAAAACATGTTTCCTATAGGATATTGGAAGAGTTGTAGGCGCCGTCAAGTGAGGACGTTGAAGATAAGGATTCCCCGCCGCGTTCGAGCCGCGGCGGGGAATCGTATGTTTAGGTGGCGGCGCCTGCGAGCTTGCGCGGGGTGTTGTCGAAGACGTCGCGCAGCTTGAAATGCTGCAGCTTGCCGCTGGGGTTGCGGGGGAGTTCGTCAACGAAGAGGATCTCGCGCGGGTATTTGTAGGGGGCGATCGTCCGCTTGACGAAGTCCTGGATTTCCTTGAGTTTCGCGTCCCCGGCGGGGACGCCGGGGCGCAGGACGATGAAGGCGCAGACCACCGCGCCCCGGGTCTCGTCCGGGACGCCGATGACGGCGTTCTCGACGACGTCCGGATGCTGGTCGATCGCGGCTTCCACCTCGGGGGCGCCGATGTTGTAGCCGGAGGAGACGATCATGCTGTCCGTGCGGGCCTGGTAGGTGAAGTAGCCGTCGTCGTCCCTAGTGAAGATGTCGCCCGTGACGTTCCAGCCGTTGATTACGTAGTTCGCCTGGCGGGGGTCGTCCAGGTAGCGGCAGCCGGTGGGGCCTGCCACGGCCAGCCTGCCTGGCTGGTTCGGGCCCAGTTCCTTGCCGTCGTCGTCGAGGATCGCTGCCCGGTAGCCAGGGACCGCCTTGCCTGTGGTGCCCGGCCGGATGTCGTCGCCGGCGGCCGAGATGAAGACGTGGAGCATCTCCGTGGCGCCGATGCCGTTGACCAGGCGGAGGCCGGTGGCTTCCCGGACCGCTTCCCACGTCTCCCGCGGCAGGTGTTCGCCGGCGGAGACCGCAAGGCGCAGCCCCCGGAGGAGGTCGCCCTTGCCCTCCTTGAGGATGGCCCGGTAGGCGGTAGGAGCCGTGAAGAGAACCGTGGCCCCTGCCGCGGCGGAGGCTTCGGCCAGCTCGACCGGGGTGGCGCGTTCGGTCAGCAGCGCCGAGGCGCCGAACCGCAGCGGGAAGATAACCAACCCGCCCAGTCCGAAGGTGAACGCCAGCGGCGGGGAACCGGCGAACACATCCTCCGCCGTGGGCTGCAGGATGTGCCGGGCGAAGGTGTCCGCGATGGCGAGGACGTCCCGGTGGAAATGCATCGTCACCTTGGGAACCCCGGTGGTGCCCGACGTCGGACCCAGCAGCGCGACGTCGTCGGCGGCGGTTTCCACCGCGGTGAACTCGCCGCTCTTGCCGGCGCAGCGGGCGGCGAGGTCGCCGTCGTCGTCCGATCCGTAGGACAGGACCGCGACGTCGGCGCCCGCCGCATCCGCCAGCTCGCCCAGGAAGCGGTGGTCGGAGACCGCGAGGACGGGTTTCGTCAGTTCGATCAGGGTGGCGATCTCTCCTGAACGCAGCATCGGCATAGTGGTGACGACGACGGCCCCCGCCTTGAGGACGCCCAGCCAGGCCGCGGCGAGCCAGGGATTGTTCGGCCCGCGCAGCAGGACCCGGTTGCCCGGAACCACCCCGAAATCCTCGCTGAGCACCTGGGCGACCTGGTTCGAGCGCAGTTGCAGCTCGCCGTAGCTCCAGACCTCGCCGTCGGGAGTTCGCAGGGCCGGCCGCTCGGCACCGTAAGTGGCGACGGCGTCGTCGATCAGGGCCGCGGCGGCGTTCAGTTTCGCCGGGTACTGGAGCCCGGGCAGCGTGAATTCAAGGGTGGGCCAGCTGCCGGCGGGCGGCAGGTGGTCACGGGTGAAACTGTCCACGTGGGCCGATGTCGTCATTGTCATGGCCGTTCCTTTCAGTATTAAGTATGGGTGGATCAGGCGCGGATCATGCCCTCCTGGGCAACCGTTGCCAGCAGGCGTCCTTGCCTGTCGAAGAAGCGGCCCATGGCCAGGCCCCGGTTGCTCTGGCCGGACACGGCTTCCTGGGCATACAGCACCCAGTCGTCCGCACGGCCGGGCCGGTGGAACCACATGGAATGGTCCAGGCTTGCGGTGGTGAGGCCGGGGCTGGACCAATGCAACCCGTTGACCCGGAGCAGGGGCTCCAGGATGGTGTAGTCGCAGACGTAGGCCAGCGCCGCGCGGTGCAGATCGGCCGTGGCCTGCTCGTTGGCCAGTTCGGGGAGCCGGTCGAAGGCTTTCACCCAGATGGCCTGCTGCGGAACGGCTCCGCCTTCGAGTTCCACGTACACCGGCCCGGGAATGTGGCGCATGTCGAAGCTGCGGCCCGAGGACCAATATCCGGCGGCCGGGCCCTCGATTCCCTCCAGCACCTCTGCGGCACTCCGCAGTGATTCGGGGTCGACGGCGGATCCGGAACCTGCGGCGGCCGGCGCCGCCGGCTGGAAGTCCGGTCCGTCCTCGGGAACCTGGAAGGAGCCCATCGCGGTGTAGACGGCTTTGCCGTTCTGGTAGCCGCGGACGCTCCGGGTGGAGTAGCCGCGGCCGTCGCGCAGCCGTTCCACCTCGTAGCGGACGGTGGCCCCGATATCGACCGGGCGCATGAAGTAGCTGTGCATGGAATGCAGGGAACGGTCGGCGTCCACCGAGCGCATCATGGCGGCAGCGGCCTGGGCCACCATGTCGCCGCCGTAGGCCTTGGGCCACGGGACGTACTGGGTGGTGGCCTCGTAGGCTTCGTCGTGGACCTGCGCGGGGACCGCAGTCAGCTCGATGGCGTTGAGGAAGGTCTCGGAGGTCAGGGTTCGGGTGGCCATCTGCTCAGGCCCTCCGGAAACCGGCGAGGGTCTCGTCGGCGACGTCGGGGAGGTTGACCACCAGGTTCTCCGGCGTTCGGGCGGTCAGCCAGACGAGCTCTTCGGTGACGGACATGTTGGCCTCCACGTGGGGCATGAACGGGGGCACGAAGACCCAGTCCCCGGCCTTCATGTCCAGGAACTCCGAGTAGTTTTCGCCGAAGTAGATGCGCCCGTGACCGCGGAGGACGTAGCCGCCGGTTTCGGCTTCCCCGTGGTGGTGGGGCAGGGAACGGTAGCCGGGGACGTTGGAGACCTGGCCGAACCAGATCTTCGTAGCCGGGGTGTGCTGGATGCTGACGCCGGAGACCCGGACGCAGTCGCCGGACTGGGCGGTGTTGGTGTCCTCTTCGCCGGCGCGGGTCACGACCGGGATGACCTTGCCGTCGGGCTGGGCGTAGATCGAGTTGTCGCCCTCGAGGCGGTAGTCGGTGATGGTTTCGCTCATGGTCCTACTCCTTGGTGTTGATTCGAATGCGGTTTTCAAGCCGGCCGATGCCGTCGATTTCGGTGGTGATGACGTCGCCGTCCTGCAGGAAGCGCGGCGGGACCATGCCCATGCCGACCCCGCCCGGGGTACCGGTGAGCACAAGGTCGCCGGGACGCAGCACCGTGAACTGCGAGATGTAGGAGAGCAGCCGTGCCGGGCCGAACACCAGGGTGGCGGTGTTGCCGTGCTGCACGAGTTCCCCGTTGACGTAACCGCGGACTTCGAAATCACCCTCTGCCTCATCTGCCGTGAGCAACACGGGGCCGAGCGGGGTGGTTGCGTCGAAGGCCTTGCCCTGGAACCACTGCAGCGTCCGGTTCTGCCAGTCCCGCATCGAAACGTCGTTGGCGACCGTGAAACCGGCAATGCCGCGCTGTGCCTCGTCCTCGTCCGCCCGGAACAGTTCGGCACCGACGACGACGGCGAGCTCGGCTTCCCAGTCGACCCGCTCGCTGCCGTGGACCTGGATGGTGTCCGCCGGTCCGGTGAGGGTGTCCGCGTACTTCGCGAACAGGGTGGGATAGGCGGGCAGCTCACGGCCCATCTCCTGGATGTGGTCGCCGTAGTTCAGTCCGCAGCAGATGACCTTTCCGGCTGCTGGCAGCAGTGGTGCCAGACCGCTCTGCGGGACCGCGACGACGGCGGACTCCGGCGCTGCCGCGTCGGCCGCCACGGCATTCTGCACCAGCGCCCGCCAGCCGTCGGCGACGAGCAGGGCTCCGGCGTCGGCGGCCGGCAGCGGCAGGTAACGGTCGCCGCCCAAAGCGAGCGCCGCCGTCGTGCCGTTCCTGCCCGTGCGCCGGCCGTCCGTGCGTAAAGTGGCCAGTTTCATGCGATCTCAAATTCCTTGGCAGTGGTAACCGGCGTCCAGCGCAGGTGGTTGTCGGTGGTTTCGGTGTCGGGTTCCTTGAGCAGGGACAGGCGCGGGCGGACGGCATCGGTGCGCGAGCTCGGCGGCTTGCGGCGGCCGGCGCGGAACTGCGGGATCCACTGTGCACCGGGGCCTTGGTATTCCTGCTCCGCTGCGGCGTGCAGGGTCCACTGGGGGTCGTAGAGGTGGGTACGGCCCAAGGCGATGAGGTCCGCTCGTCCGGCGAGGAGGATGGAGTTGGCATCGTCGTAGCTGGAGATGGCGCCAACGGCGATCACGGCCACGCCTGCCGGAGCGGCCACCTCCTGGCGGATACGGTCCGCGAACGGCGTCTGGTAGCTGCGGCCGAACGCGGGCTTCTCTTCCTTGGCCACCTGGCCGGTGGAGACGTCGATGCCAGCGGCGCCGTGGGCCACGAAGGCCCGGGCGATTTCGACGGAATCGTCGGCGGTGTTTCCACCCTCGATCCAGTCGGTCGCGGAGATGCGCACCGTCACGGGCTTGCCGGCAGGCCAGGCCGCGCGAACGGCGTCGAACACTTCCAGGGGGAACCGCAGCCGGTTCTCCAGGCTGCCGCCGTATTCGTCGCTCCGCTTGTTGGAGACCGGCGAGAGGAAGGAGGACAGCAGGTAGCCGTGGGCGGCGTGGATTTCGAGGAGGTCGAAGCCGGCCTGTTCGGCGCGGCGGGCGGCCGCGACGAACTCTTCCCGGATGGCGTCCAGGCCGGCGCGGTCCAGCTCTGCCGGGATCTGGTTGTCCGGACCATACGGCAGGGCGGACGGGCCAACTGTGGCCCAGTTGCCCGATTCGAGGGGCTGGTCGATGCCTTCCCACATGAGCTTAGTGGAGCCCTTGCGGCCCGAGTGGCCCAGCTGCGCGCCGATCTTGGCGGTGGAACGGGCGTGGACAAAATCCACGATTTCCTTCCAGCTGTCGCGTTGTTCGTCGGTGTAGAGGCCGGTGCATCCGGGGGTGATGCGGCCGGTTTCGGAGACGCAGACCATTTCGGTCATGACCAGGCCGGCGCCGCCGAGGGCTTTGGAACCCAGGTGCACCTTGTGGAAGTCGCCGGGGACGCCGTCGACGGCGGAGTACATGTCCATGGGCGAAACGATGATGCGGTTCTTCAGTTCCAGCCCGCCGATGCGGAACGGCTGGAACATGGCGGGAGCTACCTCGGTGAGGCCCTGGGATTCGGCGAAGTGGCGGTCCACGGCGTCGGCGAATTCGGGGTCGCGCAGGCGCAGGTTCTCCTGGGTGATGCGGCGGCTGCGGGTGAGCAGGTTGAAGGCGAACTGGGTGGGGTCCTGGTCCTTGTACTGGCCGATGCGTTCGAACCACTCCAGGGAGGCCTGTGCGGCACGCTGGGTGGACGCGACCACGGGACGGCGTTCGGCCTCGTAGGCAGCCAGCGCGGACTCGATGTCCGGGTGCTCGTGCAGGCACGCGGCCAGGGCCAGGGAGTCTTCCATGGCGAGCTTGGTGCCCGAGCCGATGGAGAAGTGCGCGGTGTGTGCGGCGTCGCCCAGCAGGACCACGTTGCCGTGGCGCCAGCTTTGGTTGCGGACCGTGTTGAAGTTCAGCCACTTGGAGTTGTTGGACAGGACCTCGTAGCCGTCCAGCTCCTCGGCGAAGATCTCACGGATCTTGGCGATGGCCTTCTCATCCGAGACGCCGGGAGGGAAAACCTGGTTCGCGGTCTCGTCGAAGCCTGCCGCGTGCCAGACGTCCTCGTGCATCTCCACAATGAAGGTGGAGCCCTCATCCGAATACGGGTAGCCGTGGATCTGCATGACGCCCCACTCGGTTTCCTTCACGAAGAACTTGAAGGCCTCGAACACCTGGTCCGTCCCGAGCCACATGTACTTGTTGGTGCGCGGGTCCAGGTCCGGGCCGAAGGAATCGGCGTACTTGGCACGGATCTGCGAGTTGACGCCGTCGGCGGCGAGGACCAGGTCGTGGCCGCCTTCGAGTTCCTCGATTGGCGGTGCCATGGTGCTGAACCGCACGTCGACGCCCAGTTCGATGCAGCGGCGTTGCAGCAGTTCCAGCAGTTCCTTGCGGCTCATCGCGGCGAAGCCCTGGCCGCCGACGGTGATCATTTCGCCGCGGAAATGGATGTCGATGTCCGACCAGCGGGCGAAGCGGCGGCCCATGTAATCCGCGACGACGGGATCGGCGTTGCCGATGCCGCCCAGGGTTTCATCCGAGAACACGACGCCGAAGCCGAAGGTGTCCGTGGCGGCGTTGCGTTCCCAGAGGGTGATGTCGTGGGAGGGGTCGAGCTGCTTCATCAGTGCTGCGAAGTACAGCCCGCCCGGGCCGCCTCCGACGATTGCGATCTTCATGGAAGGATCCCTTCTAGGCTTGGAGTGCTGCCGCGTGGGCCAGCTGGTCGTTGGAGTTTTCGAGGCTTTGCCGGAGCTTGAAATGTTGCAGCTTGCCGCTGGGGTTGCGGGGGAGTTCGTCAACGAAGCGGATCTCGCGCGGGTATTTGTAGGGGGCGATTGTCTGCTTGACGAAGTCCTGGATTTCCTTCTGCTTCGCCGCACCGCCCTCGACCTCTTCCCGCAGGACGATGAAGGCGCAGACCACGCTGCCTCGCTCGGGATCAGGCTTGCCCACCACCGCGTTCTCCATCACGTCGGGGTGCTGGTTGATCGCGGCCTCCACTTCAGGGGCGCCGATGTTGTAGCCGGAGGTGACGATCATGTCGTCCGAGCGCGACTGGTAGATGAAGTAGCCGTCCTCGTCCCGGATGAACGTATCGCCGGTGAGATTCCAGCCGTGGGAGACGTACTTGCCCTGGCGTTCATCGTCCATGTACCGGCAGCCGGTAGGGCCGATGACAGCGAGCCGTCCGGCTTGGTTGGCACCCAGTTCGGAGCCGGCGTCGTCCAGAATGGTGGCGCGGAACCCCGGGACGGCTTTTCCGGTTGCGCCGGGCCGGCTGTCCTCGCTGACGGCGGAGATGAACACGTGGAGCATCTCAGTTGCCCCGATTCCGTTCACGAGCCGGACCCCGGTGGCGTCGTAGACAGCCTGCCAGGTTTCCTTCGGCAGGTGCTCTCCGGCTGAGACGGCAATCCTCAAGCGGCTAAGCAGGTCCCCGCGTTCGGCCTTGAGGATGGCCCGGTACGCGGTGGGAGCGGTGAAGAGGATGGTGGCGCCGGCAGCCGCGGCGTACTCTGCCAGTTCGACGGGGGTTGCACGCTCGGTCAGCAGCGCCGAGGCGCCGAACCGGAGCGGGAAAATAACAAGTCCGCCCAGTCCGAAGGTGAATGCGAGCGGCGGGGACCCGGCAAACACATCTTCCGATGTCGGCTGCAGGATGTGGCGGGCGAAGGTGTCCGCGATGGCGAGGATGTCCCGGTGGAAGTGCATGGTCACTTTTGGCACGCCGGTGGTGCCCGACGTCGGACCCAGCAGCGCGACGTCGTCGGCGGCGGTGTCCATCGCGGTGAACTCGCCGCTCTTGGCGGCGCAGCGGGCAGTGAAGTCACCGATGCCGGATCCTCCGTAGGCGAGGACATCGAGTCCCGCGCCGGCCGCAGTAACCAGCTCGTCCACGAACCGGTGGTCGGAGATAGCGACCGCAGGCTTGGTGAGCTCGATCAGGGTAGCGATTTCGGCGGCCCGCAGCATCGGCATGGTGGTCACGACGACGGCTCCTGCCTTGAGCACGCCCAGCCAGGCTGCAACGAGCCACGGGTTGTTCGGCCCGCGCAGCAGCACCCGGTTGCCCGGAACCACACCGAAGTCCTCTGTGAGCACCTGGGCTGCCTGGTTTGACCGGAGTTGCAGTTCACCGTAAGTCCAGACCTCGCCGTCGGGGGTGCGCAGGGCCGGCCTGTCGGCACCGTGGGTGGCAACGGCGTCGTCGATCAACACGCACGCTGCATTCAGGCGTTCGGGGTACTGGAGTTCGGGGAGGGTGAACTCGAGGGCCGGCCAGCTCTCTGCCGGCGGCAGGTGGTCCCGCGTAAAGGTGTCCACATGGGCCGAGGTGCTCATGGCTACTCCTTCTTTGGTTCTCGCTTGTGAAGTCATGAGCTATGCCCGCCGGTAGCCTGCGAGCGTCCCGTCCGGAACGTCAGCGAGGTTGACGACGATGTTCTCCGGCGTGCGGGCGGTCAGCCAGACGAGTTCCTCGGTGACGGACATGTTTGCCTCGACGTGGGGCATGAAGGGCGGCACGAAGACCCAGTCTCCGGCTTCCATGTCCTTGTACTCGGAGTAGTTCTCGCCGTAGTAGATGCGGCCGTGCCCGCGGAGGACGTAGCCGCCGGTTTCGGCTTCGCCGTGGTGATGGGGCAGCGAGCGGTAGCCGGGAACGTTCGAGACCTGGCCGAACCAGATCTTCGTGGCGGGCGTGTGCTGGATGGACACGCCGGACACCCGGATGCAGTCGCCTGACTGGGCGGTGTTGGTGTCTTCCTGCCCGGCCCGGGTGACGACGGGGACGACCGTGCCGTCGGCGCCGGCGTAGATCGAGTTGTCGCCCTCGGTGCGGTACGTGGGGGATTCAGTCAATTCAGTCATGGTCTTTACTCCTTGGTGGTTGCGGAGCGACGGGATTGCGCGGTTCGTCCGCTGCCTGCGATTTCGGGGATCAGGGCTGTCCGTCTGGCAGGAACCGAGTCGGGTTTCCCTTCCCAAGCTTGGATATGTCGACTTTTTTACGGTCGTCACATATCCTCAAGGTAGCACGGTGGGAACGGCCCAACAAGGGTCTTTTTGCCACGGCGACCGAATACCGCTTCCAAGGAGGAACATCATGACCAAGAAGACCGTCAACCCCTCATCGCTGCCCAAGCCGTCCGGTTACGCGCACGGCATCCTCGCCGGGAATGTGGTGTACCTGGGAGGCCAGACCGCGCTCGATGCGGACATGCAGATCGTGCCCGGCGGCATTGTGGAGCAATTCCGGCAGGCCTTTTCGAACGTCCTGGCCACCCTGGCGGAAGCAGGGGGCCGGCCGGAGGATCTGGTGAGCGTCACCATCTACCTGACGGACGTGGATGACTACATGGCGAACGGCAAGGAGATCGGGCGGATCTGGCGTGAAATGGCCGGATCGGAATATCCCGCAATGGCTGGAATCGGCATCAGCCGCCTGTGGCAGAAGGAAGCCATGATCGAGATCCAGGGCATCGCCGTCATCCAGGACCGCTGAGGAGGCAAAGATGTCCGCTTCATACTCGGATGAAACAAAGGAAGACACTCAGGAAGTGTCCATGCGCGCCTTGCTCGAGGAAGAATTCAAATCGGTGTTCGGTGGCACGAAGCCGGTCACCGTGCCGTGGGCTGGCCTGATCTACATCTGATCAGCGGCCCGCCAGGCATTGGTGCGGAGGCCTCGAGCAGTCCGCGATGTAGCCTAGGACTGTCATGGAAACCCGAACCACCACAGTCTGAGGTAGCGCTGAATGGCCACAGCCGATGTCGTCCCCGACGCTACCCCGATGCCCCGCCATCAGCACCTGATTGTCACCGTCTATGGCCTGTACGCCCGCAACCAGGACGGCACCTTTGCCGTCGCCGACCTGATCCAGCTGCTCGGCGACCTGGGCGTTGAATCCGCCGGCGTGCGTTCTTCGGTGTCGCGGCTGAAGAAGCGTGGCGTCCTGGTCAGCCTGAAACGCGATGGCCTGGCTGCCTATAAGTTGTCGCCGGACCTCGAGGACATCTTCACAGCCGGTGATGAACGGATCTTCTCTCCCCGCCGGGCCAAGAAAGGCGATGCCTGGCTCCTGGCATCCTTCTCGGTGCCCGAGTCCCAACGGCACCTCAGGCACAAGCTGCGCAGCATCCTGACTCGCGCCGGCTGCGGCCAGGTCTCACCCGGGCTGTGGATCGCTCCCGGAAACCTGGCACACGAAGTGGAACAGCAGTTCGATCGCGCCGGACTCATGGACTACGTGGACCTGTTCAAGGCAACGCACCTCACTGAAACCCACATCCGCGAAAAGGTGGGCCAATGGTGGGACCTGCCGTCGCTGGAAGCGTTGTACCAGGAGTTCGTGGAACGGCATCAACCCATCCTGCAGCGGTGGGAGCAGCTCGAAGCCAACGAACCGGAATCCACTGACCTCCTGCGGCAGGCCTTCGCGGACTACGTTCCCATGGTTACCCAATGGCGGAGGCTCCCCTACATGGATCCCGGCCTTCCGGAGGAGTACCTCCCGGCAAACTGGCATGGCCTCGCGGCACAAGAGCTTTTCGCAAAGATGCATGCGCTCCTGGGCCCCAAGGCGCGGCGCTATGCAATGTCCATCGTGGGAGCAAACTAAAGCCTGCAACAAAAGGGTCCGGGGCTCGCGTGCGCGAGTCCCGGACCCTTTTGCGTTCCCAAGGGGCTGTGCCAGTGGCCTGGTCCTGTCAATGGCCCTGGAAGGCCTCTGCCAGCCACCATGCTCCGCCGTCCGAAGCGATCTTTGCGTCGATCACCAGGGGCCGGTCTTGCTTTCCTTCACGCAGGACCGAAACCCAATCCCGTACCGGCTGCAGGTCTTCAAGAGTCCGGACAGTGACCCCATCCGCGCCGTACCCGCGGGCAATCGCGGCGACGTCGGTCTCGGGGAATGACACGCTTGCCAGGTCCTCCGGGCCGTGGTTCTCGGCGAAATGGTGGACTTCTGCACCATAGGCGGCGTCGTTGTAGACAATGCAGACCAACGGCAGCTTGAGCCGGACGGCGGTCTCCAGCTCACTGATGCCCATGAGGAATCCGCCGTCGCCGGCACCGAGGACAGGCAGCCTGCCTGGTTGGGCAATGGCTGCGCCGATTGCGGTGTAGAGTCCAAGGCCGATGGCCTGGAAAGCCTGCGTGAAACAGAATCCGAACTCATCCGGAACCGCCAGGTACTGGCTGGGATAGCCCATGAAGTTGCCGGAATCGACGGCGACGATTCTGTTGGCGGGGAGGATCGAATCGAGTTCCCGGCTGAGAACGCGCGGGTCGATCGACGCCGCGGTGGACAGGTCGGGCGTTTCCACGTCGCGCCATCGCGCGCGCTGTTTGATGTCGAGGGCGGTTTGTTCCGTGCGGTACTTTTCCGCCGGGGCGGGCTGGATCCTGCGCAGGGCGTCCAAGGCATCGTCAGCGGTGAGGGCGGAGTCGCCCAGCACGCCGAGGGCGATTGGCCTGTTGGCACCCAGCGACGCGTCCTCGACGTCGACCTGTACCACGGTGGTGCCCGGGGAAATCAGCCTGCCGTGGCGCATGGTCCACATGTTCAGCGTGCATCCCCATCCGACGATGAGATCAGCATCCGTGATTAGTTCCGCGGTCAGCGGCGAGGAGAACCCTCCCGAGATCCCGAGATTGTGCGTGTCGCCGTTGAACAGTCCGCTGGCCACCGCCGATGTCGCAACGAGTGCTCCGGCGTGCCGGGCCAGCGCCAGGATGTTTTCGCGGGCGCCCCGTCCTCCCCGTCCTGCGACGAACACAGGACGCTGCGCCTTGGAGATGAGGGCCGCAAGCTTTTCCACGGACGCTGAATCAGGGCGGATCCGGGCAGCTTCCCGCACCTGGACAGTGTGGACCAGGTCCGCCGCCGAAGCACCCTGCACGTCCAGGGGCAGGCTGAGGACCACTGTCCGGCGCTCGTTGACCGCGGTGCGGAAGGCCCTGACAGTATCGGCGATTGCAGTCTCCGCAGAATGGATCCGTTCGGGAACAGCGCCAATACTACGGACGAGGCCGTCCTGGTCGATCTTGAAGTTGGACCGGACCGCCGCGCCCTGGGTGTCGGCCGTCAGGACGATGAGGGGCGTGCGGCTCTTGGCCGCTTCGCCGATTCCCGTAACGGCATTGCTCAGCCCGCAGCCCTGATGAGTCGTCGCCACACCAACCTTGCCCGACATCCTGGAATACGCATCGGCCATGGTCGCGGCGCCCCCTTCATGCCTTGCGGCGGTGTAGGGAATCCCTTCCTTGATGAGGGCGTTGGTGACGTCGAAGTTTCCGCTGCCGACAACCCCGAAGACGTGACCGACGCCGAGCCTGGCCAGCGTCTTGCCGACAAGATCTGCCACGCGTACTTCCATGCTCATGCCCCCTCCACCAACGCATAGACGCGGGCGGGGCTGCCGGTTCCACCCACAATCGGCAAAGGCGCGACCACAAGCGTGGCGCCCGTGACAGGGAGCCGCTCCACGTTGCGCAGCGAGGTGAGCCCATACTTGTCCGCACCGAGGAGGAACGAGTGCACCGGAAACATCGGGTCCATCGTCGCGGCCTGGCCCGCATCGACGCCAACGGTTTCGACACCGAACCCGCTGATGCGATCGTTGCCGGCCATCCACTTGGCGCAGGCGACCGAAACACCCGGAGTATGCGGTCCGTTCTCGTCGGCGTTGACGAATTCGGCAGCGTTGCCGCCCCGGGCGGACCAGCCGGTCCTGAAAATCACCCAGCAGTTTTCGGGGAGTTGCCCGTGGTCCCGTTGCCACTCTTCGAAGTGTTCGGGCTCCAGCAGGAAGTCGGGGTCCTGCGCGGCCTCGGCACTTTTGTCGAGGACGACGATCGGGCCGACCAAGCGCGAGGGCTCGATCTCGTCCACGGATTTTCCGTCCCGCCCGGTGATCCAATGAACCGGAGCATCAAGATGCGTCCCGGCGTGTTCACCCACGGTGACATCGTTCCAGGCCCAGGCGGGTCCGGCGTCGTCGAAATTGCTCACCGGGGTAAGCGAGAGTCCAACGGTATTTGCGAGCGGTTGGGGCAGGTTCAGGATCGGCGTATCACCACTGAGGGGCGTGGTGAGGTCGATGACCTGCACGGAGCCATCTGATAGGGCTGCAACGAGCCCCTGCAGAACAGACATAGTTCTCCTGTCGGGTTTGATTGTGGGTCTATTTCAGCTTTTGGGCTACCAGATGGCCCGATCCGCCGGACAGTCCGGGTCCGGGGTGGGTGGACGCACCAATGTGCCAGAGCCCCTTGACCGGAGTCCGGTGGTTGGCGGCCTGGGGGAACGGGCGCCAGAGGAGGTTCTGGAAGAGCTCCGCGGATCCGCCGTAGGGATCGCCCTTTACGGCATTCGGGTTCTCCGCTGCGAGATCCGAGGGGGCAAGGATGTCCCAGGCCAGGACGGAGTTCCGCGTGCCGGGGGCAAACTGTTCGAGCCTGGCCAGGACGCGCTCCATGAACTGTTCCTTGAGCACCTGGGTCCAGCCGCCGTCGACGTTGAACTGCCCTGCGGCATCCCCGGCCGGATCAAAGGGCACTTCCTGCAACTGCAGCCAGAGGGTCGCCTGGCCGGCGGGTGCGCGTGACGGATCCAGGACGCATTGCTGACCGACGACGACGGTGGGTTCCGCGGGCAGCAGGCCTGCCTCGGCTTGCGCACAGGCGATCCCCGTACTGTCCGAGCCGCTGCTCAGGTGCACCAGGGGAACGGCATCCAAGCGCGGATCAAGCCATGCCACAGGCTTGTTCAGTGCAAGGTGGATCTGCATCGCCCCCCGGCCGTTCTGGTAGCGCGCCGCTGCTTCGGCCGCTCCGGCCGGTGGCTCCCGGAGCAACCCTGCGTAGAGGGCCTGGGGAGACACATTGGCCAGAACCGTGCGTGTCTGCACCACGCCGCGGGAGGTCTTCACGCCCGAGACTCCCTTGGCGTCGACCAGTATTTCCTCAGCCTCCGTGTCCAACAGAATCCGAACGCCTTTGTCCCGCAAGAGAGACTCAAAGGCCCGTACGAAGTTGGACGCGCCGCCCTTCACCACCGGAAGCCCGTAGCTATGCATACTCAAGGCCATGACCGGCAGCATGACACCTCCCGTGGACTGGTCGGGGCCGAGGCCCGCATGAAGCAACCACGGCGCCCAGAGCTGGTCGGTCTCCCAGCCGTCGAACCGGCTTCTGAGGTAGTTGCGACCGCTCATGACGGAGTCGCGCACAAAGGCTTCGGTCCCTTTGAGTTTTCCGCGCCGCATGGCGCCGAACGCGATCCGCAGGACCTCCCTGAAGGACCGGAGTTCGGCCCCGAAGGCCCCGAAGATGGTGTCCGCGTTCGTGCCGAGATCGGCCAGCATGGCCAAGTATGCCGCCTCGTCGCCCGGGCTTTGCAGCGCGGAGGCCGTGAGCGCGGGATCGCGGTGGGCAATGGCGACGCGGGACGTTCCGGTCCCGGGGCCGGGGGCCACGCTGGCCGTCACGGCACCCTCGGTGTTGCAGTACTCCAAGCCCCGGGCATGGAGTTCCTGCCCCAATACTTCGTAGGCTCCTCCCGAGACGAAGAGGGGGTGCCATGACGAGAAGGTGTCGTGGACAAATCCGGGGAGGGTCCGTTCGCCAGAGTCGATGAAGCCGCCGAGCCTGTCCTGGCGTTCGATGAGGCAGACGTCCTTCCCTGCGAGAGCCAACTCCGCGGCAGCCACTAGGGAGTTGATCCCTGAACCAATAATTGCGATCCCAGCGGAAGCATCCATGGAGTGTTCCTCTCCCTTAGAAGTCCGGGTGGCTGGCAGTGGCGTGGTACTTGCCGCTGTGGAACACCAGGGGCGCGCCCCCGGCGTTGTCGTACTTCTCGACCTCGCCGACGTAGATGACATGGTCGCCGGCGTCGTGGCGGGACACGGTCCTGCACTGGAACGTGGCAACCGCTCCCTCCAGCAGCGGGATTCCGGCAATTCCCTCCGAGGTTTCCGCGCCGGCGAACTTGTCGATTGACGGTGTGGCGAACTGCCGTGACAGCACGTGTTGGTCGCTGGCGAGGATGTTGATGGCGAAGTGGGTGGATTCCTCGAAATCCGCAAGGCTTGGCGTCTTCTTGCTGGGGCACCACAGGACCAGTGGGGGTTCCATCGAAACGGAGGTGAAGGAGTTGGCCGTCATGCCGACCTTCCGGCCGTCGGCGCCAACGGTAGTAACCACGGTGACACCGGTGGCGAATTGCCCAAGGGCGCTCCTGAAGTCCCTGAGGTCGAAGACCGCCGAATCTTCTTCTTTCTGCGCCTGGACGAACTCGGCTGCCGCCGCGGGATCGAACCACCAGGGGTAGAAGGTCCGGGGATCATCGAAGCCCTCGGCAATGCTGGCAGCGAGTGCGGGGTGGGCCGCGGCCTCGCCCAGCACCAACCGCTGGTGGTCCCGCCGCTGCTTGAGCATGTCGTTGGTCCAAGCCACGGCCCACTGCCCCCAGCCGCGCCAGAACTCGTCGAAGGTCCGTTCCATCCAGTCCCTGTCGAACGGCTGCTGGCCACGGCGAAGGATGGAGTCAAGGTAGTAGCGGGCCGCCAGGGTGGCGTTGTTTGATCCTTGGCCGGTGAGCGGGTCGTTGAGGAGGACGGCGTCTCCCAGCCCGAAGACCGGCTTTCCGTTCCCGAGCTCGCCAACCGCGGAGCGAACCGTAGGAGTGATCCGGCCCAGCAGGGTCGCGCCATCATCCGTCAGGCTTGCTCCCGCAAAGTTCTTCGACTCGTGGGGGAAGAACTCGTCCAGAATCTCCAGTGAGCGCTTCAGCTGCTCCTCCGGCGTACTCACGTCGGCCCAGCGGTCCATGGGGCCGCCCACCACACCTTCAAAGACCATCATCTGGCATGGTCCGGATACCGTTAGACCGGGAAAGGTGAAGAACTCCCCGACGCCGGGCACTACAGACATGCGGATACTGTCACCGCGCTGCCCGGACTGTTCGACGGCGGCCGAAACGTAATTGAGCGCAAGGACCCTTTGCGGCCGGTCGAAGGGAGACTTCGACTTGTCCTTCGGGAAGATCTGGCCGATCTCCCCTTTTCCGGTGCTGACAATCACGAGCTCATAGTCCCGTGAGAGATCCTCCAGCATGCGCGGGGTGGCCTTCTCTATCCTGAAGTCACCGCCGGCGGCAACGAAGGCTTCGATCCAGGCAGCGCTCTTGATCCGCTGGTCGATTGAGTGGGCCGTGCCCACCAGGGGAGCTTCCCAGCCGATCGCATCGTCGGCCGAGTTGCCCTCAACATGCAACGTCAGCGCGTTGATCCCCGGGACGGTGCCACCGTCGTAGAGGCCCACCAGCGCCGGACTCAACTGCGCCTCCGCAGCAAGGGCGGTCGAAAACATGCATTGGCTGGACATGACCTTGCCCGTACGGATTTGGGCTGCCGAGCGGTCGGAGACCAGGGTGATTGCGTAACCCTCACGCTGCAGGCCCAAGGCCAGCTGTGCACCGGATTCGCCGGCGCCGATTATTGCGATCTTTCGCATCGTGGATTCCTTCGTGGCGGGATGGGAACGATGAAGATGGAGGGTCACTGCGTGGCGACTGAGTTCACGCTTTCCAGATAGGCCGCAGCCTTGTCCGGATACATGAACCACTCCTGGAAGTCCGGCGGATTGTTGAAGCCGTTGGCGAATCGGCTGGCGATCTCGGGGGACTGCCCGGCTGCACCAAGGAGCTGGAGGACATGCGGCGGCGGGGGAGCAAGGAGGGCGTTCGTCCACTGCGCAACGTGCTGGGCGTAGTTCCAGTACTTTTCGAAGGTCGCCTGCATGAATTCCGAGTCGAAGGCTCCGTCCCCGTGTTCCTTGATGCTCTGCAGGTACGAGGCAGCACACTTGCTGGCGTTGTTGGAACCCTGTCCGGTGATGGGATCGTTCAGGACGACGACGTCTGCCAGGCCAAGGACCTTGCGGCCGCTGGGCAGCGTGGCAATGGGGTGACGGACGGTGGGAGCGAACCGGCCCTGCAGGAAACCATTGGGGTCAGTCAGTTCGACGTCCACGGCGCGCGCAGCTTCCCAAGGAAGGAACGTCTTGAGGATGCTTTTGGAGGTTTCCAGGTGTTCCTCGGCGGACAGGCCTTTCCAGCAGTCCATGGGTCCACCGGGGATCCCTTCGAAAACCATGATTTCGCAGGGACCGGTCTTGGTCAGGGCCGGGAAAGCGAAATACTCGCCGACCCCCGGGATGAGGTTGAAGGAGACGGCGGAGAATTCGGGCCTGGGATCCAGCCCGTTCACGTAGGTCAGGGCCAGGGCGCGCTGCGGAGCATCGTAGAAGCTACGGGCTGCGTCGCGGGTGAAAAGCTGGGCAATCTCGCCCTTGCCCGCGGCCACGATCACCAGCTCGGAGTTCAGGGTGTACCGTTCGAGGTCTTCCACGCCGGCGTCTTCGAAGATGAGCTCGCCTCCGCGGGCCACAAATTCCTCCATGAACCTGGGGAATTTGACCCGCTGGTCGATGGATTTCGCCGGGTTGTCCAGCCCGGATGCCCAGTTGATGGCCTTCTCTCCGGGAACGTCGGGATGCGGGATGGTGAACGAGATCCCGTCGACGGTCGGTGCTTCCGGCCAGAAATCGAGTCCGAGTTTCCTTTCGTTTTCCAGCGCGTCATGGAAGATGCACTGGCTGGACGAGACTTTGCCTTCGTAGATTTCGTCGCCGGTGCGGTTGGAGACCGTGGTCACGTGGTATCCCGCGTCCAGGAGCCCGATTCCCAGCTGCAGGCCTGACTGGCCGGCTCCGACGATGGTGATATGGCGCTGCGTCATGTTGTTGTCCTTGTCTTCTTGCTGTCCTTGCATCCGTGGACGGGTTGGGAGGCACTTACTTGGTTCGGCCTGGGGGCTGGTTTGGGATGGATTCGCCCGCAACCAAGGAGGCCCATGTGTGCGAGGGCCAGATGGGCAATCCTGACGTCGTTCACCTGCGCTCACCTCGTTTCGGCAGCGAGCAATGGAATGGTTTCTTCGGCGCGCTCGGGACCCAGGGCGGAATAGCCTCCGTCCACGGCCCAATCCGCGCCTGTCACGAAGCTTGCCCTGTCGCTGGCGAGGAATGCGACGACGTCCCCGATTTCTTCGGGCCGGCCGACCCTCTTCAGGACGTGGAAGGGTGCTGCCACCGCATCCGTTTTCTCGAGGCTTCCGTTGGTGAGGGAGTCCATGATGTTGCTCCACACCCAGCCCGGGCTTACAGAGTTGACCCGAATGCCGTCGTCGGCGAAATCCACGGCCATGCTTCGGGTCAGCTGGACGAGTGCCGCCTTGCTGGCGGGGTACAGCCAGCGCCCGGTCTGGGCAACAGAGCTGGAGATCGAGGTGAAGTTGATGATGGCGCCGTGCTGCGAGGCCTTCAAATAGGGGCGTGCGGCCGCGCTCACCATGACCGCGCTGACCAGGTTGACGTTCAATGCTTCAAGCCAGTCGCTGCGGGTGGATCCTGCGCCGTCGTCTTTGTAGGTGCAGGCAAGGTTGACCAGGATATCGATTCCGCCGTGCAGGGTTGCGGTGTCCCTGACCAGCCGGGAAACGGCCGCGTCGTCCGTGATGTCGGTGTGCAAAAAGCTGACGCCGTTTCCCGGGGCGTCGATCTGGGCGCCGCCATTGGCATCAACATCCGCTACGACAACCGTGGCGCCTGCCTCGCTGAGCGCCGTGACAACACCGCGGCCGATCTTCGTTACGCCGCCTGTGACGATCGCTGTCCTGCCTGAGAGTCCTGACATGGCCAAACCTTTCGTGGTGAATTGGATCAACGCTTGTGGTGGACGACTTTCTGTCATGCGGGAGGTGCTACTTGGCCGCGGGCCTCGGCGCGGGCTTCGGATGGGTTCGTTCCCATTCGAGCCGGCGTTCGTGTACCAGCCTGATGTTCTTCATCGCTGCCCACCTCCCTCTGTCGTCGTTATTGCATTTCTATGACGTGCGTCATACTTGATCTAAAAGTGACTCTATTCACACCCCGAAGCCCGGTATATCCACATGGCGCAGGGCTCATCCAAAAAGCGAAACCCCTGGAAGTCAGGTGCGCGATGGTGAGGATCCTTCCTCGTGACGTCCTCCGAGGGCGCCCGACGGTGACCACCTCGGACGTCGAGGATGCACACCAGAAGATTGCCGAGCTGTTCTGCCGGCATGATCTCGTGCCGCAAGCCCGGGGGACGTCGGTTGACATGAAACTGCGGTCGCTGCACCGCGGCGACGTCGGGATCGAGTACCTCGACTACGGCGCCGAGGTGCGCATCAATCCGGAGGGCCTGGAGGATTTCCATCTGGTCCAGATTCCACTTTCCGGCCACGCCCTCATGCAGGTAGGCAAGGACGTCGTCGAGTCCAGCCCGAAGCTGGCCACGGTTCCGCCGGTCGACCGCCCGTTCTCGATGACCTGGGATGCCGGAACACCGCACTTGATTGTCTACGTGCGGCGCCTGGCACTGGCCTCCGTGGCGGAGCGGCTCTATGGGGAGAGCCCGCAGGGCGGCGTCAATCTCGGCTACGCGATGGACCTCAACGGTCCCCTGGGGCGCGCGTTCCTCAGGTCCGTCGTCGAACTCCACGACGACATGATCAGCGAGCCCGGACGCGCGGCTCCGGCGTTCGTCCAAAACCTCCTTGCGGACACCATGCTGTCGCGGCTGCTGATGGCCATGGAGAACCGGCCGGCCGAAGACGAGGGCCGGAATACGAATGCCGAGAGCAAACTGATCCGGCGGTTCCGCGAGCTTCTGGACCGGCACGCATCCGAGGAACTCGCGGTGCCGGACATGGCGGAGAACCTCGGCGTCTCCGTCCGCACTCTCCAGATGGCCCTGCGCGCGGAGGTGGGGGCAACCCCTTTGGAACTGCTTCGGCGGGTCCGGCTGGATCGCGCCCGTGAAATGCTCCTTGAAGGGGAGCCCGGGCAGGAGAGCATTGTTTCGATCGCTGAGCGCTGCGGCTTCTCGCATCAGGGCCGCTTTTCCGCCATGTACCTGGAAGCCTTCGGCGAACTGCCCTCCGAAACCCTGCGCAGGTGATTGCAGGCCCTGACGGGCCTGCGCCAGCGCTTCCCTGCGCGCCCTGAGCGCGGCGTCGCCGCTGTAGACACGCGACGCCTTCCCGTCCCGCCCCGCGGCTTGGTATGCCATTTCAGATGCAAGGCGACTTCCTCGGCGTCAAAATCCAATTCAGGTATTGCTTTGGAATACCAAACTCCCTACCCTGTATATCGAGACAGGGTGACGATCGTCACAAGATCAGGAGGTTTGGGATGCGGGATACGCTCATGGAGCGCGTGCGGCTGGCGCATGACGCGCCGCCGGTCGACCTGCTCATCAAGGACGGCCACATCGCGCGGATCGAACCGGCAGGCGTCATCGACGCCGCCACGGCTGTCCGCGAGGACGGTGCCGGCGCGCTCGCGCTGCCGGGAATGGTCGACGCCCATTGCCACGTCGACAAGACACTTTGGGGCCGGGACTGGGTGCCGCATTCCGCGGGGCCCGTGCTCGAGGACCGCATCGCGAACGGCGAGCGGGGCCGCGCCGCGCTCGGGCTGCCGAACCGCGATGGGGTGCGTGCGCTGCTCCAGCAGATGGCCGCCTCGGGCACAACGCTCGCCCGCACGCACACCGACGTCGATCCCGAGGTCGGGCTGGGCGGCCTCAAGCTCGTCGCGGCCGTCGCCGAAGAGCTGGCCAACACGATCGACGTCGAGCAGGTCGCCTTCCCGCAGGGCGGGCTGCTGACCCGCCCCGGAACGGCCGAACTGCTCGAATCGGCCCTTCGGCAGGGACTGGTCGGATGCCTCGGCGGCATCGACCCCGCCGCTCTGGAACGCGACTCGGTGCGCCACCTCGACCTGATCTTCGGACTCGCCGGGACTTACGGCGCCAGGCTCGACATCCACCTGCACGAGCGCGGCACCCTGGGTGCGCACACCATGGAGCTCATCATCGAGCGCGTGCTGCGGCACGGGCTCGAGGGCCGGGTCGCAATTTCGCACGGTGTGGCCATCGTTGAGGTCGACCGCGCCCATTCCGAGCAGATCTCGCAGGGCCTCGCCGAAGCCAGGATCTCCCTGCTGACGGCGACCGTCTACAACACCCCGGTGCTTCCGATCGCGGAACTGCGGGGGCGCGGTATCAACGTCGGCGCAGGCAACGACGGCGTGCGGGACCTGTGGGGCCCGTATGGAAACGGCGACATGCTCGACCGCACCTTCCACCTCGCCTACCGCAACGGCTTCCGCACCGACGAACAGATCGCCTCGGCATTCGACGTAGCGGTCAGCGGCGGGGCGACCGCCCTCGGGCGCGAACCTGCCCGGATCGAAGCCGGCGCACCCGCCGATCTCTTCCTCATCGATGCCGCGAGCATCGGCGAGGCGGTCGCAGCCCGGCCGCCGCGGCGGCTCGTGCTCAAACGCGGCAAAGTCGTCGCGCGCCACGGGAGCCCCGTGCACGCGGGATGACCTGGCCCCGGCGAGCGGGTCCCCGCTCGCCGCTTCCCCCCCCAACCGGTTCCGCATCCCGCGGAACCCCGGCCCGAAAGGCAAGAACAATGTCGTTCTCCCGCACCACCTTCGCACGCCGCGCTGCGGCGACCATCGCGGCTGGCAGCCTCGCCGTGCTTGCCTTCACCGGCTGCGGCGTCTCCGGCTCCACGGCCACGGCCGCCGGCGGATCGGAGAAGCCCGCCGCGCTCGACGAGAAGGCGCCCCTCTTCAAGCTGCTGCCGCAGGAGGTCAAGGACAAGGGCGTACTCACCGTCGCCACGCAGCCCGACTTTGAGCCGGCCAACTTCACTCCCGCCGGCGCCACCGGCATCCAGGGCTACAACGTCGACTTGATGGAATCGATGGCGAAGCAGCTCGGCATCCCGGTCAAGTGGGAGAAGGTGCCCTTCGACCAGATCCTGATCGGCATGCAGAGCGGCAAATTCGACGCCGCGATCGCCGGCATGACCGACCGCAAGAAGCGGCAGGAACAGGTCGACTTCATCGACTACCAGTGGGCCGGCACCGTCTTCATGGTCCAGAAAGGCAACCCCAAGGGCATCACCAGCGCCGTCGACGGCGGCTGCGGCGTCAAGATCGGCGACGTGAAGGGCTCCGACGCCCACCGCCTCGTCGAGCAGATGGCCGCGGCATGCACCGCCAAGGGCAAGCCCGCCACCCAGCTCATCTCCTTCCCGAACTCGAGCGACAAGAACCTCGCGCTCACCTCGGGCCGTATCGATGCCATCTTCTGGCCCGACATGGCGGTCTCGGTCATCAAGCGCGAGACCGGCGACAAGCTCGAGTCGCTTCCCGTCGATTTCGAGGAGAAGGTCTACCTCGGCATGACCTTCAACAAGAAGCAGACCGAGCTCCGCGACGCCTTCCTTACCGCCCTCAAGGCGATCCACGAGGACGGCACCTACGACGAGGTCCTGAAGAAGTGGGACGTCGAAGTCATCGATCTCGACACCCCTGGCATCAACCTGGCGCAGAAGTGATCATGTCGGAGCTGAACCACTCGTCCTCCCCGGCATTGACCGCGCGGGCGCATTACGTGCGCCGGCCCGGCGACGAGCCTGCCGTGCAGGGGGCGCCCATCCGTGCGAAGCGGCGCCCCCAGTACGGCCAGATCGTCACCGGGTTCGTCGCGATCGCCCTGCTCGCGCTCTTCATCCAGTCCCAGGCGCAGAACCCCAACATGGAGTGGGGCGTCACCTGGGAGTACATGTTCAACCCGGTGGTCCTGGAGGGCGTCGGCGTCACGATCCAGCTGGCGATCTTCGCCATGCTGATCTCGATTGTGCTGGCCTTCGTCATTGCCCTGATGATCCAGAGCAACAACAAGGTGGCGAGCATCATCGGCCGCGGCTACGTCTGGTTCTTCCGGGGCGTTCCGATGCTCGTGCAAGTGCTGCTCTGGTTCAACCTGGCGGTGCTCTTCCCCAAGATCCTTGGGCAGGACACGAACAGCCTCATCTCGGGCTTCACTGCCGGCCTCATCGCCCTCTCCCTCGCCGAATCGGGCTACATGGCCGAGATCATCCGGGGCGGCATCATCTCGGTGCCCGCCGGCCAGACGGACGCGGGCGTGAGCATCGGCCTCACCCGCAACCAGGCGCTGGCGCGCATCGTGCTGCCGCAGTCGATCCGGGTCATCATCCCGCCCACCGGCAACCAGTTCATCGGCATGCTGAAGGCCACCTCGCTCGTCTCGGTCATCGGCGGCAGCGACCTGCTGACCAGGGTTCAGCTCATCTATGGGCAGAACTTCAAGATCCTGCCCCTGCTCATCGTCGCAGTGCTCTGGTACCTGATCCTGGTGACCATCGCCGGCGTCGGCCAGCACTTCCTCGAGCGCCGCTTCAACGCCTCGCAGCCCGGCTCCCGCAAGCCGCGCAAGCACTCGCCGGCCGGTGCGGCGGCAACCACCACGACCACCGGAGGTGCGCCATGACGCAAACAGCCCCCGCAGGAATTGCAACGGACACGATGCTGCGCATCGACGGCGTACACAAGTGGCTCGGGCACCTCCATGTGCTCCGCGGCGTCGACATCCAGGTGCGCACCGGCGAAATCGTCTGCATCCTTGGGCCCTCGGGCTCGGGCAAGAGCACGCTGCTGCGGTGCATCAACCACCTCGACCCCGTCGACGGCGGCGTCATCGAAGTGAACGGCGAGCGGATCGGCCATGAGCTGCACGGCGGCCAGCTCTACGAACAAAGCGAGCGCCGCGTGGCCAAGGCCCGCCAGCACATCGGCATGGTGTTCCAGCACTTCAACCTGTTCGGCCACATGACGGCCCTCGACAACGTCACCTACGGCCCCGCCAGGATCCTGGGCCGGCCGCGCAAGGACGCCGTTGCGCACGCGCGGCAGCTGCTGGCCAAGGTGGGCCTGGCCGAGAAGGAGGGTTCGTACCCGAGCCAGCTCTCGGGCGGCCAGCAGCAGCGCGTGGCGATCGCCAGGGCGCTGGCCATGGAGCCGCGGCTCATGATGTTCGACGAGCCGACGAGCGCACTCGACCCCGAGCTGGTCGGCGAGGTTCTGCAGACCATGAAGCAGGTGGCCGAGGAGGGCATGACGATGATTGTCGTCACGCATGAGGTCGGCTTCGCCCGCGAGGTCGCGGACAGGGTGGTTTTCATGGACCAGGGTCGCGTGCTCGAGGACGGTCCTGCCCGCGAGGTGCTCGACAACCCGCAGCACGAGCGCACGGCTGCCTTCCTCCGCCGCGTGCACTGAGTCCCACACCAGCACTGAGTCCCAGTAGAAAGAAGGAACAGCATGACAGGCGAGAACCTGGTACTGCGGAATGTGCGCCCGTGGGGCGCCGAGGCCGCGGACATCACCATCAGCGGCGGCGCCATCACCGGGGTGGCACCCGCCTCGGGTGCGTCCGAACCCGGAGACCTCGACGGCGGCGGGCTGCTGGCCATTCCCGGATTCATCAACACCCACGCCCACGTCGACAAGAGCTGGTGGGGCAAGCCGTGGGTGCCGTATACCTATTCGGACCATCCGACGGTCGAAGGCTGGATCGCGAACGAGCGCGCCCAGCGCGGGAACTACGACATCCCGAACGCGAACTCGGCGGCCGCGGTGCTGCGCGAGTTCCTCCGCCACGGCACCACTGCGACCCGCACGCACATCGACGTCGACCTCGGCGTCGGGCTGAAGGGCCTCGAGACGGTGCAGACCGCCGTCGCCGGGCTCGATGGGGCGATCCAGGTCGAGACGGTGGCGTTCCCGCAGGACGGCGTGCTGCGCCGGCCCGGCGTCATGCAGCTGCTCGACGAGGCAGCCCAGGCCGGGGCCGGCAGCATCGGCGGGCTCGACCCGGGAACGATTGACGGCGACGTCGAGGGTCAGCTCGACGGGCTGTTCCAGATCGCCGTCGAGCGCGGCGTCGGCATCGACTTGCACCTGCACGACTTCGGCTCGCTCGGCGCGTACGAGTACCGCCAGGTGATCCGCCGCACGATCGACGCCGGCCTGCAGGGCAGGGTGAACATCTCGCACGGCTTCGCCATGGGTACGCTGCAGCCGGGTGTGCAGGAGGAGATCATCGAGGGCCTCGCCGAGGCGGGCATCTCCTGGACCACCGTCGCGATGGGCGGCACCGCGCCGCTGCCCTGGCAGCGGATGCGCGAGCGCGGCGTGCCGCTGGGCCTGGGCACCGACGGCGTCCGCGACCTGTGGTCGCCCTTCGGGGACGGGGACCTGCTGCGCGTGGCGTTCGCCTTCGCACGCCTGCATGGCTTCCGCCACGACGAGAAGCTCGCCACTGCGGTCGAGTATGCGACGAAGCACAGCGCCCCGTTCGTCGGGCGGGAGCAGCACGACCTCGTCGCCGGCGCGCGCGCCGACGTCGTGCTCCTCGACGCCGAGAACGTGCCGGACGTGCTGGTGCGCTGCCCGCAGCGCAAGCTGGTGCTCTCCGGAGGACACGTCGTCGCCCGGGACGGCGAAGTGCTGGTCTGACCCACAAAAAGCGCGACGGCGGCTCGCTCCTGCCAGGGGAGGGCCGCCGTCGCGCTGGGGGTCAGTAGGCGCCGTCAGTGACGGCCCCGGCGGCCTCGCGGATGTGCGCCGGCCAGGGCTGGGCCGCCGTCGCCCCGGCGGGCACATGGGCGGTGGTCACGGTTCCGTGGGCGGCGACTCCGCCCTCGGAGGCGCCGTGGGCATGGCCGCGGACCTCGAACGCCAGGGTCATGGACGTGCGGCCCAGTTCGCGGATCTCCACCGTGGCCGTCACCCGCTGGCCGAACCACAGCTTGGACGTGTAGTTGATGACCTGCTGGACGCGCGGCGCGCTCGGGAAGTAGTCAGGCAGCTCGAGGCTGCGGAAGAGCTCGGCCTCGGCCGCTTCGACCCAGCGCACGATCGCGGAGTTGTGCTGGTGGCCGGAAGCATCGGTGTCCACCCATTCCACGGTGCGTTCGATGCTGGCGTGCGGGTTCCGCGGTGCTGCGTAGTTCATGAAGCAAATATACAAATAATGACGGCCGTCCGGATAATGCCATATGGCGGCCTATTCGTTGAACAGCCCCGCCAGGTCCTCGGCCGTGAGGGAGCCGCCGGCCAGGGCGTCGCCTTCCATGACGTCGGCGAACAGCTGCGACTTCTTCGCCTTCAGCGCCATGACCTTTTCCTCGATGGTGTCCTTGGCCACCAGGCGGTACACCATCACGTTGCGGTTCTGGCCGATCCGGTGCGTGCGGTCCACGGCCTGCGCCTCGGAGGCCGGGTTCCACCACGGGTCCAGCAGGAACACGTAGTCCGCCTCGGTGAGGTTCAGGCCGAAGCCGCCGGCCTTCAGGGAAATCAGGAATACCGGTGCCGCGCCGTTCTTGAACTCGCTGACGACGTCGGCCCGGTTGCGGGTGCTGCCGTCCAGGTAGCAGTACTCCACGCCCTCGGCGTCCAGCCGCTCCCGGACCTTGCCCAGGAATCCGGTGAACTGGCTGAAGACCAGGGTGCGGTGCCCCTCGGCGATGATGTCCTCGAGCTGCTCGAACAGCACATCCAGCTTGGAGGAGCGCACCGCTGCGAGGGACTCGTCCACCAGCGAGACGTCCAGGCTGAGCTGCCGCAGCAGGGTGAGCGATTGGAAGATGGTGAAGCGGTTCTTGTTGACGTCGTCGATCAGGCCCAGGATCTTCTGCCGCTCCCGCTGCAGGTGCGTTTGGTACACCTTGTGGTGGCGCGGGTTGAGCACCACTTCCAGCACCTGCTCCTGCTTGGGCGGCAGGTCCTTGATGACCTGCTCCTTGGTGCGGCGCATCATCAGCGGGCGCACCCGGCGCCGGAGCTTGTCCAGTTGCGCCGTGTCGCCGTTCTTCTCCACCGGTTTCTGGTAGTTCTCCGCGAAGCGCTTCGGGCTTGAGAACAGCCCGGGCGCCACGATCGAGGTCAGGGCCCAGAACTCCATGAGGTTGTTCTCCAACGGCGTGCCCGTGATGGCGAGCTTGAACGCCGCCGGCAGCTTGCGCGCGCACTGGTACGCCTTGGACTGGTGGTTCTTCACGAACTGCGCCTCGTCCAGCATCAGCCCGGCCCACTCCCGGGAGGCATACGCCGCCTCGTCAATCCGGAACAGCGCGTAGGAGGTGATCACGACGTCGGCCCCCGCCATTGCGTCCGACGGCGACACTCCGCTTTTCGCGAAGGTTTCGGTGATGGTGCGGACGCTCAGCCCGGGGGCGAAGCGCTGAGCCTCGGCGGCCCAGTTGCCCACCACCGAGGTGGGGGCGACGACAAGGAACGGCGCGGCGCCAGGTTCGGCTGTGCCGGCGCCGTCGGACCCGGCGCTCTCCTTCGCCGCGCACATCAGGGCGATCGCCTGCACCGTCTTGCCCAGGCCCATGTCGTCGGCGAGTACTCCGCCCAGGCTGTGCTTGTACAGGAAGCTGAGCCAGTTGAAGCCGTCCAGCTGGTACGGACGCAGCTCAGCGTTCAGGGAGGCCGGCAGCGGCAGCCCGGTCACGCCGTCGTCGAGCAGTCCGCCCACCGACTCACGCCACGCGGCCGCCTGCTCGTCCACGATCCCCAACTGCGCGAACTCGTCCCACAGCCCCGCCTGGAAGCGGCTGATCTGCAGGGTGCCGTCTTTGTGCGGGTGTTCCTGGAGGGCACGGGCTTCATCGATCAGGGCGCGCAGCTGGTGCAGCTCAGGCAGGTCCAGCGAGAAGTAGGCGCCGCTGGGCAGCAGCATGCGGCTTTGCCCGGCGGCCAGGGCGGAGAACACGGCGGCGAAGGACACCGGCTCGCCCTCCAGCGTGATGACGATGCCGAGGTCGAACCAGTCTCGGCTGTCCGTGGCCTTGGTGGAGATGGACACCACCGGGGCTTCGGAGGCCTCCCGGTAGTCGGCGATCTCGCCGCTGGTGTCCACAGTGACGTCGGGCAGTTCGCGCAGCCGGGGGAGCACTTCTTCGGTGAAGGCCAGGGTGTCCAGGCCGTCCAGCTCCACCGCGGCGTTCAGCCGCGGCGCGCCCCAGCCGCCGCTGGAGGACTCGCCGAGCGCGGCAACCACGTCCCACGGCCGGCCGAGGCTTTCCAGGATGCGCGCTTCCGTGGCGTCGTCGCGATAGCCGCGGTCGTCCGGGTGGCGCCAGAGCGGCTGCGCCGTGACGAGCTTGCCGGCCGTGTAGTGCCATTCCCAGTGCAGCCGCACCCGGTGGTCCGCGCCGTAGTTGGCGAGCAAGGAAAGGGTGGGCACGGCGAGGACCGGCAGCTCTACTTCCTTTGACGTGAGCCGGGCGCTCTGCCGCAGCTTCGGGTAGAAAGCCGTGAGGAAGCGTTCCTCGTCCTGCGCCGGGATCTGCAGGAGCGTGGCCTCGGAGACGAAATCCAGCAGTTCCTGCGACTCGCCGCCGGCCAAGGGGGCCAGGGTGATCACGTGCTGCGGCGCGGGCACCCCGGGCAGCTCGTCGTGCTCTGCGTTGGAAGTCCCGCCCGTGAAGAACAGCCCGTGCGCCGGGCGCCCGATCAACCCCAGTGACCCCGGATCAACGGTCTCCCCGCCAATGGTGACGGACGGCGCGAGCTCCAGCCCGCCGTCGTTCCCTGTCTCAGCGGCGCCCGGGTTGTTTGGGGTCAGGCGGCTGAGGTCCAGCCCGACGACGGCGGGCTCCGCGGCGATGCGGACCGGCTCGGTGCCGCCGGAGTGCAGGAGCTCGAGGCCGACCTTTTCCGCCTGGGCGAGCAGCTCCCAAAGTTTCCGGCCGGAATAGTCGTTGAGCATCAGCCACATGTTGGAGCCGAAGTTCCGGTGCTCGCTGCTGGAATGGCCTGCCAGGAGTTCCCGCAGCACTTCCAGGTGGGCCTCGTTGAATTCGCGCTTGTAGCCCAGGTAGTTGAGGTTGGACCAAGAGGCGTCGCCCTTGATCCACTTGCCCTTGGCGCCCATCATCACGGGCCGGGCCTTGAGCTGGCGGACGCTGCGGACGGGGTCGCGCCGGCCGGTGTAGGCGAAGTGCGGGGCGGGTTCCTCCACTTCGAACTGCAGGGCCAGCGGAACGCCCCGGCTGGGCGGAGGCGTGTTTCCGCCGGAGATCAGCCGGTCCAGGGCACGTTCCCAGGCGGGCCGCTGCAACGGGACCGTGCTTCCGGAGGTCTGGCCGGGGGCGGGCACGCTCAGCAACTGCGCCCGCACGGTGGGGTGGTCCTCCGCCGCGAACAGCAGGGCCGCCACATGCTTGCAGTCCTTGCGGACCGGGCAGCTGCACACGCCCACGGTGCAGCTCCAGCCGGCGGGTTTGCGGACGAGCTTGGCGGACGTGGAATACGGCGAGGCGCCGCTGCCCCGGACCTTGCCGAGCATGAGGCCCGTGCCGGCGTCGAAGGTGATGTTGCTGACCCGGCTGCCCATCGCATAGGCCAGGCCGGCCGCCAGCGAGCGGTCATTGATGGCGGGAGTTTGAATCGCCAGGTCCCAGGAATCGTCTGAGTGGGAAGGCATTCAGGGAGACTACTTTCGGCTCGGGGCTATCTATGAATCCTACTTGTCCCCACCGCCTCCCTCGACTCGCTTCGCTCGCCCAGGGAACCCGGGCGGCGTGGGCCCACCACCTCCTCCCTCGACTCGCTTCGCTCGCCCAGGGAACCCGGGCGGCGTGGGCCATACGATGGGGCAGTGAAGGTTGGGCCGTGGTTGAAGACCGTGCAGAGTTACATTCTTCCGACGGGCATGCTCCTGGCTGGCGCGGCGTGCCTGGCCAGTGGTCTGCTGCCGGGAGCGGATTTCGAGATCCTGGCGGTTCGGACCGCTCCGATCCTGCTGTTCGTGGTGGCCATGACCGTTGTGACCGAGTTGGTCTCGGAAGCCGGCCTGTTCCAGGTGGTAACGGACCGGATCGCCGTCCTGGGCCGCGGGCGGGTGTGGCTGCTCTGGCTCCTGATCGTCGCCCTCGCCACGTTGTCCACCGTTTTCCTCTCCCTTGACACCACGGCCGTCCTTGTGACCCCGCTCGTGGTGCTGCTGGCCGTGCACGCCGGGATCCCGGCGCTGCCCTTCGCCCTGACCACAGTGTGGCTGGCCAATACCGCCTCATTGATCCTGCCCGTGTCCAACCTGACCAACCTCCTGGCCCAGAACCGGCTGGCCCTTTCTCCCTTGGATTACGCCAGATTGGTCTGGGCACCATCACTCGTTGGCCTGGTTGTGCCGCTGCTTATCATCGCTGTTGCCTTCCGCAGGCAACTGCGGGGGCGTTACGGGCCGCAACCCCGGCACCAAGTGACGGACCGCCCACTGTTGGTGGTATCCGCCGTCGTCCTGCTGTTCCTGCTGCCCGCCCTCGTCTCGGGGATCCCGGTGCAGTACCCGGCCCTCGTGGCGGCCGCTTTCCTGCTCGCCGCCTTCGCCTGGAAACGACTATCCGCGCTGAAATGGTCAATGATCCCGTGGCGGCCACTCATGCTGACGGCCGGCCTCTTCATGCTGGTCGAGGCCCTGCACGCGAACGGGCTGGCTGCGCTGCTGGCCGGGATCGCGGGTGGAGGTGAAAGCCTGCCCGCGCTGCTGCAACTCGCCGGGACCGGTGCACTGGCTGCCAATGCAGCGAACAACCTGCCGGCCTACCTTGCCCTGGAACCCGTGGCCGGTTCGCCCGTACGCCTGGCGGCACTCCTGGTCGGGGTGAACCTGGGACCACTCGTTTCCCCGTGGGCTTCCCTCGCCACACTCCTGTGGCACGAACGCCTCCAGGCGCTCAACGTGAGCATCCGCTGGAGCGGCTTTGCCGTGGCCGGCCTAGTGACTGTGGTGCTGGTCCTTCCGGTGGCCGTCCTGCTGCTGTGGGCTTCGTCCGGAATGCACTGACCGCCTACGGTAGCGCCATCGGATGCATCCGGGCGCTGCATCCGGGCGCTGCATCCGGGCGCTGCCGCCGGGCGGTGCATCAATATTCGCCGGACGTTCATCTTGTCCTCGGCCGATGCCGTGCTGCCCGCGCGTAGCGTGAAAGCGTCCGGAGCACCACCCGCTTCAAGCAGTGAGGAATCCCATGACCAGCAACGAATACCCCGTCATCCTGACGAAGGACAGCATCGACGCCGCCGACGCCGACGTCGTGGACGCCAACGTCACCGTGGTCAACGAGATGTACGAAGCGCTGCTCAACCATGACGAGATCGCGCCCAACGCGCTGCGCAGCTACTACGTGGACTACTACCTGACCCAGGCACTCTCCGGCGGTTTCGCACAGTACGTGTTCACGCTGCCCGAGCGCGGGGATGTGGACGTCCTGGTCCGCGAAGGGCTCGAAGGCATCGGCGCCACCGCCCACCTGGACCTCTTCAACCGCACCGCCGCGGCCTTCGACGCGCTCTCCGAAGAAGAAGCCGAAGCGTACCTCGATGGCGAACTGGACGAATCCGAGACCCCCGCCGAAGCGGTTGCCGCTCTGGAGGAACTGGACGGCGAGTTCGAATCCCTCCTGGAAACCGAGGACATCATCGAACTCAACGCGGCATGGCTGCGCGGCCAGGACGGCGTGCAGTACCTGGACGAAGAGCAGCTTGAGGCCCACATCGCCGCCCGCGTCGCCCTCATCCCGGACCTCGAAGAGCGCCGGGCCGAGGCCGCCGAAGCCGAGCTTCTCAACGCGCCGGAGTTCGAGCTCATCATCCGCGAACTGTGCGACGTGGCCGGCTTCGCCCTGGAGAAGATCACCATGGGCGACCCGAACTACATCCACGACGGCGAAAAGACCCTCGCCTGGCACTTCGCCACCGACCACGGCGACTACCTCATGATCGAGGACGACGACGAGGCCTTCATGATCCACCCGGAGACCAAGGAAATCATCGCGGCCGTGGAATTCGAAGAGGACGACGAGCTCGAGGGCGCCGACGCCTAAGGGTTCACTCCGGTTTCTGGCGCCGAGGTCGCCGGAACACTGCGGGGTCGCTGGAAAATTCCGGCGACCCCGCAGCTTTGCGGCGAATTCGTGGGGAGGAGTTTTCCACATAGAGAGACCGGCGCCAGCGGCCCACCTTAGGTGGCCCGGGGTTCCGGCTTGCGGAGCAATGCTGTGAGGATCCGGGCTTTGAACTCTTCTTCGTTGAAGAGGTCTTGCCAGCGGAGACGCACAAACATCCAGCCATCCTCGGTGAGGGCGTTTTCCCGTTGGCGCTCCCTGTAGAGGACCTCAGGGGTGGGCGCATAGTCGAAGTACTTGGTCCTGCCGTCGAACTCGAGGGCGATCTTCCGCGCCTTCCACCCGAAGTCCATGCGGTGGCGCCCGGCTCGGCTCATGACCTCAAGCTGGATATCCGGCATCGGGATCCTCAACCGCTGCAGGAGTTCACGAGTCAGGGTTTCCCCGGCTGATTCGGAGCGTGGATCGGCGTTTTCGAGAACCCTGCGAAGATTTTTCACGCCTCGCCGACCGGGAACCGCAGCTGCCATTTCCTGCATGAGGAGCGGATCGGCGCCCTGCCTGAGCGCGTTGTCCATGATGATCAGACTCTGCCGGTAATTGAGCATCAGGGCACAATCGACTGCTGTCCGTTCCAGTGAAGTGACCCTGAGCCGCCTGATCGTGACAACGTCGGCCTCGGTGAACGGTCGGGTGTGCCCGCGGACATCCTTGCCCAATCGACAGCCCGACGGCCGGGTCCGCAAGAGGATATGGACAAGGTCGTCGGTATTCCAGACGAACAATCCGTGGATCCGCGCTGCCGAGGTGTGGCTATAGGCAAAAGCGCCATCCGACGTCGTGCGGGTTCCGTGGGCGTGCGCCAGGATCAGCTGTCTGCTGCGGACCCACGGCTCCTGCGCGTTCCACAGGGACGCGCGGATGTAGCAGCCGTAC
Organism: Arthrobacter cupressi; assembly: GCF_900099975.1. Classification (GTDB taxonomy): domain Bacteria; phylum Actinomycetota; class Actinomycetes; order Actinomycetales; family Micrococcaceae; genus Arthrobacter; species Arthrobacter cupressi. The sequence goes on from NZ_FNEI01000003.1 coordinate 252,206, forward strand.
CGGAGGCGGACGAGCTCACGGTGGCGAACCAGGACGGCGATGGCCCGCGAATTCAATCCCGCGGACTGTAGCTGCTCCGTCCGCCATAAGGAACCGGATTCCGGAAGTGCAGGGAGGGTTGGCGGTTGCGAGAGAGTCATGCATCAAGCCTTGGCGAGTCCCTTCATCCGGCGAAAGCGGCCAACCTTGCCATGTGGAAAACCGGGGTCGCCGGAATGCTGCGGGGTCGCCGGAACATTCCGGCGACCCCGCAGCATTCCGGCGAATTCGGTGCGCGGAGGTGCCCCGAGCTGCCCGGTGCCCCGAGGTGCCCCGAGGTGCCCGGAGGCCCCGAGGTGCCCCGCGGTGCCCGGAGGCCCGCCCCGGAAGACGCGCAACCCTACGAATTCTCCGCCAGCGCCCGCTCCAGCAGGCCGAACAGCTCCCCGTCCATGTCATCCACGGACTTGAGCCGGACTTTGCGGTCGAAGAAATCCCCCTCGCGGACCTTGGCAGCTTCCACCCGGCCGCCCGGCGCCACGGCCAAACGCAGCAGGACGTCCACGCTCGTGTTGTTCGCCCGCGTCACCTGGGCGAACTTCCGCCTGGGGCTGTGCAGCGAGACGTAACCCTTGCGCATCTGGATCGCGACGCCGTCGGTGGCTTCGGCCCAGGCGAGCAGCGCGTCGGCGATGGGCCGCAGCTCCGGGTGTTTGGCGTACTGGCCGTCGATCAGCTCGTCGGCGTGGCGCAGCATGAACTCCGGGTAGCCGAACATCTCCCATGACACCGCGTACTGGGCGTAGCCGGTGATGCCGTGCTCGTCGCGCATCCAGTCGCGGAGCTCGGCGTCGTTCTTCACTCCGGCTTCCCGGCCGCGGGCAGCCCACCAGTGGACGTCATGCCCGGACTTGCGCAGGAGCAGCTCCTGGTTGCTGTCCACCATGAGCTGCCAGGTGCCGGCATTCTTTAGATCGGGGGCCATGCCCCGATCGTAGCGAAGAGCCGCTCAGTACCCCATCCCCGAATCCTGCTTGAACATGTCGCCGGACGGGCTCACCAGGTACCAGACGTTGCCGTAGCCCTGGCCCTTCACATCGCCGGCGGCCGTGTCCTGCGCGAAGAAGTACACCGGCATGCCGTTGATGGTCACCTGCTTCTTGCCGTCAGCCGTCGGGATGGTGCCGATGGTTCCGCCCACTCCCTCCACCGCCGGCGAGTCCGAGGTAGTGGTCACCGCCGGCCACAGGGCGGTGCAGGCCCCTTCGCAGGCGCTCTTGCCGGAGTCCTTCACGTCCTTGGTGAAGAAGTAGACGCTCATGCCGTCGGCGGCCACCACGATGTCGCCCGCGCTTGAGCCCGCCGTTTTCAGTTCCGCCGAACCGGCCGGCGCGCTGGAGGCAGGAGCGCTCGACGACGGCGCGGCGCCGGCTGAGGTGGGAGAGGTACCAGTCGGTGAGGTACCGGGACTGCCGCCGCAGGCAGCCAGGAACAAGGCGAGGACAAGGACGCCGATGCCGGAATGCTTTTTCATGGGTTCGCTCCTTCACCGGGCCCGGCCTGGACCGGCCGGACGCTCACCCGGTACGACGCCTGCAGGTGTTGAATGGTTCACAGGGGACTGAACCTTTTCGCTCCGGCGGGCGTCGTATCAGCGAAGGCAGCCCGCGGAAGGCCAGGGAGGCAGCAATGCCGTTGGACGGCAACATCAGCGACGAGGACGTGGTGGCCGCGATCTACCGCGACCACGGCCCCGCGCTGCGCCGCTTCGTGCTTAGCTGCACCAGCGACGAAAACCAGGCGGACGACGTCGTGCAGGAAACGGTGCTGCGGGTCTGGCAGCACGCCCCGCAGATCACCGGAAGCCTGCGCAGCTACTTGTTCCGCACCGCCCGGAACGTCATCATCGACAACTACCGCAGGGCCCGCCGCCGCCCGGCGGAAACCGGCCCGGACGCCCTGGAACTGGCCGAAAGCAGTGAGCGGGTGGACGAACTGCTCAACCGGGTCCTCATGGAGGAGGCCCTGAGGCGGCTCAGCCAGGAACACCGGGAGGTCCTGGTGGCCCTGCACTACCAGCGCTTCACCGTGGCCGAGGCCGCGCTGCGGCTCAACATTCCCGGCGGCACCGTGAAATCCCGGGCTTTCTACGCCGTGCGCGCCCTGCGCACCATCCTGGACGAAATGGGGGTGCAACGATGAACGAGCACAAGCTCCTGGGCGCCTACCTGCTGGGCGGCCTGGAACCGGCCGAGGCGCTCGCCTTCGAGGAACACCTCGCCGGCTGCGCCGCCTGCCGCCGCGAACTCGCCGAACTGGAGAGCCTCCCCGCCCTGCTCGACGCCGTTCCGGTGCCCGACGCCGTCGCGCTCGCGGCGTCCGCCGGACCGCGGACTGCGGACAACGCCGACACGGATGCGGCAGCGCCGGTGCTGCTGGAACTTGCCGCCCGACGTCGGAAGGCCCGGCGGTGGCGCGCCGCACTGGCGGCGGGGCTCGCCGTGGCCTGCCTCGCCGGTGGCCTCCTGGCCGGACCGGCGGTGGGTGGCTTGCTCAACCCACCGCCCAAACCGGATGCCAGCTACTCGCTGCAGGCCGAAAACGGGATGCAGCTGACCGTGGGCCTGGTTAGGAAGACCTGGGGCACCGAGCTCGAACTCGAGGGCCGCAGCATGCCGCTCGAGGGCACCCTGTACCTGTGGGTCAAGGACCGCGACGGCGGCGAGGAACTCGCCTGCGGCTGGACCGCGACCCCTACCGGGCGCATCAAGGTCACTGGCGCCACGCCGGTGCAGCTGGCCGGGATCTCCGGGGTGGAGCTGCGGGACGAGGCCCGGAAGACCGTGGCGGCGGTTTCGGTGCCGTAAGTTGTACCGCAAACCCTACGCCGCGCCCTCCATCCATTCAGGCAGTTGCAGCTTGTAAGCAGCACCTCGCCACCAGGATCGTCACGCAGATGTGCTTCTCGGCGGCGGCAGCGAGCTTTCCGGCGATGCCGGCCGAAGGGATGATTTCGATTCTGGTGGGAAACAATCGTCATGCCCCTAGTTGCGCGCAGCTTTTGCCGGAACCGCGCTGAGGAGGGTGCGGGCTTCCTGGCGGGTGGTGCCGGAGTCCTGGATGCCCTCGGCGATGTGGGCAAGGTGGGCGGGGATGTCGCGGCCTTTCTTGCGCATGGCGGTGGCCCAGAGCCGGCCGGCCCGGTAGGAGGAGCGGACCAGGGGCCCGGACATGACGCCGAGGAAGCCGATCTGTTCGGCCTCCTCGGCGAGGTCGACGAATTCCTGGGGTTTGACCCAGCGGTCCACGGGCAGGTGCCGCTCACTGGGGCGCAGGTACTGGGTGATGGTGACCAGGTCGCAGCCGGCCTCGTGCAGGTCACGGAGGGCTTCGGAGATTTCTTCGCGGGTCTCGCCCATGCCCAGGATCAGGTTGGACTTGGTGACCATCCCGTGGGCCCGGCCCTGGGTGATGACGTCCAGGGAGCGTTCGTAGCGGAACGCGGGCCGGATGCGCTTGAAGATCCGCGGCACGGTTTCGACGTTGTGCGCGAAAACCTCGGGGGCGGAGTCGCAGATCGCGGCGATGTGGTCGGGGTTGCCGGAGAAGTCCGGGATGAGCAGTTCCACCCCGGTGCCGGGGTTCAGTTCGTGGATCTTGCGCACGGTTTCGGCGTAGAGCCAGACGCCTTCGTCTTCGAGGTCGTCGCGGGCCACGCCGGTGACGGTGGCGTAGCGCAGGTTCATGGACTGCACGGAGCGGGCGACCTTGGTGGGCTCCAGCCGGTCCAGGGGTGAGGGTTTGCCGGTGTCGATCTGGCAGAAGTCGCAGCGGCGGGTGCATTCGGAGCCGCCGATCAGGAAGGTCGCTTCCTTGTCTTCCCAGCACTCGAAGATGTTCGGGCAGCCGGCTTCCTCGCAGACGGTGTGCAGGCCTTCCTTCTTCACGAGGTTCTTCAGGCCCACGAACTCGGGCCCCATCTGGACCTTGGCCTTGATCCACTCGGGCTTGCGTTCGACCGGAACCGCTTTGTTGCGCTGCTCAACACGCAGCAACTTACGGCCTTCGGGTGCCAGGGTCACTGGATAGCTCCTTCGGGGCTGAGGACGAGTGCTTCTTCGTGCTTGCGGAATTCTTCCACGAAGCGGTCGACGATGTCCGCGGGGTTGATGGTGCGGCCCGTCTCCAGGGACATGGTGGTGACCCCGGCGTCTGTGATGCCGCAGGCGATGATCTGCGCATAGGGCGCGAGGTCATTGCTGCAGTTGATGGCGACGCCGTGCATGGTCACGCCGTCGAGAACGCGGATGCCGATCGCTGCGATCTTGCGGTCCGGGCCCTTGTCGTCGGCCTCGATCCAGACGCCGGCGCGGCCCTTGATGCGCACGGCGTTGATGCCGTAGTCCGCCATGACGGCGATCATGGTCGCTTCCAGCCGTTCGACGTAGTCGCGGATGCCGGCGCGGTTCTTCAATTTGATGATCGGATAGGCGATCAGCTGCCCGGGGCCGTGCCAGGTGAGCTTGCCGCCACGGTCCACGGGAACCACCGGGGTACCGTCGAAGGGGCGCTCGTGGTCTTCCGTCAGTTTGCCCGCCGTGTAGACGGCTGCGTGCTCCAGGAGCAAGACGGTATTGGGTCCCTCGCCGGCAACAACCTTGTTGTGGATTTCGCGCTGCAGGTCCCAGCCGTGCATGTAGTCCACGAAATCGGGGGCAAGACCCAGTTGTGAAAACTCAAGAGTCATGCGTTCAAGCTTAGACCCCGTCCGTGCCAGGCCATGATTTTGTGGCCAAGCTCTCAGTCATCACCGGTGAATTGGCCGCCTGTGGATAACTTCTGCGGCGTTGCCGGGTTTCGGGTCATGCTAGGGGCATGGAAAATTCCAACGCCCCGCTGATTCCCGGCTATGAGGCGGTCCGTGAACTGGGACGCGGCGTCAGCGCTTCGGTCTGGCTCGCCGCCGGCAAGGACCACGGCCGGCAGGTCGCGGTCAAATGCTTCACCGGGGGAACCGGCGGAGGAGCCGGAGCGTTGTCCAACGCGGGGCGGGACGCGGAGGCCATGTCCGACCTGGAGCGGGAAGTCAGGATTCTCTCCCGGCTGCAGCACGAACACCTGTTGCGGCTGCACGGCGTTGTCCGGCTCGGCGGCGCTTTCGACGGCTTGCCCGGGCTGGTGATGGACTACGCCGCCGGCGGATCCCTCGGCCGCCTGGTCGGCGCGCGGAAGAGACTCGGCGTGGGGGAGACGGTTACCGTAATCACCCCGCTGGCCCGGACCCTTGCGTTCCTCCACCAAGAGGGCGTGGTGCACTCCGACGTGTCGCCCGGCAACGTCCTTTTCACCGCTCACGGCAAACCCCTGCTGGCAGATCTTGGCATCGCCCGGATGCTCGGCGACGCCGGCAGGGCGCCGCTCGCGGGAACGCCCGGCTTCAGCGACCCGGCGAACGCAGGCGCGCCCGGTGTCCTCCGACCCGAACGTGACTGCTTCTCGTTGGCCGCCCTTGCCTGGTACTGCCTGACCGGGATGCCTCCCGAGCGTTCTTCGCGGCGTCCGCCGCTCACACTGCTGGTGCCGGAGGTGCCCGCGGCATTGGCCACAGCGATTGAGGCCGGGCTGCAGGAAGACGCCGCCGCCCGTCCGACGGCCCTGGCCTTCGGTGCCGCCGTGTACCGCAGCGCCGCCGCCGTGCCGGTGGATCTCGCGGACGCGGTGGACAGCAGCGTTGTGCCGGAGCTCCTGACCCGGCGCCATCCGGTTCCGGGCAAGGCCGCCGCCCACCGTGCCCGGAGCAGGCTTCGCCTGGGTGTGCGCGGATCCGGCGCCGGCAGCGCCCCCGCAGGATCCCGGACACGGTCCCGAAACGGGTTCCGGCGGAAGGTCCTGGCGGTGGCAGGCGGCGGACTGGCCGTAGCGCTCCTGGTCGCCGGCGGGATCTGGGGGTCCGCGGCGCTCCGCGAACCGGCCGCCGGGACGCAGGGCGGGCGCACCCCGGCTCCTGCCGATGCCCCGGTCTCGTCCGAGCCCGTTCCCGCTCCTTCGGCCCGCGGTCCGCGCGACGGCCTCAGCGAGGTGGTCCAGGCGCAGCTGCGGTCCGGGCAACCCGAAGTTGCCATCAAGGGACTGTCCGCGGTCCGCGACACCGCACTGCGCACGGGAGAGCTGGAGCTGCTGGCCGACGTCAACGCCGAGGGCTCGCCGGCAGCGGCCGCTGACGCGAAGATCCGGGACCAGATGGAGAAGACGGGAGTGGTGCTGGCAGGCTTCACCACGACGCTGAAGGACATCCGGGTTTCGCGCCCCGCCGGGGATGGGGCTGCGGAGGTCACCGCCGTCGTCGAAACGTCCCGCTTCGAGGAACGCGATGCGTCCGGGAAGCTGGTCCGCTCCCGGGCCGCGGGGGCGCCGCAGCAGCTGCGGCTGGTGCTCTCAAAGGTCGACGGCGGCTGGCGGATCGCGGACATCCTCGCCGGCAGCACCTGAAAGGTCAGCCGGAACACCCGTCAGGCATGACGTGCGGCGCCGCCGCCGTCAGCGGAGCTCCGCGCCCACCCATGCTGCGGCGTCGGTCAGGGCCGCGTGCTGCCACCGGAAGCCGGCGTCGAGCAGCCGGGCCGGTTCCATGCGCTGGCTCGCCAGGACCAGTTCGTCCGCCAACCGGCCAAGCACCAGCCGCAGCGCGGGGGCGGGCACCCTGAAGAACGCCGGCCGATGCGCGGCGCGGGCGAGGGCGGCCACCAGCGCGTTGACGTCCGCGCTCTCCGGCGCGCAGACATTCACCGGTCCCTCCAGACCTGATCCGAGCAGGAACTCCAGGGCGGCAACCTCGTCGGGCAGCGTGATCCACGGCCAATACTGGCGTCCGTTGCCGAAAGGCCCGCCCAGGCCAAGCTTTAGCAGCGGGAGCAGCGGGCCCAGAGCGCCTCCCCGCGGGCTGAGCACAACCCCGGTCCGCGGCGTGACAACCCTGACGGTAGAAGGTGCCGTGTGGGCGGCCGCCTCCCATTCGACGCACAGCCTGGACAGCACGCCGGTACCCGGGCCGGAATCCTCCCGCAGCACGCCGGGGCGCGAACCGTAGTATCCGGACGCGGACTGGCTCAGGAACACCGGCGGCGGATCCTGCGCCCGGGACATGGCCGCCGTCAGGGTCTGGGTTGTCCTCAGCCGCGACGATGCCAACTCGCGCAGCCGCGCCTTCGTCCACCGCCGGTCGCCGATTCCGGCCCCCGAAAGATTGACCACCGCGCCGGCCCCGTCGAGGACCTCACCGTCCAGGACTCCGGCCGCCGGGTCCCAGAAGCGCTCGTCGGACGCTGAGGCGGGCCGCCGGACGAGGCGGACCACCTCATGCCCCTTGCCGCGGAGGCTTTCGGCCAGAGCAGATCCGATCAAACCCGATGCTCCGGAAATGACGATTCGCATGCCCTCATCACACCACGGCCCATCGTTTTCCGGCACCAAGGACGCAGTCCGGAAGCGAAGGATGCGGTTGACTATGATCGAACAATGACCTCTTCCAGTTACTTCCGTTTTCCGCATCTGCACGGCGATCTGGTCACCTTCGTGGCCGAGGACGACATCTGGATCGCCCCGCTCACCGGCGGACGTGCCTGGCGGGTGTCGGCCCAGCAAATGCCCGTCCGCAACCCGCGCTTCTCGCCGGACGGAAAGCACCTGGTCTGGACCACGACCGTCGGGACCGCGCCGGAAGTGGTGACGGCCGACGTCGACGGCGGAGCATACCGGCAGCTGACCTACTTCGGTCACAGCAGCACCCGGGTCAGGGGGTTCACCCCGGCGGGCGAGGTGCTGGTCACCAGCGCCTACCGCCAGTCCGAAAGCCGCCACAGCTACGCCTATGCGCTGCCACTGAACGGCGGTTCCGCCGTCGAGCTCCCGTTCGGGCCGGTGGAATCGGTGGCCTTCGGGCCCGAGGTGGGGGATGAACGGCCGGTGGTCCTGGCGAGCGTGCTGTCCAGGGAACCCGCCTGGTGGAAGAGGTACCGCGGCGGAACGGCCGGAAAGCTCTGGATCGACCGCGACGGCAACGGCGAATTCGAACGGCTGGTGCCCGAACTCAACGGCAACCTCACGGACCCGCTGTGGATCGACGGGCGCATCGCCTTCCTCTCCGACCACGAGGGCCACGGCAACCTGTATTCGGTGCTCCCGGACGGCAGCGGACTGCGCCGGCACACCGACCACGAAGACTTCTACGTACGCCACGCCGCGACGGACGGCACGCGCGTGGTGTTCGAATCCGCCGGTGAACTGTGGGTGCTGCCCGGGCTGTCAGAGAACGCCACGGCGGTCAAGCTGGACATCACCCTGGGCTCGGCCTCGCAGAACCGCCGCCCCGCGCCGCTGAAGGTCGGCGCCCATCTGGGGGAGGTCTTCCCGAACGCCGCCGGCACGGCCAGCGCCGTCGAAAGCCACGGGACCATCCACTGGCTCCGCCACAAGGACGGCCCCTCCCGCGTCATCGAAGCGACGCCGGGCGTGCGCGGCCGCCTGCCCCGGCCGCTGGGCAGCGGAAAGATCGCCTACGTGGCGGACCACGGCGGCGTCGAAGCCATCTACATCAAGGACATTGCCGCCCCGCTGCCCGTGCGTCCCGCCGCCGGGACTCCGGCGGAGGCGTCCAGCGACGTGCCCGCAGCGGAACCCGGCACGCAGCAGGCCGGCACTCAACAGACCGACGCCCAGGCGGCACTGCCGCGTCCGGTGTCGGCGGCAGCGGTCACCGGAAACGCCGGCGCGGACCGGGCCGGGGCCGCGGTACACGGCGACGGCACCGGTCACGACGAAGGCACCGGTCACGACGAAGGCACCGCGGCCGGCCAGGAAACCAACGACGGCGGAACCACCGCGGCCGGCGCGCCCGCGGAAACCCCCGCACCGGTCCGCCGCATTGATTTTCCGCGGCCCGCCCGGCCCAGCGCCCTCGAGGCGAGCCCCGACGGCCGCTGGCTCGCCGTCGGCACTGCTTTCGGTGACGTCTTCCTCGCCGACACCAGCAGCGGTTCCCTGGAATCCTTGGTGACGATCGGGGACGGCACCATCGAGGCCCTGGCCTGGTCGCCGGATTCGCAATGGCTTGCCTGGTCGGAACCGGTCACGTCCTTCGGCTCGCGCAGCAAGCTCCGCATGGCGAAGGTGGACGGAAGCAGCGGGATCATCGACATCACCGACGGCCGTTTCTGCGACGAATCCCCGGTGTTCACCCCGGACGGAAAATTCCTGGCGTTCCTGTCCAACCGCAGCTTCGACCCGGTGTACGACGGGCACGCCTTCGACCTTTCCTTTCCCAGCCCCATCAAGCCCTACCTGCTGGCCCTCGCCGCAGACACCCCGTCGCCCTTCGGCCCCGCCGTCGAACTGCTGGACGCCGGGCTGGAAACTACGGACCCGGCCTCCACCGCGTCCGGGCCGGCGGTCCCGGCGGTGCGGGTCGACGTCGACGGGCTGGCGTTCCGGGTGATCGGCGTGCCCGTCCCGCAGGGCAATTACTCGCGGCTGTCCGCTCCGGACGGGGCCCTCCTCTGGCTGGACACGCCGCTTTCCGGAGTCACCGGCGATGGCCGCGGCAGCCTGCAGGACAAGGCCCCGGCGCCGTCCCTGGTCCGCTACGAACTGGGCAAGCAGAAGCAGAGCACCCTGGTGCCGGCCCTCACCCGCTACCGGCTGTCGGCCGACGGCAAGAAGATCGTCTTCGTCCATGACAAGCAGCTCAGCGTGGCTCCCGCGGCGGCCAAAGCGGACGAGGAATCCGGCGAGCTCGTGAAAGTCGACCTGCAGCGCATCCGCGTGCTCCTGGAGCCGCTGGCCGTTTGGGGCCAGGCCTTCGACGAAGCATGGCGGTTGCAGCGGGACTTCTTCTGGACCGAGGACATGGCCGGGCAGGACTGGGACTCCGTGCACCGGCGGTACCGCCCGCTGGTGGACCGCCTCGGCTCGCACGACGACCTGGTGGACCTGCTGTGGGAACTGCACGGCGAACTGGGAACCTCGCACGCCTATGTGCGTCCCGCGGCCGTAGCGGAAGCCGGCAGCAACGGCCAGGGACGGCTGGGTGCCGACCTCGAGTACCGCGACGGCGGCTGGGAGATCACCCGGATCCTCTCCGGCGATTCCTCCGACCCGCTGGCCAACCCTCCGCTGAAGCGCCCCGGCGCCGACGCGAAGGAGGGCGACGTGCTGTTGGCGATCGACGGCGTCGCGCTTACCGCGGAGGTGACCCCGGCGAAGCAGTTGCTCGGCGCTGCCGGGCGGGCGGTGGAACTGACCCTGCGCAATGGGGCCGGCCACGGCGCCGCCGCCGGGGAGCAGCGCCGGATCGCCGTCGTCCCGCTGAAGGACGAGGAGCGGCTCCGCTACCAGGAATGGGTGCACGGCAACCGCCGTACGGTCCGCGAAGCGTCCAACGGCACCTTCGGGTACCTGCACGTGCCGGACATGATGGCCAACGGCTGGGCCCAGTTGCACCGGGACCTGGACACCGAAACAGCTCTCGATGGACTCATCGTCGACGTCCGCCGGAACCGCGGCGGCCACACCTCCCAGCTTGTGGCGGAGCTGATCGGCCGCAAGGTGACCGGCTGGAGCATGCCGCGGGGCGAGCGGCCGCGGACCTACCCGCACCACGCCCCGCGCGGCCCGGTGGTGATTCTCGCCGACGAGTTCGCAGGGTCCGACGGCGACATCATCACCCAGGTGTCCAAGCTGCGGGGAATCGGCCCGGTAATCGGCACCCGGACCTGGGGCGGCGTGGTCGGCATCGACAACCGCTTCACGCTGGCAGACGGCACCGGAGTCACCCAGCCGCGTTACGCCACCTGGTTCGGCGACGGGGTGGCGTGGAGCGTGGAGAACTTCGGCGTGGATCCGGACATCGAGGTGATCTTCCCGCCGCACGCCTATGCCGCCGGCACCGACCCGCAGCTGGAATACGGCATCGGCGCACTCAAGGAAATGATCCAGGAGCTTCCCACGGACCGGCCCCCTCTGCGCGAGGGCTACCGCTCGCTCCGTCCCGAACCGCTGCCGCCGCGGCCGTAAAGGTCCGCCGACGACTGAGGCCCTGGCCCTCCTTACGGAGGACCAGGGCCTCAGTGCCGTGCGGTTCCAGCAGCGGGTGCTGCCGGCCAGGGGCTCCTGCTAGTTGTCGAGCGTCGCGTCGAGGGTGATGTCGATGCTGGCCAGGGCGCCGGAGACGGGGCAGCCGGTCTTCGCTTCGCCGGCGATCCGCTGGAATTCCTCTTCCGTGATGCCGGGGATCTTCGCGGACATGGTGAGGTGGCTTCCGGTGATGCCGGTGCCGGGAACGAACGTGACGTCGGCCTTGGTCCGGACCTCTTCCGGGGCGTAGCCGGCACCTGCCAGTGCGTGGCTGAAGGCCATGGAGAAGCACGCGGAGTGGGCCGCTGCGATGAGTTCCTCCGGGCTGGTCTTGCCGCCGGACTGCTCGGTGCGCGCCTTCCAAGTGACGTCATAGGTGCCCAGGCCCGAGCTGTCGAAGCTGGTCTTGCCGGCGCCCTCGATCAGGTTGCCGTTCCAAACGGTGTGTGCGGTGCGTGTTGCTGCCATGTCCACTCCTCAGCGTCGTCGCGAATCGGCCTCCGGCGGGCGCCGGAGGCCATCATGCTCAATCCTAGGGATTCCAGGGCCGCGCCGCACAGGCTGTCCGCTGCGGGTGGAATATGACTCCGTTCCCTAGACTGTGCGCCATGGAGAACCTCATGGAAACGTCCCCCCGCCCGCGGATCGCCTCGATCATGATCAACGCGGTGGATGCCGGGCGGCTCGCGGAATTCTGGTCGGGGCTGCTGGAGCTGCCCGTTGCTGCGCGGCATGCGGAGTTCATCTGGTTGGAAGCGGCCGGTCCCGGGGCGCCCCAGGTGGCCTTCCAGCAGGTTAAGGCGCCGGCCCCGGGCAGGCGCCGGCTGCACCTGGATCTGCACCATCCCGAACCCGGCGCGCTGCGGCGCCGGGCGGAGTCCCTGGGCGCCGTGTTCGTGGAGGGGCATGACCTGGGCGATTTCCACTGGGACGTCATGCAGGACCCGGAAGGCAACGAGTTCTGCATCGCCGCGGACTGACTGACACCAGGGCTAAACGCGGGTCATACGCGAAAGGCCACCCCGCCGTCAGGGCGGGGTGGCCTTCCTGCTCCGGCAATCAGTTCCAGATGGTCGCGATGGCGATGTTGATCAGGGCGAGGCCGCCGACGCCGTGGGCCAGGCCGGTCGAGACGGGCTCGCCCTTCTTGGCTTTGCGCGAGCCGATGACGGCCAGCACGGCCACGGCAACGGCGATGGCGAACTTGATGCCGAGCTTGAAGTAGTTGGGGTGCATGTCCGGCATGAAGGGGATCAGTCCCATCATGGCGATGCCGGTAAGCAGCTGGAGGAATGCGCCGTCGCGCTGGCGCGGGTGGACGGTCGGTTCTTTGATGGTGGCGATCCAGTAGCCCACAATCATGGCCGCGCCGACGATGTGCAAGAAGACCAGAATGCTGTAGAGAATACCCATGGCTACAGCTTAGCGAGCACCTTCTACGTCCCGTAGCAAAGCCACGGCGTGAATCGGGAACAGAAAAAGCGGGCCGGTTCCGGTGGTTACGCACCCGAACCGGCCCGCTGTTGTCCTGGACCGTCGCCGCGGACTGACCTAGAGGCCCAGGTCCGCCTCGAAGGCACCCTCCTCAAGGCGCGCCTTCAGGGTCTGCAGGAAGCGTCCCGCGTCGGCGCCGTCCACCAGGCGGTGGTCGTAGGTCAGGGACAGGTACATCATGGAGCGGATGGCGATCGAGTCGTCACCGTTCTCATCGGAGACCACCACGGCACGCTTGACGATGGCGCCGGTGCCGAGGATGCCGACCTGCGGCTGGTTGATGATCGGGGTGTCGAACAGGGCGCCCACCGAACCGATGTTGGTGATGCTGAAGGTGCCGCCGGACAGTTCGTCCGGGCCGATCTTGCCGTCGCGGGTGCGGCCTGCGACGTCGGCGATCTTGCTGGCGAGGCCCGCAAGGTTCAGCTGGCCGGCGTCGGAGATGACCGGAACCAGCAGGCCCTTGTCGGTGTCGACGGCGATCGCCAGGTGTTCGGCGTTGTGGTAGGTGATTTCCTGCTTGTCTTCGTCGTAGGCAGCGTTCAGCTTCGGGTGCTGCTTGAGGGCCTCGGCGACGGCCTTGGCGATGAAGGGCAGGAAGGTCAGCTTGACGCCGTTCTCGGCCTGGAAGGAGTTCTTGGCCTTGAGGCGCAGCTTGGCGATCTTGGTCATGTCGACCTCGTGCACCTGCGTCAGCTGGGTGGAAACTTCCAGGGACTCGCGCATGCGGCGGGCAATGACCTGGCGGATGCGCGGAGCCTTCTCCACGGTGCCGCGCAGGGAGGAAGCCGCGACGGGTGCGGCGGCCTTCGGAGCTGCAGCAGCGGCCGGGGCAGCGGCGGGAGCAGCGGCCTTCTTGGCTTCGGCAGCGGCGAGGACGTCCTGCTTGCGGATGCGGCCGCCGACGCCGGTGCCGGTCACCGTGGCGATGTCCACACCGTTCTGGTTGGCGAGCTTGCGCACCAGCGGGGTGACGTAGGAGGAGGAATCAGCCGAGGACGGCGCGGCGGCAGGAGCCGGAGCGGCCGGAGCCGGAGCGGCAGCCGGAGCCTCGGCGGCGGGTGCCGGTGCAGCAGCGGGTGCCGGTGCAGCTTCGGCAGCGGGTGCCGGTGCAGCAGCTGCCGGGGCGGCCGGTGCGCCGGAACCGACGACGGCCAGGACCGAGCCGACCTCGGCGGTCTCGTCCTCGTTGACCCGGATCTCCAGCAGGGTGCCGGCGACCGGGGACGGGATTTCGGTGTCGACCTTGTCGGTGGAAACCTCGAGCAGCGGCTCGTCGACCTCGATGGTGTCGCCCACGGCCTTCAGCCAGCGGGTGACGGTGCCCTCGGTGACGCTTTCGCCCAGGGCCGGGAGGGTGACCTCGTGCCCTTCGGCAGCGGCGGGAGCCTCGGCGGCGGGAGCGGCGGCCGGTGCTTCCTGGGCGGGAGCTTCGTCGGCGGGGGCTGCGGGCGCCTCGGCTGCGGGGGCTTCCTCGGCTGCGGGGGCAGCTGCCGGTGCTTCCTCGGCGGCCGGAGCGGCGCCGTTGCCGATACGGACCAGGGGAGCGCCGACCTCTGCGGTCTCGTCCTCAGCGACGAGGATTTCCTCGATGATGCCTGCGATCGGAGAAGGGATTTCGGTGTCTACCTTGTCGGTGGAGACCTCGAGCAAGGGCTCGTCGACTTCCACGCGGTCACCGACCTGCTTGAGCCAGCGGGTGACGGTGCCTTCGGTGACGCTTTCACCGAGGGCGGGCAAGTTAACGGATTCAGACATGTCGTCCCCGTTCTCCTTATTGTTTTTTGTGCGGATGGGTTTTGCCTGTGTGCCCTGCGCCGGCAGTTCGTGCCGGCGCAGGGCGGCTGTCTGGTTGGCGGGGCTGTTAGCCGTGGAGCGGCTTGCCGGCCAGGGCGAGGTGCGCTTCGCCCAGGGCTTCGTTCTGCGTGGGGTGCGCGTGGATGAACTGGGCGACGTCCTCCGGGTAGGCCTCCCAGTTGACGATGAGCTGGGCTTCGCCGATCTGCTCGCCGATCCGGGAACCGATCATGTGCACGCCGACCACGGGGCCTTCCTTCTGGCGGACCACCTTCACGAGGCCGCCGGTGCCCAGGATGGAACTCTTGCCGTTGCCGGCCAGGTTGTATTCCTGGGTCTGGACCTGGTCGTCGCCGAACTTCTCCTTGGCGGCCTTCTCGGTGTAGCCGACCGTGGCGATTTCGGGCTCGCAGTAGGTGACCTTGGGGATGTTGATGTCTTCGACGATCACCGGGTTCAGGCCGGCGATCTCCTCGGCCAGGAAGATGCCCTGCTGGTAGCCGCGGTGAGCCAGCTGGACGCCCGGGACGATGTCGCCGACGGCATAGATGTTGCCGACGCCGGTGTGCAGGCGTTCGTTGGTGATGACGAAGCCGCGGTCGATCGTGATGCCCGCTTCCTCGTAGCCGAGGTTTGCGGTGACCGGGCCGCGGCCGACGGCCACGAGCAGCAGTTCCGCTTCGAAGGTCTGGCCGTCCACGAGGGTGACCTTGACGCCGTCGTCGTTCTGCTCTACGCCCTGGAAGAAGACGCCGGTGCTGAACTTGATGCCGCGCTTCTTGAAGGCACGCTCAAGGGTCTTGACGATTGCGGCGTCCTCGTTCGGAACCAGGGAGGGCAGGCCCTCAACGATGGTGACGTCCACGCCGAAGGACTTCCAGACGGAGGCGAACTCGACGCCGATCACGCCGCCGCCCAGGACGATGGCGCTCTTGGGGATATAGTCCAGGGTCAGCGCTTCGTCGGAGGTGATGACGCGGCCGCCGATTTCCAGGCCGGGGAGGGAACGGGAGTAGGAGCCCGTGGCCAGGACGATGTTCTTGCCCTTGTAGGCGGTGCCGTTCACCACGACGGTGTCGGTGCCCTGCAGCTTGCCCTCACCCTCGATGACGGTGATGCCCTTGGCCTTGATGAGTCCCTGGAGGCCCTTGAACTTGCCGGCGATGATGCCGTCCTTGTAGGCGTTGACAGCGTTGATGTCGATGCTGTCCAGGGTGACGTTCACGCCGTACTTGGCGGCATCGCGGGCGTGGTCGGCGAGTTCGGCCGAGTGTAGCAGCGCCTTGGTGGGGATACAGCCGTTGTGCAGGCAGGTACCGCCGAGTTTGCCCTTTTCAACGAGGCCGACGGTGAAGCCAAGCTGTACGGCACGCAGGGCCGTGGCGTAGCCGCCGCTGCCGCCACCGAGTACCAGGATGTCGAATTCTTGCGCAGTTGCCTGATCGGCCACTATGACGCTCCCTCGCGTGAGCGATGGCACGAGATCACGCGCCATCTGGTCTTGGAACAAGTTCTGCCGCGATTATGCCAGCACGAAAAGTTCTCTTGCATTTGTGACTACCGTGGTTCACCTTAGCGAACCACCTATTCATGCTCCACCCTCCGAAGGGGTTTTGGGTGGTGCTTGTGGCCAGACTCACGTCCGGCGGTGGGGCCGGTCATGGACCGGCCCCACCGGGGCTATGCCCCGGTCCCGGAAAGCAGGTCTTCGGCGTAGGCCACGAGGGTGCGGACAGTGCAGCCCGTTCCCTGTTTGGGGGTGTAGCCGTAGGGGCTTCCGTTATTGAAGGAGGGCCCGGCGATGTCGATGTGCGCCCAGGGGATCTGCTCGCCGCGGGCGTCCTTGCCGACGAATTCGCGGAGGAAGACGGCCGCCGTCATCATGCCGCCGTGGCGTTCGCCGATGTTGGCGATGTCCGCCACCTGGGAGTCCAGGCTGGGACGCAGTTCCTCGGGCAGCGGCATCGGCCAGACGAGCTCGCCTGCCCGGTCCGCGGCGGACTTCAGGGCGCCCGTGACGTCGTCGGAGCCCATGACGCCTGCCGTGCGGTTGCCGAGGGCGATCAGTTGGGCCCCGGTGAGGGTGGCGACGTCGATGATCGCGTCCGGCTGCTCCAGGCTCGCGGCAACCAGCCCGTCCGCCATGACCAGGCGGCCCTCGGCGTCGGTGTTCAGCACCTCAACGGTCTTGCCGCCGTAGACGGTAAGGACATCGGCCGGCCGCTGCGCGGCACCCGAGGGCATGTTCTCCGCGATGCAGAGCCAGGCGGTGGCCTTGACGGGCAGGCCGAGGCCGGCGATCGCGAGCACAGTATTAAGGACGACGGCGGCGCCCGCCATGTCGCTCTTCATGTCACCCATGCCGAGGGCGGGCTTGATGGAGATGCCGCCGGTGTCGAAGGTGATGCCCTTGCCCACCAGGGCGATCTTCCGGGTGGCCTTTGCGGGGGCGTATTCGACCTTGACCAGGCGCGGCTGGCGGGTCGACCCCTTGCCTACGCCAAGGATGCCGCCGAAGCCCTCTTTTTCCAGCCGCTTTTCGTCCCACACCGTCACCTTGACCGGCAGCCCCTTGGCGAGCTCCTTGGCGGCGTCGGCAAAGGACTCCGGGTACAGGTGGCTGGGCGGCTGGTTGACCAAGGTGCGGGTGGCGTTGACGGCGCGGCCCAGCACCAGGGCGCGGTCCAGTAGGGGCTGGGCTTCCTTGGCGTCAACTGCCGTGCGGATCAGGACCGAAGGCACCGGGTCCTTCAGTCCGTTCCGGCTGGAGCGGTGCTCGGTGTACGAGTAGGAGCCCAGCGCGGCACCTTCGGCGACGGCTGCGACGTCGGCGGCGTCCGCCGTCGGGAACGCGAGCGTCACGCTGCCGAGCCCGGCCAGTTGGCGGACCGCCGAGCCGGCGGCGCGGCGCAGGCTCTCGCCGCTGGCGCGTCCGTTGCCGTCGGGCTTGCCCGTGCCGGCGAGGACCAGCACGGGGGAGCCGGTTTCGGGAAGCCCGGGCAGACGGTGGACCTGGTCGCTGGCTCCCGTGATACCGAGGACCCCCAAGGTGTCGGCAAGGGCTTCGGCGGCCTTGGCGCTCAAGGGGTTGTCGAGCAGCGCGGGGCCGTCGGCCCCCTGTGCAACACCTATGACCAGTGCTTCACTGGGGGACTTCTTCAGGTCCTTGGCGATGATGCCAAGGGTGATGTCTGTAGTCTTCACCACGAGGATTCGTCCTCATCTCTCTTTGCATGGCTTGGCCGGGCAGCATGTCAGGCGCCCGGTTCCGGTCGCCCCCGGACCGTCTGATGGACGGGCCGGTAAGGCCTGGAGCCGCCGGGTCGGCACGTTTTGATCGTAGCCGCTCCGGCGCGGCGGGAAGCAATCAAATGAGACCTGCGGCACACGCGCCGCAGGAATGCGGCGCCGACGGCGGGCGTTGTACCGGATGAAGTTGTATTGATTGAAAGGATCCTGCCGTGTTTGAAGGTATCTCCGGCTCACTCCTTGACCCTGAGTCCCTGTACGCGGGCAACATCGGGCTCTTCCACAGCCCCGAACTCAAGGGCCTGAACATGCTGGTGGGCTTCACCGGATTCGCCGACGCCGGGCATGTGGTCCGGCAGGTCAACGCCGAACTGCTGGACGCCCTCGACGCCGAAACCATGGCGGTGTTCGACGCCGACCAACTGATCGACTACCGGAGCCGCCGGCCCCAGATCAGTTTCGTGGAGGACCACCTTGAGGACTACAAGGCGCCGGTCCTGGCCCTGTACCGGCTCTACGATGGGCTCGGCCAGCCCTTCCTGCTGCTCGCCGGCTTCGAGCCTGACCTGCAGTGGGAGCGGTTCGCGCGTGCGGTCCTCGGGATCGTGGAAACCCTGCAGGTCAAGCTCGTCACCTGGATCCACTCCATTCCCATGCCGGTGCCGCACACCCGTCCGCTGGGTGTCACCGTGCACGGCAACCGGCCCGAACTGGTGGAGGGTATCTCCACGTGGAAGCCGACCGTCGACGTTCCCGCCGCCGTCGGGCATGTCCTGGAGTACCGGCTCAGCGAGGCCGGGCACCCTGTTGCCGGGTACGTCATCCACGTTCCGCACTACCTGGCCGACGCGGAATACCCGCCGGCCGCCGTGGCTGCCCTGGAGTACCTCGGCGCGGCCACCGCGCTGATGCTTCCGACGGACCGCCTGCGGGAAGCCGGCCGGGAGGTCGGCCGCCAGATCGCCGAACAGGTCGAGGCGTCGGAGGAAGTACGGCAGGTGGTGGCCAACCTCGAGAGCCGCTATGACGACAAAGCCGAAGGGCAGGTCCGCCGCTCGCTGCTGGCGGATGAGAACGACGAACTGCCCGACGCCGACGAACTCGGTGCCGCGGTCGAGGCCTACCTCGCCCGCAAGGATGTCCGGCCCTGAGGGTTCTGAAACCTGTGCCTTCTTAAATCTGCTTTCTGGG
Source organism: Arthrobacter cupressi (assembly GCF_900099975.1). Lineage (GTDB taxonomy): Bacteria > Actinomycetota > Actinomycetes > Actinomycetales > Micrococcaceae > Arthrobacter > Arthrobacter cupressi. The sequence goes on from NZ_FNEI01000003.1 coordinate 271,043, forward strand.
TCTTCTTGGGGATAATTGAACGGTGAATGCACCCCGCGCCTGGCTTATCTGGACGATCGGGGTGCTCGCCTATCTTGTGGCTGTGGCGCAGCGCACCTCCTTTGGCGTCTCCGGGCTCGAAGCTACCGAACGCTTCCACGCCGGCGCCGCAGCTGTCTCCTTCTTTACTGTGCTCCAGCTGCTGGTGTACGCCGGCCTGCAGATTCCGGTGGGCATCCTCGTCGACCGCTTCGGCTCCCGAGTGATGATCGCCGGCGGCGCCGTGCTGATGGGCCTGGGCCAGTTGGAGCTGGCGTTCGCCGATTCGATCAGCGCCGGCGTCTTCGGCCGTGTCCTCGTGGGTGCGGGCGACGCCATGACCTTTATCTCCGTGATCCGGCTGATCCCCCTGTGGTTCGCCCCGCTCCGCGCCCCGCTGGTCACCCAGCTGACCGGAATGAGCGGCCAGCTGGGCCAAGTGATCAGCGTGGTGCCGTTCGCGCTGGTGCTGCACTCCGCCGGCTGGACCCCCGCCTACCTGATGCTGGCCTCCTTCTCCGCACTCGCCGTCGTGCTGGTGCTGGCGATGCTGCGCGACACCCCGCCGGGCCACCCGCCGCGCGACGGCAGCCAGGGCCTGAGGGCCACTGGCGTGAGCTTGGCACGGGCCTGGCGCCAGCCGGGCACGCGGCTTGGCTTGTGGAGCCATTTCACCGTGCAGTTCTGCGGGACGGTTTTCGCGATGTCCTGGGGGTATCCCTTCCTGGTGTCGGCACAGGGGACTGGTCCCGGGGTGGCTTCCGCCCTGATGGGACTCTATGTGCTGGTCGGCATGGTCGCGGGACCCTTCTTTGGCAGCTTCGTGGCCAAGCACCCCATGCGCCGCTCTGCGATGGTCCTCCTCATTTCCGCGGCCACGGCCCTGACGTGGGCCGCGGTGCTCGCCTGGCCCGGCAAGGCGCCGCTGTGGCTGCTGGCCCTGCTCGCCGCGGTACTTGCCGTGGGTGGTCCGAGCTCGATGATCGGCTTCGACTTCGCGCGCACCTTCAACCCGCAGCACCGGATCGGCACGGCCACGGGAATTGTGAACGTGGGTGGCTTTGTCGCCGCGCTCCTCACCATCTACCTCGTGGGCCTCGTCCTGGACCTCCTCAACGCCTCGGGATTCTCTGGCGGGAACCTCTACGGCCTGGACCCCTTCCGGATCGCCCTGAGTGTCCAATTCGTCTTCCTGCTCCTCGGCGGCGTGCTCATCGTGCTCGTCCGGCGGAAAGTGCTGCGCCAGATGGCCGCCCAGGGCATCCATGTCAGGCCACTGCCGGAAGTCCTGGCCGAGCGCTTCCGGGAACGGCGCCGGCGCGGCCGGGACCTCGACGGTAAGCAGGACAGCACCGTCCACTGACGGTGCAAGTGCTCCTCCACAAAGCCCCTGTTCGACGGCGCTGTCCACATAGCGGCACCGGGCCCTGCCGCGGTGCCGGGCCGCTGCCGAAGCTGGGTTCATGACGAATGAACGCATGACCATCTCCCGCCCCGAGGACATCCTTGGCTACATTCCGCACGCCCTCGGCCTCTGGCCGGAGGAGAGCCTGGTGGCCTTGACCCTTCAGGGCAAGACCCTCGGTGCCACGCTCCGCGCGGACCTGCCACCGGATTCCCGTCCGTCCAGGCTTGCGGCCTTCGCCGGAAAGATCGGGGAGTACCTGGCCGCGGACAGCTCCGCCGACGGCGCACTGCTGGTGGTGTACTCCGGCTCCGGCTGGGAGGACGGCACCGCCGGGGAACGGCACCGGCCGCTGTTCCGGTGCCTCGAAGAGATGCTCGCCGCGGGCGGACTGGTCCTGCGGGACGCGTGGCTGGTGGGACCGGGGCATTGGCGCGGTGCGTTCTGCGAGGATCCCGCGTGCTGCCCGTGGCCGGGACATCCTGTCGAAAAGATCCACGACAGCCGGCTCAACGCCGAGATGGTGTTCCGGGGCAGCAGCGTTGCGCCGGCCGTGTCGGCCGATCCGCCGTCCGCACCCTACGCCGGGCCGGCGGACCCGGGCCTCGAGGAGGAAGAAGCCGCCGCCCTGGAGCGGTTCGGTGAACTGTGGCGGGACCGGACCTCCCTGGGAACGATGCTCGACGCGTGGCTGCGCGTTCTCGACCGCGCGGATGGGGCGCCGGCACTGGGAACCGCTTCGGCAGCCTTTCTCCGGGCGAGCCTGCGCATCCCGGCCTGGCGGGACGCCGTGGCGGTCGGCGCGGCAGCCGGCCGGGACACGGCGTGCGCCGGCGCCGAGGCCTTCGGTTTCTTCCGCGGCGGGATCAGGCGCGGGTTGCAGCTTCCGGACGAACTGGCATGCGTGCCCGGCGCCGCGGAGCACGCGGACGCGACGGAGCAAACGGACGCACCGGCCCCGGAGCGGGGAAGCGTCTCTTTCCAGGCGCGAGGGGGCAACGCGGCAAAGACCCGGGCCCGCAAGGACCCGGCCGCGCTGCTGCGTTACGGCGACGTGCTGCTCGGCCTGCACCCGGCGGTACCCGACTGGAAACGGCTCGACGCCCTGGAGCGGGTGCTCGGGGAGCTTGCGGCGCGCGGAGGCGGGGAGGCCAGGGCTGCCGCCCTCACCCTCCGCGGCTGGATCCAGTGGTGCCGGGGGAGCGGGTCCCTCGCCGATGCCCTGCTGTCCCAGGCGGAGGCCGAGCATCCGGGCTACCGGCTGGCCGCGCTGCTGATGGAACTCGTGCACCGCGGCACCCTTTGCGGCTGGGCGCGAAACCGGGCTGCTGCGTGGCGCCGCTTCGGCGGGACGGCGGCCTGAACACCGCAACAGTCGGGCAATTCGCGACCAACGGGCAAAAGCGTGAGACAATGTAGGCCGAGACCCGGTTGGGTCCGTGTTTCAAGTGCCCGGGGCGCTCCCTGATTCAGGGAACATTTCGGCGGCGCCAGCAGTTTTACTCAGTGACTCTGCAGACGCCGATCGCACTTGATGTTGATCGCGGACTTGACAGGGTCATAGTGGTGTTGCCCCCATGGTGATTCCACAGACCGCCGCTAGAAAGGTTTTCTGTGACCCCGTCTCCCGCCGAGAAGGAACCCGCCGCCCAGGCTGAACTGACCGCCGAAGAAACGAAGGCGGCCGCAACTGCCAAGCGTGCGGCAACACGTGCCGGCAAGGCTTCAGACGCAGAGAAGCCGGCCCCCAAGAAGCGTGGGCCCAAGCCCGGAGCCAAGGCAGCTGCCGAGGCAACCGGAGAATCCGAGGACTCCGAGGAGCTCGAAGAGGACTTCGACCCCGCAGCTCCCGAGGAAGCAGAACTCGGCGAGGAGGTGGAAGAAGACGAGAAGAAGCCCGCGGGCACCGGTTCCGGCTTCGTCTACTCTGACGCCGACGACGATGACGCCCCGGTCCAGCAGGTCATGTCCGCAGGCGCCACCGCGGACCCCGTCAAGGACTACCTGAAGCAGATCGGCAAGGTCGCACTGCTGAACGCCGAACAGGAAGTCGACCTCGCGCTCCGCATTGAGGCCGGCCTGTTCGCCGAAGAGAAGATCAATGCCGACGACGGCTCGATGGACCCCAAGCTCAAGCGCGAGCTGGAGTTCATCATCCACGACGGCAAGCGCGCCAAGAACCACCTCCTCGAGGCCAACCTGCGCCTCGTCGTCTCCCTGGCCAAGCGCTACACCGGCCGCGGCATGCTCTTCCTGGACCTGATCCAGGAAGGCAACCTGGGCCTGATCCGCGCCGTCGAAAAGTTCGACTACACCAAGGGCTTCAAGTTCTCCACGTACGCCACCTGGTGGATCCGGCAGGCCATCACGCGCGCCATGGCCGACCAGGCACGCACCATCCGCATCCCGGTGCACATGGTGGAAGTCATCAACAAGCTCGCCCGCGTCCAGCGGCAGATGCTGCAGGATCTCGGCCGCGAACCCACGCCGGAAGAATTGGCCCTGGAACTGGACATGACCCCTGAAAAGGTCGTCGAAGTCCAGAAGTACGGCCGCGAGCCGATCTCGCTGCACACCCCGCTGGGTGAAGACGGCGACTCCGAGTTCGGTGACCTCATCGAAGACTCCGAGGCCGTGGTTCCCGCCGACGCCGTGAGCTTCACCCTGCTGCAGGAACAGCTGCACTCCGTCCTGGACACGCTGTCCGAACGTGAAGCAGGCGTCGTGGCCATGCGCTTCGGCCTGACCGACGGCCAGCCGAAGACTTTAGACGAAATCGGCAAGGTCTACGGCGTGACCCGCGAACGCATCCGCCAGATCGAATCGAAGACGATGTCCAAGCTGCGCCACCCGTCGCGCTCCCAGGTCCTGCGCGACTACCTGGACTAGGACACTGGACCAGGACACCGGAACCAGGACAGAAACGGGCGTGGCCCCTCCGGATGGAGGGGCCACGCCCGTTTCATGTTCGCGCCGCCGGCAGTCCGTGCGGCCGAAGGCCTGCAGCTTAGTCGGCCGGGACGGCTTCCTTTTCGTGCAGGCGGGACGTCTCGTCGTGCCATTCAGAGGTCAGGGGACGGAGAGTCGCTTCCACTGCGCGTGCGTGGTGCCCGCAGAAGAGGAGCTCGCCACCGGAGGTCTCGAGTACAACGCGGACATACGCCTGGGCTCCGCAACGATCGCACCGGTCAGCAGCAGTAAGCGTGCGGTCTGCAACAGCTGTTGTCATGGTCGGCCTCCTTAGATAGTTCTGTAGATCCATATAAGCAGCCGAAGGTACCGATTTAGGGCAAGAAAGGCTCAACTTTCGCTCAGCGCGTATCACATGTGCGTAACACCACCCGGGAGGCCGCACCTTCCGGGTGTGGCAAAACCGCCTCAATGGACGGCTGCCGCTAGCCTAGAAGAAGTCCTTTTTCCCCGCCGCCCAGCCCTACCCGAAGGAGCGCCCCGCCCGTGGCCCCGAGCTCTGAATACACCGCCCGGCATCTCTCGGTCCTCGAAGGACTCGAAGCCGTCCGCAAACGCCCGGGCATGTACATCGGCTCCACGGACTCCCGCGGCCTCATGCACTGCCTGTGGGAAATCATCGACAACTCGGTCGACGAGGCCCTCGCCGGGTTCGGCCACGACATCAAGGTGATCCTGCACGCGGACAACTCCGTGGAAATCCACGATGACGGCCGCGGCATCCCGGTGGACGTCGAACCAAAGACCGGGCTCAGCGGCGTCGAGGTCGTCTTCACCAAACTGCACGCGGGAGGCAAGTTCGGCGGCGGCTCCTACACGGCCTCCGGCGGCCTGCACGGCGTGGGCGCGTCCGTGGTCAACGCCCTTTCCAGCCGCCTCGACGCCCAGGTGGACCGCGGCGGCAAGACGTACCAGATGTCCTTCCGCCGCGGCGAACCCGGACGCTTCAAGGACAGCGGGTCCAAGCTGAGCCCCACCGCGCCGTTCGAACCGTTCGTCGAAAACTCCGTGCTCGACGTCGTCGGCAAGGCGAAGCGCGGCGTCACCGGCACCCGCATCCGCTACTGGGCAGACCGCCAGATCTTCACCCCGGACGCCCGGTTCACCTATGAGGACCTCGCCGCCCGCGCCCGCCAGACCTCCTTCCTTATCCCGGGGCTGAAGATCACGGTGCGCGACGAGCGGCGCCTGCCCGGGACTCCCGGTGAGGACGGGCCGCACGAGGAGGTCTTCCACCACGACGGCGGCATCTCGGAGTTCGTCGACTTCCTCGCCGCCGATGCGCCGGTGACGGACGTCTGGCGCCTCCACGGGGCAGGCAAGTTCAAGGAAACCGTGCCGGTCCTGGACGAAAACGGCCACAGCACCATCGCCGACGTCGAACGCGACTGCGAAGTGGACGTCGCCCTGCGCTGGGGGATCGGTTACGACACCACGGTGCGCAGCTTCGTGAACATCATTTCCACGCCGAAGGGCGGCACCCACCAGGCCGGCTTCGAGCAGGCCCTCCTGAAGACCTTCCGCAAGGCCGTCGAATCCAACGCCCGCAAGCTCAAGGCGGGCAACGACAAGATCGAAAAGGATGACATCCTGGCCGGTCTCACCGCCGTGCTCACGGTGCGCCTGGCCGAGCCCCAGTTCGAAGGCCAGACCAAGGAAATCCTGGGCACCTCGGCCGTGCGTTCGATCGTCGCGAAGGTGGTGGAGCAGGAAATCACGGCCCGCCTGAACTCCAGCAACCGCAACGACAAGGCGCAGTCCACGCTGCTGCTCGAGAAGATCGTCAGCGAGATGAAATCGCGCATCTCCGCGCGGGTCCACAAGGAGACCCAGCGCCGGAAGAATGCCCTGGAAACCTCCTCGATGCCCACTAAGCTCGCGGATTGCCGCACGGACGACGTCGCACGTTCGGAACTGTTCATCGTGGAAGGCGACTCGGCGCTCGGCACCGCCAAGCTGGCCCGGTCCTCGGACTTCCAGGCGCTGCTGCCCATCCGCGGCAAGATCCTGAACGTCCAGAAGGCCTCGGTGGGGGACATGCTTTCGAACGCCGAATGCGCCGCGCTCATCCAGGTGGTCGGCGCCGGCTCCGGGCGCAGCTTCGACATCGACGCCGCCCGTTACGGCAAGGTGATCCTGATGACCGACGCCGACGTCGACGGCGCGCACATCCGCACGCTGCTGCTCACCCTGTTCTTCCGGTACATGCGGCCCATGGTCGAGGCCGGGCGGGTTTTCGCCGCCGTGCCGCCGCTGCACCGTGTGGAGGTCATCAACCCCGGCCAGAAGGCCAACGAGATGATCTACACCTATTCCGAGGCCGAACTGCACGCACTGCTCGCGAAGCTCGCCAAGGACGGCAAGCGCTACAAGGAGCCGATCCAGCGCTACAAGGGCCTCGGCGAAATGGACGCGCAGCAGCTGGCCGAGACCACCATGGACCCGCGGCACCGCACGCTGCGGAAGGTCGGGATCGAGCACCTGGAACAGGCCGAACAGGTCTTCGACCTCCTGATGGGTTCGGATGTGGCCCCTCGCAAGGAATTCATCATCGACGGCGCCGCCCGCCTGGACCGGGAACGCATCGACGCCTGATCTCCGGGCGGACATGTCCCGCGGGAGGTGTCAGCCGAGCAGGCCCGGCACGATCAGCAATGCCGTGGGGGCCGCCAGCAGCAGGGCCGACGCCGCCAGCACCATGGCGCGGTAGGCCGGCTTGAGCGGCGGCTCCGGTGAGAGCAGCCGGCTGACGCGGGACGCCGTCGTGCGCGGTGAATCGGCGCCGCCGGTCGCACTGAAACTACCGGTTGTACTGAAGCCGCCCGTCACGGACCCCTCCCCGCCGGCCGGCCGGGCGGCGGACACGGAGGGGGCCTGCCCGCCGGCCACCAGGGCGATGGCCTTGATCAGTGTCGCCTTGCTTTCGCTGCGGAGCGCGACGTCGTCGGCCAGCATTTCAATTAGCGAGTTCACGGCAAGCTGGGCGTACCGGGTAGTCGGAAACCAGGGGAGCGCCTGGCGCCAGGCGGCGAAGGCCCAGAGCAGGAGATCGTGGCGCTGGCTCAGGTGGGCGTTTTCGTGGATCAGTACCGCACGCAGCTCTGCCGGTTCAAGCCGCGCCATCAGTCCGTCGGAGAGGACAGTGACGGAGCGGGCACCGCCGGGCAAGCAGTAGGCCACGGGGGAGTCGTGGTTGATGACCACAGTGCCCGGACCGTCCGAGGAAGGCGAGGCCAGCAGGGCGAGCAGTTCCCGGTGGCGGCGGCGCTGGCGCTCGATCTTGACGTAGGTCAGCAGCAGGGTGAACACCAGGTGCGCGCTGAGCAGGGCAGCCGCGGAGAGCGCGAACAGGTGCCAGAAGCCGAGTGCCGTGGTGGGCTGGTTCAGGAACACCATGCCGGCCAGGGCGCGAAGGCCGGCGATCAGGTTGTCGCCGATCGGCTCAAGTCCGTAGATCAGCATGGCGCCGATCATCGAGAGGCCACCGGCAAGGGCGATGGCCTGCCACAGCACCATCGCGGTGAAGGGGGCCCGGGCCGGCCAGGCGGCGCGGGAAAGGAGGACAGGTACCGGCCAGGCCAGCACCAGAGCAAGGACCGCCAGAAAGTATGAGGTCCAGAACATGGGAGCTAGAGTTCGCCGAGCAGTTTGCGCAGCGTGGCGGCTTCACTTTCGGTGACGGAACCAATGAAACGGGCCAGCACGGCTTCGCGGTCCGGCGCGGAGCCCAGCACCTCGTGCATGAGTTCCGCGGTGTGGTCTTCCCTGCTGGAAACAGCCTGGTAGCGGTGCGGCCGGGTGCCGCGTTCGCGCTCCACAAGGCCCTTCTTTTCGAGCCGGGACAGGACAGTCAGGACGGTGGTGACTGCGAGGTCCTTGCCTTGGTGGCCGGCCCTTCCGCCCCCGGCCTCCGAATCACGGGCCAGCAGGTCACGCAGCGTGTTGGCGGTTGCCGCCTCCTGGCCTGCCCAGAGCAGGTCCATGACTGCCCGTTCGAGTTCGCCAAGACTAGCCATCAATCCATCCCTGCTTTCCGCAACCCGTGGCCGATCGGGCCATGCGGGGTACGACGATCCAACATTCCAGTACCAAATCTAGCGCCTTTTTGCCCGCGCTTCTACGTGAAGTAGAACATACGGCGTGGCGCACCCTTGCGGCGCCCCGGTGCCGCTGGAAAAGTGGGGCGCAGCGGGCGCGGTTTGTTCCCCGCAAATTTGTTCTACACTGTGTAGAACAAATGGTTTTCTACGAAACGTAGAAGAAGCAGGCCGCACTGCGGGCAGCCGGACAAAGGACAGCCATGGACGCCTTGGAAATCGCACGCTGGCAATTCGGGATCACCACCGTCTACCACTTCATGATGGTTCCCCTGACGATCGGCCTGGGCCTCGTCGTCGCCATCATCCAGACTCTTTGGTACCGCACGGGCAGGCCCGAATACCTGCGGATGACCAAGTTCTGGGGCAAGCTCTTCCTGATCAACTTCATCATGGGCGTGGCCACCGGCATCGTCCAGGAATTCCAGTTCGGCATGGCCTGGAGCGAATACAGCCGCTTCGTGGGCGATGTCTTCGGCGCCCCGCTGGCGCTGGAAGCGCTGCTGGCGTTCTTCGTGGAGTCCACCTTCCTGGGCCTGTGGATCTTCGGCTGGAAGCAGCTCAAGCGCGGCGTTCACCTGGCCTGCCTGTGGATCGCCGTCATCGGCTCGCTGTTCTCGGCCTACTTCATCATCGTGGCGAACTCCTGGATGCAGCATCCGGTGGGCGTGGAGATGATCGACGGCCGGCCCGTGATGACCGACGCCTGGGCTGTCTTTACCAACAACACCGCCCTCGTGGCCGTCCCGCACACGCTTTTCGGCGCCCTCGGCGTGGCCGGGGCGTTCCTGCTGGGCATCGCCTGGTACCACTTGTGGCGGCGCCGGCATGACGGCATCGACACCGTCGGCGCGGACGGCCGCCTCATCCCCGGCGAAGCCGCGATCCCCGGCCGCGACAAGGCCGACTACACGGTCTGGATGCGATCGCTGCGGATCGGCGCCGTCGTTGCGATGATCTCCTTCGCCGGCACCGCGCTGACCGGTGACCTGCAGGGCAAGCTCATGTTCGAGCAGCAGCCCATGAAGATGGCCGCCGCGGAAGCCGCCTGCCATGACGGCACGGGCTTCTCGGTGCTGAGCGTGGGCAACCTGGGCGGCAAGAACTGCGACGACATCGTGGCCGTGATCGAGGTCCCCGGCATCCTGTCCTACCTGGCCAAGGGCGACTTCACCACCGAGGTCAAGGGCGTGAACAGCCTCCTGCCCGAATACCAGGAAAAGTACGGCACCCATCTGCCGGACAACCCGCTCTACGGCGACCGTGCCGGAACCGAAATCCAGTACGTCCCGGTCATGGAAGTGACCTACTGGGGTTTCCGCATGATGATCGGCTTCGGCGGACTCGCCGCCTTCGCCGCCCTGCTGGCCCTGTGGGTCACGCGCAAGGGCACGGTGCCGCAGTCGCGCTGGCTGATGCGACTGGCGGTCTTCGGCATCCTGGCACCGTTCGGCGCGAACTCCGCCGGCTGGATCTTCACCGAAATGGGCCGCCAGCCCTTTGTCGTGGCGCCGAACCCGGACATGAACGGGATCGACCAGGTGTTCATGTTCACCGCCGCCGCCGTGTCCCCGGGCGTCTCCGCCGGGGAGCTGCTCACCTCCCTGGTTGTCCTGACCGCCATCTACGCCGTGCTGCTGGTGGTCGAGGTCCGGCTGCTGGTCAAATACGTCCGCGGCGGCGTAGTCTCCGCCATGCCCGAACTCGCGCACGCCGCCACGCGTGAGGGCGCGAAGGCCCGCGCGGACAAGCACACGAAGGACAAGGACGACGGCGGGACCCCGCCGTCCGCGGGCGGCGATGACGTGCTGGCCTTCGCCTACTAGGAACTGCAGAGGACTTACGGACATGGAACTGTTGCCCACTATCTGGTTCATCGCGATCGCCGTCCTGTGGACCGGCTACCTCTTCCTGGAAGGCTTCGACCTCGGCGTCGGGATGCTCATGAAGCTCTTCGCCCGCAACGACACCGAACGCCGCGTACTGCTCAACACCATCGGCCCGGTCTGGGACGGCAACGAGGTCTGGCTGCTCACCGCCGGCGGCGCCACCTTCGCGGCCTTCCCGCTCTGGTACGCCTCCCTGTTCTCGGCCCTGTACCTGCCGCTGTTGCTGGTCCTGGTGGCCCTGATCTTCCGCGCCGTGGCCTTCGAGTACCGGGGCAAGGTGGATTCCGAACGCTGGCGCAACGGCTGGGACTGGGCCATCGCACTGGGTTCCTTCTTCGCCGCCTTCGGCGTGGGCGCCGCGCTGGCGCTGACCACCACCGGGCTTCCGCTGGACGCCAACGGCGACCGGGACGGCGGCCCCTTCGCCTGGTTCAACGGATACGCGGTGCTGGGCGGACTCGCCGTCGTTGTATTCGCCCTGGTGCACGCGCTGGCCTTCTTGGCGCTGAAGAGCGACGGCGAGGTGCGGCACCGTGCCCGCGCCGCCTTTGTGCGCTGGGTCCCGCTCGCGGCACTGCCGATGCTCGCCTGGTCCGTCGCCGTGCAGCTGATCGCCGGCAAGCCCTGGACGTGGGCGCTGGCCGCCGTCGCCGTCTGCGCCGTGGCCGCTGCCTGGTGGCTGGCGTCCCGGGGCCGCGAAGGCCGGCCGTTCATGGCGCTCGCGCTGTTCATCGCGGCCGCCGCGGCCTCGATCTTCGGCGCGGCCTACCCGGTGGTCCTGCCCTCCACGCTGGACCCGGCCTTCAACCTGACGGTGGCGAACGCCTCCTCTTCGGACTACACACTGGGTCTGATGAGCATCGTGGCCGCCTTCGGGTTGCCGCTGGTGATCGCCTACCAGGCCTGGACCTACTGGGTGTTCCGCCGCCGGGTCAGCACCGACGTGATCCCCGCTGCCCACGGCTTCCTTCCGGCCATCGCTTCCAAGGTGCTCGCGGGAACGGACGGCGCCGCTGCGGGGGATGCCGGGAAGGCCGGCCGGTAACGGATGAAGCCCGCACTGCCCTCCGGCCCGGCCACCCGCTCCGCCCTCTACCTGCTGGGCCTGCTCGCGGCCCTTAAGGCCCTGTCCCTGGTGCTGCTCGCGCAGGCCATCGCCGCGATGCTGGCGGGGCTGGCCGGGACTGGCGGCGGGGACTGGCGGGAACAGCTCGCCTGGGGTGCGGCCGGCGCGGTGCTGCGTGCCGTGACCGCCTGGGGGCAGGGCGTTGCCGCCCGCCGCGCCGCCCTGGGTGTGAAGGAGGAACTGCGGGTCCGGCTCATGAAGCACGCACTGGGCGGCGGTGGTGTTGCTGCGGGGCCAAGGACCGTGAATCCGGCCGGAGCCCTCAACGACGGCGGCTTGGCCGTCCTGGCGACCCGCGGCCTGGACGCCCTGGACAACTACTACACCCAGTTCCTGCCGGCCCTGGTCAACTGTGCCGCCATCCCGCTGCTGCTCGCGGCCCGGATCCTGTTCGCGGACTGGGTCAGCGCCGTGGTGATCGTACTGACCCTGCCGCTGGTCCCGCTGTTCATGGTGCTGATCGGACGGCACACGGAAGAGCACGTTCGCGACGCCCAGGCAACACTCCGGCGGTTGTCCGGGCACATCCTGGAGCTGGCCAAGGGCCTTCCGGTGCTGGTCGGCCTGGGCCGGGCCGCCGAGCAGCGGGCGGCGCTGGAAGATCTCTCCGCCGAATACCGCACCCGCACCATGGGGACACTGCGCACGGCCTTCCTGTCCGCACTCGCCCTGGAACTGATCGCCACGATTTCCGTGGCGGTCGTAGCCGTGTTCATCGGTGTCCGGCTGGTCGCCGGCGACATGGGACTCGAAGCCGGCCTGCTCGCACTGATCCTCGCCCCGGACTGCTACCTGCCGCTGCGCGAACTCGGAACCGCGCACCACGCCAGCGAGGAGGGACGCGACGCCCTTGCCACGGCCGGCGCGGCCCTGGACGCCCCGGTGGGCCGGCGCATCGCTTCTGAAGGGGCAGGACCCACGGTTCCCGGGCTTGCCGTCCGTGGGCTCACGGTGCGTTACGCCGGGCGTCCGCTCGACGCCGTCGGGCCCCTCGACTTCGACGCCCCCGCCGGGCGGATCACCGCCCTTTCCGGCCCCAGCGGAGCCGGAAAAAGCACGGTCCTCGGCGTGCTGGCCGGGACCGTGCGGGACAGCGCCCGCGGAACGGCGGTCCGGGGGAGTGCCAGCGGTCCCGACGCCGGCAAGATCGCGTGGGTGCCGCAGCATCCGGCCATGACGGCCGACACCGTGCTGGCGGAGGTCCGCCTGTACCTTGACGCCCGGGTTGACGCCCGAGATGATGCCCGGGAGGATACGCCGGACGCCGGGACGGCCCCCGGTGCGGCATCCCGGGGCGGGGACGCGGCCGCCCTGCACTGCCTGGAGCAGGTGGCGGCCGCACACCTGGCGCACAAGCACCCGGCCGAGCTGAGCCCGGGGGAACTGCGGCGCGTGGCGGTGGCGAGGGGCCTCGCCCGGGTCGAGGCGGGCGCCACCCTGCTGCTGCTGGACGAACCCACCGCCCATCTGGACTGGGCCACCGCCGATGCCGTGCACGCAGCCATCACCGGCCTGCGAGGCAAGGCAACGGTCATCCTCGTGGCCCACGACGCGGCAACCCGCGGCCTCGCCGACCACGTGGTGCCGCTGGGCCCCTCGCACGGGACGGCGGCGCAGGCCCCGCATGGGCCGCGGCTGGCCGCCGCACCCGCGGCGGACCCTGCCGGCCCGGGACCGGAAGGCTACGGGCCCGCCCCCACCGGCGCCCTGGGTCCCGCAAACGCCCTCGCCCGAATCCTCGCACCGCTGGGCTTCCGCTTCACCGGGGCGGTGCTTCTGGCCGCCCTGGCGGCGCTCTTCGCTGTGGCACTGTCCGGACTGTCCGGCTGGCTCATCATCCGTGCGAGCGAACAGCCGCCCATCCTCTACCTGCTGGGCGCGATCGTCGGCGTCCGGTTCTTTGGCATCGGCCGGGCCGTGCTGCGCTACTGCGAACGCCTCGCTGTCCACGACCTCGTCTTCGAAGCCATGACCCGCCTGCGTGGTGCGCTCTGGGCCTCGCTCAGCCAGCGCGCCCTGTCCTTGCGGCGGCTCCTGCGCGGAGGCAACGTCCTGGGAACCGTGGTGGACGACGTCGATACCCTCCGTGACCTGATCCCGCGCGTCGTCCTGCCGCCGCTGTCGGCGATCGCCGTGGCGGCCGCGGCAATGACCGCGACGGCGATGCTGCTCCCGGCGGCACTGCCCGCCGTCGCGATCACCGCACTCGCCGCGCTGCTGATCGCCCCGCTCGCGGCCCTGCTCGCGGACCGCAACGCGGCCCGCGCCGAACAGGAGTTGCGCTCCCTGGTGCTGCACGACGTCGCGGCGGCCCTGGATGCCCGCGCCGAACTCGCCGCCAACGGGGTGGCCCGGACTGTGCTGGCTTCCCTGGCAGCCCGGGACCGCACCGCCACCGCCGCCGCCCGCCGCGCGGCCTGGGCTGAAGGACTTGGCCAGGGGATCAGCGTACTGGCCTGCACCCTGGGCGCCCTGGCCGCAGGCATGGCAGGAGCCGGGCAGGTGCAGTCGGGAAGCACCGGCGCCGCCCTGCTCGCCGTGATCGTGCTGATGCAGCTGGCCCTGGCCGAGCCTTTCGGTGCCGTAGTCCCCGCCGTGCGCCAAGGTCCGGCGCTCGCCGCCGTGCTGCGCCGCATCGCAGCAACGGGCGCCCTGGACCCGGGCACGCACGCCGGCCCCATCCGCCTGCCTGGGCTGCCGGACAACCGTGCCGGACTGGAGCTGCGCGGACTCCAGGCGCGCTGGCCCGGCGGCGCGCCGGTGTTCAGCGGGATCGACGCCGACGCCGGACCCGGCCGCTGGCTCGCCGTCACCGGACCCTCCGGCGCGGGAAAGTCCACCCTGCTGTCGGTGCTGCTCGGCTTCCTGCCGCCCTCGGCGGGCACTGTGCGGCTCGGCGGGAAGGCGGCCTGGTGCCCGCAGGAAGCCCATCTCTTCGACTCGACCATCCGCGGCAACCTGCTGCTGGCCCGCCCGGCCGGGAACAAACCGGACGAAACACAAATGCGGCAGGCCCTCGCCGACGTCGGACTCTCCGCGCTCGTGGCCGGCCTGCCGGAGGGGCTGGACAGCAGGATCGGCCCCTCCGGCTCCTTCCTGAGCGGCGGCGAACGCCAGCGCCTGGCCATGGCGCGCACCCTCCTCAGCGGCGCAGACGTGCTGCTGCTCGACGAGCCCACCGCGCACCTGGACGCCGCAACCGCCGCCGTGATGATGGCTGAACTGCGCGCGGGGCTGAAGGACCGCACCGTGGTGCTGGTGACCCACAATCCGGCCGACATCGGTCCTGCGGACGCACGCCTTGAACTCGCCGCCGACAAGGTGCTGGTGGACCCTGCTACCGCTCAGTAGCCTAAGGGGATGAAGTCACTCCCCGCGCCGCCGCCCGATCCCGTTCCGCTGCCCGATGCCCACGCAACCGGCCTCCAGTGGCGTGCCGCGGATACCGCCGACGTCGGCGCCTGGGCCGCCCTCATCGCCCGCACCGCGGTAGTCGAACAGCCCGTCTGGTACGAGAAGGCCGCCGACCTCGAACAAATCCTGCAGTCGAGCAAGAACGACCCCGCAGCGGACACCGTCCTCGGCTTCGATGACGCAGGCGTGCCCCGTGCCTACGGCCGGGTTGCCAAGAACCCCGACGGCGATAAGGCCTTCGGGTTCGCCTGCGTGGACCCGGCGTGGCAGCGCCGGGGGATCGGCACCGCGATCCTCGCCTGGCAGGAAGGGCGCACCCGGCGCCGCTTCGCGGAGGATCCGGGGCCGGAGAACACGCCGGCGGAACAGGCGCCCGTGCCGCGGCTGCGCCTGTTCATGGAGGAGAAGATGGCGCACCAATCCGGGTTGTTCGGGGCCCGCGGGTTCGAGGTGGTGCGCTGGTACAACGAGATGCACCGTCCCCTGGAGGGCGGCCTCCCGGACGTCTCACTGGCACCGGGCCTGGAACTGCTCACCCTCGGACCCGCCCTGCACGAGGCCGCGCGGCTGGCGCACAACGATGCCTTCCGGGACCACTGGGGCAGCGAGCCGCGGGACGAGGAAGCCTGGCGGTTCACCATGGAAGACCCGCTCCACCGGGCCGACCTCAGCACCGTGGTCCGGGACACCGCCACCGGGGAAATCGCCGGCTACCAGATCGCCACCTTCGATCCCGACGCCGCCGCGGCCCGCGGCTACAAGGAGGGCTACACCGAATTGCTGGGCGTGCGGCGGCAGTACCGTGGCCGGGGCGTGGCGAGCAGCCTCCTGGCCGACGCGATGCACCGATTCGTGGCGGCCGGCATGGACGTGGCCTCACTGGACGTGGACTCGGAAAACCCCACCGGCGCCCTGGCCCTGTACCTGAAGATGGGCTACACGGCGGTCAACCGCAGCATGGCCTGGGACAAGGTCCTGCCCGCGGAATAGACGCCCGGTCAGCGTCCTCCCAGCCGCCCGAGAACCTCATCGGCCCCCGCGACGATCCGCTCCACCAGGCGGCCGGCGTCGTACTCCCCGGCAGCGCCGATCAGCGGGCTGGCCTGGCCGGCCCAGAGGGACATCAACCCGGTGTTGCCCTGTTTGCCGGCTTCCGGGCGGAACTTCCCGGTCAGCCAGTTCTGCACCGGGAACGGGGCGTGGGCGGACGGGTCCGGCAGCTCCCTGATGATGCGGTTGGGGATGCCGCGGGCGAGCCTGCCGCTCAGGGCGCGGGTGAGGACGGTCCGGGCGGTGGCGGGGCCGCGGAGCACCTCGCGGTAGGCCGGGACAGCGGCGGACTGTTCGGTGGCGAGGAAAGCGGTGCCGATCTGCACGCCATCCGCGCCGAGGCACAACGCCGCGGCGAGGCCGCGGCCGTCGGAGATACCGCCGGCGGCGATCACCGGGACGGACACGGCATCGGCCACCTGCGGAACCAGGGCCATCGTCCCCACGAGCGACTCTTCGGCCGGCCGCAGGAAGGACACGCGGTGCCCGCCGGCCTCCATGCCGGTGGCCACCACCGCGTCCACTCCGCCGTCGGCCAGCGCCACCGCTTCCTCCACCGTGGTGGCAGTTCCGACGACGACAATGCCGTTGCGGTGCGCGGCCTCGACCACCGCGGGCGAGGGCACCCCGAAGACGAAGCTGAGCACAGCGGGCCGGGCCTCGACGGCTGCCGCGATCTGCTCGTCGACGTCCGGCATCCAGGAGGCCGGCTGCTCCGGAAGCTCCAGGCCGAGTTCTTCGAAGTACGGGCGCAGCACCTCACGCCAGGCGTTGAACTGGTCCGCGTCCGGGTGCGGTTCGTCTTCGCCGGCAACCGGAAGCCACAGGTTCAGCCCGAAGGGTGCGGGCGTGGCCGTCTTGAGGGCCTCGGCTGTGGCCCTGATCCGGTGGGGCTCGTACCCGTACAGGCCGAAGGAGCCCAGCCCGCCGGCGTTGCTGACGGCGGCGGCGAGCTCCACCGAGGAGACGCCGCCGAACGGTCCCAGCACAATCGGCAGCCGGGTACCGAACAGCCGGGTGGCGGAGGTGTTTGTCCAGCTTCCTGACACGTTGGCCATGCCGCTCAGCCTTTCACGTCGTACAGGTGGTGGACGACGTCGTGCATGAAGTACCGCGAAAAGGTCAGCACGGTGAACGCCGAGCCGTTGCTGCGGATCCCGGTGCGGGGCCACTGCTCTTCGGTGACGCCGGCGAACGAAGCGGCCACCCGTTGGCCCTCGGCCTCGAGTTCGACGGCCACCAGGGCCGGGTCGGCCGAGGCATAGTCGCCGTCGATGGCTGCCTGGTCCTGGTCCCAGTTGGCGAAGCGGGCGTCGTCCTCGTCCAGCATGAGGTGCAGCCGCCGGTCGAAGAGGCTGAAGACGTCCCGCACATGGCAGGCGTACTCCAGCGCGGACCAGGTGCTGTCGTCCGGCCGCACGGCGACGTCCCGGCGTTCCAGGACGACCTGCCAGCGCGGCAGCATGTCCAGCACCGCTCCGGAAACCGTTGCAGGGCTCACCGTCGCGGGCTCGAATCCGCACTCCGGGCAGGGCTTGTGCAGGACCCAGGTCCAGTCTTTGTCATCGGGAATGATCGGCATCCGGCCAGTCTACGGCCCCTCCCGGAAGGCCGCCGGACCCCCTTCCATCCGGCCGCGCCAGGAGTAGAGTGGCCCCGGGGGTGGGCTTGGAAAGGAACTGAAATGCTTAAGGATCTCAGTGTCGCGGCCGTGCTTCCCGCCAGCGACATCAACCGTGCCCGTGAGTTCTACCGCGACAAGCTCGGACTCGAACCGGACAATCCGGATGCCGGCGACAACCTCATGTACAGGTGCGGCAACGGCACGGCCTTCCTGCTGTACCAGACCAGCAATGCCGGCACGGCGAAGAACACCCAGATGGGCTGGGTCACGGACGACCTGGACGCCGAGATGGCCGATCTGCGGTCCCGTGGCGTGGTCTTCGAGGACTACGACCTGCCCGGGCTGAAAACCGAGAACGGTGTTGCCACGATGCCTGACGGCGAGCGTGGCGGCTGGTTCCTGGATTCGGAAGGGAACATCCTCAGCCTCAACACGATGCCGGCCTCGAACACCTAACCTTCGCTTCCGGCTGCCTCCCCCCACGCCATGGTGGCGCCGATGGCGTCCACCGGCTGGGACAGGGGGACTCCGGAGCCGTCGCGGCGGCCGTGTTCCTGGGGCAAGGCACGGGCCACGCCGGCGGCGGAGGACGCCTTGGCCGGTCCGTGGCCGGCCCAGGCGAGCAGCAGGGTGTCTTCGCCCTTGAGGAAGCGGTGGGCCCGCACGCCGCCCGTGGCGCGGCCCTTTGCCGGGTACTCGTCGAACGCTGTTACCTTCGCGGTTCCCGGTGCCGTACCCGGCAGCGCGCCGTTGTTCCCGGCAATCGTGACGACGACGGCGGCGGGGTCGTCCGCGCGGACAGTACCGAAGTGGAGCACTTCGTCGCCGGGGGCGAGTTTGATGCCGGCCATGCCGCCGGCCGTGCGGCCCTGCGGCCGTACCGCGGAGGCGGCGAAGCGCAGCAGCTGGGCCTGCCGGGTCAGGAAGACCAGCTCGGTCGTGTCCTCGGCCGCGGGCTCGGCCGCGATCACGCGGTCCTTGTCCTTGAGCGCGATAATGTCAAAGTCTTCGCGGTTCAGCGGGTAGTCCGGCTGGACCCGCTTCACCACGCCCTGGGCGGTGCCGAGGGCCAGGATGGAGTCCAGCGGAACGAAGGCCACCAGGGTTTCGCCCTTGAGCAGGGTGATGAAGTCCTTGGCCGGCACGCCGCCGGCGAGGTTCGGCAGCCCGGCCACCGGCGGCAGCAGCGGCATGTCCATGACCTGCACGCGCAGCATCCGGCCCTGCGAGGTGACCGCGCCGATTTCCCCGCGGGCCGAGGTCTTCACCACGGAGCGGAACACGTCGTGCTTGGTGCGCGGCCCGGCCTCGGCCAGGGGCTCCTGGTTCGCGGTGCGGGCGATCTGCCCGGACGCCGTCAGGATCGCCCAGCAGGGGTCGTCCGCGATTTCCAGCGGCAGCGCGGCGGCCTTGCCCTTCGCTCCCGGGGTCGCGGCCGCAAGTGCCGCCGCGACCGTCGGGGACACCGCCTCGGATTCGAGCAGCACGGTGCGCCGCGGAGTACCGTACTTCGCGGCGATCCCGTCGAGTTCGCCGGAGACGAGTTCGCGCAGCAGGGTGTCCGAGCCCAGGATCGCCTCGAGTTCGGCGATTTCGCGCCGCAGTTCCTCCTGCTCCTTTTCCAGTTCGATCCGCGAGTACTTGGTGAGCTGGCGCAGGCGCAATTCCAGGATGTAGTTCGCCTGGATTTCGGAGAGGTCGTAGATGGACATCAGCCGGTCGCGGGCGGCGGCGGCTTCGTCCGAGGACCGGATGATCTGGATGACCTCGTCGATGTCCACGATCGCGATGAGGAGGCCCTCCACCAGGTGCAGGCGGTCCTTCTTCTTGCCCAGCCGGTATGCGGTGCGGCGGCGCACCACGGAGAGCCGGTGGTCCACGTAGACCTGCAGCAGCGGCAGCAGGCCGAGGGTCTGCGGCTGGCCTTCCACGAGGGCAACGTTGTTGATGCCGAAGGAGTCTTCCATCGGGGTGAAGCGGTAGAGCTGCTGGAGGACGGCGTTCGGGTTGAAGCCGTTCTTAAGCTCGATGACCAGGCGCAGGCCGTGCTGCCGGTCGGTGAGGTCCACGACGTCGCTGATGCCGGTGAGCTTCTTGCCGTTGACGGCGTCCTTGATCTTCTCGATGACTTTTTCCGGACCCACCATGTACGGCAGCTCGGTCACCACCAGGCCGGTCCGGCGGGCGGTCAGCTGCTCGATCTCCACCTTGGCGCGCGTCTTGAAGGTGCCGCGGCCCGTGGCGTACGCGTCGCGGATGCCGTCCAGGCCCACGATCCGGCCACCGGTTGGCAGGTCCGGGCCGGGGACGAACTGCATGATGTCCTCAAGGGTGGCTTCCGGGTTGGCGATGAGGTGCCGGGCGGCGGCAATTACTTCGCCCAAGTTGTGCGGGGCCATGTTGGTGGCCATGCCGACGGCGATGCCCGTGGTGCCGTTCACCAGTAGGTTGGGGAACGCGGCCGGCAGGACATCCGGCTGGGTCAGCTGGTTGTCGTAGTTGGGGATGAAGTCCACCACGTCTTCATCGAGGTGGTCTGTCATGGTCAGGGCCGCTGCCGCGAGCCTGGCTTCGGTGTACCGCGGGGCCGCCGGGCCGTCGTCGAGGGAGCCGAAGTTGCCGTGCCCGTCGATCAGCGGCAGGCGCAGCGAGAAGTCCTGTGCCATGCGCACCATGGCGTCGTAGATGGCGGCGTCGCCGTGCGGGTGCAGCTTGCCCATGACCTCGCCCACCACGCGGGCGCTCTTGACGTGGCCGCGGTCCGGGCGCAGCCCCATGTCGCTCATCATGTAGAGGATGCGGCGCTGGACAGGCTTGAGGCCGTCCCGGGCATCGGGCAGCGCCCGTGAATAGATCACAGAGTAGGCGTACTCCAGGAAGGAGCCTTCCATTTCGGAAGTGACGTCGATATCGATGATGTTTTCGGTGTAGTCGCCGCTGTCTGCAGCGGCTGCTGCTTTGGCGCGGGAAGGACTTTGGCTGCGTGCCATGGAGCGGGCGGATCCTTAAGGTGTACTGCGGGAAGGGTGTCCTGCGGAAGATTGACTACGCTAAGCCTATGGTGGATGAGCCCGGCACCGGCGTATATCCGGAATATTGGGAGGCCGATGTCGTCCTGCGCGACGGCGGAATCGCGCACCTGAGGCCCATTTCCCCGGCCGATGCGGACGCCGTCCAGGCCTTCCACGCCGGGCAGTCACAGGCCTCCATCTATCTGCGGTTCTTCAGCTTCAAGGCCAGGCTTTCCAGCAAGGAACTGCGCCGCTTCACCGAAGTGGACCACACGGACCGGGTCGCTTTCGTGATCACCATCGGCGGGGCCATCGTCGGCATCGGCCGCTACGACCGCCTCGAGGACCGTGGCGAAGCGGAGGTCGCGTTCAACATTTCCGATGCCCAGCAGGGCAGGGGCATCGGCTCCACCCTGCTCGAACACCTCGCCGCCGCGGCACGCGAAAACGGGATCCACCGCTTCACCGCCGAGGTCCTGCCGGAGAACAGCAAGATGCTGCGCGTCTTCGCCGACGCCGGATACCGGCTGTCCCGTCACTTCGACGACGGCGTCGTGAGCGTCGCGTTCAACATCGACCCCACCCGCGAATCGCTCGCCGTGATGGAGTCACGCGAGCACCGCGCCGAGGCGCGCAGCGTGCGGGACCTGCTGGCGCCGTCGTCGATCGCGGTGATCGGGGCCAGCCGCAAATGGGGGAGCGTCGGCTACCAGCTCCTCGAACACGTGATCGAAGGCGGATTCGGCGGCCCGGTGTACGCCGTGAACCCGGAAGCCTTCGAACTGGGCGGCGTGAAGTCCTACGCCCGGATCGCGGACCTGCCCGGCCCGGTACAGCTGGCCGTCATCGCCGTCCCCGTTGAGGAAGTGCCGAAAGTCGTGGACGACTGTGCCGCTGCCGGGGTCAAGGGACTCGTGGTGGCCACCGCCGGATACGCCGACGACGGCGAACGCGGCCTGCTGCGGCAGCAGGCCCTTGTGCGCCAGGCCCGCTCGTACGGGATGCGGGTGATCGGGCCGGAGTCCCTGGGCATCATCAACACGCACCCCGGTGTGTCGCTGAATGCCTCGATGGCACCCGCCATGCCGCCGCGCGGGCGGCTGGGCCTCTTCACCCAGTCCGCGGCGATCGGAGTTTCCGTCTACGCGGCGGCCGTCCGCCGGGGCCTCGGCCTCTCCTCCCTCCTGTCCGCCGGCAACCGTGCGGATGTTTCCGGCAACGACGTCATGCAGTTCTGGGAAGACGATCCCGACACCGGCGCCGTCGGCCTGTACCTGGAGTCGATGGGCAACCCGCGAAAGTTCTCCCGCCTGGCCCGGCGCCTGGCCCGGAGCAAGGCCGTGATCGTGGCCAAGTCCGACCTCACCGGCCGCAGCCTGCCGCCCGGGCACGTCGGCCGGACCACCATGGCCCCGGCCTCTGCCCTCGATGCCATGATGCGCCAGTCCGGTGTCATTTCCGTGGAAACGGTCGAGCAGCTCATGGACGTGGCTCAGATCGTGTCCGGACAGCCGCTCCCGCAGGGGCCCGGACTCGCCGTGGTCAGCAACTCCGCCGCGCTGGGCAAGGTGGTGGCCGACTCCGCCGGGCACCACGGGCTCCGGGTGGAGAAGCTGGTGACCGGCCTTGACCTGGACTCCGGGGCCTCAGTCTCGCTGGAGCGCCTGCGCACGCAGCTCCGGGATGTCTTCGCCGACGGCGCCGTGCATTCGGTGATGGCCGCGATGATCCCGGCGCGCAGCGTGTCCACCGAGGACATCGCGAAGGTGCTGGCCGACTGCGCGGCCGGGACAAGCAAGCCCGTGGTCGCCGCGTTCGGCGGGGTGCTGGATCCGGCCGCGCGGCTGGACGGGATGCTGCCCGCCGAGGCGGCCGGGGCCGGCGTTCCGTGCTACTCCAGCCCGGGCAACGCGGTGGCGGCGCTGGCCGCCATCGCCGGCTATTCTGCCTGGCTCGGCAGGGACCAAGGCCTCCTCGTCGAACCGGAGGGCTGCGATCCGGAGGGCACCCGGGAGGACCTGGAGCGCCTGCTCGCCCCGGTCCACGGCGAACAGCTGCTGCGCCTGGAGCCGGAGGACGCGGCCTCGCTGCTGGCCCGCTACGGCATGGTGGTGGAACCGTCGGCGGTCTTCGAGCACGACGACGACGCCGTCGCCGCCGCCGGGCGGCTGGGCTGGCCGGTGGTGCTCAAGACCACCGACCCGGCACTGCGGCACCGCATTGACCTCGGCGGGGTCCGGCTGGACATCGAGGACGCCGACTCGCTGCGCCGCAACATCGCCCAGATGCGCCGTGCGCTGGCGCCGTTCGGTTCCCCGGCCCTGGAAGTGCAGGCCATGGCGCCGGTGGGCCAGGCCTGCATCTTCCGGGCCATCGAGGACCCGCTGCTGGGTCCGGTGGTCTCCTACGGCCTGGCCGGGGACGCGGTGAACCTGCTCGACGACTGGGCGCACCGGGCGCCGCCGCTCTCCACCACCGACGTCCACGACTTCATCCGCGGCCCGCGCGCCTCCCTGCGGCTGTTCGGCTACCAAGGGCTGCCCGCCGTCGACGTCGCCGCCCTGGAGGATCTGGCCGCCCGCGTGGCCCGGCTGAAGGACGACCATCCGGAGATCGCCCTGGTGGAGTTCAACCCGGTCCTGGCAAACCCCGAGGGGGCCCGCATCCTGGCCGCCGAGGTGTGGATCGGCAACGCCGCGCAGCGCACCGACAGCGCCCGCCGCGCGATGCGCCGCTGAGCCGGACGGTTAGGCAGCCTGCCGGGGATCTGTGAAAATGGGGGAATGAGCTCGAAGTCCCCGATGTCCTCTTCCGGCCCGGCAGCAGCCGGGCACCATGCGGCGCACAACCACAGCACGCAGGGGCAGAGCCTGGAACAGGCACTTCAGCGGGCCGGTTTCTACCCGGTGCTCGTGGCCGATGTGGTGGACGACGCCCTGGACGGCCGGGACTGCCTCGCCCACCTGGTGCATCTGGAAACGCATTTCGACCGGGCCGAGGTCCGCCGGCACATCACCGTGCTGGTCCTGACCGAGGACATGCTGGTCATCACCCACGTGGACGACCAACAGCTTGACGAGGCGGGCGAACAGATCGTCGCCCAGATCTCCACCGAATCCGTTCCCGTGGCCCAGATCCGCTCGGTGGTATTGAGCTACATGTACGCCCAACCGCAGAACTACAAGCCCAGCGATCCCGTGCGGGAGCTGACCCTGTCCATCGCCTGGTCCGGCGGGCAGCGGCTCGACGTCGGACCGGCCAGCTGCGGCGACCCGCAGTGCGAAGCGGACCACGGCTACACTGGCACCATCAGCCAGGAGGACATCGTCCTGCGGATCAGCTCCGAGGCCGACGGCCCCCGCGCCGTGCACGACGCCAAAGTCTTCGCCCGGGCCTTGCGCGCCGTCAACACCGGAACCCCCGCACCGCCGGCCCACGCCCCCATCCCGGCGCCCCGGCCCCGCTCGGGCGTATTCGGCAACCGCCTGAGCCGCGGACACCAGCGCTGAGCATGGAACTTTCGAGGCAGCCGGCCACATCCGGCCCTTCCGCCGCGTCCCCCGCCCAGCTCGTCCCGGAGGACCTCCCGGCGGCCCCGCTGTACGGCAAGCAGTCCATCGCCGAGGTCTTCACCAGTGCCGCCGCGAGCCTGGGCCTGCCCGGCTTCGACAACACCCTGCAGCTGCCCCCGGCGCAGCGGGTCTGTGTGGTCCTCGCCGACGGACTGGGCCGCAACCTGCTGAAGAAGAAGGCCGCGCATACCCCGTTCCTGCGCTCCGTCGCCTCGGCGGGCCAGGGCAGGGTCCCGGTGTGGCTCGACTCCGCGTTCCCGTCCACCACGGCTTCCTCGCTGGCCAGCCTCGGCACGGGCCGCACCCCCGGCGAGCACGGCATGGTCGGCTACGACGTCCTGGACCCCGGCCAGGACAAGGTGGTGAACCTGCTGGGCAACTGGGACGCCCAGGTTGATCCGCTGCAATGGCAGCCGTTTCCTTCCGTGTTCGAACGCGCCGCCGACGAGCTGGACGTCGTCACCGTCAGCCTGCCGCAATTCGGCCAGTCGCCCATGACCCGGGCGGCCCTGCGCGGCAGCCGCTTCCTGGGCGGCACCTCCCTGCACGCCCGCACCACGCTCGCCGCCGAGGCCATGGCCGGCGGCAGCCGTTCGCTCATGTACTTCTACGTGAACGAGCTCGACAAGGCAGGCCACCGGTACGGATGCGCCTCCGAACGCTGGGAGCACCAGCTCGAGGAGCTCGACTCCACGGTCAAGCGGCTCTCGGCCTCCCTGCCCGCGGGAACAACCATCATCCTCACCGGCGATCACGGCATGCTCGACGTGCCCGAATCCCAGCGCCTGGACTACTCCGCCGATCCCTCCCTCGTGGCCGGGGTCCGGCACACCGCCGGTGAACCCCGCATGGTGCACCTCTACCTGGAGCCCGACGCCGGCGGGGCCGCCCGGGATGCGCTGCTGGATGCCTGGCGCCGCCGTTTCGGCGAACGGATCTGGGCCTTCACCCGGGAACAGGGACTCGCTGCCGGGCTGTTCGGCGGTCTCCGCCCGGAGGTGGCGCCACGGATCGGCGATGTGATGATCGCCGCCCGCGACACCCTGGCCCTCTATGACACCCGCAGGGTCCGCCCGCAGGCCCTGGAGGTGGTGGGCCAGCACGGCTCCCTGACCAAGCCCGAACGCGAAGTGCCGCTGCTGTGCTTCCCGGCCGCCGGATCGAAGCGCCGGCGTGGCTGAACTCGTCTTCTTCTCCGGAACCATGGACTGCGGCAAGTCCACCCTCGCCCTGCAGATGGACCACAACCACCGGGCGCGCGGCCGCGGCGGCATCCGCTTCAGCCGCAACGACCGGGCGGGGGAGTCAGTGATCTCCAGCCGCCTCGGTCTGCGCAGTGACGCCGTCGAGGTCGGGGACGGCACGGACTTCTGGGAGGAAACCGTACGACGCCGGACCGGCGGCCTGCGCGTGGATTACCTGATCTGCGACGAAGCCCAGTTCTACTCGCCGGAACAGGTGGAGCAGCTTGCCCGCTTGGTGGACGAGATGGACGTGGACGTGTTTGCCTTCGGAATCACCACCGATTTCCGTGCCCGCCTGTTCCCGGGCTCGCAGCGGCTGGTGGAACTCGCGGATAGGATCGAGGTCCTGCAGGTCCAGGCCCTGTGCTGGTGCGGCCGCCGTGCCACGCACAACGCGCGGACGGTGGACGGCATCATGGTGGTCACCGGCGAGCAGGTGGTGGTGGGCGACGTCGTCGACGACGGTCCGGCACCCGGGAGCGGCGGCCCGCAGATCGGATATGAAACGCTGTGCCGGCGCCACTACATGCGCCGGGTCACCGCCCACGCCGCGGGCCTGATGGCCGGACGCGAGCAATCGCTGCCGTTTGAGCTGGACGCGTGCCTTTGGCAGGGCTCCAGTGGCCAGGCTAAATAGCCGGGGTCAACAAACCGGATCAGTCGCCGCGGGTGCCGAAGACGATGTCGTCCCAGCTGGGCACGCTCGAACGCTTGGGCCGTGCGGGGCGCTCCGCGGGGGCCGCGTCCTTTTCCTCGTTCTTCGCCGCAGGACCCGCACTGCCGGGCTTGGCGCTGCCCGCCGGCGGGGCGGTGTTCCGGTTCCACGGGGTCAGCGGGGTCCGGCGGTGCCGCGGTTCCTCGCTCTGCCGGCGGGACGCCCCGCCAAGGAGTTCGTCCAGTCCGGCCCGGTGGGTGCTTTCGCCGCTTTCCTCCGGAGTGTCCTCGCCCGCGTCCTCCGTGTCCCCGGAGTTTTCTTCGGCCGCGGCGCTGCCGGCCGGAGTGTCCCCGAGGGAACGCAAGGCCACCGGCACCACCGTGATCTCGCGGGTATCGGTACTCACACCCTCGTGAAGGTGGAGTGAATCGCCGTCCTCGTGGTCGGACCGGTCCGCCGGCGCCGGATTACGGGAGGCGAGGCTCAGGCGCGCCACCGGGCGGCTTTCTGTCTCCTCATCGGCGTCCTCCGACGGACCGTCGCCCGCTCCGCCATCGGACTCCTCGGGGCGCGGGTGTGCGGCCGGAACGCCGCCGCCCAACAGCAGGGCGAGGGCGTCGTCGCCGTCTTCATCGATGCCCAGCCGCTGTCCGCGGCGCAGGCGGAGCATGTCCAGCAGGCCGTCCGCGTCCGGGCCGGACGAGGCGGGAGTGCCGTCGGCGTCGGCCTCGAAGTCGAAGGGCCGGTCCGCGACGGCGGACAACCGCCGGGCCGGCAGCGGGCCGTCCAGGGGTTCGAGTTCGCTGAGCTGCTGCGCCCAGCGGTTGGCATTCTGCAGGGTCTTGCGGCCCGGGGTGAAGGTCCACATCGCCGGAGGTTCCTCGCCGATGCTGGCGGGTGCGCCGGCGTCGGGTTCGAAGCGGGCCACCACGGTCCAGGTGCCGTCGTTGCGCCGCCAGGAATCCCACTCGACGGTTGAGGGGTCGATGCCGTGTGCCGAAAGCCGGTGCGTCACCATGTCGTCCAGGCTCGCGGGTGCATCCCCGAACGCGGCCCGGTAGGGGTCGTGGCCGGGGGAGGGCGAGGCGACTTCGACCTTGCGGGCCTGCTGGGCGATGTATTCGCGCTCGGCCAGGACCGGTCCTTCGTAGCGCTGGACGTTGGCCAGGGGCAGGCCGGAGAGCTCGGCGACTTCGGCGGCGCTCGCGCCGGAGCGGATGCGGGCCTGGATGTCGCGCGGGGACATGGCGACCGGGGCGATGGCGGCGCGGGCGGCCACCTGGGCAGGTGTCCGGCTGGTGGCAACGCGCAGTGCCTCGTCGATCGGCAGCTGGAACGTCTCACCGCCGCTTCCGCTCAGCAGGAGATGTCCGCCGTCGTCATGGACGCCAACAAGCCGTAGTTCCCGCATCAAATCCTCCACCATGGCCTTTTCCGACAGTCGAAACTCTGCCACCAGCATGGGTCAATTCCTACTAGGACAAAGGGCGCGCCGCGATTTTCCGTGATTTCCGGGCCCTCAAGGGGCCGCGGGCACAAAAGCACCCGTCCCTGCGTTACATACGTAGGCCGGGGGAGCATCCCCCGGCCTGGACGCGCTAGGCAGTAAAGAAGGGATCATGGCAACGGATTACGATGCCCCTCGGAAGGTCGACGACGAAGCGGGCGAGGACTCCATTGAAGAGCTCAAGACCCGCCGGACGGAGAAATCGTCCGCGGTAGTCGACCTTGACGAAAGCGATCTTGCAGACGCTTTCGAACTACCCGGCGCCGATCTGTCGAACGAGGAACTGCAGGTCCAGGTCCTCCCCGCCCAGGCCGACGAATTCACCTGCGCCAACTGCTTCCTGGTGAAGCACCGCTCCCAGATTGCCCGGGAAAAGGACGGAAAATTGTACTGCCTGGAGTGCGAAGGCTAAGGGCCGGACCGGGAAGGCCGGTCAGGAAGCCAGTGCCTTCAGGAGTTCCTCGGGCCGGCGGGTCGAGGTGAGCCAGTAGGGGGTGCGGTCCTCCGGGTCGGTGACGGGGATGCGCACTACGGGATCGATCCAGCCGCGGATGCACAGGAACGCCAGGCCGTTGAGGCGGGTACCGCGTTCGGCCGTGGCCTCGTCCTTGCGGAAGGCCTCGGCCGGACCCAGCAGGTTGCGCGGAATGCTCGCCCGGCCCACCTGCAGGGTATCCCTGCGGACCACGATGCTCGGCGTGGACAGGAGCAGCAGGACCGTCATGATCCCCGCCAGCACCAGCGCCGCGATGATCCCTGCCAGGAAGCTGATCGGTGCGAAGACCAGGATGCCCGCACCCGAGAGGCCGATGACGATCAGCCAGATCCACACCGACGGCCACAGCTTCTCCGTGAACAGGACTTCCGCTCCGTTCTGGGGTTGGCCGGGCACGGGGGAGGACGCAGTCGCTTCAGGCATGGCTCCAGCTTATCCTTCCGTCCACACCCCGCCTGACGCGGGCGCGGAGCAGCGGGTCCGGACGCTAGAATGAGGCATTGTGAGCCAGGAGTCAGCAGTCATCAGCCCAGCAGAAGCCCCCGCCGAATTCGGCGCCCCGACCCTCCGGGTCGAGCTGAAAATGCTCGACGCCGGACTGGAGGCCCCGTCCTACGCCCACCCGGGTGACGCCGGGGCCGACCTGCGGGCCCGCGAAGACGTCACCTTGGCACCCGGGGAACGGAAACTGGTGCCGACCGGCGTCTCCATCGGCCTGCCGAACGGCTATGTCGCCCTGATCCATCCGCGCTCCGGCCTGGCCACCAAGCACGGCCTCACGGTGGTCAACGCTCCCGGAACCGTCGATGCCGGGTACCGCGGCGAAATCGCCGTGACCCTGCTGAACACGGACCTCATGCAGCCGATCGAACTCAAGCGCGGCGACAGGATCGCGCAGATGGTGATCCAGCGAGTCGAATACGCCGGCTTCGTCCAGGTGGAAGAACTCTCGGAAACCGTGCGCGGCGACGGCGGTTTTGGTTCCACCGGCGGTTTCTCGACCGCAAACGCCTGATACCTGCAAGGCTGTACCTACCTGCAAGCCTGTAACCTTCCGCAGCGTCCGGCAGCCCCGGCTGTTCCGGAACCGGACCTCCCGGGAACAATCCGGCGGTCCGCGGTTTACCGGGGGATAGACCACAACACAAGGAGAGAACCCCATGTTTTTTGGGCGCGGCAAGAAGTCCAAGGCCGTCCAGCCGGAGGCTGCGGAGCAGGACACGGTTGAGGCCGGAACGGCCGACGGCGGTGCCCCGGAAGGCGGAAAGGCGAAGGGTGATTTCCGGCTGGCCAAGGGGCCATGGGATGTCTCCGAAATCGACAGCCAGGACGGTTACCTCGATCTCGGTGCCCTGCTGATCCAGCCGGTCGAGGGCCTCCAACTCCGTCTGGAAGTCGAAGAGGCAAGCCAGCGGGTGGTCGCCGTGACCATGGATCTGGAAGGATCCAGCCTGCAGCTGCAGGCCTTTGCCGCCCCGCGCTCCGAAGGGCTGTGGGACGAGATCCGCGAGCAGATCGGCGAGTCCGTGGCCAGCCAGGGCGGCGAGACCGAGGAGATCGCCGGTGCCTTCGGCCCCGAGCTCGTGGCGAAGCTGCCGAGCGAAACGGCGCAGGGCCTCCAAGGCTTCCGTGCCGCGCGGTTCATGGGCGTGGACGGACCGCGCTGGTTCCTACGGGGCGTCATCGGCGGCCCGGCAGCCCTGGAACGCGAAACTGCGGCCGGACTCGAGGAACTCTTCCGGCGCGTCGTCGTGGTCCGCGGCGACAACCCGATGCCACCGCGCGAACTGCTCCAGCTGCGCCTGCCCAAGGATGCCGCCGTCGCCGGGCAGGACGGCGCACCCGCGCCCGGCCTGGCGAAACCCGAGCGGGGCCCGGAGATCACCGAGATTGGTTGACGGACAGATCCGGGGCAGCCTCCCCGGGGAACCCCGCGAGATCAGCGACCTTCCGCTGCGGGGGCGCGTCAGCTGCACAGGCTTCATCGAGTCGGTGACTTACGTGCCTGCCAGTGAAAGGGCCCAGTTCGCCGCGATCGTGGTCGAAAACATCATCCACGGCGCGGCTGCGGCCTCGCCGCCGCACCTTCGGGTGGTCTGGCTCGGGCGGCGCAGGGTACCCGGAGTGGAGCCGGGCGCGAAGCTCCATTTTGAAGGAATGGTCACCGTTCGCGAAGGAACACCCACCATGTTCAACCCCCGCTACGAAATCCTCACCCGGCAGGAGCGCTGATGACCGCCAACGGAACAGACCCGGACAAGAGCGGTCCGGCCGATATCCGGCCGGCCCCGGAAACGGGCCCGGCAGAACAGCCCGCACAGGAGGGCGAGCCGGGCATCGCCGCGCTGGCCGCAGGCTATGCGGAGAAAGCCGGCCTGCAGCGGAACAAGCACGGCCATGTGGACATCCTCAAGTCCGCCGGCGGCATCCAGGGCATCGCCGAGAGCATCCTTCCCGGGCTGGTCTTCCTGGTCGCATTCACCATCACCCGCGAACTGGCCTTGTCCTTGGTGGCCGCCCTCGCCGCGGCGGCCCTCTTCACCGTGGCCCGCCTGGTGCAGAGACGGCCGCTGACCCAGGCACTGGCCGGAATCGCCGGCGTCGCGATCTCCGCCTGGCTGGCCAACACCACAGGCAAGGCCGAAGACTTCTACGTCCTGGGCTTCTACACCAACGCCGCCTACATCGCCGGGCTGCTGCTTTCGATCGTGCTGAAGTGGCCGATCGCCGGGCTGCTGTTCGGCTTCGTACGCAACGAGGGCCTGGAGTGGCGCAAGGACCCCGAACGGCTGCGCGCCTACAACATCGCCACCTGGGTGGTCATCGGCGTGCTGGCGCTCAGGCTGGTGGTCCAGCTGCCGCTGTACCTGCAAGGGGAGGCGGGCCTGGCCGCCCTGGCCACGATGCGCCTGATCATGGGCGCTCCGCTGTACATCCTCGGCCTCTGGGTGGCGTGGCTGCTGAGCCGGCCCGCGGGACGCGGACCGGCCAAATAGCCGGATCCGGCCCAGGCGCCGAACCGGTTCAGCCGTCGAAGCCGTCGTCGTCCGCCTGCTCCGGGCGTTCCTCTTCGGCCGCCTGACCGCCGTGCACGGAGGGTGACAACAGGGCACGCAGCCCGTCTTCGGCGGCGATCGTGGTCACGAAGAACAGTTCGTCACCGCCGTCGAGCACGTCGTCCCGGCTGGGGGTAATGGGTGCATGGTCGCGCAGGATGGCCACGAGCGTGGAATCCTCCGGCCAGTCGATGCCCCCCACCGTGCTGCCGATGATGTGCGAATCATGGGGGACCGTGAACTCGACCAGCGAGGACACCCCGGTCTGCAGGGTCAGCAGGCGCACGAGGTCGCCGATCTCCACCGCCTCTTCCACGAGGGCCGTCATCAGCTGCGGCGTGTTAACCGCGACGTCGACTCCCCACGAATCGTTGAACATCCAGTCGTTCTTCGGGTTGTTCACCCGGCCCACCGTGCGGCCGACCCCGAATTCGGTCTTTGCCAGCAGGGACACGACCAGGTTGACCTTGTCGTCGCCGCTCGCGGACACGACGACGTCGGCCTCCTCCAGTTTCGCTTCCTGCAGGGTGCTCAGTTCGCAGGCGTCGCCCACGAGCCACCGGGCACCGCGCAGCCCGCTGCGGCCGATGACTTCGGGCTTGAGGTCGATCAGCAGGATCTCGTGCTTGTGGGCCAGCAGTTCCCGGGCGATCGAGGAGCCCACGCTGCCTGCGCCGACGATGACGACTTTCACTCGGACTCCTTCGCGGGAACGCCGGCCAAGGCGCGCTGCACTTCGTCACTGCGGTCGATTTCCAGCATCACGTGCACGGTGTCACCTTCCTGGTAGGAGGTGCCGGGGCCGGGCAGGATGCCTTCGCCGAAGCGGGTCAGGAAGGCCACCCGGGTTCCGGATGCCGCTTCGATCGCGCTGAGCGGGTGGCCGATCCACTTCTCGTTCAGGTCCACTTCGGCCAGGACCAGGCGGCCCGAGGGCTCGCGGTAGTCGCCGGCGAGGTGCTGTTCGGGCAGGATGCGGCGCAGCACCTGGTCGGCGCTCCAGCGCACGGCGGCCACGGTGGGAATGCCCAGGCGCTGGTAGATCTCGGCCCGTCCGGGATCGTAGATGCGGGCCACAACGTGGGCCACGTGGAAGGTTTCGCGGGCCACCCGGGTGGCGAGGATGTTCGAATTGTCGCCGCTGGAGACGGCGGCGAAAGCGTAAGCCTCATCGCATCCGGCCTGCTTCAGGGTGTCCCGGTCGAAGCCCACGCCGGTGACCTTCCGGCCGGTGAATCCGCTGCGGAGGCGGCGGAAGGCCCGGTCGTCCTGGTCGATGATGGCCACCGAGTGGCCCGAATCCTCAAGGGTGTGTGCCAGCGTGGCGCCGACCCTCCCACAACCCATGATCACGAAGTGAGCCACCGTCTCTCCTTCAAACTTGTGCTTCTCGCTGCGTAAGACTCTACCGGGGCGGATGTGGTGTGCCATGACATCCCCTGTGATTGCGAGTAACGTGGCCGGGTGCTGACTATTTTCAACGCGGTGAAACGGGTTCTGGTGGGGCGGCCCTTCCGGAACGACCGCTTGTCCCACACCCTGCTGCCGAAGCGCATCGCACTGCCGATCTTCGCCTCCGACGCCCTGTCTTCCGTGGCCTACGCGCCGGACGAAATCCTCCTCACCCTGGCCCTGGCCGGTGTGAGTGCCGTGTCCTTCTCACCGCTCGTGGGCCTGGCCGTCATGGTGGTGTTGCTCACAGTCGTGGCCTCGTACCGGCAGAACGTCCACGCCTATCCTTCCGGCGGCGGCGATTACGAGATCGCCAACGTCAACCTCGGCAAGTACGCCGGCCTCACGGTCGCGTCGGCCCTGCTGGTGGATTATGTCCTCACCGTCGCGGTGTCGATGTCCTCGGCGGCCACCTACCTGACCACGGCGGTGCCGTCCCTGCACGGCCAGCAGGCCCTGATCGCGACCATCGGCGTCGTCATCCTGGCGCTGGTCAACCTGCGCGGCATCAAAGAAGCCGGCACGGTCTTCGCGGTCCCCACCTACATCTTCATGTTCTCCATCCTCGGCATGACCGCTGTCGGCATCTTCCAGGCGGTCACGGGCCAGTTGGGGCAGGCGCCCTCGGCCGCGTTCACCATCGTTCCGGAAGAAGGTTTCGACGAAGGCCTCGTGGGCCTGGCCGGGGCCTTCCTGCTGCTGCGCGCGTTCTCCTCGGGCGCTGCGGCCCTCACCGGTGTGGAGGCCATCAGCAACGGCGTGCCCAATTTCAAGAAGCCCAAGAGCAAGAACGCCGCCACCACCTTGCTGATGCTCGGCGTCATCGCCTCCGCCATGCTCGCCGGCATCATCTACCTGGCCAACGCCACCAAGGTGCACATCGTGCTGGACCCGGCCACCGAGTTCCTGCTGAACGGCCAGCCCCTGCCGGAGGACTATATCCAGAACCCGGCGATCAGCCAGATCGCCCAGACCATCTTCGGCGCCGGGTCCATCCCCTTCTACATCGTGGTGGCCGCCACCGGCATCATCCTCGTGTTCGCCTCCAACACCGCGTTCAACGGCTTCCCCGTGCTCGGCTCCATCCTCGCCCAGGACGGCTACCTTCCCCGCCAGCTCCGCACCCGGGGAGACCGCCTGGCCTACAGCAACGGTGTGCTCGCCCTCGCCGCCGGTGCGCTGGTGCTCATCCTGTCCTTCAACGCCGACGTCACCCGCCTGATCCAGCTCTACATCGTGGGCGTGTTCATCTCCTTCACGGCCAGCCAGCTCGGGATGATCCGGCACTGGGGCCGTGAGCTGAAACTGGCCCGCGACAAAGCCGTGCGGCGCCGGGTCCTCAAGTCCCGCACCATCAACATGGTGGGTTTCGGCATGACGGCGCTGGTGCTGACGATCGTGCTCATCACCAAGTTCGAACAGGGCGCCTGGCTGGCCCTGCTGGCCATGTTCGTGCTGTTCCTGATCATGTGGAGCATCCGCGCCCACTACGACAACGTGGCCAAGGAACTGGCCGTGGACGAGGACTCCTCGCCGCGTGCCCTGCCCACCCGGGTGCACGCGATCCTGCTGGTCTCGCACGTCCGCAAGCCGGTGCTTCGGGCCTTGGCCTACGCCCGGGCTTCCCGCCCGTCCCGGCTCGACGCGATCATCGTGGACATCGACTCGGAGGAGACCGCGCACACGGTCGCGGACTGGGAAAAGCTGGATATCCCGGTGCCCTTGACCGTGCTCGCCAGCCCGTACCGCGAAACCGTGACGCCCATCATGTCCTATGTGAAGAACATGCGCCGCGATTCGCCCCGGGACCTGATCGTGGTCTACATTCCCGAATACGTGGTCGGCAAATGGTGGGAACAGCTGGTGCACAACCAGACGGCGCTGCGCATCAAGGCGCGGCTGCACTTCGAACCCGGCGTCATGGTGGCCAGTGTGCCGTGGCAGCTCAAATCCTCCGAAGAAGCAAAGGCACTGCAGGACACCCTATGACGCAACACCAGCTTTCCCGTCCCGGCCGCCACAGTGACGCGGCCCCGCGCGAACTGGTGCTCGACGTCGGGCCTGTCGCCCATGGCGGGCATTTCGTCGCCCGCCACGAAGGCCGGGTGGTTTTCGTCCGGCACAGCATCCCGGGGGAGAAGGTCCGGGCCCGCCTCACCGACGCGGACGACGGATCGAAGTTCTGGCGCGCCGACGTCGTCGAGGTCCTGGAAGCCTCGGACGACCGGCGGCGGCATTTCTGGCCGCTGGCGGATTCGGCCGCCGCATGGCGCAAGGGCGGTCCGCCGGTGGGCGGCGCCGAGTTCGGGCACATCCGACTCGAACGGCAGCGGCAGCTGAAATCCGAGGTCCTCGCCGAGCAGCTGAAGCGGCTCGCCGGGCTGGACCTCCGGGTGGACGTGGAGGCCGTGGGCCAGCGCCCCGGCAGCGGCGAAGAGCACGACGGCGGCGGACTGGCCTGGCGCACCCGTGCCGGTTTTGCCGTGACCCCGGACGGCCGGCTCGGGATGCACGCGCACCGCTCCGACGTCGTGGTGCCGGTGCGTGAGATGCCGCTCGCCGTGCCGGGAATCAACGAGCTGAAACTCTGGGAGCTCGACCTGCGCGGCATCGCCCGCGTCGAAGTCGCCGCCCCGGCCAACGGCTCGCGGCCCCTGGTGCTGCTCGCCCCCGAGGACGACGCCGACCCGAAGCGGCTGGGCAGGATCCTGGCCCGGCTGCCGCACGATGTTTCAGTTGCCCGCTTCGACCCGGCCAAGGGCCAGGTACTTCAGCTGCGCGGCCGCACCTGGGTGCAGGAATCCGCCGCCGGGCACGAATACCGGGTCACCGGCGAGGGATTCTGGCAGATCCACAAGGACGCCCCGGAAACCCTGGTGGGCGCCGTCCGCACGTTCCTGCACGACGGCGGCTACCTCCTTCCGGGCTCGGCCGTCGCCGATCTTTACGCCGGAGCCGGCCTGTTCACCGCCCCGCTGGCGGACGCCGTCGGGATCACCGGTTCCGTGCTGTCCGTGGAAGGCTCTCCGGGCACCAGCCGGGACGCGCGCAAGAACCTGCACGGCGAAGGACACGTCGAGATCGTGCAGGGCCGGGTCGAACGCGTGCTGCGGAACCGTCCGCGGCGTTTCGACTCCCTCCTCATCGACCCGCCCCGGGCCGGTGCCGGGAAGGCCGTAGTGCGCCAGCTCATGGACTCCGGACCGCGCGCCATCGCCTACGTGTCCTGCGACCCGGCGTCGTTCGCCCGGGACCTGGGCTACTTCCATGCGGGCGGCTGGAAACTGGAGGGACTGCGGGCCTTCGACCTGTACCCGCACACCCACCACCTCGAAACCGTGGCATTGCTGGTGCCCGACGCCTAGCCGACATTACGATGGGGCCATAGTCGTCCCATGTCGCGTCCCTGGCCATGGCAGGCCACGATGTCCGGCGCTCGAATTAGGTTTACCTAACTAGATAGCGCTGACCCGCGCGACAAAGATGAAAGCTGTTGCGAGAGGAGTCCTGCCATGAGCACTGTGGACAGCTTCGGTTCCAAAGGCGTACTGAATGTAGCCGGCACCGATTATGAAATTTTCCGGTTGAACTCCGTAGAGGGCGCAGACAGCCTTCCGTTCAGCCTCAAGGTATTGCTTGAAAACCTCCTGCGGACCGAGGATGGCGCCAATATTACGGCCGACCACGTCCGCGCCCTGGCCGGCTGGGATCCGAATGCGGAGCCCGACACCGAGATCCAGTTCACCCCCGCCCGCGTCATCATGCAGGACTTCACCGGCGTCCCCTGTGTCGTGGACCTGGCCACCATGCGTGAAGCCGTCAAGGACCTCGGCGGCGACCCCAAGCGCGTCAACCCGCTGGCCCCGGCCGAAATGGTCATCGACCACTCCGTCCAGATCGACGTGTTCGGCAACGCCGGCGCCCTCGAGCGCAACATGGAAATCGAA
Source organism: Arthrobacter cupressi (assembly GCF_900099975.1). Lineage (GTDB taxonomy): Bacteria > Actinomycetota > Actinomycetes > Actinomycetales > Micrococcaceae > Arthrobacter > Arthrobacter cupressi. Next base: position 307,576 of record NZ_FNEI01000003.1, read on the forward strand.
TACCAGCGCAACGGTGAGCGCTACCAGTTCCTGCGTTGGGGCCAGACCGCATTCGACGACTTCAAGGTCGTCCCCCCGGGAACCGGCATCGTGCACCAGGTCAACATCGAGTACCTGGCCCGCACCATCATGACCCGCGAAGTGGACGGCGTCCTGCGCGCCTACCCCGACACCTGCGTCGGTACCGACTCGCACACCACCATGGTCAACGGCCTGGGCGTGCTGGGCTGGGGCGTCGGCGGCATCGAAGCCGAAGCCGCCATGCTCGGCCAGCCGGTCTCCATGCTCATCCCGCGCGTCGTGGGCTTCAAGCTCAATGGCAGCATCCCGGCCGGCGCCACCGCCACCGACGTCGTCCTGACCATCACCGAAATGCTGCGCAAGCACGGCGTGGTGGGCAAGTTCGTCGAGTTCTACGGCGAAGGCGTTGCCGCCGTGCCGCTGGCCAACCGCGCCACCATCGGCAACATGAGCCCGGAATTCGGTTCCACGGCCGCCATGTTCCCGATCGACGACGTCACCCTGGACTACCTGCGCCTCACCGGCCGCTCCGAGGAAAACGTCGCCCTGGTGGAGGCGTACACCAAGGAACAGGGCCTCTGGCACGATCCTTCCCGCGAACTGCGCTTCTCCGAATACCTCGAGCTGGACCTGTCCACCGTGGTCCCGTCCATCTCCGGCCCGAAGCGTCCCCAGGACCGCATCGAGCTCTCGGACGCCAAGGAGCAGTTCCGCAAGGACATCCACAACTACGTCAACATTGCCGACGGCAGCGTGGACGAGTCCCTGGCCGAGTCCTTCCCGGCCTCGGACGCCCCGTCCTTCACGCACGCTGACGCCCACACCACGGAAACCGCCCGTGTGGAGTCCGCCGCCAACGGTTCCCACGGCCGCCCGTCCTCGCCGGTGCACGTCAAGACCGCCGACGGCCGCGAGTTCGAACTGGACCACGGTGCCGTGTCGATCGCCTCGATCACTTCCTGCACCAACACCTCCAACCCTTCGGTCATGCTTGCCGCAGCCCTGCTGGCCCGCAACGCCGTGAACAAGGGCCTGGCCGCCAAGCCGTGGGTCAAGACCTCCGTCGCCCCGGGCTCGAAGGTCGTCACCGACTACTACGAGAAGTCCGGCCTCACCCCGTACCTGGAGAAGCTCGGCTTCTACATCGTGGGCTACGGCTGCGCCACCTGCATCGGCAACTCCGGCCCGCTGGAGCCGGAAATCTCCGAGGCCATCCAGGCCAACGACCTCTCCGTCACGGCCGTCCTCTCGGGCAACCGCAACTTCGAAGGCCGCATCAACCCGGACGTCAAGATGAACTACCTGGCCTCCCCGCCGCTGGTCATCGCCTACGCCCTGGCCGGTACCATGGACTTCGACTTCGAGACCGACGCCCTGGGCACCGACTCCGAAGGCAACGAGGTCTTCCTGAAGGACATCTGGCCGAACCCCACCGAGGTCCAGGAGGTCATCGACTCCTCGATCGACGAGGGCATGTTCGCCAAGGGCTATGAAGGCGTCTTCGACGGCGACGAGCGCTGGAAGGCACTCGACACCCCCGCCGGTGACACCTTCGCCTGGGCCGAGGACTCCACCTACGTCCGCAAGCCCCCGTACTTCGAAGGCATGAAGGCCCAGCCGGACCCCGTCCAGGACATCCAGGGCGCACGCGTGCTGCTGAAGCTGGGCGATTCCGTCACCACCGACCACATCTCCCCGGCCGGCTCCTTCAAGTCGGACACCCCCGCCGGCCAGTACCTGCTGGCCAACGGCGTGGAGCGCAAGGACTTCAACTCCTACGGTTCCCGCCGTGGCAACCACGAAGTCATGATTCGCGGCACCTTCGCGAACATCCGCATCAAGAACCAGCTGCTCGACGGCGTCGAGGGCGGGTTCACGAAGGACTTCACCCAGGAAGGCGCCCCGCAGGCCTACGTCTACGACGCCGCCCAGAACTACCAGGCAGCCGGCACCCCGCTGGTGGTCCTGGCAGGCAAGGAATACGGCTCCGGCTCCTCCCGTGACTGGGCTGCCAAGGGTACCGCGCTCCTGGGCGTCAAGGCCGTCATCGCCGAAAGCTACGAGCGCATCCACCGCTCCAACCTGATCGGCATGGGCGTCCTGCCGCTGCAGTTCCCGGCCGGCGAATCCGCCGGAACCCTGGGCCTGAGCGGCAACGAAACCTTCTCCGTGGCGGGCGTCACTGAGCTGAACAACGGCACCACGCCCAAGACGCTCAAGGTGACCGCCACGGCCGAGGACGGCAGCTCCAAGTCCTTCGACGCCGTGCTGCGCATCGACACCCCCGGTGAAGCGGACTACTACCGCAACGGCGGCATCCTGCAGTACGTGCTGCGGCAGATCTCGGCGAACTAGCACGCAAGAGCACGACGACGGTGGCCCCGGTTGGTCTTCTGACCGGCCGGGCCGCCGTCGTTCCGCGTTTGTCCGGGCGAGTGTCCGCGGAGCGTCCGGCCAGCGGCGGGAACGGGGCGTACAGGCGAGGCGGTAGAGTTAACGGGCACGTCAATCACCTAAGGAGGGGCCGTTGGGACTCTTGGAGACAATCCGGACTCCGAAGGACCTGGCCACGCTGGGCACCCTTGAACTGGAACAGCTCGCAGGCGAAATCAGGTCCTTCCTGATCACCAACGTCGCCCAGACCGGCGGCCACCTCGGCCCGAACCTCGGCGTCGTCGAGCTGACCATGGCGATCCACCGGATCTTCGAGTCTCCCCGCGACAGCATCGTCTTCGACACCGGGCACCAGTCCTACGTGCACAAGCTCCTCACCGGGCGCCAGGACTTCAGCACCCTCCGCCAGGAAGGCGGCCTCTCCGGATACCCGGACCGCGGCGAGTCCGAACACGACATCGTCGAAAGCTCCCACGCCTCCTCCTCCCTGTCCTGGGCCGACGGCATCTCCCGCGCCCGGCAGCTCACCGGCGAAGAGGACCGCTACGTGGTGGCCGTCGTCGGCGACGGCGCCCTCACCGGCGGCATGGCCTGGGAAGCCATCAACAACATCGCCGCGGACAAGCGCCGCCGCGTGGTGATCGTGGTCAACGACAACGGCCGCTCCTACGCGCCCACCGTCGGCGGCCTGGCCGACTACCTCGCCTCGCTGCGCCCCACCATCGACTCTTTCCGCGCCACCCCGGCCTACGAGGTGGCCCTGGACAGGTGGAAGAAGCGGCTGCAGAACGGCGGCCCGCTCGGCCAGTTCACCTACCGGAGCCTGCACGCCATGAAGAAGGGCATCAAGGACTGGTGGGCGCCGCAGGGCATGTTCGAAGACCTGGGCATGAAGTACATCGGCCCGGTGGACGGGCACAACCTCCAGGCACTCGAAAACGCCCTCACCACGGCCCGCCACTACGGCGGACCGGTGATCGTGCACGCCATGACGGAGAAGGGCCACGGCTACGCCCCGGCCCGCGCCCACGAGGACGACCAGTTCCACGCCGTCGGCGTCATTGACCCCGAAACCGGCGAGCCCACGGCGTCTCCCGGCGCCCAGTCCTGGACCTCCGTGTTCGCCGAGGAAATCGCGGACATCGCCGACGAACGCAAGGACATCGTCGGAATCACCGGCGCGATGCTGATCCCGGTGGGCCTGCACAAGTTCGCGGCCCGGCACCCGGAGCGCGTGTTCGACGTCGGCATCGCCGAACAGCACGCCCTCACCTCCGCCGCGGGGATGGCTTTCGGCGGCCTGCACCCCGTGGTCGCCGTTTACGCGACCTTCCTTAACCGGGCCTTCGACCAGCTCCTGATGGACGTCGCCCTGCACAGGGCCGGCGTGACGATCGTCCTGGACCGGGCCGGCGTCACCGGGCCCGACGGCGCCAGCCACCACGGCATGTGGGACATGGCCATGGTGCAGATCGTGCCCGGGCTGCACCTCGCGGCACCGCGAGACGCCACCCGCCTGCGGGAAGAGCTCCGCGAGGCCGTGGCGATCGGCGACGCCCCCAGCGTGGTGCGCTTCTCCCGGGGCAGCGTCGGCAAGGAAGTCGAGGCCATCGAGCGGCTTTCCGACGGCGTGGACGTGCTCGCCCGGCGGCCCGAAGGCTCCACCGAGAACGATGTCCTGATCGTCAGTGTCGGTGCGATGTCCGAACTCGCGCTCGACGTCGCGGCCCGGCTCGGCTCGCAGGGCATCAGCTCCACCGTGGTGGACCCCCGCTGGGTGCTGCCCGTGCGCAAATCCATCATCGCCCTCGCGGCCCGGCACCGCCTGGTGGTCTGCATCGAAGACGGCGTGCGTGCCGGCGGCGTCGGCTCGCGGATCCGGCAGGAGATGCGGGCGGCCGGCGTGGACACCGCCCTGAACGAGGTGGGCCTGCCCGTGGAGTTCCTTGCCCACGGCACCCGCAGCCAGGTCCTGGAACGCGTCGGGCTCACCGCCCAGCAGATCACGCACGACATCGTGGCCCAGGTCCTCGGGACGAAGGTACCCTTCGCCCGGCCGCTGCCGGGCCAGGCGCACCCCACCACCGGCAGCCTGCCCACCCTGTGAAGAGCGTCGAACCCGCTGTGAACGGCGCGGCAGGGCCGCGGCACCCGGACGGCCTGCAGCCGGGCGACCTCGTGGTGGCCCGCAACCGAAAGTGGGACGGCACCGCCCACTGGGTGGTCCCCGGGCGCTACCTTGGCGAGGACATCCACGGCTGGTGGGTGTTCCAGGGCAAGAACGAATTCTGTTCCCGGCCGGGAGCGGCCTTCTACACGGCCTCCGACGCCGTGCTGCTGGTCCCGCGCAGCGGCGACTACGTTGCCACCTTCTACGACGACAGCTACCCGGGCGACTTTCGGATCTACCTTGACCTGGCACTGGGCCACGGCTGGAAGACCATCCGCGGGGGAGTGGCGGAGTTCCACCTGATCGACATGGACCTGGACGTCATCCGCTCCACCAAGCACGGCGTATTCATCGACGACGAGGACGAGTTCGAAGAACACCGGCTCTCCATGGGCTACCCCGAAGACACTGTGGCCGCCATCCGCGCCGAGGCCGGCCGGCTGTACCAGGAAGTACTCACACACCAGGAACCCTTCGACGGCACCGGGCCCACGAGCACCTGCGCCGCATGGTTCGGAAAAGGACGGGCATGAGCGGGATCATCCGCAGCTACAAGCACGACGACGACGGCGTACTGCTGTTCCGCGAGGCTTGGTACGACGAGGACTTCGGCCAGTTCGTCATCAACCACGGCACCGTGGGGCACCAGAGCAGCACGGACGCCACCGACGTCGACGACGAGGACGCCGCGGAAGGGCTCCTGGCCGCGTTCGAGGCTCAGTGCGCGGAGGACGGCTACGCGGAGCTGCCCGAATCCGAGCAGTTCTGGCTGGTCGCCCAGTTCGCGCTGAAGACCAAGGACGGCACCGAACGCGACCGCTACCTGGAGCGCAAGGCAAGCGCGGCCCTGCGCAGTGCCTTGGCCTGGCGCGGCCTGGGCACCGTGGAACGCTCCGAAATCGGGAACTCCAGGCTCAACATCTTCTGCCTCTGCCCGGACGTGAACAAGGCCGTCAATGCCATCAAGGTGTGCATCCGCGGCGAAGACCTGGACTTCACCAAGCTCAGCATCGCCGCCGCGCCGCATGCGGACCCGGAGGCGTTCAAGCTCAAGCACTCGCCCAAAAACGTCACGGGCTTTACCCTCTAAGGACCACATTCCACGCCTGGAAGGGAATCCCTTGTGACATCCAAGAGCAACTGGCCGGGTCACACGCCTTTGCCCAAGGGAATCTCGGCTCCCGCCCGCCGTGCGCTGGCCCACGAGGGCCTGGAAACCCTGGAACAGCTCGCGGAAGTGGGGGAGGAACGGATCGCCGGGCTGCACGGCATGGGCCCGAAGACGATGGCGCAGCTCCAGGACGCCATGGAAGAAGCCGGTATCAGCTTCGCGTCCTGAACCCGGCGGCGCCCACACCGCAGGCTAGGCTGGAGAGCATGACTGAACACCGCCGTCTTGGACACTCCGGACTGACCGTCTCCGTGGTCGGGCTTGGCTGCAACAACCTGGGCCGGGCGAATACCGCCACCGAATCGCAGAAGGGCACTGACGCCGTCGTTCACGCCGCGCTTGACGCCGGGGTGACACTGTTCGACGTCGCGGACACCTACGGCAAGGAACCGGGCCTCAGCGAAACGATGCTCGGCAAGGCACTCAAGGGTCGCCGGGACGACGCCATCGTGGCCACCAAGTTCGGCATGGACATGAAGGGCGCCAACGGCAAGGACTTCGGCGCCCGCGGTTCGCGCCGGTACATCGTCCAGGCGGTCGAGGCGTCGCTGCGCCGCCTGAACACCGACTGGATCGACTTGTACCAGTACCACACGCCGGACCCGCTCACCCCGATCGAGGAAACCCTCTCGGCCCTGGACGACCTCGTGACCAGCGGCAAGGTCCGCTACCTCGGCCACTCCAACCGCAGCGGCTGGCAGATCGCCGAGGCCGAATACGTGGCCCGCATGGGCGGCGGCGCCCGCTTCATCTCCACCCAGAACCACTACAACCTGCTGGACCGCCGCGCCGAACTGGAAGTCCTCCCGGCGGCCGGGGCATTCGGCCTGGGCGTACTGCCATACTTCCCGCTCGCCAACGGCCTGCTCACCGGCAAGTACGCCCCCGGCCAGGCCCCCAAGGGCACACGCCTCAGCCACACCCGCACCTACCTTGTGCACGACGCCGACTGGGAACAGCTGGGCCGGTTCAGCCGCTTCGCCACGGAACGCGGCCTGAATGAAGTGCAGCTGGCCTTCTCCTGGCTCGCCGCGCAGCCGGCCGTCAGCAGCGTGATCGCCGGCGCCACCCGGCCGGAGCAGATCGTCGAGAACGCCGCCGCGGTGCGCTGGGTCCCCACCGCCGAGGAACGCGCCGAACTGGACGACATCTTCCCGCCGACACCGAAGGTCGCGCTCTTCTGATGCCGGAGCCGGTCAGCCTGCTGCTGGACTGCGACACGGGCATCGACGACGCCCTCGCCCTGGCCTACCTGTGCAGCCAGCCGCACGTGGAGCTGGTGGCCGTGAGCTGTACCCCGGGCAACGTCGATGCGGACCAGGTGGCCCGCAACAACCTCGCCCTGCTCGAACTGTCCGGCCGGCCGGAGGTCCCCGTCGCCATCGGGGCCCGGGCGCCGTTGGAGATACCCCTGGTCACCACGCCGGAAACCCACGGACCGCAGGGCATCGGCTATGCCGAGTTGCCGGAACCGCAGGGCAACGTGCACCCGGGCGACGCCGTCGAACTCTGGATCGAAGCGGCCCGGGCACGGCCGGGGGAGCTCACCGCGCTCCTGACCGCACCGCTGACCAACTTTGCCCTTGCCCTGCGGGCGGAGCCCCGGCTCCCGGAGCTGCTGCGCGGCGTCGTGATCATGGGCGGCAGCTACTACTACCAGGGCAACACCACGCCCACCGCCGAATGGAACACCCACGTGGACCCGCACGCCGCGGCGGAGGTGTTCGCCGCGTTCTCCGGGCTGCCCGGGGAGAAGCTCCCCGTGGTGTGCGCGCTGGAGACCACGGAGCGGATCGAAATGCGTCCGGAGCATGTGGAAGCGCTCGCCCGGGAGGCCGGCTGCACCGCTCCCGAACCCGTGCTGCCCGGCCAGCCGAAGGGGCAGCGGAGCACGGCATCGAACCCGCTGGTCCGGCACCTCAGCGACATGCTCCGCTTCTACTTCGAGTTCCACCGCGACTATGACCAGGGCTACATCGCCCACATCCACGACTACTTCGCCGCCGCCGTGGCGGCGGGAACTGTCCGCTACGGGACCCGCACGGCCACCGTGCACGTGGAGACCGCGGCGTCGAGGCTGTTCGGCACCACCGTGGCCGACTACCGCGGCCTCTGGGGCGAGGCGCCGAACGCCCGGATCGTGTCCGGGAACCACCCGGCGGAGGCCTTCGACGAGCTGATCCGTTCACTGGGTACGCTGGCCCGGACAGTGGCCGGGCCGGAGCGCGCCGGGCGGGGATAGGATGGGTCCTGCGCCGAGGTGACATAGGCGGAACGCGTGCACAGCCCACAGCCAGAAACCAGCAAGGACCCACCATGGCCTCCCCGTCACCGCAGCAGCCCTCCCTCTTCCTGCCCGAAGCTCCCAAACGCCGGCGCCTCCTCGAAATCCTGGGTGCCGCCTCGATCATCGCCACCTATGTGGTGCTGGTACTCACGCAACCGGCCGATATCGCCGCCGGCCCCGGCAGCCTGGCCGCACTCGCCGCCCTGGGCGGCTTCCTGCTCGGCGCCGTCCTGCTGGTGGTCGCCGTTCTCCCGACGTTGCCCACCTCCACCGTAGTGCTCATCCCGATCGCCATGGTCCTGAACATCGTGCTCGGCCAGTTCGTGGGAAGCACGCTGGTGCCGTTCTACCTGGACGCAATTGGCACGGTGCTGGTGGCGGTCCTCGCCGGGCCCGCCGCCGGTGCCGCGACCGGAGCCCTGAGCACCATCGTCTGGTCCCTGTTCAACCCGACGGTGCTGCCGTTCGCCGCCGGGGCCGCCCTGATCGGCTGGCTGGCCGGACTTGCCGCGCGCGCCGGCGTGTTCCGCCGCTTCTACCTGGTGCCGTTCGCGGGCTTCTTCGCCGGGGTGCTGGGCGGCGTGGTGTCCGCGCCGATCGCCGCGTTCGTGTTCGGCGGGACATCCGGATTGGCCACCGGCGCCATCGTGTCCGCTTTCCGCGCGATGGGCGACTCGCTGCTCGCCGCCATCACCAAACAGGCACTGATCTCCGACCCCGCGGACAAGGCGATCGTCTTCACCGTGGCGGCGCTCCTGGTTTATGCCCTGCCGCGCCGCACCGCCTTCCAGTTCCCCTTCGTCCGCCGCCACCGGGTGCTGGCCGGCCGGGTGCCCGCAGGCGGGGAGACCGCCGTCAAGGCATGAGCCGCGGCAGCCTGTCGCTGGAGCGCCTGAACCCCCTGACCACCCTCACCGGCGCCGCCGCCGTCGCGGTCATCACGACGGCGGCAGCCCAGTGGGCCTTCTCCCTTACGGTCCTATGCGGGCTGCTTTTCCTTACGCTGCAGCAGGTACGGGCTGCCGCGGCCCTGCGCGCCGCCGCAGCCATCCTGCTGCCGTTCTGGGCCGCGCTGCTGCTTCTGCACGGATTGTTCTTCCCCGAAGGCAGGACGGTGCTGATGGCTCTCGGCCCGGCGGCCGTCACCCGGGAGGGGCTGCTCTTCGCCCTCGACGCCGGGCTGCGGACCGGCGTGTTCGTCCTGGCGTTCCTGCTGTTCTCCTTCACCGTCCGCGTCCCGGAACTGCTCACGGCTCTTTCCGCCCGCGGGTTCCCGCCACGCCTTGTCTTCGTCATCGTGTCGGCGCTGACCCTGCTGCCGGCGGCAGCGCAGCGGATCGCCCGGATCCGGGCCGCGCAGGAAGCCCGTGGACTCGTGATTGGCCGGAGCCTGGCCTCGAGGCTTCTCGCCGCGCGCCTGCAGGCCGTCCCGCTGGTGCTGTCCCTGGTCCACGAATCCGGGGAACGGGCGCAGGCCCTCGATGCCAGGGGCTTTTCGGGCAGGCAGCGGCACAGCAGCCTCGGCGCCGTGCCGGATTCCGCACCGCAGTGGGCGGCTCGCCGCGTGCTGCTCGTGCTGTGCCTTGCCGCCGTGGCCGTCCGGGTGGCGCTGGCACTGTTTGGCGGGCGGGCATGAACCACGGGCCGCTTCTCGCGGCGCATGTGGAGTCGTTCAGCTTCCACGGAGCACAGACCCCGGCGCTTCGGGATGTACGCCTCAGCGTGGAAGCCGGGAGCCTGACGGCTGTGCTTGGCGGCTCCGGCAGCGGCAAGAGCACCCTGGCCAGGATCCTCGCGGCCTGGCTGCCCGGGAGCCACGGAGGGGAGCTCCGGGGCCGGCTGGAACTGGGTGCTCACGGTGCCGGGGCCCGCGTCGACTTCGACGGCGGCAGCGACGACCCCCGGATCGACCCCGCAGCGTGGGCTGCGCACGTCGCCTACGTGCCCCAGGACGCCGCCGCCATGCTCTCCACCGTCCGGGACACTGTGGCCGGCGAACTGGCGTTCGGCCTGGAAAACCTCGGGGTCCCGGTGGCGGAGATGCGCCGCCGGATCGCCGAAACCGCGGAACTGATCGGGCTGGGCGGACTGTTGGGGCGGGGTCCGGCCACGCTCTCCGGCGGTGAACTCCGCCGCCTGGCCATCGGCTGCGCCGTGATCGGGCAGCCCTCCGTGCTCCTGCTCGACGAGCCCTTCGCCTCCCTGGACGCGGCCGGCGCCGGCACGGTTGAGCGCCTGCTGTGGCGGCTGACCGCCGATGGGACGGCCGTGGTGGTGTTCAGTTCGGCGGTGGATGGGCTGAGCCGTACCGCCACCTCATGGACCGTGCTGGGGACCGGCGGGCCCGAAGGCGGCCGTCAGCTTGCCGCCGGGCCACCGGACGCGCTGCTGGCCGGGGACGCATTGGCGCGTTCCGGCGTCGTAGTGCCCGGCACCGCGCCGCAGGGTCCCGTGCGCAACTCTGGCCACACGGATGCTGCGCCCGTCCTGGAACTGAAGGGCGTCCGCTTCGGCTATCACGGACCCGGGGCGTCCGAACGGGAAACCCTCCGCGGCGTGGAACTTGCGGTCCGGCCGGGGGAGGTCCTGGCCGTCACCGGGCCCAACGGCAGCGGGAAATCGACCCTGCTGCGCCAGCTGAACGGACTCCTCCGGCCCCGGGCCGGCTCAGTGCTGATCCAGGGGCTGCCCACCCACGGAATCCCTACCGGAGTCCTGGCCGTCGACGTCGGGCTGCTGTTCCAGGACCCGCGCTTCCAGCTGTTCGAACGGACGGCGCTGCGGGAAGTAGCCTTCGGGCTGGGCACGAAGCGGCGCCTTTTACGGCCAAACCCGGAAGATGCCCGGGTGCGGGAACGCGCGCTCGCCGCCCTGGCCGCCGTCGGCCTCGAGGCGCAGTCCGGCAGCCACCCGCTGGAACTGCCGGCGTCGTCCCGGCGGCTGCTGGCCCTGGCCACGGTGATCGCCCGGGAGCCGGCGGTGCTGGCCCTGGACGAGCCTACCGTCGGCCTGGACCGGCACGGCCTGGAGGTCCTGGACACCGCCATGGCGGAGGCCACCGCCCGCGGCGCGGCCGTAGTGATGGTCACCCACGACCTCGCCTACGCCCGCGCCCGGGCGCACCGGCTCCTCCGGCTCGACAACGGGGTGCTGGCACCGGTGGAATAGCCGCCGCTGCGTTTAGGCCGGCGCGGACGCGATCCCCGGGGCCAGGAAGCGTCTGCCGTTGACCCGTTCGGAGGCGCCCGTCCGGTCCAGGTACGGGGTGATCCCGCCCAGGAACATCGGCCAGCCCGCGCCGAGGATGACGCAGAGGTCGATGTCCTCGGGACCTGCCACCACGCCCTCCTGGAGCATGAGTCCGATCTCCTCGGCCAGCGCCTCCTGCGTCCGGCGGAGCACTTCCTCCGCGGTGGAGGGGGAGTTGCCGAATGACATCAGGGACAGCGTCTCCTCGGGGATGACCCGGGAGCCGTCGGGTCTTTCGACCCAGAGGGTTTTCACGCCGTTGTCGATCAGCTTCTGCAGGTTGTGTGAGACCGGGAACCGTTCCCCGAAGGCGGCGTGCAGGGATTCCTGCACGTGCTGGGCCACCGGCAGGCCCACCATCGCAGCCAGCGTGAAGGGTGACATCGGCAGCCCCATCGGCCGCAGCGCATCATCGGCAACCTCGGCGGGGGTGCCTTCGTCGAACGCGGCGATTACCTCGCCCATGAGGCGCAGGAGGATGCGGTTCACCACGAACGCGGCGGCGTCCTTGACCAGCACCGCCGTCTTCTTCAGGCCCTTGGCCAGTTCGAACGCGGTGGCGAGGACGGCCTCGTCGGTCTGGGGCGCGCGCACGATCTCCAGGAGCGGCATCACGGCCACGGGGTTGAAGAAGTGGAAGCCCACCAGGCGCTCGGGATGCCGGAGGCCCTCGGCCATCGCGGTCACGGAGAGCGAGGAGGTGTTTGTGGCCAGGATGCACTCGGTGGAGACAATGGCTTCCAGCTCGGCGAATACCTGTTTCTTGACGTTGAGCTCCTCGAACACCGCCTCGATCACGAAGTCGGCGTCGGCGAAGGCCTCCTTGGACACCGAACCCGTCACCAGCGCCTTGGTGCGGTTGGCCGCGTCCGGGCTGATGCGCTTCTTGCCCAGCAGCTTGTCCACCTCCGCATGGACATAGGCCACGCCCTTGTCCACGCGCTCCTGGTCGATGTCCGTCATGACCACGGGAACCTTGAGCTGGCGGGCGAACAGCAGCGCCAACTGGCCCGCCATCAGGCCTGCGCCGACGACGCCGGCCTTGGTCACCGGTCGGGCGAGCTTCCGGTCCGGTGCGCCGGCGGGTCGCTTGGAGCGCTTCTGCACCAGGTCCAGGAAGGCGTAGACGGTGGAACGGAACTCGTCCGTCTGCATCAGGCCGGCGAGGGTTTCGCATTCGAGGGCCGCGGACTCCGCCTGGCCCAGGGTGCGGTTGGCTTCCATAATGTCCAGCACCTTGGCCGGGGCGGGGGAGGCGTTGGAGGTCTTGGCCTCCACGAACGCCCGCCCGCCCTCGATGGCGGCGGCCCAGCGCTCCGCCACGGCGGGATCGGATGGGTCAACGGCGTTGCGGCGCTCCGGGACCGTTTCACCGGCGATGACCCGCGCGGCCCAGGCGATGGACTGTTCCAGGAAATCGGCGGGCTCGAAGAGGGCATCGGCAATGCCCAGTTCGAAGGCCTGCGGTCCGCTCAGGGTGCGGTTGTTGCTCAGCGGGTTTTCGATCATCACCTTGACGGCGTTCTCGGGGCCGATGAGCCGCGGCAGCAGGTACACCCCGCCCCAGCCGGGGACAAGGCCGAGCACGGCTTCCGGCAGGGCGAGGGCGCCGGCGCCGGTGGACACCGTGCGGTAGCTGGACTGCAGGGCGATCTCGAGGCCGCCGCCCAGTGCCAGGCCGTTGATGAAGGCGAAGCTCGGTACCCCCAGCGAGGCCAGGGTGCCGTAGACGTCGTGGCCCAGCTGCGCCATCCAGAGCCCGTGTTCGCGCTCGCGCAGGGTCTTGACGGCGGACAGGTCGGCGCCGGCCACCAGGAAGTACGGCTTGCCGGTCACCCCGACGCCCACGATCTCGCCGCGGGCGGCCCGTTCCTTCAGGCCTTCCAGGACGGTGCCGAGCTCCACCAAGGTCTTCGGGCCCAGGGTGGTGGGCTTGCTGTGGTCGAGGTCGTTGTCCAGGGTGATCAGCGCGAAGGTGCCGGCACTCTCCTTCCCGTCGACCGCGGGGAGCACGATGTCCTGGACGTAGGAGTGGGTGACCGTTTCGTCGGGGAAGAGGTCGGCCAGTTTGCGGAAATCTGCGGCGCTCATGCGGCGGCTCCCTTGCTGTTGGTGCTGCTGGTCTCTGTGGTGCCGGTGGCGGCAGTGTAGTCCGGGTGGTGGGGGTTCTCCCAGATCACGGCGGCACCCATGCCCAGGCCGATGCACATGGTGGTGATGCCGTACCGCACCGAGGGATCTTCCTCGAACTGCCGGGCCAGCTGGTTCATGAGCCTGACGCCCGAGGACGCGAGCGGATGCCCGACGGCGATCGCCCCGCCGTAGCGGTTGACCCGCGGGTCGTCGTCGGCGATTCCGTAGTGGTCCAGGAAGCTGAGGACCTGCACGGCGAAGGCCTCGTTGATTTCGAACAGGCCGATGTCCTGGATCGAGAGGCCCGCATTCTTCAGGGCTTTTTCGGTGGCCGGCACCGGCCCGATGCCCATGACCTCGGGCTCGACGCCGGCGAACGCGTACGCCACCAGGCGCATCTTGACGTTCAGGCCCAGGTCCTCCGCCGCCTCCGAGGAGGCGAGGAGCGCCGCCGTCGCGCCGTCGTTCAAGCCCGCGGCATTGCCCGCGGTGACGCGGCCGTGCGGGCGGAACGGTGTGCGCAGTTCGGCGAGGTCGGCCACGGTGGTTCCGGGCCGGGGCGGTTCGTCCACGCTGTGCAGGGCCCATCCGGCGCCGGGCTTCTTCGCTGCCACGGGCACCAGGTCCGGCTGGATCTGCTTGTGCGCGTAGGCCTTTGCCAGCTTCGCCTGCGAGGCCGCGGCGTAGGCGTCGGTGCGTTCCTTGGTGATGGCCGGGAAGCGGTCGTGCAGGTTTTCGGCCGTGTTGCCCATGTTCAGGGCCGCGGGATCCACGAGGCGCTCGGACATGAAACGCGGGTTCGGGTCGGCCCCGGCTCCCATGGGGTGGTTGCCCATGTGCTCCACCCCGCCGGCGATCACGACGTCGTAGGCGCCGAAGCCGATGCCGCTCGCCGTCGTCGTCACCGCCGTCATGGCGCCCGCGCACATGCGGTCGATCGCGAAGCCGGGAACCGTGCGGGGGAGGCCGGCCAGCAAGGCGGCGGTGCGGCCGATGGTCAGGCCCTGGTCGCCGGTCTGGGTGGTGGCGGCGATGGCCACCTCGTCCACGCGTTCCGCGGGCAGGGAAGGGTTGCGCCGCATCAGTTCGCGGATGCACTTGACCACGAGGTCGTCGGCCCGGGTCCCGGCGTAGATGCCCTTCTCCCCGGCCTTGCCGAACGGCGTGCGCACTCCGTCGACGAAGACGACGTCGCGGACCGTGCGCTGCTGTGTGTTCCCGCTGGGACTCATGTGTACTCCTCTTCGAGACAGGGATTCAGGACTGATTCCGGGACAATGTTACTCGCGAGTAACTTTGGGGGCAAGGCCGGCGGAACGGGCGGAAATCCCCCGGACGGGGGAACGCATCCACCCGTCGCGGGGATCAGGCGCGGACCGGCCCGCGGGAGGGTTGAAGCATGACTACTAACCAAGGCAACACAAAGAACGAAGCAACCACCCTGGCCGAAGCGTCCCGTGCAGGCAGAGCCCTGCGCAGGCCGGCGGCCCTGACGGCGGTCCTTGCCGCACTCTACGCGCTCGCCGGCGTCATCGCGGGATTGTCCGGCGGCCCGTTTCCCGTGGGTGACGGCGATCCCTACTCCATGGCCCTGCTCTACAAGGCACCCAACGCGTTGCTTGGCTGGGGGCTGACGGCGCTCGCCGGCATCGCCGCGCTGCTGGCCACGCTCGCGGCCGTCACCGCCAACCGGGACCGGTCAGTTCCCGGCCTGCGGGTGGCGGTGACGGCGATCGCGGCAGTGATGGGCCTGACGGCGCTGGTCCTGGTGGGGGACGCCCGACTGCTCTCCGTCCTGGGCTACATCCCGGTGATCATCGCGAAAGTCGCCTACGATCCCCAGATCCAGCAGGCCATACCCCGGCTGCTCGATCCCGCACAGTTGAACCTGGTGGTCCTCGCCGTAGGGGCTGCCCAGTGGGCGGCGCTCGCAGTCGCCGTGAACCGCCGGGCCCGGAACGCCTGTGCAAAATGCGGCCGCAGCGAGCGGACGGTGGACGGTCCCTTCAGTGCGCAAGCTGCCGCCCGCTGGGGACGCAGCGCCGTGGCAGTCGCGGTGTTCGTCCCGCTGGTCTACGCCGTAACCCGGATCTGCTGGGCCTTCGGCATCCCGCTTGGCGTGGAACCGACCCTCTTGGACGGGATGCAGGGGCAGGGAATGGACACCAGCGCCCTGGGCCTCGGTGGCATGGCGGTCCTCGGTTCCGTGCTGACTCTGGGGTTGGTCCAGCGCTGGGGCGAAGTCTTCCCCCGCTGGATTCCCCGTGCCGGCGGCAAGCGCGTGCCGATCGGGCTGGCCGTGGTTCCGGCCGCCTTCGTCGCGATGGCCATCATCCCGGCGTCGGTCACCATGCTCATGATGGCCGGTCTGCCCTCCGAAGGCACCATCCCGGGATTCAGCCTTACCAACTGGGCGCCGCTGGGACCAACCTTCCTCTGGCCGCTCTGGGGCGTGGCACTGGGCGCGGCCACCCTGGCGTACTGGCTGCGGCGGCGCGGCGCCTGCGCCACGTGCCACCGCGTCGGCTGATGGGGAACAATGTTGGCCGTGGGGAACTTGAGGTCTAACAAGGCACGGCTGTCCGCGGCGACGCGGACGGCCGTGTTCCTCATGATCGGCGGGCTGCTCGCCGTGCCCTATGCCGCCGTCGCCCTGTGGATTGTGCAACTGTGGCAGTTTGCCGGCGCCAACCCGCTGGCGGTGCCGAGCGGCCTCCTGATCGGAACCGGGCTGCTCGCCGTACCGTCAACCCTCGGAGTCATGCGGACGCTCGAACGCACCGCCGCCAACGAGCTCCTCGGCACGGCCATGGAGGAACCTGCCGGGACAACCCGGCTGGCCGACGTCGCCCGCGGCGCGCTCTGGTTCCTGGTGCACCTGCTGTCCGGGGCGCTCGCCGTTGCCGTGCTGGGATTCGTGCTGCCCACCCTGGCCGCGATCGCCCTCGCGCTCTTCGGCGGCGGCACCACCGGCCTCGCTCCGTTCACCGGACAACTGCTCCCGGGCGTCGAAACCGCTGCCGCCGCCTGGCTCCTGACGGCCGCGGGCGCGGCGGCCCTCGCCCTGCTTTTCGGCGTGGCGAGCCAACTGCGGCTCTGGGCCGTGCTGCTGCTGGGTCCCTCCGAGCAGGCCAGGCTCGCGATCGCCGAGCGGGAAGCCCGCGAGCTCGCCCGGCGCAATGAACTGGCGAGGGAACTGCACGATTCGATCGGGCACGCCCTCACCGTCACCACCCTCCAGGCGGCCGCGGCGCGCAGGCTGCTCGCGGCGGAGCCGGACAAGGCCGCGGCGTCCATGGCGGCGGTGGAGCAGGCGGGCCGGGCAGCCCTGGAGGAACTGGATTACGTCCTGGGAATCCTGCGTGCCCCCACGGACGGCTCCGGCAGCCTTCCGGAGCGCCTGCGCGAACTCATTGCCCGGCACCGTTCCCCGGGCCCGCCTGCCGAACTCCGCCTGGCCGGGGAGCTTTCCGCGATCCCGGACGCGGTTGCCGGGGAGCTCTACCGCATGGTCCAGGAGGGGCTGAGCAATGCGGCCAAGCATGCCCCGGAATCGGCGTGCACCGTGGCGTTGGAGGTGCATGGAAGTGCCGCTGCCGGATCGGTTGTGCTCCGGCTGGCCAACAAGCTCCCGACGGCGGTGCCCGCTGCTGCGGACCCCCGGCGCCTTCCCGGCGGCCGCGGCCTGGCCGGGCTGGCGGAGCGTGCCATGCTGCTCGGCGGTACGTTCGGGGCCGGGGAGGCCGACGGCATGTGGCAAGTGACGGCCGAGCTGCCCTGGGGTGGCCGCAGGACTCGTGGAAGCAGGGAAAAATGACCAAGCTCCTGATCGTGGACGACGAACCGCTGGTGCGCTCCGGACTCCGGGCCATCCTCGAGGGTGAGCCCGGCCTGGAGGTGGTCGGCGAAGCCGGGGACGGCGCGGAGGTGCCGGCCCTTGCCGCCCGGCTTCGCCCCGACGTCGTCCTGATGGATGTCCGCATGCCCGGTATTGACGGAATCCAGGCCACACGGTTGCTCCTGGAAGGCCGTCGGCCGGTTGACGCAGGCGGGGCGACGGCCGGGCCGAAGGTGCTCGTCCTGACCACCTTCGGCAGCGACGACTACGTGTACGCGGCCCTGCGCTGCGGTGCGTCCGGTTTCCTGCTCAAGCGTTCCCGCCCGGAGGAGATCATCCAGGCCGTGCGGACCGTCGCGTCAGGGGACAGTGTGGTGTTCCCCGAGGCCGTACGGCAACTCACCTTGCCGGGCCACGACGGAGCGGCCGGAAGGCTGCTTGGCACGCTGAGCGCGCGCGAAAAGGACGTCCTCACCGAACTGGCCGCCGGCCGGAACAATGCCGAGATCGCGTCCGCGCTCTACCTCAGCCCCGAAACGGTCAAGAGCCACGTGGCCTCCCTGCTCGGCAAGCTGCGCGTGCGGGACCGCACCCAGGCGGTGATCCTGGCGTACGAGACGGGTTTCATCAGACCCGGCACGCGGCCCAGCGGCGGCTAGCCGGCGGACTTTTCCCTGGCGTCCTTCGACGGCAGCCGATCCGGGTGCAGGCTCGCCTCGGCCAGGATCGGCGCCGTGATGGCGATCTGCCATTCCCGGGCACCGAGTTCACGCAGTTCCGCGCCGACGGTCTCCGGGGTGATGTCCGACGGCGGCCGCCACAGCACGCGGCGCAGGTAGTCGGGCGTGAGGAGGTTCTCCACCGGCAGCTTCAGTTCCTCCGCGGCCGCCTGCAGGCGGGGACGGGCGGTCGCCAGCCGGGCGGCGGCGTCGGGATCCCGGTCCGCCCACACACGCGGCGGGGGCGGGGCGTTGGTGGGCAGGTGCAGTGGCGGGAGCTCGTCCAGGCCGCGGGCGACGGAGATGCAGCGCAGCCAGCGCGGTGCTTCCCGCTGGGCCGCCCTGCCGTGGAAGCCTTTGGTGGCCAGCAGTTGGGGAACGGTGGAGGGCAGGGACTTGGCGGCCGCCACCAGGGCGGAGTCCGGGATGAGCCGGCCGGGGGCGACGTCACGCTTGCGGGCCAGCTGGTCCCGTTCCACCCAGAGCTCGCGGACAGCTGCCAGCTGGCGCCGGTCCCGGATCTGGTGCAGTCCCGAGGTCTTGCGCCAGGGGTCCACCCGCGGGGCCGGGATGCCGTTCGCGAGGATCCCGGCGAACTCCTGCTCCGCGAACTCCAGTTTGCCGTCCGCCTCAAGCAGTTCGATCAGTTCCTCGCGCAGTTCGGCGAGGACTTCGACGTCGAGCGCGGCGTAGCGCAGCCAAGGCTCCGGAAGGGGCCGGGTGGACCAGTCCGCCGCGGAATGTTCCTTCGCCAGGCCGAAGCCCAGGAGCTGTTCGATGACGGCGGCCAGCCCCACCCGCGGCAAGCCGGCCAGGCGGGCGGCGAGTTCGGTGTCGAAGAGCTTGTCCGGCCACATGCCGAGTTCGGCGAGGCAGGGCAGGTCTTGCGTGGAGGCGTGCAGGATCCATTCGACGCCGGAAAGGGCCTCGTTGATGATCTTCAAGTCATCGAACGGCTCGGGGTCGATCAGCCAGGTTCCGGCTCCTTCGCGCCTGATTTGCACCAGGAAGGCGCGCTGTCCGTAGCGGAAACCGGAGGCGCGCTCGGCGTCCACCCCGGCGGGGCCGGTTCCGGCGGCGATGGCCGCCGCGCAGCGTTCCAGGCCGGCGAGCGTGTCGATGACGAGCGGAACGCCCTCGCGCGGGGCGTCGAGGTCGATCACCTCGGGGATGGGGTTGTCGAAGCCTTCCACCGTGATGTGGGGGGCGGGTTCAGCAGCCGGGCCGCCGGCTGTGTTGGGTTCCAGGTTTTCAGGACTCATGGTGCCTTACAGTCTAGCGATTCTGCCCGGACCGGGGATGGCAACAGCCGGCGCCGGACCGCAGGGGAGCGCGCATGCGGGGGCGGGGCATTCAGTTCAGGCGCCGGGACGGGAGCGGCGTCACTCCCGGCGGCAGGGGCGGAAGGCCGGCGAAGGTGCAGACCATGTCGGACCAGGCTTCGAGGTGGGCCCCGGCGTCGGGGGTGACGGGGGTCCAGGAGGCCCGCAGCTCAATGTCGATCGTCTCCGGCCGGCCGGCGAGGGTCCCGAAGCTCTCCGAGAGGATCCTGGTCGCCGTGCCGCCCGCCGCCCGGTAGCGGGCGCCGTGGTTCTCCAACGCTTCGACCAGCCAGGTCCAGGCGACGGGCCCCAGCATCGCGTCGTTGCCCATGTCCGGCTCCAGCTGGGCGCGGATGTAGGTCACGATCCGGAATTCACCTTCCCAGACTGCGGAACCTTCCGGATCGTGCAGCAGGATGAAGCGGCCCGTGGCGAGTTCGCTGTCCTCGTCGTCGTCCGGCGACGCCGGGCTCTCCGCCGCGAAGGCCAGCGCGGCGGGGCCGTGGACGGGCCTCTGGCGGGTCCTGGGTGCGTGGCTGAAGACCTCGGCCCCCATGGCGACGGCGTACGGGGCGAGCCGGGTGGGCGCCGGGATTTCGCCGAGCTTCAGCTCGGGCCGGCACTGGGCCTTTCGGAGTGTTCCCAAGGCGTGAAGAAAGTCCTCAGGAAGCTGTGAGAGAGCGTTCACCTTGGCAGATTATGTGTCCGGGGCGGCGAAATCCCGTAGCCACGCCGCCCCGGACCAGGCTGCACCCCCGAAGGGTGCGCCCGGGAGGTGGCGCTTACTGCGCGGCAAGTTCCCGCCGGATCGCGGCGGCGAAGGCATCGATATCCGCCTCGCTCGTGTCGAAGGAGCACATCCAGCGCACTTCACCCGTGGCTTCGTCCCAGTTGTAAAACTTGAAGGAGTTCCGCAGCCTGTCCGCCACTCCCGGAGGCAGGATCGCGAACACGCCGTTGGACTCCGTGGCCTGGGTGGGCTCGACGCCGTCGATCCGGTCCACCGCCGCGCGCAGGCGGGTAGCCATGTCGTTAGCGTGCCCGGCCGAGCGCAGCCAGAGTCCGTCCTCCAGCAGGGCGATGAACTGGGCCGAGATGAAGCGCATCTTCGAGGCCAGCTGCATGTCCATCTTGCGCAGGTACTTCAGCCCCTGGGCAGCCTCGGGGTTGAGGGCGATCACGAGCTCGCCGAAGAGCAGGCCGTTCTTGGTTCCGCCGAAGGAAAGGATGTCCACCCCGGCATCACGGGTGAAGGAGCGCAGGGGCAGGCCGAGGTGGGCGGCCGCGTTGGCCAGCCGGGCACCGTCCATGTGCAACTTCATGCCACGCGCGTGCACGTGGTCCGCAATGGCCTTGACTTCTTCAGGCGTGTAGCAGGTGCCCAGCTCGGTGGTCTGCGCGATGGACACCGCCAGGGGCTGCGCGCGGTGCTCGTCGCCCCAGCCCCAGGCCTCGCGGTCGATCAGCTCCGGGGTCAGCTTGCCGTCCGTTGCCGGGACCTGCAGCAGTTTTATGCCGCCGATCCGCTCCGGCGCACCGTTCTCGTCCATGTTGATGTGCGCGGTGCCGGCACAGATCACCGCGCCCCAGCGCGGCAGCAGGGACTGCAGGGCCAGGACGTTGGCTCCGGTGCCGTTGAAGACGGGGTAGCACTCGGCGCCCTCGCCGAACAGCTCCGCGATCAGGCCCTCGAGCTTGCGGGTGTACTCGTCTTCGCCGTAGGCAACCTGGTGCCCGCCGTTGGCGGCGGCCAGCGCGGCCAGGATTTCGGGGTGCACGCCGGAGTAGTTGTCGGACGCGAAGCCCCGGACTTCCGGATCGTGGATCCGGCCGGCCAGGGTTTCCGGGGACTGCTGCAGGGCAGTTGTCATGGGTTCGTTCACTCTTTCAGTCTAAGGAGGGGCGGCCGGTGGCGGCCGCCCCCGGGGAGCCGGACTGCTGCCGGCCCCGGTGCTGTGTCAAGGGACCAGCCGGATCCGGTGTCCGTTCACTTCGGCGGCCGGCTGCTTGAACAGCCCGACGGCGGCCGCGGCCAGTTCTTCCACGTCCGTGTACCCGGGAAACTTCCGTTCCGGGTGGGCCTGCCGCATACCGGCGTCGAGGAGCGCCTTGACGACGAACACGACGGCGGCGCTGTGCTGTTCAACGGGATCGGCCGTCGCGCCGGACTGCTCCCGCCGGAAGCCGTCGGCAACGGCGAAGGTCCAGGCCTCCACCGCGGCTTTGGCGGCGGCATAGGTGGCGGCCGCCGCGGTCGGTGCGGTAACCGCCGTCGAGCTGACAACGGCCAGACGCCCGGCGGGGGAGTCGGCCAGGTCGCGGTAGAAGACGCGGGAAACGTTTCGCAGCGTGGTGACGGCCCCCGTGGACAGGACGTCCCAGTCTTCGTCAGGCTGGTCCTCGATGCCCGTGGCGCCGCGCCAGCCGCCCACCAGGTGGATGACGCCGTCCACCGGGCCTGCCGCGGCGTGGACGTCGGCGGCGAGTTCGCGCACGGCGTCCAAGCTGGCGAGGTCGCAGACCAGGGGAGTGACGCCGTCGCCGGCTTCCTCGGCAGCGGTGGTGATCCGGCCGCGGTCCGAGCCCACGGTGAACACCCGGTGCCCGGCGAGGGCGAGGGCCCGGGCGGCAGCGACGCCGGACGCGCTGCTGCCGCCCGTGACCAGGACATTCAGGGAGGTCATCAGGCCGCCGTCGATCCCGTGATCCCGGTGGTGGATTCGATGACAGTGCGCATCTTCTTCTCCAATGCCTCGTAGAACATGGACAGCGGGAATTCGTCGTCCAGGACCTGGTCGGTCAGTTCACGCGGTGCGCCGGTCAGCGGCAGCGCGTCGGGGCCCTTGGCCCAGACCGAAGCAGGGTTGGGGGTAACGGTACCGGAAATCAGTTCGTACGCGGCAAGCCAGTGCGCGGTCTTGGGGCGGTCGATGGAGCGCCAGTACAGTTCCTCGATTCGCTCGCCGAGTTCGACGACGACGTCGGCCACATCGTCCCAGTCGATGCTGAGCTTGCTGTCGGTCCAGTGCAGTACGCGGTGCTGGTGCATCCAGGCGAACAGCAACTGGCCGCCCAGGCCGTCGTAGTTGCGGACACGGTTACCGGTGATCGCGAAGCGGAAGATGCGGTCGAAGATGACCGCGTACTGCACCAGCTTGGCGTGCTTGCGGGCGTCTTCGGAAGCTTCCTCGTCCTTTTCGATCTTCACAGACTCGCGGAATGCGGTCAGGTCGCAGCGCAGTTCCTCGAGGGAGTACAGGAAGAACGGCATGCGCTGCTTGATCATGAAGGGGTCGAACGGCAGGTCGCCGCGCATGTGGGTGCGGTCGTGGATGAGGTCCCACATGACGAAGGCGCGCTGGGTCAGCTCCTGGTCGTCCAGCAGTTCGGCGGCGTCTGCCGGCAGTTCCAGGCGCGTGGTTTCCGCCGCGGCCTTGAGGACCCGGCGGAAACGGGCGGCTTCGCGGTCGGCAAAGATGCCGCCCCAGGTGAAGGTGGGGGTTTCGCGCACGGCGACGGTCTCCGGGAAGAGTACGGCGGAGTTGGTGTCGTAGCCCGGAGTGAAATCGAGGAAGCGGATCGGCACGAAGAGCTTGTTGGAGTAGTCGCCGGCTTCGAGGCCGCCGATGAACTCGGGCCAGATGACCTCAAGCAGCACGGCTTCCACAAGGCGGTTGGTGCTGCCGTTCTGGGTGTACATCGGGAACACGACCAGGTGCTGCAGGCCGTCCACGCGCTGTTCCTGCGGCTGGAAAGCCATCAGGGAATCCAGGAAGTCCGGGACGCCGAAGCCGGAGTCGGCCCAGCGGGCGAAGTCCTTGACCAGCAGTTCCAGGTAGCTGGCATCGTGCGGGAAGGCCGGGGAAAGGGTTTCGACGGCGGCGATGATGGCGGCGACGTGCTCGCGGGCGGCCCCGTGGTCGGTGGCTTCGGGGACGGAACCGTCCTTGACCTGCAGGGCCTGCAGCGCGGTGGCTGCGGCCTTCAGGGAGCCCCAGGCCGGGTTCTCTGCGGTGATGCGGGTGCGGGGCGCCGTGGCGGTGGTGGTCATCGTTGACGTTGCCTTTCCTCAGTGGTTTGTATTCTGAGGCGAGCGTAGCAAGTGAACAGTGATGCTAAGTGAAAACTGCCATGAGCATAAGGAACTCTGTTGCATGGTGCCAAGAAAAAGCCGGGAGGTCCAGCCGTGGAACTGGCTGGACCTCCCGGCTGCGCCCCGGCTAGCCCGCCGCCGGCGTTTCGATCAGCTTCAGGGAGACGGAGTTGATGCAGTAGCGCTGGTCGGTGGGAGTGCCGTAGCCCTCACCTTCGAACACGTGGCCCAGGTGGGAATCGCAGTTGGCGCAGCGGACCTCCACCCGTTCCATGCCCAGGGTCCGGTCGTGGAGGTAGCGTACGGTTCCCTCGGCCAGTGGTGCCCAGAAGGACGGCCAGCCGCAATGCGAATCAAACTTCTCGTTACTGGTGAAAAGTTCGGCGCCGCACGCCCGGCACTGGTAGACCCCGGCGGTGTGGGTGTCCCAGTATTCGCCCGTGTAGGCGCGCTCGGTTCCCGCCTGGCGCAGCACCCGGAATTCCTCCGGAGTCAGTTGTTCGCGCCATTCGGCCTCGGTCTTTTCCACGCAGGCGCCCTTGTCCGGAACGTCCTGGTGCGGCACCCCGGCCGTGAGGTCGGCAGTGGCGAAGTACTTGCTGTTGTCCGCGGTAGTCATGCTCTGCTCAACGCTCAGGAGTCGCCAATGAATCCCGAACCGGCGTACAGGTGCAGCACGGGCAAGCCCAGCTGGTCCTGTGCCTGGTTCGCCCAGTCGGTGTGGAACGTGTCCGCGATGGCGTGCGGCCTGGTCACCACCACGGCCTGGGAGGCATTCAGGGCCTTGACCTTGGCCACCAGGCCGGCGACAGCGCCGCCGTCGACTATCTCACCGGTCACTCCGGATCCCAGCCCTTCCAACGCCTCGAGCGAGGCCGCCAGGGCGCTTTGTGCGCTCGCGCGTTCCACCTCGGGATCCGGTGCCTGCGAGAGCAGTTCCCTGAAGGCTTTCGCCACCTCCAGCATGGAGAGGTTCTCCAGGAAATCGACCAGCAGGTGCCGTTCGGTATTGGCCGGCACCAGCACCACGATGGGGGCATCGCTGCCGTCCACCAGCTTGGCGATGTTGACGCGGTCGTCCCGGCCGAGGGGCTCTTCGCTCAGAATGACGATTGGATCGCTCATGGCTACAGCGTAGACCCCGACCCGGCCGCGTGGCAGGGTTTCGCCGCCGATTCCGGCCGGGCGTTGCGCCGATTCCGGCGCAGGGGGTGCCGCGATGGACAATGGTGGCATGGCATCGACTTTGCGCCCGGCAGCAGCGGACCCAGGTTCCGCGGGCATGTCCGCCCGCGCCCGATGGACGCTCGCAGGAATTGTTGCAGGCAGTGGCCTCGCCGCGCTCTTCGGCGCAGGCAGCTCTGCGCTGGCGGCCTACTTCGCCCGGCGGATCATCACGCCCTCCATCCGAAACGCCGACCAGGAAATCCTTGCCGTGGTACGCAGCGACGAGGGTTTGCAGATCATCCTGGCCGCCAACGCGGACACCACCTCGAAAGGAACGTTCAGCCTCTTCTTCGCCGGCGGTGCCGGGCACGCGCGGATCGGCAGGATCGTCTCCTACTCGCCCGCCGAACGCACAGTGCAGCGCGAAGTCGAGGAGGTTTACAGCGGCGACCTCTCCTCGGCGCACCGGGGCTGGTGGAGCGGCGCGGTGTACGCGTCGCCGGCGTCGCTCGGCCTTGAGGCCGAAGACGTGGAGATAGAGGTCGACGGCGGCAAGGCGCCGGCCTGGTTGGTCCGGGCCGAAGCGGGACATTCCACCGGGCGGGGAACCACCGCCGGTGAAGGAACCACCGGCGAAGGTGCAGCCCGGGTCTGGGCCATCATGGTCCACGGCCGCGGGGCCACCCGGCTGGAGTGCTTGCGGGCCCTTCCGGTGGCGCTCGGCCTTGGCCTCGACTGCCTGCTGATTTCTTACCGCAACGACGGACTGGCTCCGGCCGCGGCCGACGGCCGCTATGGCCTGGGCTCCACGGAATGGCGCGACGTCGAAGCCGCCATCGCGTTCGCCCTGGAACAGGGAGCCGAGGAAGTCGTGCTGTTCGGCTGGTCGATGGGCGGGGCGATCAGCCTGCAGACGGCCGACCTTTCCCGCTACCGCCACCTTATCCGGGCGCTGGTGCTGGATGCCCCGGTGATCGACTGGGTGAACGTCCTGGCACACCACGCCCGGCTGAACTCGATCCCCCGTGCGGTGGGGCGGTATGGCCAGCTGATGCTGGGCCACTCCCTGGGCCGCAGGCTGACCGGCCTGGCCGCACCCTTGGACTTGCGGGCGATGGATTGGGACGCCCGGGCCGTGGAACTGCGCACGCCCACGCTGCTGATCCACAGCGTCGATGACGACTACGTGCCGTACGGTCCGTCGGCGAGCCTGGCCGAGCGGAATCCCGAGATGGTGACCTACGTGCCCTTCACCGCGGCCAGGCACACCAAGGAATGGAACGTGGACCGGGAGAAATGGGAACGGCTGGTCCGGTCCTGGCTGGAGCCGCGGCTGGCGCCGCTTGCTCCCGAGCTCACGGGCGGCCGCTGAGGCGCGGCAACCCGTGGCGTCAGGCTCCGGCGATTGGCGCTACCCGCGCCTTCGTGAGCCGGACGAGGTCGGCCGGGGCCAGTTCGATGTCCAGGCCGCGCCGGCCGCCTGAGACAAGGACAGTGGGGAAGTCCAGCGCCGATTCGTCCACGACGGTGGGTGATGGCTGCCGCTGGCCCAGCGGTGAAATGCCGCCCAGGACGTACCCGGTGCGCCGCTCCGCGGCCTTCGGGTCCGCCATGGCCGCCTTTTTGGACCCCATCGCGGCCGCGATCGCCTTGAGGTCCAGGGTGCCGTTCACCGGGACGATTCCGACGGCGAGCTTGCCTTCGATGTCCACCATGAGGGTTTTGAAGACCCGGGACGGGTCCACGCCGAGGACCTCCGCCGCCTCCAGCCCGTAGCTTTCCGCGCCGGGATCGTGGGTGTACGGATGCAGGGTGAACGGAACGCCGGCCGCAGCCAGGACGGCTGTGGCCGGCGTACCGGTCGATGCTTGTTTTTTCGCCACGTTGCTAGGCTGCCGGGCGTCAGGACTGCAGCCGGTCGGCGGCGGCCACCTTGCGCTTGATCCGGCCGAGCATGGCGGTCATGCCGCGCATGCGCAGGGGAGTAATGGCCCGGGTGAGGCCGAGCAGCTCCGGCATGTCGTCCGGCACGGAGAGGATTTCGGCGGCCGTCAGGCCGTCCAGTCCTTCGTGCAGGACCCCGGCGAAACCGCGCGTGGTGGGTGCTTCCGGCGGCGCCTTGAAGAACAGGCGGTAGCCGGGCGCGCCGCCGTCGTCCTTCCGTTCCGTCTCAATGGTCAGGAACAGCGGCGACTGGCACTCAACCACCTGCTCAAGCAGTTCCGGGTGGTCCAGCAGGCGCTCCGGCAGCTCCGGCAGGCCGCGCGAGAATTCGAGCAGCAGCTGCAGGCGTTCGGGCTCGCTCAGGGCTTGGAAATCATCAACAATTTCCGCCAGGGCGGCGGGCAGGGTATTGGTACTCATCACGTCCAGCTTACGCAGTCCGGACGGGGTTTCGCCCCGTCCGGACCGGTGTTCACGGAAAGCGCCGGCTAGTGGACCAGCGCCGGAACGGAACCGCGCTCCGCGCCCTTGACGATCGGGACGCGCACGGCGTTGCCCCATTCAGTCCAGGAACCGTCGTAGTTGCGCACGTTCTGGAAGCCCAGCAGGTACTTCAGGGCAAACCAGGTGTGGCTGGAACGCTCGCCGATGCGGCAGTAGGCCACCACTTCGTCGCCTTCCTGCAGGCCGGCTTCGCCCAGGTACAGGGCTTCGAGTTCTTCGCGGCTGCGGTAGCTGCCGTCCTCGGCTGCGGCGCGGGCCCACGGAATGGAGGCTGCGGTGGGGATGTGGCCGCCGCGCAGCGCGCCTTCCTCGGGGTAGGCCGGCATGTGGGTGCGCTGCCCGGTGTATTCCTCGGGGGAACGGACGTCGATCAGCGGCTTGCCGAGGTGCGCGAGGACATCCTCCTTGAAGGCGCGGATCGGTGCGTCGTTGCGCTCGACCACGGGGTATTCGCCCGGCGCCGGCTGCGGGACCTCGGTGGTCAGTGCGCGGCCTTCGGCGATCCACTTGTCGCGGCCGCCGTCCAGGAGGCGGACGTCCTTGTGGCCGAACAGGGTAAAGACCCACAGGGCGTACGCGGCCCACCAGTTGGACTTGTCGCCATAGATGACCACGGTGGTGTCGCGGGAAATGCCTTTGGCGGCGGCCAAGGCGGCGAAGCCGGCGCCGTCCACGTAATCGCGGGTGACCTCGTCGTTCAGGTCCGTGTGCCAGTCGATCTTCACGGCGCCGGGGATGTGGCCGGTTTCGTAGAGCAGGACGTCTTCGTCGGATTCGACAATAACAAGCTTGCCGTCGCTGAGCGCTCCGCCTTCGAGGGCTGCTGCGAGCCATTCGGTGGACACCAGGCGCTCCGGGTGCGCGTACTTGGCGAACTTCTCGTTCTGTTCAACGGGGTAGGACATGGGTATGGCCTTTCACTGATGATGGGCGGCGCCGGCACCGGACGGCAGGGCATCCGTCTGCCCGGCTTGGAATCAACACTATCCACGCACCCCCCGGATTGCTCCCGTGCGGTCACATGGTGAAACATGGCCGCCGCCGGCTGGATGGGGCCGTGTCCGTGCCGCCCGGGCATTCCCGGTATTCTTGCTGAGGACCTCACCCCGGAAGAACGGACCGTTTTGGTACAGATCGAACAGCTCGCCGCACGCACCCCTGCGGTCTCTGCGGACGAGATCCTGCAGGGATTCCACCCTTCCCCGCGGTTCGGGGAGGTCTCCTTCGCGAGCTACCGTCCCGATCCTTCCCAGCCCAGCCAGGCTGCCGCGGTCAAGTCGCTGGAGGGCTTCGCCGCCGTCGTCGGCAACGGCACGGGCGGCGGCCTCTTCTCCAAGCTGTTCGGCAAGAAGGACAACGGCCGCGCCGGCATCTACCTGGACGGCGGCTTCGGCGTCGGGAAAACCCACCTGCTGGCCTCCCTGTGGCACTCGGCGCCCGGGCCCAAGGCCTTCGGAACCTTCGTTGAATACACCAACCTGGTGGGGGCGCTGTCCTTCCGCAAGACTGTCGAGGCGCTCAGCGGCTACAAGCTCGTCTGCATCGACGAATTCGAGCTCGACGATCCGGGCGACACGGTGCTCATGTCCCGCCTCATGCGGGAACTGGCCGACGCCGGCGTGCGGCTCGCGGCAACCTCCAACACCCTGCCTGGGTCGCTCGGCGAGGGCCGCTTCGCCGCCGTCGACTTCCAGCGCGAGATCCAGGTCCTCGCGGACCAGTTCGATGTGGTCAGGATCGACGGCGAGGACTACCGCCACCGCGGCTTGCCGGCGGCTCCGGCCCCGCTGAAGACCGAGGACCTCAAGCGGCACATGCACGCCGAATTCGACGGCCGGACGGTCGCCGTCGACGACTTCCGCCAGTTGGTGGACCACCTGGCCGGTGTTCACCCCAGCCGCTACCGCCAGTTGATTGCAGGGATCGACGCCGTGGTGTGGCGCGACGTCGAGACCATCACCGAGCAGGCGGTCGCCCTCCGGTTCGTGGTGCTCGCCGACCGCCTGTACGACAAGGATGTTCCGATCCTGGCCAGCGGCGTGCCGTTCGACAAGCTCTTTACGGAGGAAATGATGGGCGGCGGGTACATGAAGAAGTACTACCGCGCGGTCTCCCGCCTCACCGCGTTGGCGCGCGAGGGCCAGAACCACGAACCCTCCTGACGCCGGTCCCGCTTAGGGCCGCTCCGCGGTGCTCCTGTCCTTGAGGACCCAGCGGACCACGATCCCCGCCAGCAGCGCCCAGAATGCTGCCCCGATGCCGGCGATGCTTAGCCCCGACACGGCCAGCAGGAACGTCACCGAGGCTCCGATCCGCTCCTCCGCCACGGCCAGCGCCGAGGCGATGGCCGAGGCCATGGTGCCCAGCAGGGCCAGGCCGGCCACCGCTTCGAGCAGGCCCTGGGGAGCCATGGCCACCACCGTCACCAGCGCGGCGGAGAACGCGGCGAGCACCAGGTAGGCCAGGCCCGAAGTGAAGGCTGCGATCCATCGCCGGGCACGGTCCGTGCCGGCTTCCTCCCCGGCTGCCAGGGCCGCGCTGAGGGCGGCCAGGTTGATGGCGTGGCCGCCGAACGGGGCGCCGAGCACCGTCCCGGCGCCGGTCACCAGCATCGACGGCTTCCACGGCGCTGCGTATCCGAAGGACTTCAGCACCGCCACCCCGGGAATGTTCTGGGATGCCATGGTCACGATGAACAGTGGCAGGGCCAGGCCTGCTACGGCCGGCAGGCTGAACTCCGGTGTGGTCCAATGCAGCTCAGGCAGCAGGCGGTCCGCCGGAACAGAACCGCCGTTCAAGGCGATGTGGAGGCCGATCACCGCCAATGCGACCGCGAGCGAGGCCGGAACGGACCAGCGCGGGGCCAGCTTCATCATGACCAGCCAGCACAGGATCACCGGTGCCACCAGCAGGGGAGCGGAGCCGAGGGCCTTGAACGGTGCCACGCACAAGGGCAGGAGCACCCCGGCGAGCATCGCTTGGGCCAGTGCGGTGGGGATCTTAGCCATCAGCCGCCCCAGCGGCGGGAGAAGGCCCGTGAGGGCGATCAGCACCCCGGCGGTGAGGAAGGCGCCGACGGCGGCCGGCCAGCCGCCGTCGGGCGTTCCCGCTCCGGCGAGAAGAGCGGCACCCGGAGTGGACCAGGCGAGCGTCACCGGTGCCTTCGAACGCCAGGAAAGCCAGAGGATCCCGACGCCGAAGCTCAGCGTGAGTGCCAGCAAGCCGCTGGCGGCCTGGGCATCGCTTGCGCCCACGGCGCGCAACCCGGCCAGGACCACCGCAAAGGAGGACGTGAAGCCGACGAGTGCCGTCACGATGCCGGCGGTGAGGGGCATCGACAACTGGCGGGACGGGGCTGGGTGAGCGGGAGCTTCGGCCGGTGCGGCGCTGGAATCCGGGGAGGGCATGATCTTCAACGGTACCCGTTAAACGCCAAGGGCACCGGTGCCGCCTCCCGGCGGGACCGGTGCCCCGTTGACGTAACTGTTACGGGCGCTCTTTACGGAGCCTTGTCCGTGGCGGGAGCCTCGCCGCCCGGCTCATCACCGCTGGCGTTCTCCACGAAACCGGAAGCTGCATCCTGGACGGCGTCGACCTGCTCGGCGAACTTTCCGCCGGTCTTGTCATCGACGAAATCGCCGGCCTTCTGGATGCCGTCCTTGATGGCTTCCTCGTTGCCACCAATGAGCTCCTGAGCTTTGCCCTTCAGATCGTCAATTAGTCCCACGGGCACCTCCCTTCGGTCGCGGAGCCAGATCGCTCCTCCCGCTTTCGAGCCTAACCCGTCATCCTTGCCCTGCCAAGGACGGGGCGGGGTTCCTGTCAGCGGCCCGCGTCCAGGCTGGCGGATGGCTGGTGCCTTGGGCTGTGCGGGTTCATCAGCGAATGCCTGCGGCCGTAGCCGAAGTAGATCGCCAGGCCGATGACCAGCCAGACGCCGAACCGCAGCCAGGTGTCCCAGGGAAGCTGCGTCATGAGGAAGCCCGAGGACAGCACGCCGAAGGCCGGGACCAGGGGCATGAGCGGCAGACGGAAGGTGCGCGGGGCACCGGGCTTGGTGTAACGGAAGACGATTACGGCCACGCACACCACCACGAACGCGGCAAGGATGCCGATGTTGGTTAGGTCGGCGACTGCCTTGATCGGGAAGATGCCGGCGAGGAAGGCCGAGGTGATGCCAGCGATCCAGGTGACGCGCTGCGGGGTACCGTGCCGGTCCGTCTTGGCGAACCAAGACGGGAGGAGGCCGTCGCGGCTCATCGTGAACCAGACGCGGGTGACGCCGAGCAGGAAGGTGAGCATGACGGTCAGGATCGACAGCACCGCGAAGACCGAAATGATCGTGGCGATGACCGGAAGGCCCACGCCGGTGAAGGCCGAGGCGAAACCGGCCGTGGGGTTGATGTCCTTGTAGTTCTGCATGCCGGTCAGGACAAGGGTTGCCGCCACGTAGAGGAGCATGGCGATCACGAGCGACAGCACGATTGCCTTGGGCATGTGCTTCTTGCCGTCCTTGGCTTCCTCCGCCGCGGTGCTCATGGCGTCGTAGCCGAAGACCGCGAAGAAGACGGTGGCCGATCCGGCCAGGACCGGTCCGAAGCCACTGGGCATGAACGGGTTGTAGTTCTCGGTGTTGATGTAGAAGATGCCCAGGCCGATGATGAACACGATCAGCAGCACCTTGATGCCGACGGCGACGAGTTCAAAGCGGCCGAAGGTCTTGGTGCCGCGGCTTAGGATCCACGTGACCACGAGGCAGACCAGGATCGCCGGCAGGTTGATCACGCCGCCCTTTCCTTCGTCCGCAGTGGACGTCATCCAGGTGGGCATGTGGATACCGATTCCGGAGAGGAAGGCGTCAAAATATCCGGAGATGCCGATCGCGACGACGGCGACGATTGCGATGTACTCAAGCAGCAGGTCCCAGCCGATGAACCAGCCCACGATCTCTCCGAGGGCGACGTAGCCGTACGTGTAGGCGGATCCGGCGCGGGGGATCATGCCGGCGAACTCGGCGTAGGAAAGCGCCGCCGCGGCCGATGCGAGGCCGGCCACGAGGAAGGAGATCAGCACTGCGGGTCCGACGCCGGGGTTGCTGCCGTTGCCGTGGGCCACCAGCCCGGCGAGTGAGAAGATGCCGACGCCGATGATGCCGCCCACTCCGATCGCGGTCAGCTGCCAGAGTCCGAGGCTCTTGAAGAGCCCGCTGTGCTTGTTCTCCTCCTCGATGGTGTCGATCGGTTTCTTCCTGAGGATCGAACTCGAAAGCGTTTGTTGGTTCACCGTGGTGCTCCTGCCTGTAGGCGTGGTGTCTAAAGCCAAAAAGGTCCGAAGAAAAGTATGCGAGTCGAATCACATCAGATAAAGCGATTTTTCCTTAGCTGTATTCGTGGGATATTCCTATGATTCGAAGCTTGGGCCACCCGGCTTGGGCGGTCCGAAGCGGACCGAAGGTACAAAAAAAGCAGCTCCGCGGAGCTGCTTTAGAGTGGGCGGGGGCCCGGAGAGCGGACGACGAGATTCGAACTCGCGACATCCACCTTGGCAAGGTGGTGCTCTACCAGCTGAGCTACGTCCGCACATTCCGCCAGGAACCGAAATGCATTCGGGATCCTTAAAAACAGGAGAGCGGACGACGAGATTCGAACTCGCGACATCCACCTTGGCAAGGTGGTGCTCTACCAGCTGAGCTACGTCCGCAAATATTGAGCGGATGGCCGGAGCCATCCGCTCAACGTCAAGCAAGTTTCCTTGCTCCCGTGGGCGATACTGGGATCGAACCAGTGACCTCTTCCGTGTCAGGGAAGCGCGCTACCGCTGCGCCAATCGCCCGTGATGATCCGGCCGGAACCGGAAATCCAGGGTTTTCACCGAGGTGGGTACGGGATTCGAACCCGTGTATACGGCTTTGCAGGCCGCTGCCTCGCCTCTCGGCCAACCCACCGTGTAAGCAATGCCTCCGGTTTCCCGGAAGCCTCTGCCGTGACAGTGTCCTGCGAGCGGACGACGAGATTCGAACTCGCGACATCCACCTTGGCAAGGTGGTGCTCTACCAGCTGAGCTACGTCCGCAATGCCGGATTTCCGCGTTCCCGCCCTGGTGGGCTGGGCGCCGCTTTCCGACGAGTAAAAACTCTATAGGAGGTTCGAGGAAACTCCAAATCGTTCCGGCCTGCGGGCTTCCCGAGGCCGCGACTTCCGCGGAATGGCGCGGAATATTCGAGTTACACGCATGTAATTAGCCGGAGCGTCCACGCATGCGGATGCCTTCGTGCCGGCAACCCTGCGCCCTTGCAGCGCTCCAGTTCGGCAGCTGTTCCGGCGGTTTTTGATTTCCGGCCGGAGTCGGTTAGTGTTTTTGATGCACGGGCGATTGGCGCAGTGGTAGCGCGCTTCGTTCACACCGAAGAGGTCACTGGTTCGAACCCAGTATCGCCCACCGTGACGTGAAGGCCCCTGTTGTTCCGCAAGGAAGAGCAGGGGCCTTTGCCGTACCTCCGATGGGCCCGGCTCGGATCCTGTCGGAGGTCTGTGAAAGAGTTTTCCTTATGACAGATCCACTGCTTGCCCACGCCACCGACCACGGCCGGATGTACGCCCGTTCCACCGCGGAAGCCTTCTCGGTGCCGTCCATCACCACGGTCATCGGCCAGCAGGCACACTCGCTGGACGGCTGGTTCGGCTACATGGGAGCGAACAGCCTGGCCAACGATCCCGAGTTGCCGCGGCTCCTTGGCAGCCCCGGCGGGCTCCGGCAGGCGGTCAACAAGGCAGCCAAGGCGGCCGAGGTGTATCGTGACGACGCCGCCCAGCGCGGGGACCGCGTGCACGGCTACTGCGAACAGGTGGCATTGCGAGCCTTGGGCAGGCCGCACCGGGTGGCTGAAGCCCGCAACGACCTCGCATCGCACGGCGAGGAAGCCTTCGCGGCCCGCTTCGATGAATGGTGGGAGCTGTACCGGGTGGAGCCGCTTGCCCCGGAAATCACCGTGTGGAACACGAGCGTCGGTTACGCCGGCACCCTTGACCTCGTTGCGCGGATCAATGGGCGGGTTTGCCTGATCGACTACAAGACCAAGGGCACCAACCGCGACGGTACCGTGAAGGCACTCGACGACAAGGTCGTGATGCAGTTGGTGGCGGGCATGAAGGCCGAAGAAAGCCTCGTGGACCCGGTTGCAGGGGAGTGGGAGCCCTGGAAATACGGCGAGGATCCGGTCCTGCTGGCGGTGGCGATCGGTGAGACCGAAGTCCGCCCGCAACGTGCGAATCCGGAAGTCCTGAAACACCACTGGTGGAAGTTCTGCGCGCTCAAGCGGGTCTGGGAGATGTCCGCGGACGTCGCGGCGGCCGGCGCAGCATTGCTCCCGGTGGCACCTCCCGCGTACCCCGCCGCTCCCGCGGTGGCCGGCTCCACTAAACTGGCTTAGCTTCCGTTTCGCAGGGAGATAAAGCAAACGCCGATCGTGAGGACAGACAGCGCATGGCCATTTTGAGCATCCGGATCATCGGGGACCCCGTGCTGCGTACGGTGGCGGATCCCGTCACGGACTTCGGCCCCGAGCTTGCCAAGCTGGTTGCGGACATGACCGAAACCATGGAGGACGTGGATGGCGCCGGCCTCGCGGCCCCGCAGATCGGCGTGAGCCAGCGGGTCTTCACCTACCGGATCGACGGCGTGGAGGGGCACATCATCAACCCCGTCCTGGAAAACAGCGAAGACTTCCAGGAAGACCAGATCGAAGGCTGCCTGTCCATCCCCGGCCTCGCCTACCCGGTGCGCCGCCGCCGCGCCACCCGCGCCACCGGAGTCGACCTCCACGGAAACCCGGTTAGTGTCGAGGCCGAGGGCATGCTCGCGCGCTGCTTCCAGCACGAAACTGACCACCTGGACGGCATCCTCTTCACCGACCGCCTCGAAGGGGACGACCGGAAGTCCGCCCTCCGCGCCATCCGGGCCGCGAACTACCACGCGGTGACCGAACAGACCACCAGCAAGCGGGCAACCACCGTCGGCTCCAGCTTCGGCAGCTTCGGTATTGCTGAATGAAGGTCCTGTTCGCCGGCACTCCGGCCGTCGCCGTCCCGTCCCTTGATGCCTTGGTCAACGCCGGATTCGACGTCGTCGCTGTCCTGACCCGCCCGGACGCGCCGACGGGCCGCAAAAGGATCCTGACGCCGTCGCCGGTTGCCGTCCGCGCCGCCGAACTCGGCATCGACCTTATCCACGCAAGCAAGGTAGACGCAGACACTATCGCGCGCATTGCCTCGTACGAGCCCGATGTCGCCGCGATCGTCGCGTACGGCGGAATCATCCCGAAGGCGGCACTGTCCGTCCCGCGGCACGGCTGGATCAACCTGCATTTCTCCCTGCTCCCGGCCTGGCGCGGCGCCGCCCCGGTGCAGCGGGCCGTGATCGCCGGCGACGACATCACCGGCGCCGCCACGTTCCAGCTCGAGGAGGGCCTGGACACCGGACCGGTGTTCGGAACCGTCACAGAAGCGATCCGGCCTGAGGACACCGCGGGCGAACTGCTCGAACGGCTGTCCGCCAGCGGTGCCGTCCTGCTGAGCCAGACCCTGTCCGCCGTCGACGCCGGCCGGGCAGCGCCCGCGCCGCAGCAGGGCGATGTGTCACTGGCCCCAAAGCTCACGCTCGACGACGGCCGCATCGACTGGCGGCAGCCCGCCCTCGCCGTCAACCGCAGGGCCCGCGGGGTCACCCCGGAACCCGGCGCCTGGACCATGTGGGATGGCCAGCGGGTCAAGCTCGAAGAACTGGCGCTGCGGCCGGACGTCAAGGACCTGGCGCCGGGGCGCGTCCGCGTTGACGGCAAGAATGTTTTGGTCGGCACCGGTTCCCATGCCGTGCGGCTTGGCCGGATCCAGCCGGCCGGCAAGAAGATGATGGCCTCGGCCGACTGGGCCCGCGGGGTGGCAGTGGAAAGCGTGGAATTCGAATGAGTGAGTCCGGACGACGGAACCCTGCCAATCATGGCGGACGCGACGGCGGCAGCCGCGACGGGGGCAACCGCAGCCAGGGCGGTGGCGGCACAGTGCGGCGCGACGCCAAAGGTCGGGAACGCAACCGCGGGCCGCAGCGCGGCTTCTCCGCCAGCGCTCCTTCGCAGCGTACCCGCCGCGCCGATCCCGCGCGCCTGGTCGCCTTCGAAGTCCTGCGGGCCGTGGCCGCCGAGGACGCCTACGCCAACCTCGTCCTGCCGGCCAGGATCCGGCACCACCGCCTCGACAAACGCGACGCCGGCTTCGCCACCGAACTGAGCTACGGCGCGCTGCGCGGCCAGGGAACGTACGACGCCATCCTGGCAGCCTGCGTGGACCGGCCGCTCGCAAAGCTGGATCCGGCCGTGCTTGACGCCCTCCGCCTCGGCGCACACCAGCTCCTGGCCATGCGCGTCCCGGCGCACGCCGCCCTGGACCAGACGGTGGGCCTGGCCCGTGCCGTAATCGGCGCCGGCCCGTCCTCCCTCATTAATGCGGTGCTCCGCAAGGTCACCGCCCGCACACTCCCGGAATGGCTCGACCACGTGCTGGCGGGGGAGACCGACACCACCAGGATCGACGCCGTGCGCCACGCGCATCCGGAATGGATCGTGCGGGCACTCCGGCAGTCCCTGGTGGCCCACGGCCGCCCGGCGGATGAAATCACCGAGCTCCTCGAAGCCGACAACGAGGCGCCCGTGGTGAACCTCGTCGCGCTTCCCGGCCTCGGCAGCCTTGAGGAAGCGCTGGAGAACGGCGCAACCCCCGGCCCGCTCGTCGCCGGCTCGGCGTTGTCCAGCGGCGGCGACCTCGGCCGCCTGTCCTCGGTCCGGGCCGGCACCACCCGCGTCCAGGACGTCGGTTCCCAGCTGGTTGCCCGCGCCGTCGCCGCCGTCGAGCTCGGCAGCTCCGGCGAGCAGGCCGGCGAGAAGTGGCTGGACCTCTGCGCCGGTCCCGGGGGCAAAGCCGCGCTGCTCGCCGCACTCGCCAACGAGGCAGGCGCCAGCCTGCTCGCCAACGAACCCGCCCCGCACCGCGCCAAGCTCGTCAGCCAGGCCCTGGCGGCCGTGCCCGGTTCTGCCTGGTCGGTGCGCACCGGCGACGGCCGGGACCTCGGCAAGGAACAGCCGGGAAGCTTCGACCGCGTCCTCGCCGACGTCCCCTGCAGCGGCCTGGGAGCGCTCAGGCGCCGGCCGGAATCCCGCTGGCGGCGCACGCCCAAGGACCTTGCCGAGCTCGGTCCGCTGCAGCGTGAACTGCTCGGGTCCGCCATCGACGCCGTCCGGCCCGGCGGCGTGGTGGCCTACGTGACCTGCTCCCCGCATCCCGCCGAAACCACCGCCGTCGTCAGCGACGCCGTGGCCGGCCGGGAGGACCTCGAACTGCTCGACGCCGGTGCCGCGCTGGACGCCGTCAGCCTCGGCGGGAACCTCGGCGCCGGCAACGAACTGACCGCCCAGCTCTGGCCGCACCTGCACCGCACGGATGCCATGTTCATGGCCCTCATCCGGAAAAAGGCCTAAGCCCGGAAACCACGGCTCCACCTGCATCCGCACACCACCAACGCCAAGGGGAACACACTTGTCCACCTGCTGCATCAACCCGAGCATCCTGTCCGCCGACTTCGTGAACCTGGAAGCGGAGCTGAAGCGCATCAGCAACGCCGACGCCGTGCACGTGGACGTCATGGACAACCATTTCGTGCCGAACCTGACGCTTGGCCTGCCGGTGGTGGAACGCATCCAGGCGGTCAGCCCCGTTCCGCTGGACGCCCACCTGATGATCGCCGACGCCGACCGCTGGGCGCCTGCCTACGCCGACGCCGGCGTCGCCTCGGTAACCTTCCACGCGGAGGCTGCCATCGCACCGGTCAAACTCGCACGGGAGCTGCGGGCACGCGGGGCGAAGGCAGGTATGGCATTGCGCCCGGCAACCCCGGTGGAGCCGTACCTGGACATACTCAGCGAACTGGACATGCTCCTGATCATGACGGTGGAACCCGGCTTCGGCGGACAGTCCTTCCTGGACGTGACGCTGCCCAAGATCCGCCGGGCGCGCGCCGCCATCGATGGGTCGGGGATCGGTGTGGCGCTGCAGGTGGACGGGGGCATCACGGAGGAAACCATCCTGCGCGCCGCCGAGGCTGGTGCCAACGTGTTCGTGGCCGGCTCGGCCGTCTACGGCAAGGACGACCCCGCGGCTGCCATCGAGCGCCTCCGCGAAGCCGGCCTCGCCGCTGCGTCGCGGCGCTGACGGCGCGTGTGCGCCAAACCATGACGAACTGTTGACCCGCGCGGCCCGGGAATAGCCGGCCTGTCGCCGAAGTTGTGCCACAATAGCAAACACACATTACGTGCTCCGGGGTCGGTGTAATTCCGAACCGGCGGTCATAGTCCGCGACCCGCGAGCCATCGTTTCCAATCCGGAAGCGGCGGCGAACGGTTGAACTGGTGGAATTCCAGTACCGACAGTCAAAGTCTGGATGGGAGAAGCACGTACAGTCACGCTGCGGCGTCCCCTTTTCGGGCGCCCGCATCCGTGCTGTCGTACACCCCCGGAGCCATCGCGGCTTTCAGGGAAGGAACGGCATGGATTTTCTGCGATGGCTCTTCGAAGCACAGATTCCGGTTGGCGGATCTGCGCTTGTTCTACGCGAAGTGCTGGGTAACATTTTCGGGCTCGCCAGCGCCCTCGGCGGAATGCGCCGCAAAGTCTGGGCATGGCCCGTGGGTATCGCGGGCAATCTGCTCCTCCTCACCGTTTTCCTCGGCAATGTCTTCGGTGCCGCGACGCCGGCCACCCTCTGGGGCCAGGCCGGACGCCAGATGATGTTCATCGCGGTCGCCGCCTACGGCTGGTACCGCTGGCGCGAAGGGCGCAGCACTGCCACGCAGGGCCGCGCGCTCGTGCCGTCCTGGGCTCCCGCCAAGGTCCGGATCGCCCTGATCGCGGCCCTCTTTGCCGGCACCGCCGCCCTCACCCCGCTGTTCGACTCGCTGGGCTCCTACCCGCCGGTCTGGGCAGACGCCTGGACCTTCACCGGATCACTGCTTGCCACCTACGGCATGGCGCGCGGCTGGACCGAGTTCTGGCTGATCTGGGTGGCCGTGGACATCGTCGGCGTGCCGCTGCTGTTCAGCGCCGGCTACTTCGCCAGCGCCTTCATGTACCTTTTCTACGGCTTCTTCACCCTGGCGGGATTCTTTGTCTGGTGGCGGGCAGGGCGCCGTGAGAGTCTTTCCACGCAGCCCGCCGCCGTGCCGGCCGGAGCAGCATCATGAGCACCGTCACCGGACCCATTACCGGCTTCGCCGTCACGGACGCCGAGAAGGCCGCCATGGACACCGCCCTCGCCGCGGCGCTCCGCGGCCCGCGCGGAGCGAACCCCCTGGTCGGGGCCGTGGTGCTCGGCAGCGACGGCAAGCAGCTTGTGGCCGGGTACCACCGGGGGGCAGGGACGGCCCACGCGGAGGCCGATGCCATCGCCGAAGCCCGGGCCGCAGGGATCGACCTCAAGGGCACCACCATGGTGGTCACGCTGGAACCGTGCAACCATTCCGGCCGCACCGGACCGTGTTCACAGGCGATCATCGACGCCGGGGTCTCCCGGGTGGTGTACGCCGTCGACGACCCGCACCACCATGCGGCCGGCGGAGCCGTCACGCTGCGGGCGGCCGGGGTCGCCGTCGAGTCCGGCCTGGGCGCGGAAGAGGCCACGGAGCTGAACCGTGAATGGTTCGACGCCGTTCGGCGGCGCCGCCCCTTCGTCACCTTGCACATCGCCCAGACCCTGGACAGCCGGATCGCGGCCAGTGATGGCACCAGCCAGTGGATCTCCAGCCAGGAATCGCTGGCGGACAACCACGGCCTGCGCGGACTGATCGATGCCATTCTGGTGGGGACCGAGACCGTGCTCGTGGACAATCCGCGCCTTACTGCGCGCAACGGCGCCGGCGAGGAATCCGGCAAGCAGCCGCTGCGCGCGGTCATGGGCCTGCGCGGCATCCCGGAGGAGGCAGCCATCCGGGGGAGCGACGGCAACTTCGTCCACCTGCCCACCCGGGACCCGGCCGAAGCCCTGGCGATGCTCTACGCGCGGGACATCCGCCACGTCATGGTCGAAGGCGGTTCCCGGGTCCTGAGCGCCTTCCTCGCGGCCGGACTGGTGGACGAACTGATCGTCTACCTGGCCCCCACCCTGCTCGGCAGCGGCACGCCGGCCCTGCGCGAGCTGGGCATCAGCACCCTCGCCGACGCGCAGCACTGGACCTGGGACGAGGCCGGAGGGGGAGCCGTCCGCAGGCTCGGACGCGATCTCCGGCTGCACCTGAAACCCCTGGCGGCCACCGCCGAAGACCACAAAGACGGCAAGGACGCCGCGGAAGCCACCGAAGGAGAACACTGAAATGTTTACCGGAATCGTCGCCGAACAGGGCAAGGTCCTGTCGATCGGCCACCAGGGAACGGAAAGCGCCACACTGCGCCTCACCGCCCCCAGCACCACCGGCGGACTGGAACTGGGCGGCTCGATCGCCGTCAACGGCGTCTGCCTCACGGCAACCGAGATTGACGGCCAGGAGTTCAGCGTGGACGTCATGGGGGAGACCCTCGTCCGGACCACCATCGGCGAGCTGGCCCCGGGCGATGCCGTGAACCTCGAACGTTGTGTACCCGCCGGCGGCCGGCTGGACGGCCACGTCGTCCAGGGCCACGTCGACGGCGTCGGGCAGCTCCTCGAGCGAGAATCCCAGGGCAACTGGGACCGGCTCCGCTTCGGTGTTCCGGCCCAACTGGCCCGTTACATCGCCGAGAAAGGCTCGATCGCCGTCGACGGCGTGTCCCTCACGGTGACCGCCGTGAGCCCCGCCGCGGAAAGCGAACCCTGGTTCGAAGTGGGCCTGATCCCCACCACCCTGGAGGAAACCGGCCTCGGCGCCAAGTCGATCGGCGGACGGGTCAACCTGGAAGTCGACGTCCTGGCCAAGTACACCGAGCGGCTGCTCTCCTTCGCGGCCCGCCCGGGGGCCGGCAGCCACGCCGCCGGCAACGACACTCTGACCGCCGGCAACGACACCGTGAAGGGAGGGGACGCACTGTGAGCATCTCCCCTGACGGACGCAGCACGGCTGTGCACCACGGGCTGGACCCCGTGGAGGACGCCATCGCCGCCATGGCCGCCGGCCGGGCCGTAATTGTGGTCGACAATGAAGACCGCGAAAACGAAGGCGACATCATCTTCGCCGCCGAACACGCCACCCCCGCCCTCATGGGCTGGACCATCCGCTACAGCTCCGGCGTGATCTGCGTTCCCCTCGAAGGCGCCCGCGCCGACGCCCTCCAGCTGCCGCCCATGGTGGAAATCAACCAGGACTCCAAGGGAACGGCGTACACCGTGTCCTGCGACGCGGCCACCGGCGTGAGCACCGGAATCTCGGCAGGAGACCGGGCGCTGACCGCCAGGATCCTCGCGGACCCGTCCAGCACGCCGTCGTCGATTACCCGCCCGGGGCATATTTTTCCGCTCCGCGCGGTTAACGGTGGAGTGCGTGAACGTCCCGGGCACACGGAGGCGGCAGTGGACCTGTGCCGCCTCGCCGGGCTCTCCCCGGTGGGCGTGATCGCCGAAGTGGTTCACGATGATGGTGAGATGATGCGCCTGGACAGCCTCCGGGACTTCGCTGCTGAACACGGGTGCCCGCTGATCTCAATCGAAGATCTGGTGGAATACATCGGTGCAGCGGCAGGCCAGGCAGGAGAAGAGGAGACACGATGACCGCACAGCGTTATGGCGACGACGTCAATAGCGACGGTGGCAATAAGGGACACCGGAAGCACCCGGTCAGCGGCGGCCCGGTGGTCCAGCTGCCCACCGCCTTCGGCGAGTTCATCGCCCAGGCCTGGATCGACGAGGCCACCGGTGTGGAGCACCTCGCGGTGAGTTCGCCGAACGCTCCCCGCAACGGAGTTGCGCCCCTGGTTCGCCTCCACTCCGAATGCCTCACCGGCGACGTCTTCGGCTCCTACCGCTGCGACTGCGGCGAACAGCTGGCCTACGCCCTGGAGCTGATCCGCGACGAAGGCGGGACCCTGCTCTACCTGCGGGGACAGGAAGGCCGGGGAATCGGCCTGGCCAACAAGATCAAGGCCTATGCGCTCCAGGAAGCGGGCTTCGACACCGTGGAGGCCAACGAACAGCTCGGCCTGCCGGTGGACGCCCGCTGCTACAAGGCCGCGGCTCAGATCCTCGCCGAAATGGGCCTGCACGAAATCCGGCTGCTGAGCAACAACCCGGACAAGCAGAACCGCCTGGCCCAGGCCGGAGTCAAGGTTGTTGAGATGGTCCCCACGGAGGTTCCTTCCCGGGAAGAAAACCTCCGCTACCTGCAGACCAAGAAGGACCGAATGGACCACCGGCTGACCCTCGCGGACCCGGCGTCGGCCGGCGCCGGAACTTTTGACCACGAACAAGACTGAACGGAAAACAACACACCCATGAGCGGACACGGCGCCCCCACAATCGACCTCACCACCCTCAACCACGAGGAAACCTCGCAGCTGAAGCTCGCCATCGTGGCGGCCAGCTGGCACACCCAGATCATGGACGGGCTCCTGGACGGAGCCCTCCGCGCGGCCAAGGACGCCGGCATCAGCGAACCCACCGTGCTGCGCGTTCCGGGCAGCTTCGAGCTCCCCGTCGCGGCTGCCCGGCTGGCGCCGCACTTCGACGCCGTCGTTGCCCTCGGCGTCGTCATCCGCGGCGGAACGCCGCACTTCGACTACGTCTGCCAGGCCGCGACGTCGGGACTTACCGATGTCAGCGTCCGCACCGGCGTGCCGGTCGGCTTCGGCGTGCTCACCTGCGACACCGAGCAGCAGGGCCTGGACCGGGCCGGGCTTCCCGGTTCTTCCGAGGACAAGGGCCATGAAGCCGTCACGGCCGCCCTGGCCACCGCACTGACCCTCAAGCAGTACCCGGCGGCCTGAAGGCGGGCATGATGCGAAGGGGATGCGGGCGGCGCACGGCTGTGTGTTCGCTCACATCCCCTTCGTCATGCAAGGCCCCGGGAAGCGGCCCCGCCCGCCGAACAAGTAGGCTGTAGGGCGTGAAGAATTTCGAGACGCTGTTCGCAGAACTGAGCGAAAAGGCAGCGAGCCGTCCGGCCGGGTCCCGTACCGTCGCCGAACTGGACTCCGGAATCCACGGCATCGGCAAGAAGGTCGTCGAAGAAGCCGCCGAAGTCTGGATGGCTGCAGAATACGAATCCGACGAGGCCGCGGCCGAGGAAATCTCCCAGCTGCTGTACCACCTGCAGGTCCTCATGCTGGCCAAGGGGCTGAACCTGGAGGACGTTTACAAGCATCTGTAGCCGCGCACGCGTGGCCCATGCTTGAAAACCACCCCTTCCGTACCATCCCCAGAAAGACTCCCATGCTGCGAGTAGCCGTCCCCAACAAGGGTTCCCTGTCCGAAGCCGCCTCCGCGATGCTCAGCGAGGCGGGATACCGCCAGCGCCGCGACTCCCGCGAACTGGTCATGGTCGATCCCGACAACGAGATCGAGTTCTTTTTCCTGCGCCCGCGCGACATCGCCGTGTACGTTGGCCAGGGAACCCTCGACGTCGGCATCACCGGCCGTGACCTGCTGCTGGACGCCCAGGTGGAGGCCGAGGAACTGCTGCCCCTGGGCTTCGCCGCCTCCACGTTCCGCTTCGCGGGCCCGGTCGGCAACTTCTCCGGCGTCGAGCAGCTTGAAGGAAAGCGGCTCGCCACCAGCTACGACGGCCTCCTGCGCGACTACCTCGCCCAGCGCGGCGTCAACGCGAAGGTGGTCCGCCTCGACG
This sequence comes from Arthrobacter cupressi, assembly GCF_900099975.1. Classification (GTDB taxonomy): domain Bacteria; phylum Actinomycetota; class Actinomycetes; order Actinomycetales; family Micrococcaceae; genus Arthrobacter; species Arthrobacter cupressi. The sequence goes on from NZ_FNEI01000003.1 coordinate 351,431, forward strand.
GCGCCGTGGAATCCTCTGTGCGGCTCGGCGTCGCGGACGCGATCGCCGACGTCGTGGAGACCGGCAACACCCTCAAGGCCGCCGGCATGGAAATCTTCGGCGAACCGATCCTCCGCTCCGAAGCCGTCCTCATCCGCCGCACCGGCGAAGGCGGCGCGGCCAACGGCACCGCCAAGGAAATCGACGTGCTGATCCGCCGCCTCCAGGGCGTGCTGGTGGCCCGCCAGTACGTACTCATGGACTACGACATCCGCAAGGACCTGGTCGAAGACGCCGCAGCGCTGACGCCGGGCCTGGAGTCGCCCACGGTGTCCCCGCTGCGCGACTCCGACTGGGTGGCCGTGCGGTCCATGGTGCCGAAGAAGGAAACCAACCGGATCATGGACGAACTGTACGACCTTGGCGCCCGCGCCATCCTGGTCAGCAGCATCCACGCCTGCCGCATCTAGTCCGGACCGCACCCAACCACAGGAGTAATCATGGCTGTAGCCGTACGGGTCATCCCGTGCCTGGACGTTGATGCCGGGCGGGTCGTCAAGGGCATCAACTTCGAGGGCCTCCGCGACGCCGGCGACCCGGTGGAACTGGCGCACCGCTACGACAACGCCGGCGCGGACGAACTGACCTTCCTCGACGTCACCGCCTCCTCCGGCAACCGCGAGACCACTTTCGACGTCGTGCGCCGCACCGCCGAAGAAGTCTTCATCCCGCTGACCGTCGGCGGCGGCGTGCGCGGCGTCGCCGAAGTGGACAAGCTGCTGCGCTACGGCGCGGACAAGGCCTCCATCAACACCGCCGCGGTGGCCCGGCCGGACGTGATCGACGAGATCACCCGGCATTTTGGCTCCCAAGTGCTGGTCCTCTCCGTGGACGCCCGGCGTACCCGCCCGGGCTCCGAGCCCACGCCTTCCGGTTTCGAGGTGACCACCCACGGTGGCCGCCAGGGAACCGGCATCGATGCCATCGCGTGGGCCAAGGAGGCTGCCGGCCGCGGCGTGGGGGAGATCCTGCTGAACTCGATCGACGCCGACGGCACCAAGGACGGTTTCGACCTGGAACTGATCCGCTTGGTCCGCGCCGCCGTGAACATCCCGATCATCGCCTCCGGCGGCGCCGGGGAACCGGCGCATTTCCCGCCGGCCGTGGAAGCAGGCGCCGACGCCGTCCTGGCCGCCTCTGTTTTCCACTTCGGACCCGATGACATGATCGCCCAGGTCAAGACGGCCATCCGCAAGGCGGGCTTCGAGGTCCGCTGAGACGCCTTAAACGACGGCGGGCCACCGGTTCACAAACCCGGTGGCCCGCCGTCGTCGTTAAGTCAGGAACAGGTCAGAGGCCGACTTCGGCGGACTGCAGGAGCGCGACGGCGTCCGGCTGCCCTTCGAAGGTGACCAGCGCGTGCCGGGTGCGGCCGTGGGCGTGCATGAGCAGTTCGCCCGGTTCGCCCACGATCGCCACGGAAACGGGCGCCCGCTTGGCCACATGCCGCGGGCCGGTGGGACGGACAAGGACAATGCCGAGGTCGACGCCGCGGTAGAGGATGGCCGCCCGCTTGATCAGCTCGTCCCACAGGGCGTCGGAGTAGGCCTCGTCCAGGGCGCGCGGCGCCCAGCGGTCGCCGGCGCGGCGGATGTCCTCGGTGTGCACGAAATACTCGATGAGGTTGGAGGATTCGTCGAGGGCCTTGATCTTCAGCGGCGAGAGCGGTGGGGGACCGGCGCGGAAGGTGTTGACGAGTTCGGCGTAGGCGTCTGCCGAATCCAGTTTGGCCGCGAGCTTGGCGGTGGCCTTGTCCGACGCTTTTGCCAGGCCCTTCACCAGCAGCCCGATTCCCACGGCGGCCTTCCGCTCGCGCAAGTAGAGGTGCGCGGCAAGATCCCGGGTCTGCCACCCTTCGCAGAGCGTGGGGGAATCAGGACCGGCCGCCAGGAGGGTTTCGGCCAATACTTCACGGGAGGGATCGACGAAATGCATCACTTGTGAAATTAGCACGAGAGCAGCCCGGATGCGCACTGGAACCGCCGCTGGATTCCCGGACTCCCGAAGGCACTAGACTTGATCCGATGTCCGATCAGCCAGTACCCAGCACCGACCCTGCCGCAGGCCCCCTCCCGGAGGGAATTGCCGCTGCCCTGAAACGCGATCCTGCCGGCCTCGTGGCCGCCATCATCCAGCAGCATGACACCGGCGAAGTACTCATGCTTGGCTGGATGGACGACGAAGCCCTGCAGCGCACCCTGACCAGCGGTCGCGTCACGTTCTACTCCCGCTCCCGCCAGGAGTATTGGCGCAAGGGCGACACCTCCGGTCACGTCCAGTTCGTCAAGTCCGTTGCCCTCGACTGCGACGGCGACGCCCTGCTGGTCCGCGTCGAGCAGGTGGGCGCCGCGTGCCACACCGGAACCCGGACCTGTTTTGACGGCCGGGACCTTGGCGCGGTCGTTTCGGCGCACTGACCCCTCCTGAGCCAACCACCACCCACCCGAACACAAGAAGAGGCGGAGAAGAATAGCCATGCAGGACCTTGGAATCATCAGCCCGGGCCTGGACGAGTTCCGCGAACTCGCCGCACACAGCAGGGTCATTCCGGTCCGCCTGAAGGTGCTGGCTGACGCCGAAACCCCGATCGGTCTCTACCGCAAGCTGGCCCAGGGCCAGCCGGGCACTTTCCTGATGGAATCGGCTGCCGTGGGCGGCGCGTGGTCCCGCTATTCCTTCATCGGCGCCCGCTCCCGCGCCACCCTGACCAGCAAGGACGGCCGGGCGCACTGGATCGGCGAACCGCCCGTGGGCGTGCCGGTCGACGGCAGCCCTGTCGACGCGGTCCGGGACACCGTGGCAGCGCTCCAGACGGAACGCTTCCCCGGCCTGCCGCCGTTCACCTCCGGCCTGGTGGGCTTCCTCGGCTGGGAAACCGTGCGCCACTGGGAGAAACTGACCAGCCCGCCCGAAGACGACCTCCAGTTGCCGGAAATGGCGCTGAACCTGGTTACGGACATGGCCGTGCACGACAACATGGACGGCACCGTCCTGCTGATCGCCAACGCCATAAACTTCGACAACAGCTCCGAACGGGTGGACGAGGCCTGGCACGACGCCGTCGCCCGGGTGAAGGCCCTGCTTGAACGGGTCAGCACGCCCGTGGAGCAGCCCGTCTCCGTACTCGCCAGCGAAGCCCTCGACTTCGCCTCCAGCGTCCAGGAGCGCTGGGACGAGCAGGAATACCTGAACGCCATCGACCGCGGCAAGGAAGCGATCGTGGACGGCGAGGTGTTCCAGGTGGTCATCTCGCGCCGCTTCGAACTTGAATGCGCCGCCGACCCGCTGGATGTGTACCGGGTGCTGCGCAACACCAACCCCAGCCCGTACATGTACCTGTTCAGCCTCGAGGATGCCGACGGCCGGGCCTACACCATCGTCGGGTCCTCCCCGGAAGCGCTCGTCACCGTGAAGGACGGGGAGGTCATCACCCACCCGATCGCCGGTTCGCGCCCCCGCGGCAAGACGGTTGAGGCGGACAAGGCACTGGCCACCGAACTGCTCGCGGACCAGAAGGAACGCTCCGAGCACCTCATGCTGGTGGACCTGTCGCGCAACGACCTCTCCAAGGTCTGCGTCGCGGGCACCGTGGACGTCACGCAGTTTATGGAGGTCGAACGGTTCAGCCACATCATGCACCTGGTCTCCACGGTCGTCGGCGACCTCGCACCCGGCGCCACCGCGTATGACGTCCTTAAAGCGACCTTCCCGGCCGGCACCCTCTCCGGGGCGCCCAAGCCGCGGGCGCTGCGCCTGCTGGACGAACTTGAGCCGCACCGGCGGGGGATCTACGGCGGCGTGGTCGGGTATCTCGACTTCGCCGGGGACATGGACATGGCCATCGCGATCCGTTCGGCCCTGCTGCGCGAAGGCCGGGCCTACGTCCAGGCCGGCGGCGGCATCGTGGCCGATTCGCACAAGCCCGCCGAAGCGCTGGAAACAGTGAACAAGGCCGCCGCGCCGCTGCGTGCCGCGCATATCGCGGCTTCGCTGCGCAACATTTCGGCCGAATCCGTCGACGGCGGCAGCACCGGCGGAGACGCCGGTACCAGCGGGGCTAGCGCCAAGTGAACCCCGCAGGCACCCGCGACGCCGGAACGGAACGGCCCGTGAAGCCGCCGTTCTGGGCGCGCAAGGCAAACCTCGTGCTGGCCACCGCCGTTTTCGCGCTGGCGGTGTTTGGCACCACGACCCAAAGCTGGATCGACGTGAGGCTGGACCCGGCCGTGGCCGCCAACGCAGACCTCCACGTCCAAGGCAGCAAGGCCGCCACCGCGGTGACCGCCCTGGCCCTGGTGGCCCTCGCCGGCGGGCTGGCCGCGTCCATCGCCGGCAGGATCTCGCGCTGGATCATTGCCGCCCTGATCCTGCTGGCCTCGGCCGGCATCATCGTCGCGGCGGCAACCGTCCTGGCCGATCCGCTCGGCGCCGCGCAGGGCACCATCGCCGCCAGCACGGGCATCTCCGGCGGCGACGCCGCGGTGACGGTCACCCCGTTCCCCGTGCTCGCCGTCGTGGCCGGGGCCCTGCTCGCACTGTGCGCGCTGGTGTTGCCCGCAGCAGGCCGCTACTGGAAGTCCAGGACCAAGTACGACCGCGGCCGGCAGGCCGCCCGCGGCGGCAGCGGACCGGTCGACGAGATCGACAGCTGGGACAGCCTCTCCCGCGGGGAAGACCCCACGTAACGTCTATGGGGCGCGGCGCCGGCCGTGTCCCGGGCCCTGTCAATAGATGGCAGAATGTAAGCAGTATCCATCCTGAGGAGATTTCACATGAGCAAAACCACCGTGTCCGCCAGCAAAGCCCCCGAAACGGCCGCCAGCCACAGCGACGTTATCGGCCACGGCAACAGCCCGGCTGCGTGGACCTGCGTGATTATCATGCTCGTCGGGGCCTTGGTGAGCTCCGTCGCCTTCGTCATTGCCAACACCCCGGTGTTCATCGCCGGTGCCGTTCTCATGGTGGTCGGCCTGATCGCCGGCTGGGGCATGCGCAAGGCCGGTTACGGCGTCGGCGGCAGCAAGCTGAAGAACGCCGGCCACTGACTGTGACGGTTCTTGATGACATCATCGCCGGTGTCAGGGAGGACATGGCTGCGCGCCAGCGCCTGAGCGGCCTCGCCGAGGTCAAGGAACGGGCTCTGGCCGCCGCTCCGGCCCTGGACGCCTGGGCCGCCCTGGGCGGCCCCTCCGCGCAGCGCGACGAACTGAAGGTCATCGCCGAGATCAAGCGACGCAGCCCGTCCAAGGGCGACCTCGCCTCGATCACCGACCCCGCGGCCCTCGCCGTGCAGTACGCCGACGGCGGGGCCTCCGTGATCAGCGTCCTCACCGAGGAGCGCCGCTTCAACGGCTCGCTCGCCGACCTTGACTCCGTGCGTGCCGCCGTCGACATCCCGCTGCTGCGCAAGGACTTCACGGTCGACGAGTACCAGATCTGGGAAGCCCGCGCCCACGGCGCGGACCTGATCCTGCTGATCGTCGCGGCTCTGTCCGACGCCCAGCTGCAGGAGTTCAGCGCCCTCAGCCGTGAGCTGGGCATGAACGTGCTGGTCGAAACCCACACGCCCGAGGAAATCGAGCGCGCGGCTGCTGCCCAGGCGCGCATCATCGGCGTGAACGTGCGCAACCTCAAGACGCTCGACGTCGACCGTTCCCTTTTCGCCTCGCTCGCCGGGAACATTCCGGCCGGCGCCGTCGTCGTGGCGGAATCCGGTGTGCGGAACGCCGACGACGTCGCCCACTACGCGGGTAACGGCGCCCACGCGATCCTCGTGGGGGAGGCGCTGGTCAGCGACGCCACGCCGCGGGAACGCATTGCCGAATTCAAGGCGGCCGGCGCGGCCGCCATGGCTGTCAGCCGCTGACGCCAGCTCCCGGGCGGTGCTGCGCCGCCCGGGAGGACCCGAACCATCAACCGAACAGGACGGTGACCTTTGGTGGACGCACCAACATCCAGGCCGGAGCAGAATGCGGCCGACGCATTCCTGCAGGGCGGAGCTTCACTGCGCAACGCGAGCGGGCCGTACTTCGGTTCCTACGGCGGACGCTGGATGCCGGAGTCGCTCATCGCGGCCCTGGACGAGGTGCAGGACACCTTCGAGAAGGCCAAGGCCGATCCCGAGTTCCTCGCCCAGCTCAAGGACCTGAACAAGAACTACTCGGGCCGTCCCTCCCTGCTCACCGAAGCCAAGCGCTTCTCCGAGCACGCCGGCGGCGCCAGGATCTTCCTCAAGCGCGAAGACCTCAACCACACCGGTTCGCACAAGATCAACAACGTCCTCGGCCAGGCCCTGCTCGCCAAGCGCATGGGCAAGACCCGCGTGATCGCCGAAACCGGCGCCGGCCAGCACGGCGTGGCCAGCGCCACCGCCGCGGCCCTACTCGGCCTCGAATGCGTTGTCTACATGGGCGCCGAGGACTGCCGCCGGCAGGCCCTGAACGTTGCCCGCATGCAGCTGCTCGGCGCCACCGTGGTGCCGGTGACCAACGGCTCCCAGACCCTCAAGGACGCCATCAACGACGCCCTGCGCGACTGGGTCACGAACGTCGAAAACACCCACTACCTGCTCGGCACCGCCGCCGGCGCCCACCCGTTCCCGGCGATGGTGCGTTTCTTCCACGAGGTCATCGGCGAGGAAGCCCGTGCCCAGATCCTGGAGCAGACCGGCAAGCTGCCGGACGCCGTCTGCGCCTGCATCGGCGGCGGGTCCAACGCCATCGGCCTCTTCCACGCCTTCCTCGACGACTCCGCCGTCAAGATCTACGGCTTCGAGGCCGGCGGCGACGGCGTCGAAACCGGCCGGCACGCGGCGGCCATTTCCCTGGGACGCCCCGGCGTGCTGCACGGTGCCCGCTCGTACCTTATGCAGGATGAGGACGGCCAAACCGTCGAATCGCACTCCATCTCTGCCGGCCTGGACTACCCGAGCGTCGGCCCGGAGCACTCCTACCTCGCCGACATCGGCCGGGTCACCTACGAGCCCGTCACGGACACTGAGGCCATGGACGCCTTCCGGCTCCTCTGCCGCACCGAGGGCATCCTGCCCGCCATCGAGTCCGCCCACGCCCTCGCCGGCGCCATCAAGGTGGGCCAGCGCCTCACCGAAGGCAAGGCCGACCCGTCCGAGGTCTCGATCATCGTGAACCTCTCCGGTCGCGGCGACAAGGACGTCGAGACGGCGGCCGCCTGGTTCGACATGCTCGACGAGGACGGCAACGTCAAGGGCACCACACTTTCCACCCGCACACCCAAGGGCCCCGCCGAGCGCAGCACGGAGGAACAGCGCAGCACGGAGGAGCAGAACCGATGAGCGAAACCACCAGCAAGTCCGCTGCCGCGATCGACCGCGCCAAGGCCGAGGGCCGTGCCGCCCTCATCGGGTACCTGCCCGCCGGCTACCCGGACGTGCAGGCCAGCATCGACGCCGGCATCGCCCTGGCCCGCAACGGAGCCGACCTCATTGAGATCGGCATCCCGTACTCGGACCCCGTCATGGACGGCCCCGTCATCCAGGCGGCCACCACCGAAGCGATCGCCAACGGCTTCCGGGTGGCCAGCGTGTTCGACGTCGTTGCCGGCATCACCGCAGTCACCGACGCCGCGGTGCTGGTCATGACCTACTGGAACCCCGTCATGCGCATGGGCGTGGACGAGTTCTCCCGCCGCCTCGCAGAAGCCGGGGGAGCGGGCCTCATCACGCCCGACCTCATCCCCGACGAGGCGGCCGAATGGTTCGAGGCCTCGGACAAGTACGGCCTCGACCGCGTCTTCCTCGTGGCCCCGTCCTCCACGCCCGAACGCCTGGAAATGACCGTCAAGGCCAGCCGCGGCTTCGTCTACGCGGTCTCCATCATGGGCATCACCGGCACCCGGCAGGCCGTCAGCGGCAGCGCCGAAAAGCTCGTGGCCGACACCCACGCCGCCGGTGCCGAACGCGTCTGCGTCGGTCTCGGTGTCTCCACCCGCGAACACGTCCGTGAGATCGCGGCGTACGCGGATGGCGTGATCGTCGGAAGCGCCCTGGTCGCGGCCGTCCGCGACGGCGGCGTGGACGCCGTCGGGAAGCTCACCAAGGACCTCAGCGCCGGCCTGCACAGGGAAACCGCGCAGGCCTAGCCCGCCAGTATCGAGCGCAGCCTCAGGAAAAGGACAACTTAACCACATGCAGAGTCTCCTCCACGCAGCAGCAGCCCCACTGAGCATTCCCAGCCCGGGCTGGTCCGGATTCGACATCCCGCTGCCGTGGGGGACTCTGCGCATCCATGCCTACGCGCTGTGCATCCTGCTCGGTATCGTCGTGGGCCTGTGGCTCACCTCGGTGCGCTGGAGGCGCCGGGGCGCTCCCGAGGGCAGCCTGTGGGATATCGCCATCTGGGCCATTCCCTTCGGCATCATCGGCGGCCGCCTGTACCACGTGTTCTCCTCGCCGGACGCCTACTTCGGTCCCGGCTTCGACGGCACCGGCGACCTGAGCCTGATCCCGCAGGTCTGGCGCGGCGGCCTCGGCATCTGGGGCGCGGTGGTGCTCGGCGCCGTTGGTGCCTGGATCGGCTGCCGCCGGCTCGGCCTCAAGCTCACCGCTTTCCTGGACGCTGCCGCCCCGGGGCTGCTGCTGGCCCAGGCCATCGGGCGCTGGGGCAACTGGTTCAACCAGGAACTCTTCGGCGGGCCCACCACCCTGCCCTGGGGCCTGCAGATCGATCCCGCCAACCCGAACTTCCCGGCCGGGCTGCCAGCCGACACCCTGTTCCACCCGACGTTCCTGTACGAATCGCTCTGGAACCTGGCCGGCGTCGGAATCCTCCTGCTGCTGGACCGCCGCTTCCACTTCCGCCGCGGCCGGCTGTTCTGGCTGTACGCGATGTACTACACGCTCGGCAGGGTCTGGATCGAAGCCCTGAGGATTGACGACGCCGAGCAAATCACCCTGTTCGGGATCACCACGCGGCTGAACGTCTGGACCAGCATCGTGGTCTTCCTCGCGGCTCTCATTGTCTTCATCCTCCTTGGAATCCGCGCCCCGAAGACCCCGGATTCGGTGTACTTGAAGGGCCACGGACCGGACCGCGACGTGACCACCCTCACCGGTCACAACCTGGACAGTTCTGTCTCAGATAGCGGTTCGCGTGGTAATCTCCCGGAGAAGAACAGTGATCTGACCCACCCCTCGGCGCCCTCGGACGCGGACGGGAAAACCCCCTCGGACACCGCTCCGGAGGCCGCACAGCAGCCCGCAGGACGCACGGGGGAGGCCGGGTCCGAATCCGGGCCGGACGCAGGCAGGAGCACCTAGCCGGCGTCCCGGCCCTGGGGCACCGGGCTACCGCCAAGAACCCCCGCCACAGCGTCGTGGCACCTTCGTGACAACCGGGCAGCATACGATCGCCGCCAGGGTCAAAAACGGGCTGGAGCCGTACGTAACTCTTCGCTGCGCATCGGCGGCTGGCCTACAATTTCAGTAATTCAGCGCTTTGTTGTGCCCGTCACACGGCAGACAAGGTGGGGCCAACGTTGTCCCTTCCATTCGCACGATCTCGAGGAAGGACGTCTTCATGACCCGTCTTCACCGCCCAAGCCAAGCCGGAACGGTTGAACCGCAGGGAGCCATCTCTCCCTTCAAGCGTTTCGCGGCGCTTCCGGAGGCCCAAGGCCTGTACAACCCGGAGCAGGAGAAGGACGCCTGCGGCCTGGCAATCATCGCCACGCTGCGCGGAGAGCCCGGCTACGACATTGTGGACGCGGCCCTGACCGCCCTGCGCAACCTCGAACACCGCGGCGCCGTCGGCGCCGACGAAGGAACCGGCGACGGCGCCGGCCTGCTGATGCAGATTCCGGATGAGTTCTTCCGCGCCGTCACCGAGTTTGAACTCCCCGCCGCCGGCCAGTATGTGGTCGGCACCGCGTTCCTGCCCGCAGAAGGGCGCGAGGCCGACACCGCCAAGGCCGGCATCGAAGGCCTCGCCGCAGACGAAGGCCTGACCGTCCTCGGCTGGCGCGAGGTTCCCGTCGTCGCCGACCTTGTCGGCGCCATGGCCCGCGCCTGCATGCCGTACTTCGCCCAGCCGTTCTTCGCCTCCGCCACCGGCGAGACCCTGGACCGCAACGAACTGGACTCCCGCGCCTGGCGCATCCGCAAGCGCGCGCAGAACAAGTTCGGCGTGTACTTCCCGTCCCTGTCCTCACGCACCATCGTGTACAAGGGCATGCTGACCACCGCGCAGCTGGAGCCCTTCTACCCGGATCTGTCGGACAAGCGCTTCAAGACCAAGCTGGCAATCGTCCACTCGCGTTTCTCCACGAACACCTTCCCGTCCTGGCCGCTCGCCCAGCCGTTCCGCACCATCGCCCACAACGGTGAAATCAACACCGTCAAGGGCAACCGGAACTGGATGCGCGCCCGCCAGTCGCAGCTGGCCAACCCGCTGCTGGGCGATTCCCCGGAAGAGCTGTACCCGATCTGCACCCCCGGCGCTTCCGACTCCGCATCCTTCGACGAGGTGGCCGAGTTGCTGTGGCTCTCCGGCCGCCCGATCACGCACTCGATCATGATGATGATCCCGGAGGCCTGGGAAAACCACGCCACCATGGATCCGGCACGCCGTGCCTTCTACGAGTACCACTCGCTGCTCATGGAGCCGTGGGACGGTCCCGCCGCCGTGTCCTTCACGGACGGCAACCTGGTTGGCGCCACCCTGGACCGCAACGGCCTGCGCCCCGGACGCTACTGGATCACCGAAGACGGCCTGATCGTCTTCGCCTCCGAGGTTGGCGTGATCGACGTCGAGCCGTCCAACGTGGTCAAGAAAGGCCGCGTCTCCCCGGGCAAGATGTTCCTGGTGGACACCGAGGCCGGCCGCATCATCGACGACGCCGAGGTCAAGGCCGAGGTCGCCGCCGCCAACCCGTGGGCCGAATGGCTCAAGGACAACCTGATCGACCTCAACGACCTTCCCGAGCGCGAGCACGTGCTGCACACGGCCGCGTCCGTGAACATCCGCCAGCGCACCTTCGGCTACACCACCGAAGAGCTGAAGATCCTCCTCGGCCCGATGGCCCGCACCGGCGCCGAGCCGCTCGGCGCCATGGGCTCGGACACCCCGGTGGCCGTCCTGTCCAAGCGCCCGCGCCTGCTCTTCGACTACTTCGTGCAGTCCTTCGCGCAGGTCACCAACCCGCCGCTGGACGCCATCCGCGAGGAACTGGTCACCTCCCTCAAGTGCGCGATCGGTCCGAACGGCAACCTGCTCGACGTCGGACAGGTCCGCCAGCCGCAGGTGTCCCTGCCGTTCCCGGTGATCAACAACGACCAGCTCGCCAAGATCGCGAACATCGAAAACGCCGACGGCGACAAGATCGCTATGAAGGTCCGCGGCCTCTACCGCCCCGAGGGTGGCGAAGCGGCCCTGCGTGCCCGCCTCACCGAGATCTGCGAGCAGGTTTCCGGCGCCATCAACCGCGGTGTGCAGTACATCGTCCTCTCGGACCGTGACTCCAACGCGCAGTGGGCGCCCATCCCGTCGCTGCTGCTGGTCAGCGCCGTGCACCACCACCTGCTGCGCAGCGCCAACCGGACCAAGACCGCCCTCGTGGTCGAAGCCGGCGACGTCCGCGAAACGCACCACGTCGCCGTCCTGGTTGGCTACGGCGCCTCGGCCGTGAACCCGTACCTGGCCATGGAATCCGTGGAGCAGCTCATCAGCACCGGTGAAGTTGTGGGAGTCACCCCCGAGGACGGCGTCTACAACCTGATCAAGGGCCTCGGCAAGGGCGTCCTGAAGATCATGTCCAAGATGGGCATCTCCACCGTGGCCTCCTACACGGGTGCCCAGACCTTCGAGGCCCTGGGCCTGTCCCAGGAACTCGTGGATGAATTCTTCTCCGGCACGCACTCCCAGCTGGGCGGCGTGGGCCTGGACGTCATCGCCGCCGAAGTGTCGGCACGCCACCAGATGGCCTACCCGGAAGGCGGCATCGAGCAGCCGCACCGCCCGCTGCTCGGCGGCGGCGAGTACCAGTGGCGCCGCGACGGCGAACCGCACCTTTTCAACCCGGAGACGGTGTTCCGCCTGCAGCACGCCACCCGTGAGCGCCGCTACGACATCTTCAAGTCCTACACCCAGGGCATCGATGACCAGTCGAAGAACCTGATGACACTGCGCGGCCTGCTCAAGTTCAAGGACGGCCTTCGCCAGCCGGTGCCGCTTGAGGAAGTCGAGCCGGTCTCCAGCATCGTCAAGCGCTTCTCCACCGGTGCGATGAGCTACGGCTCCATCTCCAAGGAAGCCCACGAAACCCTTGCCATTGCCATGAACCGCCTGGGCGCCAAGTCCAACACCGGCGAAGGCGGCGAGGACGTGGAGCGCCTGCTGGACCCGGAGCGCCGCTCAGCCATCAAGCAGATCGCGTCCGGCCGTTTCGGCGTGACCAGCCTGTACCTGACGAACGCCGAGGACATCCAGATCAAGATGGCCCAGGGCGCCAAGCCCGGCGAAGGCGGCCAGCTCATGGCCCAGAAGGTGTACCCCTGGGTTGCCCGCACGCGTCACTCGACTCCCGGCGTCGGGTTGATTTCCCCGCCCCCGCACCACGACATCTACTCGATCGAGGACCTCGCGCAGCTCATCTACGATGCCAAGCGCGCGAACCCGTCGGCGCGTGTCCACGTGAAGCTGGTCTCGGAGGTCGGCATCGGCACGGTGGCGTCCGGCGTGACCAAGGCGAAGGCCGACGTCGTGCTGGTCTCCGGCCACGACGGCGGAACCGGCGCCTCGCCGCTGAACTCGCTCAAGCACGCGGGTGTCCCGTGGGAGCTCGGCCTCGCCGAGACCCAGCAGACCCTGATGCTCAACGGCCTGCGCGACCGCGTGGTGGTGCAGGTGGACGGGCAGCTCAAGACCGGCCGCGACGTCGTCATCGCCGCCCTGCTGGGCGCCGAGGAGTACGGCTTCGCCACCGCTCCGCTGGTTGTTTCCGGCTGCATCATGATGCGCGTCTGCCACCTGGACACCTGCCCGGTGGGCGTCGCCACGCAGAACCCCGAGCTGCGCTCCCGCTTCACCGGCAAGCCCGAATTCGTGGTCAACTTCTTCGAATTCCTTGCCGAAGAAGTGCGCGAGCTGCTCGCCGAACTGGGCTTCCGCAGCCTGGAGGAGGCCATCGGCCACGCCGAAGTGCTCGACTCCCGCGACGCGATCGACCACTGGAAGGCCGACGGACTGGACCTCGATCCGATCCTGCACGGCCTCGAGTTCGACGACGACGTTCCGCTGCGCAACCTGACCGGCCAGAACCACGAGCTGGACAAGCACTTCGACCAGCGGCTCATCACCATGGCCGCCGAGGCGCTCAGCGACCGTTCGCCGGTGAGGATTTCCCTCGACGTCATCAACACCGACCGCTCCGTGGGCACGATGCTCGGACACGTGGTGACCAAGACCTTCGGCACCGACGTGCTGGCCACGGACACCATCGACATCACGCTCAACGGCACCGCCGGCCAGTCGCTGGGCGCCTTCCTGCCCGCAGGCATCACCCTGCGCATGTACGGCGACTCCAACGACTACGTCGGCAAGGGTCTCTCCGGCGGCCGGATCATCGTCCGTCCGGACCGCAACAATGTGTTCCAGGCCGAACGCAACGTCATCGCCGGCAACGTGATCGGCTACGGTGCCACGAGCGGTGAGCTGTTCCTCCGCGGCCAGGTGGGCGAACGCTTCCTGGTCCGCAACTCCGGTGCCACCGCCGTCGTCGAAGGTATCGGCGACCACGGCTGTGAGTACATGACCGGTGGCCAGACCCTGATCATCGGCCGCACCGGCCGCAACTTCGGCGCCGGCATGTCCGGCGGCACCGCCTATGTGCTGGACCTGCAGCCCGCACGCGTCAACAAGGAAGCCCTGGACTCGGGCGAGCTCCAGCTCCTTGAACTCGACGCCGAGGACCGTGACATCGTGCACGGCCTGCTGGTCAAGCACCTGGAGGAAACCGAATCTGTCCTGGCCGGCCGCCTGCTCGAAAACTTCGACGACACGGCCGCCCGCATCACCAAGGTGCTGCCGCGCGACTACGCGGCAGTCCTGCAGACCCGTCTCTCCGCCATCGAAGAGGGCCTCGACCCCGACGGCGAAGAAGTTTGGTCCCGAATTCTGGAGGTAACCGGTGGCTGATCCACGCGGATTCTTGAAGGTCCGGCAGCGCGAAACGCAGCCACGCCGCCCCGTTCCCGTCCGCATCATGGACTGGAAGGAAGTGTACGAAGCCCAGGACAAGGGCGTGCTCAAGAGCCAGGCCGGCCGCTGCATGGACTGCGGCGTGCCGTTCTGCCACCAGGGCTGTCCGCTCGGGAACCTGATTCCCGAATGGAACGACCTCACGTGGCGCGGCAAGGGCGAGGAAGCCATCGAGCGCCTGCACGCAACGAACAACTTCCCGGAGTGGACGGGCCGCCTGTGCCCGGCACCCTGCGAGGCGTCCTGCGTGCTCGGCATTAACCAGCCCGCTGTCACCATCAAGCAGGTGGAAGTCTCGATCATCGACGAGGCCTTCGAAAACGGCTGGGTCCAGCCGCTGCCGCCCACCCGCTTGTCCGGCAAGACCGTGGCCGTCGTCGGCTCCGGTCCGGCCGGCCTCGCAGTGGCCCAGCAGCTGACCCGCGTGGGCCACACCGTTGCCGTCTACGAGCGTGACGACAAGATCGGCGGCCTGCTGCGCTACGGCATCCCCGACTTCAAGATGGAGAAGGAGCAGGTCGACCGCCGCATTGAGCAGATGAAGGCGGAGGGCACCCGTTTCCGGACCGGCGTGAACGTCGGAACCGACGTCACCTGGGAGCAGTTGCGCCGCCGCTACGACGCCGTGGTCATCGCCACCGGTGCCACCGTGCCGCGCGACCTGCCGATCCCGGGCCGCGGGCTCGAAGGCATCCACTACGCCATGGACTACCTGGTCCCGGCCAACCGTGTTGTTGCCGGCGAAACCGTGGAGAACCAGATCGACGCCCGCGGCAAGCACGTGGTGATCCTGGGCGGCGGCGACACCGGTGCGGACTGCCTCGGCACCGCGCACCGCCACGGCGCGGCTTCCGTGACCACCCTCGCCATCGGCAAGCAGCCGCCGCTGGAGCGTGCCGCGCACCAGCCCTGGCCGACGTTCCCCACGCTCTTCGAGGTCGCCAGCGCCCACGAAGAAGGCGGCGAACGCACGTACCTGGCCTCCACCGTCGAGTTCATCGGCGAGGACGGCAAGCTTACCGGCGTCAAGGTCGCCGAGACCGAGTTCGTGGACGGCAAGCGCCTGCCCAAGGCCGGCACCGAGCACGTCATCCCCGCGGACCTGGTCTTCCTCAGCCTGGGCTTCACCGGCGCCGAGCCGGCCGGCATCACCGAGCAGGTGCACGCCGAGTTCGACGGCCGCGGCAACGTGGCCCGGGACGGCTACTACATGACGAACACCGAAGGGGTCTTCGTTGCCGGCGACGCCGGACGTGGACAGTCCCTCATCGTGTGGGCCATCGCGGAGGGACGCGCCTGCGCGGCTGCCGTCGACAAGCACCTCATGGGAAGCACCATCCTTCCGGCACCTGTCGCGCCTACGGACCGGGCCATCTCCGTCCTGTAGGTACCGCAAGTTCCCCATCCACATCCAGCAGCACAATTACTAGGGTAGGTATATGAGACGCGCGAAAATTGTGGCCACGTTCGGGCCGGCCATCTCCAGCTTCGACAACACCCTCGCGGTGCTCGAGGCCGGCGTGGATGTCGCCCGCATGAACATGAGCCACGGCGACTACTCCGTTCACGACAACACTTACGAGAACGTCCGCAAGGCCTCCGCCCAGTTGCACAAACCGGTCGCCATCATGGCCGACCTGCAGGGACCGAAGATCCGCCTGGGCCGTTTCGTCGAGGGCCCGCACGCCCTCGACGTCGGCGACACCTTCACCATCACCACCGAAGACGTCCCCGGCACCAAGGAGATCTGCTCCACCACGCTCAAGAGCCTCACCGAAGACGTCAAGGTGGGGGACACCCTTCTGATCGACGACGGCAAGGTGTCCCTGCGTGCGACCGCGGTTGACGACGTCAAGGTCGTCGCCACCGTCACCGTCGGCGGCATGGTGTCCAACAACAAGGGCATCAACCTGCCCGGCGTCGCCGTCAACGTCCCCGCATTGAGCGAAAAGGACGAGGACGACCTCCGCTGGGCCATCAAGCGCGGCGTGGACCTCGTGGCGCTCTCCTTCGTCCGCGACGCGGCCGACATCAAGCGCGTGCACGAGATCATGGACGAAGAAGGCCGCCGCGTTCCGGTGATCGCAAAGATCGAAAAGCCGCAGGCCGTGGACCAGCTCCACGAGATCATCGACGCGTTCGACGCGATCATGGTGGCCCGTGGCGACCTCGGCGTCGAGCTGCCGCTCGAGGAGGTTCCGATCGTCCAGAAGCGCGCCATCGAACTGGCCCGCCGCTGGGCCAAGCCGGTCATCGTGGCCACCCAGGTCCTCGAATCTATGATCGACAACCCGCGCCCCACCCGCGCCGAGGCGTCCGACTGCGCCAACGCCGTCCTCGACGGCGCCGACGCCGTCATGCTTTCCGGCGAAACCTCCGTCGGCAAGTACCCGATCGAAACCGTCAAGACCATGGCGCGGATCATCGAGTCCACCGAAGAACACGGCCTGGAGCGCGTGCCCCCGCTGGGCACCAAGCCCAAGACCCGCGGTGGCGCCATCACCCGTGCCGCCGTCGAAATCGCCGACCAGCTGGAAGCGAAGTACATCTGTACCTTCACCCAGTCCGGCGACTCGGCACGCCGCCTGTCCCGCCTGCGCCCGATCAAGCCGGTCTTCGCCTTCACCCCGGTGGAGCACGTCTGGAACCAGCTGGCCCTCACCTGGGGCATCCAGCCGGTGCTGGTCTCCACCGTGGACCATACGGACGCCATGACCGCCCAGGTCGACCGCAGCCTCCTGGACATGAAGCTCGTCGACAACGGCGACCTCGTGGTCATCGCCGCCGGTTCGCCTCCCGGACAGGCCGGCTCCACCAACTCCCTGAAGGTCCACAAGGTGGGCGACCTCGCCGACACCTCCAAGGCCAGCGCGGAGCGCAAGGAAAAGCTCGGCCCGTGGCCGGAAAAGAAGAAGAGGAAGGCGGCCGCGAAGGCCTGATCCTCACCTTCGACAGCAAAGGAGGCTCCCGCCGAACGGCGAGAGCCTCCTTTGCTGTCTCGTGCTCAAGTACGACGGCGGTCGGTGCGGGATGCGAAAAAGGCGCCCGGCCGCCGTCGTACGGCTCCCGGACGCCTCTTTGCGGCGTGACGCTTAGTTGACCTGGTTGATGATGGTCTCGGCCACTTCGCGCATGCTCAGGCGGCGGTCCATGGAAGTCTTCTGGATCCAGCGGAAGGCTTCCGGTTCGGTCAGGCCCATCTTGGTGGTCAGCAGGCTCTTGGCGCGCTCCACGAGCTTGCGGGTGGCGAACTGCTCCTGGAGGTCGGACACTTCGCTCTCGAGCGCCTTGATCTCCTCGTGGCGGGAGAGGGCGATTTCGATCGCGGGGATGAGGTCGGCCGGGGTGAAGGGCTTGACGACGTACGCCATGGCGCCGGCGTCGCGGGCACGCTCCACCAGTTCCTTCTGGCTGAAGGCGGTCAGCAGCACCACGGGGGCGATGCGGGCCTTGACGATCTTTTCGGCGGCGGAGATGCCATCCATGACGGGCATCTTGACGTCCATCAGCACGAGGTCGGGCGTGAGCTCCTCGGCCAGTTCCACGGCCTTCTCGCCGTTGTCCGCTTCTCCGACGACGTCGAAGCCTTCGCCCTTCAGGATTTCGATGATGTCGAGGCGGATGAGGGTCTCGTCTTCTGCGACCACAACGCGGCGGGCAGGCTGGGAAGCGGGCTTGGATTCCGTCTGTTCTGACACAGGATCTCCTTGGAGGGGTAGGCGGGTTCTCCACCATCTTAGTTGCCCCGGTTCGTGCGTATGATTTATTGCTCGGCCGGGTCGGTTCTGAGATTCAGACTATCTGCATGTAGAGTAGTTTCGCGCACTCCAGCAGGAGCGGATGTTTTCCGGTGGTTTCTTGTTGGGTGTTCCGCGCCCGAGTGGCGGAATTGGCAGACGCGCCGCACTCAAAATGCGGTATCGAAAGGTGTGTGGGTTCGAGTCCCACCTCGGGCACAGCAAAACCCCTCGTCAGAGGGGTTTTCGCTTTTAAGTGTGTACACAGCTGACAAGTGCCTCTGCTGATCGCCCCGGGGTGCTTGCCGCCGGGTCGGCCTTTTCGCCTCCAGCGGGTAAGCCAAGCGGCAGCCCCGCAGTCACCGCGGTCCGCGCTGCTCAGCACCGCTCACTTGGGCCGTTGTGTCAGCCATTCCTTAATGGTCCGGGCCTCCGGCAGGACCTCGCGCGTTGCCTGCGTACTCATGTCGAATTGTCCGGTCTGCAGCCATCGCCACATGGTGGTGAGGTCCTTTCCCACGAAGCGTTCAAACAGCTTCTCCGGCATCGGCACGCCACGGGGCTTTCGTCCGGTCTGTTCCTGCCATAGGGTGCGGCATTCGTCTATTGACTGCACGTCGGATGCCAAACCCAGCACCGCGCCGCTCCACCGTTCGGGGTCGGCGAACATTCGGGCGGCGATGGCACCCAGATCGTCAACGCACAGCCAGCCCACCGGCCGGGTCGGGCCCATCAGCTTTGGCATCAGGTGCCAGGTGGAAAACTGTGGGTAGTAACCTTGGTCCGTCATCAGTTCCATGAAAGCCATTGGCCGGAGCACGGTGAGCGGCAGTCCGAGTTCGCGAAAGCGCAGGGCTATGACCAGCTTCGAGTCCCAGGAGCCGACGCCTGTCGGCTGGTCGCTGACTCCTGCCGCCCCGTACACCACGTGGCGTATGCCCGCTTCAGCTGCAGTCTCCGCCACGTTGCTGCCTTGCCGGACTTCGGCGTCGAT